>NZ_RCWC01000005.1 GCF_018448935.1 Photorhabdus noenieputensis | reverse complement strand
GCAGAGTCAAGCGCTTATTGGCTGGTTCTCTGCCCGACCTCACAATGTTTATCAGCGTTGTGTCGGTCAGTGGTGGCGCATTATAGGGAGTTCTTTGGCGCTGGCAAGCGTTTATTTAAAAAAAACTTTTATTCGCAGTTTTTTTCAACAAAACCCGCACTTTTGCGTTTTTTTTATACAAAATTGATGGCATCGACAATAATTATTCCCAAACTAAAGTACTATTCAATAGACAAATGCGGGAAAGGGTTCAAATCTACTATGCACTTTAAAGAACAAAGAAAAGCTTCCCAGAAAAACCTTTCTTATCTTCTAGCTGAAAAAATCGGACAACAGATTTTGTCTGGTGAATATAAAGCTGAAACTATCCTTCCTGGTGAAATAGAACTCGCTGAACAATTTAACGTCAGCAGAACATCTGTTCGTGAAGCAATAAAAATACTTGTAGCCAAAGGTATGCTATTACCTCGCCCACGTATTGGTACTCGAATCATGCCAACGATTCATTGGAATTTCCTTGATCAGGATTTATTAAAGTGGTGGATGAATCGTGACAACCTTAGTCAAGTGGTCGAACATTTCCATATAGTAAGATTAGCAATAGAACCACAAGCTTGCTTTCTTGCGGCACAAAATGCCACATCACAACAAAAGAAGCAGCTATTACAGGTAATAGATGAAATGTATCTACTAAAAGAAAATTTTAACCGGGAAAAATGGATAGAGATTGATTACCAGTTTCACTATACCATTTACAAATCTTGTGGAAATCCATTCTTATGCTCTTTTGCCAACTTATTTAATCTGGTTTATCAGAATTACTTTGAAGCTATTATTTCCGATAAAGTTGTACAACTGGAAGCTCATAAAACAATTGTTAATTCTATCACCCAAGGTGACAGTTACAGCGCACTTCTCGCTTGTCAAAAGTTATTAACAGAACGCGAATGATCTTATATAGTAGTGTATTAGATTAATATCCAACCAAACATTAGCTAGATAAAATAAGCAGGATTATTAATGGTAAAAACCGCTCGTAATATGGCGGGGCTACCCTGGATTGCTGCAATAGCTTTCTTTATGCAAGCTTTAGATGCAACAATTCTCAACACAGCATTGCCCGCTATTGCTGAAAGCCTCAAACATTCACCTCTGGCGATGCAATCTGCAGTTGTCAGCTATACTCTGACTGTTGCTTTGTTAATTCCAGTCAGTGGCTGGTTAGCAGATCGTTTCGGTACCCGCCGGATATTTATGTTTGCTGTATCCTTGTTTTCTTTAGGCTCCCTAGCCTGTGCTTTGTCAGGTAATTTAGCCTTTCTAGTTGTTTCTCGTGTAATTCAAGGAATTGGTGGCGCAATGATGATGCCAGTTGCTCGTCTTGCTCTATTACGTGCGTACCCACGCAGCAAACTTCTACCCGTTATGAATTTTGTCACCATGCCAGGGTTAGTAGGGCCAATTCTTGGTCCCATGCTCGGTGGGTTATTAGTCACTTATGCTACCTGGCACTGGATATTTATTATCAATATCCCAATCGGTTTATTGGGGATTATTTATGCTAAAAAGCATATGCCGAATTTTACAATGCCAAAACGTTCATTCGATTTTTTCGGTTTTATACTTTTTGGACTGAGTTTAATAATGGTTTCTGTCAGTTTAGATTTACTAGGGGAGAGTGCGTTACCAGGCTATATACCTCTGACAATTATGGTTGGTGGTTTTATAATATTATTTGGTTATCTAATGCATGCCAGAAGACAAACCCAACCCCTTATCAGTCTGAAATTATTCAGTATTCGTACATTCTCTATCGGTATTATAGGTAATCTTGTTACACGCCTGGGAACTGGATGTATTCCTTTTCTGATGCCTTTGATGCTACAAGTTGGATTTGGCTACTCAGCGATTATTGCCGGAATGATGATGGCACCAACAGCTATTGGTTCTGTTATAGCCAAATCTTTCGTTACTAATGTATTAACTCGCTTTGGATATCGTAAGACGCTGGTTAGCATAACAATCATCATTGGATTAATGATTGCTCAATTTTCACTACAATCACCAGAAATGTACGCTGTTCTTTTGTCTATTCCACTATTCTTTCTAGGCATGGCTGTATCCATTCAATTTACTTCGATGAATACCATTACTCTTGCTGATCTGACCGATAATAATGCCAGTTCAGGAAATAGTTTATTAGCGGTAACTCAGCAGTTATCTATTAGCTTCGGTGTTGCGGTAAGTGCAGCTATTCTCCGTTTCTATGAATCCATACATTATGGAACAACCATTGATAGCTTCCACAACACTTTTATTACCGTAGGAATAATCACTTTACTCTCTTCTTCCACCTTCCTGCTATTACATAAGGAAGATGGAGATAACATGATCAAGAAAAAGAACACTTAAGAACGAGAAACCGAACTACGTTCAATCAGTGTCGGAGTTAATACTAATAATTTAGGATCACTTTTTGGGTTATCCATCCGATAAAGCAAAGTATCAACAGCTAACTTTCCTAATTCATCTTTTGGCTGATGAATGGTTGTCAACGGTGGAATCATATAAGGGGCAAGGTCGATATCATCATAACCTATGATAGAAATATCATCCGGCACAGAAAGCCCTGCTTGGTACAGAGCCTGATAAGCGCCAACAGCCATTGCATCATTTCCAGCAAAAACAGCTTCTGGTGGTTCTGGATGTTGTAGTAATTTCTGCATTGATTCAAAACCACCAACAAATTCAAAATCACTATAAATTTCATATCCGTCAGGAATAATAAGACCAGCATTTGCCATTGCCTTTCTATATCCCTTTAATCGATGATTAGCAGGTGTTTTATCTTGTGGACCTGCAATACAGGCTATTTTTTTAAAACCACAGCTAATAAGGTGATTAGTCGCTATCTCCCCCCCTAACAAGGAATTGTCCTGAATAATATCGCTGACAATATCAAATGGAGACCAATCCATCATAACCATAGGTAAAGGAGGATAACGACGCAAAACATCGCAGGAACTGTGTTGATTTTCAGTACACATAATCAGCACCCCATCTACTCGCTTTTGCAGCAAAGTTTCCATGCTGTAATCCATTCGTTTGGCATCACCCTCTGTATTACACAAGATAAGGCTGTAACCACGCTCATAACAGCTTCGTTCAACCCCTCTTACAATTTCAGCATAAAAAGGATTATTACTGGTCGTTACCAGCATACCAATGGTTTTGGTTTGCTTGATTTTAAGACTTCGTGCAAGCGCTGATGGTGCATAATTCAATTGATCAATTGCATCATTAACTTTCTTTTTCACACCATCACTGACATAACGATTATTATTAATAACATGAGATACAGTTGATGTAGAAACGCCTGCAAAACGAGCAACATCTTTCATTGTAGCCACAGTTAGTCCTGTTCAGTTAAAAATGCATCAATTTCATTTCGCCACGGGACAGAAGGCTGAGCACCCTGACGGGTTACTGCTATCGCAGCAGCAGAATGAGCAAATCGTATGGCAGATAATATGGATTTTCTTTCCAATAATGCTGTCATCAGTGCACCGTTGAAAGTATCTCCTGCCGCAACAGTATCTACAACGTTAACTTTAAATCCAGGAACAATTTTTCCCTTCTGACCTCTTTCACTTAACCACACACCACGGCTACCCAATGTGATAATTACCGTTTCAATCCCTTTATCATGCAGTACTTGAGCCGCATTTTCCGCATCTGAGTCATTTTCTACTTTAATTCCAGTGAGATATTCCGCTTCAGTTTCATTCGGTGTAATGATATCCACCAGCGAGAGCAATTGATCAGATAATTTTAGGGCCGGTGCCGGATTGAGTATTACTTTTGTATTATTTTGTTTAGCTATTGTTGCAGCAAGTTGTACTGTTTCCAATGGAGACTCAAGTTGCATTAACAATGCATCTGCTTGCTCAATAATATTTTGGTAGCGATAGAAATATTCCGGTGTTAGCGCTGCATTAGCGCCTGCATTGATACCAATAACGTTTTCACCTTGCTGATTAACGAAAATCAATGCTACACCCGTTGTTTCTCCTTTAATCACTTCAATGCCAGAAGTTTTAATATTATCCTTTACTAATTGCTGACAGATACGAAAACCAATATCGTCCTCACCAACACAAGCGATAAATGTAATGTCAGCACCGCTGCGGCCTGCTGCTACTGCTTGATTAGCACCTTTACCACCAAAAGCAACCTGATATTGTTCCCCGATCACCGTTTCCCCCGGACGAGGGAACGACTTAAGATTCAAAATATGGTCAGCATTAATGCTGCCAAGCACCGCAAGTTTTGCTGTACTCATTACATTTATTCCTTTTCAATTATGCCGTCACCATTAATGAGTAACGGCACAGTAATATCGATTTATTTTTTAATAACTAACTCCAATTCCACAGGGATGACGGCTTCAACTTTTTCGCCTTTCAGCACTTTATTTGCAGTCTGAACACCAACGATACCAATTTGATCAGGACGCTGAGCGATTGTCGCACCGAGTTTTCCACTTTGAACAGCTTTGATACCATCTCCAGTACCATCAAAACCAACAACTAATACATCGCTTTTACCTGCTGTCTGTAAAGCACGCAAAGCACCCAACGCCATCTCATCATTCTGAGCAAATACAGCTTGCACAGCCGGATGAGCCGTCAGTAAGTTCTGCATAACGTTCAGTCCCTTGGTACGATCGAAATCAGCAGGCTGACTAGCTAACACATTGAATTTATTTTCCTGTGCTACCTTATTAAACCCTTCACCACGTTCACGGGCAGCAGAAGTACCGGCAATACCTTCTAGCTGAATAATTTTAGCTCCATTCCCCAGTTTTTCGGCGATAAAATCACCCGCTATTTTACCCCCCAAACGGTTATCAGAAGCAATATGACTGACAACAGTACCTTTATTCGCTATCCGATCTAGAGTAATGACCGGAATTTTTGCATTGTTAGCCATAATAATGGCATTACCAACAGCATCGGAGTCAGTCGGGTTAATTAGCATGAGTTTAGTACCACGTACCGTCAAATCCTGAACATTAGCTAATTCTTTCGCTGGATTATCCTGAGAATCCAACACAATCAGGTCATAGCCTAACTTATCCGCCTCTTTTTGAGCGCTATCTTTCATTGTGACAAAGAATGGATTATTCAGTGTAGAAATGACTAACGCGATAGTGTCTTTCGCCAATGTCTTTACACTTACAGTCATACTTAGCGCAACAGCAGATAAAATTGTTACTAATTTCTTCACTTTCATCGTGTTATTTCCTGTAGAGGGAGGTTATTTACCACTTTTGTTATCAACCAGAACTGCCAACAATATTACAATTGCTTTAACAATCATCTGATAGTTAGAAGAAATACCTAATAAGTTTAAGCCATTGTTTAAAAAACCGAGGATTAGCGCACCAATCAGAGTACCAATAATTAATCCCTTACCACCAGCCAGGCGAGTTCCTCCCAGTACTACGGCAGCAATAGCATCTAATTCATAACCTCCCCCCGCCATAGGTTGAGCAGAAGAAAGACGAGCAACTTCAATAATACTTGCCAACGCCGTCAATAAGCCGCATAAGGAGTAAACGATAATTTTAATTTTATCGATATTGATACCAGACAAATGGGTAGCCGATTCATTCCCTCCCAAAGCATAAATATAACGACCTAATCGAGTGTGATGCAGGATATACCATGCGATAACAAAAACTATCAACATCAGCCATACTGGAGTAGGAATTCCCAATGGTCGACCAATACCAAACCAGCCAAACAGATCCGCATTATCACTGAATCCTGTATTTATTGGGCTACCATCAGTATAGACACGGGTTATTCCACGAAGTAATAACATCATGACTAGAGTGGCAATAAAAGCCTGCACCTTACCTTTAGCAACTATTATTCCTGTACAAGCACCAATTGCAGCACCTAAAACCAAAGCACTCACGATAGCCATTAAAGCATTAACTTCCGTACCAACCAATGAAGCAGCTACTGCACCGGTTAACGCAAGCAATGAACCAACAGACAGGTCAATACCCGATGTCAAAATAACTAATGTCATCCCAACGGCCATAATGGCATTGACCGATGTTTGTTGCAGAATATTAAACAAATTATTTAAAGTGAAAAAATTTTGGCTAAGAGAAGAAACTACTGCTATCAGCACTAACAATGCAATCAGTGACTTTTGTTTCAGTAACCACTCTTTAGTAAACCAACGTTTAAATGTCGGTAATATATTAGAATTCATACTGAGTTACTCCTGAATCGCCCCATATTGTTTGCCCACAGCCGCTGCCATCAAAACTTCTTGAGTTGCCTGTTCAGTGAAAAATTCTCCGCTGATTTGGCCTTCACACATAACCAAAATACGATCACTCATTCCTATAATTTCTGGCATTTCAGAAGAAACGAGAATAATGCTTAACCCCTCTTTCTTGAATTGATTAATCAACTGATAAATTTCTTTTTTTGCACCAACATCTACACCACGCGTAGGTTCATCCAGAATAAGAATTTTTGGTCTGGTCATTAATCCTCGGGCAATGGCTACTTTTTGCTGATTACCACCAGAAAGTAAACCAATAGCTTGTCCCATTGAAGGTGTCTTGATACTAAACAATTTAATAAAGTCACTAACAGCATTCTGTTCTTCTTTATGATTAAGACCACCTAACCGGTTACTGAAATAACGTAAGGCAGTAAGAGACATATTCTCTTTAATTGACATTCCCAAAACTAAGCCATCACGTTTACGATCTTCTGAAATATAAACAATCCCACAACCTAACCCATCCTGAGGGCTACGAATTACAATGGGAATTCCATCCAGTGTGATTTGTCCTTGAGTTTTCGGCAACGCACCATAAATAATTTTCATCAATTCAGTGCGGCCAGCCCCCATTAACCCTGATATACCCAAAATTTCCCCTCTATAAAGGGAAAAACTGGCATTTGTTACACCGGGACCAGAAATCTGCTTAACCTCAAGTCGTTTTTTTCCCCGAGGTAAATTCAGGCGAGGATACTGATCTTCCAGTTTTCGCCCAACCATCATTTCAATAAGAGTCTCTTCTTTTAGCTCTTTTACCGGCTTTTCACCAATAAATTGCCCATCACGAAATACCGTCACATCATCGCAAATTTCAAAAATTTCTCTCAAACGATGGGAGATATAAACAATACCGCATCCCTGAGATTTTAGTTCACGTATTACGCGAAATAATGATTCAGTTTCTGTATCGGTCAACGCATCAGTCGGCTCATCCATAATGATAACTTTGGATTTAAAACTCAGCACCTTAGCAATTTCAACCATTTGTTGATCACCGATAGAAAGTTCAGCGACTAAACGGTGACTGCTGTAACTCAGATTCAATTTTTTTAACAGACGAGCTGCTTCCTGATACATTTTTCTCCAGTCAATCGCACCGAATTTATTAACAAATTCGCGCCCCAGGAAAATATTTTCAGCAATAGTCAGTTGGGGAATAAGATTTAATTCCTGATGGATAATCCCGATCCCCGCTTCCTGAGAGGATCTAGGACCAGAAAAAATCACTTCTTTTCCTAAGTAATGAACCGTGCCTGTATCTCTGGTATATATCCCAGTCAACACTTTCATCATCGTGGATTTACCTGCACCATTCTCCCCTACCAGTGCCATCACTTTACCCGGATAAACACGTAGTGCCGCACCAGATAATGCTTTGATACCAGGAAAAGATTTACTAATTCCTTTTAGTTCCAATACAGGCTGCATAATTACCTCAGAAAGTCACACCAGCACAAAGGATAATATTTGCATAAGGAGAATGCTCTCCAGTACGAATCACCGCTCGGCTATGTTTTGTTTTCTCTTTCAACATATTATGAATAATATAGTCTACAGTAATTGAATTCCCTTGCTGTTTCTCAAGCTCTTTAATTTGAGTTAATATTAATTGATGTATCAAAGGATTATGCTCAATGATCTCCTCAGCTAAAAATGCAGCTTCAATCTGCATTTCTTGTGTAACGACATTAAGAACGGATATAAGACTGGGAATTCCCTGGGTTAGCGCTAAATCAATCCGCTGGGCTAAAGAAGGAATTGGTAATCCAGCATCACCAATTGTAATCTGGTCAGTATGCCCTAGCTGAGAAATTACGGCTGAAATTTCAGAATTAAGTAATACACCTTTTTTCATTTTTTTATTCCATTAGCGAAACGTTTCGCTATTTAGTAATATAGAAAGTAATATTTAAAATACAACATTAGTGATACAAAAGTGTGATCGCTATCGAAACGTTTCGATAATAAAAAAAACGAAAACAAACGTTAACTTATTGAATATGTTATGCTGAATCGATTTTTAAGGTAAATATTGTCTACACCAACAAATAATGATTAAAATCTATGGAGAAGGCTAATTAGGTTTTATCTAATCCAACAGATAATATTGGTACGAATTATGTTGTTAGCAGAAAAAATAGTTTGCTTAAGTCACTATCTGGAAAATGGTCTGTATGAAAGACAACAGACTATTCGTTTATGTTTGCTAGCGGCATTGTGTGGGGAAAGCGTCTTTCTACTCGGTCCTCCAGGTATTGCAAAAAGCTTGATAGCCCGCCGATTGAAATTTGCGTTTCGTGATGCCAGAGCATTTGAATATCTGATGACTCGCTTCTCAACCCCCGAAGAAATTTTCGGTCCTCTTTCTATCCAAGCACTGAAAGAAGAAGGACGTTACCAACGCCTAACCAACGGATATTTACCTGAAACTGAAATTGTCTTCCTTGATGAAATATGGAAAGCCGGTCCGGCAATTCTAAATACCCTACTGACTGCAATTAATGAAAGAAAATTCAGAAATGGGGATATAGAAGAGAAAATTCCAATGCGATTACTTATAGCAGCATCCAATGAGCTGCCTGAAGCAGATAACAGTCTGGAAGCGCTCTATGACAGAATGCTAATTCGTATTTGGTTAGATAAAATTCAGGATAAAAAGAATTTCCGAGCGTTACTCACTAGCCACAAAAATGAAAATGATAACCCCGTCCCGGCAGACATTCAGATAACAAGTGAGGAATTTCACCAATGGCAAAAGGAGATTGATAAAGTAATTTTACCAAATAGTTGTTTTGATATTATTTATCATTTACGCCAGCAACTTGATACAATAGAGCATTCACCTTACGTTTCAGATCGGCGCTGGAAGAAAGCCATTCATTTATTACAAGCCAGTGCTTTCTTTAATGGTAGAAAAGAAATATCCCCTCTTGATTTAATATTGCTAAAAGATTGTTTGTGGCATGATCTCCACTCTTTTAAATTATTACCTCAGTACCTGAATACTCTCATGATCGAACAGGCATACCAGCAAAGAATATTATCTCAACAAATTGATTCGCTCTATCACCAATGGACTCAAGCCCGTCAGGATAAAAATGATCAGCAGGCGCTAAAACTGGAAAAACAAACCCGTCGGTTTGGACACAAAATACAATATTCACTACCCGATCATATCAATGAAGAAAATTTGATTCTATTCCTACATACACCTCTTCATCTCCATGATATTAAAGTCAATTTCATTGAATTGGAAAAAAAAGCGTTGAATATTTGGATAAGCAAAGGCGGAGAGCTATCAGCCCGTCTGAACGGCATTGGTTTTCCACAAAACATAGCAGCCGAAATTAATTCAGCACATCAGCCAGAGATTTTTGATATCAGCCGTCGTTCATCCACGCTATATTTACCAAGCCGTCAGTATCAGCAAAAGGAAGAAAACAGCGAGTGGCTGGAAAAATTGGAAAAAATTAATCAAGAAATCCATCACCAACATCAACTGTTTAATCAACATCGGCCATGTCTATTTATTGAAAATCATTGGCTTGCTACGATAGAGCAAAGTTTTATCCAATTAGCCGATAAAATTAATCAATTCAAAATAAAAATGGGTAACTAATTAAATGATTAGTCTGACAACCCTCGATCTTTTACTATCAATAAACGAAGGAGAGATAATAGAAGAGATCATATTAACGCTTCTAGCTTCCCCTCAGTTAGCTATCTTTTTTGAAAAACACCCGCGTTTGAAACGTGCACTATTAAAAGATATCCCCGGCTGGAAACACGATTTACAGCACAGGATTAAAGAAACTCTCATCCCTGCAACTCTGGCAGAAGAATTTCAGTTATATCAACAATTCCTCTCTGCCAATACAAATCATTTTTACCTTAAACTTCCCGACATTTTAGAAACCCTGAACCGAATCGAATCCCCTTTTAGTGAAGAAGCCCAGAAACTCGCAACCAACACTATTGCTAATTCAAATACACTGCAAACTCTATTTATTCAACGATGGAGGATCAGTTTGATCCTGCAAACCACAACCTTCCATAAGCAATTGCTGGAACAAGAAAAAGAGCAATTACTAGCAGAACTACAGCAAAGGCTGACACTAAGCGGTAATCTTGATCCTATTTTTAGTGAAAATGATAGGGCAGCAGGCCGGTTATGGGACATGAGTAAAAGTCAGTTAAATCATTCCCAAAATGATAAGCAGTTATTGATCCGCTATAGTGAATTTCTTCGCCAACAGCCGGAACTGGAAAAATTAGCTCAATTACTTGGACGCAGCCAATCTGCAAAATCAAAACCACAGGAAAATCATTTTTTCGAACCATTTACCACAATCGAACGAACACCCGATACCGTTCCTGAACAGGTGAATGGAATCGGACAAAGTGATGATATTTTGCGTCTATTGCCAATAGAATTGGCGATATTAGGAATTGAAGATTTGGAATATGAATTTTATCGCAAATTAGTGGAAAAAAAACTCCTGACCTATCGCTTACAAGGTGATAACTGGCGAGAAAAAACAACATTGCAGCCGGTCACTCATTATAGCCAGGAAGAAAAACCACGAGGACCATTTATTATCTGTGTAGATACTTCCGGTTCTATGGGGAGATTCAATGAGAAATGTGCTAAAGCCTTTTGTCTGGCACTGTTACGCATTGCTCTAGCTGATAATCGTAACTGCCATATCATGCTATTTACGACAGAAATTGTGCACTATGAGCTATCTTCACCAGATGGTCTGGAACAGGCTATTCGTTTTCTCAGCCAGACTTTCAGGGGAGGGACGGATCTCGCTTTCTGTCTGACAAACACAATAGAAAAAATGGAAGAACAACGTTGGAAAGATGCTGATGCCGTTGTTATCTCAGATTTCATTGCCCAGCGTTTGCCGGACTCACTAATCCATCAGATAAAAAATCTGCAACTGCATCAGCAACACCGCTTCCATGCGGTCTCCATGTCCCAATATGGTAAGCCCGATATTATGCGGATATTCGATCATATCTGGCGCTTTGATACCGGACTTAAAAGCCGTTTACTACGAAAATGGCGTCACTAATGGAATCAAAGCATATCTTCTACAGTTTCGCGTACTTCAGGTGACCAGATACTGCATTGAACCTGACCGATATGTTTCATTTGCAACAGTAACATCACTAAACGGGATTGGCCAATACCACCACCAATCGACTGTGGCATGTCGCCTTTAAGTAACGCCTGATGCCAATCATATTGTAAACGCTCTTCATCACCAGTCAGTGATAACTGACGCTCCAGCGCTTCTGCATCAACACGGATACCCATAGAAGAGATCTCAAACGCATCTTCCAAAACAGGGTTCCAGACAATGATGTCACCGTTTAGACCGAAAAAACCATCACAGTTTGGTGTCGTCCAGTCATCATAATCAGGCGCACGCACATCATGAGATTGACCATCAGATAATTTCGCACCAATACCGATGAGGAAAACAGCACCTAATTCTTTAGCAATAGCACGTTCACGGCCTTTTGCATCCAGATCCGGATAACGACTCAGAAGCGTTTCACTATGAACAAAGTGAATTTGATCTGGCAGGAACGGTGCCAGACCAAACTCTTTACTGACAGCTTTTTCTGTTTCTTTTATTGCTTCGTAAATTTTACCTACTGTCTGTTTAAGATAAGCAAGTGAGCGTTGCCCATCTCCCATCACTTTTTCCCAATCCCATTGATCAACATAAACAGAATGGATTGGTGTTAAGCGATCCTCATCCGGACGTAATGCCTTCATGTGAGTGTAAAGCCCTTGTTCAGCTTGAAAGCCAAAACGACCCAGTGTTTTACGTTTCCATTTAGCCAATGAATGCACTACTTCGAAAGTTGAATCCGGTAAAGTTTTAACTTTTACCTGAACAGCTTTTTCATGACCAGACAAGTTGTCCTGAATACCATCTCCCAAACAACTTAGAATTGGCCCTTGTACTTCGATCAGACCCAGTTTGCTTTCCAGCAAACGGGAAAAGAAAGATTTCACGAAACTGATTTGCTGCTGCTTTTCAATAAACGACTTTTTCATAATATTATTCTCTAATTTTTTAGGTGGCCCTGATGTCCTGTTGGAAACATTAAGCAATAAAATGAGGGGTAAATTCAATATACTTTAATAAAAATAGACTTTATGATTCATAAAATTCATTTTTTACATCCTAAAAATGAAAATTCATTAAAAAACGGGGCTGAAAATGGCAGAAATTTATCAGATCGATAATCTAGACCGTGACATACTTCACGCTTTAATGGACAACGCACGTACACCTTATGCCGAACTAGCAAAGAAATTTGCAGTCAGCCCAGGAACAATTCACGTTCGTGTGGAAAAAATGAAGCAAGCAGGAATCATCACCGGTACCAGAGTAGATATCAGCGCGAAACAACTTGGTTATGATGTGTGTTGCTTTATTGGCATTATTCTTAAGAGTGCCAAAGATTATCCATCAGCCCTGAAAAAACTAGACAACCTGGATGAAGTGGTTGAGGTTTACTACACAACAGGCCACTACAGCATCTTTATCAAAGTTATGTGCCGTTCAATTGAATCCCTTCAAGATGTACTTATCAACAAAATACAGACTATCGATGAAATTCAATCAACAGAAACCCTTATCTCCTTACAAAACCCGATCATGCGGACAATCAAGCCATAAAATAAAATTTGTTATAACCACATTATCCACAGGTAGATCCCAACAGATTCACAGCGTACAATAGCGACTCTTGAAATCTGTTGGGATCACTATGGCCACTATTACCTTAATCAGCGGTAGCACGATGGGCAGTGCTGAATACGTAGCTGAGCATATGGCTGAAATTTTGGAAGATGCTGGTTTCTCCACTGAAATGCTACATGGCCCCTCTTTAGATGAACTTCCTCAGAATGGGATCTGGCTAGTCGTCACATCCACACATGGAGCAGGAGAATTGCCAGAAAATATACAACCATTGGCGGCAGAAATTTCTGAACAAAAACCTGATCTCAGTAAGGTAACGTTTGGCGCTGTTGGCCTTGGTAGTTCTGAATACGATACTTTTTGCGGTGCAATAAGATCATTTGACCAATTATTAATAGGAAACGGAGCTAAACGCCTCGGTGATCGTCTGGAAATTGATATTCAACAGCATGCGATCCCCGAAGATCCCGCGGAAGAATGGGTTAAAGATTGGGCAAAGTCACTCTAAAAAGAACAAAAAAACAGCAAACGAGTGTGGATAACTTATCTAAAAAGCCGGGGTTAACCCGTAGTTATCCATAGTATAACTATCTGACAATGATCACCTTGTGAATAACTACCGATTTAGATCCCAGTTTATACCTCGTGGGATCACGGATCATTCACAACAAATGATCCTTTACAGCTTTATGATCTTTCTAAGAAAAAATAACTTATCCACAAAAGATCATGATCCTAATAAAAGATCTAATAAACAGATCTTTAAATAAAAAAGATCTTCTTTTAATTACCGGTGATCTCACCTACTTGGTCTATCACCAAAACTTGAGTAGAATTCTCTTCCCTTAATACAACACTGAGCATTCTTATAACTAAAGGTTCATCACCATGTTTTATCCAGAACAATTTGACGTCATCATTATCGGTGGTGGTCATGCCGGTACTGAAGCTGCTATGGCAGCCGCTCGTATGGGCCGTCAAACCTTATTACTGACCCACAATATTGACACTTTGGGCCAAATGTCATGTAACCCAGCAATTGGTGGGATCGGTAAAGGACATCTGGTTAAAGAGATTGATGCGCTTGGTGGTTTAATGGCCAAAGCGACCGACCAAGCTGGTATTCAATTTAGAACCTTGAATGCCAGTAAAGGGCCTGCGGTTCGGGCAACACGTGCCCAAGCGGATAGGATTCTCTACCGTCAAACTGTGCGTATGGCGTTGGAGAATCAACCTAATCTGATGATCTTCCAACAACCTGTAGAAGATCTCATTGTTGAAAATGACACAGTTACTGGCGCAGTAACACGCATGGGCCTTAAGTTCAGAGCCAAAGCTATTGTTCTAACCGTAGGAACATTTCTTGACGGTAAGATCCACATTGGTCTGGAAAATTATAGTGGTGGAAGGGCTGGTGATCCTCCAGCGATTTCGTTGGCACAGCGCTTACGTGAATTACCCTTACGTGTAAACAGATTAAAAACAGGAACACCACCACGTATTGATGCCAGAACCATTGATTTTAGTCAGTTAACACAACAACTAGGCGATAATCCAACACCGGTATTCTCTTTCCTTGGAAATATTAAACAACATCCACAACAAATACCGTGTTACATCACTCACACGAATGAAAAAACTCACGATGTGATCCGCAATAATTTGGATCGTAGCCCAATGTATGCAGGGATCATTGAAGGGATCGGTCCTCGTTATTGTCCTTCAATCGAAGATAAAGTCATGCGTTTTGCGGATCGTAACGCTCATCAGATCTTCCTTGAGCCTGAAGGATTGACCAGTAATGAAATCTATCCAAATGGCATTTCTACCAGCTTACCATTTGATGTACAGATGCAAATTGTTCACTCCATGCAAGGAATGGAAAATGCTCGCATTATTCGTCCTGGTTATGCAATAGAATATGATTTCTTCGATCCAAGAGATCTAAAACAAACATTAGAAAGTAAATTTATCCACGGTCTATTCTTTGCTGGACAAATTAACGGCACTACGGGTTATGAAGAGGCTGCTGCTCAAGGACTCCTCGCAGGTCTTAATGCAGCTCGTTACGCTTCAGAAGAAGAAGGCTGGTTCCCTCGCCGTGATCAAGCTTATATTGGCGTTTTAGTTGACGATTTATGTACTTTAGGGACTAAAGAACCGTACCGTATGTTTACTTCTCGAGCTGAGTATCGTTTGATGCTACGTGAAGATAATGCAGACCTACGCTTAACAGAAAAAGGCCGTGAATTAGGGTTGGTAGATGATTTACGTTGGGAACATTATTGCCGTAAAGTGGAAATGGTTGAACAAGAACGTCAGCGTTTACGTAATATTTGGATTCACCCTAATTCAAATAATCTTGATGACATTAACAATATATTGAAAATGCCATTGTCGAAAGAGGCTAATGGTGAAGATCTACTGCGTCGTCCTGAAATGAACTATGAACTTTTGACCTCATTGCCCCTGTTTTCTCCAGGTCTTGAAGAACCACAAGCCGCTGATCAGGTTGAAATTCAGGTCAAATACGAGGGATATATTGCTCGCCAGCAGGAAGAAATTGAAAAACAGCTACGTAATGAAAACACATCATTACCGGTTGATCTCGATTACCGTCAAATCAGCGGTCTTTCTAATGAAGTTGTTGCTAAACTTAATGATCATAAACCAAGTTCAATTGGTCAGGCTTCGCGTATTTCAGGGGTAACACCTGCTGCAATTTCAATTTTACTTGTATGGCTGAAAAAACAAGGCTTGCTGCGCCGCAGTGCCTGAGAGGATTTTTATTGTGCTTAACAAACTAGAATTGTTGCTGACCAAAGCAGGAATAGAACTGTCATTACAGCAGAAACAGCAGCTTGTAGCCTATGTTGATATGCTCAATAAGTGGAATAAGGCTTACAATCTCACGTCAGTACGTGATCCAGAACAAATGCTAGTACGTCATATCATGGACAGCATTGTTGTCAGCCCTCATCTACAAGGTTATCGCTTTATCGATGTGGGCACAGGCCCTGGGTTGCCCGGTATTCCGTTAGCTATTGTTCGTCCTGATTCTCACTTCACATTGCTGGATAGTTTAGGTAAAAGAGTGAGATTTTTGCGTCAAGTTCAGCATGAACTTGGTTTAGTAAATATCGAACCAGTACAAAGTAGGGTTGAAGAGTATTCTTCTAAGCCACCTTTTGATGGAGTAATAAGCCGTGCTTTTGCTTCGTTGCAAGATATGGTCTCTTGGTGCAGTCATTTGCCTGAGCCTATTCATGGGCGTTTCTATGCACTTAAAGGTGTGCTTCCAGAAGAGGAACTGACTATGTTGCCTGTTGGAATTTCTGTCGATTCGGTTATTAAATTAAATGTTCCTGAACTGGAAGGGCAACGTCATTTGGTTATCCTTAAATCAAACTGATTTTGTTATTTGTCAATAAAGTTATAAATAATTAGTGATGTTGAGCACAATTATACTGTAATCAGCATCGTTAATTATGGTTTGCCTCGTTTCAGCTTTAATTTACCAAGTTATTACACAAAAATAACGTTATCTTGATATTAAGATAGTTGAACCTTTTAAAATCAGATAAAGCGTTTTTTCATCAGATTCACTTTTTTAAACTAGCCAGAAATTAGTTGGGTGATTTAAATCAATAATATAATCACTCTTTTGTATGAAATTAAATTAACAAATTGATTTTATTATTAATTTGTTCTATTTTTATTTCCTATCAATGTTAAATATAATTAACAATTGAAAAATTTATGTGATTTAAGTCACACTTAACTCTGAAATGTATGAAGTTATTAAAAACAAAAAATCAGCACAATCATTAGCTGGCAATCTGACGCCAAAATAAAAAATTTAAATAATTGTTCACCTTTTCGCTACTTATGGATTGAATTCATTTTGGCGGCCCGTATAATTTGCACGTTTTTGTCACTTGACACTCTTAAGCAAAGGCAGTTTTATACAACATTTAGCAAAACCTGATATGCAAGGCGTGCAAGGGGAGAAAACAAAAGTCATGTCTGTATCCCTTTACAGCGGTAAAATTGCACTGAAGCTGCTTTTTTTGCAGTTAATGACTTTTGTTGTTCTCAGTGTGGCTTTTTGTACCAAAAGTATAGAATGGGGCGCTTCTGCTTTTGCTGGTGGGTTAGCATGTTGGTTACCTAATGCCATATTCATGCTGTTTGCCAGTTTTCAAAAAGCAAAAGAAGAAGAGGTTCCTGTACGTATTGCATGGTCTTTCGCTGTTGGCGAAGGGTTGAAAGTTATTATTACAATAGCTGTGCTGGTTGTTGCTTTGGGCGTGTTTAAAGCGGCGTTTGCACCACTAGGTTTAGTTTATTTAGCGGTGCTGATTGTGCAAATCATCGCACCTGCTGTGATAAACGGTTAGGTTTTCAACAATAAAAGGGTAAGAGGCATCATGTCTGCATCAGGAGAAGTTTCAACTGCAAGGGACTACATAGGCCACCACCTGAATAACCTTCAGTTGGACCTACGTACCTTTGAGTTGGTCGATCCCAACTCTGGTGGTTCTGCAACGTTCTGGACGTTGAACATTGACTCGCTTTTTTTCTCAGTCATATTAGGGATTTTATTTCTGTATGTATTCAGAAAGGTTGCGGTTAATGCCACCAGCGGCGTACCTGGCAAACTTCAGACTGCTATAGAATTGATCATGGGTTTTGTTGATAACAGCGTTCGTGATATGTATCACGGCAAGAGCAAAGTTATTGCCCCTTTGGCACTAACAGTGTTCGTTTGGGTGTTATTAATGAACGTGATGGACTTATTGCCAATCGATTTTCTTCCTTATATCGGTGAACATTTCTTTGGTTTACCTGCTCTGCGTGTCGTACCAACAGCAGATGTCAGTATTACCTTGTCGATGGCTATTGGTGTCTTTGTCCTCATCCTCTACTACAGCATTAAGATGAAAGGGATTGGTGGTTTTACCAAAGAGCTGACTTTACAGCCTTTTAATCATCCACTGTTTATTCCAATTAACTTAATTCTGGAAGGCGTTAGCCTGCTTTCAAAACCGGTATCACTCGGTCTGCGACTGTTTGGCAACATGTATGCGGGTGAATTGATCTTTATTCTTATAGCTGGTCTGTTACCGTGGTGGTCGCAGTGGTTGCTCAGCCTGCCTTGGGCTATTTTCCACATACTGATTATTACGTTACAAGCCTTTATTTTCATGGTTCTGACGATTGTTTATCTGTCGATGGCATCTGAAGAACATTAATTTTTTACCACAATAACTAACTGTGTTTTAACTGAAACAAACTGGAGACTGTCATGGAAAACCTGAATATGGATCTGCTGTACATGGCTGCCGCTGTAATGATGGGCCTAGCGGCAATCGGTGCTGCGATCGGTATCGGCATCCTCGGAGGTAAATTTTTGGAAGGCGCTGCTCGTCAGCCAGATTTAATTCCTCTGCTGCGTACACAGTTCTTTATCGTTATGGGTCTGGTTGACGCCATCCCAATGATTGCTGTGGGCCTTGGCTTGTACGTAATGTTTGCTGTCGCGTAGTTTGTAGAAATAATCTGAAACTACGTCAACTCATTAATTTTAAAAGAGGTATTGTGCTGTGAATATTAATGCAACAATCCTCGGCCAGGCCATTGCGTTTGTCTTGTTTGTTATGTTCTGTATGAAGTTCGTATGGCCACCGATCATGGCGGCCATAGAAAAACGTCAAAAAGAAATTGCTGACGGTTTATCTTCTGCGGAACGTGCCAAAAAGGACCTGGACTTAGCGCAAGCCAATGCGACCGACCAAATGAAGAAAGCGAAAGCGGAAGCTCAGGTCATCATTGAACAGGCTAATAAACAAAAAGCCCAGATCCTTGATGATGCAAAAGTGGAAGCTGAGCAGGAACGTAACAGAATCGTAACGCAAGCTCAGGCAGAAATTGATGCCGAACGTAAGCGTGCTCGGGAAGAGTTGCGTAAGCAGGTCGCTATGTTGGCTATCGCAGGTGCCGAGAAAATCATCGAGCGTTCCGTGGATGAAGCTGCTAATAGCGACATCGTTGATAAACTGGTCGCTGAACTGTAAGGAGGGAGGGGCATGTCTGAATTCGCTACTGTAGCTCGCCCCTACGCCAAAGCAGCTTTTGACTTTGCTGTGGAAAAACAATCGCTTGAACAATGGCAGAATATGCTGGCGTTCATAGCTGAGGTGACTCGTAATGAGCAGGTTGGTGAGCTGCTTTCCGGTTCATTGGCATCGGAAACATTAGCTAATACCTTTATCGCAATTTGCGGTGAACAGGTCGATGAACATGCTCAGAATTTTATTCGTGTTATGGCAGAGAACGGTCGCTTATTGGCGTTGCCGGAAGTTTTGCAGCAATTTATTCAATTGCGCGCATCACTTGAATCAACTGTTGATGTTGAAGTGATTTCTGCCGCCGAACTGAGAGAACAACAGCTGGCTAAAATTTCTGTAGCGATGGAAAAACGTCTGTCACGCAAAGTTAAGCTGAATTGCAAAATTGATAAGTCTGTTATTGCTGGTGTGGTTGTCCGCGCGGGTGATTTGGTGATCGATGGTAGTATTCGTGGCCGTTTAGATCGCTTAACAGACGTCTTGCAGTCTTAAGGGGACTGGAGCATATGCAACTGAATTCCACCGAAATCAGCGAACTGATCAAGCAGCGCATTGCTCAGTTCAATGTAGTGAGTGAAGCTCACAATGAAGGTACGATTGTATCCGTTAACGACGGTATCATTCGTATTCACGGTTTAGCCGAAGTTATGCAGGGTGAGATGATCGCACTGCCTGGCAATCGTTATGCAATCGCATTGAACTTGGAGCGTGACTCCGTAGGTGCGGTTGTCATGGGGCCGTATGCTGACTTAGCAGAAGGCATGAAGGTCAAATGTACTGGTCGTATTCTTGAAGTACCTGTTGGTCGTGGTCTGCTTGGTCGTGTAGTAAACACTCTGGGTGAGCCAATTGATGGTAAAGGCCCTGTTGAGCATGATGGTTTCTCTGCTGTTGAAATGATTGCTCCAGGTGTTATCGACCGTCAATCTGTTGATCAGCCGGTACAAACTGGTTATAAATCCGTTGACGCCATGATCCCTATTGGTCGTGGTCAACGTGAACTGATTATCGGTGACCGTCAGACGGGTAAAACAGCACTGGCTATTGACGCAATCATTAACCAGCGTGACTCAGGCATAAAATGTGTCTATGTCGCAGTTGGTCAGAAAGCTTCTACTATTGCGAACGTTGTTCGCAAATTAGAGGAGCATGGTGCTCTTGCCAATACTATTGTGGTTGTTGCGACTGCTTCAGAATCTGCGGCATTACAATACCTGGCACCATATTCCGGTTGTGCAATGGGCGAATACTTCCGTGATCGCGGTGAAGATGCGCTGATTGTTTACGATGATTTGTCTAAGCAGGCTGTAGCTTATCGTCAAATTTCTCTGTTGCTCCGTCGTCCGCCAGGACGTGAAGCATTCCCTGGTGACGTTTTCTATCTGCACTCTCGCTTGCTCGAACGTGCTGCGCGTGTTAACGCGGAATATGTAGAAAAATTCACTAATGGTGAAGTGAAAGGTAAAACGGGTTCTCTGACGGCCCTGCCTATCATTGAAACTCAGGCAGGTGACGTATCAGCATTCGTACCAACAAACGTTATTTCAATTACTGATGGTCAGATTTTCTTGGAATCTAGTTTGTTCAATGCGGGTATTCGTCCAGCAGTTAACCCAGGGATTTCCGTATCCCGTGTAGGTGGTGCTGCTCAGACTAAAATCGTTAAGAAATTGTCTGGGGGCATTCGTACTGCTCTGGCTCAATATCGCGAACTAGCGGCATTTTCTCAGTTTGCTTCTGACCTTGATGATGCAACTCGTAAGCAGTTGGATCATGGTCAAAAAGTAACTGAATTGCTGAAACAGAAACAATATGCCCCAATGTCTGTTGCACAACAGTCGTTGTCTCTGTTTTCTGCGGAACGTGGTTATCTGGAAGATATCGAAATTGCTAAGGTTATTGATTTCGAATCTGCGTTGCTTGCATATGCCAACCGTGAACATGCTGATCTTCTAAAAGAGATTGACCAGTCTGGTGGTTACAATGAAGAGATCGAAGCAAAGCTAAAAGCTCTGCTGGATTCCTTCAAGGCAACTCAGTCCTGGTAACACTATTCGGCCCGGTTTAACTAAACATGGGCCGTCTGGTTAATGAGGAGAATCAGGAATGGCCGGCGCAAAAGAGATACGTACCAAGATCGCCAGCGTGCAAAACACGCAAAAAATCACTAAAGCGATGGAGATGGTTGCTGCGTCCAAAATGCGTAAAACGCAGGATCGCATGGCGGCCAGCCGTCCTTATGCAGAAACCATACGCAGCGTGATTGGTCACCTTGCGTTAGGTAATCTGGAATATAAACATCCATACCTTGAAGAGCGTGAAACCAAACGTGTTGGGTATCTGGTTGTTTCTACCGATCGTGGCTTGTGCGGTGGTTTGAACACTAATCTGTTCAAAAAACTGCTTTCAGAAATGAAAGACTGGTCTGATAAAGGTGTCCAGTGTGATCTGGCGCTTATCGGCTCTAAGGCTACCTCTTTCTTTGCTTCTGTTGGGGGCAACGTTGTTGCTCAGGTAACAGGCATGGGAGATAACCCTTCGCTATCCGAATTGATCGGGCCAGTGAATATCATGCTGCGGGCATTCGATGAAGGGCGTCTGGATAAATTGTATGTGGTGACAAACAAGTTCATCAATACAATGTCCCAGGAACCGACTATTACTCAGTTATTGCCTCTGCCTGCCGGAGATGATGAAACACTGAAGAAGAAATCCTGGGATTATTTATACGAACCTGATCCTAAGGCGTTGCTAGATATACTGCTGCGTCGTTATGTAGAATCGCAGGTTTATCAGGGCGTCGTTGAAAACCTGGCTAGTGAACAGGCCGCACGAATGGTAGCGATGAAAGCCGCAACTGATAATGGTGGCAGCCTGATCAAAGAGTTGCAGTTGGTTTATAACAAAGCTCGTCAGGCCAGCATAACTCAGGAGCTGACCGAGATTGTCTCGGGTGCTTCCGCGGTTTAACAGCTAGGTTTATGAATTACGTAGAGGATTCAAGATGGCTACTGGAAAGATTATCCAGGTAATCGGCGCCGTGGTGGACGTCGAATTCCCTCAAGATACCGTACCAAAAGTATACGATGCTCTTGAGGTTCAAAACGGCGAAGCTAAGCTGGTGCTGGAAGTTCAGCAGCAGTTGGGCGGCGGCGTTATTCGTTGTATTGCAATGGGTACTTCTGATGGCTTAAGCCGTGGTTTAAGTGTCACTGATTTAGGCCATCCAATTGAAGTTCCGGTTGGTAAAGCGACATTGGGCCGTATCATGAACGTATTGGGTGAACCAATCGACATGAAAGGCGATATCGGTGAAGAAGAGCGTTGGGCTATTCATCGTCCGGCTCCAAGCTATGAAGAGTTATCTAACTCTCAGGAACTACTGGAAACCGGTATTAAGGTAATGGACTTGATTTGCCCATTCGCTAAGGGTGGTAAAGTTGGTCTGTTTGGTGGTGCGGGTGTAGGTAAAACCGTAAACATGATGGAGTTGATCCGTAACATTGCGATTGAGCATTCGGGTTATTCGGTATTCGCCGGTGTAGGTGAGCGTACCCGTGAAGGTAACGACTTCTACCACGAAATGACAGACTCCAATGTACTGGATAAAGTATCTCTGGTATATGGTCAGATGAATGAGCCGCCAGGAAACCGTCTGCGTGTTGCGTTGACTGGTCTGACAATGGCTGAGAAGTTCCGTGATGAAGGTCGCGATGTTCTGTTATTTGTTGATAACATCTATCGTTATACCTTGGCAGGTACTGAAGTATCCGCATTGCTTGGTCGTATGCCATCTGCGGTAGGTTATCAGCCAACTCTGGCGGAAGAAATGGGCGTTCTGCAAGAACGTATTACTTCTACCAAAACCGGTTCTATCACTTCCGTACAGGCTGTTTACGTACCTGCGGATGACTTGACTGACCCATCTCCAGCGACGACTTTCGCCCACTTGGATGCGACCGTAGTACTGAGCCGTCAGATTGCTTCTTTGGGTATTTATCCTGCGGTTGATCCGCTGGATTCTACCAGCCGTCAGCTCGATCCATTGGTTGTTGGTCAGGAGCACTATAACGTTGCCCGTGGTGTTCAATCTATCCTGCAACGTTATCAAGAACTGAAAGATATTATCGCCATCCTGGGTATGGATGAGCTGTCAGAAGACGATAAGCTGGTAGTTGCGCGTGCTCGTAAGATCCAGCGCTTCCTGTCTCAGCCGTTCTTCGTTGCAGAAGTCTTTACTGGTTCACCAGGTAAGTTCGTTTCCTTGAAAGATACTATCCGTGGCTTTAAAGGTATCTTAGACGGCGACTATGACCACCTACCAGAACAGGCATTCTACATGGTAGGTACCATCGAAGAAGCTGTGGAAAAAGCGAAGAAACTTTAATACGGCTGACCGGAGGTTGACATGGCTGCAATGACTTACCATCTGAATGTTGTCAGTGCTGAAAGCCGGATGTTTGAAGGTTTGGTACAGAAAATTCAGGTGACAGGTAGTGAAGGTGAACTGGGCATTTACCCAGGACATGCTCCGCTACTGACTGCCATAAAACCTGGCATGGTACGTATTGTTAAGCAGTTCGGTGAAGAAGAGGTCATTTACCTTTCTGGGGGTATCCTTGAGGTACAACCGAGCGGCGTTATCGTACTGGCTGACACTGCGATCCGTGGTAAAGATTTGGATGAAGCTAAGGCGTTGGAATCTAAGCGTAAAGCTGAAGAACACATCCGTAATTCTCACGGTGATGTTGACTATGCTCAGGCATCTGCTGAATTGTCTAAAGCGATTGCAAAACTTCGTGTAATCGAATTAACAAAAAAAGCGATGTAATACAGGCGGTTAAATAAAAAAGCCAGTTGGTGAAAACTAACTGGCTTTTTTGTATTGCGAAATATGTAGTAATTTATCTTACAAACAGGTTTACTTTTCTATCTTAAATTGGAGTTATCGGGTTTCTTATGTCTAACAGTGCAAAAAGTGTTGTGATCCTTGCCGCGGGTAAAGGAACCCGCATGTACTCTGATCTCCCTAAAGTGCTGCACTTGCTGGCCGGTAAACCGATGGTTCAGCATGTGATTGATACTGCAATGGCATTGGGCGCTAAAAATGTTCACCTAGTTTATGGACATGGTGGTGACTTGATGAAGCAAACCCTTTCTGCTCAAACACTGAACTGGATATTACAAGCAGAGCAGTTAGGAACTGGTCATGCGATGCAACAGGCAGCACCACATTTCGCTGATGATGAAGATATTTTAATATTGTATGGTGACGTACCGCTTATTGGTGCAGATACCCTTGAACGCCTACTAGCTGCTAAACCTGAGGGTGGTATCGGCTTATTGACAGCAATTTTGGACAATCCAGCAGGCTATGGTCGTATTGTTCGTGAAAACGGAGAAGTAACTGGCATCATTGAGCAAAAAGACGCGACTGAAGATCAACGTAAAATTAACGAAATAAATACAGGTATTCTGGTTGCTAATGGTAGTGATTTAAAACGTTGGTTGTCCCAATTGGATAACAACAATGTTCAGGGTGAATACTACCTGACTGATGTGATTGCCCTAGCTTATAAAGAAGGCAGAAAAATTGAAACGGTACACCCAACTCGCTTGAGTGAAATGGAAGGTGTAAATAACCGCCTTCAACTTTCCGCTCTTGAGCGTATTTATCAATCTGAGCAAGCGGAACAATTATTGCTAGCGGGTGTTATGCTGTTAGATCCTGCCCGTTTTGATTTACGTGGCACACTAATTCATGGCCGTGATGTGGTTATTGATACTAATGTCATTATTGAGGGTAATGTAACTCTTGGTAATAACGTACAGATTGGCACCGGTTGTGTATTGAAGAATTGCATCATTGGTGATGGTTCTATTATAAGCCCTTATACAATAGTTGAAGATTCTGAAATGGAAACTGGTTGTACTGTTGGGCCTTTTGCTCGTTTGCGTCCCGGTTCTAAACTCGCTGAAAAAGCCCATGTTGGGAATTTCGTTGAGATGAAAAAATCATATCTGGGTAAAGGTTCTAAAGCTGGGCATTTGACTTATCTTGGCGACGCAGACATTGGTCGTAATGTAAATATTGGTGCAGGTACTATTACCTGTAACTACGACGGTGCTAATAAATTTAAAACCACTATTGGTGATGATGTTTTTGTTGGTTCTGATACTCAGCTTGTTGCTCCGGTGACTGTTGCTAAAGGCGCTACCATCGGGGCAGGGACAACAGTGACAAAAAACATAGCTGAAAATGAACTGGTAGTAAGCAGAACAAAACAAACGCATATTCAGGGGTGGAAACGCCCTGTGAAGGAAAAAAAATAAAATAATAATCCCCACTCTACAGGCTCGGGGACCGGAAAAACCGGAAAACAATCAGGCTCTTGACATATAAAGGGCTTTCATCAGCCCTATTTTTAGGAATAAAACTGATGTGTGGAATTGTTGGTGCAGTAGCACAACGAGATATTGCAGAAATCCTGATTGAAGGATTGCGTCGTTTGGAATACCGTGGTTACGACTCCGCTGGCTTGGCGGTTGTTGATAACGAAAAAAATATGATCCGTCTGCGTGAAGTCGGTAAGGTACAAGTACTTGCTGATGAGGTTGATAAGCAGCCGGTCCTTGGCGGGACAGGTATTGCTCATACCCGCTGGGCTACACACGGTGAACCTAACGAGAAAAATGCTCACCCGCATATATCTGATTATATTGCTGTTGTTCATAACGGTATTATTGAAAATTATGAAGAGTTGCGTGTTCAGTTAATTGAACTTGGTTATCAATTTATCTCTGATACTGATACAGAAGTTATTGCCCATCTTGTTCATTGGGAACAAAAACAAGGTGGTACTTTGTTAGAAGCTATTCAACGAGTTATTCCTCGGCTGCGTGGTGCTTATGGTGCAGTCATCATGGATAGCCGTGATCCTGGAACAATAATTGCTGCAAGATCGGGTAGTCCTTTGGTTGTAGGTTTGGGTGTTGGAGAAAACTTTCTGGCGTCTGATCAGTTGGCGCTATTGCCTGTTACTCGTCGTTTTATCTTCCTTGAGGAAGGGGATATTGCTGAAGTAACTCGTCGTACTGTGCGTATTTTTGATACTCAGGGCAACGCGGTTGAACGGGAACAGATTGAATCCAATATTCAATATGATGCTGGCGACAAAGGTGTCTACCGTCATTACATGCAAAAAGAGATCTATGAACAGCCAATGGCAATTAAAAGCACTCTGGAAAGACGCTTGAGTCATGGGCAAGTAGATCTGTCTGAACTTGGCTCTAACGCAGCTAAATTATTAGCTCAAGTAGAGCATATTCAGATAGTTGCTTGTGGTACATCCTATAACGCAGGTATGGTTTCCCGTTATTGGTTTGAAGCATTGGCTGGTATTCCTTGTGATGTGGAAATTGCTTCTGAATTCCGTTACCGCAAATCAGCACGCCGTCCAGGAAGCTTACTGATTACATTGTCTCAATCGGGTGAAACTGCGGATACATTAGCAGCTTTGCGTTTATCTAAAGAACTTGGCTATCTCACATCGTTGACTGTCTGTAACGTAGCGGGTTCTTCTTTAGTACGTGAATCTGATTTTGCTCTGATGACCAAAGCCGGTGCAGAAATTGGCGTTGCTTCAACTAAGGCGTTTACAACTCAGTTGACAGTATTACTGATGCTGGTGGCTTACCTTGGACGTTTGAAAGGTGTTGACGCAGAACAGGAGCAAGAAATTGTTCATGCATTACATGCACTGCCAAGCCGTATCGAAAGCATGTTATCGAAAGATAAAGTTATTGAAGCGCTGGCGGAAGATTTTTCTGACAAACATCACGCTTTGTTCCTTGGTCGTGGTGATCAATATCCGATTGCGGTTGAAGGCGCTCTGAAATTAAAAGAGATTTCTTATATCCATGCTGAGGCATATGCTGCCGGTGAATTAAAACATGGCCCACTAGCGCTGATTGATGCAGATATGCCGGTTATCATTGTAGCTCCGAACAATGAACTGCTAGAAAAGCTGAAATCTAATATCGAAGAAGTACGTGCCCGTGGTGGATTGCTATATGTGTTCGCTGATCAGGACGCGGGTTTTACCAATAGTGAAGGAATGAAGATTATTCCGTTGCCGCATGTTGAAGAGCTGATTGCACCTATATTTTATACTGTGCCGCTGCAACTGCTTTCCTATCATGTTGCTCTGATTAAAGGGACTGATGTTGATCAGCCTCGTAATTTGGCTAAATCAGTGACTGTAGAATAATCGTTTTATCATAAGAAGTTGAAAAAAGCCTCTGTGCATTAAATGCGCAGAGGCTTTTTTTTGAGCTGAGAAAATTTACATTATTTTCTTGCCGATAAAAATAAATCACGCTATTGTAATGTTATATTATTACAATTTGGCGAAATTATGAAACCAGATATCCATCCAAACTACCGGGTAGTTGTATTTCACGATACTAGTGCTAATGCCTACTTTACAATTGGCTCCACGATTCGCACAGAACGGACAATTACCTTGAATGGGGAAGAATATCCATATGTCACTATTGATGTGTCATCGGAATCACACCCTTTCTATACGGGTAAGCAGAAAACTTTATCTCAGGAAGGCAGCACTGCTCGATTCCAGAAAAAATTCGGGCGTTTTATTGGTAATAAATAAATTGAGAGATTATAAAAAATGCAGGTGTTAAGTTCACTTAAAACGGCAAAAACTCGCCACCCGGATTGCAAAATCGTAAGTCGTCGTGGGCGATTATACGTTATTTGTAAATCTAATCCGCGTTTTAAGGCGGTTCAGGGAAAGAAAAAGAAACGTTGATACCCAATTGCTAATAGGTAGAACTCGCAGCTTATAACTGCGGGTTTACTGTTCATATTTAATTCTGATTATCTTGAAAATAACTGACCTAAACTTTGTTTGGGAATGGAGTTAGCATAATTAAATTTAAGATAAACAATATTTATATTTTATGCAAAATGAAACTTTATTAGTACTTATTGTATAGTATAAAATTAAACCTTCAATTAGTTATTTTTACTACAAATTTATCCTCTAAAATAGTTCATAATTTACTCTTATCAACACATTTTTTCATAAACTACAGCTCTGGTTATTTATTGACACCCGGATATAGCCAATCTTCTCCATATATCCCCCTGCTTAGTACCAATACGAAACTATTCTTTCGGAAATTTCACGGATTAGTGAGTTTTGAAAAATCTTGGTTTGATAGAAACAGTGAATTTGGCTAAGGGAGCGGTGCAGAATAGCCGGAAAGTGAATAGCAAAGTTCTGACTGAGGATATCAATATTACGTCTCAGGATATCTTTAATGGGCAGGTAATACCCATCCCCGATAAAGCTGATTTAAATGATTATCAAACGCCAGGTCTTTATTATCAGAGTTTGAATGTACAAGCAGGATCAGGTAATAACTACCCTGAACCGCTTGCTGGTTCACTCGTCGTTTTACAGGCCGCTGGGATCATTCAGCGTTATTTTGTTTATAACAGCAGCCGGGTATATACGCGCAGTCAATATCATAATTTACCGTGGACACCTTGGGCCCAAGAATATAATACCCTGAATAAACCCACTGTGAGTGAACTCGGTTTAATGGAAACCGTTACTAAAGCCTCAGATGCGTTGCAACGCAGCGGTGGCAATGTAACCGGCGACATAACTATTACTACTGATTCTATGCTGAGTTGGAACAGAAACACCGACTTTGCCTCTATCGGTTTTAAAAACACCGGAGATGGTGATGCAGACTCCTATATGTGGTTTAAAACGGGGGATAATGGTAACGAATATTTCAAATGGCAGCATGCTCTCTCTGGAGGGCCAACCAATGAATGGATGAGCCTTAAATCTGATAATCTTCGGGTTAGAGGGTATCAAGTCTATCATGAAGGACATAGACCAACCGCTGCGATTATTGGCGCTTATACAAGATCGGAATCAGACACGCGTTACATTCAAGACATTCGCTTTGGTGCCAAAGAGAGAGCGCAATTACGGGAAAGTTCTGGAGATACAGACGCAAGTGGGTATGCCATTACTGCCGTAATAAATGGAAATAGAAATGAACTAGTTGACACTGTAAACCGCAGGCCAATACAGAAGAAAGTTAACGGCATATGGATGAATATATCCAATATTTAGTAAGGTGATGAATATATGCAAAACATTAAAAATTTTTCCCAATATACACCTGACTCAGAACAAGCCAGAAAAATCATTAAAGATTTTAATGTCATTTATTTGAAATCAGAAGACGGTCAGGACTGGTATGAATGCCAGAAAAGCTTTAATCCTAGCACAATCAAAGTAATGTATGATTTTAATAATGTAATTCGTTCTATATCAGGAGATGTATCAGCTTTTAACCCAGAAGGAATGAGTGTCGCTGAGGTAAGTAATCTGCCTGATTTTTGTGATATTTCTGGCAAATGGCAATATATAAATGGTGCTATTGTTCCACGTAAGTACACAAAGGTTGAGTTAATTGTTCAAGCAGAAAGATGTAAAGAAGAATTGCTAGCCCTTGCCAGCAATACCATTGCCCCCTTACAAGATGCCGTTGATCTGGATGAAGCAACTCTGGAAGAGATAGAGCGGCTCAAAGCCTGGAAAAAATACCGAATGCAGGCAAACCGCATTGATCCCACCATAGCACCAGATATTGAGTGGCCCACACAACCGGTATAAATAATATAGGCCCGCAGTTCACAAACCGCTGACCTTTTTCCAAGACTATCAATGAGTGCTTACCTGATGCGTCAGGCTTTTCTGGAATGGAGAAAATACCAAGTCATACTTAACTGGGTTGATATTTCAAAGGCATCGGAAATCGATTGGTCAACATAGCCTATCATAACTGAAAAAAGACCGGGGATAGAATAACACCCGGTCTTGATAATTGTATTATTCTGGTATTTGTGGCCACTCAATATCTGAAGCCATTGAAGTATCAACACGGCTTAGTAATACCACATACTTCTTCCAGGCAAGCAATAACGCTTTCTCTGTGTCTGAGGCCATCTCAGTCTCAATAGCATATTGTAATAAAGTCATGGCTTCATCAGCCTGTTGGCGAAGAGTGACACGTTGTTGCTCTGCCTGTTTAATCTGATTAGCTTTTTGAGCTTCAATGTCCGTTACCCATTTTTCACCATTCCACTTATCAAAATTGGTGCTTGGCTGTTTGAATGTCAGCGTTTCTGATAATTCACCCGGTTTAATGATTTCCTTCTGTTCCCCAGTTTGTGTGTCGTAGGCTATTTTTCCTCGATAATCTGGTACCATTTGCCAACCGGTTAAATCAGATGAACGGCAGGCGACATACCCTTCTTGGGTATCAGGTGGCGCGTCTGTGCAAGAATTAGCAGGAAGACCGACACCAATAGGAAGATACTCATCAGAACTGTTTAAATATTCCAGCGTAATCGCATCGTAATTAAACACAACGATACTTCCGGTACTGATGGCAATATTATTTTTATCCAGTACAGCCTTATTCATCAGGCAATCCTCACAATATAATTAAATGCCACGTTTCGTGGACGTGTTTCTATTCCTGTTGAAGCAGCAATCGCATTATCCATATAACCGAAACCACCAGCTCCCATTCCGATAGCGATGCCTAGTCCGCGAGGATCAATGCCGTAGTTAACGTTTTGGTAGACACTATTGAGAATATAGCTTGGTGTACCCACCCCTTCAGTTCCACCATTTGAGTTGGACCACATCCGTCCAATCCTGTGGCTATGTGGAGCAATATCTGCCAATTGGGAGGATAGGATATATCGACCAATATCCACCCCACGTCCATCATCCCAGCCTCGGATAAATTCACCCCGTAAATCAGGTAATCTACCATTGGGATAAGTTTCCGCTAATTTTGGATATAAAGACTTATCAAAGATTGCCCCATTACATTTCACCCAGCCATTTGGTGGTATGTCAGTCGGCCAAGGCAGTGGTATTCCTACTGGGATCTCTTCAAGTACAGACATGAGCATTATGCTGCCCTTATAATGTAGTTAAACGCTACGTTACGTGGCCTTGATACCCCGATATAAGCTGCATTGGTAGTCCAAGTTGTTGCTGTACCGACAGATCTAGCTCTCAATGGAACATCTTTATTTTGGGGAGCATCCCATTGTAATTTTGTACGCTCATTAACTGAGAAGTTAACAACATTATCAACAGCTTGTTGAATTTCTTGTAGTAAATAAGACCCTTCTTGCCATACCAATAATGTACGATCCGGATCAACGCCACGTTTGTCATCCCAACCGCGAATAAATTCCCCTCGCAAATCGGGCAAATTACCACCAGGATAAGCCTTGGCTAATTCCGGATATTTCGCTTTATCAAAGGCCGCGCCATTACATTGCACCCACCCATCCGGCGGTGTGGCCGTTGGCCAAGGAAGTGGTACACCTATCGGAATTAGCTTTTCCAATAAACCAAGGTTTTTCACAAAAGCATTTTTATCTAGGATATCCGCGCCATTTTGGTTTTTTGACAATTTACTATTAGCATTATCATAAGCTGCTTTTACCGCTTTGGGTGTTGCCGCTGTAGTTTCATCATTACTGTTAATGGCACTATTAAGTTTTGTAAAACCTTTCTCTGTCAATGTGGCATCTGGATGATTACGGCTTTTTTCATGTTTCTGAATGGAGCTATCTACATAATCACGAGTTGCCAGAACGACAGAGGGATCGATTTTCAGCGTTACTGAATCCGTATTGCTAACAATCAAGATCATTCTGATAGTTTGTGTTCTACCCGAACCTTCCTGTAATTGTGGTTTATAGGTTTCTGGGCAGTTTGCTACTGCAATCAAGTTACCTTCACCGTCAAACAAACCAATTTCACGCATCCACCAACCACCCTCACCTTCGGGGATGATTTGTTCGGCAATAATTTGGTTTGTGTTTACCGGGTCGACACTTAATGTATTAATTGCAGCACGACGCTTTTCATTAACTAATTTTGTCTGATTAACGTCAGGATCTGGTAATTTACCGCCACCGTCACCAACAGCCATGTGAGTAATATCGACTTTTGTCCCCAAAGCAGCAGCGTTCGCCAATTTCGCCGCACCTAGGTTAGTTAAAATTGCAAAGTATTTCATGGTGAAACCCTCAATGTATCTGTCTCGATCAAATGAATTGCAGCTCCTAAAGGAGCATTGTCGCTAGTTGTGATGACGTCAGGGAGATATTGGTAAACAGTGAGGTCATCTCCACTATAACTCGTCGCAGCGCAATAAAATTCGCCTTTAACATCCAGATTGATTGACAAACCTATCAAATGACGGCTTACAGGCTTGGCATCAGAAATTAGCCGTTCCAGCTCTAAAAAAGTTTCTTCGGTGATCCCGTTTTCCTGTACCCCTATCGCCAACCGGAATGTGCCCGGTGTTTCGTTGTTCAGCCACCATTCCTTTATTTGAATGAGATAACCAAGCGGTTCTACCACGCGACGGACGGCACCAATGGTTCCCTTATGTTTGTGCAGAAACAGCGAGTTTTTTATCACGTCACGCTTAGTGCTTACCGACCACTTTTCGTCCCAGCGATCAACCGACCACGCCCACGCCAGATAGGGTAATAACTCCTCAGGGCAAGTATCAGGATTCCAGAGTTGGCGAAGCGGTACTGGAATATTCTGCAATTGCGAACATGCCTTAGCAGCAGCCAACTCCAAAACCGTAGAACCTGTTGGTAACAGGCGGTCATTCATCAGAACCTCCCACTATCAAACTTGGATTTGGTTTGGAACAATCAGCAGTTTGTGTTTTACCTATTTCCAGTTTTGCGCCAGTACAATAAGGAGCTTGATCTTTACACAGAATGATGTCCTTCGCCGGGGCTCTCAGTTCTACCTGCTGCACACCTGCAACATGCAGGGCAGCATAAATGGCAGATAACCGAATATCTCTCCCCAATTTATGTTGATCTAGCACGTACTTATCCATATTTTGTTGAGCCAGTTTACGGATAGGTTCAGATTCAGGTGTCGGATAGAGATAAAGCACAGCATCAATTTGATATTCCACTATGTTGGCTGACTGTACTTTTACCCGATCAGCAACAGGTCTGACGTTTTCGTCATTAAGTGCCGCAATCACTTTATCCAGTAACTCTTGTGAAGCTACACCTTTGTGCTCTTTATCTTCTTCGTCTTGTTTATCTTTTTCCCATTTCCATTTCCGCGACAAAATAGTCACAGTCACATTGGCTGGTGATGGGCTGATGACGGAAACATCTGAAACAGTTTGATATTCACCTTTGTATTCATTTCTATTAGCATGAATACTTTCATTAACTTTAAGGGCATGATATTCATACGCACCTATCGGCCCTGCAACACTTAGCCCTTCGAAGGCTCTTTGGATACGATCACGGAAGGTACTATCAGGCTCCATAACTGCCCGGGTAACGTTATAGTTCGCTCCTAACTGGTCTAAATCGCTATTGGTTGCATAGGCCAACATTACTGCACGGGCAGCTTCATTAACCCGCTGGCGCAATATCAATTCCCGGTACGCATTTTCCTCAAGTAACTTAACCAGAGGTTCGGATTCCAATTCCAATGTTCGAGTAATAGCATCCCGTTGTTCTTCAGGATAAAGGGATATTAATTTGGTTTTACGTTCAGCCAACAGGCTTTCATAATCCAGTGGCTCGACGACATCAGGTGGTGGCAACTGGCTTAGATCAATGGTCGGCATTGTTTTACCTCACAGGGATAGATAGAGAAAACCCCTCAGGGGACAGCTGATAATGACCAGATATATCTACTGTCATTTTGCCGTCTTGTTGGGTATTTATGGTGATAGCCGTCAGATTAATCCTCGGTTCCCAGCGGCTGATAGCTGTATAGGTGGCTGCCATAATTTGCAGGCGTAGAGCCGCGTTCTGTGGCCAGTCAATTAATTCTGGTAGCAGAGAGCCATAAGTACGACGTTCCAAACGACTACCAACGGGGGTTAGTAAGATGTCGCTGACAGACTGGCGTACATGATCCAGATCCGTCAGGCTACGACCGGTTTGTCGATTCATTCCAAGGTACATCATTATACTGGACCTCCTGTTGTCGCACCGCCTGCCATGACGCCAGTGTGTTGGTGCGAATGTAGGGTTACACCATTAGAACTGAGTTTTCCTCCTGTATTTTCAACATTACCTTCCAGTTTCGTGTTTCCTTTCAACGTCAATTCTGATGCCTTCAATTCGATTTTTTCTTCTGCTTCACACTTGACTTCATGTGATTTCAGTTCGAGCTCTTTTTTTGCATCCAACCCAATCTTGTTGAGTGCTTTCAAGTCAATTTTGTTTTTTGCATCCAGCTTAATCTCGTTGTATGACTCCAATTTAATCTCGTTATATGACTCTAGTTTTATTTCGTTGTTTGCTTTTAGTTTTATTTCATTATGTGCTTTTAGCTCTATATTCGTTGCTTCAAGGGCTATGGAATATAAAGCCTGTACCTTAGCAGTCTTAATGCCTGTTACCTTTAAGGCACCAGACAACGGTTCATATTCCATTACTGCTCCATCAGGAAAAGCTATATGAACAGCTTCGGAAGAAGCTGATGGCGCAGGAAATTGATCAGAATATATAGCCGGTAATACAAAGGAGGTGGTCAGTTCTCCACCAACAGATAGTAATAAAACCTGTTCACTGACACTGGGGGACCACCAGGTACGGGAATGACCGGCTCGCATTGTCAACCAAGGCCGCCAATCGGTTTCAAGATTACCTGTCGCAACTCGGCACATACCTCGGGCATGATCTACCTCGGTAACAACACCAGTTCTGATCAGGTTACGCAATAAGCGCAAAAGTTCTGTTAGTTGTGTATCCATGTTTGGAAAAATGCCATTTGGTGGTTGTGGATTTATGTATGAAAGAATGCCAGCAAAGGCAGTTACCAACATCAAAGAGGAATTGTAAGAAAGACAAAACAAGTTTCTTGAAAAGGGAAAATGTAACAACATAAATTAAAAAGCCCTTCCCGCAATCGAGAAAGGCCCTTATGTAATCTATATTACTAGGTAATTCTTTTGTTAAAGCTTGACTCTAATAGTTCAAAAAACTCAAATTTGCGCTGCTTAACTATATATTAAGTATAACGTTCCAATTCAACTAGTTATTTATCTAGCCAGAAGAATAGATAAGTTTAATTTCCTGATATAGAGTGATAATTTTGTTTAAAAAACATCAAGTTAGTATGGATATATTTAATCCCATAGTTGCAAAATAGGTTTCGTTGTAGCTGTCATAATTTCCGGCATCTCAACTGCTGTGCCATGTGGCAGGATTACACCGTATTCAGCCAAACCTGGGTTAACTAGCAGTACCTGTTCTGTCATGCCTTGAGTCCGACCATAATGACGCCAACATAAAGCATCAACAGTATCATTCTGCTGTGCAATTATTTTCATTAGGTATACCCTCTCTAATTTAGTCAATATTGTTAAGTTAAAGTGTTATGGTGCGCTGAATAGTAGGAGAGAACCAATGAAACAATATTGTTAAGGAAACAGTACAAATGAGAAGCAAGAAGCCACTTTTCAGTGGCTAATTTAATAATTCCAAAATTTGCTGAATTCATAGGGAAAATCTATTTTTCAGCCCATTTTCCAATGCAATCATAATCAACTTAGAAACTTTAGATTATTTATCATACAGAATTTCCACATTTATCTACCGCATTTATTCTTCAAGCGTTTCGTGGTAGTTAATAAGTTGTTTTGCAAGTGGTGTCGACAACTCAGCAATCCAAACCAAAGCAAGTTCTTTATCCTCAGCATGACTACATTCACAGCTCGTTGCCATTCTGGCTATAAAATTAATACGTTGCGCTATTACTGATTCCATAAGAAAGTCCACTGACAAACTTACCTCCGTATAACATAACTGTATATAAGAACAGTACACTTTGATTAGAAAAATTTAAAGTGGTTTTTTATCTTTTTTAGGAACTATATTTGATAGTGTTAATATATTAATTATTGTTTTTACTGAAATAATTAATGGTTAAAAAGGTTTCTTTTCGATCACAATTCGTTGTAATTAATAAATTTTTCTTATTTTATTGCTTAGGGGATTTTTTCTTTTTATTTAGATGATATAGTTTCACAAAGTATATAGATTGAAATTTATATGCCCATGATGCAATATCCCTTATCGGATCTAATAAATTGATTTGGGATCACTATAGCTCTTGAGCAAAGGGCTTTGTGGAGACGGCAAACTCACTAAACTGTACTTTCAATGAAAAAAAACATAACTGAGATAAAAATGGGTACAGATAGTGGAGGAAAACAAGCTATCGAACGCCTTGTTAGTGCATACGGGTTTAAATCACGTCAAGCATTGAGCGATCATTTAGGTGTGTCTAAAAGTACAATGGCGAACCGTTATTTAAGGGACAGTTTTCCAGCAGACTGGGTTATCCAATGCAACCTTGAAACCAATGCTTCATTGTTATGGCTAAGCACAGGACAAGGAGAAATGTTCCCTAACGGAGAAAAAAAAAGGGAATCTTTAAAAAACATGATTACTCCAACAATACAACGCGTTAAACTGATTGGTGGAAATCTGAACAATGACGAGCCGGTGATTTTAGATAATCAACTTATTGCTAAAGAAATAAAAAAACCTCTGATTGTAGATAACAATAACTCTTGGTATTTGCTAGACACAGAAGAACCTGATGTTCAGGATGGTTTATGGTTAATTGATATTGAAGGCATGCATAGCATTAAAAAAATCACAAAAATCCCAGTCAGTAAGATCCGAGTTTGTGATAACGATGTGACTTTTGACTGCGCAATTAATGAAATCAACTTTATTGGGCGTGTTTACCTGGTGATTTCCAGGCACTGACACACTTTTAAAGTGTAAGTAAATTAATTTACTGAGATGTGTAAAATCTATGCTGATGGTAATTCATTACCCAAAAAACGGCCAGATGCAGTGAATTTCATACACAATAAATTCTTTTGCTAGAATAGTTAATTGTTAACTTACTCTGTGCTCCTTTATAGTATGTATAGTGCGGCGGAAGTTTTTTTGTATAGATAAAGAAACGTGATATATTTTGCATAAATTAATAACCAATTAGCCTTGGATATTACGAATACAAAATTAAATGTTTAACTAGCCGCACTGCAAATACTAATTTTATCGACAATTTTTTTTATCTACTGGAAAATACTTATATATTGTAGATAACGATGTGTTGTAAATTAATGATAACTGTTTCCGTGTGTGGCCTTTTGCCAGCAATCTTGCTGCTTGTTGTTGCTCAACGAATGAAAGTGATACTGGCCTGCCACCAATTCTCCCTTGGGCACGAGCTGCTATTAATCCTGCATTTGTTCTTTCAACGATTAATTCCCGTTCCATTTCAGCCAGAGCACTCATAACATGAAAGAAAAATCGCCCCATAGAAGTGCTGGTATCAATACTATCAGTCAAGCTTTGAAAATGAATACCGCGTTCACTTAAATCAGAAATTAAAGTTACCATATTTTTTACGCTACGCCCCAATCGATCCAGTTTCCAAACAACTAAAGTGTCACCTTTTTTAAGTTGTTTTAAAGCTCGTTTTAAACCTGGTCTGTTGGATGTTTTTCCGCTAATTTTATCCTCAAAAATCTGCTCACAATTTATACTTATCAATGCGTTTCGCTGTAAATCACTGTTTTGGTCATTTGTTGACACCCGAATATAGCCAATCTTCGCCATATGTAACCCCACTCAATACCAATATGAGACTATTATTGTCGAAATTATCACGGATTAGCGAATTTTTAAAAACCTTGGTTTGATAGAAACGGTGAATTTGGCTAAGGGAGCGGTGCAGAATAGCCGGAAAGTGAATGACAAAGTCCTGACTGAGGATATCAATATTACGTCCCAGGATATCTTTAATGGGCAGGCGGTTTATTTGGGTGATAAGGCAAATTTGGATAACTACAAAATACCAGGGATCTATTACCAAGATTACAATATTTATGCCCAAAATGGTGCTAACTACCCTGAATCGCTTGCTGGTTCACTCGTCGTTCTGAAAAATAATGCTGTGACTCAACGTTATTTTATTTATAACAGCAGTCGAATATATACGCGCAGCAAATATCATAATTTACCGTGGACGCCTTGGGCTCAAGAATATAACACACTCAATAGACCTACGGCGTCAGATATTCAGAGTGAACCGCGCTATACCACTACAATTGATCTTACTGGCCTAAGTACTGACCGTTATTATCCGGTTTGGTGGGGCTTCCCACCTAATATCGGAGCGAATTCCTGGTTAACACTTCATAGGCCCTATCCATATGATGCAGAAAAAAAGCCATTCGGTGAAGGCGTGACACATGTTGCTGGACTATTTACACAAATAGAAGGGGGAGAGCATCTGTGGGGTGGTGATGCACAATATTTAAATATTAAACGCATAAATCAAACCTATCGTAAAACAATAAAAGCGATCCGCTACGCCATGATAAGCATCGCCAGACCCGCCGATGGTAAATACCCTCTCTATGGTGATGTTAAATCTGGTAATGTTGTAGGTTGTTACGTTTATAGTGGTTGTTATTTACGTGGTGGTTTAACCTATTTTGTGACTAGTAATTTCCAACCAATCCATTATTCACGTGAAGAAGGCGAGGTTGAAATATATAGATGGTCAAGTGCAGATCTTAAGCGTGAAATGAAGTGGATGGTGAAATCGTTATCTATTAACGAACCATTATTAGGCGAAGAATATAATGATAATACAACACCTTACTCTCTGGAATATGACACACGTTATCAAAAGAAACCATAATGAGGATATATGATAACATTAAATAAGTTAATAGATAGAAATGGCTATGAATATGTTAATGTGCCAGCTGAACCCCATCAATTAATCTCTATGGGTTTCAGTGATCAAGAGGCTCAAGCATTATATCAGAAGGCCATTATCGAACAGAAAAATAAAGCCTATCACCGACAACAATATTATTTATTGGAACAAGCGACAATTAAAATGGCACCATTGCAGGATGCTATCGATTTAGGCATTGCTACTGATAACGAAATAACAATGCTGATGGAATGGAAAAAATATCGCGTAGCGTTAAATCGACTGGATACCACGGTACAAGATATTGAATGGCCAGAGCAACCAGAATAAAATAAATTATTTTTATGGTGATAATTTTTAATTTAACATTATCATCTATAAATAGCCAACCATATTGAGTTGGCTATTTATATAATTTCAATTTTTACATTCTATACTCTAAATAACATTGCTAATTGTATAGTCATCAATTCTTATTGCAGAGAAATGATTGTTTATAATTTCCTTATTATTGTTAGTGATTTTTGTGAACTACCAAGAAACATTGAGTGTTACTGGTTTAGTTACAACAATATGTAATTAAATATAAATACATATTGTTTTGAAATTAATTGTGGATTATTAGTCGAATCCGCCAGTTTAATATAAAAATGGTTTCAGAAACGATAAACACTTACAAATTATTTTATAAGTTTTAAATCTACGGCCTGAAAAACAGGCCGTTATTATTTTATTCTGGTTTTTCAGGCCAGTTAATATTATCTGGCGATGATGAAATGTCAATACGACTCAGTAATACTAAATACTTTTTCCAATCTAACAACAATAACTTTTCTTTTTCTGAGGCCAATTTAATATCTACAGCATGTTGTAATAATGTAACTTTTTCATTCGCTTGTCGTAATAGTGCTATCCGCTGCTGCTTTGCCTGTTTAATCTGGCTATCCTTTATAGCATATTTGTCAGTTACCCACTGTTTACCATCCCATTTATCAAAATCAGTGACAGGTTGTTTGAATGTCAGAAATTCTGGTAGTTCACCTAACTCTGTAATTTCATATTGTGCTAAGGTTTGTGTGTTATAAACTATTTTTCCTCGGTAATCAGGTACAATTTGCCAATAATTTTTATCTTCGCTGCGGCAAACAGCCATATTATCAGAATCTGGAATTTTTGGTGCATCTGGATAAGAATTGGCAGGAAGTCCCACTCCTTCCATTAAATATTCTGGTCTGGCACCAATAAATTCTCTGGAATAAGGCTCTGCCTGGTAGATTGTCAGCCAACCAGCCTTGGTTGCTAATCCGTTATTTCCCAATATTGCGGCTTCTGGTTCTAGGGAATATTTTTGTTTCTGTGTTGTCATTACGCTGCTCTCACTATGTAGTTAAATGCGATATTGCGGGGGCGTACTCTAATTGTAGATAATGAAACTGAACCATAAGGACTTAATTGGGTTGAAAAATATTGGCCGCTCCCGAATTCTGCTTCCTCAAAATCACTAGCCATAATTTCTGATGGATAATTACTTGAAAAGCGATTAATAGGAGGAGATACCAATACTCCTATATTTGCAGAGGCTGCATGGGTGTAAAGATTAGGTAACTTTGTTGAGTCTTGATGGGATAATATCTCCCGCCCAGAATCAATACTTCTCCCATTATCCCAACCTCGAATAAATTCACCACGTAGATCAGGAAGTGTACCAGAGGGATATGCTTCCCCTAATTTAGGGTACATAGATTTGTTAAACTGCTGACCACTACAAATAAGATAACCTGCTGGTGCAGTTGGCTTAGACCACGGCAATGGAATACCAACAAGGATATCATCCTCTGTTAATATCTTACGTTTTCCTCTGAAGTTACCATTTTCATCGAAAGCGTAAGTAGAAATGCTGAATGCTTCTGAATAACCTCCATACCCGAAAGAAAGCCCGTGAGCATGCTGAGAGCTATCAACTCCAGGATGAGCTATATGAATTGCTAATGCCCCTAGATTATCAATTCCATTGGGTCTCAAAAATCCCGAACGCCCCAAATGACGTGAATTAGGATCATCATAATAGTTTACGGTTTTAGCTAATATATAACCTGATGTTTTTGTATTCGTATTTAACTGAATAAATCGACTGTCAGATTCTGATTTAGAATAATGCTCATTAGCTATTGCAACATAGCCGCTCTTTCGAGGGAGGTGAACAACATTTATATTTGAGGAATCAAACTCACGATATCCTATTGCACAAAAAGAGCCTTCTTCATGAGAAGTAGTTTCTATGAAAACATATCGGCCATCTCCCTTTGTGAGTGACAAACTGGAATAACTTCCACCTGTTTTAATATTGTGATTGCCGGACGTGAATGATTCAGTTGAGTCCTTAGGAAGAGCATTTTTCGCCAAATTCACTGTTTCTATCAAACCAAGATTTTTCAAAACTCATTTATCCGTGAAATTTCCGAGAGAATAGTTTCGTCTTGGTACTAAGCAGGGGCTCATATGATGAAAATTGGCTATATTCAGGTGTCAATAAATGACCAGAACTGTGGTTTACAGAGAAATGCGTTGATATGTATAAATTATCATCTATTTTGGTCGGTAAAATCTGTGAAAAAATAATCGATGAACAGAGCTAAAAGTTTGCGACAGAAGAAGCAGATATTGATTTATAGAGGTTTATTTTTCCTCTATCTATGAAGTACAGGTAATTAAATTATTAGAAAAAATAATAAATTAAGCAACCTGATTTGTATCATCTCTCACACATTTCTCATCGAATGATTTAATAATTCGGATACTTCAACATAGCGGAACACCTTAACAGGAGAACCGCTAATATGGCACAAGATTATCATCACGGCGTCCGTGTACAGGAAATTAACGAAGGCACACGTACCATCACCACAGTTAGTACCGCTATTGTTGGTATGGTGTGTACTGGTCCTGAAGCAGACGAAAAAACTTTTCCATTAAATACTCCGGTCTTGATTACTGATGTTTCACTCGCCATTGGCAAAGCTGGTAAAACCGGTACATTGCCTCAGGCACTCAAAGCTATCTCAGACCAGTCTAAACCCGTTACTGTTGTTGTCCGTGTAGCACAAGGTGAAACGGAAGAGCAAACTACCAGCAACATCATTGGTACTACAACTAATGAAGGTAAGAAAACCGGTATACAGGCACTGTTGGCAGCACAAAGCCAGCTAGGTGTGAAGCCACGTATTCTGGGCGTTCCTGGGTTGGATACGAAGGCTGTTGCTGTTGAGTTGGCGAGTATCGCGCAGAAACTGAGAGCAATGGCTTATATCAGCGCCTATGGTAGTAAGACTATCTCAGAAGTTATCGAATATCGCAAAAACTTCAGTCAACGAGAGCTGATGTTGATTTGGCCTGATTTCCTGAGTTGGGATACTGTTTCTAATAAAGACACTATCGCCTACGCTACTGCTCGTGCACTGGGTTTACGTGCAAAAATTGATGAAGAAACAGGTTGGCATAAAACACTGTCCAACATCGGTGTCAATGGTGTGACCGGCCTTTCAGCAGACGTCTTCTGGGATCTTCAAGATCCAGCAACTGATGCTGGTTTGTTAAACCAAAATGGTATCACGACACTTATCCGTAAAAATGGCTTCCGTTTCTGGGGTTCCCGTACCTGCGCTGATGACCCATTGTTCCAGTTCGAAAGTTACACTCGTACTGCTCAAGTATTAGCTGACACTATGGCAGAAGCACATATGTGGGCAATCGATAAGCCACTAACTCCTTCACTGGTACGAGACATTATCGAAGGTATCAATGCTAAGTTCCGTGAACTGAAATCTGGGGGCTACATTATTGACGGTCAGTGTTGGTATGACGAAAACGCCAATGATAAAGACACCTTGAAAGCGGGCAAATTGACCCTCGATTACGACTATACACCTGTACCACCACTGGAAAACATGATGTTACGCCAGCGTATTACAGATCGTTACCTGATGGATTTCGCGAAAAGCATAAACGGCTAAGGGGACACAGATGGCATTACCTCGCAAACTTAAATTCCTGAACTTGTTTAATGATGGCAATAGTTATCAGGGAATAGTGGAAGAACTTACTCTGCCTAAGCTGAGTCGTAAACTGGAAACCTATCGTGGCGCTGGTATGAACGGTAGCGCAACCGTGGACTTAGGCTTGGATGAAGGTGCATTGGACGTTGAATTTACTCTAGGAGGTATGGAAGCTCAACATTATCGGCAATGGGGGCTGACCAAAGCCGACGGCGTAATGTTGCGCTTTGCGGGCTCCTACCAGCGCGATGATACCAGCGATGTGATTGCTGTTGAAATCGTGATGCGTGGCCGTTTCCATGAGTTTGACCACGGTACTTATAAGCAGGGAGATAATACTCAGACCAAAATCAGCGCTAAAAATACCTATTTCAAATTGACATGGGATGGTGAAGTTCTGATCGAGGTGGATACCGTTAACATGGTTGAAGTCGTTAATGGTGAGGATCGCTTGGCAGATCACCGTCGCGCTATGGGTCTTTAATCTAATCGGATAAACAAGGTTGAACCATGACAGAAACACTAATTACTCAAAACGACGAGCAGCGCACAATCGTATTAGAAGAACCGCTTGCACGTGGTAGTAGCAACATTACTGAAGTGGTGGTGCGCAAACCGAACAGTGGCGCGCTGCGTGGTGCTCGGCTACAGGCTTTGCTGGAGATGGATGTGGACTCAATGATATTGGTTTTGCCACGCGTGACCATACCTGCGCTCACTAAAAGCGACCTGTTGTCAATGACTCCCGGCGATCTGATTAATCTCAGTGTTGAGGTGGTCAATTTTTTGTTACCGAAGTCGGCGAAGTCCGGTTTCCAGACCGACTAACCGTAGATGAATTGGTGGCAGATATTGCCACCGTTTTCCACTGGTCTCCGGCAGTGACAGATGAAATGTCACTACCGGAATTACTGGACTGGCGACATCGGGCCATCTTACGAAGTGGTGCAGAAAATGAGTAATACACAGTCACAGCTTAAATTGGTAATACAGTCCGTTAATAAGCTGACCAGCGCCTTGAAATCCGCACAGCGAAATAATAAAAGGTTGGCGGATTCTATCCGGCAAAATCGCGATGAATTCAAGCGATTAAATCAGACTTATAAAGCAATTAAACTTTATTCTGCTCCTGAATATGCGCAGGAAACTGCGCATACCAGTGACAAAAAGGAAGAAAATCGCGGTGAAGGTCGTTATAGCAAAATCAAGGAGCTTCGTGACCACGTTAGCCAATATGGCGCTAATGCGAAATCGGCAGGCGGTAAGATACTGACAACCAGTAAAAGCTTTCTGATGCCGGGTTATGATCTCAGTGCTCAAATGTCCAAAATTCAGACAAAAACCAATACTGAAAAAAATGCTCCTAAATACACCATGTTGCTCAATCAAAGTCGCGAGCTGAGTAAAAACACCGAGGAAACTGTGCATATCAGTAGCCAAAGGGAAGAAAATCGTGGTGGAAATCGTTATAGCAAAATCAAAGAGCTTCGTGATCGAGTTAGCCAATATGGCGCTAATGCGAAATCGGCAGGCGGTAAGATACTGACAACCAGTAAAAGTTTTCTGATGCCGGGTTATGATCTCAGTGCTCAAATGTCCAAAATTCAGGCACAAACCAATATTGAAAAAAATTCTCCTGAATACGCCATGTTGCTCAACCAAAGTCGTGAGTTGAGCAAAAGTACAGGGATTCCGGCCAGTCAGATTGCACAGGGACAGGGCCTGTATGCCTCCAAGGGGTATTCTCCTGACCAGATAAAGAATGTGATGCCTGGTGCGGTATTAATGTCGCAGGCAAGCGGTACAGATTTCGCCAATGTGGTTGATATTAGTACTAATGTACTGGAAGGGTTTAAATTACAATCCGAAGAGATGGGGCATGTTAGTGATGTTTTGACGGCAACGCTTATTGGTTCAAAAACAACGTTGGCGGGATTGGGTGACACCATGAAATCTGTCGCTCCAGCGGCCACTTCTTTGGGGATTGATATTGAAACCGTTGCGGCTGCTACAAGAAAGCTAAGTGATGCCAATATTAAGGGAAGTGAAGCTGGAGAGGCTTTGAGTAATGTGCTAAGCCGATTGGCTGAACCGCCTAGAGCTGCTGTTGCCGCATTGAAACAACTAGATATTAAAACTCGTGATGCTAAAGGTAATTTACGGCAATTACCTGATATTCTCGTTGAACTAGATGATAAAACCCGTTCAATGAGCGGTAAACAACGTACAAGTTATTTCACAGCAATTGGTGGTGAAAATGCTGCTCCTGCTTTGGATGTATTGGTAAATCAGGCAGGGCAGGGGGGATTGCAGACGTTTATCGCTGAACTGAAAAATGTTCAAGGTGAATCCCAAAAAGTTACCTCTGTAGTGAGGAATAATCTCACTGGTGATATCCAAAAACTCAATGCTGCTTGGAGTAATCTAGGCGTTCAGATGTTTTCTGGCGTAGAAGGTCCTGCAAGAGAAGTCACTCAGCAAGTAACCAATGTAGTCAATAAAGTCAGTGAGTGGATGGAAGCCAATCCACGTTTGGCTGCAACGCTTGCGACTATTACGATGGTAGTCGGAGGCATGTTAACTGTGTTTGGCGCATTGGCACAGGCGATCGCTTCGATATTGCTTCCATTAGCTGTAGCGAAATATAGTCTTACTTTCTTTGGTAGTACTGGTGTGAGAGCGCTCGGATTAGTCGGGAATGCTCTGAAAATGTTGGGTAGCACTATGATGATTGTCGGTCGTTTAATGATGGCTAACCCAATCCTCGCCGTTATTGGTGTCATTGCGATGGCTGCTGTTTATATTTGGCAAAACTGGGAAACATTGGGGCCGAGATTTTCTCAGCTTTGGGAAAATATTAAAATTAACCTCATTGAGAAATGGGAATCCATTAAACAGAGTGTTCTGCAAACTTGGGAAAATATTAAAACTAGTATCAGTAATGCTTGGGAATTAGTTAAACAGAATACATTGGATATCTGGGAGAATATTAAAATATCGATCTCGGATAAATGGAATGAAATTATTACTGACGTAATGAATCTACCCAGTAAATTTAAAGAGGTTGGCACAGCGATAATTAACAGTTTATTGGAGGGGATTAATGAAAAATGGGAAGCCCTGAAACAGAAACTGACTTCATTGTCTGAATATCTCCCTGACTGGATGCGGTCAAAGGAAGATATTTCAAAAGATGCCAGTAATAATGTGAGTCCTAATGTTAATTCGGTTCTGCCCAAACATGACAAAGGGGGCATTATTCCGGCTGGTCGATTTGGTATTGTTGGTGAATATGGACCAGAGATTGTCACTGGCCCTGTTAATGTTATTAGCCGACGACAGACTGCTAAACTTGCTGCCGCTGCGGCATTTTCTTTAAGCGTAATGGCACCTTCTACCGCAGCCAGAACAGCACCGTTGCATGTTCAGAGTTTACCGGTTCATGCTTATCCGCAGATTCAGGAAAAGAAAGCGGACAAACGTCAGGTGATAGAGTACCGCAGTGAATCTCCGGTCTATCATATAAATATCTATGGTGCGCCGGATCAGTCTGTGCAGGATATTGCAGCAGCGGTTAGGCGTGAATTGGATGATCGGGAACGTAGACAGCAGGCTCGTTTACGTAGTTCATTCTCTGATAGAGGAGAATTCTAATTATGATGGCTGCACTGGGTTTATTTGTTTTTATGTTGAAAACCACACCATACCAGAGTATGCAATATAATCAGTCGTGGCGACATGCTTTTAATAGCCGTATCGGGGTGCGGCCTGCCTGGCAATTTCTGGGGCCGGACAACGACACAATGACACTTTCCGGTTCGTTATATCCAGAAATTACTGGTGGTCGTTTATCATTGACGGTACTACAAGTGATGGCTGATAGCGGTAAGGCTTGGTCCTTTATCGATGGCAGCGGCACGGTTTACGGTATGTTTGTCATTCAGAGTATCGACCAGACAAAAACTGAATTTATGTCGAATGGTTCTGCCCGCAAAATTGATTTCACGTTAACATTGAAGCGAGTGGATAGTTCTCTAATTGAAATGTTCGGTGATCTTCAGGAGCAGTTCTCTATGCTTACAGACAATTTGTCAGATAGAGTTAGAGAGGTATTGTCATGACGTCTGAATTTGGCAAAGGGACCGAAAAAGGCAGTGCACCTTCATTTCTTTTGGAAATTGATAATAAAGATATCAGTGGGCGCATTCAATCGCGCCTGATGTCACTAACAATGACAGATAATCGTGGCTTTGAAGCCGACCAACTTGATATTGAACTGGATGATGCCGATGGAAGTTTGGTGCTACCTTCCAGAGGTAATGTGATTTCATTGGCGTTGGGATGGCGTGATCAGCCACTGATCAGTAAAGGGCGTTTTACTGTGGATGAAATTGGCTACAGTGGAGCACCGGACAAATTAACGATTCGTGCCCGTAGTGCTGATTTCCGTGAATCTCTCAATATGAGACGTGAAGAGTCTTATCATAAGAAAACGATAGGTGATATTGTCCATACTATAGCTGCTAGAAATAACCTTAGCGCCGATTTGCATCAAGATATTGCGAAGATATTGATTAGCCATATTGATCAGACGAATGAGTCAGATGGTAGTTTTCTTACCCGCTTGGCAAGGCAGGAAGGGGCAATTGCTTCAGTAAAAAATGGCAAGTTGATATTTATCCGGCAAGGACAGAATAAAACAGCTAGTGGTGCGGTTATTCCTGCATTAGTGATTACACGTCGGTCAGGTGACAATCATAATTTTACCCTGTCTGATCGTGAGGCTTATACCGGTGTGGTAGCCAACTGGTTGGACGTCCGTAAACCAGAGAAAAAACATACTGTAACCGTTGAACGAAAAAATAAGGGAAATACTGATAAATTAAAATCTTATTTGATCGGTAGCAAAGGTAACGTATTGGAGCTTTCTCGTACTTATGCTGATGAGGCTAGTGCTAAACGTGCAGCTAAGGTTGCCTGGGAAAAAATGCAACGTGGGGCAGCGACGTTTTCGATTCAACTGGCTCAGGGGCGTGCAGATCTCTACCCTGAAATACCCATTAAGGTTACCGGCTTTAAACCAGAAATAGATGCTGCCGAATGGACATTAACGACGGTTACTCACACAGTGAATGGATCTGGTGGTTTTACAACAGCACTGACTCTGGAATTAAAAATTGATGATCTCGATATGAAATAATTGTTCTTTAAGTGAGATCTCATTGCTATATTGTTCACATTATGAGAGTTCATGTTTTAGTTAAGGGTAAGAAAATATGATCAAGTGTCCTCTTTGTGGTAAAGCGGCTCATGCACGCAGCAGCTTTGAGCATTCCAGTCATACAAAAGAACGTTATAATCAATGTCAAAACATCAATTGTGGTGCAACTTTCGTCAGCCATGAAACGTTTGTCCGCTTTATTTCCAAACCTGGTGAAGTAATAAGTGTTAAGCCGCATCCCAAAGAAAAAACTAAAACTCCATTGAATGTGACTTGAAAATTAAAAGTTAATTGTAAATATTTGCCACCAACAGGTGGCTTTTTACTCGGATGCCAGATTCGTTATATATCTTGCTGCTAGCTATGTTGCTAAATATCTTGTGAATTAATTAATAAATTCACTTGCGTCCTTGGTCATATTTTGTCAGCTTTGGTGTAATCAGAATCACTGATCAACACTCACCAAAGTAGGACAATAATGATGAAAAATGTGGGCTTTATCGGCTGGCGCGGGATGGTCGGCTCAGTATTAATGCAGCGTATGATTGAAGAGCGGGATTTTGATGTTATTCGTCCGGTATTCTTCACGACATCACAACACGGACAGCCAGCACCTGATTTTACTGGTCAGCAAGGTACGTTACAGAATGCTTTCGATATCGAAGCGCTTGGTGCTTTGGATATTATTATTAGCTGTCAGGGTGGAGATTATACTAATGAGATTTATCCAAAGTTAAGAGCGACAGGTTGGCAGGGATATTGGATTGATGCGGCGTCAGCGCTGCGTATGAATGATGATTCCATCATTATTCTTGATCCAGTTAACCATACGCATATTCAGCAAGGTCTTGATAAAGGCATAAAAACTTTTGTTGGTGGTAATTGTACCGTTAGCCTAATGTTGATGTCTTTGGGGGGATTATTTGCTAATGATTTGGTTGAATGGGCTTCTGTTGCAACTTATCAGGCAGCTTCTGGTGCGGGCGCTCGTCATATGCGGGAATTGCTGGTTCAGATGGGATCTTTGCATACTCAGGTAGCAACAGAGCTGCAAGAGCCGGCATCGGCTATTCTGGATATTGAAAGAAAAGTAACGGATTTCATCCGTAGCGGTGCTATGTCAACTGAGCAATTTGGCGTACCGTTGGCAGGTAGTTTGATTCCGTGGATTGATAAACAGCTTGATAATGGCCAAAGCCGTGAGGAGTGGAAAGGTCAGGCAGAAACCAACAAGATCCTCAATACCGGTAATAACATCATTACTGTGGATGGTTTGTGTGTACGTATCGGGGCGCTGCGTTGCCATAGTCAGGCATTTACTCTGAAATTGAAAAAAGATATTTCGATTCCTGATATTGAGCAATTACTGGCTGCGCATAATGACTGGGTTCGTGTTATTCCAAATGATCGCGAATTAAGTATGCGCGAATTAACCCCGGCAGCCGTAACGGGAACGTTGAATACTCCTGTGGGGCGTTTACGTAAGCTGAATATGGGACCAGAGTATTTATCTGCTTTTACTGTAGGTGACCAATTGTTGTGGGGAGCAGCAGAGCCTCTGCGTCGTATGCTACGTATCTTGATTTAATAATTTTAATCTATCTATTTATATGAAAATCCACTCGTTATTCGAGTGGATTGCTCTATATATCTCTGTTCATTGTTTCTTTGTTGGTTTATTTTTGTTATATTATATAAAGTATTTTAATTATTTTTATCTAAATATACAGTAAATCGTTTTTATGGAGATAGTGGTTGATGGTATTGCTCTTCGGAGTGTTTATAAGACAACAGGAGAAGAGAAATAATATGAGTCAGGAGTTAATTATATCTGCCCAATCATCTAATATGGATTTTGTATTATATTTTTTATTTATGATGCTTTTTTCTATATTTTTTTATTTTTTAAAAAATACACAGAAAGTAAAAAAAGCATTTCTATATTTATACTTAATATTTTGTTTTTGTTTTCTTTTTGTACAGATCAATTAATTATATCTAAATTTAGTTATTCCTTGATTCCACCATTTATATTTTTGAATTTAAATGATGAGGTAATAAGAGTAAGTGCGGTGATATTTTCAATTTTAATCATGATAATGTTCCCAAGGAAGTTTAAATGTTGACGATAAATTATTGGTGAAAAAGAATAATGGATTATGCCGAAATTATTATTTCTACTAAATCATCATGGCTGGATATATTATACTATTATGTTTTATCTCTTGTTATATTGTTTTTTCTATTTATTCTTAAGATAATAATAGAAGAAAAAAATAACAATCTTATGGTTATTTTTGGTGTTATCTTGGTTCTTATATTATATAGTGCTCAATTAACTTTAACAGGATATGAGTACAATATACCCAATTTTATTAATTTTAAAATCGAAAGTATAAAGATTGGTGGTTTTATATTTTCCTTATTGTATATTATTTTAATGCCAAGAAGATATTCTATATGATTTTTTCAAAGATATAATAAAATGTCAAAATTAATTTATTTACTGAACTAATTGTTGATAACGCTACAGCTCTGAGTATTTATCAGCTAGAAAGGGAAAAATAATGATGGACTATATAGATGTTATAATTTCCACTCAATCTACTTGGCAGGATATTTTACTGTACTATTTTTTGTCTTTGGTAATATTATTTTTACTTTTTATTATTAAAGTTATTATAGAGAAAAGAGGGAGTTATATTCTCTCTGTTTTTTCATTCTTTATAATAATCATGTTTGGAACTGCTCAATTATTCATTGTTAAATATGATGGTTATCATGAAATTATATCAATGTTTATTAATTTAAATAGTGAGGTAATTAGAGTAGGTAGTGTGATATTTTCTATTTTATATGCTTGCATGTTACCAAGAAAATATAAAAATTAGTTTTAAGTTATATTTTGTAAAATCATAAAATAAATTACACTTTATCTATTGGAAATAACAGATAAAAAAAGCGCTCATAAAGAATCAATATGAGCGCTTTTTTAAATTGATAATAATATCAATTAGATATCAATGTTGGCTGCTTTCAGGGCATTCTCTTCAATAAATGCTCGACGAGGTTCAACAGCATCACCCATTAGAGTTGTAAACAGTTGGTCAGTTGCAATGGCATCTTTTACTGTCACACGCATCATACGGCGAGTTTCCGGGTTCATGGTCGTTTCCCATAACTGTTCAGGGTTCATTTCTCCCAAACCTTTATAACGCTGTATAGACAACCCACGACGTGACTCTTTAGTCAACCAGTTTAGCGCTTGTTCAAAACTGCTAACCGGTTGGCGACGTTCACCACGTTCGATATAGGCACTTTCTTCGATCAGATTGCGAAGTTTATCGCTTAATTGAGTAATACGATGATATTCGCCGCCGTGGATAAAATCGAAGTCCAATAGATAATCAGTATCAACTCCGTGTGTACGGACACACAGAACCGGTTCGTACATTTGGCGCTCACGATTTTCATGGAGGCGATAACTGTAGCTGCTGCCGTTTTGTTCACTGTCATTCAGACGAGTGACCAGCATTTCAATCCATTCTTCAACTTTCGCCTTATCAGACAATGCTTCTTCGGTCAGCTTCGGATGATAAATTAGGCTATTCAATAAACTTAGCGGATACAGACGTTCCATGCGTTTAATGATTTTTTGAACGCCATTAAATTCAGTCACCAGTTTTTCCAGTGGTTCACCTTTTAAGGCTGGCGCATGCTCATTGGTGTAAAGTGAAGCGCCATCTAATGCAATGGATAGCTGGTACTCATCCATTGCTTCATCATCTTTAATGTATTGTTCTTGTTTGCCTTTTTTGACTTTATACAACGGTGGTTGAGCAATAAACACATGACCACGTTCAATGATTTCTGGCATTTGACGATAGAAGAAAGTCAGCAATAAAGTACGAATATGAGAACCATCGACGTCCGCATCCGTCATGATAATAATGCTGTGATAACGCAGTTTATCTGGGTTATATTCGTCACGGCCAATACCGCAGCCTAATGCGGTAATCAGGGTTGCCACTTCCTGGGAAGAGAGCATTTTATCGAAACGCGCTTTTTCGACGTTCAGGATTTTGCCTTTTAGCGGCAAAATTGCCTGATTTTTGCGGTTACGGCCCTGTTTTGCCGAGCCACCCGCAGAGTCCCCTTCCACTAAGTAGAGTTCAGAGAGTGCCGGATCACGTTCCTGGCAATCAGCCAATTTGCCTGGCAGGCCAGCTAAATCCAGTGCTCCTTTACGACGTGTCATTTCACGTGCTTTGCGGGCTGCTTCACGAGCGCGAGCAGCATCAATAATTTTACTGACGACAGTTTTAGCGTCGTTTGGATTTTCCAGTAGGTATTCCACCAGCTTCTCATTCATCAACGTTTCAACCGCAGTTTTCACTTCGGAAGAGACGAGTTTATCTTTAGTCTGAGAAGAGAATTTTGGATCAGGCACTTTAACGGAAATAACGGCAACTAAACCTTCACGAGCATCATCACCGGTGGCGCTGACTTTGGATTTCTTATTGTACCCTTCTTTATCCATGTAACTATTAAGGGTACGTGTCATCGCAGTACGGAAGCCAACTAAGTGAGTTCCCCCATCGCGTTGTGGGATATTATTGGTAAAGCAGTAAATATTTTCTTGGAAGCCATCGTTCCATTGCATTGAAATTTCAACGCCGATGCCATCTTTTTCGGTAGAGAAATAGAAAACATTTGGATGAATGGGTGTTTTGTTTTTATTTAGGAACTCAACAAACGCTTTAATTCCACCCTCATAATGGAAGTGGTCTTCTATATTAGTGCGCTTATCAATGAGGCGAATAGATACACCGGAATTTAAGAAGGATAGTTCACGCAGGCGTTTAGCCAGAATGTCATGTTGGAATTCTGTGTTATTACGGAAAGTATCCATGCTCGGCCAGAAGCGGACACGGGTACCTGTCTGTTCAGTTTCTCCAACGACTTTCAGTGGGCTTTGTGGCACACCAAGGTGATAAGTCTGTTCATGAACTTTGCCGTCACGGCGGATAACTAATTCCAGCTTTTCAGACAAGGCGTTAACAACAGAAACCCCTACGCCGTGCAAACCGCCGGAGACTTTATAAGAGTTATCATCGAATTTACCCCCCGCATGCAGCACGGTCATAATAACTTCGGCTGCTGAAACACCTTCTTCTTCGTGTATACCGGTAGGAATACCGCGGCCATCATCCTGTACGGAGACAGAGTTATCAGCATGGATAGTGACGATAACTTCGCTACAGTGGCCAGCGAGGGCTTCGTCGATAGCGTTGTCGACAACCTCGAAGACCATGTGGTGTAAGCCGGTACCATCGTCTGTATCACCGATATACATGCCCGGACGTTTACGCACCGCATCCAGCCCTTTTAATACCTTGATACTTGAGGAGTCATATGTATTCGACATCAACGTTTCTCGCTCATTTTTAATCCTGTGGTTGAACCTCTATTTTGCCATTTTCCACGCGAAACATCTTGCTATTTCCATCAAGCATGTCTGTTATTTGGTCGGGATTTATCGCACTGACAAATACCTGAGCTTGCGTGGATTTTAGACGTGCGGCCAGCAATTGACGGCGGCCGGTATCCAGTTCGGAGGCAAAATCATCAAGCAGATACAGACATTGTTGTCCGCTCTGTCGGGTGAAATATTCACCCTGTGCTAGCCGCAGTGCGCACATCAGTAACTTTAATTGACCGCGGGATAGCATATCTTCTACAGGCGTTCCTTCTGCACGAATGCGCAGATCTGCCTTATGTGGGCCGGAAGCTGTATAGGTTAACGTTCTGTCACGCTCAAATTGGCGCTCCAGTAATTCAGCATAATCACTCTCTTTGTCCCATCCCTGTTGAAAAGAGAAACTTAATGTAAATTCAGGTAAGAATTGCTTACAGGTATCTGTAATATCCTGAGTGATGTTTGTAACATATTCACCACGCCACTGATTTATTTGGTTAGCGAGTGGTGTCAATTCTTGATCCCAAGGCCGTATCTGGCTATAACGGGTAACTTGTCGTAGTGCGGCGTTGCGTTGTTTGAGTAGCCGTTTTAAGTTTACCCATGCAGAAAAAAAGCGTGGCTCATTGTGAAAGCAGCCCCAGTCAATAAAGGCCCGTCGATACTTTGGCCCGCCATTTAACAGGGTAAAACCTTCTGGGGTAATAAGCTGCATAGGTAACATCTTGGCCAGCTCGGCAATTTTGCAACCATCCTTGCCATCAATTCTGACTTTACTGTCGCCATTACGGTTTTTACTCAGACCGATAGATTGTTCCCGCTCACTCTCCGGTTGCCCTAGCCGCCCATGCAGAACGAATTCATCACAGTCATGGCGGATAATCCGTCCTGTCTGAATGCTACGAAAAGCGCGTCCGTGACCCAGCGTATAAATTGCTTCCAATACGCTGGTTTTGCCGCTGCCATTAGATCCAACCAGAAAATTAAATCCGGTAGCTAGAGGCAAATCAGCGGCGGCGATATTACGAAAATCGCGAATAAGTAAACGCGTGAGAGTCATATACCTGAAATATAAATCCGGTTACAGGCGCATTGGCATCACGACATAAGCCGCATTGTGGCTGGCACAGTCTTCTATCTGAACACTGGAAATAGCATCCGTCAGCAATAAACGAACCTCTTCACATCTTAATGTATTGAGAACATCTAACACGTAACTAACATTAAAGCCTATTTCCATTTCAGCACCTTGGTAGCTGACATCGACAATCTCTTCGGCTTCTTCCTGTTCAGGGTTATTTGCTGTGATTTTTAACTGGTTTTTACTGAAATAGAGGCGAACTCCGCGGAACTTTTCATTAGAGAGAATTGCCGCGCGTGAAAAAGCCTGTTTCAGCATATCGCAATTAGCTTCCAGGGTTTTATCCGGGTTCTTTGGCAATACGCGACGATAATCAGGGAAACGCCCATCCACCAATTTAGAGGTGAAAATAAAGTCGCCAACGTGGGCACGAATATTGTTACTGCCGATTTGTAACTGTAGCAGAGTATCGCCGCCATCCAGCAATCTCATGAGTTCAATCACGCCTTTACGTGGCACGATAACCGAATGAGAAGGCAGCTTTTGACCAATTCCCATAGAACAGACAGCCAGACGGTGACCATCGGTTGCAACTGTACGTAGCTCTTCTGCTTCGGTTTCAAACAACATACCGTTGAGGTAATAGCGAACATCCTGGTGAGCCATTGAGAACTGAGTTGATTCAATAAGGCGCTTCAATGTGGCTTGTGGCAGTGAAAACTCTACCTCACTTTGCCAGTCATCAAGATTTGGAAAATCAGACGCGGGCAATGTGGAGAGCGAAAAACGGCTGCGACCAGAACGCACCAATAGGCGGTCACCATCCAGCTCTACACTGATTTCGGCCCCGTCTGGCAAACCTCGCCAGATATCAAGGAATTTACGTGCCGGTACCGTGGTTGCACCTTCTTCGTGTGGCAATGAAAGCGCGACTCTTGCCATCATTTCCATTTCTAAATCTGTGCCGGTCAGCAACAGGGAGCCTTCTGTAACTTGTAGTAATAAATTACCAAGAATAGGCAGAGTAGGGCGTCCACTCAGCGGGCTACTGACCTGTTGCAGTGGTTTTAACAATTGCTCACGTTCAATGATAAATTTCATAGCACTAGGAAGACAATGTTCTGATTAAGTTAGAAAAATCCTCTTTGATGTCGTGACTTTCTTCACGCAATTGCTCGATTTTACGACAAGCATGCAACACAGTTGTGTGGTCACGTCCACCAAAGGCATCCCCGATTTCAGGCAAGCTGTGGTTGGTTAACTCTTTTGCCAGCGCCATTGCCATTTGCCTTGGACGGGCAACGGAACGGGAGCGCCGTTTGGAAAGTAAATCGGCCACCTTGATTTTATAATACTCAGCGACTGTTTTCTGAATATTATCAATGGTAACCAGTTTTTCTTGCAGTGCTAACAGGTCACGTAATGCTTCACGTACAAAATCAATAGTAATTGCTCGACCGGTAAAATTGGCATTTGCTATTACCCTGTTCAATGCCCCTTCAAGCTCACGGACATTAGAACGCAGACGCTTGGCTATAAAGAAAGCAACTTCTCCGGGCAACTGGATTTCGTTTTCGTCAGCCTTTTTCATCAAGATAGCGACACGGGTTTCCAGTTCCGGTGGTTCAATTGCAACGGTTAACCCCCAGCCAAAACGGGATTTTAACCGATCTTCCACCCCATTGATCTCTTTTGGATAGCGATCTGATGTCAGAATAATCTGTTGATTACCTTCCAATAATGCGTTGAATGTGTGGAAGAACTCTTCTTGAGAGCGTTCTTTATTGGCAAAAAACTGAATATCATCGATCAGTAATGCATCGACAGAGCGGTAATAGCGTTTGAACTCTTCTATTGCATTATTTTGTAATGCCTTGACCATATCCTGAACAAAACGTTCAGAATGCATATAGACCACCTTGGCATTTGCCTTACGTGCCATAATACTGTTGCCTACGGCATGTAATAGATGGGTTTTACCCAACCCCGTACCACCATAAAGAAATAGTGGATTATAAGCACCGCCGGGATTATCAGCTACCTGCCTTGCCGCAGCGCGAGCAAGTTGGTTGGATTTACCTTCAACAAAGTTATCAAAAGTATGTTTTGGGTTAACATTAGAGCGATAAGATAGCTCTGGTTGTACCGCAGTGTTATCCCAACTAGGGCGTACTGATGTGTTTTGTGGTGCAGGTGCAACCGGCGTGTGAGCAACAACCCTTTGTGGTGGGCTATCGTTTTGGGAAACGGGTTTATTGCCAACTTCAAAACGTAATAATGGTACTTCTGCTCCACAGAAGTCGTTCAACAACCCATTGATGTTGTTGATATACTTCTCTCTTACCCAATCCAGAACAAACCGATTTGGGGCATAAAGTGCCAGAGTGTTACCGCTTAGCTCTGCCTGAAGGGGGCGTATCCACATACTGAATTCTGTGGCAGGTAATTCATCCTGCAATCGGGCAAGACATTGCTGCCAAAGCGAAAGTGACACGGTGGACTCCCCTAAAACAAGGCCAATTAACAATTAAAGAAATCGGAGTGGTTAGCTCATTATATTGGGTACAAAACAACGACTCCTCTAAGGTGAGGAAGGATCAATTGTCATGTGTATGGCGATTTTTAATGTCATCGCTCCCCCCATGATCCGAGGATAAGATCCAAATCATGGCTGGGGATCATAGCGCAAAAGACGATATAGATCTTCATTCTTTTACACAGTTTAAGCGCTTTTTATCCACAGGATAAAATTGTCTGTGAAATATAGGGCTGTAAAGGGGTTGTAGTGAAGTTATGGCGGCGGTCAAATGCAGATCGAGAATAAGTTGATATTTAAAATAAAATCGGACTAAGGATCATAACAGAAAACGAAGATCTGCCGGTGATCGTTGCGCTTTGTTCAGTAGTCCGTATAATGTTGCACCCTATATGCGATGCCAGAGTTTTTTACCGATAATTCTTGGTGAAGGTTTCTGGTGTACGCATGGGCAGAGTGTTGGTAAACATCCAACTCAGTAGAAAAGCCGGCCGACTTTGTGTTATGTAAATTGACTCAGAGCTGTACATTTTATTACAATCCCGCTTCTTTTATATTGATGTTGCGATTGAGGCATCGGTGTCTATTTCTCACTGGCTGCCAACGCATTTACTGAATCAGTAATAATTTTAAGTTAGGTAGAAATCGCTATGAAACGCACTTTCCAACCATCCGTACTGAAGCGTAACCGTTCTCACGGCTTCCGCGCTCGTATGGCTACCAAAAATGGTCGTCAGGTTCTGGCTCGCCGTCGTGCAAAAGGCCGTGCTCGTCTGACCGTTTCTAAGTAATAAAGCTAACCATCTAGTGGTTACGCTCGCTTTTCCGAGGGAGTTACGCTTGTTAACTCCCAAGCATTTCACTTATGTTTTCCAGCAACCCCAACGGGCAAGTTCGCCAGAGATTACTATCCTTGGTCGCCTGAATGAGCTGGGGCATCCCCGTATCGGTCTTACTATAGCCAAGAAAAATGTTAAACGTGCTCATGAGCGTAACCGGATTAAACGGTTGGCCCGTGAAAGCTTCCGTTTAAACCAACATAAGTTGCCTCCTATGGATTTTGTGGTATTGGTTAAGAAAGGTGTTGCTGAGCTTGATAATCGTGAGTTAACGGAGGCGTTGGGTAAATTATGGCGTCGTCACTGTCGTTTGGCTCGCGCTTCCTGATCGCATTAATCCGGGGATATCAGTTGGTCATAAGCCCGCTGTTGGGGCCTCGTTGTCGCTTTAATCCTACATGCTCTCAATATGGCATTGAGGCATTATGCCGATTTGGGGTGATAAAAGGCTGTTGGTTAACGGTGAAACGCATATTAAAATGCCACCCTTTACATGAAGGTGGTGATGATCCTGTCCCACCCGTAAAAAACAACGATAACAGAGAACACTAACGATGGATTCGCAACGTAATCTTCTTCTCATCGCTTTGCTGTTCGTTTCTTTCTTGGTCTGGCAAGCATGGGAAACAGATAAAAATCCGCAGCCAACGACAGTACAGGCCACGCAACAAACGGATATGCCGAGCAGTGAGAATCAAGCTGTACCAGGCAGTGGAAAAGGTAAACTTATCACGGTTAAAACTGATGTGCTCTCTTTGACCATCAATACTCGTGGAGGTGATATCGAAGAGGCTGACCTGTTAGCCTATCCTGATACCTTGGGTTCAAACCAGCCATTCAAGTTATTGGAAACAACATCAGCTTTCACTTATCAAGCGCAAAGTGGGTTGACGGGGAAAGATGGTCCAGATAATCCGCTGAATAGTGAACGCCCGCTGTATACCGCAGCACAGGATAGCTATGTATTGGCTGATGGGCAGGATGAATTGCGTATCCCGATGAATTTCGTCACTAAAGATGGCATTGTTTATGTTAAAACATTTGTCCTGAAACGTGGTGAATACGCGATTAGTGTGGATTACCATATTAATAACACGACGGAAAAACCGTTACAGATGACTTTCTTTGGTCAGTTGAAACAGAGTGTTGAACTGCCAAAGCATCGTGATACAGGCAGCAGTAACTTCGCACTGCATACTTACCGTGGTGCAGCCTATTCTTCAGACGATACCAAATACAAAAAATATAGCTTTAGCGATATTGAAGGTGAACCTTTGTCTGTGGCCACCAAAGGTGGCTGGATTGCCATGTTGCAGCAATATTTTGCTACCGCTTGGGTTCCCGTGGCAAATGAAACTAGTACTTTCTACACTGCCGCATTAGGTAAAGAGATGGCTGCGATTGGCTATAAAAGTGCGCCAATCTCTATTGCGGCTAATAGTGAGAAAACTATCTCCTCTACATTGTGGATTGGCCCGGAAATTCAAGATGAAATGGCCGCTGTAGCGCCTCACTTGGATCTGTCGGTAGACTATGGTTGGTTGTGGTTTATCTCTCAGCCATTATTTAAGCTGTTGAAGTTCCTGCATGGTTTTATTGGTAACTGGGGCTTCTCCATCATCGTTATCACCTTTATTGTGCGTGGTATCATGTACCCGCTGACCAAGGCACAATACACGTCAATGGCGAAAATGCGTCTGTTACAGCCGAAATTGGCGGCTATGCGCGAGCGTATTGGTGATGATAAACAGCGTATGAGCCAAGAAATGATGGCACTGTATAAAGCAGAGAAAGTGAACCCACTGGGTGGTTGTTTGCCTCTGTTGATCCAGATGCCAATCTTCCTTGCTTTATATTACATGTTGATGGGTTCTGTTGAATTGCGTCATGCGCCATTTGCTGGCTGGATTGATGACTTGTCTGCGCAAGATCCTTACTACATCCTGCCATTGCTGATGGGTGTGACAATGTTCATCATTCAGAAAATGTCTCCGACAACAATTACAGATCCGATGCAACAGAAGATTATGACTTATATGCCTGTCATATTTACCATATTCTTCCTGTGGTTCCCATCAGGTTTGGTTCTGTACTATATCGTCAGTAACCTGGTGACAATTATCCAGCAGCAATTAATTTATCGTGGGTTGGAAAAACGCGGCTTGCATAGTCGTGAGAAAAAGCCAGCGAAATAAAACATAGCTTCAGCCAGAATGAATATATGCTGGCCGTTGTAACAGTTAAGGCGGTCATTGACCGCCTTAACTGTTTGAGTGAAAAGTAATTTGAGCGAAAAAGTCAATAGAGGGATAACCATGAATACCACAGATACGATTGTTGCTCAGGCTACCCCACCAGGACGAGGAGGGGTTGGTATTTTGCGGGTTTCCGGCCCGAAAGCCGCGCAGGTCGCTGAGGTGGTATTAGGTAAATTACCCAAACCCCGTTATGCAGATTATCTACCATTTCGTGATGTAGATGGCCGGGTACTTGATCAGGGGATTGCTATTTACTTTCCGGGGCCGAATTCTTTTACTGGAGAAGATGTACTGGAGCTTCAAGGGCATGGTGGGCCGGTTATTCTCGATTTGCTGCTTAAACGTATTCTGATTCTGCCTGGTGTGCGAATCGCTAACCCAGGTGAGTTTTCTGAACGCGCTTTTCTTAATGACAAACTGGATTTAGCTCAGGCGGAAGCCATTGCTGACCTGATCGATGCCAGTTCGGAGCAAGCAGCCCGTTCAGCGATGAACTCCTTGCAGGGCGCTTTTTCTACTCAAGTTCATCAAATGGTGGAAGCACTTACTCACTTACGAATCTATGTAGAAGCGGCTATTGATTTTCCAGATGAAGAGATTGATTTCCTTTCTGATGGGAAAATCGAAGCTGAGTTGGATGAAGTGATAGTTGAGCTTGAGCGAGTGCGTTCTCAGGCACGTCAGGGCAGCCTTTTACGTGAAGGGATGAAAGTTGTTATCGCCGGTCGCCCTAATGCAGGAAAGTCCAGTCTACTTAATGCATTAGCAGGTCGTGAAGCGGCGATTGTGACGGATATTGCCGGTACAACCCGTGATGTGCTGCGTGAACATATCCATATTGACGGTATGCCGTTGCATATCATTGATACCGCGGGTTTGCGTGAAGCCAGTGACGAAGTTGAGCGTATTGGTATTGAGCGTGCTTGGCAGGAAATTGAGCAGGCTGATCGTGTACTGTTTATGGTGGATAGTACGACAACGAACGCGGTTGAACCTGTGGAAATCTGGCCTGAATTTATGGCTCGCCTGCCTAAATCGCTTCCTATCACAGTCGTTCGTAATAAGACAGATATGACCGATGAAGAGACAAGTATTGCAGAAGCAAGTGGTTACTCACTGGTTAGACTTTCTGCCCGTAGCGGTGAAGGCATCGATTTATTGCGCGATCATCTAAAAGAGACGATGGGTTTTAGCAGTAATACCGAAGGTGGTTTCTTGGCTCGTCGTCGTCATTTACAAGCATTAAATACCGCAGCAGAACATTTACAACAGGGCCATGAACAATTGGTGATTGCCCGTTCGGGTGAATTGCTGGCAGAAGAGCTGCGTCTGGCGCAGCAGGCGTTGAGTGAGATCACGGGTGAATTTACCTCCGATGATCTGCTAGGAAGGATTTTTTCGAGTTTTTGTATTGGGAAGTGAAGTAGTCATTTTTAAAGTGTAACGCTTCAAAATCCATCGAAACATATCAAACATAACGCACTGTTATATATAAACTTTTATATATAACAGTACTTTCTTTTTTACTTCGCTTTGATCTGTTTTACCAAAATACTATCGCGCATTGCAAAGTCGTTTTCCGATTGCTTTTAAAAAAATAGCGCCAAATACAGTGCGGTATACGCTGTTCTAACAGCCACAACATCTGTTACCGAAACAAGATTGTTTTTAAATGATCGTCTGTCAAATCAAACTCAGGATCTTTACCTGTTAATGCTTTCGTTAGGGGCATAATTTTTGTCCTCACACCCATTCCTCGGTAATCGACATAGCCATAATCACGTAATACTTCCATGACAATGATATTTCTGGGTGAACGCTGTCCTGCTTTCATTTTTTCTACCGTCATGGAGTTTGGTAACGAACCTGGGCTAATTACTTCAAGCCGGTCGGAATAACTAGATACCTCAATTTCAACAAAACGCGTCCAATCGCGGTGCGCCAGCGCATTGACCAATGCTTCTCTAACGGCCTCAAGTGGATAAAACCACTGCGTCTCTCGCCTTAACTCTTCATTCACCTGATCAGACTCTTGAGAAATAAAGGGACTCATAGCCTCTATAAATCTTTCAATAACGCCGCCATCGACTAGCCGTTTATCACCATTTTCAAGATCCCAGCGCCCGACCATTGGGCCATCAATGATGTCATCCAACGCAGCTTGGTATTCCTTATCTTCACCATGAAATACCATGACTCGTAAACCCGCTTGTTTGAGATAGCGTCTCGGGCTTTTACCAAATAACACCAAGCCAGCTATTGTGCAGCAAACACTGCCTGCGGCTTCGGTTAAAAAACCCAGTCCAAGTAGCCTTGTTTGCCATTCATCAGGCGTTTTAGGTACATCGGGATCTCGTAAGATGTCCTTTACATAATTGGTTAGGCGAGCGTCATCCAAACAACTCATATCTGTACGAGGCACAGGCATTACTTCGGTATGCAGCATTCCACCCAATTCGAACAATCGCATCTGCTGCTCTCTAGTTGCCAGCCTCGATGTTGTCCCAACACGAATATAGATTTCCTCTTTTCCGCTATGGCGAACGACGTAGGGCTTCGAAATGCCGATGGGAAAGCTAATGATAGCAACCAGTTTGCCATCATCCAATTTCACTTCTTCGTAAAACGGCAGAATCATCGGATGAATTTTGCCCTGAAAGACATTCATAACCCACTCTTCAAGAGAGTGCCTTTGTACGCCACTAATAGTGCCGTCATCTTCCACACCCAGCAGTACCCGTCCCCCTTGAAAGTTGGCCATAGCAACAACTTCTTTGGCTAACTGCTCAGGACGTATATCATCTCGCTTAAACTCCACACCTGAGTTTTCGCCATTGGCAATAATTTCCAACAATTCTGTTTTTAACATCGTTCTCTCCCAAGGAAGTAAAGCATTCAGTTAAAGCCGTACTTTTCACGGCGTTGATTAAACGCACTCTTACCACCCTCCAATATATCTGCCGCTAGTTTTTGCACTTCGGGCATATCGATCGCACCCTGCTGTTCTGGCAGGATCAACCCTTTGTTATCTTCCACACTCAGCACACCAATCCATTCCGCGTCACCAAATACCGGAATATTGGCGTTATGGGTTGCGAACAAAAACTGCCGGCTTAGTTTGGTTCTGCGCAGCTCAGCAACTATACGCTCAGCAATAAAGGCGTTATCAAGGTTATCCTCCGGCTGATCAAGGATAAGCGGATCTGGGTTGTCCAATAGCAACAGGTGCAAAATTGTTGTACATTGTTGGCCGGTCGATAGTTCCCCAATTGGGCGGAAAACGGCCTCCCGTTCACCGTGAGTGATATTCAGCTCAATCCCCATTGTATCGGGAAGCAGCAACTCTTCTAGCTCAAGCAGTTTACGCTCAGGCAAACGGCTTAACGCTCGTACAACGGAATTAGATATACCGAAATTAGAGGTTAATTCAGCTTCACCTTGGCGAATAGTGGCAGCAAGATTAGCGGGTGTGAACTCACCCTCTAAAACCCACGTTAGTCTTTCCTGCCCAACACCTTCCAAGTTGCAACCACTCAGGAAATTCACTAGTTCTTGGCGGTTACCTTTAGAATTCAGGCTAAGGCGTACCTTTTGATCCAACTTGCGAGTGAGCCGTTTAACCGAATTCTGCATGGCGCTAGCACGTGCACTGGTCTGCTGATCTAATTCAAGCAATAGTTTCTTCCGCTGACTATAGAGCTCGTTGAGTTGGGTTTGTCGGTTTTGCAAGGCAGTTTCTTTTGGGCGGATCTGTTCAATTTGCTTTAGTAAGGTTTGATATTCAGCACCAATCTGCCGACCCGTTTTACCCTGACTTGCAGGTATGTCTTTAAACGCATTTTCAAGTTGTTGTTCTTCCGCTCGCAACCTTTCCGACAGTTGTTGCTGTAGAGGAAGTAAATCACCCGAGGCTTTACTGGAGAGCTCTTCAACCCGGATTAAACATTGAGTTAAAGAGCTCTTTAACATTTCTAAAACTTGACGCTTTTGTTTTAAAAGATCTGAGTGTGGTAATCCTTCTAAGCTGGCGTCGCTTAAAAATACTGTATCTGGCAAACTGTCTTTTAAGATGTTGATAGCTTCTTTTATTCGAGTAATTTCTTCATTAACTCTCTCACTCAGTTGTTTTTCCTTTTCCAGCTTTGGAATCACTTTCAACTTTTCATCAATACCCAGCGCTTGGAATTGTTTAGCCTGATCCAATAACTTGGGTAAGCGCTCAACTTCTGCCTCAACATCTGCTTTTTGGCTAAGCGCACGAATAATGGTTTCACGATTATCCTTAAGGCTCTCTAGCACTTTGGCTATGGTTTTATCAAACTGTTCGTGCTCACCTTCCAAGAATCGTTCAATAAGGAGGTTTCGGCTTTGCACATCCCGAGTCATTTCATAAATTTCATTCTGACCGTACAGCTCAACGCCAGGCAGTAAATCTTTGGGGTGATAAGGTGAAATTCTGCCGTTTTCATTCTCCACCACTACTGGCTGGTTTCCATATTTGCGGCTCACCGTAAATATGCGGCCATGCATGGTTGCAGAGCGAACTCTTACTTCAACCATACCTTTTTCGAGACCTAAGTTATTTTTTACAATAGCGTCATGCTGAGCTTTCGATGCTTTACCAAAAGGTTCTAAATCAAAAGTATAGCGAATACACTCCAGCAGGGTTGATTTGCCCGTACCTCTACCACCAATCACCGCGTTTAAGTGATCCGATAATTCAATATCCATACCATCAAGATAGCCACCGACAAAACGAACACGTTCGATAGCTGACGCATAGTTTTCCGATTTGTCTGAATTTAGCCGCACTCTGGAGCCAGCATCTAAAAAAGCTTGCTTGAAAGAAGTGAAACAGGGCTTGGTCATTTTAATTAAACAAGAAGCGCCATCAGCTTTAATATCTTCAGGCTTCGCCACATCAGCGGCATTGATGGCAGCCATTTCCCGCTCGCGGTGATAGTTATCATCCTTATTCAGGAAAACTTTACGATAAAAGTCGCTCTCTACACTCTTTAAATCCTCAACTGGACCTGGGATCTGAGCAGCCAACAGCCCTTTATGTTGCCAAATATGATTCATCCGCCGTTTTAACACGCCATCATCATTAGTACAGTGGGCCGCGAAAATGAAACCACCCTTATCGTTTACGTAATTAATAATATCCGTGGCAGATTTCTGCACTGGGGCTTCCGGCTGGTTTATATCCACACCCAATGCGCCCAAATGCATTTTTATCAGATCAGCCGAAGCTGATTCATCAAATAAGCAAACGAAGTGAATTTTCTCACTGGAGGCAACTTCAAAGCCGGGGAACACCACGATTCCATGTTGTGCAAAGAGATCTCTGATCTTTTCAAAACCATTCACCGACCCATGATCAGCCAGGCCAATGACTTTAATTTCCATCTCTAGCGCAGCATTTAACAATTGCTGGTTATAGTCATCTTCAGAAAGCGCCTGTTGCTGCCCCCGATATTTTATGTAGCCTGAAGAATTTACCTGCAATGCACACTTGAAAAAACGTGCTTTAGCGTACTTATTGGTCTGAATAGTCATACTTATACTCCACTTATACAGGCATATTCATCGTTCAGGTCTTGGTAATTTACATCGATAAAATTGTTTTAAAGCAGATCTGTATTAAGTCCTGCGGTTTTCAAACGCTGCGTCAAATTGCGCATTTTACTGAATTCAGTGCCAAAACTCTGGGTAAGCCCAACACCTTCACAAAAGTCTTTAGCTGTAATGTTCTTCAGCTCATCGGCATACTTAATCATTTGTAGATGTAGTTCAGCCGTGTACTGATTGCGTGGCGCATTCGCTAAAACCTGCTTGATCCTTTCATAAATATCTTGTTCGTTTATCATAACCTTTACCATCGAACATCTAGATAATTTAGCTAAATTATATAATTTATATGCGTACCGCAAGGAAAACTGTAGTTGCGTTGGTAAACGTTCTAGACTATTTGCAAATAGAATGAATATCTGTGCATGTTGATCGCAAGTATTCATCTGACAACAGTTGGATAATGCGGCTGCCTCAGGAAGATTTTTGCCAAACGCAATTGCAGCCACTTATCATCTTATCGAACAGATTAAAACAGAGTGTCAATCCTCAACAGGTAAACTTGATCCAGCTCCCAACAATTCAGAAAAATTAAAGAAAAAATAGCTAAGTCCGATAAAATATGAAATAAAATTTCAATAAGATATATTATACAGATGGAGTTATAAGATGAAGTATGATCCACGGTTAAAAACATTTGTTGATAATAATTACAGATTAGAAGATTATCTTAATTTTAAAAAACATAAAACATAAAAAAACAAATCCGACACTATACCATCCGGATCAGTTTTTTAATATGTGGGGTAGATATAGCCGTGGATAATATAAATGAAAATAAAGCAAAATTATATTCTGGAATTTTATTGCTTCTTTTTATGGCAGTGTTATCTATATTTTTTTCATTGAATGATTATATCGATTTTTTTAAGCATGATAGTGTTATTATATTCTCATGGAAAAGCGCGGGAGCTATTTGGTTTAGTCCTGTGTTGATTTATATTTCTTTTATTTTATATAGAATATCATTGGGTAAAGTGAAACATCTTAATAGTAAAATTGGGGATTATATTTCATGTGTATCAATAATAGGGTTTATTCTTACTTTGTTTGTGTCTTTTTATGTTGATGATAAATTAAAGTCTGAAGGATATTTAATCTGTAGTAAATCATCATGGATGGCTCAAAATAAGTATGTTAAGGATATTTCTCTTTGTCACTAATAATATGTTTTTTATATGATTAGTGTTTTGTTTTTATTTAATGATTTCTATTTTCCTATATGATATAAGCAGATGTGCCGGTTGTTTAATAAATTAACTATACACCCTAACATATAAGTAAAAATTACAATGGTAATATAAATCAAGAAATAGCAATCTAAAATGTTGTTTGTTAATTTTATTAAATTTGAACGTAAAAAGTGATTTAAATCACCTTTTTTATTTGGTTGTCTTCTTTAAAATTGAAATGTAAAGAGACAACGAGATAACATTACGACCATCTAAGGTTGCTTTTTTGATTTAATTCCTTAATGGTTGGTTTTAAAAGTAGCTTATTCAAATCTTCAAATTGTAAATATTTATCTTCAATTCCGAACATGGTTCTAAAGTCACTAAGGCTAACAAGTCTGTTCCCTATTTCGACTTTCTGCCCGTAGCGGTGAAGGTATCGATTTATTGCGCGATCATCTAAAAGAGACGATGGGTTTTAGCAGTAATACCGAAGGTGGTTTCTTGGCTCGTCGTCGTCATTTACAAGCATTAAATACCGCAGCGGAGCATTTACAACAGGGCCATGAACAATTGGTGACTGCCCGTTCAGGTGAATTGCTGGCAGAAGAGCTGCGTCTGGCGCAGCAGGCATTGAGTGAGATCACGGGTGAATTTACCTCCGATGATCTGCTAGGAAGGATTTTTTCGAGTTTTTGTATTGGGAAGTAAGTGGGTAAAAGGCAGAAGTGAGGTTTTTTTACCGGTTATAACAGGTAAGATTATATTTACCGTCTATAGCGTGTAAAAATTGATTTACCTGCCATAGCGTGTAACAATGAGGTTAACTGTTCAAATTGGTTGACCTCAATATGAAAGTGACTAACTCGAAACAACTTAGCGTGTATTTAAAAGATATCAGGCTTACTCAAAAACTTTCTCAGGGCAAAGTGGCAAGCAAAGTGGGTATTCGGCAGGACACGGTATCAAGCTTTGAGCTGCACCCAGATTCTACCAAACTGGAGACCTTCTTTAAGATTATGTCGGCGTTGAATTTAGAACTCGATATCCGGCCAAGAAACGTTGCTAAGATAAATTCGTCAGTGGAAGATGATTGCACAACGTCGGACCCGGTGTGGAAAGAGGAGTGGTAATGGCAGCACTGGATGTCTACATGAATGGTTATCGGGTTGGAGTATTCACCAAAGCCAATACTGGTTCCCACCATTTCAAATATGATGAGTCCTGGCTTAGGTTATCGGGTAGTCGTCCCATTTCACTGTCTATGCCTCTGCGTCATCAAGCTTATCAGGGTGACGAGGTATATAACTTTTTCGATAATCTACTGCCGGATAATCCGGAAGTCAGAAGAAGAATTGTTGCTAGGCACAATGCTGAATCAACTCAACCTTTTGATCTGCTGGCTAAAGTTGGTCAAGATAGTGTAGGAGCTTTGCAATTGGTACCGCAAGGTACATCCGCTAATGATATCAAGAGGATTGAATACAAGCCCTTATCCAAGGTGGAACTAGAGAAAGTGCTAACTGGCTACCAAGCTGGTGCGCCATTGGGGATGATCGAAGAAGAGGAAGATTTTCGTATATCCATTGCTGGCGCACAGGAAAAGACAGCGCTTTTAAATATTGATGGAAATTGGTGTTTGCCATTAAATGCCACGCCGACAACACACATCATCAAACTTCCCATTGGTAAAATTGAGAGTCATTCACATTCCATTGATATGTCTGAAAGTGTGGAAAATGAATATCTGTGCATGTTGATTGCCAGGATGTTTGGGCTGCCTGTTCCTCACTGCTTAATGATGAAAGTGGGAGAGATAAAAGCATTAGCGGTAGAACGATTTGATCGCAAGTACTCATCTGACAACAGTTGGATAATGCGGCTGCCTCAGGAAGATTTCTGCCAAACCTTGAGCGTGCCTTCGGCGAAAAAGTATGAGAGTCATGGTGGCCCTGGGATTCCCGAGATCATGTCCTGCCTCTTGGGTTCGGTTAAAGCCGAGACTGACCGTTATGAATTTATGAAGATCCAGGTATTATTTTGGCTGTTGGCCGCCACAGACGGCCATGCAAAAAACTTTTCGCTGTTTATTGAGGCTGAGGGGCATTATCGGCTAACGCCTTTTTATGACATTCTTTCCATGTACCCTGTATTCGGAGGTAGAGGGCTTCATCCCCGAGATGCCAAATTGGCGATGGGGCTAACTGGGACGAGAGGTAGGAAGTACAACATAGAGCAGATATTCCCAAGGCACTTTTTTCAAACAGCCAACGTCGCTGGATTTGATAAGGATTCGATGGCAAGAATTCTTACTGAATATGCTGAGACGGTTGATACCGTTGTCATGAATGTCAGAGACCAGTTGCCGATAGATTTCCCTGTTCATATCAGTAATTCGATATTGGGAGGGTTACAAGCCAGAGCAAAGCGCCTGAAAATTGGGTGGGATTAACATTCTCATCAACATTATCTACAGCAAGCGCCATATAAATATGGCACCTACTCACATTATGGGTATATATACCCTATGGATTTCGAGATGCATCGCGACGGCAAGGGAGCGAATCCCCGGGAGCATAGGTAACTATGTGACCGGGGTGAGTGAGTGCAGCCAACAAAGAGGCAGCTTGAAAGATAACGGGTATAACTTACTTTTTACCTGCAACGTCTAATTGCTGATAAATATAGTGTTTATAACTCTCCACTAGCGCTTTATCCTGACAATCATCCAACGCTCCCCGGCAGAGATGACGCATGGTCATATTTGCTCGATAAAAAGGTGAAGCATCTAGTTTAGCTCTCTCCATAATCATGCCCCCAAGGAATGAAATATCCGTCAGTTCATCAGTCTGGATAGCTTCTCCCTGTTGCAAGTTATCCCGCATAGTAAATTGGGTGATATGACTTGGATTTGAAAATACGCCATTGTACTGATTTAGGCTGATATTAGGTTGATGATCACCGAAATAGAGGAACATGGTTGGCTTTTCCCGTTTAGCAACAAACTCACTGAAATCTTTAATTGCTGGATCAGAAGTTTTGATTTTCTCTATATAGTGACTGAATTTACCCACTGCCTGTGAATTTTTCACATGCCCGGTAAGCCCGTAATCATCAGCGTGATCTTCATCATATGGGCCATGTTCATACATAGTCAGTGAGAAAATAAAGAGTGGCTTATCCGTTTCTTGTGCCAAAATTTCTTTCGCATAACCCAACATCTCTTGCGTAGAGATAGTCCACAGATTTTTATCGAGACTAGCGGGATATCCCAATTCTTGTGGCTGAATAATACGATCAACGCCGAGAGTCTGATAAGCATGACCGGAATGGTAAGAAGATTTATTAAATGGCGTCAAAACAACCGTGTAATAACCATTCTGTTTCATTTCACGGAACAAGCTGTATTTCAGGTGATCAACAATAAAATAAAAAACCGCATTCTTACGTGAGCCAAAATCGTCCGTATTTAAGCCAGTCAGGGCGGAGAATTCAGATAACCAAGTACCACCACCGAAAGTTTGCACCCGCATTGGGCTTTGTGCGCTGACACCAGAATCCCGCTGGAACATATAAAGATTAGGTAAGCGGATATCATCAGGCAATTGATAGATATGCGGAGTCACGGTGGATTCCTGTAATAACATCACCACATCAGGTTTAATCGCTGACTGCGGCACAGGCAGCACAACATTCTTAGCCTGTTGCAGAAAATAATCGGATGATTGCCCAAACTGAGGCGCATGATATTTGGCATTCTTTGCCGACATCACCATATTGGTAACGGTGCCACGTCCTTTTGGTAGTGAAGATTCCCACTGCTCTCTGAACGCATTGGCAGTAGCGCTCACTTCCCATGTACAGAACGCCGCCAGAACTAAGCCGACGGTACGCCATTTGAAACCACGGCGGGGAGATGATTTTTTCCAGCTCAGCGTCATGTTAAACATCAACCAGATAAACATAGCGACAACGCCTAAACCGGCCAGCCAATAGTGGCGCAATGTTTCCTGATTGGCAGGATCAAGCATCAAGTTCAGATCGGAGAACATCAATTGCTCTTTGTAGTAATGAACTTTTATCTGATTGAGAAACTTAAAGATAATAAACAGCGTTCCGGTAAAGGCAGCGGAAAACAGTAGCCGGGCTGATACAGAAAATACTAGGCCAAATATCACACCAAACACACCGACAGCGATCAGTGCCGGGTAAATATCTTCACTTTTTTCAAAAACTAGTATTAAAGTTGCAATGAACAATAATCCCAGATAAACACCTGATATTATCTTCTTTTTCATATCGTATTGAATCCAATTAATAGATGGTTCACGGTTGGCAAAATAACACAGATCAGTTCAAGACGGTGATTTTGCTGAAATCATCTATATTTTAAATAAAGAAATCATCAGAATAGCCCATTATCTCTGAGAATATGTGACTCAGCCTGACGACGAGTAAAACCACTGCGATCAAAAAATTCCAATATCTGGATAGCCAATTTACGACCGATACCGAGTTGATTACGAAAATCCGCAGCGGTAATTGCACCATGATCTTGATTAAATTGGCGAATTAGTTCCGCGAATTGTTGAATTCGTTGGATGCAATAATAACGATCAGGAACAATCGCGATAATATGCCCCAATTGGGCAGATTTTTTCAACAAATTGCGGATAGTTGCTGCTTCTTCTTTTAAATCAGCAGCCAGATCACGTACCCACCACGGATCATCTATGAAATAGGGGGCTATTCGTTGCCACAATTTTGCCTGTTCATCGCTAAAAGCCAAACCGTGTTCAGGAAGATATAACCAACCTCGTAATTGTTTTAGCTGTCCATCACTGAGCAATGCATCTATCAGAGTATAAACCAGTGCTTCATCCAGCGTTGGCAGCGCCATCCGTTTCAGACGGGCCCTTCCCAAACCCAGTTGATCAACATGTTGCCGGTGATACTCAGCTAAAATTTGTAGTAACTTCTGCTTTGCTAACCTGGCATTGTTCTGTGATAACACCATACCATTGGCAATAACCACATCCTTATCAACGATTAGCTGGTGGAGAGTTGTTTCCGTTAATTGACGTGCCCAAGAAAAGTGGTCGAGAGAAAGTGCGCCTCGTGGCAAATGGAGCGCTAAATTAGCCGCATGATCTGATGTTTTGGCAAGCAGAGTGAGCCAATGCAAAAATTCTGATTGGCGCTTACCACGGCGGGGGGAATTTAGGTTTATCACCCGCGCGCCAGCCAGTGTTTTTCTGGCACTGATATCTCTCAGTATTAGTCGATCATTCTCGACCAACCACAATGGGCTATCAAGCACCAATTCAGCTAGCAGAGGCTTATCAGAAAGTTGATTTAGTAATGAAATCCGGCCCGTTATATGGCTGGCAGCATGATGAATATGAAGTGGTTGCCAGTTTCGCAAAGATTCATCAGTTTCTACTTCCACCAATACCTTTTCTACATGCTCAAAGGGTTTGTGGGAAAGTAGCCAATCACCACGGGAAAGCTGTTCTTTACTAACATCACCAGTAATATTCAGTGCAATACGTTGCCCGGCCTGAGCCGTATCAGTCTGTTGATTCTGAGCATGCAAGCTACGTACTCTGACTTGTTGATCCCGACCGGTCAGCCAGAGGAGATCTCCCACACTGACCCGGCCAGCCAATGCTGTTCCCGTGACTACCAGACCTGCTCCTTTGACACTGAAAGCGCGATCTATCGCTAGACGAAAACGCTGATGTAATTTTTCATGCTGCTTATTTTGCTGATGTAACTGCAACAGATGTTGCCTCAAAGGGGCAATACTTTCTTCATCCGTCATAGCCGTGACAAATAGAGAGGGGACGCCCCAACCCTGCTTTGCCAGCTCATGTTCAATTTGCTGGCGGACTTCAACTATTCGTTGTGATTCCACTCGATCTGCTTTAGTGAGCGCAACGGTCATAGACGGGCGGCCAATCAAACGCAGAATAGCTAAATGTTCCCTTGTTTGAGCCATTACTCCGTCGTCACAGGCAACCACCAATAAAACATGATCGATACCCCCGATCCCTGCCAACATATTGGCGAGGAACTTTTCATGTCCGGGCACATCGATAAAACCAACCGAAAAGCCATCCGGTTGCGGCCAATAGGCATAACCTAAATCGATGGTCATCCCGCGTTTTTTCTCTTCCGGCAAATGGGCTGTATTAACGCCGGTAATCGCTTGGATAAGTGTGGTTTTACCATGATCAACATGGCCCGCGGTGGCAAAAATCATAATATTTTTAGGAGATTATTGTATTTTGGTAAATTATTGTATTTCAGAAAATTACAGTAATAGTGCCTGCAATAGCGCTTTTTCATCTTCGAGACAGCGTAAATCCAGCCACAAACGTCCGTCGGAGATACGGCCAATAACGGGTTTGGCTAATTCACGCCAACGCCGGGCTAACCGTTCCAACGAGCTTCCCTGACCATCAATAGCGGTGAAAGTCAAAGCCCAACTTGGCAGACGATCAACCGGCAGTGAGCCACTGCCAATCTGTGAATAACATGGCTCGTCACGAACAATAAACTGGTCACCGTAATGTGCTTGAAGCTGAGGTAATAGCTGTTGTGCCATATTATGCACTTGTTGTTGTGAACGGGTTAATAAACGTAACGTTGGCAATTGCTGGCAAAGTTGTTCGGGGCGCTGATATAACCGCAATGTGGCTTCCAAAGCGGCCAGCGTCATCTTGTCTGCCCGTAAAGCACGTTTCAGCGGATGACGCTGGATTGCTTCTATCCAACGCTTTTTGCCGAGAATAATGCCAGCTTGTGGTCCCCCCAGTAATTTATCACCAGAGAAAGTGACCAGATCGATGCCCTGATTCAGATAATCCTGGGGCATAGGTTCGGTCGGCAAGCCATATTGCGCCATATTTATCATGGAGCCGCTGCCCAGATCAATTGCAGTGGGAATTTGCGAGGTTATTCCCAGAGCGGCCAATTCACGGCCAGACACTTCTGCGGTGAAACCTTCAATATTGTAGTTACTGGTATGCACTTTCATGAGGAGAGCGGTCTCTTCATTAATCGCTTGCTGATAATCTTTCAGGTGAGTGCGGTTTGTTGTACCGACTTCAACTAATCGGCATCCTGCCTGAACCATCACATCAGGAATACGGAATGCGCCACCAATTTCCACGAGTTCGCCGCGAGAAACCACAACTTGCTTACCGGATGCCACGGTTGCCAATAATAACAGCACAGCCGCTGCATTGTTATTAACGATGCAGGCATCTTCCGCCCCGGTTAATTCACGCAGTAAATTTGCCAAAACATGGTCACGGTGCCCACGCCCGGCGTCATTGAGGGAATATTCCAATGTTACGGGTGAACGCATCACTTGTGTTACCGCCTCAATAGCCGATTCTGCCATTAATGCTCGACCAAGATTGGTGTGAATCACCGTACCACTGAGATTGAACACCGGCTTTAAAGCCAAAGTTTGTTTTTGTTCCAGTTGCTGACCGAGAGCCAGGGACCAGTTATCACACCAATCAGGCAGTGCTTGATGCTGCTTGATATAGATTCTGGCCTGCTCCTGCATTCCTCTTAATGTGGCAGTGACCAGCGTCTGTCCATATTGTTCCACGAATGGTGTTATTTGTGGCTCACGCAATAGACGATCAATGGCGGGAAGCTGGCTGTACAACAGGCTCGGTTTATATGTCATGGCAATTCCGTCAACTCTCTATTACTCATTTGGGAACAAAAACGGGTTGATGCTACTGCGGGCAAAACCTTCCTCTTCCATTTTGGCATCGAGGATCAGTGAAGCTAAATCGTCAGCAACAGCTTCAACTTTCGGATCTTTCTCCTGATAGAGGATTTTCAAATAACTACCACAATCACCGCAACTTTCCGCTTTCACTGCGGAGTGCTCACTATCCAGCGACCAATAATTAAGATCGCGTGTCTGTTCGCAGTTACTGCATTTTACTCGTACCACATGCCATTCACTTTCACACAAACTACAATGCAGATAACGCAGCCCGTTGGTTGTGCCGATCTGAACAACACTTGAGACCGGCATACTGCTACAAACCGGACAGAACTGACGATGTTCACCATATTCTGCCTTCGCTTTTCCGGGGATTTGATTTGCCATTTGCGCCCAATAGAGGGAGAGTGCCGCCCAGATAAAAAGTGCTTTTTCAGGGCTGACTTTACTGAATTCATTTTTCAGCAGAGCATCGGCCATCTGTTCCAGCTCCTGTTCTGATGACTTGGCTAGATTATCCAAAGCGGCATTAACATGTTCCGACGCATCGGGCAATAATTCTGCTATTAGAGAGTGAAGCAGTTTTTGCCAATGTTCAGTACGTTGGAAGGTTTTGCAATCCAGAGGTGGTTTACCGTCAATGACAGATTTTTCTAAGATATCTGCTATCTCCATTGTCAATGGATTATCATGCAATGCTTTTTGCTGAGCTTGGGCAACTTGTGCTGAAAAGTTAAGATAATCAACGAACGGGCTTTTTTCTGTTAGTTGTTGCAAGCGCTCTGCCCGGCGTTGATAAAGGTTTCTTAGATTAGCAAAAAGCAATGGCGGGATATAATCTGCTGCTTTTTCATTGATACGATCTTTGCTTAGTTGTTCTTTAGGAACGATGTGGATACTCATTAGGTTCTATCTTCCTTGGGGCTTTCAGATTAATAATAATCTTAAGCTTGTTGTTAGCGCTCAGCATAGATCAAAAGTGGTTTCTGGGCTATAGAGATAATACTAGAAATGATGTGATCAGTTATAACCAATATATTCATGAAATGATTGCGAATTTTTTATAACCATTCATTCTTTGTGTAAATTTTTTCTGAAAGAAAAATCTTGTTAAGAAATTTCTTTCAATTTAATGTTAAAAATCCCTAAAAAGAGTTAATTGTGATTTTTAACATTTCTTTCTATTATATTTAATATGGCCTAATGATTCATTGATTCACGCCTAAAAACATATAATTAAAGTGAATAATTAATTGTAAAAAGAGAATTAATTATTCATTGCCGCATAAGGAAAAGATAGCAAAGTTAATAATTACATTTTGGTTTAAATGCGTCTCAAATATATATAGTTAGTCATAGTGGTACTATCTATATTTTATATAATAACCTCATTTAAAAATACAGAAAGGGTAATTCAATGCTAATCAATCTCATTACGTCATATAGAAAAACGGCCGCAATCTACACTTTTGTTGAGGCGGGTTTATCTATTCACTTTAAAAATGGAACCTATGTAGATATTAACAAACTTGCTGATCAATATGGTATTGATTATTCTAGACTTAATCGACTATGTGATTTCTTAACTGAAATAGGCGTATTGGTTAGCGGCAACGATGGGGTTGCACTTTCTGAAGAATGCAGTGCACTTGCTGATCCTGATAGTTTTGAAGTCTTGACAATAAAATATGAAATCAATCGAGAACATTGGGATTCTTGGTTAATGTACCCAAAATCCTTACTGGAAAACAATGGTAAACCGGCATTTGATATGGCGCATGGAAAATCATTCTATGAGATTTGGGATAATGATAAAGTACTAAAATCAAATTTTGACGCTTTAATGTCAAAATATACAAATAAAATAATTAAAGAACTGCTTGTTATTTATGATTTTAATAAATATAACAGAATATTGGATCTGGGAGGTGGAGACGGAGAGCTTTTAATCAGAATCAGTGAAAAGTTTACAGGAAAAGATTATGCTGTATTGGACAGATATAATGAAATTCCTATTTATGAGGGTATAGATTTTATAAATGGTGATTTTTTTGAGTCAATTCCGTCAGGTTATGATTTATATATTTTAAAGAATGTACTCCATAACTGGTCTGATAATGACGCAATATCTCTTTTGAAGAGTTGCCGAGAAATGATGGATGATAATGCAAATATCCTGATAATAACCTTAATGAAAAAACAAAAATCCCCAATAGTTAAATCTGTCGATTTATTAATGGATATGCTATATTTAGGGAAAGAGCGTTATTTTAGTGAATTCGAACATCTAGCTAACCAGGCGGGACTTGTCGTTCGATATTCTAGAGATATAGATGAAATATTTTCACTTATCGAATTAGGGATAAAATAAATATATCCCATCGTTGGGGAGTACATATGTGAAATATTTGGCATCAATATATTTGATGCCAATTTTTATGTTAATGAAATATATATGTAGTAAAATAGAAAGTAAATTTATTCGCTGACAATAAAAACGATTAATAACTATATTAAAAAATCCTATTTGATTTTATAAATTTCTGAGAACAGTTAACTGTGATCTTTGTCATTTCTTTTTGTCTAATTTAATATAGTCTGATAGTTAACAATTCTGCTCCTAAAAATGCGTTATTAAAATAAGTTGAACAATGTGAAAATAAGGAGAATAAAATCTTTATTATCTCACTGAGAAAAGGTAACAAAGCTAATAATCACATATTAGTTGTCAGAATGCCCAATTAATTGTCATGGTATTTAATGCATTTTAGATAAAATACTTCATATTTTTATAAGATAAAGACATAAAGGATAACTCAATGCTAGCCGAACTTATTACATCATATAGAAAATCAGCCGCAATCTACGCTTTTGTTGATACAGGCTTATCTATTCACTTTAAACATGGAGCTTATGTAGATATAGACGAACTTTCCCGTCAATGTGGTATTGATTATTCCCGACTTGATCGATTTTGTGATTTTTTAATTGAAGTTGGGATATTGGTTAATCACGGCCATAAAGTCACTCTTTCTGAAGAATGCAGTGCACTCGCTGATCCTGAAAGTATGGAGTCATTAATTGTAAAATGGGAACTGAGCCCAGATTGCTGGAATGCTTGGTCAATGTATTCAAGATCTTTACTTGAAAATGATGGAAAACCTGCATTTGAAATAATGCATAGAAAATCATTCTTTGAATATTTGGTTAGTAATAAATTACTCAAATCACATTTTGATTCTTCAATGTTAAAAGGCTCAGATAAAATCATTGGAAAGCTACTTGATATTTATGATTTTAGTCAATACGACAGAATATTAGATGTTGGAGGAGGGGAGGGAAATCTTCTGGTAAGAATCAGTGAGAAGATAAAAGGAAAACATTACGCTGTATTAGATAGATATAATGAAACTCCTGTTTTGGAAAATATAGATTTTATAAATGGAAATTTTATAAAATCAATTCCATCAGGTTATGATTTATATATTTTAAAGAATATTCTCCACGATTGGCCCGATGATAAAGCAGTATTAATTTTAGAAAATTGCCGCAAGGCAATGGATAGTAGTTCAAAGATTTTATTGATAAATTATATGAAAAAACCACAATCTAAAGCGGTGCTGTATTTGGATATGTTAATGGATGTACTATTTTCAGGGAAAGAACGTTATTTGACGGAGTTCGAACGTTTGGCTAACCAGGCAGGATTGGTTATTCAAGATGTTAAGGATATTGATGAATTATCTTCAATTATTCAATTGGGAATAAAGTAACGTAAAGATAATTATATGGATATTTTTCCTCTGAATAAATATGTAACAATCATGGCGTCGAAATATTTGATGCCATGATTGTTTTATATTAATGAAATATATAGGCATTAAAACGGAGAGGAAATTTATTCTCCGGGGATGAAAATTATTTAAATAGCAAGAATAAATATATTAAATCATTTTGTTTTGTTTTTAAAACCCCTTTAAAGAGTTAATTGTAATCTTCATTATTTTTCTCTATTATATTTAATATAGTCTGATAAGTAACAATTTGAATCTCTAAAACACAGAATCAAGGTGAGTTAACAAATTGTAAGATAAGGAGAATGATATAAAGTTAATGATTACATTTTAGTTATCAGAATACCTAATAAATCATCATGTATTTTCTGATTTTTAAATAAAACAATTCATCTTTTTATAAAATAAATATAAAGGATAACTAATGCTAGTTGAACTTATTGCGTCATATAGAAAATCAATTGCCATCTATGCTTTTGTTGATACAGGTTTGTCTGTTTACTTTAAAGATAGGGCCTGTATGGATATCAATGAACTTGCCTGTCAATGTGGTATTGATTATTCGCGACTTAATAGATTATGTGATTTATTAATTGAAATTGGAGTATTGGTTAGTTGCAATGATAGAGTTGCACTTTCTGATGGATGCCGTGCGCTTGCCGATCCTGAAAGTATAGAATCGTTAATGATAAAGTGGGAATTTGATTCGGATTTCTGGAACGCTTGGTTAATGTATCCAAAATCCTTGCTTGAAAATAATGGTAGATCGGCATTTGAAATAGCACATGGAAAACCAATCTTTGAATATTTGGATAGCAATGAATTGCTCAGAGCAAAATTTAATTCTTTAATGTCAAAAAACTCGGATAAAATGATTGAAAAATTATTTGATATTTATGATTTTAGCCAACACGATAAAATATTAGATGTTGGAGGAGGAAGAGGGAATCTTTTGATAAAAATCAGTGAAAGGGTAAAAGGGAAACATTACGCTGTATTGGATAGATATAATAAGAGTCCTACTTACGAAAATATAAATTTTATAGATGGAGATTTTTTCAAATCAATTCCATCAGGTTACGATTTATATATCTTAAAGAATATTATTCATGATTGGTCTGATAATGAATCAATACTCATTTTAGAAAATTGCCGAAAGGCAATGGATAATAATGCAACTATTTTATTAATAACTTTAATGAAAAAACCACAATCTAAATTTGTTAAATATTTAGATATATTGATGGATATGACATCTTTAGGGCAAGAGCGTAACTTAACGGAATTTGAATGTTTGGCTAAACGAGCAGGGTTGATTATTCAAGATGTTAAAGATATCGATGAATCATATTCAATTATTCAACTAGGCGTAAAATAAATTATAGATAATATGAAGCTTAATTAAATATAACGATATGGATATTGTATTTTTGATAAATATATGGAAAATATGGCGTCGAGATATTTGATGCCATATTTTTACTTTATATCAATAAAATGTTTAAATAGAATGTGGATTTAAATTTTATAATAATCGTGGTTTAATATCAAAATTAAATTATATTTCCTTGTTTAATTTTCAAATATCCAGGAAAGTATTAATTGTGATCTTTATCATTTATTTTTATCAAATTTAATATAGTATAATAAGTTACGACTAGAAATGGATAATTAAATTGAGTTAACTTGTTGGAAAATAATGGGAATAAAAATTTATTATTTCATGATGAAAAGGTAACAAAACTAATAATCGCAATTTGGTGAAAATATGTTGTTAAAATACTTAATCAATCATCACGGTATTTCTTGGGTTTTATATAAAATACTTCATTTCTTTATGATATAAAGGATAACGCTATGTTAATCGATCTTATTACATCATGTAGAAAATCAACCGCAATTTATGCTTTTGTTGATATGGGTTTGTCTGTTCACTTTAAAGATGGGGCCTGCGTAAATATCAGCGAACTTTCCCGTCAATATGGTCTTGATCATTCTCGTTTTAGCCGGTTATGTGAATATTTAATCAAAATAGGAGTATTGGTTAATAGCAATGAGGGAGTGACACTTTCTGAGGAATGCAGTGCACTTGCCGATCCTGAAAGTATGGAGTCATTAATGATAAGGTGCGAAGTTAGCCCAGAATATTGGAATGCTTGGTCAATGTATTCAAAATCATTATATGAGAATAATAGTAAAACGGCATTTGAGATAGCGCATGGAGAATCATTTTTTGAATATTTGGACAATCATGAATTATTCAGATCAAATTTTGATTCTTTTATGTCAAAAAATTCGGATAAAATAATAGATAAAATACTCGATATTTATGATTTTAGTCGATACAACAGAATATTAGATGTTGGAGGAGGAGAAGGAAATCTTCTGATAAGAATGAGTGAAAAGGTAAAAGGAAAGCATTATGCTGTATTAGACAGATATAATGAAGTTCCAGTTTTAGAAGGTATTGAATTTATAAACGGAGATTTTTTTAAGTCAATTCCATCCGGTTATGATTTATATATTTTAAAGAATGTTATCCATAATTGGTCTGATAATAACGCGGTGTTAATTTTGCAGAGCTGCCGAAAAGCTATGGGTGATAATGCAACTGTTTTGTTGATAAGCACAGTGAAAAAATTACGATTGGAAATAATTGACTCTACGGATATATTAATGGATGTACTATTATTAGGAAAAGAGCGTTATTTGAATGAATTAGAAAATTTAGCTAACCAAGCAGGGTTTGTCGTTAAGGATATCAAAGATATAAATGAGAAATATGCAATTATAGAACTGAGGGTAAAATAAATTACAGATAATCATGGAGTTTCACAAAAATAATTATATGGATATTGTATCTCTGAAAATAGATATAACAAGTATGGCATCAAAATACCTGATGCCATATTTTTATCTTACATTATAAAAACATATGCATTAAAATTAATTAACAATAGGTAGAATATGGCTACCCTTAATTGATGATTTGGAAAGGAACATCATTGATGTTTCTTTTCCTGTTGCAGAAATAGTACATTTAAAAAATACCTATAATTTTTCAGGTTTTATAATTATCATTTCTTTTATAAATGAATGTAAATGGCAATATATACACTACGTTATTTTCGGTTGTTTAATTTTTAAGGGTTATGAGAAGAGTTAATTGTGATCTTTGTCATTTTTTTTTATCAAATTTAATATAATCTGATAGTTAAAAACTTACTCTCAAAAATGCGGAAGTAAGATGAATTGAATCTTTACATGAAAAGATAACGAAGCTAATAATTACATTTTAATTCAAATGGGTTGTCAGGATATCCAATCTATCATCATGGTATTTCTTGGATTTTTGATAAAATACTTAATTTCTTCATAATATACAGATATAAAGGATGGCTCAATGCTAACTGAACTGATTGCATCAAATAGAAGATCAGCTGCAATTCATGCTTTTGTTGATACCGGATTATCTACTCACTTTAAAGATGGAATTTATGTCGATATAAGCGAGCTTTCCCGTAAATCTGGTGTTAATTATGCTCGGTTTAGTAGATTATGTGATTTCTTAGTTGAAATGGGGGTGTTGGTTAGTAAGGATAATAAATTTAGGCTTTCTGATGAGTGCCAGGTGTTTTCCGATCCTGAAAGTTTTGAGACATTCATGATAAAGCTTGAAATTTGCTCATATTACTGTAATGCTTGGTTAATGTATGGAAAATCCTTATTTGAAGATGATGGTAAATCGGCATTTGAAATGGCACATGGTAAGCCATTCTTTGAATATTTGGATGGTAACAAATTTCTCAAATCAAATTTTGATTCTTTAATGACAAGAGTCTCAAATTTAATAGTGGAGAAGTTACTTGGTATTTATGATTTTAATCAGCACAATAGAATATTAGATGTTGGAGGGGGAGAGGGAGAGCTTTTAACAAGAATCAGTGAAAAGGTAAAAGGAAAACATTATGCTGTATTGGATAGATATAATGAACTTCCCGTTTCTGATAATATAGATTTTATCAATGGGGATTTTCTCAAGTCAATTCCATCCGGTTATGATTTGTATATTTTAAAAAATGTTCTCCATAATTGGTCAGATAGTGACTCAATACTTATTTTGGAGAATTTCCGCAAAGCAATGGATAAAAATGCATCTCTATTATTGATAAATATGGTGAAAGAGCCAGAATTTTCGAGATCTTTCGATATATTAATGGATATGTTATTTTTAGGGAAAGAACGTAGTTTTGCTGAATTTGAAAATCTGGCGAACCAAGCTGGACTTGTCGTTCAAGAGACTAAACTTGTTGATCAATCATATTCACCATATTCATTTATCGAACTACGGATAAAATAAATTGTAGGAACTATAGATTATTCCCAAAGATGATTATATGGATATTGTCTCTTTAAGGATAGAATATATAAAATAAGGCATCAAATTTTTTGATGCCTTATTTTATATCAAAGGAGAAAACAGATTAAAATAGAAAGTGAATTTAATTTAAAAGTTTATGATAAAAAATAGTTTAAACAAAAGTATTGAACTTAATATCTAATCATTCCTTGTGTTTATTCACACTTAATGAGTCATAAGCAGGATATGACTATCCTGCTTATGATTATATTCGAAACGTATTAACGTTTATCTTCTTGTTGTTCCTGTTTCATCACTTCGCGATACCAACGTGGGTGATGTTTCTTCGCCCAACCACGAGTTACCCAACCTTCAACCATTGCTCGGAGAGATCCTTTCACCCAGAATGCAGCATAAGCGTGAACCATAATCGTCAAGATTAAACCAATAGCTGACATTGAATGGACTAGAAGTGCAATTCGAATTAGCGGGATAGAGAAGAGATCAGCAAAATAGGGACGCCAAATAATAACACCACTGGCAGCAAGTAATATCAAGCAAATGCTGATAGACCAATAAACCCCTTTCTGACCTAAGTTATACTGACCAATATCGCCCGCTTCCTCATTTTTCATAATCTTACGGATGTTTTTTAGCCATACAATGTCATCTTTGTCGATAAAGTTATGTTTAAAATATCTGAAAAACATAAAGATAAATAAAATAAACATCGCTGAACCGACAAATGGATGCAAAATCCGTGACAATTGCGGCGTCCCGAAGATATTCATCAGCCAGTTAAAAGAGGGGAAAAAGAATCCTAACCCACTAATGGCGGTAAATAGAAAACAGAGTACCACCGCCCAGTGGTTTATTCGCTCAACCGGTGAGTGACGGATAATAATATCTTTCCTACCTTTCATCGCGGTTCCTCCCCGTTAGCTGATTTCGGTGAAGACTCAGCATCACGACGCGCATTTTCTTCGTCTTCTTCGGTTACCCGGTTCGGGCCAATACCCACATAATGGAAGAGGCTGGCTGCGAATGTGGCTGCAAATCCCACCGCGGCTAGTGGCTTCCAAATACCTTTCCAGAAGGTGATGGTCGGGCTGATCGCGGGATTGTCCGGCAGGCCATGATATAGCTGTGGTTTGTTAGCATGGTGCAGTACATACATCACATGAGTACCACCAACACCATCAGGATCGTACAGACCCGCATTCTCATAACCGCGGCCTTTCAACTCACTCACCCGCTCAGCCGCCAAATCCTTCATGGCTTTTTTACTACCAAAATGGATTGCACCGGTCGGACAGGTTTTCACGCAGGCAGGTTCCTGACCGACGTTAACGCGGTCAACACACAGAGTGCATTTATATACCCGGTTATCTTCTTTGTTGAGTCGCGGTACATTGAATGGACAACCCGCGATACAGTAGCCACAGCCGATGCAGTGTTCCGATTGGAAATCAACAATCCCATTTGCATACTGAATGATCGCCCCTTCTGCTGGACAAGCTTTCAAGCAACCTGGATCAGCACAGTGCATACAACCATCTTTACGAATCAGCCATTCCAGCCTGCCGTTCTCTTCAACCTCTGAGAAACGCATAATAGTCCATGATTTAGCGGTTAAATCAGCCGGGTTATCATAAACACCAACGTTATAACCAATCTCATCACGGATATCGTTCCACTCAGAACAGGCCACCTGACAAGCTTTACAGCCGATACATGTTGTCACATCAATCAGTTTCGCAACGCCTTCCTGGTCATCCCGCACCCGTGGTGCAGGAGTAAAAGAATTTGTGGCAGAGCGACGAATGATGTCTTGAGTTTGCAATGACATAATTTTTCCCTTTACACTTTTTCCACATTAACCAGGAACGCTTTGAACTCAGGCGTTTGTGTGTTCGCATCACCAACAAATGGTGTCAATGTATTGGCAATAAAGCCCTTCTTCGCTGCCCCTTCAAAGCCCCAGTGAATAGGAATACCGATAGTATCCACTTCACGACCATGTACATTCAGGGTACGAATACGTTTGGTGACAACCGCTTTCGCTTTGATATAACCACGATTGGAGCTAACCTTGACGGTATCACCATGCTTAATGCCTTTCTTTTCTGCCAGTTTTTCACCGATTTCCACAAACTGTTCAGGTTGGATAATCGAGTTCAACAAGGCATGTTTTGTCCAATAGTGGAAATGTTCGGTCAAGCGGTAAGTCGTTCCCACATAAGGGAATTTATCTGGCTTACCCATTGCTTCAAAGTCGCTTTTGAACACTCGGGCAGCCGGGTTGGATACCACATTTGGATGCAACGGATTGGTCCCTAATGGTGTTTCAAAGGGTTCATAGTGTTCAGGGAATGGCCCTTCTGCCATCTTATCAATAGCAAACAGACGCGCCATACCCTCCGGTTGCATGATAAATGGACCGACATCCGTTTCCGGCGCAGCCACACTGTAATCAGCAGTATCGACGCCACCCCACTTAATGCCATCCCACGTCAATAACTGACGTTTCGCATCCCAAGGTTTGCCCTGCGGATCAGCCGATGCGCGATTGTACAAAATACGACGGTTTAACGGCCATGCCCATGCCCAACCTAGCGTATTACCCAATCCTGACGGATCGGCGTTATCACGACGGGCCATCTGGTTACCTTCCGGCGTCCAGCTTCCGGCAAAGATCCAACAACCACTAGCGGTAGTACCATCATCACGTAGTTGCGCGAAAGAGGTTAATTGCTGACCTTGTTTCACGATGACATTGCCATCAGCATCAATCAAATCAACCAGTGCTCGGCCATTACTCTCTTGGGCCACCTCTTCCGATGTGGGGCTGTCCGGGTTGAAGTAATCCCAGGTCATGTTTAGCACCGGCTCTGGTGATGCACCACCTTCAGCGCGGTACATATCCCGCAGACGTTTGAAGATTCCGGAAAGGATCTCTGCATCACCGATGGCTTCTCCCGGCGCATCCGCACCTTTCCAGTGCCATTGCAACCAGCGACCAGAGTTAACAATTGAACCGTTTTCCTCTGCAAAGCAGCAACATGGCAGGCGGAAAACTTCTGTCTGAATTTTGGATGAATCGACTTGGTTAAATTCACCGTGGTTCTGCCAGAAAGTTGAAGTTTCAGTATTAAGTGGGTCGATAGTGATCAGGAATTTCAGTTTCGACAGGGCATCAACGACTTTATTTTTATTCGGGAAAGAAGCTACCGGGTTAAAGCCCTGACAAATATAGCCATTCACTTCACCTTTCGACATCATGTCAAAAAATTGCAGAACATCATAACCTTTGTCCCACTTTGGCAGCCAGTCAAAACCCCAGTTGTTATCTTTACGCGCGTTATCACCGTAGAAACTCTTCATCAGACTGATGAAGAATTTTGGGTAGTTACCCCAATAGTTAACTTGGCCCGGCCGCATTGGTTTTGGCGTATTTGCCTGGAGGTAAGTTTGCAGATCAGCCTGTTTCTCTGAGGGGAGTGTCAGATATCCCGGCAAGCTTTGCGACAATAACCCCAAATCAGTCAAGCCTTGAATATTCGAGTGACCACGCAATGCATTAACACCGCCGCCCGCCATACCCATATTGCCCAACAGTAGTTGGATCATTGCCATAGTTCGGATGTTCTGCGCACCAACTGAGTGTTGAGTCCAACCCAGTGCGTACAGGAAAGAAGCAGTCTTATCCTTAACACAAGTTTCTGCAATATATTCACAGACTTTCAGGAAATCTTCTTTTGGCGTACCGCAAATATTAGTGACGACATCGGGCGTGTAGCGACTAACGTGCTCTTTTAACAAATTCCATACACAACGTGGGTGCTTAAGCGTGATATCACGTTGAGCAAAGCCGTTTTCATCCAGTGCATAGTTCCAACTGGTTTTGTCGTATTGACGTTTTTCTGCGTCATAACCACTGAATAAACCATCATTGAACGAATAATCTTCACGCACGATTAGACTGGCGTTGGTATATGCTTCAACATATTCATGGTTAATCTTATTGTTGGTTAGCAGGTATAAGATGACACCTGACAAGAAAGCAATATCAGTACCAGAACGGATTGGAGTATAGAAATCCGCTACAGATGCTGTTCGGGTAAAACGCGGATCAATCACGATTAACTTAGCGTTATTATGGATTTTGGCTTCCATTGCCCAACGGAATCCCACAGGATGCGCTTCGGCAGCGTTACCACCCATAACGACGATCAGATTCGCGTTCTTGATATCAACCCAGTGGTTGGTCATCGCACCGCGACCAAATGTTGGAGCAAGACTTGCTACCGTTGGTCCGTGTCAGACACGTGCTTGGTTGTCTACGGCAAGCATGCCGAGAGCGCGACTAAATTTTTGTGACAGATACCCTGTTTCGTTACTGGAAGCAGATGCACACAGCATGCCGGTCGTCAGCCAGCGATTGACTGTCACACCTTCTTGATTGGTTTTAATGAAATTGGCATCACGGTCTGCTTTCATTAACTTAGCGATGCGATCAAATGCCTCATCCCAAGTAATACGTTGCCATTTGTCAGAACCCGCTGCGCGATATTCTGGATATTTCAGGCGGCTTTCGCTATGGATAAAATCAACCAGGCCAGCCCCTTTAGGACAAAGTGCGCCGCGGTTTACCGGATGATCAGGATCACCTTCAATATGGAAAATAGTTGCTTTCGCGTTTTTTGCGCCATCGCCAAGGCTGTACATCAACAGCCCACAACCGACAGAGCAGTATGTACAGGTATTTCGGGTTTCACGTGCACGCAACAATTTATAATTACGTGTTTGTGCAAGGGCTGCGGTTGGTGCAAAGCCCAACGCGGCTACCGTTGTACCTGCCATACCGCCAGCGCAGATCTTGAAGAACTGCCTTCTGCTGACTTGCATGGGAATCTCCTCGCTCACATTGTCTTAAAATGCATTGTTTTGAAATGCATTGTCTTAAAACAGTATCCATTCCATCATGGGAAAAATTTCGAATGTGTTCTTTCTTATTAAAACCACTTTCCGTAGCGGGATCAGATTTATTGCCTGACAAATAGTATAGACTCTTTTTTCACACGATTATTATGTCGTAACACTATTAGGAACTCATCTAATGTATAACGTAAAATCAGGGAAGTTGTTACCATTTGGTGTGATTGAGGGCGTAAAACGAACGAACGTTCAACAAAAACACCATCTCGATACATTAAAAGCTGATTGGATTGCAGAAGAAGTTCCTGTTGCTTTAGTTTACAACGGTATTTCGCATGCCGTAATGATGGCAAGTCCCAAAGATCTCGAATATTTTGCTATTGGGTTTTCGCTTTCCGAAAGCATTATTGAATCTCAACACGAGATTCGTGGCATTGATATTATCCCTAATTGTAACGGCGGCATTGAGTTGCAAATCGAACTTTCTAGCCGTCGTTTTGCTGGTTTGAAAGAACGCAGGCGTAATCTGGCTGGACGAACAGGCTGTGGCATCTGCGGTACAGAGCAACTTTCTGATATTTTTCGCCCGATTTCCCCGTTGCCTTTCACTCAAACCTTTTCATTAAACCACCTTGACCATGCTCTCTCTCAATTGACTAACGTCCAGGATGTTGGTGCATTGACGGGTTGCACCCATGCTGCAAGTTGGATTAATCCAGACGGTAAATTATTGGGAGGATGTGAGGATGTAGGCCGTCACGTTGCACTGGATAAAATGTTGGGCATGAAGGCAAAAATAGGCTGGCAGCAGGGCGCTGTTCTGGTATCTAGCCGTGCCAGTTATGAGATGGTGCAAAAATCAGTCACCTGCGGCGTTGAAATTTTATTTGCTGTTTCAGCAGCAACTTCATTGGCTGTAGAAATCGCTGACCGATGTCATTTGACCTTGGTTGGTTTTTGTAAACCCGGTAAAGCGACTATTTATACCCATGCTGAGAGATTAATAAGTTAAATGAGCCGAAAATATGCAATATCAAGAGCTTCCATATTCCCTGTTAATTGCCTCAATAATGCTAAATCACGCATGCAAGTTGTGAAACATCCATAAATTGGGCTCAATGTAATAAGCCATTTGTTGTTGTACATCCACCACTAGCGGTACTAAACCACCAGGAATAATATACTGCCCACTTTGCGGAAATTTCATTCCTGTCCATTCCTGCCATTGATCAATCGAGGCATTTATATACATTGAGTGCATAGCCGGTCGAATAATCTTCGCTCCCAGACGCCAGTGTGCCCGAATCCAGGGATCAAAAGGTTCATTGTTATCATTTTTCCATTCACAGTATTGTACAAAATCTTGCAATGGATAGTTTTTTTTCAATGTCGGCCTAACAGGAACAACTAACCCTTTTAACCCCTCCTCAATAGCTGTTTGTTTTAAGCTACTAATGAGTAATGCCGGTAAATTCTTGCCACGAAATTCAGGAGATACTGTTACTGACAGTGCTGACAACATTTTTGTTACTTTTTTTCCACGGGCAAACATACCTCTGCGGAAAACTTCATCCCAACCATTATCTGGCAGTTGTTCTAATGAATCGTCTTCCCAAGGGAAAGGCACTGCATTGGCAACACCAATTAATCGCTGTTTTTCCCCTTGCTGCAAAATAGCAAATTGCTGAAAACGGCTGAAATCTGATTTAAATAATTTATTCCAATGCTCATATGTCACTGGGGAGTTCTGTATAAACAAAGGCCAATTATTATAAATAAGCTCATCAGTGGCATTTTTTAAATCAGGTCGTTGTTTTGCAGATTGAATAATAATGTGTGTTTTCAACGTAGGATTTCCGGTAAAGGTAATTTGTAAGATTGATAAGTACTTCATGAGTTGATAATGATAATTATGTAGAATAGCAGTAATATTTATAGACATAAATAGATAATGTATTTTAAGTAGTTATTACTAAGAGCTAATTAAATAAATATTGTATTTTTTATTAATTACTTAAATTAAATTTTTATTTATCAAGCATACTTGGATTCACATAATAAATGCAACATCGTTAATCCGGAAGTAAACATGTTCGTATTCCTTTAAATAATTCATTCGTTTTGGCTCTCCTCATGAGGATAATTTTATGAATTCATCAATATTTTCCATGAGTTTTCATATATCTTGATAACAATGATTATGTGTCACTATTTCACATAGGGATTGTCATCGCCTTATGACCGATAAATTGGAGATCAATCACATTGGTATCACATAATTGATACAGGTTGACTTTTATTGGACCCGATTAATGTTAAAGTATAAGTATTTCTTATGTATGTGAATTCGGCAATAATTGCTGCAAGTTTTCTTTCCTAAGTGATTTATCTGTTTCTTTTCCAATTTGATGTGACTATGGCTGATATTTAGGCCGGTAAGAGGAGAGCCTAATGGCAGGTTTACTGCCGATTACTGTAATTGCGGCGGCGGCAGGAGATATTATTCTTAGTTTGCCGAGGCTTCCCCGTAGTGGAGCAGATCAGGAAGCTAAAGAAATTGCTCGGCAGATTGGTGGTTCTGGTTTCAATGTTGCTCGGGCTTTGGTTCGCCTGCAAATCCCTGTGATTAATGGTATACCGGTTGGTAACGGATACTGGGGGGAGCAGATAACCAAAGAGATGCAAGACCTTGGGCTTGAGGTCACATTGACCCATTCATCTCTTGATAATGGTTGGTGTTTGGCAATGGTTGAACCGGACGGTGAAAGAAGTTTTGTCTCCGTGAGTGGTTGTGAAGTTGACTGGAGTACGGCCATGCTCTCTTCTATTGCTTTGCCGGAAAGGGGGTATATCTACTCCAGTGGTTATGTCATGGCGAGTAAATCAACGGCGATTTTATGCGACTGGTTACTGGCGTCGCCATCCGGGCAGACGTTATTGCTGGATTTTGGCCCACGTTTACCAGAAATAGCACCTGCTTTCCTTGATGCATTACCTGCTGACCGGACTATTCTGACACTGAACCGTGATGAAGTTGCTGTATTGTGCGGAGAAGGTGATCCTGTCTTCCAATCTAGCCGTTATGCCAGTAAAAGAAAAATCACTATTATCTGTCGGTTAGGTTCACAGGGTACGTGGATATGTCTGCCTGATCGTGAGCCAGAATATGTTGCTGCTTATAAAGTGAAAGTGGTGGATACCATCGGTGCTGGTGATGCTCATAGTGGCGGCATGCTGGCGGGATTATCGCAGGGAATGTCGTTAAGAGATGCTGTTGAGCTTGGCAATCGGGTGGCTGCCATTGTCGTCAACCGTTCTGGTGCTGCGGGTGCACCAACAATAAAAGAACTAGAGGAGTTTGTGTTTGAATAATTATTTTCAGGTACTACGCCTCTTAGATTTTAAGGGGTGTAGTTAAAATGAGTGCATTACTTCCAGGTTGGAAACGCAAAACGGCTTTATTTTTATCAGCTCAAACAATTTCTTTGCTAGGTTCTTCCATTGTCCAGTTCTCTATCGTCTGGTATATCACCTTAAATACTTCATCGGGAGAAATGCTGGCTATTTCGGTACTCTGTGCATTTCTTCCACAGGTATTGATCTCTTTATTTGCAGGTGTTTGGGCGGATACTTATAACCGTAAGCTGCTCAGTATTGCCTCTGATGCAGCAATTGCATTAGTCACTCTTGGTTTAGCAATCTCTTTTATGCTCGGATTTAAGAGCATTGAGTTGTTATTTGTCGCGTTGATTGTCCGCTCGTTCGGGACGGGCATCCAGATGCCGGCAGTTAGTGCTATTATTCCGCAACTCGTGCCGAAAGATAAATTACTGCGGGTTAATGGTATTAATGCTTCTTTGACTTCACTGATGATGCTGGCATCTCCAGCTATAAGTGGCTTTTTGTACTCTCAGACTTCGATGGAAAATATTTTTTTAGTGGACGTAACGACGGCCATTATCGGCATTAGTATTGTTGCGTTTATTCCTATTCCCAAAGTTGTTTCTGGTTCTATGCCGGATAATAAATTTCAGGCAATCTTAGCGGGTTTTCGTTATCTGCAAGAGAATAAATTAATCAGAAATCTTTTGATTTTTCTGATTTGTGTCTGTTTTCTGATTAGTCCGGCTGCATTTCTGACACCTTTATTAGTTAATCGGACATTTGGGGAAGAGCCGTGGCGTTTAGCCGTCAATGAAATGACATTCAGTGCCGGCGCGGTTTTAGGTGGATTGCTGATTTCTTTCTGGAGTGAATATAAAAATAAAATGCGTATAACGGCGATAGCTTGCGCCTTTTTTGGCATATTTATGATCGCTCTTGGTAATGCCTATTGGTTCCCACTTTATCTAGTAATCAATGTCTTTTTAGGTGTGGTAACACCTTGTTTTAACGCACCGATAACCGCGGTTTTTCAGGAAAGAGTCGAACCTGAAATGATGGGTAGGGTATTTAGTTTAGTTCAGATTGCTCTGTCCTGCTCTCTGCCATTAGGTATGGTGCTGTTTGGCCCCATTGCTGACTATATTAGTATTCAATCTCTTTTAATGGTATCTGGTGGATTGATATTACTGACTGGCGCACTGTTTTTTATGTTTAACGGAGAAGGCAGCAGAGAAAGTAGCAGAGCAGTTTAATCAGGCTTGATGTTGCCAGTTATGCGATAAGCGCAGCGCCGTGAATTGGTGAGCATATACTCCACGCGTTCTACTTGAGCCTGGAGTATATCCCGGAATACATTGAGTTCAGCGCGGCAAAAGCCTTGGCAGGCGGTAGCGGCAGCGCAAATTGGGCAATGATTTTCTACCAGCAAAATAGCACCATCTTCGGTAGATGACCATTGAGCCATGTAACCTTCATGGCATCTTATGGCAACCAGCCGTTCGACTCGCTCTTGTAGACTGGTTGCTCCATTCATTGCTTGCTGATAATTAGTCCGGGTTTCTTGCTCACGGGTATCAATCAATAAATCTATGGCTTGCTCACCTAACTGTTTACGGATAGTGCTGAGTAATTGTACCGTCAATTCAGCATGCTCATCTGGGAAATGATTATGACCTGCGGCTGTCAGGTGCCAAAGTTGTATTGGACGACCAACACCTCGCGCTTCTGCAATCGCTTCCACCAGCCCTTCTTTAGCTAACTTCACAAACTGTTGCCGGGCAGCTTCCCCGGTTGTGCCTAGTATTTTCCCGGCGTCAGAAGCTTGTTGAGGACCACGGGTTTTCAATAGCATGAGTAACTTTTCACCTACTGATTGTGTCATGCTTGTGCTATTTTCAAAGCTTTTTCTTGACATACTCCGTTTCCTCACCTTAATTTATTCCAAGATAATTCTTGTTTAATTTAACGTAAGACTCATATTAACTCAATGCTAATGCAGGATAATGACTGTGATAACAAACGATGAAAGCTGCTGGAGCGATTTGTTCTCCGGTAAAAACGCGGCCAGCGCTCTGGTTTTATCGCTAGGAGTTGCGTTATATGCGATTAATATCTTAATTGCCACCACTATCTTACCTTCGGTTGTACAGGATATTGGGGGCTTGCACCTGTATGCTTGGAATACGACGTTGTTTGTTGTTGCTTCTATTATTGGTTCAGTATTATCTCCGAGTCTGCTTAATGCGCAGGGAGCACGTAACGCTTATCTGGTTGCTGCGCTGTTGTTCTTCTTTGGCAGCTTGTTATGTGCACTTGCTCCAACAATGGAGGTGATGCTTATCGGGCGAACGGTGCAAGGTTTTGGTGGTGGACTGTTGTTTGCACTCTCCTATGCTATGATCAATCTGGTATTTGAACAGGCGCTTTGGCCGCGGGCGATAGCTCTGATATCCGGTATGTGGGGCGTTGCGACATTAGTTGGCCCTGCTGTGGGCGGTGTTTTTGCTGAGATGCATGCTTGGCGTTATGCCTTTGGCATTATGCTGCCAATAATGCTGTTGTATGTGGTCTTCACTTGCTTAACTTTGCCAAAAGGTAAACTTCATGAGCGGAATAAAACAGCGTTACCACTGGTACAGCTAGTTTTATTAACGGGAGCGGTATTGATGGTTTCTGCGGGTAGTGTATCCGAAAATGTGAAGTTGAATTTTGCAGGAATCATGCTGGCATTAATATTAATAATATTACTAATTTGTCACGAACGGCGTTCTGTCACACGCCTATTACCTCATGGTGCATTGCATTTTGGATCACCTCATGCTGTGCTATTCGCCACGATTTCATTATTAGTGGTTGGCATGACCAGTGAAGTATTTGTTCCGTATTTCCTGCAAATATTGCATGGTCAGTCACCGCTAATTTCTGGTTATATGGCTGCGGCAATGGCAGCCGGTTGGACAATTGCGGAGATAATCAGCGCGAGTTGGCGTGGAGCCGGTATGCGTTGGGCAATTATCAGTGGGCCAATATTGGTATTAATCGGTATGCTGATTCTGTCGCTGATATTATCACAGCCTTCAGTGGGACATTGGCAAGTAATGATACCCATCGTGACTGCATTGACTTTGGTGGGATTTGGTATCGGTTTTGGCTGGCCGCATTTGCTCACTCGCATATTACAGGTTTCGTCAGAGAGGGATAAAGATATTGCTGGTGCTTCAATTACAACCGTGCAGCTCTTCGCTACTGCTTTTGGGGCGGCATTGGCGGGGATGGTGGTGAACCTTTCGGGGTTTAATGAACCGGGTGGTGTAACGGGGACAGCTTCTGCCGCATACTGGTTATTCCTGCTATTTGCAATCGCACCCTTGCTGGCGCTGTTTACCGCGTGGAGAGCAGCGAAGATTAGGTTGGTGGCTGAGTAGTTCTGTTTTATGGTGTAAAAAATAGTTCCTGATATCGACGTTTGTTGATGATACGTCGATATTTTCCTGTTTTTTCGACGCACGGTTTCCTTATGTCGATTCCATCGACATATTGCTAATACATGTCGAAATTTCTCGATTTTATCGACATGAAGACTGTACGTGTCGATGCCGTCAACATATACTTGCAACGTGTCGAAAAAAACAGGAAATATAAACATGACACGGCAGCCCGATGCGCCTTTTAATGCTATTCCCTTATTGCCACCAGCCATAAAGGTGATGGAGTCCATTGCGGTACTAAAAGCCTGTATACCTGCCAGAGCTGCATTGGCTGAGCTTAAGCAAGCTGGTGGATTGCTGCCTAATCAAGGGTTACTTATTAACTTGTTGCCACTGCTGGAAGCAAAAGACAGCTCAGAAATCGAAAATATTGTTACTACTTTAGACAAACTGTTCCAATATGCACAAGAAGACAGTCTGGCTGATCCTGCAACAAAAGAAGCACTACGCTACCGCACCGCACTTTATGAAGGGTTTATACAATTAACTCGGCGGCCACTATGCACGAATACAGCGATTGAAGTTTGTAGCCGATTAAAAGCTGTTGATATGAATATTCGCAAAGTTCCCGGTACAACGCTTAGTAATCAGGCAACGGGTGAGATTATTTATACGCCGCCAGAGGGAGAATCTCAGATACGTGATTTACTCAGCAATTGGGAACAATTTCTTCATGCAGAAGATGGAATCGACCCATTAATCAAGATGGCTATTGCTCACTACCAGTTTGAGGCTATTCATCCATTTACTGATGGCAATGGACGTACTGGTCGTATCATTAATATTCTCTATCTTATTGAACAGCAGCTTTTGACATTACCAATTCTTTATTTAAGTCGCTACATTGTACAACATAAGAGTGATTATTATCGGCTGCTTTCCCAGGTTACCGCTGCTGGCAAATGGGAAGAGTGGATTATCTATATGTTAACCGCAGTAGAGCAAACTGCTAAATGGACTACGGATAAAATTGCTGCGGTAAGAAAATTGATTGAACATACCAGTGAGTATATAAAGCAAAGCCTGCCTAAAATTTATAGTCATGAATTGGTACAGGTGATATTTGAACAACCTTATTGCCGTATTAGTAATTTGGTTGAATGTGATATTGCTAAACGTCAAACTGCTTCGGTTTATTTAAAACAGTTGGTCGATATTGGAGTATTACGAGAAATTCAGGCCGGGAAAGAAAAGTTATTTGTTCACCCTAAACTGGTACAGTTAATGACTAAGGATAGTAATAGATTAAGTTATTACATGGTCTGAAAAGCATTCAGATCAAGTTTATTAAAAACTTTTGTGAATAACTGGCAAAAATTGAAGCCGAACATGATGGACCCTGTAGTTAATTCTGTGTAATTGACTGTATTAGAGGTGATCGCTGATGTGGTCACTTCTTTTCGGCCATATAATGTGCCTGTCTTTGTTGTTCGAATGAACCTATTCAAAACAGGCAGTCACACAATTTAAGTTAAGGTATCGTTAAATTCAAATAAAAGGTAATGTTCTTCTGCACTCATTCTAGAATTCATCTTCCGAAAATTCATTTTGGTTGTGCTCTAGTGTTTGTGGCGGAAGATTATATAAATCATCCGGTGTAATGCCACAGATTTTCTCCATAATCCTTTCAGATGACATAACTGGTTGTTTCTTATCTCTCGGAAAATTTTTAGGATAAAATTTATCTGTATCAACCCAATCAAAATTGCGGTTTATACTGCCAATCAAAACATTACAGGTATGTTTATTACCTTTTGTTCCGCCGATTGAGTGCTGTCCTGCTGTATAGCCAATTGCAGATCTTGCTATGTATGATAAGTCTTTTGCACTTAATGACGATGAAAATATCCGTTCTATAGTTTTTTCATTAAGAGTGAATTCGCGAGTCCAAGTATCACTTACGTTGTTTAGGTAATACTCAAATGCACTATAAAAATAGCCAGTGGAAATCACTTTCTAAATATAAGAAGATGCATCGAGTTTATTATTTCTCCGATCTAATTCCTCTAATAAAATCGGTAGGGCTAACAGTTTACTATCACCTACTCCATGAATATTAGTATGGAATTTAGCGTTAAATATTATGTCATTAAAATCGTTTAAATGTTTATCTTCAAAGCTATTAAGAGAAGTTTGAGACATCTTTACTAATCCATTGAGCGCTAAAGATTTGAATGTCTCTATGGTGACAGTTTTAGAAGGGAAAATATACTTTCCTGAACGATTTAACTCTTTCAATCCCCAATCATCACCACAACCATCAAGATATGAACATAACATAATGATATCTTTAGTTGAAATATCATCGATATATTTGGGAGGAATATTTTCTGGATTTAATGGATGGTTGCTCCTTGTATGTATCTTTTCTTCTAGGCTATCGATCTCATTTTTTATTTTTTGCGATCTTTCCTCATTATTTATATACTCAAGCCAAAAGTAAGCTTCATTTATATCCGCAAAATCTATCGCAGCCAAAGCTGTATTGTATGCTAAATTCGGCAAATAGCTTGTGTTATCAGTCGATAGATTTGGAGCTTCCAAGAAACGATTGGCTATTTCAATAGCATACTCTGGGTTGGATTTTATATTAAAATATGATATGAAAAATAAAAGACTTTGGCATGTATTCTCTGTGACTTTACTAAAAATAAAATTAGTAAGTTTTTTAGAATATCGGCATTATTAGAGTTGTCTAATAATACTCTGTGAGTTTCTTCATAAAACATTAATAATTGGTTATCTGATATAGTGTCTATATCAAGATATGGCTGCTCCTCATTAAAATTTTGAGAATAGCCCATTAGACAATTAAAATAAGGCGCTATTTGTTGTTTTGTGCCAGATAAAATAAACGATTTAATTATCTAAATGTACACATTGGATGCTGTATTTGTTCTTATGAGAGAGAATAGTATCAACTTGCTGACTACAAATAAATTCATGTTGGTTATTTAAAAGTTTCTCAATCAAAAAGGATTTTGGTGAATCAGTGTACCTCAATAGATTAAGGATGCACTGTCTTTCAATTTGGAATTTCTTTTCCTCTCTGGCAATAATCGCTTTGCAAAAATAATAGTCAGGAGAGAATTGGGCGATAATTTCTATCTGTTGTGTCAGTTTTTCGCAAAATATGATGAAGTCACCACTCATCATGAGTGTATTCGTGGTTTTTTTTGAGACAACTGGCCTTGATTTTTTCCTGCTGTCCTGGTCACATAGTTCGCTATGCTCCCGGGGATTTTCTCCCTTGCCGTCGCGATGCATTTTGAAATCCATAGGGTATATATTTTTTTATTTGTATTTTCCGCTTTAATCAAGTTTTTATATTTACACCAATCAAGAGAGATTAATGTATTTAATACTAATGTGCTACCTAGACGACTTATATACTTTTCCATTGAAGCCATACTATTCCTTTGTTAAATAATTCTATTTCATAGCTGCTGATTAACTTCATGACTTTTCTTGGCAATCGGGAGCATTTCATGCTTTGCATAATATAGTGATTATATTTCCTAACTGTTAGTTACTCAGGAATCTTGTGAATAAATCCTTTCGTAATTAATTCTAACCTTAGATTTCTTGAATAAATTTGAAGCCGTTTAAAAGGGTTTCTCATTTGGCAAATGCTTTATAGTATGAGTGCGTTACCATGTTTAGGTGATGGTTTTTTTAGGTTTAAAGCGAACTTCGATGCGCAAAAATTGTGGGTGTTTATTTAGGTCAATATCAATAAGCTTGCGTCTCTGTTTGAGGGCGACAAAAATGTCCCATAGCACATGGTATTACGATGTTAATGCTCTGAACCGAAAGGACAAATACGCTGAGATAAAAAGTAAAATTAGCGAGGTATATCACCATAATAAAGGCTGTTACGGTTATCGCAGAATCACGGTCTCACTGAGAAAACAGGGATACCACGTAAACCATAAGACGATACAGAGACTTATGGCAGAACAGCCTCTCAGGCATTAATCAGGGTGAAGAAATATCTCTCATGGAAAGGGGAGTCGGTAAAACAGCACCAAATATCCTAAAACGAGACTTTAGCGTACAGAAAGTTAACGAAAAATGGGTCATTGAAGCCGTTTTAGGGAAGTGTCCATTTCATTATTTCATAATTATGATACACCCACTCTTTTTATTCTCTGCTATTCCTGTAGAGATATGAATTTAAAAACGTTTTCACTTTCTCAAGCAACTGCCACATATACTGACAGTAATGATTTCGAGTCACCGTTTCATACAAGGATTACCACAGGAGTTCAATTTTATTCAGCTAGGGAGAATAAACAGGTAAAAACAATAGGTTAAATTTAGGGTGACAGGCCAGCCAATCAATGACCAGCCAGCTTTTATAGATACTGTAATTATCCAAAATCAATGTGAGGGTTTCAGAATGATAATATTGGCGATCAAGTTCTTCCAATGCATTGATAAATAATCGAGAATTCTTATTTAACCCGTCAACATAAGTGATTTTCCCCGATTGAACATTTAGGCAACCCGCAAAGTAATGTTTTTGATTTTTTCTTGGTGTCACGATACGTTTCTGCTGCCTTTTTAAATACCCGTCAGCGCCGATTTTTGGGTTTAGCTTGATATCGACTTTCCCGCGTTAATTGCAGGTACCACGGTACCCACCACCTCGCATTCAAATCAGAGTGTTTTTACCTTCGCCAGCTCATGAGTATTAGCGAGTTGCGAAAGGCTATCGATGAATACATCCATTATTACAATAACGAGCATATTAGTCTGAAGTTAAACGGCCTGAGTCCGGTAGAGTTCCGAACTCAGACCTTGTTAGCCGCGTAATGTAACCTGTTCAACTTTATGGGGTTACGGCTATTAGGGGAGTGGTTAGTTAGGCTGAGACAATGTGATATCGTCTGAAACCTTACTCTTGAATCAATTCATTGAGTATGAGGAGTTAGGTTGCGTCATTACTGGGTTTGATCTATTCAATATTTTATAGGGGTACACCCTTGGGTACACGCTAAATCGAGGTGTACCTCTGGGATGATTGAAATGTGTACAATCATGAAAGTTACATATTAGCGATGTGATTACTTTTTGAGTTTTTTCTTTGCTATCGTTTCTAATTGTTTGGTGCTTTTCTCTGGTGATGGTAAATCCTCTGGCATTGTTCCGCCCAACTCTTGGATCGTATCTCTAACTTTTCTTCCAACGTCAAAATGAGTCTGGTTTGCTTGTGTTTTGGTTTTTACGTTATCTCGTCTCAGCTTTTCCTCGGCTTGGGTTGCTCTAAACAAGTTAGCAGCAAGCTCTGTTGACCCCATGTGATCTAATATTCGTTGTGATTTTTTTAAGCCTTTTCGCTGGTGGATTGCTTTCTGGTCTAGTCCACCGTATAAACCTTGGTAGCCGTGATTTTGGAAAATGGCAAAATCAGTATTTGTTTCTACGCCTGCTCGCTGGGCTGTTTCAACTAACTGCTTGTTATGCTCTTTTAGCTCATTACGCAGGAATAGCCGCTTTTCATCTTCTTGTAGTCTTTTAAATGTCGCATCATCTGCTAGCTCTTGCCGCCTAGTTTGAATCGCAAAATATGTCTGCCCTGCCGCTATCACTAGCTTGCTAGGATCGCCATTTTGTACAACGAGATAGCAGGCATAGCGAGACAGTATTACATCCTTTAATTTTCTTTGTGCACCGGAGCCAATATTGACCATATCGAGGACATCCTCGAAATGGTCTTCAATATTGTGTCCGCTATGGGAGCAGGCTTCTTTAGCTCGTTCTAAAACAGGCGTGAAGTGACGGTACTCTGAATATTCAAGAAGCTTAGAAAGCTCTCTAGCCGACCAGAATTCAATATCAGATTCATCAATTCTTTTTATTTCTTCAAATGGCTGGTGGTGTTGCTCCATGTATCGAACCTCTCATATTTGTAGTGGTATAGATTGATAATACGGATAGCTTACCTTTAGTGTAATTCAAATACTGTTATGCCATCCAAGAATAACCCTCTCCGTAATCTCACCGTGGCTATCGAACTACCGGAAAATCCTCGGTAGTTGAACCTCCGCATTATTTTGTTACCTTTCACTTTATTAATCATTTTCTTTGTCGTTATCTGATATCCCCACAATCAATGAAGTGAAGTCAGTACACTAAACGCACTGAGCTAATGACTGACAACGAATATCGTCGGAAGTGAATAGAAGAACTGGGCTCACCATTCTGTTACTCATTGTTTTCATGGCAAAGCTTAAAATTAAGCCCTGCAAATTCAGTGAGTAGGTTGGTACGTTTAACGTTCTGAGCTATAGAAGTCGCGACGTATTGCGTCGGAACCTATTGAGTGATTGAGGAGACAGCTAACTGATATCCCTGCCAATAAGAAGATCCTCCCATAACAGTGATCACCTGACCTTTCCGCAATAGCATCACCGACAGCGCTATTTCATCAAAGCCCACTACACGCAGCGGGTAATCACTGCGCTTTTCACTCTGTGCCTGCATGGTAGACTTTATCTGTTTGGCACTTAATACGCCTAGGCGCTACGGTTACCTTCCCTGTGACCGTGGCGATTATCGATGATGTGTTCTTTTGCTTTCTTCGTGCCATCCTTTTCTTTTTGTGCTCCACTCAATGAGGATCGCAAATTAACCGCGTCGCTAAATGATACGAGCATATTATGACCAGATTGCAAATATGCCGTGTGACTATATTTCAATGGGTTAGGTAACTGACCCGAAATTATCGGAGCAGCCGAAGTGAGGACTTCAAAAGTAGGACTCTTTAACCTCAAGGAGTCTACGCAGTTAACAATGATCATCACTCTGCTTCTTCCAAAAGGTCAGGCTGGTATGTTCTCCACAGTTCCCGTCCTTCTTTATTTAAGCTGGCTAGTTCTCCTTTGCATGATTGAAGATCGCGCCCACGTTGAGACGCAATTGCTTTGTATTCGTTTTGTCGCCGGGTGAAGTCGTTCAGCGCGGCAAATGGCACACCATAAGAACCCGTTTTGCGGATAGACGGGATAACCTCACGGAATACCCAATTAGCGAATCTATGGGCAAACGTTCCTTGCTTGGTGGCCTTGCGGCTACGAGTGATTAGTTTGTAAAAACCAGACTCTGAAATGCCAGCTCGTTTTGGATTTCCCTGAATACCATAACTTAAAGTTACAGTATTTTTTTCATCCAAATCTAAAGCCTTTAGAGCTTTACTTGGGTTCGTGATCCCCAAAGCCTTACACACGTCCGCAGCAATAAACCACGGGTCATTGTTATTTTTGAAAATTCGAACCTTTCGCCTGACTTTATCCATGCCCTGATTTCTTTATCTGTGAATTTAGGCACTTGTGCAATTTCCAGTATGAAATAGGGGGTGTACCCAAAATGGTTTTTTGAATGCGCTTTGGGTACACGCTAATCATGCGCTACTGTGATTCGCTCTGCAATGCTAAGAAACGTCACTCAATATTCTGAATCTGCTCTCTCATCTGCTCAATCAGCACCTTCAATTCAATAGCGGAGTTAGTGATATCGGCGTTGATAGATTTGGAGGCAAGCGTATTAGATTCGCGGTTGAATTCCTGCATCATAAAATCCAGGCGGCGACCAACGGCTTCTTTTTTCTTTAGAATATTACGGGTTTCTTTGGTGTGGGCATCAAGGCGATCTAACTCTTCTGCCACATCGAGGCGTTGAGCCAGTAAAACTAACTCTTGCTCAAGACGGTTATTTTCAAGCTGTACCTGTGCCTCTTCTAGTTTGGTTTGCAGGCGTTCCCGTTGCCATTGCATGATTTCAGGCATTTGTTGGCGAACTTTACCGACTTCTTCGGTCACCGCGTCCAAACGTTGTTCAATCATAATCTTAAGTGCATTGCCTTCGGCTTCACGGCTTTGAATAAAGGCATCCAGTGTTGTATCCAGTTCTTGCAACAATTGAGTGCTGATAGTATCCAGGTCTTGCTCTTCTGCGGCCATAACGCCAGGCCAACGCAGAATATCAACAGGATTGATTTCACCTTCGTTACTCTGCTGTTTGACCCAGTTCGCCGCATTGACTAGCTGTTTTGCTAAAGTTTCATTCAGGATAAGTTCGCCTTGTGCGCGTGAGTCCAGTTCAAAACGCAGGTTGCACTCAACTTTCCCGCGAGTCAGACGGGAACGAATACGTTCACGGATTACCGGTTCCAAGCTTCTGAATTGTTCTGGTAGGCGAATATAAGTTTCTAAATAACGCTGATTAACGGAGCGTAGTTCCCAGGCCGCATTTCCCCATTCACTTTTGATATCTCGCCGTGCAAAAGCAGTCATACTACGGATCATGATTCGTTCCCAATTTAAACAAAAGATTAAGGGATTATAACGCTCGTTGTAGATGCAGGATAGGAATTAGCCCTGTTAGGCCGTATAATGCGCCCCCAATAATGGTTTAACAACGGAGATAACACTATGCGCCCAACAGGAAGAGCGGCAGAACAAGTGCGTCCTATCACTATAACCCGTCATTATACTAAGCACGCGGAAGGTTCGGTTCTAGTAGAGTTTGGGGACACCAAAGTGTTATGTAATGCATCCGTTGAAGAAGGGGTTCCTCGTTTCTTGAAAGGTCAGGGGCAGGGTTGGGTGACGGCGGAATATGGCATGTTACCGCGTTCTACTCATACCCGAAATGCTCGTGAAGCAGCTAAAGGCAAACAGGGCGGGCGTACGATGGAAATCCAGCGTTTAATCGCTCGTTCGCTACGCGCCGCTGTTGATCTAAAAAAACTGGGTGAATACACCATTACACTGGATTGTGATGTTATTCAGGCTGATGGCGGTACCCGTACAGCTTCTATTACGGGGGCTTGTGTCGCGCTAGCTGATGCGTTGAATAAAATGGTTGAAGCAGGCAGGCTGAAAGAGAGTCCTCTGAAATCAATGGTTGCTGCGGTCTCTGTTGGCATTGTGGATGGTGAAGGCCGTTGTGATCTGGAATATGTGGAAGATTCCGCCGCTGAAACTGATATGAACGTCGTGATGATGGAAGATGGCCGAATGATTGAAGTGCAAGGCACCGCGGAAGGCGAGCCATTTAGTCATGATGAGTTATTATCCTTACTGGCCCTTGCCAAGGGAGGATTAGAGGATATTTTTGCAGCACAGAGAAATGCATTAAAATAATAAATTGATTAGGCGACGGAGTAGTCGCCTTTTTTGTGCCTGTTGTATGGCGATAACGATGACTAAATAGAGAGGAGAGACACCAATGAAAGCCTATCAGCGCGAATTTATCGAGCTTGCGCTAAAAAAACAGGTACTGAAATTTGGGGAGTTTACCCTGAAATCAGGACGTAAAAGCCCGTATTTTTTTAATGCCGGGCTGTTTAATACTGGGCGTGATTTGGCGTTAATCGGGCGTTTTTATGCAGCAGCATTGTTGGATAGCGGTATTCAGTGCGATTTGTTATTCGGACCGGCTTACAAGGGTATTCCAATTGCAACGACAACGGCAGTTGCACTAGCAGAGCATCATGATATTGATATGCCATACTGTTTTAACCGTAAGGAAGCTAAAGATCATGGCGAAGGTGGTACTTTGGTTGGTAGCTCACTTAAAGGCAATGTTGTTCTGGTTGATGATGTTATTACCGCAGGCACAGCTATCCGTGAATCTATGGAGATTATCAAGCAGCATAATGCGACGCTTGCCGGCGTGATGATTTGTCTTGATCGTCAGGAGCGTGGGAATGGTGAAATCTCGGCAATTCAGGAAGTGGAAAGAGATTATGGTTGCAAAGTGTTTTCTATCATTACTTTGAATGATTTGATTAATTATTTGAGTGGTCAGCCAGAGATGAAAGCTCATCTGGATGCAGTAGAAGCCTATCGTGCACAGTACGGAATCTGATAGATAAGCTTCAAAAAAAGCCCTCGCCCAATAACGGGCGGGGTGAGTAGTAGAATAACTTATTGTAACTGAGCCAATAATAATGGCCAGCGTGCTTCAAATTCCTGCGTTGGACGATAGTGGAACTCAGAGCGTACAAAACGTGATAGCATCCCTTCACAAAACGCGAGTAACTGGGAAGCTAATAACGACTCATCATAACTGAAACCTTGCCCATCACGTAATTTTTTCTCTTTTAAAACTTGACGGATCTGTACTTCAATTCGTTCAAATAACTGATTTATGCGCCCTTGCAGCCGGTTTTGTTCAAACATTAGAGCATGACCTGTCATGATGCGGGTCAGACCGGGATTTTTTTCTGAAAAACCCAGAATCAGGATCAATATCAAGCGAATACGAGTCGTAGTATCTTTCTCATCTTGCAGAATCAGGTTAATCCGGGAAATTAATGAGTCTTCAATGAACTCAATCAAGCTGTCAAACATCCGGGTTTTACTAGGAAAATGCCGGTATAAGGCAGCTTCGGAAACGCCCACGTTGGCGGCCAGTTTAGCGGTAGTGATTCGATGGCTACCATCACTGGATTGCAACATATGCGCCAGCGCCTGCAAGATCTCCTCGCGCCTGTTTCTTTTCTTCGTATTTTCGTTTTCTGCCATGTCTGACAAGACCTTTGTTAAGAACAGCAAAACAAACAAATCAGTCATTCTTTGCCCAAGGGTATTTTGGGCAAAGAATATGATAATGGGTTAAATGGTATTAGGTTTTACAGAGATTTATTGGCGACCAGAATGACCAAAACCACCGCTGCCTCTTTCGCTGGTTTCAAAATCTGCTACCAGATTGAATTCAGCTTGGACAACGGGTACAAAAACCATCTGAGCGATACGTTCGCCTGGCTGGATAGTGAAAGTTTTATCACCACGATTCCAGACGGAAACCATGAGCTGACCTTGGTAATCAGAATCGATCAAACCCACCAGATTACCCAGAACGACGCCATGTTTATGTCCAAGGCCAGAACGGGGCAGAATAACGGCTGCCAATTGTTCATCGCCAATATGAATAGCAAGCCCGGTTGGCAGCAGTTCGGTTTGCCCTGGAGCCAGTTCTATCGCATTGTCCAGGCAAGCCCGCAAATCTAAACCTGCGGAGCCTGGCGTGGCGTAAGTTGGCAAAGGAAATTCTTCCCCGATACGTGGGTCAAGAATTTTAACGTCGATTTTTTTCATCATAGCGTCTGACTATCTCGTCTAATAAATGGTGGCTAAGTAATAACTTATTACTATGAGGTAAGCGAATTTCTCCCTCATGCCAGAACAAATGTAATGCATTAGTATCACTGTTAAAGCCGTGGCCAGTAAGGGATACATCATTTGCACAAATCAGATCCAAATGTTTTTGGTTCAGTTTTTTTCGTGCGTATTCTTCCACATTCTGGGTTTCAGCCGCAAATCCAACCACAAAGGGGCGGTTTTCTTGCATTGCAGCTACATTGGCAACAATATCCGGGTTTTTGATCAGGGTAAAAGTGATTTCATCACCCTGTTTTTTAATTTTTTCTTCGGCAATCTGTTTAGCGCGATAGTCTGCAACCGCGGCACAACCAATGAAGATATGCTGTGAACCCGCTACTGCCTGTACTTGTTCATTCATTTCCAGAGCGCTGGTAACATCGATTCGTTTGACTCCCGGTGGTGTCGGTAAATTAACGGGGCCAGTGATTAGGGTGACGTCTGCACCACGTGTTGCCGCAGCTTGAGCAATAGCAAACCCCATTTTGCCTGAGCTGTGATTGCTGATAAAGCGAACTGGGTCCAATGCTTCCCGGGTTGGTCCGGCGGTAATAGCAAGTTTTAGGTGAGCTAAGTCTTGGTTGGTTTGAAAATGTTGTTCGGCGAGTTCGACAATTGCTAGGGGATTTAGCATCCTGCCGGGACCAACGTCGCCACAAGCTTGGCTGCCATCGTCTGGTCCCCACAGGAGAATGCCTCGTTCTTCAAGGAGCTTGAGATTATGTTGTGTTGCTTGAGCTCGGAACATCTGTTGATTCATTGCGGGCACTGCGGCAATTGGGGCCGAGGAAGCCAAACAGACAGTTGTCACGAGATCATTTGCCATACCGACGACCAGGCGCGCCAGTAAATCAGCGGTAGCAGGGGCGAGAATAATCAGATCAGCCCACTTGCCAAGTTCAATATGCCCCATAGCAGCTTCTGCTGCTGGATCTAACAAATCATCAGAAACGGGATAACCAGAAACTGCCTGCAACGTCATTGGTGTAATAAACGCTTCTGCTGCTGGTGTCATCACGACACGTATTTGTGCGCCGCGATCACGCAGGCGACGTACCAGCTCGGGAGTTTTGTAAGCGGCTATTCCGCCGCTAATACCGAGCACAATCTGTTTGCCGGAAAGTCCTGCCATCATGATTGTCCGAATATTAAGTTGCAAGGGGCCAAGATTTTATCACAAGAGATTACAGAGTTGAGCAGAGTCTGAGCTTTGATTGTAAAAAAGAATAAGTTTGCGAGCGGCTACGCAGCTCTTGAATATGATATTCGCCCTGATATTTAAGGCATGGAATACTGTTTGTATCAGGTGAAACAGAGCAGGGAGATGACTATATGGGAGTTGATATCGCTGAAAATATAGGAGAAATATATTCAAATTTAGCTCCCAGAGAGAAATTACTGGCTTATGGTTCGGTTTCTCTGACAGATGCTGAGTTACTGGCTATTTTTTTGCGTACCGGGACCAGAGGACTTCCTGTTTTACGAATGGCGGAATTTCTATTGAAAGAATTTGGGTCTTTATACCATTTACTCTCTGCTGATTATGACACTTTTTGTTCTCATAAAGGAATGGGATTAGCCAAGTATGCACAATTACAGGCTATTGCAGAACTGGCAAAACGTTTTTTTTCCAGCCAGTTCATGCATGAGGATATTATGAGTAGTCCAAGTGTGACTCAAGAGTATTTGCAAAATCTATTGTCAGGGCGTGATAGGGAAATATTTGTTGTGTTGTTTCTCAACAATCAAAATAGAGTCATTTGTCATGAGGAGATGTTTAAAGGCACAATCAATAAAGTTGAAGTTCATCCTCGTGAAATTGTCCGATCGGCGATAAAGGTGAATGCCTCATCCGTTATTTTGGCTCATAATCATCCATCAGGTCATGCAGAGCCGAGTTTGGCAGATAAGATTGTTACGGATAAAGTGATTGATGCCTGTAATTTGGTGGGTATAAAAGTGCTGGATCATCTGGTTATTGGCCGGCAATGTTGTGTCTCATTTGCTGAGCGAGGATGGATTTAAGCTAACTTTTTCAAGATCCTTGTGGATCTTTGGTTGTGCGGGACTTGAGCGTCAGCGATTGAGGGCGTATACTACGCCACCTTTGAGGATCTTTGGTTTGGCGAGAAGAGCCTATCTCAGCACATTTTCTGAGTAAATGTGAGTCTTTTCAGTAGAATTTGCTGAGATGGGCTCCTAAGCCTGACGAGGCGGCCATACCCAATACAAAGCTCGAGCTGATTTGATTTTTGGAGAATAGACATGTCCCGAGTCTGCCAAGTTACTGGCAAACGCCCGATGAGTGGTAATAACCGCTCTCATGCACTGAATGCGACTAAGCGTCGTTTTCTGCCTAACCTGCATTCCCACCGTTTCTGGGTTGAGTCCGAGAAGCGCTTTGTGACTCTGCGTGTATCTGTTAAAGGTATGCGTGTGATTGATAAGAAGGGTATCGATGCAGTTTTGGCTGAGCTTCGTACCCGCGGTGAGAAGTACTAAGGAGCTGAAAAATGGCTAAAGGTATTCGCGATAAAATTAAGCTAGTTTCTTCGGCTGGTACTGGTCACTTCTATACCACTACGAAGAACAAGCGTACTATGCCTGAGAAACTGGAAATGAAAAAATTTGATCCAGTTGTTCGTCAGCATGTTATGTATAAAGAAGCCAAGATTAAATAAGATTTTGGTTGATTTGATAAAAACCCGGCTTAGGTCGGGTTTTTTGTTGTCTGAAGAGTTTTAACAGATATTCACTGATTCTTCTCTGCATTTCATATATATCCTGTTATTCGTAGACGTAAGATGTTGTTTCGCTATACTAACGCCTTCCGGTAGGCTGGATATGAAACCGAAATGGCTAAAGAAAAACTAAATATTTTACATACGGAATCTTCTTGTGGTTGGGGTGGTCAGGAAATACGTATTCTGACGGAATCCCAAGGAATGATAAGACGTGGACACAAGGTAGTTATTGTCTGTTGTCCTGGTTCGAATATCTACCGTGAAGCAAAATCTTATGGTGTACCAGCAGTAGCTCTGCCTATTGAGAAAAAGCGGTTGTCCTGCTTTCGTGCTATGCGTCATTGGCTGAAAAAAGAAGGCCGTCAATTTGACGTGATTAATACACATAGCTCGACAGATGCATGGTTGGTTGCTGCGGCTTGCACAACGTTAAGGCATATGCCGCCAATAGTCAGAACCAGGCATGTTTCTACCCATGTTTCTAATTCAATATCAACCCGTTGGTTGTATCTGAGAGCATGCCGACATATTGTGACTACCGGTGAAAAACTACGCCAACATCTGCATGCTAATAATCGTTATCCATTACAGCATATGACATCAGTGCCTACCGGCATCGATTTAGATCGTTTTCGACCGGAAGATAAGAAAGTTTGCCGTCAGCGGATTGGGATTCAAGATAAACCGACGTTAGGTGTCGTTGCGACCATGAGAACCTGGAAAGGGCATCGTTATCTGTTAGAAAGCTGGAAAGTTCTGCACCAGAAATATCCTGATTGGCAACTTTTATTTGTTGGTGATGGGCCACAACGTAAATCATTGGAACCATTAGTAAAGCGAGAGGGTTTGTCAAACAGCGTTATTTTTTTAGGGAACCGTCAGGATGTTCCTGATTGTTTGAATGCGATGGATTTATTTGCATTACCTTCTTTTGGCAATGAAGGCGTGCCACAAGGCATTATGCAAGCAATGGCGTGTGGGATACCTGTTGTATCAACCTCCGTTGGTGCAATTGCCGAAGCGGTCGTTGATGGTGAAACGGGCTATATCGTGGAACCCAGAAATACAGCGTTATTGACGAAAAGTTTAGATTTGTTGATTCATAATAATGAACTGCGCTTGCAATTTAGTCATTCTTCATTAAAGCGGGCGATTGCTTTATTTGGCATGGATAATATGTTGGATAAAATGGAAAATATCTTTTTTCACAGCATTAAAGGTAAAAAACATTAACATTTTTTAAGATTTATTCTGGTCCTGATTCTTTGGCTTATGGTTTTGGGTAATATCAACTTATTGATATAAAATCACTTTAAGGTTGATTATTCGTTAAATCACTCTGTTGCAATCAATTGTATGCAAAATGGTTTTTTGTATATTTTGTTGAATTTTATAGCAGATTAATTAGATAATTGTCTTATGCAGATCAAGAATATTCTGGTCATTGTTATAGCACGTTTTGGTGATACCTTACTGGTAACGCCGGTGATTCGTGCTTTAAAACAGAAATGGCCTGGTGCGAATATTGATGTTATGGCTCATAAAAGGACGAAACAGATCCTTGAAAATATAAATGATATCAATAAATTGACTGCTTTTTCGAAAGGTAAGGCAAAATGGTGTGGTTGGTTTACCCGTAAACATTATGATCTGGCTTTAGTATATAGTGACGATAAACCTTTATTGCAGTACGCAAAGCGTAAATCGCGCTTAACAGTTTCGTTTTCAGATAAGTCTGCGTTGCAATCTGGTTGGTTGACTGTGGAAAAGCCAAAGGTGTTAATGCCAGCTCAACAGGAACGGGCCATGCTTGCTGGTGCGGTAGATGTTGAGGTAAGTGACTGGCGGTTGAATTATTGTGTTAGTGAAAAGGAGTTACATTTTGCCGATGGTTTCATGCGGCAGTATCATTTAGAGAATAAACTCCTGATTGGTTTTCAGTTACAAAGTTTCCCGGCAAAAGCTTATCGTGATTGGCCGGTTGAACATTTTTACCAATTAGCGCAACACATTTATAGCCGTTATCCCCAGTCGCATATTATGTTATTAGGCAGTACTGACGGTAAAATTGCTGCACAGTCACTGGCAAAAAGATTAGGGGCTGAAAAGTGTACTTCATTGGTTGGCAGACTAACAATGCGACATAATGCAGCAATAATGAGTCAACTTGATTTGTATGTTGGTGTTGATACCGGGCCAACACACTTAGCCGGTGCATTGGGTATTCCGATGGTTGCTATGTATCATAGTTTTCACCCAGGCTGCTTTTTAGCGCCTCAACAGCATTCACATTTGGCGGTTATTGAACATCCGGTTCACTATATGCAAGCCACCCGCAAAGACCCGATGTCTGCAATATCTGTTGAACAAGTTTGGCAGGCAACGCAAAAGTTACTAGAAACTACGTCGTCAGGAAGAAAAGATGAAAATAGGTTTGGTTGATGTCACTGTAACTATGTCTTACGGTGGTATTCAGACGGCAGTCTGGGAACTTGCGAAAGCGTTGACTGATGCCGGGCATGAGATCCATATTTTTGGCGGGAAGGGTGATGTCCAGCCGGAACTCAATGGAAGAGTAATCCAGGTTCATACTTTTCCATTCATTCCCAGAGAGAAGGTGATTAATATTGGTCGCCGTTTTCAACGTATTATTGAACGCTACTCATTTGCTCGCCATGCTCGCGATACAGTTATTGCTGAAGATTTTGACTGGGTTATTCTGACGAAGCCATTTGATTTTTTCTGGCCTCGAATGATGCCAAAAGAGAGCCGCACTAAATTTTGCTATATGAGCGGTGGCACCAGTTTTTTCAGAGGTGACAGAAAACTGAGTAAGCGAATTTCAGCTTGGGTGGCATGCAGCCATTTTAATGCCTGGCAGATTCAACACCATTTTAAACAATTTCCGAAGGTGATTTACAATGGTGTTGATATTAATAAATTCAAGCCGATAGACTCTTCTGTCAGAACTCGTCTTGGGATCAGTGATAAAACATTTTTGCTGACCTTTGCCGGGCGGTTGGTTGGCTGGAAAGGCATGCATGTGGCTATTGATGCAATGGCTCAGCTACAGGATAAAGATGTTAAATTACTGATTATCGGGTCCGGTGAAGATCTGAAACGCTTGGAAAAGCGGGTTGCAGAACTACAGTTGGAAAAACAGGTCATCTTCCATCCACCTGTAGGACATGATCAGTTGCCTGAATATTATGCTGCTGGTGACGCGGGGATTTTCCCAAGTATTGGTGACGAAGCGTTTGGGATTACGATTGCGGAAGCGATGGCGTGTGGCAGACCAGTCATTGCTAGTTATATCGGAGGCATACCTGAAGTTGTCGGTAACGAAAATAATTCGGGTATTTTGGTCACGCCAGGGGATGTTTCAGCAATTGCCGATGCGGTTAATTTTTTATTGTTTCAACCAGACAGGAGGGAAGAAATGGGAAAAGCAGCTCGCCAGCGGATTGAAACAGTGTATACCTGGGAGCATTCAGCAAATCGTTTACTGAAAGCGATAAATAATGAAGATTGCCTATATTGATCCCTATCCGGTTCCTGATTATCGGGTAGCATCATTGCAAATTTTGCAGAATGTTGATGCGTTTGCTCGCCAAGTAGCTAACGTATATCTGGTTACACCGGAAGGTAAAAATACCGCAGAAGAGATACTGGGACGTTCATTATCACCATCAGCTAAGCTGATATCTTTACGCAATATTCGGCGTAAATGGTATTTCCCATTCAATACCCAAAAAATGTTCTATTTCCAGGTTTCCCATTGGTTGAAGAGAAATGGGGTAGATGCCGTTTTCACCCGTAATCTGAAAATGGCAAAGTATTTATTATGTGAACATCCAGAAATTCCGCTGTTTTTTGAGAGTCATGAGATTTTTGCCCAGTCGTTTAAAGAATCGCATGATTTAAGTAAAAACAAAAATCAGCGTAAATATCAAAAACTGAGAGAAATCGAACACTTTGTTTATCGTCAGTCCAGGATTATTTTCGTTCTCACGTCGTTACTCAGTGATGATATTATTAGTGAATATAATGTCAGCACGCCAATAGTTGTTGCGCCAGATGGTGTGGATATGCTGGCAGTCGAATCGATGTCATTAGATAATCATGCACCAGACGACGGTGAATTACCAACCCAGATCCTTTATTTGGGCAGCTTGCATCGTTGGAAAGGTGTTCCTACGGCGATTAAAGCGATGGCTTACCTTGAAAATGCAATATTGAATATTGCTGGTGGTGAACCAGAGCAAATTCAGCAATTACGACAGATTGCTCAGCAAATGGGGGTTGGCGATAAAATCAATTTTCTTGGGTTTATTCAACCTAAGTTACGTTTTCAGATAATTGCAGATAATGATATTTGTCTGTTGCCATTAACTAAAACTAGCATTGGCAGTCGCTATACTTCGCCACTGAAACTATTTGAATATATGGCGATGGATAAGCCTGTGGTTATCTCCGATTTTCCTTCGATTCGTGATGTAGCTGATGAAAACGCGGTCAGTTTTGCTGACAGTGAAAACGCGGAGAGTTTTGCTCAACAAATTCAGTTACTGAGGGATAATCCAGAAAAAGTTAAGTCACAAGTCAGTTATGCGAAAATGTTGGTGACAGAACGTTTTAATTGGGAGCAGCGAGCGAAGCTTATTATGCAGACAATATCAAAGGATATTTCTGCATAATAATCGGTTTGATAGTATAGGGGAGATGCCTGGTTAATCGTTTTTCTGCTGGTATAGCGCGATCATCAGGCCGAATAGAATACCTATTTCATTGATATAGGTATTTTCAAAGGCTCCTCGGACGATAAATAATCCGATAAATCCTGTCAGTAGAATAATACTGGCTTGCTTTATTACGCCATTGTTACGTCTAATAATTTGGCTACCTGTGTACAGTGCTGAGAAGGTCATCAGTAGAGTGGTAAGCAAACCAATGATTCCACCGGCAAACCAGAGTGCCAGAAAGATATTATGGGGGCCGATGGATGTGCGATATATCCAGTCTGGATAGTCAGCAGCTCGTTCATTGTAGACCTTGTGATAGACTTTATTGCCAAAACCGTAGCCTTTAATCGGGTTTTCTTGGATCAACTCAAAAGCAGCACCCTGTGTGCCATTTTTATAACGATGGCTGCTATCAGTTTGAGTAAGCTTCCAAAATAATAATTTAGTATTTTCATTAGCTATGATCGTGGTGTGAGAAAGTACAACTGAAAAACTAAGGATTAAACTCGCTATTATGGTCAGTTTCCATTCCCGATTAATGATGATGATAAAAGCAGTGATGACGGCAACGGCGACCCAAGCGCCACGAGCTAAGGTACCTAATAATAAAAACAGACTGATAGCGGAAGCAACAGCCAGTATCAGCCAACTCACTAAGGTATGTTTCTTCCACAATGCCCAAGTACAAAGCAAGATGGGAAAATAGAAAATAAAACCGTAAGAAAATTCTCGGTGATTGAAATCAGTAAAAGGCATTTCACCTTTATTGTAGTTAATAATGTATTTACCAATATCAGTGAGGCATATTGCCAGCATACCAATGGCAAATGAGAACAGGATCATCTTGGCAATACTTTCTTTGTTTTCTTTGTACAAGACAACAGGAAAAGTAAAACTGAACAATAATAGTCCATTTAAGATAGGTTTATTCATATCCTTAAAACTCAATGCCGGATCGACGGAAATCGCCACTGAATAGAACATGGCTAAAATGAATAACAGAATGGATAGAAACAGAGAATTACTCATGGAGCGCATCACTTGACGAAAATCTGTCACCAGGTAGGTTAGTGCTGTAATGCCAATAAGAGCGATAACTAGGTTTTTATATCTCGTTATATCGGGCAGATAAACAAGGGCTATATAAATCCCAATGATGGATAGATTCCATAATGATCTTTTATCACGACTTTTAATATTAAACATATTCATCAATCTGCTTTCGTTTCTGTTGAGTTTGGTTGGAAATAATACATGAAAAGATTATCTTAATCTGCTTAGATGCAATAGAGTTGAAACAATATACATCGTTAGGAGTTATTACCATGCCAGAACTACCAGAAGTAGAAACCAGCCGGAGGGGAATAGAGCCACATCTGGTAGGGAATGTGATCCAGTATGCGGTAGTCAGGAATGGTCGGTTACGTTGGCCGGTGGCGGAAGAAATAATGAAGTTGAGTGACCAGCTTGTGCTTAGCATTCAACGCCGGGCCAAATATTTGCTGATTGAACTGGCAAATGGTTGGATGATTGTCCATTTGGGAATGTCGGGTAGCTTGCGTATCTTGCCAGAGGAGCGCCCAGCGGAGAAACACGATCATGTGGATTTAGTGATGGCAGATGGTAAGGTTTTGCGTTATACCGATCCCAGACGATTTGGTGCGTGGTTATGGAGTAATGACCTTGAGCGGTGTTCGGTATTGGCTCATTTAGGGCCGGAGCCGCTTTCTGATGATTTTAATGGTTCTTATCTTTACACCCGATCAAGTAAGAAAAAAACCTTGATTAAGCCTTGGTTAATGGATAACAAATTAGTTGTTGGAGTCGGAAATATCTATGCGAATGAAGCGTTATTTACTGCTCGTATTCAGCCTGATCGTCCCGCGCATACTTTAACTGAGCGTGAAGCCAATTTATTGGCAGAAACGATTAAGAAGGTTCTACAACGATCTATTGAGCAGGGTGGTACGACACTCAGGGATTTCCTGCAATCTGATGGTAAACCGGGCTATTTTGCTCAGGAGTTGTTTGTTTATGGCAGAGCAGGAGAGCCATGCCGAATTTGTGGTGAAAAAATAGAGAGTATTAAGCTTGGGCAGCGCAGTACTTTCTTTTGCCGTCACTGTCAGTATTAGTTGATATTGGATAGTTCGGGGAGGCGTTGCATAGGGAATATCCTGCTTTGTGCCGCCTCCAGTGAATGGAGTAAATTACTTGCCCAGTTTTTTTAGCATGGCTTGGGCGACAGGTTCTGGTAGGAATGATGAGATATCGCCATCGTGGAGAGCGACATCTTTAATCAAGGATGAAGAGACAAACGAGAGATTTTGTGATGGCAGCAGAAAAACGCTCTCTAATTCGGGCATAAAGTGGCGGTTCATATTGGCAAGCTGCCATTCATACTCAAAATCAGATACTGAACGAAGGCCACGGATAAGGATAGTGGCCTGTTGTTTTTTAGCGAAATTAGCCATCAATTCACAGAAACCTACCACTTCTACATTATCCAGATGTGAGGTCACCTCTTTTGCCAGGGTAATGCGCTCATCCAGAGTAAACATAGGATTCTTTCTGGCACTATTGGCGATAGCAAGTAGAATGTGGTCAAACATATCCGCAGCTCGGGTGACGATATCAATATGACCGTAGGTAACAGGATCAAATGTTCCGGGATAAATGGCTTTAGTTTTCATCAATTTTTACCCTTCTGTTGTCTCTTTTCCCACAACGCGACGTACTTATTAAACGTATATTGAGCATTGACAATAGCCAGTACTAACCCTTGTTTACCATCAAGAAAGCCGGCTCGCAACAGCCAGGTTTTAAAAAAAGCCCCAAAAGTGTGACTGAAAATTGAGAAATAACTGCACTGTTTACCTTGTTCATAGCGCTGTTCTGCCCAAGCTTTAGCATAATTTAGTTGTTTTCTCTGAAATTCCATCAGATCACGGCAAGTAAGATGGAGTAAATCCCCTTGCAGAGTAACAACCGGAGAACCATTGGTTTCAAGGGATTCATGAACCTGATTGTTATTGTATTGATAACGGTCACGGGCATAGAGGCGGATGACGCGATCCGGGTACCAGCCGCTGTGTTTCATGAAACGGCCAAGAAACAGATTCCGGCGGGCGCAACTGTAGACTTTGCTGTTATCAGCATGTGCTAGCACTTGCTCTATGGATGCTCTGAGTTCTGGTGTTACACGTTCATCAGTATCGATCATGAAAATATAATTGCCAGAGGCATATTGCTGAGCTAGCTGACGCTGACGACCAAACCCGGGCCATTTTGTGTTGGAAAATACTTTTGCGCCCATTGCCTGTGCTATCTGGCAAGTATTGTCTGAACTACCAGAATCGAGCACGATGATTTCATCAGCCCAATGGACTGAGGCCAGACAATCTGCTATCAGATCCGCTGAATTCTTGGCGATCATGACAACGGAAAGACGTTTTTTGTCACTCATTCAGTGGCTCCGAGGTGGGAGATAGGGTTCCAGCAGTTTAAGCAGACGTTGAAGAGCGCCCTGATTTTCATGCAGCACTTCTGCTGCATGGCGACCATAATATAGGCGATAATCTTCGTCAGTCAGTAAACTGTTGATCTCGGTGAACAAAGAGTGGCTGTCCGTAACGGTAATCAGACCATTAGCCTGATTCAGCTTGGCGCAAATATCCTTAAAGTTAAAGGTATGTGGGCCCATTAGCACCGGAATAGCATGGGCTGCCGCTTCTAGTGGATTGTGGCCGCCACGTTCAACTAGGCTGCCGCCAACAAAGGCCAGATCGGCAATACCATAGAGCAGCATCAGTTCACCCATCGTATCGCCGATAACAACCTGAATATTGGCGTCAGGGATTTTATCAGAACTGCGAAGAATATAGCTGAGTCCAGCTTTCTTGGTTAACTCTTCAGCTTTAATAAAACGTTCAGGATGACGAGGAACTAAGATCAGTAGCAGACTTGGACACTGTTTCAGTAACTTGCAATGAGCGTCCAGAATAATACTCTCTTCCCCATCATGGGTGCTGGTGGCTATCCAGACCGGTCGGCGAGCAGCCCATTGGCGTCGTAATGTCACTGCTTTAGCGGCCAATTCAGGCGTTACTGAGATATCGAATTTCAAACTGCCGGTAATAGTCAGTTGAGAGCGTTTTAAACCCAGTTCAATAAAGCGTTCGCCATCTTCCGGATTCTGAGCGGCAATCAAGGTAATGCTGCGCAAAATTGTTTTTACGAAATTCCCTACCTTTTGGTATCCCGCAGCGGAACGTGCAGACAAACGGGCATTAGCAATGACCAGAGGAATGTTACGTTGGTGAAGTTGGAAAATCAGATTAGGCCAAAGTTCTGTTTCCATAATAATGACTAACTTTGGATTAACTTGATTGAGGAAGCGCTCCATAGAGCCGGGAAGATCGTATGGCAAATAGACGTGATTAACATCATTTCCCAGAGCAGAAAGCACTCTTTCTGAGCCTGTTGGCGTCATCGTTGTCACGGTAATTGGTAAAAAAGGGTAGTGATGGCGCAAGGCTCTGACTAAAGGGATTGCGGCCAACGTCTCACCAACGGAAACGGAATGGAGCAGGATGCCTCCAGCGGCAACTTTACCAGCACAAAAACCGTAGCGTTCACCCCAGCGCTGACGGTAAGCAGGGGCTTGGCGACTGCGGAGCAATAAACGCAACCAAATCAGAGGTTGGATAAGGTAGAGAAGTACCTGATATAAACGCAGTAACATTCTATCAAATTCATTTACATAAATTAGCGCCAATAGTATCACATTGCTTCAAAGAAAGTATGAAAATGCGTATGGCTTCTAGAATCTGAACAGAATTAGAAAGGTAAATTAGGATCTTTGAGTAAGATCGTGCTTCTATTAAGTGAAAGTAGTACAGATTTTTTGCAGCTTCTGCATATGGTCGCGGCAGCTTTTTCTTTATATCTGTATCTTTATACTGGGAATGCAATGAGTAAATTACAAACTCAATTTAACCGTATTCTGATAATAAAGTTACGACATCATGGTGATGTATTATTAATTACACCAGTTATTAATACCCTTAAGGATAATTATTCTGAGGTGGAAATTGATGTTTTACTCTATAAAGAAACCGAACCAATATTGGCTGATTTTTCTTCCGTGGATAATCTATTTTCTATAGATAGACAATGGAAAAAACAAGGAACCAAAGCACATCTTGGTCATGAATGGAGATTGCTTAGACGATTAAGATATCGTCAATACGACTTGGTTATTAATCTTGCTGATCAATGGTATAGTGCATTTGTGGCACGATTTACTGGCGCAAAAGTGCGTATTGGGTTCGATTTAGTAAAACGACGAAGCCTGTTTTGGAAAAAATGTTTCACAAATCTTGTTCCGACAGAGCATAGCCAGTTTTTGCATATTGTTGAGCAGAATTTGTCAGCTCTTTCGCTGTTAAATCTTCCGTTGATCAACACTAAAGTGACGATGAGTTACCGCCAGGAGGATAAAGAGATTGTTTTAGCGCTTCTTGATAAGCGTGGTGTGAATCAAAAATATATTGTTGTGCAACCAACATCTCGCTGGCTTTTTAAATGTTGGGATGAAAAAAAGATGAGTGAAACGATCAGTGCATTGCAGTCTGATGGCTGGACAATTGTTGTTACCTCCGGGCCAGATCGTAAAGAGGAGGAGATGGTGGAGAAGATTTTATCAAGCTGCCCAAAAGAAAGAGTCGTTTCTTTTGCGGGCCAGTTAACTTTACCGCAACTTGCAGTGCTGATTGAGGGGGCTAATTTATTCATAGGGATGGATTCTGTTGCTATGCATATGGCCGCTGCGTTGAAAACACCGGTTATCGCTTTATTTGGGCCATCAAAGTTAGTATTCTGGCGTCCGTGGGAAGCGAAAGGTGAAGTTGTTTGGGCTGGTGATTATGGTGATTTACCTGATCCTGATGATGTTGATACTAAAACGGATATACGTTATCTGAATGTCATTCCCAGTGATATGGTTATTGCTGCCGCCCGGAGAAATTTATTATGAAATTAGTACGTCTTGCGATTGTTCGGCAGAAATATCGTCCGGATGGTGGTGCAGAACGTTTTGTCTCCCGCGCCTTAGAAGCTTTAGGGAATGAAAATCTGGAGCTTAACGTTATTACGCGCTCCTGGCAGGGAGACATTAATCCTGATTGGCATGTGCATTTAGCAAATCCTCATAAATGGGGGCGCATCAGCCGTGAGAGAGGATTTGCCAAAGCTGCTAAAATAATATGGGAAAAAGAGCAATTTGATCTTGTTCAAAGTCATGAACGTATTGCTGGTTGCGATATTTATCGTGCGGGTGATGGTGTTCATCAGCGCTGGCTACAGCAGCGTGCGCGTGTTTTATCTCCTTGGCGAAGCAAATTGCTTTTTACGAGTCGTTACCATCGTTATGTGATGGATGCTGAGCAAAAGATGTATTCGGCACCAGAGTTAAAAAGGGTTATTTGTAACTCGGAAATGGTAAAAAGGGAGGTCATGACAGATTTTGGGCTTTCTGAGGAAAAAATATCGGTTATTTATAATTCGATAGACAATAAACAATTTTTTCCGGCAACGGAATCTCAGAGAATAGAATTAAGGAAAGAACATAACCTTCCTGTTCAGGCTAAATGTTTAGTTTATGTTGGTTCGGGGTTTGAGCGAAAGGGATTAAAAGCAGCGATTCAAGCAGTGAGTGCGACTGATGCCTATTTAATCGTTGTGGGACAAGATAAAGAAGAAAAAAAATATAAGCAGTTAGCCAATTCACTGGGATGTAACGAACGAATTAGGTTTATGGGGGTTCAGAAAAGAACACTGCCTTTTTATCAGCTTGCAGATGGCTTGTTGCTACCGACCTTATATGATCCATTCCCGAATGTGATACTGGAGGCAATGGCTTGCGGGCTTCCGGTAATAACCAGTACGACATGTGGTGGCGCTGAATTTATTAACTCTGGGAATAACGGGTTTGTATGTGATGCTCTGGCTATATCAGATATTACGGAAGCGATTCAGAATACGCCTTCAAATCATTTGAATAATAAAATGTCAGAATTAGCGAGAACGGGAATACTTGGTTATACACCGGAACATTTATCACAACAGCTCATTGGATTATATGAAAGAGTGCTCTCATCATGAAAGGACATATATTATTTATCATTGATGGATTACCTGGTGGCGGTGCAGAAAATGTCACTATCCGGCTTTGTGATGGTCTGCAACAGAGAGGATATGATGTTACGCTGCTCTCTTTGGCAGAGAAATGTGAATATTCAGTACCTGATGGTGTTGAACTGATCATTGATGCTGATAGGTACAAAGGGCCTTTTAGGAGACAGACTGAGATTTGCCGTAGGGCTAAATCTATGGATAAGGTTTTAGAAAAAGTTTTTCTTCGCAAGGGAATTCCTGCATTAATTGTCTCAAACTTGCATAAGACTGATCGCATTGTCGTGCAATCAAAAGTGTTAGCGGGGTTAAATGTATGGTTTTGTATTCATGGTGTATTCTCTAGCTCATATCTTGGTAATAAAACGGGATTATCTCGCTGGGTCAAGAAACAAAAAATCAAGTGGACATATAATAACCGGAATTTAATTTGCGTATCTGATGCTGTAGGGAAAGATTTAAAAAATAATTTGTTACTTACGCCTAATGAAACGGTGACGATTTATAATCCTTTCAATATCTCAGATATTAAAGAAAAATCTCTGCAAAATAACCCTTATTCGGATGAAACCTATTTATTACATGTTGGTAGATTTCACCGGGTTAAGCGTCATGATCGTTTATTAGAAGCGTTTGCGAAAGCAGATATTCCGTGTAAGTTATTGATTGTTGGCCACGGAGATGAGGCTATTACTCAACAGATAAAGCAGAAGATTGTGGATTTAAACTTACAGTCTAAAGTTATTTTAACGGGATTCCTTGAAAACCCATTACCTGTTATCCGTGGAGCTAAAGCCGTGGTCTTGAGTTCTGATAGCGAGGGATTAGGTAACGTACTGATTGAATCATTGATTTGCGATACGCCAATTGTTAGCACGATGTGTCCTGGTGGCGTTAATGAAATTATGGTTGGTGAATTGGAAAAATATAAATCAGAGCTGACAGTTGATTCGCTTGCAGAGAAAATAAAGTTTGTCTACGATGAACCTCCTGTGATTACAGAGAATATGTATAAGAAGTTTGATTTAGATATTATTTTGGTAAAATATTTAACTTTGCTAAAATAGTAAGTATTGTTGTATGAGCTTTTTAAGCTTGGTTGTTGAGGTAAAAGAATGAAGAAAAAAAAGTTCCAGAAATTAAGAGAGCTAAATAGAAGAAAAAATTACTTTTTGAAATCTCTAAGATTTGATTTTTTAAAATTATTTATCGATAAAATCAGAAGAGATAATTTTATATCATCAGACATCAAAAAAGTTTTATTTCTTCGAGATGATGATAAGATTGGTGATATGATTGTATCCACGCCTGTTTTTAGAGAATTGGATAAAAAAGGGATAAAGCTCCATGTATTATCAGGGAAAGCAAACTACTGTGTGATTGAGAGTAATCCATATATTGGTAGAGTATATTTTTATCCCCAAAAAACTTTTGCTATTATAAAATTAGCATTTTCCTTAAGAAAGGAAAACTTTGATCTGATCATTGATATGGGTGAACAGATACCCATTATCTATCTTTTATTCATAAGAATAATTAATGCTAAATATGTTATTGGATTTAATAAAGAAAATATTAACACCTATAGTAAGAGCATTAAATATTTGGAATATAACTCTCATATTACAGAAAGATATAAACTTCTTTTGAGCGCTATGGATATTAATCAATATAATATGAGGTATGATATTCATATTCCAGCGGATACGATTGAAAAAGTAAATAATTTTTTATTAGGACTATTAGGTGGTATTACCGTAGTCATTAATCCGTTTGCGGCGGAAAGGAAAAGAGATATATCCAGAGAGCAATTAATTGGCATTGTTGATTATTTTAAAAGCTTGGATAGGAAAGTTAATATTATTCTTATTGGTAAATCTGATAAGTTAAAATCCCTTTCTTATTTGAATGGGAGTATCTGTAACCCCTTTGGTGATTTTTTGAGTGCGGTGGAAATAATAAAGAATGCTGATTTAATAATCTCTCCGGATACATCAATAGTCCATGTGGCAGCCGCTTATGAAAAAAATACAATCGCATTATATGGTAATGATCTTCATGGTAAGTTTGTAAATAATGACGTTTGGGGACCTGGAAATAAAAATGCAACCCAACTCATTAGTAAAAATGGGAAAATAGGTGATATTCCATTGTCTGATATCTACGTAGCGATAACGGATAAGATATTCTCAATCCATTAGATATTATGATATTGTGTACATATTGGATTTCTATTTATTGGGATTATTTAATAAAGATATATAAAGATATATAAAGATATATAAAGATATAGTAATAAAAGCACTGATGACTTTATCAGCGCTTTTATAGATACAAAATATTTATAATTTCATTTTATAGTATCGGTACTTTGCATAATATTTTAGAAAATGGATAATCATTTTATTTTTTGCGTAAAATTTATAAGCTGCTCTTAATTGTACTATATTTTTAGTTTCTAAAATATGAGGTGAATTTTTCCAGGGAGAATAGGCGGTGGCTTTTATGTAGAGTTTTGAACAAGGTAATTCTGAATACTATGGAAACCAGGGCTTCTTATCACCAGCAAAATGTAGGAATACAATTTTATCTGTATTTAGTGTATTTGAGTTTACTAGATAATCGTATTTATCATCTAAACATTTTATCTCGTTGGATAAACAACCATTTATAGCATCTTGATCGGGAAAATCAAACTCTCTAGTATCATTCAAAACAAAATTAATGATTCTTTTCGTTAATTGCTTTTCTATCCAGGGTTTATTATTAAAAACAAGAATTCCTGAATTGAAATAATTGTTATCTTTTAGACCTAAAAATTCAATTCTTGATTTTGCTGAAGAATGGAGTGTTGGTAATTTAATAAATCATCAGAAGAAATAAAGTGATATACAAAACTAATGTTTTTGTTATTCTCAATTATTGAGGCAGTAGTCGTTATTGCATGCTTTAAATAATCATTGGTTACGCCAAAGAAAACATCAAAATATCCCACAGAGGGATCAAATTTATCGCCCAGAAAAGCAAAGTTTGTTACTTTACAGTCACTGAAACCGAAATTAATAATATTCTCTGATATTTCCATATATTGCTTAATAGTAAGTGTATTATGAGCTGAGATAACATCTATATTGTTGATTTAACAATATGAAGTATGAAATTTAATTAAGATATAGAGCTGCTATACGTATGATAAGATAATTGCACTATTTTATAGATCTGAGTACTATAAAGCCATCATTTTATTCTATTGTGGGCATATTCTGATGACTCGACCTGCATTTATTATCACTATTGATACTGAGGGCGATGACCTGTGGCAAAATCACGGTCAGATCTCGACAAAAAATACTCATTATTTACCAAGATTTCAGCGTTTATGTGAGCGCTTTGGTTTTAAGCCAGTTTGGTTGACGAACTATGAAATGGCAATGGATGATTTATACATTGAATTTGCCAAAGATATTATTGCCAGAGGACAGGGGGAAATTGGTATGCATTTACATGCCTGGAATAACCCACCACTTGTTCCTCTTACTGACGATGATATGCGTTATAAGCCTTATCTGATTGAATTTCCAAAAGAACAAATTAGAGCCAAAGTTGATCTCATGACTAAGTTATTGGAAGACAAACTACAGGTTAAAATGTTAAGTCATCGGGCAGGTCGTTGGGCATTTAATGAATATTATGCTGAATTGCTGGTGGAATATGGTTATCAAGTCGATTGTTCAGTAACACCACGGGTTAATTGGCGTTTCACCAAAGGCGATCCTAATGGTAACGGTGGAACTGATTATCGTTACTTCCCATCTTATGCCTATTTTATGGACTTGCAGAATATTGCTAAAAAAGGTGATTCTGCTTTGCTGGAAGTTCCTATGAGTATTCAATATAAACACTCTCCGCTGATGAATTTCCTTAAACAGAAATATGACAGCTTACGTGGTAAACAGCGTTCTCCCTCTGTTAACTGGTTAAGGCCAAAGGGGGGCAATTTGGAACAAATGAAAAAAGTTGTCCAACAGACATTAGCTGAAGGCTGTGATTATGTTGAATTCATGCTGCATTCATCTGAATTTATGCCTGGTGGTAGCCCGACATTTAAAAATGAACAACAGATTGAATTACTTTATCAGGATTTAGAGGCACTATTTAACTACTTACAGCCACAGGTTCGCGGAATGACATTGGCTGAATATTATCAATGGAAGAGGTTATCATAGTTAAGAAAATAAAATTAACATGATCAATGACATTAATAGAGATTCACTTAATTTTGGGCAGATAATACTGCCTAAATTAGGTTTATTATTAAATATATTATTTTAAAATGAGAGTTAACTTTATTAATAATATAAAATTTTAAGCAGGGATTGATATTATTTAATTTTCGTTAAAAATAATTAAATAATATATTTGTCATTGTTGGATTAATGGGGAAATATGACTTTAAATATATTATTACAAATCGCTTATTTTAACCCTTAAATAGCGGGATAGATAATATAGGAAATGATTTATAGCAAATTATTTGTTTTAAGTTAACAACTAAAAAATCAGGCGTCTACCAGAAACGCCTCCGATTTAATAATTAATCAGCCAATATTCTCTTGAAGATGAGCTAATACTTTCGATGGTGTAATACTTTTGATATTCTCATCCTCCGCTTTTAAAGATATTTGTTCCTTGCCATAGCCACCAATGAGTCCTGGATCTGTCGGACCAAACAACGTGATATTAGGGCGATCTAATGCAGCAGTGAGGTGGCTTAGGCCAGTATCAACAGAAACAACCGCTTTTGCGCCAGCCAGCTCTTGGGCTACTTGTGCTAAAGTCAGCTTTGGTAATACTTCCACATGAGGGAAGTTTTCCGCTAGCCTCAGCGCCCGTTGGTATTCATGTTCTGCGCCCCAGGGGAGCTTAATTCGTATGCCCGTCGGCTGAATTTTAGCAATAAGTTGTCGCCAATGACTTTCTGGCCAATGTTTTTCATCGCGAGTGGTGGCATGGAGAAAAACCAGATAATCATCCCGATTTTCTGGATGCTGATTCAGAAAATGACGAGCAATCCCATAATCGCCCTGTGCTGCCGGTTTGGTATAACCCAGGCTGACAGCAAACAGTTCCCGGATACGTTCTACGGCGTGCTGTTGCTTGCTGACTGCATGACAGCAATCATAAAAAAAACTTGCTAATGGCTCACGGATACTTTTGCGGTTGTAACCATGTTTAGGACCATAAGCTAATCGAGTGACCAAAAATGCGCTTTTCAATAACCCTTGAGCGTCGATGATGGCATCATATTGATGTAATTTTAATTTTTCTTTGAATAAACGGCGTTCTGTACGAATTTCTGGACTAAACCAGTTTTTACGCCAGCGGCGAATAGCAACAGGAATAATTTGATCAACAACACTGTGCCAGCCAGGGATTTGGGCAAATCCTTCTTCTACTACCCAATCAAAACGGACGTCAGGTAAGTTTTTTTCTGCGTCAGTCAGTGCAGGGAGCGAGTGGAGGACGTCGCCCATAGAAGAAGTTTTAACCAGTAAAACCCGCATTAACTCTGGTTCTCCGCTTGTAGTAATTTTTCCAGGGAAGCGATCACTTGCTCTGGTTGGATATCAATCAGGCTCTGATGATAGCCATGTGCACTGTCACCTTTTCTGACTTTGTGATAGCCAGTAATAAGACGGAGCACTTCCGCTTTATCGGATAATGGCGGCGTAAAATCGGGGCTACTTGGGCCGTAAAGTGCAACCAGAGGGCGATTAAGCGCTGCGGCGACATGCATCAAACCAGAATCGTTGGTCACAATGGCGTCACAGGCAGCGATAATATTGACTGCCTGTTCAAGCGAGGTTTGTCCGGCAAGATTGATACAGTGTTCACGAGCTTCTTCCGTCAGTGACTTGCGGATATCTTCTCCACCTTCGTGATCTTTGGCAGAGCCAAATAGCAGAATTTGATAGCCCTTTTGAGTGATAAGCTGTTGAGCTAGCGCAGCGTAATGATAGTGAGGCCAACGTTTTGCCGGGCCAAATTCTGCTCCGGGACAGAAACCGATGATAGGCCGATGATCAGAAATATTGAATGCTGCGGTGGATTCAGCAATATCTTCATCACTGACGTCTAGTTGAGGCCAAAGTAATGGTTGAGGAAGGTCTGCCGCACTACTGGGTTTTGCATCGTAAGCTAATGCAGCATAGCGTTGCACCATCAATGGGAAGGCTTCTTTATTCAATGTGCGAATATCATTGAGCAATCCATATCTCATTTCACCGCGCCAGCCGGTGCGTAGAGGAATATTGGCGAAGAAAGGCACTAAGGCAGATTTGAAAGAATTTGGTAGCACATAAGCGCGATGATATTTACGTTCACGCAGGGCGACCCCCAAACGACGGCGTTCGCCTAATGCCAGTGCGCCATGCCCTAACGGCATAGCTAATGCTTGATTGACCTCCGGCATTTTATCCAGCAGCGGGCGGCACCAGGCTGGGGCCATCACATCAATTTCTGCATTAGGATGCAAAGCCTTTAATGTCCGGTAAAGGCTCTGAGACATCATCATGTCACCCACCCACGAAGGGCCGATCACCAATATTTTCATAGCGAGTAGATTACTTATCCTGATTGAGCCAATGCATATATTCCGTTACCCCTTCGGCAACGGTTTTGAATGGTTTATCATAACCCGCCGCCCGAAGTTTGGTCAGATCTGCTTGCGTGAAACGCTGATAACGGCCTTTCAAATGTTCAGGGAAATCAATATGCTCAACAGTCAGTGATTTATCTTTATGGCATTCAACAACTGCATCTGCAACCGCCTGGAAAGATTCAGCACGACCCGTTCCACAGTTATAAATTCCGGAAACGCCATTTTTCCAGAACCAAAGATTAACCGCTGCGGCATCACCAACATAAATAAAATCACGTTGAAAGCCTTCACTGCCAGCGAATAATTTGGGGTTTTGTCCCTGATTGATTTGATTATTTAAATGAAAGGCAACACTCGCCATACTACCTTTGTGCCCTTCACGTGGTCCATACACATTGAAATAACGGAAACCACAAATTTGTGAATTAGCTTGAGGTAGGATCTCCCGGACGTATTGGTCGAACAGAAACTTAGAGTAACCATAAACATTAAGTGGTTTCTCATATTGACGCTCTTCGATAAAATTATCAGTGCGGCCGCCATAGGTTGCTGCTGAGGAGGCGTACAGGAAAGGAGTGCCGCGTTCGAGGCAATAGTGCAGCAATTCTTTTGAATATTGATAGTTATTATCCATCATATACTTGCCATCCCACTCGGTTGTGGATGAACAAGCACCTTCATGGAAAATAGCGTCAATATCACCGAAATCATCACCGGCCAGAATACTGGCAATAAACTCTTCCTTATCCATGTAATCAGCAATATCCAAGTCAGCCAGATTGGTGAACTTAGTACCATCTTTCAGATTATCTACGACCAGAATATCTTTATATCCTTCGTCATTTAGTGCTTTGACAATATTGCTACCAATAAATCCAGCACCGCCAGTGACAATAATCATCCGACTCACCTCTACAATCGGGTTAATGAAGCAAATTGCTTCTATAATAACATCTAACATCCATGACGACAGCAGCTTAAGCAGGGGAATATACTGAAATATTATGGTAATTCAGGTTGCATGACGTGACGGATACGGCAAAGTTAATATTATCTGCCTGATAGTGTCGTCAGTAGCCTGATCAATGAGTAAAATATCTCACAACCCTTCATTTATAAATCAGGAGAAAATAAATGTCAGCATCATTTTATCAGCAAATTAACGAACAATTAGAACAAGCCCATTCTGAAGGATTGTTCAAAAATGAACGTATCATCACTTCTGCACAAAATGCTGACATTGCTGTAGCCGATGGCAGCCACGTTATTAACTTCTGCGCAAATAACTACTTAGGTTTGGCCAATCACTCTGAGCTTATTGCCGCTGCTAAAGTGGGGATGGATAGCCACGGTTTTGGTATGGCATCTGTTCGTTTTATTTGTGGAACTCAGGATACTCATAAAGAGCTGGAGAGAAAACTGGCAGAATTTTTGGGTATGGAAGATGCCATTCTTTATTCTTCTTGTTTTGATGCTAATGGTGGTTTATTTGAAACACTGTTTGGGCCGGAAGATGCCATTATCTCTGATGCGTTGAACCACGCTTCTATTATTGATGGTGTCCGTTTATGTAAAGCGAAGCGTTATCGTTATGCTAATAATGATATGCAGGAACTGAGAGCACAATTAGAGAAAGCGAAAGCAGATAATGCACGCCATATTGTGATTGCAACCGATGGTGTGTTCTCGATGGATGGTGTGATTGCTGATTTGAAGTCTATCTGTGATCTGGCTGATGAATTTGATGCAATGGTCATGGTGGATGATTCCCATGCGGTTGGTTTTGTTGGTGCACACGGTCGTGGTACTCATGAATATTGTGACGTCATGGATCGTATTGACATCATTACCGGCACACTAGGTAAAGCATTGGGTGGGGCTTCCGGTGGCTATACCGCGGCCCGTAAAGAAGTTGTTGAGTGGCTGCGCCAGCGTTCACGTCCATATCTGTTTTCTAACTCACTGGCACCGGCGATTGTCGCGGCATCCATTAAGGTGCTGGACATGCTGAAAGAGGGGGATGCATTGCGTGATCGTCTGTGGAAGAACGCTAACCTGTTCCGTGAAAAAATGACAGCAGCAGGTTTCACTTTAGCAGGGGCTGACCACGCGATCATTCCGGTCATGTTAGGTGATGCAAAATTGGCACAGGAGTTTGCCGCAGAGTTACTGAAAGAAGGCATTTATGTTACCGGTTTCTTCTATCCGGTAGTCCCTAAAAATCAGGCCCGTATCCGCACGCAAATGTCAGCCGCGCATACGGAAGAGCAAATTGAACGCGCAGTTGCGGCGTTCATGCGCATTGGTAAGCAATTAAATGTAATTGCATAAGGCATCTCTATGAAAGCATTGTCAAAGTTAAAAGCGGAAGAAGGCATCTGGATGATCGATGTGCCTGAGCCAGAGTTGGGGCACAATGATGTGATGATCAAAATCCGTAAAACGGCGATTTGTGGTACGGATGTGCATATCTATAACTGGGATGACTGGTCGCAAAAAACCATTCCTGTACCTATGGTTGTTGGTCATGAGTATGTTGGCGAAGTCGTGGCTATTGGTCAGGAGGTAAAGGGTTTTAAAATTGGTGATCGGGTGTCTGGCGAAGGGCATATTACTTGTGGTTACTGCCGTAACTGTCGTGGTGGCCGTACTCACTTATGCCGCAATACCATTGGCGTAGGGGTAAACCGCCCTGGTTGTTTTGCTCAATATCTGGTTATTCCTGCATTTAATGCGTTCAAAATCCCAGATAACATCTCTGATGAGCTAGCTTCTATTTTTGACCCATTTGGCAATGCTGTTCATACCGCGCTCTCGTTTGATCTGGTTGGCGAAGATGTGCTGGTTTCTGGTGCAGGTCCAATTGGTATTATGGCGGCGGCAGTGTGTAAACATGTTGGTGCGCGTCATGTTGTTATCACCGACGTTAACGAATATCGCCTTGAGCTGGCCCGTAAAATGGGTGTCACCCGTGCGGTGAACGTCAGTCAGGAAAATCTGACCGATGTCATGGCAGAATTGGGCATGACCGAAGGTTTTGATGTTGGTTTAGAAATGTCCGGCGCTCCGGCGGCGTTTCGTACCTTATTAAATACCATGAATCACGGCGGCCGTGTTGCACTGTTGGGCATTCCTCCATCAGATATGGCAATTGATTGGAATCAGGTGATTTTCAAGGGCTTGTTTATTAAAGGTATTTATGGTCGTGAAATGTTTGAAACCTGGTACAAGATGGCTACATTGATTCAATCCGGTTTGGATCTGACACCCATTATCACTCACCGGTTCTCTATTGATGATTTCCAGAAAGGCTTTGACATCATGCGTTCAGGGCAGTCTGGTAAAGTTATTCTGAATTGGGATTAACCGACCAAGTGAGTTATCACTAAAATTAATAGGCGCTTTTAGTTCTTGAGCGCCTATTTGAGGCATTAGCAATATTGCAAGCTATCATCGAATAAATAGAAATAATAAGATGATTGGCTATTTCTTAAGATGAATTTCTATTCTGTTTTATCCTGAGATTTATCTCCGGCCAATTTCTGGATATATCGGCTCACCGTATTCACAATAGGATTATCAACCAGAGTATCACCGATAACTGTCAGATAATCTTGGCTGGTAACTGTAATGGGGGCCTCTTTTATTTCACACAGCTTGCCCCATTTATGGTGATTATCACCAACAGGTTTGCCACTTAACAATCTACTGGGGCTGACTAACTCAATATCAGCGGGAAGCGTTGGCAGCATCTGCTGTAGTGCACGAATGGTTGTTGAATGAGGATGACCGATAGCAATAGCGGAACCATTTTTACGAGCAATGGAAATCGCACGATTTAGCTGATGGCGAGTTTCCGCTTCTGATTGCACATCATCAAGGAAAATATTACGGCGTATAACGCGAACAGGCGTGCCTTGTGCTGCCTTTGTCGCCTGAGTATTGCCAATCGTCACGCTGTCGAGAAAATAGAGGTTATAACGAGACAGTGAGCGCATCACTTTTTGCATTCCCGGCAAGCTCGAAGTCATAGCACTGCCCATATGGTTATTGATGCCTACAGCATAAGGGACTTTTTGTATTGCACGCTGGATGATGCGGTCAATTTCTTCACTGCTCATGGTTGGCTGGAGAGTATCCGGCTCTAGCAGTTGCTTACTTAAAGGTGCCATTGGCAGGTGGATTAAGATCTCCCGTCCTTGTTTATAGGCTTTTTCAGCCATATTTCTGCCATGCGGTGAATCTGGCAGAATGGCGATAGAAACCGCGACAGGCATCTGCAATATTTTGTTTTCGTTATGAGGACGATAGCCAAAGTCATCAATAACAATTGCCAGACGAGCAGCACTGGTTTGTAGGCTTAAAAGTAACAGGGCGGTAGTACCAATGAGTTTTGCTAATTTGCGTTGTCCCACCTGATTATCTCCCAAGCCACGGTTGTGGGTTTACCGCTCTTCCTTGACGGCGGATTTCAAAATAGAGTGCGGGTTGTTGCTGACCGCCACTGTTACCGACCAATGCAATAGGTTGTCCGGCACGAACTTGCTGGCCGACATTGACCAAAGCACTCTGATTATAGCCATAGAGACTCATATCACCTTTGCCATGCTCTATCACGACAACCAACCCATAGCCTTGTAACCAGTCAGCCAGTAAAACCCGACCATCGGATATCGCTTTGACCTCCGTACCTTCTGTGGCTGAAATCACCATGCCTTTCCAGCGCAATTCGCCTTGTAACGCTTCACCAAACTGATGTATCACTTTACCGTGGACAGGCCAGATTGCCTGACCCGCCGGACGACCAAGGCCACCGGTACGCGCCATCAGTGCACGCTCGTCCTCAGTGGGTTTATAGCTGGAACCTTTTTGCTGTGCTTGTTTCTGTTTCGCTGCAATCTGAGCACGGACACGGGCGGCTTCTCTGGCTTCTCGTTCAGCACGTGCTTTCGCTTCCCGTTCTGCCTTAGCGATTTTATCTCGTAGACGGGTTTCATTTTGTTTGAGTTCAGCGAGATTTTTCTGGTCTTTCTTTAAGGAGGATTCCAGCTCAGTCAGGGTTTTCTGCCGAGCGTTGCGGGCTACTTCCATTTGCTGCTTTTGTTGTTGTTGCTCAGTCAGAACTTGTTTTTGCTCTTCCTGTTTCTGCTGCTCAAGTTTTTTTTGTTCAGTTAAATCAACGGCTGTTTGTTCAAGCTTAACAATGGTGTCCTGACGGGCTTGATTAAGGTAGCTATAGTAAGCGAGTATGCGCTCACCTCTCTTGCCCTCTTCTCCTCTGAACATGAGTTCAAGCCCTTGATGTTGCCCTTGACGAAATGCAGCATCCAATTGGCGTGCCAGCATATCTCGTTGCGCTTTTTGTTGTTTTTCCAGTTTCTTGATGTTGGAGACTAGAGCGGTAATCTCTTTATTCAGCTTACTGAGTTGAGTTTGAGTGTTGTGTAGAGATTGACCAATTTTGGAAATGGTATTTTCCTGATCTTTTAGCTGATTTAGCAAAGAACTACGTTTTTGCTGCTGTTGTTGCACACTTTTCTCTTTCTCCGCGATGTTTTGTTGGAGATCTTTGAGCTGATTTTTATTGGCGATAATTTGATTTGCGAAGGTATTAAAGCTGAAAATAACCAATAGGAAAACATAGAACAATGAGGCGCAGATATTATTCCGCCATGAGTTCTGATTGCGCCGATAATTACGGCTATGTATTTCCTTGTTGTCAGCCATTTCTGTAAATGTACCTTGCTACTATGTGCGTTAGATTATTTCATGATGAACAAATAGTTACCAGATGTTGCGCTGATTTTTTACACTTTCAGATAATGCTGTCTTAACATCGAAATTAAATGATAATAAACATATTAGCCTACTTATCGTTGAAATTCCTGCATGCATTGAGTGTGACAGGGCAATGCTGGTGATGTACTTAAAATGCTTCATTTTCAGGATATTTTTATTTTTTCTCGAAACTCTCCGCAAAATTTGCATTGAGCTTATGCTATTTGGCTGTAATTGACGCAACACAAAGGTATACTCTGGAACCTTAGAAATTTGTTATTAACCAACGGGAGTTGTTGCCCCCATGCTGCAAGAAATCATGCAATTTATTAACCAGCATATGACCTTAAGCCTCATTTGGATTGCACTGCTGGTTGCCGTTATTGTGACTACAACGAGAGGTTTCTTCTCTAAAACCAAAGAGATAACTCGTGCTCAAGCTATTAATCTGATCAACAAAGAAGAAGCCATCGTCGTGGATTTACGTTCCCGTGAAGATTTCCGCAAAGGGCATATTATTGGTGCAGTAAACCTGACTCCCTCTGAAATTAAAGACAACAATTTTGCTGAGTTGGAAAAACATAAAAAGCAGCCTGTAATTGTTGTTTCTGCGAATGGTACTGAATCTCGTACTCCGGCAGAGAATCTTATTCGTGCCGGTTTTGAACGCGTATGCTCCTTGAAAGAGGGCTTGGCGGGTTGGACAGGTGAAAACTTGCCATTGGCGCGTGGTAAAAAGTAATCATTTTGGGCGTGAATGGAGACATTCACATAAAAAATTTAATAAGGACATCTAAAGGTAACAATTATTATGTCAGAACAAAGCAATACAGAAATGGCTTTCCAGATCCAACGTATCTACACCAAAGATATCTCTTTTGAAGCACCAAACGCTCCACAAGTGTTTCAGCAGGAATGGCAGCCGGAAGTAAAACTGGATCTGGATACAGCTTCCAGTGAGTTGGCTCAAGGGGTTTATGAAGTTGTTCTGCGTGTGACTGTAACAGCAACTTTGGGAGAAGAGACGGCATTCCTGTGTGAAGTACAGCAAGGGGGTATTTTCTCTATTGATGGTATTGAAGGAACTCAGCTAGCTCACTGCTTGGGTGCATACTGTCCGAATATCCTGTTCCCATATGCTCGTGAATGCATCACTAACTTGGTTAGTCGTGGTACTTTCCCACAACTCAATCTGGCTCCAGTAAACTTTGATGCCCTGTTCATGAACTACCTGCAACAGCAGGCGGAACAGTCTCAGGGTGGTGAACAAACTGAACAGGAAGCTTAATGAATAGTACTGTTTCTATGACAGTTATCGGTGCCGGTTCATACGGCACCTCATTGGCTATTACGTTGGCTCGTAATGGTCATAATGTTGTACTTTGGGGGCATAATCCAGAACATGTTAGGGCATTGCAACAGGCGCGTTGTAATCAGGAATTTCTGCCGGATGTTTCCTTTCCTGATAGTTTATTGCTTGGAACAGACCTCATAAAAGCACTAACAGCGAGTCGCGATATTCTTGTTGTGGTACCTAGCCATGTGTTTGGTGAAGTGTTAAAGCGGCTAAAACCACATCTACGGGCTGATTCACGTATTGTCTGGGCAACTAAAGGCTTGGAAGCGGATACTGGTCGGTTATTACAGGATGTGGCCCGTGAGATATTAGGCGATGCGATACCGCTAGCGGTGCTCTCTGGGCCAACATTTGCTAAAGAGTTAGCGGCTGGTTTGCCCACTGCGATTGCTATTTCCGCGACGGAACCTGCTTTTGGCGATGAACTTCAGCAATTATTCCACTGTGGTAAAAGCTTCCGGGTTTATAAAAATCCTGATTTTATTGGCGTTCAACTCGGTGGTGCCGTAAAAAACGTGATTGCCATTGGTGCGGGAATATCTGATGGTATGGATTTTGGCGCTAATGCTCGTACTGCCTTGATCACTCGTGGATTGGCGGAAATGAGTCGCCTTGGTACAGCGCTTGGTGCTGATCCTTCAACCTTTATGGGCATGGCGGGATTGGGTGATTTGGTCTTAACTTGTACTGATAACCAATCACGTAACCGTCGTTTTGGCATGATGCTGGGGCAGGGAATTAGTGTCGAAGACGCCCAGAATCAGATTGGGCAGGTTGTTGAAGGTTACCGTAATACCAAAGAAGTACGTGCGTTGGCTAATCGTGCCAATGTAGAAATGCCGATTGCAGAACAAATCTACCAGATACTCTATTGCAATAAAAATGTGAAAGAAGCTGCTCAGGCATTATTAGGAAGAGCCAGAAAGGATGAGAGCGATAATGTGCGCTCTTAAATAAAAATCTAATGAGATAGGTTCTAGATGTGAGAGTAAAAAATATGTCGCTAGAGGAATTGGACGAAGTTTGGAAGAACATAAAAACAGAGGCGAGAGCGCTGGCTGAATGTGAACCGATGTTGGCCAGTTTTTTTCATGCAACATTACTCAAGCATGAAAATCTTCGTAGTGCCCTAAGTTATATGCTGGCTAATAAGCTGGCTACGCCGATTATGCCGGCTATTGCGGTTAGAGAGATTGTAGAAGAGGCTTATAGTTCAGATCAAAAGATGATTGTCTCTGCTGCCCGCGACATCATAGCAGTACGTCTACGTGATCCCGCCGTAGATAAATATTCAACCCCTCTGCTGTATCTTAAAGGATTTCATGCTCTACAGGCTTATCGTATTGCCCATTGGATTTGGGGAGAAGGGCGTAAAGCATTGGCTATTTATCTGCAAAACCAAATCTCGATGTCTTTTGGCGTTGATATTCATCCGGCAGCAAAGATTGGGTGTGGCATTATGCTTGATCATGCTACAGGCATTGTGATTGGTGAAACGGCAGTAGTGGAAAATGACGTTTCTATCCTGCAATCCGTCACTCTCGGCGGTACGGGTAAAACAGGGGGTGATCGTCATCCGAAAGTCAGGGAAGGGGTGATGATTGGCGCAGGTTCGACAATACTAGGCAATATCGAAATTGGTCGTGGGGCTAAAATTGGCGCAGGTTCAGTTGTACTTCGATCTGTTCCACCACACACAACAGCCGCTGGGGTGCCTGCCCGTATTGTCGGTAAACCTGAAAGCGAAAAGCCATCATTGGATATGAACCAACATTTTAATGGTATCAATCATGGCTTTGAGTACGGTGATGGGATTTGATTTATCGAAATCTGGATATTAATAATCACTATCATATTTTCACATGTTGAATGTGGAAATATGATTTTGCACGTTTAACTTATTAAATCTTCTATAAATTATTTTTTTGCTACACCTATTATAATATAGTGCCAATGTTTAGGAATGACTTTATTTAGAACTTTATTATCTAACACCCCTAAAAATTTTCTTTGAAATTCATTCCTACCAAGCGTGGCAAGGAAGCCTAATGTTGTATAATTAACACTTGAAAATGCTGACAGATAATCTGTCATTTCCCTGGTGGTAACATAGCCCCAGGTATTTCCCCAATTAACATAATTTTTCCTGAGAAATTTATGCAATGGTGATGCAACCAGATTTTCTGCAAACCAAAGTTCACCCCCTTCTTTTAATGAATGAAAGATCTGATTAATAGCCTCTTTTTGTGCTGTTTTATTGAAATTATAACCGACAGCACCTAATACTGATTTAAACATAACAATGTCAAAATGGTTCTTATATTTAATATCCGATGCGTTTAATTTATCATATTGAATGCTCTTTTCTATATGATAATGCTTATGTTTCTCCTGTGCTGTTGGCGTAGGGCCATCTAAATCAGTGCATAAGACATTGGCTCCATTCAATGCTGCCCATAATGATAATCCACCATTTCTACTACCTAGTTCTAGAATATTAGCTGATTTTAATTCTAATCCAGAGTGATCTTGCCAATATTTTAAGGAATGGCTCCAATTATATATGTCCCATTCTATGACATCATGGAGAAATTCTTTTGAATTTTTTGCTTTCATAGCGTAACCAATATATATCAATGAAGGTGAGGTGTTTTAATAATAACTTTATTAAATTATTATGATCTAAATAGTTTTATCAAATAGAAGATCATTTAAGGGAATCAACCCTGATTAAGTTATCTGAATCGATTTTCAAAGAGAAAAAATTCCTCAATAGGGTTAAATTATACTAATCATAGCACCTACTTCTTGTGATGAATTATGATTTAGCGCAAAAACTTATTCATAAAACTTAGAATAAAAACTATACCCTTGATGTCTTACTGTTTTCCTAACGATACATTATGGTCACTTCTGTCACTTACATCATCAAAACCTGTTGTACTCTGCTCTGGAGTACTGAGCTGATAACCATCGTGGCCGTACCATGCTTGATCCGAACACATGACGAAAATGGTTATTTGGTTTTCATCGTGGGTCTGGTGCAGAGCAGTTTCTATACTGCATTTCTGTGACCCACGCAAAGAGGAAAAAACGGCCGTGATATGGTCAATTAACACGTTGAACCATTGCAGGAATGTGTAGCGATATTAGGCATATTTATTGACGCACTATTTTCTGATGATAGCGCCCTGATAATCTAGTTGCCGCCAGGCTTCAAAAACAACAACAGCAACTGAATTGGAAAGATTCATACTGCGACTGTTTGCTAGCATTGGGATACGAATTTTTTGTTGTGGTGACATATTATCCAATACATAAGGTGGTAACCCTCTGGTTTCCGGCCCAAACATTAAATAATCGCTTGCTTGATAACTTACGGCGCTATGTGCCGGAGTTCCTTTTGTTGTGAGAGCAAACAAACGAGCAGAAGACTCTCCTGTTAATCCTTCATTCTCTAAAAAAGCAAAATAATCATGATGTTGTTTAATATTGGCAAATTCGTGATAATCCAGCCCGGCTCGACGTAGCCTTTTATCATCCCAGGTAAAACCCAGAGGCTGAATTAGATGCAATTGAAATCCGGTGTTAGCACAAAGACGAATAATATTACCGGTATTAGGTGGGATTTCAGGTTCAAATAAGACGATGTTTAGCATAATGCCCCCCAGAAACAAGGGGCACAGGTTAGCAGAAATCGGGAGGGGATGCAGGAGGATCTTCATCGATATTCTTATTTACCTGTTGGAAGATCTTTCCCTGTAGGGGTACTCGATTGTATTGTCAGTAAACTTAAAAGTGAAAGAACATCACTGGATATAACCTAACATACTAAATTTTTTAGAGACTTTCTGGATTATTTCTTTGCCACACCGATGATAATATAGTGCCAATGTTTAGGAACGACTTTATTTAACACTTTATTATCTAACATCCCTAAAAAATTTCTTTGAGATTCATTCCTGCCAAACGTAGCAAGGAAACCTAAAGTTGTATAATTAACATGTGAAAATGCTGACAGATACTCGGTCATTTCGTTGACAGTAACATAGCCCCAAGTATTCCCCCAATTAACATAATTTTTTCTGAGAAACTTATGCAATGGCGATGCGATTAAATTCTCTGCAAACCAAAATTCACCCCCCTCTTTTAATGAATGGAAAATCTGATTAATCGCCTTTTTTTGTGCTGATTTATTTGAATTGTAGCCAATACCACCTAATACTGATTTAAACATCACAATATCAAAATGGTTTCTATATTTAATATCTAATGCACTTAATTTACCATATCGAATTCTATTTTCTATATTATAACGCTTATGTTTCTCCTGTGCTTTTGAAGTAGGGCCATTTAAATCCGTACATAAAACATTACCTCCATTTAATGCTGCCCACAGTGATAATCCACCATTTCGGCTTCCTAGTTCTAGAATATTAGCTGACTTTAATTCTAAGCTAGAATGGTCCCTCCAATATTTTAAGGCATGACCCCAATTACATATATCCCACTCTATTACATCATAGAGAAGCTCTTTTGAGTTTTCTGTTTTCATAAAATGACCAATAGATTAATTATTTTGATAATACTTTTATAGTAAATTACTAAGATCTAGTGATACATTATTTTTTAATGATGGTATTATAAAAAAGGATTACGTAAGGACCTGCTTAGCAAGAATTTCAGGTAGATAGGCTGTACTTAGCGTTGCTTTCATTTCAATATTCTCCTTAAATATTTTAGTGTTATTCAGTACATTCACTGAAATATATTTTATCCAAGATAGCCATTTCCCTGAGTGACCGCACTGAATTGGGAGCGCCTGACGGTTTTTCCATCGGTGGCACCCCTTGAGCTTTTCGTCAGTTCACGGCAAATATTCATCCATTTAATGAAATACTTTTGAGACTGCTTGGTATTGATACAACCATATGGCTATGGTTTTATGAGTTGGAATATCCTGCTCAAATTCACTGTATTGCTCTAACAATCCTCAACACCAAAGTCTTCAATTTCTTCCCAGTCTTTGGTGCCAGCAATGACGGCACTGATTGTTAACGGCAGAATATCTGTCAGCTTATTTATAATTGTTTGCTGTCTTGGCTAGGATTGCGAGTAACCGAGAGGTTGCTAAATCAATCGTAAAAAGGTTTTTAACGTTCTTTCCCTGAGCGAAAACCATGAGGGTTACTCTTTTGCCAATTCCAACTATCACGCATCATATCGTCAATATTGCGTGTCGCTTGCCAGCCAAGGATATCGAAAGCTCTGGATGGATCAGACCAACACTCGGCAATATCCCCAGAACGTCTATCTGTAATTTTGTACGGAATATCTTTACCTGATGCCTTTTCAAAAGCATGAAGTAGTTCAAGTACAGAATAACCAGCACCGGTTCCTAAATTAAAAACTTCATAGGATTGCTGTTTATTCAGATAATCAATGGCGGCAATATGGCCTTCAGCTAAATCCATTACGTGAATATAATCACGAACACCGGTACCGTCTTTAGTTGGATAATCATTGCCATACACTGATAAACATTCCAGACGGCCAATAGCAACCTGAGTGATATAAGGTAACAGGTTGTTAGGAATACCGTTAGGGTCTTCACCAATCATACCTGATGAGTGTGCACCAACAGGGTTGAAATATCTTAGACTGGTAATTTTGAAACTTGGCTCGGCTGCGGCAAAATCTTTTAGAATTTGCTCTACCATCAGTTTTGATGTGCCATAAGGGTTGGTGGTGCCGCCTACTTTAGCATTTTCAGTAAGTGGTACAAATTCAGGATTACCGTAGACTGTCGCCGATGAACTGAAAATTAGTTGATGTACACCATTAGCGCGCATAGCCTGTAACAGAACTAGAGTGCCAGTAACATTGTTCTGATAATATTCAAGTGGCTTTCTGGTAGATTCGCCAACCGCTTTTAATCCAGCAAAATGAATTACAGATTCTATTTTGTTTTCTTGGAAAACTGTATTAAGTAAATTTAGATCAAGTACATCGCCTTGATAGAATTTCACGGATTTGCCAGTAAGTTTTTCAACTCTACGAAGAGATTCTGGTGATGAGTTACATAGGTTATCAATAACAACAACATCTGCTCCTCTTTCCAGAAGTGCTAATACTGTGTGTGAACCGATATAGCCGGCTCCGCCGGTGATTAGGGTTGGCATTTGTTATCCCGCATAATAAATCTATAGGTGCTTAAACTCAGACTGAACAGTGTTATTAATGCCTTGTTCTAAAGAAACGGGAGCTTTGAAGCCAGTTTTTTCAATGAAGTCTGATTTGAATGTGTGCGAGCACAGAATTTTCTAACACGAATGCTGCTAGTAGAAAATTCTTTGCCTGTGATTTTAGATAATATATTAAAGCAATAACCACCCTTCTGAAAAATTGTACTTATTAGTCGAATCCTCCATTGATTAGTATTATTCGGTGGGATAAGTTGATCAAATGCTGCATATTCTTTCGAATTGTAATTCGATGCATTGATTAAATTTCTCAAATACTTGCGGGTTTCAATATAAAAATTTTCTCTTGGATAAGAGTAATACATATTCTTGTTAAAAATTTTACTGTAGATTCTTGCACCACCTCCATTTATTCTCAGAATTTTTTTCTGGTAGAATCTTTCAAGATAATATATAAATTTTCCAAAAGGTTTTTCATCAATGATATCTTGATGCCAAAATCCATGCCACTTTACATCAATAATATTTTTTAAATATTCTTTTGTAATTTCTTTAAATCTATTATTGAAAAAGTGTTCATGTGAATAAACATTACTTTTACTCAAGAAATTCACATATTTTATATAAATAATTATTGATATGATAATTTGTAGTTAAACGATTATTGTTTTGGACAATACCATAATCTAGATCTCTAATCCCATGAGGATCTTGCAAAAATCCGAATTCAAAATTTCCAAATGAGTGAATATTAGAAAATTCTTTTAGTAAATCTGAAACAACACTTGAGCCTGTATCACCATAACCAGTACATGTAATTACTTTTGGTCCTAACATTTATTTATTAGCTCCAGATATTGCTTTTACGATATCAAAGACATTGCTAACTGACTCTTCAAGCTCTTGTAGCTTTTGTGGTGTAATAAATGATAATTCATTTTTAATCTGAGTTGTTGAAATATCTTTAGTTCGTTCTAAATAGATAACTTCGCATATATCATTTAAGTCATCAAAGTGACCTCTCCAATCATCTCCCATTCCAAGTATATCTACTTTATTGCTAATGATATCTACTCTTTTTTGCTCCCAAGTATTTTCGGGAAGAACCATATCAACGTACTTACAGGATTCAATTATTTCTTTACGCTCTTCATAGGAAAAAAATGATTTTTTTCCTTTAAGTTGATTAAAATCATCAGTAGAAATTACAACGATTAAATAATTTCCAAGGGCTTTTAGCCGTTTCAAAAGACGAATATGTCCTACATGAAAAAGATCAAATGTTCCATACGTTATAACTTTTTTCATGGTTTTTCCTTATGAAGTAATATTTCCTAAGAATTGATCGGTGAACCAATAGCGATTTAATAAGTAATAAAAATATAACAACGTATAGCTAGCGAATAACATACTGAATATTAATTTTTGTTTTATGTATGAAGATATATAATAGGAACTATATATTGTAACATAATATAGCTCCTGAGAGCTATTTCTCTATTAAAAGATAGAAAAATAGATAGTGATAATATTAATCCATATAATTTTAACAAATCTATATATACTTTATTTTTTATCTTATTCTTATAAAAACACAGGTATATTAATAAATGAGAGGAATATAAAAAATGTACATATATATGGTTGATGTTGATCGGCGTTCGTTGAAATATATGTTCCGAGCCGATGTTCTCTGTATTATATAATAATCTCCAAATTTATCTATAATATTATGGGTATTATTTTAGAAGATCGTAAATATAATCTTTAGGATGAAAATCAATAGGAGCATTGATCAGGAGTTTCCTAATATTTTCAAAATCGTAATTTTCACAAGATGTTTTTAAGTCATTTAATAACGGATTTAATTTATCCCAAGTGAGAAAAACTTCATTGGCTGTCATGATTCTTGGGTGATTGGTGCCAGAAACGTTATCACCAATTAGGAGCTCTTCGTAAAGTTTTTCACCGGGTCTTAATCCGGTAATTTTGATTTCGATATCACCATGAGGGTTGGTTTCATCTTTCACTGTCAGGCCGGAAAGATGGATCATTTTCCGGGCGAGATCATAAATTTTTACTGATTCTCCCATATCCAGAACAAAAACATCGCCATTATTGCCCAATGCCCCTGCCTGGATGACTAATTGGGCGGCTTCTGGGATTGTCATGAAGTAACGGGTAATGTCTTTATGGGTGAGGGTTATCGGTCCACCACTTTTTATCTGTTTCTCGAACAGGGGGACAACGGAACCGGATGAACCCAGGACGTTGCCAAAACGAACCATTGAGAATTTTGTATGGATGTTTTCTTTGGAAAAAGCTTGCAATATAAGTTCCGCAAATCTTTTAGTTGCCCCCATTATATTTGTAGGGCGGACAGCTTTATCTGTAGAGATTAATACGAATTTATCAACTTTTTGATTAATTGCTGCTTTGACAAGTGAAAGGGTCCCAAAAATATTATTATTCACACCTTCTATTGTATTCATTTCTACAAGAGGGACATGTTTATATGCAGCGGCATGGTATATTGTATTAATATTGAATCTATTTATTGTTTTATTTATCTTATCTGAGTCTTTTATATCACCTAAAATTGGAATAATGGTTATATTCAAGTTATTTTCTGAATTTATTTTTTGTAACTCTTTTTCTATTAAATAAAGGCAGTATTCGGTTAACTCAAATAATACCATCTTAGAGGGAGACTGATTGATAATTTGTCTGCATAACTCTGAACCTATTGAGCCACCGGCACCTGTAACGAGAATATTTTTATTTTTAATATTCTTACTTAGTAAATCTTGTAATGGATTAATTTGTTCTCTACCAAGTAGATCATTAATAGAAACGCGTTTCAGTGAATTTATTTGGGCTTTTCCTTCAACTAGATCATTAAAACTTGGGATGGTGAGGATTTCACAATGTTCTGTTTGTAGTTTTTCAAGTATCTTCTTTCTATTAGATATTGGTGCGCTAGGTATTGCCAATAATATTTTCTTTATATGATATTTCTCTATTAAAGATGTTACTTTTTCTGGAGGAAATACACAAACTCCATGAATAGATAAATTGTGTAATTTAGAGTTATCATCAATGAAAGCAATGGGATTAAATTCTCTATGCTCTCTTAATATGGGTAAAAGTTGCCGGCCAGATTCTCCTGCCCCATATATAATCACCGCGTCGCCTTTATTTTTTAATAGATTGCGCAACGTTCTGTATAAGAATCTAGTGCCGCAGAGTGATATAATCAGAAAAGAAAAATAGATAATTGGTACAGTTCTGGGTAGAAATGCCTGTTGATATAAAGAGATAGCTGATAATAATAGAGAAGATAGAAATGAACCAATAATAGCCCATTTTAATATACTCATATTGACGTACTTTATTATAGATCTATAAAAGCCAGTTTTTGAGAAGATAAATAGAGTACAAGGTATTGTGAATATGATCGCCAGCCAATGATTCAAGCTATGAATTGGGATTTCTCTGTCTAAACGTAACCACATACTGAGCCAATATGAGGTAATGATCATCAATATATCAACTGTTAGAAGGATTATAGTTTTTATTAACCTGTCTTTGTTTCTATTAAGAATTGTTTTTTTATTCATGATTTTTGATTACTTAAATACCATTTTAATAAGTAAGAAATTCTTCCGATAAGAATATTAAAATCTCAAAATATGTATAGCCAATATTATAATAGTATATTTATTATATAGATTTATAAAATTTCTAATTAAATATCTCTGGATTCATTTAATTAGCAGAAAATATACAGAGTAGATTGTAAATTGAGGCATAATGATAGGTTAGTATTTATTAAAGCAAATTCATATAATAATCTCTTTGGTGCCTTATTAATATAGTTCAAGATCACTAAAGAGATTTAATTAATTTAGTTTTATAATTGAATTTTAAGGTAAAAATAAGATGTTATTTTATTTGTGCATTATTTAATACTTGACATATAAATTTGCCCATTAATTTCATTTCTTTTATAGTTAATGTTGGGTGCACCAGAAACATCAAGCTTGTTTCACCAAGTTCTTTTGCATTCTTTAATCGAACTTTGGGACGCCAAGCTGTATTATCAAATGCTTTTTCTAAATATACTTCAGAACAGCTACCTTGATAACAAGGAACACCCAATTTACCAAGCTCTTCAATTATGCGATCTCGCGTCCAATCTTTTGATAACAAGTCAGGTTTAATGAATGCATAATACTTATACCAAGCATGTTGTACATAGTCAGGAACAATAGGAATTCTAATACAGTCGAATTTTTTTAATATATTAGTGAGTATTTTTGAGTTTTCAGAACGTATTCTAATCCATTCTGGTAATCTTTTTAATTGAATACGTCCGATAGCTGCTTGCATTTCTGTAAGACGCCAATTGGTGCCAAAACTCTCATGCAACCATCTAAAACCTGATTTACTCTCTTGATTATTTACTACATCAAAATTTTTTCCGTGATCTTTATAGCTCCACATTCTAGACCAAAGATTAAAATCATTTGTTGTTACCATGCCTCCTTCACCACCTGTTGACATAATTTTATCTTGGCAAAAGGACCATGCACCAATATGACCAAAAGTACCTACTGAACGGCCTTTATATTTCGCACCGTGAGCTTGTGCACAATCTTCAATAATAAAAAGATTATGTTGATTGGCAAAATTCATGATTTCATCCATGTCTGCTGGCATTCCTGATAAATGTACAACTATTATAGCTTTAGTTTTTGGTGTTAAAGCATCATTAAGAGTACTAGAGGTGACATTTTGGCTATTTAGATCAACATCAGCGAATATAGGATTGGCTCCAGCGTTGACAATACATGATGCTGAAGCTAAAAATGTCCTAGAAGTGACTAATACATCATCACCGACACCAATATTCAATGCGTATAGTGCAATGTCTATGGCAACTGTTCCATTAGCAAGAGCAATCGCGTATTTTGACTTAGTGAATTCTGCGAATTCTTTCTCAAAAGTCTTACATTCATTTCCAGTCCAATAATTAACTTTATTAGAAAGTAAGATTTTTTCAACTGCTTTAGCCTCTTCATTTGTAAAAGATGGCCAAGGGGAAAAATGTGTATTTAACATTTTCATCTCTTTATTTTAATGTATGTATAATATACTTGATGTCTTTAAGGAAGGAATATTTTAGGTAATATTCCTTATTAATATTGACTTTATCAGGCCAGATAATGAGATCATTATATTCTTTAGGATTAGACTTTTCTTTTAGTAAAGTCTCTTCATTCTTATATTTTATTGATGCAGGACCTGTTATTCCCGGCTTTAATTTAAGAATGATTCTATCATCGCCGATTAACTTATCTGCATATCCGGGAACGTCAGGTCGAGGCCCAACAAAACTCATATCACCAATTATCACATTAATTAATTGAGGTAGTTCGTCGATTTTGTATTTTCTGAAAAAATTACCACTTTTAGTAATCAATTGACTATTCTCTGAAGTGATTGACGATCTATTTTCGTTTTTAATAACTGGTCGCATTGTTTTTATTTTAATAACTGAAAATATTTTCCCATTTTGCCCTACTCTTTTTTGTAGGAAAAAACCATTGGATCGTGTTTCAATAGTAGAAATAAACCAGCTTATAAGTATTATAGGAAGTATAATCAAAATAATTGATATTGATAGTATAAGATCAAATATTCTTTTGAGGAAAATTTGTGATTTTTTCATATTTACTAGATATTAATAAATGTTTTTTTATCTCAGGGGAATTGGAGAATAAGTAATTAAGAGATATATAGATATTTAGAATTGAACGAATGTAGATTAAATTATATGCTATTCCCTAGGCATTGCTTGCTCTCATAGTGATAATATTTTTATTATATTGTAGTAATAAGGATATATTAGTGGGACAATGATTTCATTATCTAAAATGACTTTGCTTAATATCGTTTCATTTTTGCTACCTTCTGATATATGTCGAGGAACTTTTTAGCAGTTGCTATAAAGGTGATTATGTATTTCTTCTACAGAGATAATTGTTACTATTTGATTTTATTAAGTTAAGCGAATGAATAGGTGAATATAACAGCATAAATTTGGGGTTATTGAGTGGTTATTTTTCTAGCTTACGATTGTTATGGAATTATCTGAGCTTATCAGTATAGACTCTATTTGGTGTGGTCATTTGTTTTAGATACTTGGTAGCGTCGTAGCGTCTAACTTTTGTGTACTCACTTTCAGTGTGGGATGCGTTTTTTTCAGTTAGTAAGTTGAAAATTGTTCAAAGAATCTACACCAGATTTAATTTTTTTCGGATGATCTATTATTACTAGGTAAAGTTATCTAAATAGTATATACCCGTTATCTTTCAAGTTGCCTCTTGCCTCTTGCCTCTTGCCTCTTTATTCGTTCAGCCTGGCCACATAGTTATCTATGCTCCCGGGGATTCGCTCCCTTGCCATCGCGAAGCATCTTGAAATCCATAGAGTATATACGGATGCTAATTCAATACAAGTGATGATTTTTCTTTCTGTTGACAATGTAACCGCAAACATATATTTATTCGGCTTCAGAAAGGCCCTAATAATTATCCACACTCTTTGCCCTAATTATTTCAATCGTTTTGAAAAACTGAGATATTTGCCAGGTTCATAGAGAGTTTGTCCTACCTATCAGTGTATCAACCACTACTGGGAATAGACATTCTACGTATTTCGTTTTGTTTCTGACTAATGTTCAGGCTATTCGGTTATTTTTATTCGTCAGGACAACGGCCGCCTTATTCATACTATCACGGCTCCGCTCTTTTCTTTGGGGACCAAACTGGGATAATTCATAAAATGACGGCCATTTCTGAATTCAGAACCGACATGTTTAGAAAATCAATACTCAGTAGCGTCTGTAAACGCCGGGTGTAAATTCAGCTGGTTAAGTAGTTATCCAGCTTCTTAGATACCGATTGTTTCCAGAGTTAAATGTAGTCCAGCAGTTGCTAAATTTGTAGTAATTGTTTCAACATTATAGTTCAAATGTTGAACAGAGTTTTGTTCAAATCTTTTGCTTTATGAGCTGTAGTTATCCAATCCGTTTTAAGTGAATTAATGATCTCATCAATTCTAGGTAATGTAAATGGTAAGAATTTACTCATAATTTTCTAGAGTTAATTTTCAATGTCATCTTAAATATTTGTATAAGACCTTTTTCATAAAACTGGGAGATAGTGATATGAAGAAATATAAAACGGCATATATATCACCTTTTAATCCGTACCCTAACTTTCTATTAATAACTATTAAACGAAATTTTAATAAATCTATAGTTTTTCTAAGGTTAGAACGACGTTTATAAAAATTACTTGTTCTTCTGAATTTTAACCCTATATAAGGTATATTAGCAAATATACAATTATTTAAAAATCCATTGTACCATAATGCTGTATCTTCTTCTAATAGTATATTAGTTGGGTAGATACCCGCTTTATTGAAAAAGGATTTTCTGAACATTACAGAAGGATGCGCTAATGGTGCTCGTTTAGAAAAGAAACTTAATAGATCCTTATGTTCTAATGGATACTTAACTAACCCTTTTATTATATTATTATTTTCATCTATTTCTGAGATCCACATGCCGACAATATCTGTATTAGGGTTCTTTTTTAAATATTTTACTTGTTGGAAAAATCTATCGTATTCACAAATATCGTCAGTATCCATTCTTGCAATAAGTTCGTTGTTGCAAAATTCTAATCCTATATTTAATGCCGATGCTAATCCTACATTTTCTTCTAATCTTATAATTTTTATTGGTAATAAATCCATCCAATTAGAAACAGTTTTTTCTAGTTCTAAATTTATTTTTCCATCAAAAATTAAAACTATTTCATTCGATTTCAATTTTTGATTAAATAAACTTTCTAGGCACTGATCTAGATAAGAAGGAGATTCTTTGTCATATAATGACATTAGAACGGAGAAATTCATTTTGATTCCTATTTATCTATTATGGAAGATTATATTTATTTTCTGTACTGCCATAGTATTCGGTTTTTTCTATACTTATATAAATAATATACATGAAAGTTACTATTCCCATAAAATATGTATCGAATAAAAAATTCATGATTTGTAAATAGAAAAACAATGGATAAACTGGGTATTTCTTTAAAGCTGTATTTATATAGAAAAATAACATCGCTAAGAAAATAATCCCATGATCAAATATAGTTTGCAAATAAGCATGATGCATAACTTTACCAAAAAGCTTAAAGCTTACATGAGAACCAAATCCATATAATAGCCGACTAGGCTCGGCAACAAGCATTTTTATCCCACCAATTTGTGAATTTAATCTGATAAACATTGAATTTAACTTCATTGATAGGTAGTTATTTTGCCAATCATTAAACAGATTAATATGGAATATTTGACTTATTTCATAGGTAGAGAATAAATTACCTAAAATAAGGAATACAAGTAACCTAAATAGACTACGATTTTTTTTCAGATAAGGAATAGGCAATTTATATATTATTATGTAGAGTATTATAGCAATAACTATGGATGATACCGCTTGTGTTGTTAGTATTAGTATATAAGTAAGTATGAGAACAGTATTTGTAAGTTTATAATTTAATAATTTTATTAGAAATAAAAAAGAAATTAATAGTATTGCTGTATAATTAGGATCTAGTGCTAAACCAGATAATCTATAAGTACCTTCTATGCCACTATGGTATTGTCTATTAAATATCCATATAAAAGTTCCAATTATTGATAATAATAGAATTGATTTAAATAGAATTTGAATATTAATTTCTTTCTTTATTTTATTATTAGATATAAAAGTAAGGGGAAACATTAAGGCTATTGTTTTTGCCCATTTTCCTATTGTTTTTATAATGTCAATATAGAAAGAAAAAAAGAATATAATTATACTTAAAGATATAAATAAGATGAAATATAATAATCTATTTTTGGATATGGTGAAGTCTTTATTTAATAAGCAGAGTAGTATTGATAATAAGATTAATGGGATATGTACATTTAACTCACCTAACGGAGTTAGTGCTAGTAAAATTGATGATGCCAGTAGCGATTTTGTAAATGAGTTTAATCCTACTGATAGTATAATTATTGAGGTAATAAAGAATATTATTGAAGTATCCATTAATTGTTTTTCTGGCTTATTATATCGTATAAGAAATCACAGATATTAGATACAGAATAATCTTGAGTAATTTTTTCTGTTGGCTTTAGTTTTTTTAATTGTGTTGAAAATTTATATTTTTTTGAAATGCAAATATTACTACAATAAACTCCCTTCCCAAACGATTTAACTTGTAAAGCTTTAGCTGGGGTTATGGTAGACATAAAATAGCTATTATCGTAAGGCAATAGTATGTTTTCTGCACTATTTATTTTGTTAGCCAATTCTTCCATATCATAAATAGATTTTAATATGGTAATATTATTATTTCTCTTTAAATCAGAAGGGGGATTATTACTGATAATTAAGATGGTGTATCTTTTTGATAACTGTTTAATAAGTCCGATATCGATATGCGGATGAAAACTACCATAATAAACGAAATTATACTTTATCTCTTGGTCTTTATTAATTTTGAAAAATTCATCTGGAACAGGAGGAGGAACTAAAAATGCTTTATAGTCTGATATATTTTTCTCTCTTCTTTCATCATAAGATAGATGGTAATTAGTTGTGATATTTTTCATAACAGTTTCGTTATCACAGAAAAATATAGATTTATTTGCTAGTTTTTTCTCATATGGGATAATATTAATCGGGTAATTTTGTTTTTGGGAATCATGCACACAGTAATATATTTTTTTTGCTTTATTTCCTGCAATATCATAAACATGTGAATGTGGTACAAAGCTAATAATAATATCACTTTCATTTAAAATCAGATTTGCTTTTTTTAATAAAAAATAATTTAAAATCTTAAATACTCTTAAAGGAGGTAGTATTCTACATTTTATTATTTTAGTTTTATCTTTATTCACTGCTTTATTTTTTTTGAAAAGAGAAATGAAATGCTGCAACTTAGGAAATTTCATTGTTACTCTCTCAACAAAATAACAATCATCTTCTTTCTCTGTAAGGTAATCGAATAGATATTGGTTTATATGTTTATTATCATTGTAATTAATTTCGCTAAAAATGTAAATTTTCAATTTCTCACCTTATGAATTAATTAGTTAATTTTTCTCTTATTCTTTGAATGATGAAATCGTCATTTTCAGATGAAGAAAACAATTTCTTTATATTGTTTCTAGCTATTTTAAAATCGTCTTTTCCATCTAGTATATTTTTAAATAAAGACAATAGAGCATCGTCTTCTCTTACTATTGGTCCTGGCCTGATATTCTCTGGCAAATTATACAATTCTCTATTCTTTGAATAGGAATCTTCATCGTATGTGAAGAAAATAATAGGTCTATTAAGATATAAATAATCGAAATATATGGATGAATAATCTGTTATTAAGCAATCAGCTTTACTTAATACTTCATTAGGATCTGTTTTATTGTTGACTATTTCTATTCTATTTAGATTTCCTATCTCGGCATTATTCATATTTGTATTTGCATGTAACTTGAGTAAAAATTTACACTTTCTTTTATTACAAAATTCATTTATTTTTTCTAATAGCTCTAATTTATTACATAGAAAGTCATGATCATCGTCTCTCCATGTAGGGGTATATAAGAAATAAAATTCTTTGTTTACGTTTTTTCTATTTATTAAGTTGTTTACCCTAGGGTAATTTGCGAATATAATATTTTCTTTTGGTAATTTGAATGCTGTTTTGAATGAATAATTATATACAAATTCACCGGGAGATAATAATAGATCTGGTTTCTTATGATATTGAGGGTATAAGATTTTTGTAATAAATGTAGCATTTTTAAAGTATTTTGATAATGGTAATGTATTTATATCAAATTCTATTTTTTTCAATGGTATCCCATGCCATAAATTAACTAATAGTGTATTGCCACTCGTAAAGAAGTTTATATTATTTACGTATGAGGAGTATATATAGACTTTTGATGTTAATTGATAATATAATCCTTTTAAACTATATTTTGTGTACGCTTCATATCCATCTTTAATTATAGGTAATATAGAATATCTATTTTTCCCGATCCAAATAGCTCTAATTTCTGGACAGTGCTTATTACAATATTCAAAAAGGTACCTACTGTTATCGTTATATATGCCATAACTTCCAAATATCCATCTATTTTTATTTCTATAAAATAAAAATGATATAGGGTAAAACGGATATTGAATTAATAGTAATAAACCAGAATATAGTTTTCTAAATTTCTTCATTTCTAACAGCCTTGTTTCCAGTACGTGATAAAATGAGTGCTAGTTTATTGTGGTCTATTAATTAAGGATATGAAAATAACCACCCGCACAATCATGACTATTATTTCAACAATAAGTATAGCTAATGAAATATTTATTGCATTAATACTCTCAGTATAAAACAATATAATCAAATTTATTAATTGTAATAATGCACCTAATATTACAGTTTTATTTGCAATATCTAACCTTTTTATTATAGAAAAAGCTGGATATCCAAAATTGACACTGATATAATTTATTATTAGGCAGAATAAAAAAATATTCAATATTGGGGCCGCAGATGAAAATGATGGGCCGTAGAAAATAGTTAGAATATCACTTGAAAAAGATGTAATAACATAGCAGCCGATTATCATTGGTATTGCAATAATAAATGATATTTTGTAAAGAAATCTTTTATCACCAGATCTTGAGAGGTATGGATAAATTGCTTGACTTATTGGTGATATAATTCCTTGTCCTGCATTATATATTTTTTCTGAACTAGAATATAGACCTGCTTGCTGAACCCCGGCAGCACTACCGATGATTAACGTACTTGCACTAGTATATACACAAACGGCAGCTCTAGATATAAAAAACCAAGTGCTTTCTTTAAATACTTTTATAATCCGAGGATTAGAGATTAACCTAATTGTATATCCTTCACGGTATATAAAATAAATAGCTATGCTTGAAGACAAGCAAAAACTTATTGCTTGAAAAAATATGACTAACCATTCTTGTCCCGGATTTTTTACAAAAAACAATACTAGGATCATGTAAATAGCTTTAGCTATAATGGTATAGTAAGTTATTTTTCTCATTTTCTCAATCCCTTGAAAAAACCAAGTTGGTTGCATGGATTGAAAAGTGGCGCATAGTGCAATGGAGACTATTAATTTAATATCGGTTAGTAATGTGTCATGAGAATAAGTAAAAATAAAAAGTAACATAATGCCTAAAGTTGTTAGTAATATTTTTAGTATAAAAATAGCCCCTATATATTCACATGTTTTATTTATGTTTTTTTTATTATTGGCGATCCAACTAGGAGCTGATAGATTAAATCCATAATCGGTCAAAATTAGAAAAATAGATATAATAGACAGTGATATTCCTATTTTACCAAAACCGTCAATACCTAATATTCGACTTAAATAAGGAAATATCAATAATAAAGATAAATAATTTGCTATTTGCGTAATAAATAAAGCATTAATATTACTTAGTACACTATTTTTCGTGATTGCTTCTTTCATCTTTTAATTTTTAATAGCTTAATTTAAAATTATGGAGGTATGGTTTTTTTCGAGATACAAAAATATGATGTAAGTAGCTTTAGCTTTAGCTTTAGCTTTAGCTTTAGCTTTAAATAAAAATTTCTTTTATTTTCCTAAGGTTATACTTTTTGTTATAGGTAGAATTTAGAATATAGGTTTTATGACCATATATTTCATAAATTCACTGATGTTTTGAGGGCCTTGAAGAGCTTTGAATGTTATCTATATCCTATGGATAAGCAAAGCTACCGCACTAGGTTTTTGGCTCCCAGAGTGCCTGTGGTATTCGTAAATCTTATCTATTTCCCTGATTTCTCAATACTTTTGTCTGTCTTAACAAAAAGTAATGGGGGATAAGATTTTGTAACTAGTTGCGGGGAGATTAGACTGTAAATTCTTCTGGGTCAAGTTTAACAAACCACTTGTTTAGCTAATTGGTAGAATACAGTTAGCTGAAATCTGTATTACTGTTCATGGAATGGCAGTTAGATCTTACCGAAAACGTGCTATGATGCCTTATTTTTCAACAAGTTTGCTGCTATTCCATTCGCATCGGGATGTGGCAATGTTTCCGTGATATCCATTCGGTAGTAAAGCTTAATTGTGACATTATGTTTATTTAGCATTGTGATTGGTGGGATAACGATGTTCCTGATTCTGAAATCCGTAATCTTTGAAGGTGTAGAAACCCAATAGTGATTGTTATCTAAAAGGCTAGAGAAGAGAGGGGAGTGGTTGGTGTAGATTAGGGAATACTTGGTATTGATAGGGAGTGGAGTTTTAGTAGTTTTATTTAACTATAACATTAAAGCAAGCCTAAACTTGTTACGATACGAACAGAATCGTACTCATTTAAGTGTCAGAATCAATTTTTTGATATTAAGTGGATTTACGGCAGTCAGGAATGAACCAGCAGAGACTCCTACGCATAGGAGTAGGAGTTTTATAGAGATGGGTTCGTCTACCAGCAAACAAGCAAAAATCACTGCCCAGATAGCATAGGTGATATTTAAACTCATTGCACGGATGGGTTGAAGCATGCAGATTGCTTTGTAGTAGAAGAGGTACGATAGCGTGGCGACCAGAGAGGTGAAAAACAATAAGGAGTATAATTCTATATTTGAGAATATGTTTACAATACCAGGGAAAGAGTGAATGAATAATATGATAATAACTAAATAGCCCACTGAGGATGATAATTGCCTGATGAAGTAAGCAATATCAGCAGGTATATCTTTGTTCATACCGTAAGAGCTGATAACAACTTCGGAACTCCAGCCTAGTGCGCATATAAAAGCGAAGAGAAAACCTATCCAACCAGATATTGTCTGAGTTGATGCCGAATAACCGAGTATCATAGTGCATACAACGGCCAGTATTAATCCCAATATGCCGATAAGGTGAATACGATCTTTAAGCAGGAAAAAAGAAATGAGCGCCCCAATAGCAGGGTAAGTTGCCGAAATAGTGGCTGTGTAGCTAATACCAATGTATTGTATAGCTAAAATATAACAAGACATGCCAATTGGGCCGCCAAATATAGCCGCTAGTATAATTATGCCATTTTTCTTGTTTTTGGGGATAAGGCGTATCGCTCGGTATTTTCCTTTAACTATAAGATATATAAACATATATCCGCATGAAATCGTATCATTTAGGAAAGCAATAATGATAGGAATAAAGAAATAAGAGGAAAGAGTGTTGCTTTTTAATAAAATAGCTAAAAGAACACCAGTGAGTCCCCAAAAAACACCGGAGAATAGTCCATAGGCATTGGCTGTTACTTTACGGTTGATGAATATAGCCATTTGGGTACTGTTTCATAAGTTTATAGACTCATGCTAAGAGGCTGGTTTCATAATTTCCAGATGTTTAATCATTCTCCTTTGTTGAGGGAATAAATGAAGGAAGTATAATGCATATGATATATCTAATAATGAGGTTTTTGTTAGCTTGTTATTTTAATTTTCTGAATTATATGATTTCCAGCCAGTTTCATGACATGAATGTATTTATAGATATTATTTTAGAAGATCGTAAATGTAATCTTTAGGATGGAAATCAATAGGAGCATTGATAAGGAGCTTCCTAATATTTTCAAAATCGTAATTTTCACAAGATGTTTTTAGGTCATTTAATAATGGGTTTAATTTATCCCAAGTCAGAAAAACTTCATTGGCTGTCATTATTCTTGGGTGATTGGTGCCAGAGACATTATCACCAATTAAGAGCTCTTCATAAAGTTTTTCACCGGGTCTTAATCCGGTAATTTTGATTTCGATATCGCCATGAGGATTGGCTTCATCTTTTACGGCCAGCCCAGAAAGATGGATCATTTTCCGGGCGAGATCATAAATTTTTACTGATTCGCCCATATCCAGAACAAAGACGTCGCCATTATTGCCCATCGCTCCTGCTTGGATAACTAATTGGGCGGCTTCCGGGATGGTCATGAAGTAACGGGTAATGTCTTTGTGAGTGAGGGTCATCGGCCCACCACTTTTTATCTGTTTCTCGAATAGGGGGACAACGGAACCGGATGAACCAAGGACGTTGCCAAAGCGAACCATTGAGAATTTGGTATAACTGTTCTCTTTAGCAAAAGCTTGCAGTATCAGCTCGGCAAATCTTTTTGTCGCGCCCATTGTATTCGTCGGGCGGACGGCTTTGTCGGTAGAGATTAATACAAATTTTTCAACTTTTTCATTAACTGCGGCTTTAGCAAGTGAGAGGGTGCCAAAAATATTGTTATTAATGCCCTCTATGGTATTCATTTCTACCAGTGGAACATGTTTATATGCCGCAGCATGGTATATGGTATTAATGTTAAATTTATTGATTATTCTGGCTATTTTATCTGAATCTTTTATATCACCGAGAATTGCAGTAATTGTTATATTCAAATCTTTATCTGAGTTTATCTTTTGTAACTCTTTTTCTATTGAGTAAAGGCAATATTCGGTTAATTCAAATAAGATCAGTTGCGAAGGAGACTGAGTGATGATTTGCCTGCATAATTCTGATCCGATTGAACCACCGGCACCAGTAATAAGCACATTTTTGTTTTTGATATTTTTACTGAGTAAGCTTGGTAATGGGTTAACTTGTTCTCTGCCTAACAGATCGTTAATGGAAACACGTTTCAGTGAGTTTATTTGCGCTTTGCCTTCAACCAGATCATTGAAGCTTGGGATGGTGAGGATTTCACAATGCTCTTTTTGGAGTCTTTCAAGTATTTTTTTTCTATTAGATATTGATGCGCTGGGTATGGCTAATAATATTTTCTTTATATGGTATTTTTCTACTAAGAGCGTTATCTTCTCTGGAGAAAAGACACAAATTCCATGAATAGATAAATTATGTAATTTGTCATTATCATCAACAAAAGCAATTGGGTTGAATTCTCTATGTTCTCTTAATATGGGTAAGAGTTGTCGGCCAGATTCTCCGGCTCCGTATATGATAACAGGAGCGCCTTTATATTTTATTAAATTACGTAGCGTTCTATAGACAAATCTTGTGCCGCAGAGTGAGATAACTAAAAAAGAGAAATAGATAATTGGTACAGTTCTGGGTAAAAATGCTTGCTGGTATAAGGAAATTGCAGTTAATAGTAGAGTAGATAGAAATGAACCAACAATGGCCCATTTCAATATGCTCATGTTGACATATTTTAATATCGATCTGTAAAAGCCAATTCTTAAAAAAATAAATAGCGTTAAGGGTATGGCGAATATGATAGTTAACCAATGTTGTAAGCTGTAGATGGGCACTTCTCTATCAAGGCGTAGCCACATGCTTAGCCAGTATGAAATAATGATAATAAATATATCTACAATTAGAAGAACGATAGTCTTCATTAATCTATCTTGATTGAAAAACATTCTTTTGTTCATCATGGTTAATTACCTAAAAACTACTTTGTAAATTGTTTTAAAAATAATCTTCAGGTCATAGAAAAATGACTTTTTATCAATATATTCTAAATAGTACTTGGCTTTTATCGGCATAATAATATCAATATAAGCTTGATGTGGATCTTGATATTGACTTAGTATCTGGTTTTCATCGATCATTTCTATGGAAGCCAAATCGGTTATGCCGGGTTTTACTGATAATATTTTGTTTCTGACATCATCCGGATATTTGTCCATAAATTGTGGCACTTCAGGTCTTGGCCCGACTAAACTCATTTTGCCTCGAACAACATCAATCAGTTGAGCTAATTCATCAATTTTATATTTGCGGATGAATTTTCCAGAATTGGTAATACGGAGGTCATTACCAATAGTGAGTTGTCCTTTTTGCTCCGATCCCGTTGTCATGCTCCTGAATTTGTGAATATAGAAATCTTGATTATATTGGCCTACTCGTTTTTGTCGGAAAAAAATGGGTCCTTTCGAATCCATTTTTATCCAGATAGCAATAGTGATTAAAATAGGGAATAATAGAATGAGTCCAATGAAGGAAGAAGTAAAATCAAAAAGCCTTTTTAGAGCTAAATAATATGTCATCATTTATGCCAAGATCTCTTTAATTGTTTTGATAACGTAGATTTGGTCTTCTTTTGTCATTTTTGTATATAAAGGGATCGAGACAATTCTTTTAAAATTCTCTTCTGCAACGGGGAAGTTATTTTCATTAAGAGAATAGGTGTTTTTCCAGATGGGTTGTTTATGCAGTGGAATAAAATGGACAGAGCAACCTATATTTTTTTCTGCCATTTTTATAATGAAATTATCTCTGGATATTTTGACTTCATCGTTTAATCTAATGGTATATAGATGCCAGGCGTGTTGGCTATTAGGTTCTTTAGGCTTAGTAGGTAAGATAATGGGCAGATCTTTTAATTCATCATCATAGAGTTTCGCCATCTCCTCTCTTTTCTTGTGGAAAGTGTTTATTTTCTGTAATTGATGGATGCCGATGGATGCACAAATATCGGGCATGTTATATTTATATCCTGGCTCAATCACTTCATAATACCAGGCAGGTATTTTAGATTGATATCTATCAAAGGCGTCTTTGCTAATGCCGTGGAGACGCATTATTTTTGCTCTTTTTATGATATCTGGATCTCTGGAGACTAGCATGCCGCCCTCTGCTGTCGTCATGGTTTTATTCGCGTAGAAGCTGAATACGGTGACATCGGTGTCTAGTGTGCCAATTTTCTTTCCCTTGTATAAAGTCGGAAATGAATGGGCGGCATCTTCAACTATTCGTAAATTAAATTTTTTAGCTAACGCAATAATGGCATCCATATCACAGGACAGACCCGCAAAGTGTACAGGCATAATTGCTTTAGTTTTGGCGGTTATGGCTTTTTCTATTGCTATTGGGTCAATATTCAGGCTGTCAGGTAAAGAGTCAACAAAAACAGGGTGAGCCCCTAAATAACGGACAACTTCTGCGGTTGCCGTAAAGGTATAGGTCGGAACGATGACTTCATCACCCGGCTGGATACCAATGGCTTCCAACGCTAAATGTAATCCCGCCGTAGCTGAATTTACAGAAATTGCTTCAACATCAGAACCCAAATATTGGGCAAAATCTTGTTCAAATCTTCTGGCTTTAGGCCCGGTGGTTATCCAACCCGTTTTAAGTGAGTCAATAACTTCATCAATTTCAGATTGTCCAATTTCAGGTAATGCAAAAGGAAGGAATTTATTATTCATGATTAATTGTAGCCTTTATGAAATTGTCTGCTAATACGGAATAAGCGTGATTTTCTAAAGCGTAAATTTTACCTTTTTGTCCCATTTGGTTTAATTTTTCATTTGATAATTCACTGAGTTTTAATAAGGCTTGAGCAATGTCTTCTGGCTTGCCTGACTTAACGGTGATACCGCAATTCACTTCGGAAACCGGATCATTACCGGCATCAATCGCACATAAAATGGGTTTGCCCGCCATCATATAATCGATAAGTTTATTGGGGCTGATGCCAAATCTGAATAATGATTGTTTTTGTAACCCTATATAGGCAATGTCAATTTTATTGAGTAGTGTCGGGATTTGAGTTTTAGGGATCGGCTCAAAGAAGATAACGTTATGTATTCCCAGTGATTCAGATTCTTTAATTAAATTCTCCTTTTCGAAGCCAGTGCCAACCAATAAAAAAGTAATGGGTTTATCATGAAGCAGTGAAGCTGTTTTGAGTAATCTTTCTAGTGCATTTGGCCGTCCGTGAGCGCCACAATAACATACAATTTTGTGCCCTTTATTTTTTTCAGCTGTGATTAACGTTTCAAGTAAGCTGTTTAATGGCGTGAGTTGATTTACCCAATCATCTATAACTACACCATTGGGAATAATATGTAATTTATTAAGACCTAATCCATGTGCTTTCGTATGTTCTTGTACGTTAGGAAGCATGGAAACAACCATATCCGCATGTTTATAAGCCGAGTTTTCAGCGAATTGACATAATTGAATAAAGGGATGTTTCGGTGACATGCCACCTAATTCTATGGGGGAAAGCGGCCATAAATCATGTAGTTCAAAGACCAATTTGGCATTAGCTTTTTGAGCAATACGTTTTGCCACCCAGATATCCATCGGATATGTACTTGAAGCAATGACAACATCAGGTCGATATTTTTTAACTAGATTGTGACTATCAAACCAAATTTGCCGTAAAAAAGAGAAAATATTTTTGACTCTGGGTAATCCATTTCCGCTATAGCTCGGGGTTGGATACCAGACATATTCTAATCCGTTAATATTTTCGGTGGTTTTTTTATTATCTATCAGCTTAGGTTGTTTTGTTCGGACATGAGAATAGGAGGCTGCGAGTAGGGTAATATTATGTCCAGATTTAATCCACTCTTGCCCTAAATGATATGGGCGAAATTCCATACCCAGGTCCGGCGAACCCGCATAATGGTTTATATAGACGATATTCATAGTAATTTTTCTAATTCGTCAGCAATTCTTGTCGCGGCGATACCGCCGCCATACATGGATTGAATAGAGGCCATATTAGTCCCTATCATGTCATGAACGGCCTGGGTTATTTTTTTATTTTCAGCTTTTGAGAGTTTATTTACGCCGGCTTCAATTAATTCTACCCATTCAGTTTGATCTCTCACGGTGATACAAGGTCTACGGAAGAAGAAAGCCTCTTTTTGCAGTCCGCCGCTATCGGTAATAATCAGGGCGGTGTTTTTGAGTAGCCAGATCATCTCTAAATATCCCACTGGCTCAATTAAATGGACATCTAAATGTAAGCCGTATTGTGCTAACATTTTTTTAGTCCTTGGGTGGATCGGCATAACAACAGTAGCAATTCTTCTGTGTATATCATTCAATGCGTTTACTATTTCAGTTAAACGTGCCTGATTATCGGTATTTTCAGCACGATGGAGTGTGGCTAATATGAAGTTTTGTATGGAATCTAGCTCATCAGGTTTTTTTGCTGTTTGGCTGAAATATAAAGCGGCATCTTCCATGACATCACCGACTTTTCTGATATGAACGGGCTTTGAATTGAAGCCTTCTGCTTGTAGGTTATTGACAGCGGCGTCTGTTGGGCAGAAGAGAATTGAGCTGACATTATCGGTTAATATTCTATTGATCTCTTCGGGCATCTGCATATTAAAACTGCGCAGACCGGCTTCAACATGGATAATGGGAATATGTAATTTAGAGGCGGCTAATGCGCCAGCTAAAGTCGAGTTTGTATCACCATATACCATAACGGCATCCGGTTTTTCTGTGATAAGTACTTTTTCAATTTCTATGAGCATTTTTCCGGTCATTTCACCGTGCGAGCCGCCATGAATATTGAGTGTGTAATCCGGTTTGGGAATGGCTAATTCATTAAAAAATATATCAGACATATTAGTATCAAAATGTTGACCGGTATGAATGATAATCTCTTTAAATTTATTATGATTTTTTAAAGCGCGAGAGACTGGGCTGGCTTTAATGAATTGCGGTCTGGCACCTAATACGGTAATGATTTTTTTCATATCGATTAATGTCCAATGTGTTGGTAAAATTTGGTTAATTTATTCTGTTCAATATCCCAATTGTATTTTTCATTGACTGCCAGAAGCCCATTGTTACCCATTTCTTCCGCGATATCAGGGTTATTTGATAAGTAATCTATCGCATCAGCTATTTCTTTCGGATTTAATGGATCGACACAAATGCCACAATGGTTTTTTACAACAATATCTTTCCATAATGTGAAATTGGAAGCGATAACCGGGATACCCGCACTCATATACTCGAATATCTTATTGGGCTGGGCATCGATATGATTGGGTAATGGGTGATATAGCACGATGCCCGCAATGGATTTAGATAAAAGTTCTTTGGTTTCTATGCGATTTAAAAATCCCAGTGCCTCTATTTTGTGCCAATTTTTCATACTTTTTATTTTATTCTCTAGCTCTGTATCTGAAAAATTGCCCGCGAGTTTCATTGTTGTATTCGTTGTGAGGTAAGAGAGGGATTCAACCATCTCTGCGATACCTCTAATGTCAGAAATGCCGCCGACATAGCAGACTTGTGTTTCTTTTTCATACCAGTTGACATGCTTATTATGTAATTCGCCTAATATGGGATAATTATTAATGTCTATGGTGTTGTTATTGAGTTTTAAGAATTTGTTTCTTATTGAGGGAGTGGCCGTAATAATCCCATCAAATTTAGGCGTAGAATATTTTTCGTAGAGGGAGAATAATTTAGAGATAATCACTTGGGTAAATTTATTTAAATAAGGCTTGCTGAAAATTTGTTTAGGAATATCTTCATGGGCATCAAAAATAACTATTTTACCTCTCTTTTTGAGCTTTAATCCGATAGGGATAAGCTCCGGATCATGAAAATGATATAAGTCAGCATCTAATTCTAATGCTTTTCTATAAACTTTATCGGTTGTTTTAAATATTCTATTTAGTCTGCCGGGTAATATACCGACATCAATGATAGCAATGTTATTCTTGGCTTCATTACCTTTACCATCTGCGACAATAAGGGAGACCTCATGTTCTTTTTGTAAGGCAGAACATTCTTTTAGGAAAATACGAATGTCGAAACGCGAATGTACCGAGGTCATATGTGTGATTTTCATAAGGGTATTTTGTTAGTTTTCGTTGGGAATAGAAATAATAATATGCTTAATGCTAGCAGTCCGTATGTTAGTAGCAGTGCTGTAATCGCTGAGTTTGCTATCGTGTATACAAAGGGGAGATAGAGTGTCGTTGAAAATTCAAATGGAACCTTTTTTGAGCTCAGGTTCATGGCAAAGAGTAATATATTAAATATAAAAAAGTTTATGATTAAACCCAGTGTGCCGTATCTGGCGATACCGTCGCCAATAAAGCCGGTATTAGCCGAGCCTGAGGTACCATAATAGATTTGAGAAATTATTTGAGGTGCTTCTGTTGTAAATTCACTATTGTTATTGTAGATATAATCATAAAAGTAATAGGTATTTAATGTGGGTGTGAAGAATACTCTGCGTAGCCAATGGATAAGTGGATCATAAAAATCGAAAATAAAATATAATACCCCGGCGGCCAAGAATAAATAGAGAATGATATTTATCACCGAATGACTTATCGATTTTGTTCCTTTTATATAGAAGTATAGAATGATAACCGCGAGATTCATGAATGCGATGCTTTTTAATCCTGAAGAACTGTAGATTAAATAGGAAATCAAAATACTTATTGTAATGAGGAGATATTTAATTGGACCTCTGATATAGAGTGAAGCTAATAGTAGTAATGGTGAGATAACATATCCCCCATTGGTGATGATGTACATAGTGAGTAGCGGCGTGTTGTCTTTAAAGTGCTGTCTCACGGAATAAACTTTAAATATGTTAGGTGGGATTAAACTTAATCCAGGATTACTCATGACGAATAAGAGGACAATAATACCGCACCCTATTATCAGTATCTTATATAAATCCCACGGGATTTTTAATTTCGGCATCGTTATTCTATCTATTATCCGAAAGAATAATATCGATGAGAAAAATAATATATTTATGGTGCATACGAAAATGATTGAGTAGATAGAAGCTGAATTAATTAGTGGGAATATAATTGATACCGGTATAATGTAAGTGATATAGATTAACCATAAAAAAACCATCACGGGATTTTTTTGGTTGTTGAGTAAAATGAGCGGTAAGAATGATATCCAACAGAAAAAAATACTTAAGTAACCTTGTGGGGTAATATTATAGCCTCTTACCTCATGAAATGTGTCTAATATAAGCACTGAGTTCAGGTAGATAATAATCTGATAGATGAATATTTTCAGGATTATTTTAATTTTGTTTTGCATTTTTGCTGATAAAGAAATAAAGGGCTGATAATGCCAGGATAGTTAGGAAATACATAGTAATAAATTGATAGTATGCCCAACTCGTAGGGCCATGTTTGATGTAATAATACCCGCTATTAGCAGCGGATTTATTCCAGTTATGATATAAATCTATTATTTCTTTATTTTTAAAATTTTGATTTCTCTCTATCAGATCTTTTAAAAGCAGAGTATGTATTTTATGATATTTAATGTTACTTGGATTGCCAATTAAATCATAACTGGACCATTCATTTTTTATGTCGAACTTAAATATATTATGACTGATTGACTGATATAATTTGTCGGATATTCTGGTGTTTTCATCTATATTTAAATGATCCTCAAAGGATTCAATACCATAAGTAGAGTAGATCATGCCGTTTAATACAAAAGCTAATTGGTCTGAATTGGCTTGAGGATCAACATATTCTTCAATCCACGGCATAGTATCTAAGGTTGTTAAACTGCCGCCTTGATGGATAGGGGTTAGTGATGATTGGTAGAGTTGTTTCGAAGTTAGCAAATATTTATCATCACCAAAATAGTCATAAGCTCTTAATAAGAGAATAATGGCATAGGCATCGGTTAGTCCAGACCACCAGGGGGCAGAGAGTTTATTATTTTTGTAGCCTTTATATGACCAGTCAAAATCATATAAGTAATGACTTTCACCATGAAATAATTTTACGTTATTTAATAACCAGTCGGCTGAAAATTTAAAATTAGCAATCAATTCGTTTTGATTGAATTGAGGTGGCGGTACATTCCATCCGGGTAAGGATGAATCGGTTCGCCATAATATATTGACGTTATCTTTATTTAAGCCTAAAGACGAGTATATCAGGCCATAGTGAACAACATAAAATGGGGATAAGAATGAATCTGAAATATGAGGTGAGTGTGATAAAGGAAAACCATTGCTATTAAATTCGCGTTGCGTGAATTTTCCTTTCATGACCAGGTTTCTTACATTGCCATTGAATTCATCTAGCTCATAAGCATATTTATTGAATGTATAGCTGACAATCATCACGATAATAATATAGGGAATTATTTTTATTATGATTTTCTTCATGTTAACCTTCTTTACGCATGAAAGATAATTTTAAAATATAAGCCGTACTTGTCATATAAAGAACAAAACTTGTGAGTGAAAATAACAAAAGAGTAAGGTAAATATTACCTAATAGATATCCAGCAAGAAGAGCTGTTAATCTTAATATAATTGATATTGTTTGAATAAATAAATTGCTTTTTTGGTGTTCATAAATGGATAAATATATCGATAACGATGAATATATTATTTGTCCGCATAAGTGGGGGATTAAACATAATAGATATTTACCTGATTCAAGCCATTCTTCACCAAAGATAAAGGTTATGATGGGTATGCCCGTGAAGTATGTCACGATAGCAAATAAAATAGCAATGCCCGTTAGGCAATAAAATGTTTTTTTAATCTTTAAAAAAGGTGATGTAATCGTATCTTTTAAATATCCTTGTAATATAGACGAAACGGTTTGGGTTAATAATGTAATTGGGGTGCCTGATATTCTAGATGCAATTAGATAAAATCCTGCGGATTTTAGCCCATAGGTGGACATGATAAACAATTGAGGTAGCTCGTTGCTCAATGTGTTAATGAGAGACGCAGGAAAATCATAAACGGGAAATTTATAATATTTATTCGCAAGCAGTTTTATTTTTTTGAATTCATATTTGTTGATAATTAAACGATATTTGGATCTTTTACTTAAAAATAGAACACCTAATGATTGGCCTAATATTTGGCCTAAGATGAGACTGCTTGCGCCTAAATGGGCAATGCCACCCATGATTTGAGTGCTAATCATGGCAACGGTTTGCGTTATTTTAGTGATAGAGAGTGCATGGTATTGCTTGTCTCTTATACTATTGAAACTCATTGCACGATAAAATCCATAGGTGATAATGCCCAGTGGAATATAGTATATATAATTTCCGATAATTATCTTTTCTGGGATATTAGATATCGCAAGAACGGTGATAACTATCAAGCTAATGGTTATTGGAATAATGCAAGATAATGTAATTAGTGAATTAATTTCACGCGTTTTTCCTGATGCACTGATTGAAAATTCATAACGAAGACAAGCGCCGACGGCAAAAACACTTAAAAGCGATGAAAATGAAGCGTAAATACCTAATTCTTCAGGTGAGAAGAGTCTGGTTAATACCGGCGTTGATAGTAATAATAATATCTGGCTGAATAATGATGAGAGTAATAAGCCAGATATATTCCTCAATAATTTATAGTTCATAGATTTTAAATTGAACGGGCAATTTTATTAATTAAATCTATGGATAAATAGGGGTGCATGGGCAAGCTAATGACTTCTTGGGCGATTTCGTCTCCTATAGGCAGAGCAATATTGCTGGCCACCGCAGGTTGTTTATTCAGGGGAATGGGGTAATGAATGGCGGTGGGAATACCCTGTTCTTTTAATTTGTGTTGCAATTCATCGCGGTTTTTAACCCGGAGAGTATATTGTGCATAGGCTGAGAGATTGTGTGGCTCAATATACGGCGTGGTCATGATACCGATGTCGTTCAATGCGTTATTGTAGTTTTCTGCTACCTGCTGGCGTAATGCCATTTCTTCATCGAATATCTCCAGTTTGGGCAACAGAATAGCCGCTTGCAGCGTATCTAAACGGCTGTTCACCCCGATTCGGATATGGTGGTATCGTCGGTCTTGGCCGTGACGGGCAATTTGACGAATAATTTTTGCCAGCTCTTCATCACGGGTGAAAATCGCCCCGCCATCACCGTAACACCCCAACGGTTTACTGGGGAAGAAACTGGTACAGGAAATTGTGGTCAGGTTACAGGAACGTTTGCCTTTATACGTTGCGCCGAAACTTTGGGCTGCATCTTCTATCACGGTCAGGTTATATTTTTCGGCGATGGTGTTAATTTCGTCAAAATCGGCACATTGACCAAATAAGGAAACCGGCATGATGGCTTTGGTTTTCGGGGTAATCGCTGCTTCAAGTAGCGCTGGATCTAAGTTATACGTGGTGGGTTTGACGTCAACATAAACCGGAACCCCGCCCAGTAGCGCAACGGTTTCAGCGGTGGCAATGTAGGTAAAGCCCGGGGTAATTACTTCATCGCCCGGTTTGATGCCAATCGCCATTAAAGCAATTTGTAGCGCATCGGTGCCATTGGCGCAGGTAATGCAATATGGTGCCCCCGTATATTCAATGAGCCTGTCTTCTAATTCGGCGACTTCGGGTCCTAAAATATATTTTCCATGTGCTAATACTTTCTGGATATTCGCGTCAATTTTATCTTTAATTTTAAGCTGCTGTGCTGCCAGATCGGTAAATTGCATGCTTTGGTCCTTGATTATTTAATGCGCACGACAATGTTGTTATTGAGCTGATAAATATGCTGGGTGTGCGGGCAGGTGGCGGTGGCTTGTCCGTGTAGCGGTAAATCTAATTGTTCACCAAATTCACTCATCCAGCCAATTTGTTTGGCTGGCACCCCCACCATCAGGGCATAATCGGGGACATCTTTATTCACTACCGCGCCGGCACCAATAAAGGCATAAGCGCCAATGGTGGTGCCACAAATAATGGTACAATTGGCACCTAAGGTGGCACCTGTTTTTACCCGCGTATTTTGATATTCACTTTTTCTTTCAATTAATGAGCGGGGATTATAGACATTGGTGAACACCATACTGGGGCCACAAAATACTCCGTCTTCCAGATGAACGTTGTCATAAACCGAGACATTATTTTGTATTTTGCAGTGATTGCCGATGGTGACTTGATTGCCAATAAAGACATTTTGTCCTAAAGAACAGCCTTCGCCAATTTGAGCGCCAGAACAGACATGGGTGAAATGCCAGATACGGCTGTTTTTCCCGATTTGCGCCCCGGCATCCACAATGGCACTGGGATGTATCATTACGTGTTCCGCTGACATGAGACCGGTTCCATAGGTTTAATAGGTTAAAGGCAAAGAAATGGTTTTATTATCTCTGGCGGATAGGTAGGCGGCGATAAGCAGCTCCAGGGATTTTAAGCCTTCCCGGCCGTCGGTTATCGGTTTGGCTTCGCCTTTCATCACATCAATGACATTTTTATAGTAAAGCGGATGACCAAATCCGTACACCGAGGTGGTTTCGTAATTGGCGGTTTTGACTTGCTGGTCATACTCTTTTTCGTCAGCGAAATGCCATTCCTGGATTTCATTGACGGCTAATCCCCCCACTCTGACCGTGCCTTTTTCCCCCAAGATGGTGATAGAGCCTTCTAGGTTCTGAGGGTAAGTGCACATGGTGACGGCCATTGAGCCTAATGTGCCATCCCGCCAGCGGATATTGAGTACCCCGGTATCTTCTGTTTCGATATCTAAGTGTGTCGAGGTCATGGCCTGAACATCTTTGACCGGGCCGATTAACCATTCAATTAAATCCACATAGTGGCTCGCCTGATTCATGAAAGCGCCGCCATCAAATTCCCAGGTGCCTCGCCAGGCGGCCTGGTCGTAATAGGCTTGAGGACGGGTCCAGAAAACATTGAGGTGGACTAGGTGGATTTTGCCAAACCGTTTTTCACTGACCGCCCGTTTCAGTAATTGCAGGGTGGCATTTAAGCGGTTTTGTTTGACGACAAACAGGTGTTTTCCGGCTTTATCCGCGGCTTTAACCATGTTTTCCCCCTCAGCCAGCCGGGTGGCCATCGGCTTTTCGGTGACGACATGAAAGCCTTTATCAAAGCAGGTCATCGCTTGCGCTGGATGCAGGCCGGAGGGGGTGGTCAGGATAATGATATCGGCGGTGATGTTATCCAGCATTGTATTGAAGTCGCTAAAACCCGGAACACCGGTTTTTTCTACCGCCGCATTTAATGCGTTTTGATCGTTATCACAGACGGCCACTAATTCGGCCGTGTCTTGATGTATTTCCAGAGAATTGAAATGATTTTTGGCAATCCGCCCACAACCGACTAAAGCAAATCTTATCTTTTTGTCGTTGATAGTGTTCAGCATAATCTTATCCTAAGTTAAGCTTTGATAATGTTTTTGTGATTGGGAGAGTATTTGCCACGGGTATCGACGACTAATTTGGCGTTATTAATAATTAATTCATAATCAAATTTATCGTGATCGGTGGCTAAAATAACGCAGTCGAAGTCTTTGAGGCTATTTTCAGTGACAGGGTGGCTGATTAAATTAAAATGATGTTCCCGCATTTTCGGGAAGACCGGAACATGCGGATCGGCATATTCAATATTGGCTCCTAATCCTCTTAATTTTTCCATAATATGCACGGAGGGGCTTTCTCGCATATCATCCACATTCTTTTTATAGGCGATGCCGAGGATTAAAATGCGGCTGCCATTAATGGATTTATTCGCTTTGTTGAGGGCTAATACAGTCTTAGTGACCACATAATCGGGCATGGAGGAATTGACTTCACCGGAGAGTTCAATAAAGCGGGTATTGATACCATATTCTCGGGCTTTCCAGGTTAAATAGAAAGGATCAATCGGAATACAGTGGCCGCCTAATCCGGGGCCGGGATAATAGGGGACAAAGCCGAAGGGTTTGGTTGCCGCCGCTTTAATTACTTCGTGGATATCAATCCCCATTTTATCGGCAACCAGTTTCATTTCATTGACTAAGCCGATATTGACCGCCCGATGGATATTCTCCAGGAGTTTTGTCATCTCGGCGGCTTTGGTTGAGCTGACGGGAACAACCTGATCAATCGCGTGTTGATAAACGGCGATGCCGGCTTTTAAGCAGTTTTCAGTATGACCACCTATGACTTTAGGAATGGTACGGGTTTCGAAATCGGGGTTACCGGGATCTTCCCGTTCGGGTGAATAGACCAGAAAGATATCTTCACCTACTTTTAATCCGCTTTCTTCAACCCGGGGGAGTAACTCTTCTTCCGTGGTGCCCGGATAGGTGGTGCTTTCTAAGGAGAGGACTTGCCCGGCCCTTAAATACGGTTTCACCCTATCGGTGGTGTTAATCACGAAACTGATATCGGGTTCACGGTATTTATTTAACGGTGTCGGGACGCAAAGAATAATGGCATCGCATTGCGCGATTTTGGTGAAATCCGTGGTGGCTTCAAAACCGGTCTTTATCGCGTGACTAATTTTGGCTGCGGGAATATGTTCAATGTAACTTTGGCCGTGATTTAATTTATCTGTTTTTTCTTGATCAATATCGAAACCAATGACTTTAAAACCAATGTCGTTATATCTGAGCATTAACGGTAAACCAACATAACCCAGGCCAACAATGGCAATGGTGGCGGTTTTATTATCAAATTTCTCGGTGAGAATGTTGAGTGAGGACATATTTTGCCTTTTAAGATGATGACTTAAAAATGAAATTGTGAAAATAAATTACATTTGGTTTTTAATAGGATGTTATCTATTTTCATAAGTTTTATTTGGCAAGTGAAACTTTAACAAGATTTTTAAATAGATTGTGTAAGATATATGATTGAAATAATAAATAAGGTAATAACAAAGCTACCGCACTAGGTTATTGGTTCCCAGAACTCCATCGAATCTTATAATTTTATCTACTGTTCTGATTTTTCAGTGCTTTTGTCGCTGTAATAGAAAAGCAATTAAAGATAAGTATTTTTAATGAATAATTGGGGAGGTTAAACCGTCAGACTCGCCGGGTCAAGCATAAATAAAATTTATTTATTTAATAAATTTGTGGAATAAGGTTAGCGGAAATCTGTATTACCGGCCATGAAGCGGTAGCCAAATAACCAAACGTAAGCCGCCGAGTGGACTGTCCTTAGCTCGCACCCAACCGCGGTGCTGGTTAATCGCGGTTTCAACAATTGCTAAACCAAGGCCAGTGCCGCCGGATTCCCGATCGCGGGCTTCGTCTGTACGGTAGAAAGGGCGGAATATGTGTTCGCGGTCTTCTGGGTTGACACCCGGGCCGTCATCATCAACGGTAATGGTGATCCCTTGATTATCAGCGTGAAATGCGACCGCAATATGGTGGTGGGAGTAGCGTAAGGCATTACGCACGATATTTTCAAAAGCACTGCCAAGTGCTAATGGGTTGCAGTAAATCGCCCAAGAACTCGGTGGTAAGGTTGCTTCAAGGATTTTATCCATCTGTTCAGCTTCGAAGCGGGCATTGTCAAGGATATCGTTCCATAAATCTGTCATTTTGATGTTTTCTCTCAACAGTTCATTTTTATGCTGGCTGCGGGAGAGTACTAACAGATCGTTAATCATGCTGTCTAGCCGTTGGGCTTCTGTCTCAATTCTTTCCAGCTCTTTACTCTCACCATGACGGCGGCGAAGTAATGCTGTTGCAAGCTGTAGGCGGGTGAGAGGTGTGCGTAGTTCATGGGAAATATCGGAAATTAGCCGTTGTTGTGCGGTGACCATTCTTTCCAATACACTGATCATTTGGTTGAAGCTGTTACCGGCGGCTAGAAACTCTTGTGGGCCGGCTTCCAGCTCTGGATGCTGGCGTAAATTACCTTTAGCAACATCGTCTGCGGCATTTTTTAATTTGCGGGCAGGTTTAGCTAAACTCCATGCCAGCCATAATAGGAGTGGCGCACTGATTAACATGGTGGCAGTTAATAATAATAGTGGCCGGTCAAACATCAGATTAATAAAATCCGATTGTGGGCTATTTGCTGGACGAACTAAATAAAGTTGATAATGATCTTCTCCATCTCGAATGGAAAAAGGCCCTAGCATTTCAGAGCGGCCATATTTTTTCTTTTTCGGGTGATCGGCGTTATTTGATTGTCCGATAAAGTTGCGGACAACTTGCATTTCACTTCTTTGTGCACCAATAACTCGCCCTTCGCTGGTGACCAGTATCAGGCGTTGACCCGGGGGTGCCCATTTTTCAATTGCGCGAAATAAACGTCGCCACCAAAGTAAATCGTTAGCGGGATCTTGAGCTAATTCTGCTTCGATATGTTGTTCCAGCATAACTCCCTGCCGATATTCATTTTCCAGCAGAGAGGTTAGTTGTCTGGAATCCAGCTTCGGTACCATTAATACCAACATTAGGACTAATGCCAGAGTAAACCAGAAAATCGCGAAGATGCGTGCCGTTAAACTATTTATCATGTCGCGGAAACCATTAAATATCCTCGGCCACGTAAAGTCTTAAACCAGGCGAGTCCATCTTCCCGATCGGGCAATTTACGGCGTAGGTTAGAGATATGCATATCAATTGCTCGGTCAAATGGGGTGAGCCGCTTACCTAATACTTCCTGGCTCAAATGTTCGCGGGAGACAACCTGACCTAAATGTTGAGCTAATAAATAGAGCAAGGTAAATTCGGTACCGGTTAAATCGAGAATCTGATTAGCAAAGCTGGCTTCCTGTCGGCCAGGGTTCAGTTGTAGGTTATCGACCTGAAGTGTAGGTAGGCCATTGTCTGTTTGTTGTTGCTCACTCCAGTTTGAGCGGCGAAGAATAGCACGTATACGCGCGACTAACTCACGATCATTAAATGGTTTGGCAAGATAATCATCCGCCCCTAATTCTAGTCCCAGAACACGATCCAAATCACTTCCTCGTGCTGTCAGCATAATGACTGGAGTTTGATGGTGTAGACGAAGCTCCTTTAATGTCATAATGCCATTTTTACGTGGCATCATAATATCGAGTAGCAGTAAGTCGATCGAATCGTCAAGGAATTTTAATGCCTGCTCTCCGTCATGAGCGATCACAACGTTAAATCCTTCCATTTCAAGTAATTCTTTTAATAGTGATGTCAGTTCACGGTCATCATCAACTAATAGGATTTTATGCATCGATTACTTCCTCCAAGAACAAAAATACGATAACAAACTTTGCTATTCCACGACTTTACGTTCTTTTACAAGCTTTTGACGCTAGTTTGCAGCCGCGTAGGTATAGTTGTCCACATTGGACCTAATAGCATCGTTCGGGGAAACGAGGAGTTATTTAATGCGTAACATAGCAGCGTTAGTTTTAGCGTCAATGTTTGTTCTTGACTCGACAGCATCTTTAGCTGGAACAGCAAGTACAATTCACGCTGCTACGGTACCCGATAATTGCACACCTTGCGATTATAAAAATGTAGGAAACTATCATTATCGTAATAATAATGATGTTGGTGACAATGACCATATGTTCAGCGGTATCACTTTAACTGAGCAGCAGCGTCAACAGATGCGTGATTTGGTAGGGCAGAAACATCAACCGCGTTCATCGATGTCAATGAATCGCACGGAGCGAGAAGAGATGCGTAAGCTGGTCATCGCGAAGGATTTTGATGAAGTGGCAGTAAAAGCCCTAATTGAAAAGATGATCAGATGTAATGTGGAACGTCAGGTAGAAATGGCACGTATCCATCATCAGATGTACCAACTGTTGACGCCTGAGCAACAAGTACAATTGGAGCAACATTATCGGCAGCGTATGTCCCAGTTACCGAACTGATTTGTAATACCCATAGCAGCAAAGTAGTAGTACAAAGTAGTAGCAAACGAGAATTTTTCCTTGCCATAGACACCATCCCTGTCTTTTCCCCCGCCTTATGGCGGGATTTTTTTATCTGGCTAAGATTAATTCACTTTAAAATCAACCAGATAAAAGTTTTACAAGCAACTGTAAGTAGCGTGGAAATTTTCAAGTGTGGACACTAGTGTGGACACTTTTGAGTGCTACGGTTGCTTATGATTGCTAAATTTCCATGCCGCCATTCAGTGGGTTTAACGTGATTGCAAATTGCAAATAGTCGGGTGCCAGATGAGCATACGCCATAGTTTGTTGTATATTGGCATGACCGAGTATTTGTTGCAGTGCAACAATGTTTCCACCTTTCATCACAAAATGACTCGCGAATGTGTGGCGTAGAACGTGCGTTGCTTGTCCTTCTGGTAAATCAGGTTTTATTGATTTTAACTTTGTACGAAAGCTTTCGTAATCAACGTCAAATAATTCCCCTGACTTCTGTTTGATTTCCTTTTCTAACTCTTTTGATATCGGAATAGCTCTTTGCTTGCCATTTTTGGTTTTTAAAAATGTCACTCGACAACTCTTTACTTGGGCGCTTTTTAAGGTTGATGCTTCTCCCCATCTAGCACCCGTGCTGAGACATAGCAGCGCAATTTTTCTTTCATCCCCTGATAGTACTGATAACAGAGTTTTGACCTCTTCTTTTGTTAAAAAGGTCATTTCTGGCTGTTTTTCCTTTAACGGGGGTAATCCATTCAGTGGGTTGCTCCCGCTAAAAACTTCAAGTTTTTGCAATGTCGTTATCATTCCTGATAGACGATACATATCCCGATTTATCGTTGACGCTTTGATCCCATCAGCCAGGCGATTACTGCGGTGTTCCAGTAAAACATGCTTGTTGAGACGGTTTATCGATGGATCATTTAACTGCCTGATTGTCTTCATCAGTTGTCGTTTTTCTATAGTGCCGTTCTCTGCGGTTTGTCCGTGATATAGCCACCATAAGTTCAGTAAATCGCTAAGGTCTCGTCTATTAGTCCTTGCACTGAGTTTTTGAGCATTTGCCATTGAATGACGTTCGAAGGCAATAGCTTCTGTCTTCTTGTTGAATGTTCTCCTGATGCGATTTCCTTGTCGCCCAAGAGGTCTAATGTCCACCATATAACGACCATCATCGAGCTTCTTAATTGGCATAGTGAAGCCCTCCGATGCAACAAATTGATTGACTGTCGATCCAGTCGATTAATTCCTCATGTAGTGTTAGCCAGTTTTCCGGTCTGAGTGGTGTGACGTTTTGATGTCTACACCATCAGGGGAGAGGGTTGGGCTAATTTGCCCAGATTCTGGGGCAATCTTTCCCGTCATTAGCCAGAGTGTGTATTTTTCAAATTTGGGGTGATTGGTAATTTGTAGGACGGTACTTAATCCAGGCGCGGTGTGCTCACCTTCGTAGTTTTTTAGAGTGCTTAAGGCAATGCCTGTTAATTCACTAAACTTCATCTGTGTAAGTCCTTCGGCCTTACGTATAGCCCGAATTTTTTGTGACATGTCCATAGTTGACAGGTTCCATTTCTAAGACTAAACTCCCTCAAAAGGTTCCACATTTAAGACCTTTTAAAGCGTAAAAACCCCTAAAGATGCCCTTAGAAGCAACTATAGGCGTTTGAGCTAGCCAGATTAGCAAACGAGTTGGGAAATTACGAGGTTCTTAATTGACCACTACTGAGTGTTATAGAAAGGAAATTGATGAGTGATGGAAAAAAATTCAGATGGGTACATGCAGGTTTATTATCCAGTTGATGCAGTGCCCTATCAGAAGTTTGCTGAACTGATAGGCAAAACTCCGAGTGCTGTTAAGGGAATGATTGACAAGAGTAAATTACCAATTATTCCGTGGCAGATACCAGAGGCACCAGAGGGAGTAAAAACTCGTGGAGAAAACTGGGTTTATTTACCTGAGTTTAATAGAGGAATGCGTGACGCATATTTGAACCGTCCTAAAGAATTACGTGATGCGTGGTTATTGTGGGTTGGATTGTAAGGTGAGTGCAATGACTCAAATACCGGCACTAGAGGAATATAGAAAGGGACGGGTAAAATTTGGAAAATTACTTATTCGACCTTTACGCAAGAACGCCATAGTTCAGATTACCCAATATCAGGTCAGTGATGGTGAATATTCTTATGGCCGATTCGATTCAAAAAAGCAGGCTATCAGTTTTGCAAGGCAGCTTTACGGGAGAAAAATAAATGAACGAGTTAACGAAAATTCTGCATAAATATAAATTAACGGGTGATGATTTCAAAAAGATGGATCATTACAGATATTTTGTAGTTTCGGTAATTGGTTTGGCAACTGTGATATTAACCCCGTTATTAGTTTTTATTTACAGGTGACAAAATGGCAAATACAGAGCCGTGCCGTGCTGTTGTCTTAACACTGGATGAAAAAATCGATGGTCTCAATAAAGCCTCTGAGGCGCGTAATCGGTATTTTTTCGATGATAAAGAAAATAATAACAAATTGGACGATTTCATTGAAACTATGCGCGATCGTACAAATAACCGCGTTAGAAACAATGAACGGGTTTTGCATTTGATTTTTCACTTGGCAGGTTTTGATAAAGAGCGTTATCACGTCAAGTTTAAGGAATTAACAATAGAGGGACGGCGATCATTAATACTGGCAATTAATCAACTTCGGGCTGTGGCATCTATATTGCCAGATAAATTGGCATTGCCAAAATCAACCCAATATTAATTTAAAGCATAATCTAAGAAATTAATGTGTAAATTCGCAGGGGTTTTTATTGCCTAAAAATAGGAAATAAAAAATGAATATAGAGCAATTAATTAAAAGAAATAGAGAAGACGAACGCAAGATATTAGCCGAGCGTTCTTCTTCACGTCTGTTAAAAATCGCGGCGCATATTGTGGCAAAGAAATTGGATTACGCCGCGTCATCTGCATTGTTGAACAGTGAAGCCGAGAAAATAGAACTCGAAGCACGGGAGCTGGAGAGTGTCTAGGGAAATCGACCGTGCTTGCCAACATGCTGAGAAAACGTTAGAGCGCAGAATATCAGAGCATGTAAACCGCTCCGTCGGTGTCTCTGCGTTTGAATGTGAAGAGTGCGGCCAACCTATCCCCGTAGAACGCCGGATGAGTATCGTTGGAGTTATCTGCTGCGTCGCATGTCAGGAAGTTTTTGAACTGAAACAGAAGCATTATCGGAGTATATGAATTGGTGAATAAAACTATCTTGAAATGGGCAGGTTCTAAAATTCGCATTATGGATAAATTGCTGCCCCATCTGCCAGCAGGTCAACGGTTGGTTGAACCGTTCGCAGGTTCATGTTCTGTAATGATGAATACGCAATATGATGCGTATTTAATTGCAGATGCTAACAGCGATTTAATTGATATGTATCAGTGTATCAAAGTGAATTGTGATGGGTTTATAAATTCTGCGCAAGACTGGTTTTCGTATTTTAATAGCGAGCATGGGTTTTATTGTCTGAGAGCTTTATTTAGTTCTGATGATAAAAAATATAAATCACAGATATGGCACGCATCGGTATTTTTATTTCTAAACCGGCATTGCTTTAATGGCCTGTGTCGTTATAACTCAAAAGGTGAATTCAATGTGCCTTTTGGGAACGGTAAAAAACCTTACTTTCCCGAAGTAGAAATATTGGCGTTTGCTGCGAAATCTAAGATTGCCTCTATTCATTGCGCCGATTGGCGCGAAATACTGAAAATGGTTGATTTTGGGGATGTGGTTTATTGCGATCCGCCTTATTTCACCAACGGCGTTAATTTCACGCAGTATTGCAAAAATGGCTTTCTTCATCATGATCATCAGGAGCTAGCGACTTCTCTGAAACAGCTCAATGAGTTATTGGGCGTTCCGGTCACCGTGTCCAACTCCATTGAAGCCAAAGAACTTTATGCTGATCTGGGGTTCACTATCCATGAAATCGAAGCACCCCGCACCATTGCCGCCAATGGCAATCGTCAGCCAGTAATAGAAATTATTGCGACGCTAGAGGCGAGTGCATGAGTGAGTTAATCGACTTGTTGCAGGAGCACAACAGCGATTACCAGCAGTCAAAACGCCTGCAATATGAGATGTTCAAGCCCGGTTTGCCCGGCGAGTCAACGTTAGCTGAACAGATCATGTGGCAGGTAAACCCTGATGATTATGACTGGCGTCATAAAATTATCGGTGATATGCCCGATTTTTTGGCGCTCTATTTTGCTACCCGGTACAAAAAAATATTTACCCAATCGGGGGGTGATCGCCGTCGTGCTAATACGTTTTTGCGTCAGTTTGGCGAGAACGTATTACCACGGCTGAATAAAGTCACTGAACGCTATCAATTCAAGCATCAGGTATCCGGCGTTACCCCGTTCCCCTTTATTGAGCAGTTAGAGCGATTGGTTACGTTGGAGCGTAAGGATATCAAACAGCTTGCCTGGGGAATTTCCCATTTTATGGCCGAGAACTACGAAAATACATCGGCTCAGTATGTCAATCAACAACCTGTGAGCGAACAAGACGCCAGAGAACGTTTGATCCGTATCTATGAGTTACTGGCAAAACTGACTCAACAAGCCGGCACAACAGCTCCTTACTGGCAGCAGTTCACCAAAGGCAGGGAAGGTGCCACAGTCGATCAATTGTGTGCCGGCCTCCTGCGCATGATGTCGGATAAATGGTGGTATGCCCGCTTGAAAAGAATGCGTGATATTCGTGCTGAGCATATGGCTATTGCGGTAGGTCAAGTGCAGAAATCAGCCTCTCCCTATGTTTCCCGTAGTACGCTGCGTGAATGGTTAGAGCAGAAGCGCCGTAATTGGGATTTTATCAAACAGTTTGATGTTGAGAATGAACAGGGCGACAGGGTGCCGCTGGAAGATATGGTACTCGGTAGTGTGGCTAATCCTGCTATCCGCCGTAGTGAATTGATGGTGAGAATGCGCGGTTTTGAAAATCTGGCTGACGAACTCGGCTATGTCGGTGAGTTTTATACCATCACCGCGCCATCAAAATATCACGCTGTCCACAGTGTCGGTGGCTTTGTTTCAAATTGGAACGGGGCCAGTCCCCGTGATACACAAAAATATCTGTGCAACGTCTGGGCGAAAATCAGGGCGGCTTATTCCCGTGCGGGGATCAGCGCTTTCGGTTTTCGTGTAGTTGAACCCCACCATGATGGTACGCCGCATTGGCATATGTTGCTGTTTATGCGTCCTGAACATGTCGATGAAATGCGTGACATCATGTGTTATTACGCCCGGTTGGAAGATTCAGAAGAATTACAGGGGCAGAAAGCACTAAAAGCACGATTCCATGTGAAGCCCATCGATAAGGCGAAAGGTTCGGCTACGGGCTATATCGCTAAGTACATTTCCAAGAATATTGACGGTTACGCGCTGGATGGTGAAAAGGATGGGGAAACAGGCCAACTTCTTAAGGATATGTCACGCTCTGTCTCTGCCTGGGCCAGTCGTTGGCGTATCCGGCAGTTTCAGCAGATCGGTGGTGCGCCCGTTTCCGTCTGGCGCGAATTGCGTCGTTTGAGTGGTGATGAGCAAATCTTGTCTGATGTAGATATGGATAATGTTCGATTTGCTGCGGATGTGGGGGACTGGTTCGCCTATACCGAGTTCCAAGGTGGGCCTCTGGTTGCACGAAAAGATTTAACCGTGCGGTTGTCCTATGAAATCACCGAACAAGGCAATGCTTACGGCGAAAATGTGTTGCGTATTTCCGGTGTCTACTCGCCCCGCTTGGGCGACTCCTCTTCTTTTATTACCCGTACTGTTAAATGGAACATTGTTCCTAAATTTAACGCTGATGTTAAAGGCGTGGGTTTGGGGTTTTCTGGCGGCTCTGCCGCCTCTTGGAGTTCTGTCAATAACTGTACGGGGTGTGACAGTACGGCCAGAGGCGGTGATCTGTTAGTGGAAAAAGTTATTGATTATGCGGATTCAATTGGCATGGATTTTAGCCGGGCTATGGCGAAGTCATTAATCATCGGAGGAAAAATCAACATAGGTGAACAGTCGTTCAAGTTATGGACGGATGGCAGTTTTATTCCGATAGAGAGGGAATGTCAGAAAGAAGCACGTCGCGATTTGCTGTGGCAACGGATTAAGAATATTGGTGAAATGAGGAAAAACCTATCGTGAATATGCGTTTCGGTTCGGTTTGTTCCGGTATTGAAGCAGCCAGTGTGGCATGGGAACCGCTGGGTATGTCTCCGGCATGGTTCAGTGAAATTGAGAAATTCCCCAGCGCGGTACTGCAATATCACTGGCCTTATGTCCGAAATCTGGGGGATATGACTGAAATCCCCGCCATGATTACCGAAAATCAGGCCGATGCGCCGGATATTCTGGTTGGTGGTACACCCTGTCAGGCGTTCAGCATTGCAGGTCGGCGTAATGGGTTGGACGATGAGCGGGGAAAACTAACATTATCATTCGTGGAGTTGGCAAATGTCATTGATTCAGTCAGAGCAGCAAACGGCGAACAGCCTTCAATTATCGTCTGGGAAAATGTCCCCGGAGTTCTATCCAGTAAGGATAATGCCTTTGGTTGTTTTCTTGCGGGACTTACCGGAGAAGATGAACCATTGCAGCCGTCAAGGAAGAAATGGACGAACTCAGGTTATGTGTCTGGACCACAAAGAGCTGTTGCGTGGCGGGTGCTGGACGCTCAATATTTCGGAGTGGCCCAACGACGTCGCCGTGTGTTTGTTGTCGCAAGTGCTAGAACAGACATCTGTCCCGCAAAAATACTTTTTGAGCCAAGCAGCGTGCGTCGGCATTTTGAATCGCGCGGAACGGAGAGGAAAGCAATTACCAAAAATGCTGGAAGCCGTGTTGTTATCGGTAGTCACTGGGATTCAGGGTTAAACCCGCATCCGACATTAAACTCAGGCGGTATTGGCATGAGCAATCAGGAGATATTTTCTCAGAGAGGCAGTGGATTGGTATCTACGTATCGGTTGCTTTCGTTTGGTGAATACCGGACAGATGATATTTCATCAACACTGCGCTCCAGAGATAATAAAAGCGCTACTGACCTAATAGCAATTCATGGGGCTGTGCGTCGTTTAACACCAGTGGAATGCGAAAGACTACAGGGTTTTCCCGACAATCACACCCAAATTCCGTGGAATGGCAAGGCTTCGGCTGATTGTCCTGATGGTCACCGTTACCGGGCAATCGGAAATTCAATGGCTGTGCCTGTGATGACATGGATTGGTAAGCGAATTTTAATACCAAAAGATGAATAATCTCATCCATCAGGAAATTTATATTTCTATAATATGGCAAAAGATAATATTTATCGATTTATACAAATAAATTGTACTTATTGGTCTAATTTGCCATACTTTATTATATGCAGTGTTTTTATTAAATAACGTGGTGTTAATGTGAAAATAAATAATTTTACAAATATATATTTTGATGAATCAGGAAATACAGGTCATAATCTTACAGACAGTGAACAGCCAGTATTTGTATTAGCTTCGTGTAATTTTGATGATGAACAATCAAATGAACTAATTAGTATCATTCAAAGCAATTTTACTACAGAGGCTCATTTTAAACGACTCAGAAAGAGTACCAATGGACAAGATAGTATAATTAATCTAATGAGCAATCATTTAATTAACCCTAATAATGTCAAGATTTCTATATTTAACAAACCCTTTATGGTTGTTAGTAAAATTGTAGATATATTAATAGAAAGCCAATGGCATGCAGAGGGTAGAGACCTACACAAAAATGGACTAAATATCTCTTACTCAAACGTATTTTTTATTATATTTTCAAATTTTTTTGAAAAAGAACATGTAGATGAAATGTATATATCATTCATTAAAATGATACAGGAAAAAACAGAGAAAAATATAATTGATTTTTATTCAAACATTCAAAGGCTATATGAGAAATGTTCGGATGTAGAATTGCGATATTTTATATCCGAAATAATGAGAACACGGCATATTGTTAGAAACGTACTTTGTACGGTGGATAAAACAGCATTAGATCCTGCTATTCCTGCTTTGTTTTCTCATTCTGTTTTATGGGGGGAAATATATCATGATGGGTTTAATATAATTCATGATGACTCAAAAGCGATTGAATCTAAAAAAGAAACATTTAGGCTTCTTATGGATAACACCCAGTCAGAGATAGAACTTGGATATGATAAAAGAAGGTTTAAATTACCTCTAAAAGTAAAAGAGTTAATTTTCGCAAAATCAGAAAATCATAAGCAATTACAAATTGCTGATATTATTTCAAGTTCATTTACTTATTGGCTAAATAGAGTTCATTACAATAAATATAAAGATGCCTTATTTAACAAGTTAAATGAATTAGATCTAAGGCGTTTATATGAAGGAGGGATGTTCATCTGGCCAAGTACAGATATTACGCCTCAAGAACTGGGACTTGAATTTGATGGAGGATTACACCCGGTCAATCATACTACGGCTTTTTTAAACAGAGCACGAAAGTAAAATAGCTGTATTTAATTTGATATAAGACTCTGTAAAACCCACCTATTCTACGCACTAGGTAGTGTCCCTTAATTATATAATCTCCGGCAAAAGAGTCGAATACAGCCTAATTTCACCATCGACAGATAGTTTCGTGCTGTTTTTTCATAGCGTGTTGCAATACGTCGATTACCTTTCAAAAA
>NZ_RCWC01000004.1 GCF_018448935.1 Photorhabdus noenieputensis | reverse complement strand
CTCGTTCAGCCGGGCTGCGTATACTACGCTTTTCGCCCGCAGAGTCAAGCGCTTATTGGCTGGTTCTCTGCCCGACCTCACAATGTTTATCAGCGTTGTGTCGGTCAGTGGTGGCGCATTATAGGGAATTCTTTGACGCTGGCAAGCGTTTAATTACAAAAAGAATTCATCCGAACACCAATTAAGCAAAAACAGTACTAAATTGCGATTTAATGCGCAAAGTGATAAAAAAAGAGGCAGTTTCCTGCCCCTTATCTCGTTAACTTTTCTCTTTCATTAAATATAAAGTTATTGCTTTGCGACGATATGGCTATTTTCCACATCCAGAGTAACTGGTTTTCCTGGCAATAGTTGGCCGGAAAGTATCTTTTGAGCTAATGGGTTTTCGATCTCCTGCTGAATAGCTCGCTTCAATGGCCGTGCACCGTAAACAGGATCGAACCCAGCTTCCGCCAACATATCCAATGCTTGCTGAGTAATCGTCACCTGATAACCACGTTCTTCCAGACGTTTGTACAAACGTTGCAATTGGATATCTGCAATCGCTGATAAATGCCCACGCCCTAATGGGTGGAACACAACAGCTTCATCAATACGGTTAATAAATTCAGGTCTGAAATGATGGCTAACAATTCCCATCACCATATCTTTCATTTCACCATAATTCAGATCACCAAAACGTTCCTGGATCATGTCGGACCCAAGATTAGATGTCATGATGACAACCGTGTTACGGAAATCAACAGTACGACCTTGCCCATCAGTCAACCGGCCATCATCCAGTACCTGCAACAAGATATTGAATACATCCGAGTGCGCTTTTTCCACTTCATCCAGCAGAATAACGGAGTAAGGCCGACGACGAACAGCTTCTGTTAGATAACCACCTTCTTCATAACCAACATACCCTGGCGGTGCCCCTACCAACCTTGATACGGTATGTTTTTCCATAAATTCAGACATATCGATACGCACCATTGCATCATCGCTGTCAAACAGGAAATTCGCTAACGTCTTGCACAACTCAGTTTTACCAACACCGGTTGGACCAAGGAACAGGAATGAGCCAATCGGACGATTTGGATCAGCTAATCCAGCACGGCTACGGAGGATCGCATTAGATACTGCATTGACTGCCTCATCCTGACCAATGACACGTTTATGCAGCTCTTGCTCCATGCGTAACAGTTTATCTTTTTCACTCTCAAGCATTCTGGCAACAGGAATACCTGTCCAACGGGCAAGAATTTCTGCAATTTCCGCATCGGTAACTTTGTTACGAAGCAGTTTCATATGCTTACTTTCAGCTTGTGTAGCTGCGGCAAGCTGCTTTTCCAATCCAGGTATTTTGCCATATTGAATTTCAGACATCTTCGCTAAATCACCACTGCGACGTGCCTGTTCCAGGCTGATACGAGCACTTTCCAATTCTGCTTTTATGTGCTGAGTACCCGTTAGTGCTGCTTTCTCAGCTTTCCACTCTTCTTCCAGTTCAGAATATTCGCGTTCTTTTACGATCAGCTCTTCATTAAGCATTGCAAGCCGTTTTTTACTGGCGTCATCAGACTCTTTTTTCAGCGCCTGCTGTTCCAACTTCAATTGAATAACCCGGCGTTCCAGGCGGTCCAATGCTTCCGGTTTTGAATCCATTTGCATACGTAAGCTGGCACCCGCTTCATCGATCAAGTCGATAGCTTTATCCGGCAACATACGGTCTGAGATATAACGGTGAGATAATGTTGCTGCCGCGACAATTGCAGGGTCGGTAATTTGTACATGATGATGTAATTCATAACGTTCTTTCAGACCGCGCAAAATAGCGATAGTGTCCTCTACGGAAGGCTCTGCAACATAGACTTTTTGGAAACGGCGTTCCAGCGCTGCATCTTTTTCAATGTATTGACGATATTCATCCAGTGTTGTTGCACCAACACAGTGAAGTTCACCGCGGGCCAAGGCTGGTTTTAACATGTTGCCGGCATCCATTGCCCCATCAGCCTTACCCGCGCCAACCATAGTATGCAATTCGTCAATAAATAGAATGACATTGCCTTCCTGTTTAGCAAGGTCATTCAGCACGCCTTTCAAACGTTCTTCGAATTCACCACGATATTTAGCCCCTGCTAACAGCGCCCCCATATCTAGAGAAAGGACGCGTTTATTTTTAAGCCCCTCAGGAACTTCACCATTAATAATCCGTTGAGCAAGCCCTTCAACAATAGCTGTTTTACCAACTCCGGGTTCACCAATTAAGACCGGGTTATTTTTGGTACGGCGTTGTAATACCTGAATAGTGCGGCGAATTTCTTCATCACGGCCAATCACCGGATCAAGTTTGCCTTGTTCAGCACGTTCAGTTAGATCAATAGTATATTTTTTCAGGGCTTGGCGTTGATCTTCCGCTCCCTGATTATCAACTTTTTCACCACCACGCATTTGTTCTATTGCCTTAGTGATTTTTTCTTTTGTTGCGCCAACAGCTTTCAATATGTCACTTAATGTGCCACGTTCTTCCAAGGCTGCCAGAACAAATAATTCAGAGGAGATAAAGTTATCCCCGGCTTTTTGTGCTAGTTTGTCGCACAGATTTAAATGACGAACTAAGTCATTGGATGGTTGTACATCACCACCAATACCCTGTACCCACGGCAAACGTTCTAAAGCCAGCTCAAGCTGATTGCTGAAACGGCCCACATCGATTCCAATTGATGTTAATAATGGGCGAATAGAGCCACCCTCTTGCTTTAACAGTGAACTCATTAAGTGAATTGGTTCGATGAACTGATTATCACGCCCAAGTGCAAAGGACTGGGCGTCAGCGAGAGCAAGCTGGAATTTATTAGTAAGACGATCCAGACGCATAACACCTCCAATACTGTTCAGAATGTTGCTACTGGAGATTAAATGAGGCCATTCCTCAAATATTCAAGGTTATTCTGAAAAGCAAATTGTGAGATATTCTCTTATGCGCCAACGGATCGCCCTACGGGATAGGTTATATCAGCCAGATTAAAGTTGCCATACGTCCGGTGATCCCATCACGACGATAAGAGAAAAATTTCTCTTTATTAGTGACAGTACATTCATCCCCGCCAAAAATCGCCTTCACACCAGCAGATTGCAATTTTAACTTTGCCAACAAATAGATATCTGCTAAATACTTTTCGCCAAAAGGTATAAAAGCTCGACTCAAATCAGCATGCTGGATAGTGAACGCTTGCAAAACTTCATTGCCAACTTCGAATTTTTTCGCGCCAATTGCCGGCCCTAACCAAGCTTGGATTTGATTAGGTTTAGCTTTAAATTGAGCGATAGTGTTTTCCAATACGCCAGCGCATAAACCTCGCCACCCCGCATGGGCAGCCGCAACCTCATCACCAGCCGAACTGCAAAATAGTACAGGCAGGCAATCTGCTGTCATCACAGCACAAACCTGCCCAGGAATATTGGTATAAACAGCATCAGCTCTATTATCTTCCAGTGGCTGACCATTGAGTCTCACAACACGTGTGCCATGAACCTGTTCTAACCAGACTGGTTGCTGAGGCAGTTCTGCCATTTTCGCTAAAATATGCCTGTTTTGTTCAACAACATCAGGTTTATCACCCACATGCTTACCCAGATTCAGGCTATCGTAAGGTGATAAACTCATTCCCCCTAAGCGGGTAGAACTACAGGCTTTCACTGTCGTCGGTTGTGGCCAGTTTGGAAAAATAAGCGCGGTCATTTACCAATCCATTTCGTCTTTAAACGCTTCTGCATCTGCTTTTAATGCCTTAATCAGCATCACCATATCGTCAGGTAATTCAGCATGCCATTCCATTTCAATGCCGGTTATCGGATGATAAAGACGCAGCATCGTGGCATGTAATGCCTGACGATCAAAGTTACGCATTACCTCACGGAATTCATCAGAAGCCCCTTTCAAAGGACGAGGGCGACCGCCATACAAAGGATCGCCTACTAGCGGGTGACTGATATGAGCCATGTGAACACGTATCTGGTGTGTTCTGCCGGTTTCCAGTCTCAGGCGCAGACGAGTATGTGCTCTAAAATGTTCCATTACCCGATAATGAGTAACAGCCGGTTTTCCCATTGGATGTACTGCCATATGTGTTCGTTTTGTTGGATGACGAGAAATTGGCTCTTCAACCATTCCGCCAGCCGTCATACGACCTATCGCCACCGCTTCATATTCACGGGTAATTTCGCGTAGTTGGAGCGATTCGACTAAACGCGTTTGAGCAGGAACCGTTTTAGCAATAACCATCAGCCCTGTCGTATCTTTATCAAGACGGTGAACAATGCCCGCCCGAGGAACATCGGCGATTTCAGGATAACGATATAACAGCGCATTCAATACCGTACCATCTGGATTCCCTGCTCCCGGATGGACAACCAAATCACGCGATTTGTTTATCACCAGAATGTCATCATCTTCATAGACAATATTTAACGCAATATCCTGAGGTTCCCAACGCGCATCTTCTTCAATGATGGCATCAATGACAATTTCTTCACCTCCCAGCACTTTTTCTTTTGGCTTATTGATTAATTTGCCATTAACCTGAACTCTGTCATCCAAGATCCAATCTTTTATGCGTGATCTTGAATAATCAGGGAACAATTCAGCCAAAGCCTGATCTAAACGTTGACCGAGCTGAGATTCGGCGACTGTTGTATTAAGTCGTATTTGTTGTGCCATATATTGTTTCTACACTTACGTTGAGTTTTGACGGCAGAGCCGTTTAATTTAATATAGTGTGCTATTGTAACTCGATCTTTTGCCGGGAGCTTCATGGATAGTCTCCCAGAAAAACACTCAGAGGATAATCAACACGTGATGATACGCATGAAATATCTGGTGGCTGCCGCCACATTGAGCCTGGTACTTTCCGGGTGCTCTGGTAATAAAAATGCTGTCCCCGACAGCCCACCTGCGGAAATTTACTCTAAGGGTCAGGAAAAGCTGCAAAAGGGTAGCTATGGAGATGCGATCAAGCAATTGGAAACCCTCGATAATCGCTATCCATTTGGCCCCTATTCGCAGCAAGTACAACTCGATCTGATTTATGCTTATTATAAATCCTCTGACTTGCCAATGGCCCTCGCGTCCATTGACCGCTTCATACGCTTGAATCCAACTCACCCCAACATCGATTATGTTCTGTACATGCGTGGGTTAACTTCACAAGCTTTAGATTATACTCTATTGCAAAGTTTCTTCGGCATTGACCGCTCAGATCGTGATCCTGAACACGCCAGGGTAGCATTCAAGGATTTTAGCCAATTAGTCCGCTATCATCCTAACAGCCTATATACTGCCGATGCTATTAAGCGTTTAATGTTTATCAAAGAGCGTCTGGCAAAGTATGAACTTTCTGTTGTGGAATATTATAACAAACGTGGCGCTTATGTCGCGGTGGTAAATCGAGTTGAACAAATGTTACAGGATTACCCTGATACACAGTCAACTCTCAAGGCACTGCCTTACATGGAAAAAGCTTATACACATTTGGGTTTAATAGCTCAGGCAGATAAAGTAGCGAAACTCATTGCTGCTAATCCTGTATAAAAAAGCAGACGATAAAACAGCGGTTAGCACCGCTGTTTTATTTTTACTTGTCAAATCTCAAAAAGACCGCTTATCAATTAGGAGAATAAAAGACTCAACTTGTCAATAGTGTCTCATTAGCTTCAATCCTGCAATAGATATTCTTCGTATTTTTACCACTAATCACAATTACTTCAACTAGTTGCCTCATGCCTGACTAAATAGTGATTTAGATCACCTTTTTCATGAAAAAGAAATGTATGCTGAAATTATTGAAGGTGGATAATCAATAATGAGAGGTAACTATATGATAGTGAATATTACCAGTAAACAAATGGAGATTACCCCGGCAATTCGCAACCACGTAGAAAAACGTCTAAGCAAACTAAATAAATGGCAAGTAAATCTGATAAATCCTCATATTATTCTATCAAAAGGGCCTCAAATTTTTAGGGCTGATGCAACTATAAGTATACCAAATGGTATGTTAGTTGCCGGTGCAAAGCATGAAGATATGTATATTGCTATCAATGAATTATTAACAAAACTGGAGCGCCAATTGAATAAAGTACAGCATAAGGGGGAAGCACGCCGTACTGACAACAGTGTTAAAGAATTAAACCTTAACCTAGAAACAGAACCAGAAATATCACAATAAAATAACAATGAATTACCTCTAACGCGTCCAATTTGGACGCGTTTTTTGTTGACAGAAACAACAACATAAGGTTAATTAACGAAAACCACTTAAACCCTTGTCCAGTGCGGACGGCTGCTGATGAAATGGGAAGTTTCGCCCGATTGGGCAAAGGCGGTCATACAAACTATGAATATGAGAATATGATGAATACAAGCCTGTTTTTCCTTTCTTTCTTTTTTACCTTCCCCTAAGGGAGGCTTTCGTCGTTGGAAAAAGAACGAGAAGACGAACAGCAAGCCTCCCCATCGGGAGGCTTTTTTCTGTCCATTACAAACCTATTATTATCAGAATGTGAATAACCCATTAGGAACCCATTTATGGATCAAAATAATTTGCTGAAAATACGGGAAAAAGTCAGCGAACTCGATTTAAAGTTACTGATTCTATTAGCAGAGCGTCGCCAATTAGCTTTTGATATTGCACAAACTAAGTTACAGGATAATCGCCCTATCAGAGACAAGGATCGCGAACGAGAACTATTAGATGTCCTCGTTAAAACAGGAAAAAACTACGGGCTTGATGGCTTTTATATCACTCGTCTCTTTCAAACGATCATCGAAGATTCTGTACTTACTCAACAAGCATTATTGCAGCAACACCTAAATCAAACACCCCAAGATTCAGCGCGTATTGCATTCCTCGGCCCTAGAGGTTCCTATTCTCATATCGCAGCTCGCCAATATGCGGCACGCCATTTCAATCAATTAATTGAATGTAGCTGCCACAAGTTCCAGGATATCTTCTCCCTGGTTGAAACAGGCCAGGCGGATTACGGAATGTTACCCATTGAAAATACCAGCTCTGGTTCCATCAATGATGTTTATGACTTGTTGCAACATACCAATTTGTCAATTGTGGGAGAAATCACCATTCCTATTGACCATTGCCTACTCATTGCAACAGACACAACGCTATCGGAGATCAAAACGGTTTACAGTCACCCTCAACCATTCCAACAATGTAGCCAATATATTAATCAATTCCCACATTGGAAAATTACATATTGCGAAAGTACTGCCGCAGCGATGCAAAAAGTCGCCGAACAGAATTCGCCAGAAATTGCAGCCTTAGGGAGTGAAGCGGGCGGCGCACTTTATCAGTTACAGGTTCTGGCACAGAATCTAGCAAATCAATCACATAATATTACTCGTTTCATCATTGTTGCCCGTCAGCCTATTGAAGTTGCAGAACAAGTACCGGCCAAAACGACATTTATTATGGCAACCGGACAGCAGGCAGGAGCGCTGGTAGATGCGCTAATGGTGCTGAAAAAATATAATATTATTATGAGTAAACTGGAATCTCGCCCGATTAATGGAAATCCGTGGGAAGAGATGTTTTATATTGATGTCCAAGCTAATATTCGTTCAATCAATATGCAACACGTCCTGAAAGCATTGGCGAAAATCACTCATTCATTAAAGGTATTGGGATGTTACCCAACAGAAAGTGTGATTCCGGTTAACCCCTCTTGATTAAAAAGAACCGGATATTAAAATATCCGGTTCAGATTATTGGCTTTTAGCATTTTGATTATCAATGAGAAAACTTTCACTGCCTTTAACCTTTCGGTTTAAAGACTCTTTATTTAGTAAATCTCGACTTCTCAGATTAAATAATATGAATTGTCGCTTTTCGTGCCATCTGAAAACAAGGGATTAAAAAATTTTTATTCATTCACGCAGGATTAAATACGTTTTATCTAAAAATGATAAAATCAGTGTTAATAAAAACCGCTTTTCATCTATCACCACGGTTTTAAAATCTGGGAAAAAACGGCAAGCATATCACGAAATCGCAATCTATTAAGGCTCCCAGTGATCACTCTTAATCCAGAAAAAAATGATTGATAGATTTAAAGTATTTTTGTGGAATATAGAGATCATAATGATTTTCTTCGCAAAACAGTTTCAATTCAATCATTGATCCGATTGATAATTTATCATAGATACTTTGGAAATACTTTTCCAAAGTACGACACGAAATTTTCATTTCATTAGCGATACATTGATTACTAACTCCACGGAAAAATAAAAAGATTACTATCCATTCTTTTTCTGTCAGCATATTATTAGGTGGCTTAAGCTTAACAGATATAGTTGTATCGTTTTTAATATAATGATGTACTGAAAAGTTACTTACTCCTTTAATGTGACAAATTATTCCAATACATTGATTCTTTTCATCCATTAATGGGTATTTTTCACAGAGACAAGGATTAAGTTGTTGACCATTGCTTTTAATATGAACCCCAATAATAGACGATATTCGTTGCATAGACTGTAAGACTTTACGATCATGCTCTTCAAAAAGGTGAGCAAGATAATTAAATGGAGTAGGTAATTCTTTAACAGTATATCCCATGATATTAAAGTCTTCAGGTAACTTACTTAATTTAATAAATTCTTTATTGGCATATATAAAACGAAGCTTCTTATCTTTTACAAACCATGATTCATGACTTTTATCCCACATATTTGTTAACTGAGGGGTGATTTGACTCATATATGACCTTCTATAAAGTTGAATATAAATATACCCGTAATCATTGAAGATGCTTGATTTTATCCGAAATGGAGATCATTATCCTCGCTATGAAAATATTTATTACATCAGAACAAAAAGTCAAACTTGAACGTCTTCACGACACCACTCGTGATGGTCAGGTACGAGACAGAATAAAAGCTATCCTTCTGGCTTCTGAAGGGTGGAGTTCTGTGATGATCGCCCAGGCATTGCGACTCCATCAGACCACCGTTGACCGCCATATCAGTGATTACCTTAATCAAGGTAAACTTAAATCTGACAATGGAGGGTCTGATAGTTTGCTTTCCCGAGAACAAACTGATTTTTTAATCAATCATTTATCTCAACATCTTTTCCATCACACCCATGAAATCGTGGCCTATGTTGCTCAGCTCTGGAAGATTACCTTTAGCATTCCCGGCATGAATAAATGGCTACACCGTCAGGGTTTTTCTTATAAAAAACCTTGTGGCGTCCCTCATAAATTCGACGCAGAAAAACAGCGACAATTTATTGAATATTATGAGAATCTTAAAGTCACAGCGAAAGACGAACCCATCCTTTTTCTTGACGCTGTTCACCCGACTCAAGGCACCAAACTCGGTTATGGCTGGATGCGAAAAGGCGAGAAAAAAACAGTCAAAACAACAGGAAGCCGGACTCGCCTGAATCTATTGGGTGCCCTCAACCTGAATGCTATTGGTCGTACCGTGTTCCAGGAATATCAAACCATCAATGACTACAATATTTGCTGTTTTTTCAATGAAATAAGAAAGTCTTATCCTGACTATCATCAAAAAATTCATCTTATTGTGGATGGGGCGGGTTACAACAAAGCTCATCTTGTTAAGGAGTGGGCTTATGTGAGCAATATTGAATTACATTACCTTCCGCCATACAGCCCCAATTTAAACCCAATAGAGCGATTATGGAAGGTCATGAATGAACATGTTCGAAATAACCGTTATTTCGCTAATAAACATGAATTTCGAGACAAAGTCTTCAAATTTTTCACCACAACGCTACCTGATATAGCGGATTCGCTGACGTCTAGAATTAACGACCATTTTCAGGTGCTAAAAACTGCATCTTGAAGTTTCTTGGGTATATACCCGTCATCTTTCAAGTTGCCTTTTTGTTAGCTGCACTCGCTCACCCCGGTCACATAGTTATCTATGCTCGGGGATTCACTCCCTTGCCGTCGCGATCCATCTTGAAATCCATAGGGTATAGAAAAATATTTCAACAATCGGCAAAAAAGCGATTCGTTCCATAGGGAACTCTCTCATAATCAGAAGCTATAGTATTGCCATATAGTATTGCTATGGTTTCCGCAATATGAGTAGCCTCGGATTAAGATTATTCTTAATCATACATTTCAAATTCCATTTTGCCGCCCTGTTGGATTCAGTTATAAAAAACGCATTTAATGACGCTTTCATTCGACCACCAGCCTGCCTCCTATATGGGGTTACAGCAATGTAGGGTAAATACCTGGCCCAATGGGCAATCCAGCAAAATACCAACCTATAAGCAGCAATATCCAAACGGCAAAAAACACCAGCGGATAAGGTAATACCAGCGTGTAATAAGTACCTAACTGAGCACCCTTATAGTACCGTTGAAGAAACCCCAAAAAAAGCGGCAGAAAAGGTGACATCGGTGCCAACGGTAATACTACGGAATCAGAAATACGGAAGATGATCTGTGCAAAGGCTGGGTGAAAGCCAAGCAGGACAAACATGGGCACAAAAATAGGTGCCAAAATCGACCAAATGGCAGAACCACTTGCGATGAACATACATAAAAAGGCAGATAAAAACATTAATCCGACGAAGGCAGGAACACCTGTCATACCCAAAGCTTCTAACAAATCGGTTAGCCCTACCGCCATAAATTTGCCCATGTTGCTCCAGTTAAAGAAGGCAACAAATTGAGCCAGAGGGAAGACCATTATAATGAAGCCAGCCATGTTTTTCATGGGATCAACGAGTAAGTCTGGAATATCATTAGACTTTTTTATCTGTTTTGTGGAAACGCCATACGTAATCGAAACCACGAAGAAAAACAAAATAATAACCGGCACGATCCCTTTTATGAATGGCGATGGAATGATTGAGCCAGTCTGTGGATCACGCAGTAGGGCATTTTCAGGAACAACTAGCAACGCAACAATACCGATGAAAATTAGGGCAGATAGACTACTCATTAGCAGCCCACGATTCTGTTGTACCGTGAGCTTTGCTAACTTCTCATTGTGGCATCCTTCCCATACTGGAAGGCGTGGCTCAATAAACTTATCCGTTAAGATAGCTCCTGCAATCGTCAGTACAATCACTGATGTTGCCATAAAATACCAGTTATCGATAACACTGACGTGTAAGTTGGGATCAAGCATTTTAGCCGCTTCAGTACTGATACCAGATAACAGAACATCAGTAGTGACAATCAATAAGTTCGCCGTAAATCCTGAGGCAACACCAGCAATAGCGGCCAGTAGGCCAGCAACAGGGTGGCGACCAACCGCAATAAAAATTAGCGCGCCTAATGGAGGCATAACAACGAGTGCGGCATCCGAAGAAATATGGCTAAAAAAGGCAATAAATAGCACCATATAGCTGGCGTAACGTTTATTAATACCAGAAGCCATTTTATACATCAGGGTTTGTAACAGACCGACTTTTTCTGCAAGCCCTGCACCAATGACCAGCGCTAATATTGCGCCAAGTGGTGTGAAGTTGCTGAAATTTTTAACAATATTAGGCAGAATCCACTGTAATCCTTCAGCACTAAGTAAGTTTTTAACTCTAATGAGCTCTCCATTTGCAGGTTTTTTTACGGCCAAATCAAACCAAGACAAAATAGCAGTCGCTATCATTAAAACAGCTATTAAATAGATAAATAAAATAAAAGGATTTGGAATTTTATTCCCAACTTTTTCGATCCAACCAAGAATACGTCCCGGGCTCTTATTTACAGGGATAGTTGTTTCACTCATGGTTTTTCCTTTGTGTTTGCTGTCATTATTATTTTTTAACTATGTAAATGACTGAGTGCTAGCTTACCGCTGTAGGCAAGTCAGTATTTATCGGAGCAAAGTTATTTCAAAGGTGATGGTTTAATATCGGGCGGAATAGGACACTGATAGGGATGCTCATCCCGTTGGTGTTTAAACTCCGCTTGAACCTCTGCTAACAGAGCAGGGTCTGTTAATAATTCAAGCGCGGTAACGGCCATAATTTTCCCGGCAAGACACATCCCTTTGTGAGCAATGGATGAACGCCCTTGTGCGACTAATTGCCAAGTATGCAGTGGTGTGCCAAAGGCGAAGCAGGGGCTGAAACATTGCGCTGTGGGTGTTACCCAACTGACATCACCGACATCGGTAGATCCATACATTAACTCTTGTGATTCTACATAGGGTAAGACTTCATCTGTCAGTGCTTTTTCCCCTTGTCGCTCACTCCAACGTTTACCCTCTTCGCCTGCTGTTCGCGCTGCATTGAGTTTGGCATTGCGTAAATCATCTTTTGTCAGTGTTTGATGAATTTTTTCGGCGAATTGGCGTTCTTCATCAGTATATTCAGGAATACCAAAGGCTTGAATATACTGATACATCACTCTTTCCATTGTGCGGTTAGGAATATAGTTTGAACACGCCTTATCAAGACGAATATTCAATCGCGTGCCAGTCATTAAGGCGGCACCTTTAGCGATATCAATGACTCTTTGATAAATATCTTGAGTCTGATCCGGTTGTGGAGCGCGAACAAGGTATAAAACTTCGGCATCAGCCTGTACAACGTTAGGTGACATACCGCCCGTATTAGTCACTGCATAATGAATTCGTGCTTCCTGAATGATATGTTCACGAAGAAATTGAACACCCACGTTCATCAGACTGACAGCATCTAAAGCACTTCTGCCTAGGTGGGGAGAATTGGCTGCGTGTGAAGCAATCCCTTTGAAATGAAATGCTGTTTGGATATTTGCCAGAGACTGAATATTAAATACACTACTGAATGATTCAGGATGCCATGTAATTGCTGCATCAACATCATCAAAAAGGCCCTCCCGGACCATAAATGTTTTACCGGAACCCCCTTCTTCCGCCGGGCAACCGTAAAACCGTACAGTTCCAAGTTGTCGATTTTTTTGCAGCCAGGCTTTCACTGCAAATGCCGCAGCGAGTGAGGCCGTCCCCAGTAAATTATGTCCACACCCGTGACCGTGACCGTCTTTAACCACAGGGATGGGTTCGCAGTAGCCTGCTTTTTGGCTTAAACCAGCCAGTGCATCATACTCGCCAAGTAAAGCAATCACAGGGCATCCACTGCCATAACTGGCGATAAACGCAGTCTTAATATTGCCTACCCCACGCTGGACAACAAACCCTTCATTTTCTAATGCACTTGCAAGCAGCTCCGCAGAAAAGGTTTCTTCAAAACGAGTCTCGGGGTGTTCCCAAATCTTATCGCTAAGGTGAATAAAATCACTTTGGCGTTGCTCAATGTATTCATGGATGAATTCAGTTAACGAATTATTCATGGTGATGAACTCCGAAATCAGGTAGGTTAAGGGCGATAGTGGCTAATGTTTTCACTGCGGTGGTCATCACGTTTTCATCAAAGTCAAACCGTTCATTATGATGACCAGCGCTGAGTGCTGTACCGAAAATAAGGTAAGTGGCTTGACCACCATTCGATTTGACGCGTTCCATAAAATAGGTCGCGTCCTCTGATCCGGCAGCTTGCTGACGGCTTTTGACAACAGATGAAAGCTCTGGGATATATTGTTGAGCCTGTTGATAAATGAAATCGACCCATACTGGGCTAGGCTGGCTACTTTGAGCGGCTCCCATTAACTGTATTCCATATTCAACCCCCTGCATTTTTGCCGCGCCTTCAATGATATTGAGAGCTTGATGGTAGACAAATGCATTGATCTCATTAGTTTCACCACGAGTTTCCACTTTCATTAATGCATAGTCAGGAATAACGTTACGGCCAATGCCTGCCTGTAGCACTCCGACGTTAATGCGTGAGCTGCCTTCGCTATGGTGAGAAATAGCATGCAGCCCTAAGGTTGCTTGAGCTGCGGCTAACAGTGCATTTTTTCCCGCTTCTGGTTTTGCACCAGAATGGGAGGCAACACCACGATAAGTGACATCGATTTTGGTGGTAGCAAGAAAATTATTACTCCCACAGACCAATTCGCCTGGAGGTACACCAGTACCGATATGGATAGCGATAAAGAAATCAACATCATCGACAACGCCCGCTTCAACCATTGATTTTGCACCACGAGTTCCTTCTTCCGCAGGTTGAAAAATCAGTTTGATTTTTCCGGTTAGTTGGCTTTCATATTTTTTCAATATACAAGCGAGTCCTAATCCGATCGCTGTGTGACCATCATGACCACAAGCATGCATCATATGTGTATTGCAAGAGGAAAAGCCTTCAGCGTAAGGACGGTGTACGTGAGTTTGTTCCTCATTCAAGTCAAGCGCATCCATATCCACCCGAAAAGCCAATGTTGGTCCAGGCTTTCCTGTATCGAGTGTCGCGACAATGCCGGTAAACCCGCCTGAAAAATGGGGTAGCCATTCAGTCAGAGCACCTTGCTTAATAGCACGCTGTTCTTGCACTTGTAATGCCTGTTCTGAAGGTAAGCCCATTCGTGCATCAGCCTTGATAACGTCTTTTCCCATTTTCAGGCTATAACCCAAACGGTGCAGTTCATCCGCCACAATCGTTGCTGTTCTGAATTCGAACCAACCTGATTCAGCAAAATGGTGGAAATCGCGACGCCAGTTTCGTAATTGTCCAACAATTTGCTTAATAGATTCGCTTAATGAAGTGCCCATAATAATTATCTCTTTTAGTTATCGCGGAAAATAGAATATATTTGGTTTATTTCACCAAGATTGATTTTATTGAAAATATTTATTTAATTTTAATTGAATTAGTTTATTTTTTAAAATTTTATTGTCTTAATAATTAAAAAAATTTTTTGTCGAATTTTAAATACAGTCCGATTTTTCATTACTGATTTTTAATGTATACAATAAATTTTGTTCAAGTAAGATACAATTATTTTTATCTATATAATTAAAAGTTATCGCAAGAGAGAAAAATGACGATACCAATAAAACTCAATCAACTGCGCGCTTTTGTTGAAATTTACCGTCATGGCAGTATCAGAGCAGCTAGTCGGTTTCTGTCACTCTCACAACCTGCTTTAACTAAATCGATTCGCGAACTAGAAGATTCACTTGGTGCAAAATTATTTATACGCAGTAACCAGGGTATTCATTTGACAGAGTGTGGAAAAAGTTTTTTACAACGCGCCAGTTTGATACTTGAGGAGCTTCGAATTGCACAGGAAGATATTCAGCAACGAGTTGGCTTGATTGGTGGTGTAGTCAATATTGGAGTAGCTGGCAGTATTGCACGTACGATTATGCCAAAGGTGATTACACAGTTTCACCGTGATTATCCTACAGTAAAATTAAGAGTTGTTGAGGGACAGTTATTGACTATGCTACCTCAGCTCAGACAAGGTGAACTGAATTTTACCGTGAACACCTATTATCCAGGCAGCTTAGATGCAGAATTGAGCTTCGAAAAACTGATGAAAAAAGAGTACAAAGTGATTGTACGAAAAGGACATCCAAAAGTGCATGCAACCTCTTTAGGCGAATTAGTTGATTGTGACTGGACCATGCCAACACCGAAAGGCACCTACTATCGCAGGTTATTTGAGATGTTCTCATCGTTGGATAATCCACCTGTCTTTAGTGTCACGTGTGAAACATTAATGGCTTGCATGAGTTTAGTTTCTAAAAGTGACTTTGTAACTATTGTAGCTGTGGATGTGGTTGATGAGACTCTGTTCAACCAGCAATTTGTGGCGTTAAACCTTAAAGAGGAGCTTCCGTTTGCAACTTTTTGCCTTGTTCAACGAAGAGATACAAAGTTAACTCCCGCAGGAGAACATTTGGCTAGACTTTTTCGGATGTATTGTCGTGACTAATTTTTGCACCTGAAGCGGGGATTAGGGGGGGCTGAATAGACCCGCAGGTCCGACAGGATAGACTAAATAAGCTTTCATATGGTGGTACACTTATTTTTTTCATTCCAGATTGTTGTTCGCCTTCATGAACTCTGCCACATATACTGACAACAATGATTTCGTGTTACCGTTTCATGTAATGATTGCCACAAGCGTTCAATCTTGTTTAGATAGGTATTGATTGCCCCGTTCTTCCTTAAACGGGTAGTGAAGAAGCTCATCGTGTGCTAGTCATGTTCGCTTTTTCCGATCAATGCAATACATAATGCGTCAATTTCCTCTTGTGAGCATTGCCAGGGCTTGAAATTCAAACAAAAATACTGCTTTCAGGGCGTAAAAATCTTTCTGGTACATAAAGATCATAATTATTAAAGCGACAGTATTCCTCCAATTGCCGAGCAGACCTAACACCAACCTTTCTATATATTTGTGCCGTATAGTGCTCAACAGTACGGTAGGAAATATTTAATATTCTACCAATTTGTTTACTGGTATATTTATGTAAAGAGAGAAAAATGACATCCCATTCACGTGGAGTAAATAAATCAGTCGGTGGCTGAAATATAATGGAAGCGGGGAGTTTTCCATAAAATAAACGTGTTAATGAATAATCTTGGGCTTTCCACAAATGATAGATAATTCCAAGACAATCACCATTTTCATGATAAATAGGTGATTTTTCACAGAAATAAGAGGATAATGTTTTTACTCCCCCCCAAACATGGGTTTCTAGTGAAACATATGATTTTTCTTCTTTCATTACCTTTTGATCATGATGAATATATTCTTTTGCAAACTCAGCACCATCCCACGGAAGCTCATCATCATAAAATCCTTCGAAATCAAATAAATCAGAAAAACCTTTAATGGCGTTCAACGCTTTATTGCCATAAATAAAACACGAATTTTTATCTTTTATTCCCCAAGGATCGTTACTTATTGCCAATGTGTTAATAACTTGAGGTGAAATAATTAACTTATTATGCATGCTATTGTTCCTTTATTATATTTGACATAGTAACCTCTTAATTATCATTAAGACATTATCTGAATGAATTGTCACCTTAATTATATTTGAAGCAGCTCAACCATATAGTATATCACAACAACAATCCAGTCAAAAAGCGTACAATTTATTAATCTTAAGATAATATTATAAATATTATAAAATATAAATATTATTATTATTTTGATAAGAAAATTATTTATATAGTTGATTTTATCAATTAAGAAATATTTAAAATTTGAATTTTCCTACCTCGCAACTCATTAAAATTAATTGTATTATTGTCTATAAGATAGACAACTGAGTAAGCAATGACAGGAGGTTAGGTGATAATGATCGTGTAATTTTTACAATGGACATGGACAAGGTGTGATGCGTGATCATTTAGAAGTTTTGAAATATATCCCCTTGCATACCAATTCGCTGAGCTAACTAAGTTGGTGTCATTCCCTGTAACTGAAAAGCTTAAGACATTCATTAAAGTATTTCATCCGCTTCCAACATTTCCAAAAATAACTAAACTTTTTAAATACTTTAGCGATCTAAAAAGAACATTTCTGCACATTTAAAGTTTAATTTTGAACAATCAGAGTTCATTTATGACCTTTTGGTCGTTAGACAATTTTCTATTCAGAGAATATTTGGCTGTACTTGGCGGGGGTTTAATATCTTAGTACAGCTATTTTTTAACACTCCGCTCCTGTGCGGACTCAGGGAAAAAGCTGTATAAATATAAAAATATCAAATTGAAGAGAGAGTATGAACATAGCACCTTGAATAACCAAATTGAGAGGAAAATAAGGAATGATTATAAAAGACGACTGGCACCCAGCTGATATTATTGCAGCATTAAAAAAACAAGGAACAAATCTTTCTACTATTTCAAGAGAAGCGGGGCTTGCATCATCTACCTTAAGTAATGCGCTACACCGTCCGTGGCCCAAAGGTGAACGGCTAATTGCTACCGCTTTAAATTGTGAACCTTGCGAAATATGGCCGAGCAGATATTTTAAATGAGTTGTCATTTTCAAAATTAACACGAACTTCTCATATAAAACCAATGAGAGAGCGCTTATTACTTGAAACTTTCCTCATGGAAAATTTCAGGTATGACCATAGAATTAAAACAGGGCTACTAACGCCCTGCTTTGTTATCAAGCTCCAGTTAAGATATATAATCAGGCCAACTTAAGATATTTGCCATAGTGAATTTTTTTCTGCATTAATAATTGGTAGATACCTTTTTAGTTTACGATGTTAGCTGAGCTAAGCCAGTGATTGCTTTTTCAAGATATTGACGAGGACAACCCAAGTTTATTCGGATAAATCCTTTTCCTTGATCGCCAAAACTCAATCCCATTGAAACGACTATTTTTGCTTTTTGTAATAAGGTCCGTTGCAAGGTGTCATCATCCAGACCTAAATCACGGCAGTCCAGCCAAGCCAAATATGTCCCTTCCGCTTTGGTCATTCGGCACCAAGGAACGGCAGACGTTAAAGCCTGCTCGAACCAGCAACGGTTTTCTGCCAGATAATGCTGTAGTTCATCAAGCCATACGTCCCCATGTTGATATGCTGCTGTAGCCGCAGTCATAGATAGAACGTTGAATACATCTAATCCATGTGCATTCAACCGATCGATAAAGGAACGTCGAAGTTCGGGATCTGGAATGAGAAAGTTTGATATACGGAGTGATGAAAGTCCAAATGTTTTACTTGCCGAGGTAGCAACAATAACGTTGCTATGCCATTCACTCCCCAAATGCAGTATTGAGGTAAATTTCCCCCAAGGCAAAATTAAATCAGCCCAAATTTCATCGGAAATTACCGTCGTACCGTACCTTTTACAAAGTATTAATATCTGGAGCAGTTCGTCACTATTCCAACATCGGCCAGTAGGATTATGTGGGTTACATAACAATAGCAAAGGCGGCCTATGTTGTTCTAACATTTGCTCTAAATGACCATAGTCAATTTTATAACCTTCCTGACTTTCAAGAAGCGGGTTTTCAATCATCATCCTGCCATTCATAGTAATAATTTTGGCGAATGAAGCATAATAGGGCCCTTGTACAATAACACCTTCCCCCGGTTTACTGAGCATTTGTATCAACAAAGCCAATCCAGGTATGACACCTTCTATCGACGTAAACCAATCGCGGCACAAGGTCAGTTTATGGCGCCTTGAAAACCAGTCTATTGCCGCCTGGTAATAGAGATCGTCGCGTTCGCTATAACCAAAAATACCATGTTCGATCCGGGAGTAGAGTGTTTGCAAGACCTCTTCCGGGCATTGAAAATCGAAATCAGACACCCACATTGGCAACAGGTCAGTCTTATTTAAGTGCAAGTGACGATTTAAAAAATCCCACTTAACAGAACTTGTATTGTGGCGATCGATTATCTGGTTGAAATCAGGCAATTTCACTTTGGATTTCCTTTTTATTCAGGGAGTTTTCCGGCGTGATTTTTGCGATACCGAAACCAGTAAATCCATAGATGAGAGCAAAGAAGATGGCAGAATAGCACTGGATAGCCCAAGGTAGCAGTTCAAGCGTACTGACACCCAATGTAGTCGCCATGTAAATGCCAGCAGCAGTCCAGGGGAGCAACGGTTCTATGACAGTACAGCCATCTTCTATTGTTCGTGACAGATTTTTATTATCCAGTCCCATGCGACGATAAGCCCCTTTAAACAGCTCCGCCGGGATGAGGAGAGCCAATTTTCCGTTGCAGGTTGCGCCCGTTACCAGAATAGTTGTCACCAAGGTTGCAGCAATAAGTTGTCCGGTTGTGTGAACAACTTGTAGCAGCCGGTCAATAATGATAGTCAAAGCACCAGTAAGTGCTAAAGCACCGGCGAACGCGAATGCACAAAATGCAAGCAGGATAGTCTTCATCATTGATGACATCCCCCCCCGATTGAGCAGACGGGAAACATCGCTAACGACTCCGCTGATGTTGTGTCCCTGATCAGAGAACATCGAGAGATTGAAACCATCTATCAACGCATTAAGGCCCTGTTTAAGGGTGAGTCCTTGGAAACCTATGCCAAGTACAATAGCTAATGCACAGGCAGCAAGCATGACGGGTATCACCGGACGTTTTGTTATTGCTCCCCACAAAACCAATATTGGCGGCAAAATCAGCAATAAATTGAAGTGATACAGGCTTTCAAGAGATTGAATGATTTCTGTGACTTTTTCCGGTGTTGCCACGTTACCTGTTAAGCTTGTATGACCAGCAATAAAATAAACAATAGCGGCTAAAACAAAGCCGGGAATAGTGGTATACATCAAATGTTGAACATGGCTGTAAAGATCAGTATCGGCAACGATAGCGGCGAAATTAGTTGAGTCAGATAACGGTGAAATTTTATCGCCGAAATACGCGCCTGAAACAACCGCTCCGGCTGCCGCGGCCAAAGACACATCAAGGCCAGCGGCGACTCCCATCAGGGCAACCCCCGCTGTGCCGGCTGATCCCCATGATGTGCCAGTGCAGACTGAGATAACGCTCGTGATAAAGAAAGCGGCAATAAGTATGTATTGAGGGCTAATCAGTTTTAACCCCCAGTACATCATGTAAGGTATAGTTCCGCTGAACATCCAGGTCCCAATTAACCCGCCTACACAAATCAGTATCATGATCACCGGCATCGCTTTAGCCAGCTTTGCCACAATAGCATCGATAATGTCATTCCAGCGATAGCCTTGCCAATACGCTAAAGTAGCTGCTATTCCTGCTGATATCAGTAATAGGGATTCGATGCGTAAATTCAGTTGACCATATCCAATAACTAACAATAAGAGCATTGCTGCAATTGGTAGTATAGCGAGTCCCAGATTAAGCTTTTTTTTATCATCCATATAAAAACTCCAATTTAAGAACCAATCACGGTATAAGGTCAATTTATGACGTCTTGAAAACCAGTCTATTACTGACTGGTAGTAGTGATTGCAGGACTTCTTTTGGGTATTGAAAATCGAAATCAGACACCCACATTAGCAGCAGGTCAGTCCTATTTAAGTGCAAGTGACGATTTAAAAAATCCCACTTAACAGAGCTTGTATTGTAACGATCGATTATCTGGTTGAAATCAGGCAATTCCACTTTGGATTTCCTTTTTATTCAGGGAGTTTTCCGGCGTGATTTTTGCGATACCGAAACCAGTAAAACCATAGATGAGAGCCAAGAAGACCGCAGCATAGCACTGGATTGCCCAAGGCAGTAGCTCAAGCGTACTGACACCCAATGTAGTCGCCATATAAATACCGGCAGAAGTCCAGGGGAGCAACGGTTCTATGACGGTACAGCCATCTTCTATGGTCCGTGACAGATTTTTATTATCCAGTCCCATGCGACGATAAGCCCCTTTAAACAGCTCCGCCGGAATGAGGAGAGCCAGCTTTCCGTCGCAGGTTGCGCCCGTTACCAGAATAGTTGTTGCCAAAGTTGCAGCAATAAGTTGCCCGGTTGTGTGAACAACTTGTAGAAGCCGGTTAATGATAATGGTCAAGGCGCCAGTAAGTGCTAAAGCGCCGGCGAAGGCGAATGCACAAAATACAAGCAAGATGGTACTCATCATCGAGAACATACCACCACGATTGAGCAGACGGGAGACATCGCTAACGACTCCGGTAATGTTATGTCCCTGCTCAGAGAACATCGAGAGATTGAAACCATCTATCAACGCATTAAGGCCCTGTTTAAGGGTAAGCCCCTGTAGACCTATGCCAAGCACAATAGCTAATACACAGGCAGCAAGCATGACGGGTATCACCGGACGTTTTGTTATTGCTCCCCACAAAACCAGTATCGGTGGCAAAATCAGCAATAAATTGAAGTGATACAGGCTTTCAAGAGATTGCACGATTTCTGTGACTTTTTCCGGTGTTGCCACGTTACCTGTTAAGCTTGTATGACCAGCAATCAAATAAACAATAGCGGCTAAAACAAAGCCGGGAATAGTGGTATACATCAAATGTTGAACATGACTGTAAAGATCAGTATCGGCAACGATAGCAGCGAAGTTAGTTGAGTCAGATAACGGTGAAATTTTATCGCCGAAATACGCGCCTGAAACAACCGCCCCCGCCACTGCCGCCAAAGACACATCAAGGCCAGCGGCGACTCCCATCAGAGCAACACCCACTGTGCCGGCTGATCCCCATGATGTGCCAGTGCAGACTGAGATAACGCTCGTGATAAAGAAAGCGGTAATAAGTATGTATTGAGGGCTAATTAGCTTTAACCCCCAATATACCATATACGGTATGGTTCCGCTGAACATCCAGGTCCCAATTAACCCGCCGACGCAAATCAGAATCATGATTACCGGCATCGCTTTAGCCAGCTTTGCCACAATAGCATCGATAATGTCATTCCAGCGATAGCCTTGCCAATACGCTAAAGTAGCTGCTATTCCTGCTGATATCAGTAATAGGGATTCGATGCGTAAATTCAGTTGACCATACCCAATAATTAACAGTAAGAGCATTGCCGCAATTGGCAGTATAGCGAGTCCCAGATTAAGCTTTTTTTTATCATCCATATTAAAACTCCAGTTTCAGGTGGGTTGTTGAAACAGGATAATAAATTTATTTCACATGAGATGTGATAGATATTACTTGTTCATGTAATTGGTTTCATGAAATGTGAAATGTGATCTGTATATCGTTTTTACGCTTATGTGCGACGCTTTTTATTATTCGATTAAAAAAACGGAATCTCTGATAACGAGTTCGGCTGAGAACATATTCATCTGTGGAGTTATTTCTTTTTTGGCACTGAGTTTCAATGCCAGATTAGCCGCCCGCTGAGCCATTCGTTCTATTGGATTGCGTACGGTAGTTAAGGGCGGATAGAGATATCGGGCCGGGACAATATCATCAAACCCAACAATCGACAGTTGTTCCGGTAATTTAATTTTCCGTTGATGTAAGGACCGCATCATACCGGCAGCCATGACATCATTAAATGTTACTGCCGCGGTAAAGTCGATGCCACTTTCTGAAAGCTTTTCTGCTGCCAATTCTCCACCTTTTTCGTTGAATGGAACACTAATAACCCAATTGCCAGGTACTGTAATACCCGCATTAGCCATTGCAGTCTGATACCCTTCCAAGCGAAGCCTTCTATCATCGATCGGTAGATCTGCCGTTACACAAGCAATTTTTCGATGACCGTTTTGAAGAAGATAGTTGGTAGCAATCTGAGAAGCGCTGACATTATCTAACCAGATACACCGGTTAGCGATAGCAGGGAAATATCGATTGATAATCACCAATCCTGGGGTATGAGCTGCATAACGTAATACATCTACATCACTCATCCTACTAATATGCGCTACTATTGCTTCGCATCCCTGATTAATTAAAAAATCTAAGGCAGATTTCTCAAGTTCAGCTTGATGTCCGCCACTGCAAACCATCAGTTTTACTTCTTCCTGTCGGGCAACTTTTTCAACCCCACGAGCCAAAAGGGAAAAAAAAGGATCAGCCAAATTGCCGGTGAGTAAACCCAACATATTCCCACACCTTTTCGCTAATGCAAGTGCGGCAGAATTACGATGATAGTTGAACTCACGCATGGCTTTCTCTACACGCTCACGAGTGCCCGGATCGACGTAAGCGGTATTATTAATAACACGGCTTACAGTGGCCACGGATACTCCAGCTCGATGGGCTACGTCTTTCATTGTGGCCATAATTTCTCCTCAGCAGTTATGCAAAATAAATATGAAGAAGAATTATATCTCAATTTATTCAGATTATCATGAAAGGATTTGTATGCCTTATTTCAAGTGAATAATGTGAATTGAGCTTATCTTAATAATATTGAGTGAACGGTTTAACAATAGAATAAGAGCAGTTGGGAGTATGAACATGATAGGATTTTCAATATACCAACGATGAAACCCTTAGATCTGGCCCAGAAAATAAGCTACGAAAGTAATTCATGTCACTAATTCACCGAAAATCATATCTCTCTGTCACTTAAATTCCCCCTTGATTAAGTGACAGAAGAGCTGGAGCACAGCTATCGCCTCTAATATAGCAGGAAATAGTTCATAGATTTAAGGTATTTTGGTGGAATATAAAGATCATAATCATTTTTTTCGCAAAAAAGTTTCAATTCAATAATTGATTCAATTGATAATTTCTCATAGATACTTTTAAAATACCTTTCCAAGGTACAGCATGAAATGTTCATTTCATTAGCAATACCTTGATTGCTGATACTTCGGCAGAATAAAAAAATCACCATCCACTCTTTCTCTGTCAGAATATCGTTAGGTGGTCTTAACCTAACGGATATCGAAGGGGCATTTTTAATATAATTTTCTACCGAAAAATGACTTATTTCTTTAATGCGACAAATTATTCCAATACATTGATTATTTTCATCCATTAGTGGGTATTTTTCACAAAAATAGGGCTTAATTTGTTGATCATTGCTTTGAAAATCAGCCCCAATAGATGATATTCGTTGCATAGACTGTAAGACTTTACGGTCATGTTTTTCAAAAAGGTGAGCAAGATAATTAAACGGTGTAGGTAATTCTTTAGCAGAATATCCCATGACATCAAAATCTTCAGGTAACTGACTTAATTTGATAAATACTTTATTTGCATATATAAAACGAAGATTCTTATCTTTTACAAACCATGATTCATGACTTTTATCCCACATATTTGTTAACTGAGGGGTGATTTTACTCATATATGGCCTTCAATATAGAAAAATATTTCAATAATTAGCAAGGACAGCTATTCATTCTATAAGGGTATTCCCTCATAGTCGGAAGTATAGAGTAATGAATTTATTTCAAATGGAATGTGAGATGAGTTTGCTGTTCATGTAACCGGTTTCATGAAGTGTAAAAATGTGACTTGTGTACCACTTTTTGGTATTGCTTATAATCCATTGCCAAGTGTCAAAAAATTTTTAAAGATAAAGTAAGTAAAACTCGTATGGAATATGCTTGTTTATCTAAAAAACCGGAAATTTAAGGATATAATTAAGTAACCAATCCTATTTAAACATTATACTTAATTCTTCTATAATAAAAAATTACATCAAAATAGATAGATATTCAATAATGCACCTTATGTCAAATATCACTCCACAATTCATTAACATATGGGAAAGAAGCCATGAACCGTAGGGCGTAAAAATAGTTCTCCATATTTTATTTACGGTAATTCAGCAAAAAATAATTTCCTTATAATATTGAGAAATTATTTGATTGCAGAAAGCCTTATAATCATGAAATTCCTTGGAACGAATCTGAACGTGTAAGATAATAAATTAACCAATAAATGTACTTTTGAACTAACAGATTGACAGGTATTACTATATAACCCGTTATTTTAAATATGATAAACAGCAATTTAGTCCGTCATAATACATAAAACTAGAAAATTCTTATGAAAAAAGTCAATTTTATTGCTATATCCCAGAAAACACCAGAGAATCCCATAGTAGAATGTTTATTTAATCTTCAAATTATCAAGGAGTTTTTATGAAGAACTGTACGATATCATCTCAGATTATCAATACAATGGAAATAAGTAATGAACCTTGGGGAATAAAAGATAGTTCTTCATGTTTTATTTATGGTAATAAAGCGTTAAGTTCTATCAAAAACTTCTCACCATCATTTGATTACAGTGGGCTTTATGATCATGAACTCCCCTGGAATGGCGCTGAATTTGCAAAGGAATATATTCATCATGATCAAAAAGTAATGAAACAAGGGCAAAGAATATGCTCACTTGAAACACATGTATTTGGTAAAGAACAAATTCTATCATCTTATTTTTGTGAAAAGATGCCTTTTTATCATGATGATGGAAGTTGTATAGGTATAATATATCATTGTTGGAAAGCGAAAGACTATTCATTAACGAGTCTGTATCAATATTATAATAAACTTCCCTCATCTATTTTGCTCCAACCACCGACAGATCTTTTTACTGAACGTGAATGGGATATTATTTTCCTTTTCTTACAGAAATGCACGAGAAAACAAATTGAAACAATATTGAATCTCGATTCCAGTGTAATTGAAAACCATATAAATAGGATATATCACAAAATAAATATTAACTCCACTCTTCAATTAGAAGAATATTGTCGAGTCAATAATCTTTATCACTATATACCTGAGAAATTTTTATTAACTTAAAGGGCTTCTTCTGCGGATGCAGTTGGCCTTATGACGTGTGTTATTGATCATGCCTGAGGTACAAGCAGAATTTTATTTTGTTAAAACCTCAGGCATATTCAATATAAAAAACCTCTATTATCGCTACAAATAAATTTTAAATTAAAAACAAATCATTTAAAATACTATCGAAATAATATCAATTAATTATAAATGCAATAAATAAATTCATTAGAACATAAAATGATTTATTTTTTTTAATTATTTTGTATACATATTTTCACTATATTAAATCCGTTCATTTTATTCATATTTTCCGATAATAAAACTCAATATTAAATATATAAAACATGAAGTTAATTTAAATAAAAATCCTATTTCCATCCCTAATAAAAAGATATTAAAAAACATTCTTTGAACCCATACCATTAATAGCAAACCCAAAAACCTTAATTACCATCATAGATAAGAAATACAAAATAAATCATTATTAATCAATAAGATACCCAATTAACATGGGCATCTTATTGGTAATTTTAAACGAGTTCTGTCATCACTAGTTTAGCTATTTCGAAATAGATAATCAGGCCGGTACCATCAATAAACGTGGCAATAAAAGGCGCTGATACAACAGCCGGATCAATAGAAAGCCTTTTCAATACCATCGGAATAATGGAAGAAACAATGGCGCTCCAGAGGGTGATGGCAATGATAGCTAAACTAACAGCAATCGTCACTTCAATACCGACACCTAATATCCAGGCACGGATCAGCGCAGCAAAACCTATCGTTACTGCAACTAAAAATGAAGCGGAAATCTCTTTGCGTAATACTGCCCCTAAATTACGCAAACTCACTTCCCCCAATGCCATTGCTCTGACCAAGGTTGAGGTAATTTGTGTTCCACTGTTGCCCCCCGTTCCTATTAGTAACGGGATAAAAAACGCTAAAGAAATTACCGCTTCCAGTTGATCTTCAAATGCTTTAAGCACAGCACCGGTATAAGCCTCTGCAACAAATAGCAATAATAACCACCCGACACGCTTACGCCATAATGTTATTGGGCTGGTACTCAGATAAGGCTGCTCCAGAGGTAAAGTTGCTCCCTGCAAATGAGCATCCAACGTATTTTCATCTTCGATCAGCTCAGCAATATCTTGCGGTCGTAGCACCCCAACTAATTTGCCAAAATGAACGACCGGAACACTATCCATACCACTGTGATTTATCAAACTATAAACATCATGACGCGACTGCTCCGGTGACACGGAAAAATAGCTTTGCCTCATAATATCTGACACAAATAAATCATCGGCTACAGTTAATAACACCTTCACCGGTAATATGCCATTAAGATAGCCTTCATCATCAATGACATATAAATAAGTTGGGATCTGTTCACCTTCAAGCTGATCAATCAAATTACTCTTTACCAATAACACAGAATCAGCAACAGATACAGATATGAAACATTGGCTCATATACGAGCTGACAGTTATCTCTTCATTTTTCAGTTGGTGTTTCCGCTGCTGATCAGCATTTATTTCATTAATAGAATGATTAGCAATCGCTAATGCATCCATTTTTTTATGGGATGTGGCTTTCATGATGTTGGTCCCTATTACTGTTGTTAACTTCAAACAGCACTCAAATAGGGGCGAAACCAGATGAGAGAATACAACGGCTATCTCTACGTCTCAGTTTTAGCACTATACAACGTATCCTGAATTATCAGGAAGTTACATGGGGATATACCTTGGTTCGATATATCCTGTCCTAATCTTGGGCGTCTCTCGACGTCGTCAGATCAGCAACCTGTGTTTGTATAGGAGCCTCGCCTAACGAGATACTGCACTTAGAATGCGGCGCATATTATAAACAATTATCGTAATAATTCAAATTTGAAAGTGGGTTTGTTTAAGTTCCATTTAACTTATTGATGATAATAAAAAAACGGCATAGATTTTCACCTTATTGCCGTTTTAATGCGAATAAGCCTATGAAGGAATTATTCATTTTCTGATCTCTTAGCTTCAATTTTTTCAACTTCAGCTATCAATTGGTCAGCGGTTTTACCATCCAGTAATTTATAGAACTTTTTTTTCGATTCCTTCATGTCACCATTAGCCCCAGACTTAACCAAATCATTAAAATCGATACTATTAAACATAGCCGATTGAATTGATTCATCAAACTTCGCTTTTTTATCATCAGGTAGCGTATCTCTTACTTTCTCAATGGATGCTTTCAACGAGATTTCATTAGAAGCATCAATTTTAGGTTGGCTATCACAACCAGCTAATACAGATCCTAATAAACAAATTACTAACAATTTTTTCATATTCATCCCCCACAGAATATTAAACAAGGGAATAATAACAGAAGCAGAAACAATAAGCCGTTTATAATTAGCCAAATCGACAAAGAATAGCAATAAGATGAAATTTCCCATCATGCTATTCTAGGATGATTATCCTTGTGATTGGCAACGATAATGCCAAAATATAATCATTTGTTATTTCTTCAACAGCATAAAAAACGACTTTCTGCCTGCTAAATCTATCAGACGACTAAAACACCCAACCAACCGACAACATGACAGGCCCAGATACGACCACAGTAATTGCCAATATTCAGCTCAATAATGTAGTTGGAATCATCACAATCTGCCAGAAAATTTGGCAAATTTAGTCCGCTGTTTTTTGCCAACCACTGCCATAACCCCCATCAAATGAGAATTATTCTCAATTCACAAATACCACTTAACTCATTGTTATTATTTAAAAATAATAAAAAATTAAAATGTTATTTACCAAAGTCACTAAAACCATTTGATTAATGTAAATTGTTATCATTATCATTTTAAGATTAGTATAAACAGATGTGGACCCAATTAGATGTGCTCGTACTTGCGTTTATCGTCTCGTTTAACTATTCAATGGATAGCATATAACGACTTCCTACTGCACTTTATGACCAATCACAACTGTCAAATTATGCGGTTCAACCAAGAACGTTCTTTATTCAAAGGAGAAATAATGGCAATCATCCACTGCACTGCAAAATATTTTCTGACTGCCATATTGATGTTACTGCCTGTCTTTGCGCAAGCAAAAGAAATTACAGTCAAGGATGTTGCTGGACGAAAGGTTAAAGTTAACGCGCCGGTCAATCGGGTTATGCTGGCTGACAGCCGAATATTGATTGCACTGAATATTCTTCATCCTGATAACCCGCTTAAAGGTATTGTTGCCTGGGACAATGCACTGGAAATTAAGTCTCCAGATTTAGCAATTGTTTATGAAAAAGACTTCCCACAATTACGGGATATTCCGGTATTCCCTAACCCTTATCAAAGCGATTTTAACGTCGAAAAAGCGCTGATTTATAAACCCGATCTGGTTATTTTTGATATTGGTCTTCAAACTAAGCTCAATGATAGTGGAACCATAATTTTACTGGAAAAAGCGGGTATCCCGATTATTTTTATCGATTTCCGTCAATATCCGCTAACAAATACAATTCCAAGTATGGTTTTACTTGGGAAAGTATTTAGTGAAGAAGAAAATGCACAAAAATTTATTGAGTTTTATCAAGAGAGGATGAGAATTATTAATCAACGCGTTGGCACGCTAGGTAAAGAACAGCGTCCTCCTGTGTTTATCGAACGCCATGCAGGTATGTTAGGTGCTGAACATTGCTGTAAAACTTTCGGAAATGGCAATTTTGGTGAATTTGTTACTGCCGCAGGAGGTGATAACCTCGGTGCCCGCTGGTTCTCAGGCATGGATGGTGAAGTAAGCGAAGAGCAATTAATCGTTAGTAATCCTGAGTTTTATCTGATGACCACCGCAAATTGGGATAAAGTCCGCCCCGGAAGTTTCTCTGTGCCATTAGGCTACACCAGCAATCTAAAACAGTCACAGGAACGACTGAAAAAATTACTGGCACGCCCTAAATTAAGCGTCTTAAGGGCATTTCGCGAAAAGCAAGTAATAGCACTGTACCACCAATATTACGATACGCCGTTTAACATCATTGCTGTTGAAATCATTGCTAAATTTCTGCATCCGAAGTTATTTGAAGATATCGATCCACAAGCTGATAGCCTATATCTGCATAAAACCTTTACAGCTCTTGATGGTAACGGGATATTCTGGGTTACAGCAAAATAATATTTTTTTTCAATCCGTTGGAATAGACCAGCGGATACTTAACCTCACCATTTATTTATCATTTCCGTTCGTTAATATACGTAACATTTTATATAACGTGCTAATAGACATCTATTATTTTGTGCTCTACTATAGTTGATGCTAAAAAAATATAAAACATGACAAAATAAATTCAGTTAAGTAATAAATATAAAGCACAAATATATTCACATAATGAAACTATATATACCCTATGGATTTCAAGATGCATCGCGACGGCAAGGGAGAGAATCCCCGGGAGCATAGATAACGATGTGACCGGAGTGAGCGAGTGCAGCCAACAAAGAGGCAACTTGAAAGATGACGGGTATACATGATATGCAGGGAATCATTAGCTCTTTACTAACAAGAATGGAAAATAAAATAACCTAATGAGATAGATTCTCGATGTAACTATTCTTAAACCAAAGTACTCGGAGTATATTAATGAAACGATTACACGATATTGAGAAAGAGATGTTGCCCGTTGAATCCTACAAAATGCTTATTGGCGGGCAATGGGTAGATAGTGTATCCAAGGCAACAACCAAAAGTTATAACCCGGCGACAGGAGAACTACTGGCTGAATATGCATCCGGTAATGCGGAAGATGTCGATCTTGCTGTCAGCGCCGCAAAAAAAGCTTTCCACGCCTGGAGTCAAACCTCCGCCATCGAAAGACAATCAGCTTTGCTGAAAATTGCTGACTTACTAGAAGCAGAACAAGAACGTTTTGCCATCCTTGAATCACTGGATACTGGCAAACCATTAAATGAATCCCTGTATATGGATCTACCCGCGTCCATTGACCAGTTCCGCTATTTTGCGGGTGTGATCCGTTCCCATACCGATGAAGCCTCAGTTCTGGATGCCAATACACTTAGCTTGGTGATCCGTGAACCCATTGGTGTTGTCGGACAGGTAATTCCCTGGAATTTCCCACTACTGATGGCGGCATGGAAACTTGCCCCTGCTCTGGCAGCAGGCAATACCATTGTGATTAATCCAGCCACACTGACACCAATCACTCTGCTTGAACTGGGTCGAATATTGGATAAAGTTCTGCCAGCCGGGGTGGTTAACATTGTTACAGGCCGCGGTTCAGTCGTTGGTCAAGCCATTTTGGATCATAAAGATATCGAAAAAGTGGCATTTACTGGTTCCACCAGAGTAGGTTATACCGTAGCCGAAGCCGCAGCCAAAAAGCTGATCCCTGCGACACTGGAGCTTGGCGGTAAATCAGCCAATATTATCTTCCCTGATGCCAATATGAAAAAAGCGGTAAAATATGCGGCCAGAGCTATTTTGCTGAATCAAGGTCAAGCGTGTGAATCAGGTTCCCGGTTATTCCTGCATAAAGATATTCATGATGAATTCCTCAAATCCCTGAAAGTAGAATTCGAATCTATCCAAGTTGGTGATCCACTAGCAAAAGAAACTCAGATGGGAAGCCAAGTCAGCCAGGAACAAATGGAAAAAATTCTCGGATATGTCGATATTGCGAAGCAAGAGGGTGCAACCATTCTAACGGGCGGTAAACGAATGACCGGTGAAGATCATGATGATGGTTTCTTTATTCAACCAACCATTATTACTGATGTCACTAATGATATGCGAGTCGCGCGCGAAGAGATTTTTGGTCCTGTATTAGCCGTCATACCATTTAGCGAAGAAGAAGAGGTCATCAGAATGGCAAATGATTCTGATTATGGCTTGGCTGGCGCTGTCTGGACACAGGATATTGACCGTGCACTACGCGTCGCTAAAGCTGTCAGAACCGGCCGTATGTGGATTAATACTTACCATGAACTGCCAGCTCACGCCCCATTCGGTGGCTACAAAAAATCAGGTATTGGCAGAGAAACACACAAAATGATGTTGGATGCTTACACCCAGGTCAAAAACATCTATATCAAAACCAGTGAAGAATAATTTCAATCAGTGATGAGAAAAGCCTTCCGGTTGGAAGGCTTTTATTCAAGATTTTGCTTTAATATCAATGCTATCTGCATTCACATCTTTAATATGTTCTTTTGTCAGCCGATAAACAACTGGACTCAACAATGCTAATGCAATCAGGTTCGGTATTGCCATCATCGCATTCAATGTGTCTGCCAATAACCAGACAAAATCCAATGACTGAGTAGCACCTACCATTAAAGCAATAATCCATACCACCCGGAAAGGAGTGATGGCTTTTTGCCCAAATAGATACTGAGTACATTTTTCACCGTAAAAGCTCCAGCCAAGAATTGTGGTAAAGGCAAATATTACCAGAGCACCCGCGACAATATAGTTGCCACCGGGAATCGCCATAGCGAAAGAAGTCGCTGTCAATGTCGCACCTGTTTGACCATTCAACCAACCGCCAGTAATAACGATCGTTAAGCCAGTGATAGAACAAACAATAATGGTATCGATGAAAGTACCTAGCATAGCGATCAATCCCTGACGAATCGGGTTTTGGGTTTTGGCTGTTGCATGAGCAATCGGCGCACTTCCCAATCCTGCTTCATTAGAGAAAATGCCACGAGCTACACCAAAACGAATCGCCGCCCATACTGCTGCACCCGCAAAGCCACCTTGCGCTGCAACAGGTGTAAATGCAGATTTAACAATCAGAACAAATGCAGCGGGAATCTCACTAACATTCACTCCCAGAACAATAATCCCGGCGGCAAGGTAGGCAACTGTCATAAATGGCACTAATTTACCGGCGACATCAGCAATACGTTTAATACCTCCGATAAGCACTGCGCCAACCAGAATCGCCAATACTACGGCCGTTACCGTGGTCGAAACGCCGAAGTTACTTTGTAGCACATCAGCAACAGAATTCGCCTGTACAGTATTACCGATACCGAAACAAGCAATACTGCCAAATACCGCAAACAACGTCCCCAACCAAGCCCATTTTTTACCTAAACCGTTTTTTATGTAATACATGGGGCCACCGACATAGTGACCGTTTTTGTCAACCTCACGGAAACGAACTGCCAGTACCGCCTCTGAGTATTTGGTTGCCATACCCACTAATGCGGTTATCCACATCCAAAACAGTGCACCCGGCCCACCCAATACAACCGCGGTAGCTACACCAGCGATATTACCTGTTCCAATGGTGGCAGAAAGCGCTGTCATCAGTGCATTAAATGGCGATATCTGCCCTTCTCCTCGCTGATGATTACGCTCAAATAGTAATTTAAAACCCGTTCCTAGTTTACGTATAGGCAGAAAAGAGAGGCGGAGCTGCATGAACAACCCAACCCCCAGAAGACCAACCATCATCGGTACTCCCAATACTACCCCGTTAATAGCACTCAGCCATTCTGTGATTAATCCCATATATTCCCTCGGATATTTCATAACAAAATAACAACATATACGCAGCAACTTAATAAAGAATATTTACAGAAAATATGCGAGAAAAAATTTCGTAAAAATGGAAAAAGATTTAATACTTGTGAGTGATATCACTCGATAGAATTTTAAGATTAGAATGTTCAAAAATTTATCACACCAAATACATTAAAAAATATTTAGGTATAAACCGTTTTCTTAATCAAAAGAATTTACCAAAATACTTAAACATTTCAACCAATTAAAGTAAAAAACAACATATTATCCCTATGCTCCGTTCTTGTTAATTAATGAACTAATTAATATTATTTTTAAAATCGACTTTTAAGAAAAAAATCATCACATAGAAATTGTCAGCGATTTTTCTGAAAATATTTTGCCCGCTCTACCCATCATGGTTTTTCCTTCTAAACAAACCACTATTCTGGAATGGATTTATTACGTCAATCAAAAGGGTAATAGAAAATATAGGTGATATTTTTTATCATCATAAAATCACCAAATCTTTTTCGAGCCGCTTCACAATAATTGAATAACCTGATTGTGTTATTGTTCCACTCAACTCATTTTATCAGCCTGGGTTAATAAATAAGGGAAGAACCTCATGGTGGAACAACAATATTTCATTGGTGTTGATGTTGGCTCCGCCAGTGTCCGTACTACGGTTTTCGACCAACACGGTAAACGGCATGCGTTCTCCGCTCGCCCTATCCAACAATTTCATCCAAAAACTGATTTTGTTGAACAATCCTCTACTGATATCTGGGTGCAAGTATGTGCAACAGTAAGAGAAGCTATTGCACTGGCAAATATTAATCCTATTGATGTTAAATCAATCGGCTTCGATGCCACCTGTTCATTAGTCGCGGTAGCAGCAGAAGGATATCCTCTTTCTGTAGCCGAAAATGGTAATCCTGAACACGATATCATCATGTGGATGGATCATCGTGCAATCAAGGAAGCCATCACGATAAATCAAACCAATGACCCTGCACTCTGCTATGTAGGTGGTGAAATCAGCCCTGAAATGGAGCTACCGAAAATCTTATGGCTAAAAAACCACTTTCCTCAACGTTATCAGGATATATGGCGTTTCTTTGATTTAGCGGATTTTCTGGTATGGAAAGCAACTGCCGCTGATGTAGCCAGCATCTGCACGCTCACTTGCAAATGGAACTATCTGGCTCATCAAAAACAGTTCAGCGAAAAACTACTTTATGATGTGGGGTTAGAAGATTTAACAAATAAAGTTCCGTCTACCATCATCGAGCTTGGCGAAAAAGCAGGTTATCTGACCGCTGAAGTGGCTAAAGATTTTGGGCTGCACACAGGAATCATCGTCGCCGGTGGTATTATTGACGCTCATGCTGGCGGATTGGCACTGGCTGGTGCCTATCCAGAGGGCAGCCTGGTCATTATTAGCGGAACCTCAAACTGCCACATGATTGTCAGTCCTCATCCTGTCATGGTTCCGGGGATTTGGGGCCCCTATTTCGGCGCAATGTTACCCAGTTACTGGCTCAACGAAGGTGGACAAAGTGCCGCCGGTGCATTAGTTGAGTGGTCAATTCGTCAACACAATAGCTGGCTGGATCTAGAAGCCGAAGCTGAGGAATCCGGTCATCATTACTACCAACTACTGAATGAAGTTGTCGAACAGTTAGAAAAGCAAGAAAAATACCCAACCGCACAACTTCATATTCTAAGTGACCATCACGGCAACCGTTCACCAAGGGCAAACCCTAATGCTAAGGGAATGGTAAGCGGGTTGACGCTGGCAGATAGTCGTGATGCTCTGGCCCGCCATTACTTGGCAACGCTGCAATCTATCGCTTATGGCACTCGCCATATTATTGATGCACTAATAGAAGCAGGACATAAGATAAACAGGCTAGTTATGTGTGGCGGCGCAACTAAAAACCCACTATGGTTACGTGAATATGCCAATGCCACCGGGCGAGAAATCCATCTCACTCAGGAAGAGGATGCTGTCAATCTTGGCTCTGCTTTGCTTGGTGCCGTTGCTTGTGGTTCCTTTGCAGACTTCGCTCAAGCAGCGAAATCGATGGTACGTGACGGCAACATTATCAAACCGGAAAAAGAGACATTTCCATTTCATCAGGCCAAATATCAGGTCTATCTGCAAATGTACCGGGACCAACAACGATATAACGAAATCATGCAAATCGACGATTAACTTTTAATGATAAAAACAGGTATATACCCTATGGATTTCAAGATGCATCGCGACGGCAAGGGAGCGAATCCCCGGGAGCATAGATAACGATGTGACCGGGGTGAGTGAGTGCAGCCAACAAAGAGGCAACTTGAAAGATGACGGGTATAAGTATTTCATCTCTTTCTGGCAAGAAGCGTAGCAAAGTTTAATTTTATTCTATTACCATTTTCATCTGTTTTATGAAGATGACCAGGGTTTTCATTATATTTAATGATTTTCCAGTCAGAATAATAACTCTCCAATTCACCTGGCATGAGGAAACTTTTGAATGGCAATAATGAATATGGTGCAGAATCTGTTTCAACCGGGCAAACAATCAGATTAATACCACCTTTATTCGTCTGTTTCTGCATATTGTAAATAATATCAGTGATCTTTTCCCGTTGCAGAAACATCAATACCACTGTTGAAATAATTAAATCATATTTTTCGGTAATATTGTGAGAATTGATATCATAAACAGCCGTACTAATATTTTTAATCCGCTGCTTTTCTTTAATAGCATTAATTGAGTCAATATATTGTGGACTAATATCCACGGCTGTAACGTCATAACCTCTTTCTGCCAGATAGAAAGTATTCCGGCCACAACCGGCCCCCAAATCTAATGTCTTACAAGGAGAAATAATATCTGCCAGATATCTAATTTCAGAGTGAGGTAATGACAAATTATTTTGTTTATAAAACAGATATTGTGGTTCACATAAAAAAGAGAGCTGGCACTTAATATCATCACTTACCCATTTAATTTTATGCCAGACCTGTGGCTGAATAATGGGAGGCTGCTTTTGCACATTAAAATAAGCGGTTTCTTCCTGATCACCATCGAAAATCACAAATTCCAGCTCACCTTCTAGGATCTCAAGACAAGCGTAAGTCCCCTCTTTAGTATTATGTCTTTCAGTGAACATTTCAGGAATAGTATTTTTCTGCCAGATTGGTATTCGTTTATAACAAATGAGGTCGCTCATAGAAGGTTCTCTAACCATAAAATGTATTTTATATGCATCTTATAGTGACATTCTCCAACTGTAAAGCTATAAAGTCACCAGAGCTATGCTTGTAAGATGAAAGGAAAAATAATCCATTTTCCCTTAAATTGAACGAACTGACTGATTATTAAGAAACATATGAAAGAAAATAAGAGCTCATCGATAAAATTTCTCCGGCCCCACAAGCCGGAGAAAAGGTGATCAATCCTTATAACTGTATTGATAATATCCGCCATAACCATAATAGAGACCAGATTTCTTCTCTACCGCGTTTAGCAACACACCTTTAATATGAATGCCATTTTGTCTAAACCGGCGAATAGCAACATTAACTTCTTTAACCCTTGTTTTATGATAACGAGCAATCAACAATGAAGTTCCTGCATATCTCCCAATAATCGCAGCATCAGTTACAGCCAAAATAGGCGGAGTATCGACCAAGACATAATCATAATGCTCTTCTGCCCAAGATAATAATTCTTTAAGCCTGTTATGCATAAGTAATTCCGATGGATTAGGCGGAATAACACCTCGATTGACAAAATCAAGCTCAGTAAGATAAGTTCTGTTAATGATCTCTTTTATCTGATGCTGACCAGCCAAATATTCAGAGAGCCCCAGAGATTGAGAACTTTCTAACACCTTATGTAAGCGGCCTCTTCTCATATCTGCATCGATTAAAAGCACACGTTTATTACTTAATGCCAATACAGCAGCAAGGTTTACTGAAATAAAAGATTTTCCTAGTTCAGGCGCAGAACCTGAAAGCAGAATAATTTTGTTTGCAGATTCCATCATTGAAAAATGCAAAGTTGTTCTGAGACTGCGTAATGCTTCAATAGCTAAATCAGTGGGATCTTGAATCGCTAATAACCGCAACTTATGACGATGAGTTCGCTTTTTCTGTTGTTGCTCAAGTTTGATCTGAGTCCCAGATAGCGGAATAGTGGCATAAACGGAAACACCTATTTCCTCCAATTGTTCGGGGCTTTCGATCCCTTTACGAAACATGACTCGTAAGCAAACCAATCCAGCAGACAATATAAACCCCAATACCATCATCGATCCAACAATCAGTGACTTCTTCGGTTTTACCGCTGAATTTTCTACAATAGCTTCATCAATAATACGTACATTACCCACTGTCCCTGCTTTCAAGATATTCAACTCTTGCTGTTTATTGAGTAACTGCACATAAATTTCTTGACCAACTTGAACATCTCTGGTCAAACGTAAAATTTCCTGCTGTGTTTTAGGTAACCGTTTAATTGACTGATTCAGCTCCTTTTTGGTATCAACCAAAGTCTTACGTTTATCAAGCAACGCAACATAAGCAGGATGTTGTTTGGTATACAATTGCTGTAATTCAGCTTCTTTGAAAGTCAACTCATTAATCTGTTTCTCAATTTGGACCAATGTCTCCAGAGCCGATTTTGCTTCAAGTGATAAATCGATAGATTCATTCGCTTGACGATATTGGTTAAGCAACTCCTCAGAACGATTGAGCTCAATTTTAACTTTAGGTAAATGATTTTTTAAGAAATTAAGACTACTTTCAGCCTCTTCCGTCTTTCTTGTCACATTTTGTTGCAAGTAATTTTTACCAACACTATCCAGTATTGACTTTATTCTTGCACGATCATCACCTTCCATTTCAAGCGAAATAATACCAGTACTATTACCTTTTTCTTTTACCCGCAAAGCTTGTTGCAACCCGCGAATAACCCCCAATTGTCCCCGTTTAACCAACGTGAAACTTTGCCCAGGAGAAGCTGAAATATTTGAGATAAGCAAATTTATGCCATCAGTATCAAATACTTTGTTCACTTGCCCGCGGAAAATCTGATCATCAAACAGCAACCGATAATTTTCTGCATCGTCAACAGATATTTTTATCCCTTTATTCATATAGTCAGGTGATACTGTAAAATGTTTAATAACAATATCTGGTTTTGGCATACCACGGAGGCGGGCAATTCCCTTACCTATCACAGGAAAATAATCCGCTGTAACCTGAACATCCAAATTTAGATCCTTTACCGTCTTTCCCAATATCATTCGGGAAGTCAATAACTCCAATTCTGCCGATGTATCTGACGGTCTTCCAGAAAGCATATCCGCCATGTCGCCGATTAAAGGCAATGCACTACTTCTCTTTTCAACCTGCAATAAAGCATTTGCCTTGTATATCGGAGTCGCAATCAAGGAATAACAAAGGCCAATAACAGTGAACAATAGAGTGATTCCACCAATCACCCAGCGATAATCGAATAAGGCACTAAGAAGACGGCCTAAATCAATTTCATCACTATCTGTATGAGTGTGACTTGATTTATCTGATGTAGTCATAAAAAGCCTATAATTACTTTATTGATAAGTAATGAAGAATTGAAAACCCAGAATTTAAAAATACTTATAAGTTATAATTTCCCCAACCAACTATTAGCGCTCTCAAATAATAATTGATACACATATTCATAAACCTCGATATCAGACTTATAAGGATCGGGGATAGCCATTTTATTTAACCAATGGCCAAAAAGCATTGTTTTCCCCCTGACTCCTAGATTTATCCTATTCACAGCCTCAATATGTCTTTTTTCCATAACTAAAATCAAGCTTGACTGCTGGCATAATTCACTGGTTAGTTGACGCGCTGTATGTCCATCCAAGGACAATCCATACTTACCCGCAACCCTGCTTGAGAGTTCATTTGCAGGATTACCAGCCAAAGCAGAGATTCCCGCAGAATAAATCTCTTTCTGAGGAAATATCTGCCGCAATAAACGCTCTCCTGTAGGAGATCGACAGATATTACCCACACAAACAACCAGAATAGAATTAAACATTAATTCGGCCACTTACGAATCCACTTAGTTGTTTCAGTCAGACTATTAATGCTTGATATCGTTGGCACCAACTGATTGATAACCCGATTCCAGCGAACAACTGGCGCACTGGTAACATAAACAATATCGTAAGGCTGTAAATTAAACTCAGTTCCCAGCACCAATGCCGTTGCATCTTTAGCATTGAGCTGATAGATATTGGCTATTTTCCCTTTATTATCAGGTACATTACGCAGGGAACGGATAACAAATATGCCATTAGCATCACTTGATAATTGATCTATACCTTCAGCATTACCCAATGCTTCAGTCAAAGTCATTCCACTGCGATCCATTCGCAGAGTCGTCTGTTTTTTAACTTCCCCCATAACAAACACTTTCAAATCATCATTACGAGGGATATATAAGATATCGCCAGAATAGAGCAGACGATTTTGTTTCAGATCACCATTTTGCATCAAATCTTGAAGAGAAATAATCGTTTCCTCTCCCTTATGAGTCAAAATGATCCTCCGCCAGTCAGCATTTTCAGTTAAGCCGCCAGCATGGTTGATCGCATCAATAATGGTTAAAGGAACGTTAGTGATAGGTTGTTGCGCAGACCTAACAACTTCACCTGTTACATAGGCTTTTTGTGAACGGAAAGCAGCAATATTAACATCAACTTGAGGTGATTCGATGTACTTCGATAACTTATCAGTAATCATTGTGCGTACCTGAGTGACCGTTTTCCCTTTCACATGAAGCTTACCAACATAAGGATAAAAAATCGTTCCATCAGAATGCACCCAGTTGCCCGTATCACTGGCACTACGGTATTGCCCGGCTGGTATCGTCAATTCAGGATGATCCCAAACAGTAACCATAATGACATCCCCCACACCAATACGGTATTCATACTGTTGTAACTCTTTATCTAATTCAGGATTAGGACGTGCAATAGCAGAATTCACACGTAACTTTTCAATTAACAATGGTGTTACTGGATAAACGTTTACCAAATTATTAATATCATAGTTACTATCATCATCATTGATTATTTCTTTATTATAAACAGTAAGTCCACTCCCAGGCATCACAGTACAACCACCTAATAACGTAGAACAGGACAACGCCAGAACTACAATTAATTCCTTAATATTCATCAGAAATTTATCCTTAAAAAATAATAAACAAAAAAGAATACAGAAAATAGTATTAATTATAATCTCCCTAACAAAACTAGATTATAATATAATAAAATATAATATAATATAAAAATTTTGCTTAAGGGGCACAAGCCACTAGGTTACTGGTCATATCACTTGGTAAAAACAATAAAAATCAACTTAATAGCTTTGAAAAATTCAGGCTATTAAATAATAGGTAGTAAATTTATTAATTATTTTATTATTTAATATATCTTATAAGATATTATTACAAACAGAAAGTAAGAGTTGCCTCTCAAATAATAGTAAGGATATTTATCAGAATTTATCGAAATTGAATACATACTCTCGATGATATTGTGAAAAAAACGCAGACCTACTTACACCAAATCCGTGTTCATATAAGAAGCTTTAGTGATTGAGTTGATAATAAAAATAAAAAACAACCAACGAACCTACCAAACAACTCCAATTATAAAACCCTAAATTTTGCCATATTATAAATAATAGCTCGGTAGTATCGAATATTTTCAGGTTGTTTTAATTTTGAAAATCACCACTTTGTACTTTTCTCGTTTATCAACTACCATTATCGATTGTTTTATATAGCAATAGAAGATCTGAGAATTGGGCATATTCCACAAAAACTTTATCAACTGGGATTACCATGAAAAAATCAACCATACTAAGAATCGCCAGACCAACTGACAATTTAACTCAAGTTGCTGAAATGTACTGCCAAGGTTTAGGATTTATTATCCTGGAGAAATTCGAAGATCATGAAAACTTTGATGGCATTATTCTAGGGCATCCAAACCATCTCTGGCATCTCGAATTTACCCATCATCGTGGCACAACAGTAGGAAGATCCCCCACGCAGGACAATTTATTGGCCTTCTATATATCAGACCATTCAGAATGGTTAGAACAGATTTCATTAATGAAAAACGCTGGCTTTCTTGCAGTCCCCTCTTACAACCCATATTGGGATATTGATGGTAAAACATTCGAAGATATTGATGGTTATCGGGTTGTGTTACAAAACACAGTATTCCCTGTTTGATTATTAATCGACCTTAAGCATACTTGCCCTAATAACCAACCCATACCTACGTTGTTTTATATTACGCAATAACATTATCAAAACTCAGCTATTGACACTGAGTTTTGATATATTCTTGCAAGTATTTCGTTTGTTGTTCGTTCTCAACAATCATTCTTCGGAGATCGAAATAATCTTGTTCAGCTCCCGGGTTAAGTCGTGGGGAGGCTGCATGGCCCACGCTGCCGGAGGAGCCGGCTTCGCCTTGATTACAGGTGGCTGCGATGCGCAACCGGCGATGACCAGCGGCAACATCGTTGCGAAGAACATCAATTTCAGATTTCGCATGAGCAAGTTCCTTTGTATGCTGATTATCCAGTTCAGACAGGAGCTTTATCCGCTCCTGCTGATTAACGATTTCATTCTGCTGCTCCAGCAACTCACTCTGTAGCTTAACTGTCGTATCAAGCTGTTTGGTATACTTACCGTAATAGTGGTAAGCCAGAAGCGAGACAAGCGCTAGTGCAATAACAGTATAACCATGAGAGTTAAACTTCATAATATCGCTCTACAAAAGTGAAAATGCTTTATCAATGACCGCATTGCTATAAGGTTGACTACCATTTTCCATGGTAATAACGGACTTAATCAGCTTTGTCATAAATACTTTATTAAATACATCAACAACTTGATCACAAGTCACTTCTGTGTTTTTACATACATGGTTAATATAGGCATCGGTATTATTTTCATTATGGGGAGCCCATCGTGAAATGATACCTTTCACTGTTTTAAGACCATATTTCCGATTGTAATTATGCAGAATTTTAATCATTGCCCGAATACCATATTCAGGGCTGACAAACTGGCAGAAAGATTTGTCGTTACGTTGTGATTCTGGTACCAAACCTTGCCAATCATCACCCCAGCGAATGTTGCCAGGGTTATTATTCCGAATACCTCTGCTCATAATTCACTCCTACTGTTTATTACCTGTTTTGTTATTAACAACTTTTCTTAAGATCTGACCAAAATAGTCAGTTCCCAGATAACCAATAATGACACTGCCGATGTAAGCCAAGTCCGTGCTCATACCAAAAAAATTCAACACATCACGGATAAACCAAGCAATCATGGCACACATAATAGAATCCATAATTGACGTCCAAAATTTACCGCCGTTATATCGACCTCTGAGATAAGCCATTGCGGCAGCCAGTGCCGCTCCTATACCTTGTTCTTTGACTGACAGCAGCCATACCCATAGCTGCATCCAGATGTCAGGCTGTTTATCCATGTATTTCATCCTTTACTCCCATTCATATAATGGGAATCCATAGGCTGCCGTGTAGCCTTAAATTTGAGTTAATAGGAATACTGCGAAATCAGTAGAATAAGAAAAGGCCACACATAGCGCAGCCTTAAATTTTATAAGGTGATTACTTACATTTAGTATAATACCGAGCTCATCAACAAACTCTGGTTGTATATCATTATGTTCAAGGGAGTAATAATAATTAACAGATATATACCCGTTATCTTTCAAGTTGCCTCTTTGTTGGCTGCACTCGTTCACCCTAGTCACATAGTTACCTATGCTCCCGGGGATTCTCTCCCTTGCCGTCGCGATCCACCTTGAAATCCATAGGGTATATAATTTATTAAGGCATTAACAATTCCAATTAAATAATACTCTTTCCGTTAGCTATTATTCTACAAGAAACTATATTCTAGCTATTTTTTAATTTTCCAATAATCCATACGTCAATTAAAAGCAATACGTTATTACTTCGCCTTGAACCTGTTACTTTCAAGTATCAACATGATCACCGCGTACTTAAACTCTGGAATGTATTTTTATCTTGTTATAGTGATCTCATTTCTGATGATTTATTTAAAAACAAAATAAGCGCTAAATCAAGGCTAAATCACTTCTCCATATTTATTTCTAATATAAACACCGTTGTTTCTATCAATTTGCGCAAATACACCTAAATGTATGCTGATATTTTCAATCATTTAACCTGGAAAAATCAGCGTTCACAGGAGGATTTTTATTACTCAAACAAACAATTATATCGAAAATATTTTAGTCCTCACCGCCAATCTAAATGTTAGATTACCTGTCCAATAGATTAAGAAAGGACAAAGTAATCAGGTGAAAAAAATTAAAAAAATAGAGCATCTAACATATCATAGCCACTAGTCCATAAATCTCCTTAATACTAAGATTAGATTACAACGTATAATAAACCATAATTCATGATAATTATGTACACCAGGGAGTAAATCTCTTAAAGCAATTTTCTCAACAAAACGTTTCGCCAGTAATTTTTTCAAGGAAGGATCTTGTATTCTTTTTCTATACAAAATAAAAAAACTGCCAACCTCTCGTATTGCATGACGAATTAGTGATCTTCTTAACGACTTGTCACCTTTAATCCCTTTTGAGATGTCAATAATTGAATCAACTACAGTAATATAGCTATCAGCCCGATGATATAGTTTTTTAATTTCTCCTGAGCGAGTTATTGATTCCAAATTATGTCGATAACAATATAATAATTCCTCACAAAAGCCAATTCGATTCGCAATAAGTGACAAATTAATGGTCCACAGGATATCTTCATGAAGGATATTTTCTCTAAAACTTAGTTGGTTATTTATAATCAGCTCTTTTTTAATCAGTTGTAACCAAACAAAATGTGGCCATTCTCTACATTCAACACAATACTCTATCCACTCTTTACCCGTTAATACCCTGCCATAAGGTTGTCTACGTGTTATTCTTTTATTCCCTTGTGAGAATGGATCTTCTGTAAAACTAACGCCATTGCCAATTAACACATCTAATTTCTGTGCAATAGCTTGATCAAGCCATTTTTTTAATATTTGCGGTTTCAGCCAATCGTCACTATCAATAAATAAAACCCACTCTCCTCCTGCATATTTTATGCCATGATTTCTAGCTATTGAAACACCACGATTTTCTTGATTAAAGATCCGTATTCTATTATCTCTTTTTTTATATTCATTAATTATTTCCAAGCTATTATCCGTCGATCCATCATTAATAATGACAACCTCAAAATTAATATTTTCTTGCGCAAATATTGAATCCAACAAATAGGCTATATAGTTTTCACTATTAAATACAGGGATAATGATAGTAATATCAAACTTAAACATCTATAGTCCCTTTAGCAAATTAGTTGCTTTTGATAAAAACATTATTTTCATAGTAAGAAAGTGCTTTTCCCCCATTGCTATTTACAGACCATACAATATTTTGAGCATTAGTTATAGATGGGGTTAGAAAATTTTATCAAAAAAGCATAAAATTAAGTGTGATAATGATAAGAGGGATATACTTGAAATTTAGCTATCACTGTCCACTTTAAGGATAGTAATAGTGATATAGGATTGATTATCGTAATAGTTTAAATAAATCGGTAAATGTAGCAGATAAAATCAAAATAATTAGGTAACCCACTCTCTATTTGAGGAATTATAAGCCGAAATTGTAACAATTAAAAAATACAAAGATTGGAATGGTTATTTGGCATTAGCGTGATAGGAAATCAACACGAATCTCTTAAAGTTATTGCTATACAAATTGATAAGATGCTTTGGATTTGCCAAGATTACTGTAATCTTCCACATATAAATTCAGTTAAACATTTTAAGGTGAAAAAACAAAATATAATCAAGTGCAAGAAATAGAATGAAATAATGGGGATGTGAATTTTATCATGCCATAATTGGTATAAAATATTAATTAAGTATTACTTTGAATACCACGCTTATTCCATTTGTAATTAAATGGTTTTTATTTAATTATAATCGTAAAATTATAAATTAATCTATTACCTTAATAGATATTTAAATTTAATATCGAAAAATATATTAGATTATACCGAATGATAAAATATCACATAAGATTATTAGATATGAGTCCATATAATCAAATGGTATTTAAAAATTTAAAAGGCAATATTATTGCCTTATTTATTAATGAAGAAATATTTAAAACTCATAGACATTCTGGATAACACGGTAAGGGAGATAATTGCACTACAATTCTTTTTCCTGCAACAACTCGTTGTTGGCTTTTTGCCTGTACCGCCCGTTTCCCATCCCAACGTAAACGAGCCCTTAAGAATAGCTCACTATGAGAAAACTGTGGGCTTAAACGCATGGAAAAAGTGAGGGGTAACATGTCCAAACGATAATACATCTCACCCACTGTCAACACTTTTCCTTCAACCACAGTAAGCAACGACACCTCAACGTCTGCCGTTTTGGACAGAGAAACCGGCATGGTCACATCTCCCTCAATCAACCGTGATGCTTTATGCTCAACGACCTCACTGACACAACCAGTAATCAGCAAACACAACAAGACCAGACCTATTTTGATCACGGCAGGCTGATCCTACGTTGTGACAACGGAGTATGCTGCCCATCCAACAAACGCTGCAATGTTGTCTCATGCTCAAGTCCTACGACAAGATCTCTACTTAGCACAGCAGAAAGTGGCTCATGAAGATTTTGCGGTATATGCCCTGACGTAACCCGACGGCCACAACAAAGACTCTTATTTTCATGAGGCACGTTTGTTAAATGAATGGGTAACGAATTTTCAATTTTCATACTCGCATTCCCAAAGCTTCGCTTTGTTGAGAGTCAGTCGGAAGTTGAGCTTGCAATAACTCCTGCCAAAACTCAGCATGATCCAACATACTTGAAAGACTTTCTTCAAAGAGCGCCAGATTTAGCCGACTAGCTGACATTTGCCGATAAAGCTGTACCATTAACGTTGACTCATCAAAGCCAAAATGAAGATCAAACTGATACCAATGACGATTAAAACTGGCCAATTGACGGAAAATCCCTTCTCCAACCGCAGTGATATCAGCTACATCTATCTGTAAAACGAGCTGGTCACGTTCAGGAATTAAGATCAAAGAGAGGTGAAGATGCTCATCAAAACAGAGAGCGGCCACGCCTTCATGATTTAAAGTTAGGTGCGGCAAGCCAAATTTAGCAGCAAATTCAGACAAAACTTGGTTGACGATGGCTATCACATCCATGGGTTACTCCTGCTAGAGAAGGCAATCAGACCAACTTGAATTACCGAATGGTCAAACAAACGGGTTACTCCCGCAGAAAAGGGAGCCAGTTTACTACCATCATCTTTTGTGCCTCTGTCACTCAAGGGCAATTCTTTTAATAAAAAGGTCACTCCGGTGATTATCAAAAACCAAACACCAGAGCATAGGAGCATGCTTTTTTTCCTTAACACATTCTGCCTGTCAAAGATTAGAATCTTAATTTGGTATTTTCGCTTTTCTATACTTTTACCTTTAACGCTATTAGTGGATTTTAAAAACGAGCTCAAATAGCAGCATCCATCGATAAGAGCGCACCCTTCGATGCGCTCAGACTTATTATCCAACACAGATCTACTCTGCCAGTATTACACCACACCAGTTGCCGCGCGCCATGCCTGGACATGACTCTGATAAAGCTGCTGTATCAATTGCAAAACCTCTCTCATGAAATTGTTATTCAATGAAATCTGATCTTCACTCTTCTGTTTTTCATGTTGAGCAATAGATGAATCCACTTCATGTTCCTTAGCTGTAGCCTGAGAAAGCCCCTGCTCTACCTGAACAGAACTATTGGACATACTCTCTAAAGATTTCATCACTGAAGTTAAGAATTGCTGCTTGCTGTTACGACTTTCGAAAACCAAGGTAATAGATTTCAAAGCACTCTTGTCAGCATCTTGTGCTACATTCCATACTTTACCAATTGCTGCCCGATCCGCATCGCTACTCTTGCCCAACTGTTGCAACTTAAGATCGATTAATTCGTTACGACCAGCAATATTACCTTCCAACGTCTTCTGCTGCTTAATTGCTTGGCTGTTTTTAACAGAAGAAAAACCACCTATCAGCCCAGAACCAATAGTCATTAAGCCTGAAACCACCGCCATAGCAATCATCAACTTAGCGCCATGCCGCATCTCATCCACTTGTGACTTCTGAGCGTCAATGGATGCTTTATTCTCAGTGTCACGCTGCAAAATACCCAGTTCACGCATCCTCTTTGCAATCTCAAAAAGTAGCGACATCATATCCAGCGTGTTATTTAATTCCTGTCCGACGCTTCCTAAGCGACTAGGATCAAAGCCCTGTTTCGGTGCAATCAATACAACCTTATCCGTGAGCCTGGTTTTTTCCGACTGTTGAATAGCAGCTTCATGTGCTGTCGGTGTCGGCGTGGAGATTTTGTCAGTCGCAATATCAACACTGTTATTGACACTACTCACCTGAGAACTGCTGACATTATTAACAATTTCCATCTTCTTACTCCCTAAATTTCCTGTGGTCGGCTGGCAAGGTTATTTATCATGTCTCCCCTGGCATTAAGCATCTGGAAAATCATTTCCATCACATGTTGGAAAGACTCTACCATTTGGGACAACTCCTCTTTAAGCCTGTCCATAACAGCCTGAAATGCGGTTAATTCGCTACGTGAAAGCTGTACATCAGCTTGTCGGTTAGCCGCTTTACTCTGGAAGGCAGCATTAGTAGTTTGAGCAGCGCCATTAGCAACATCAACCACCAAATCGCTCACCTGCATACCCACTTTCAGGCTACGAGCCGCAGTATTTGCTGCCGTACCCGCGACTTTTGCAGAAAGCTCCGCCGCTTTTACTGCCATCTTGGCTGTCACCTCAGCCACTTTACTGCCCATTTTAGCGCCCATTTTGGCTATCAAACCGGCGGCTGAACCACCGAAACTGACCGCCGCTGCTGCCACAGCCATCGTAATCTCAATCGCTGTTATGACTGGCCCTAGCCATTTCATGGTTTCCTTACTGATTAAACCAGCTTTAGCCGCTTCTTGTAGTCCTTGAGAGACCACACCCATCACCCCTCCGGCAATCATCAAGGCACCGGCTACCGCGCCAACACCGGTAGCAACCATAATTGCGCCGACCACAATTGAAGCAATTGCACTGATCCAGCCAAAGATTTTAGAGAACAATCCAGATTTCTGCGCCTCTTTAGCAGAATTTTCAGCTTCTTTAATCTTCTGCTGGTTCTCATCCATTTTCTGCAAGCTTTGCTGACGTGCTCGCTGGATATCTTGGATTTTGAGATTCGTCTGATTACGATCAAGCTCGCTGGTCAATTTGCCCAGTTCAATCTCTATTGCCTCAGATGAGGATAGCAATAGAGAAGCCAACCGCGAAGTTTCTGTCAACTTTGCTGTCAGTGCCTTTATCAGCCCTGTTGCCTGCTTAGCCTCTTGAATGACCGATTTAAGCCTGGCCATTTGTTCTTGATCAGGGTGAGTATTCACCACCGCCAATGGCGCTGGCAATGATACCCCTCGTGACTTAGCGGCATCAGAAGACAACGAGCTACCCGCCTGGCTAGGCGTAACGTGCTTCTCGCTTTTAGGAGGTACAGTTGTGAGGATTTCATCAACCTGAAAACTGTTGACTCTCAGTTGAAGAACTTTAGATTCACTGATTTGAACCATTTTCCTGAGTCCTTTTTATTGTGATAGCTTCTAACATTGCACTGGAACTGGCAGCCAAAGCGGCCTGTTCCGGCAAAGCTGCCGCAAGTTGTTGAGCCGAGTAGAAGCCACTCTCGGCCCCATCAAGTTCTCCTAATTGCAGGAGACATTCGGCAGCATGAAATGGAAAACGGGGCTCATTAATATCAAGCATCGCTCCGTAGCTATAGCTTTGAATTGCTTGCTCCAATTGCCCCATAGCCTGACGGCATGCGCCCAATCCAAGGAAGAACCGGGAATCATAGTGATCTAACATACACAAAGCCTGGAATATCTTATGTGCATCCTGCCATTTGCCTGACTGATACTGGTTGAACGCTAATGAGTAAAGTTGCTCCAACGTATCACTAGAAATATCCTTCAACATGGCAAGGGTGCCACCATCATGAAGAAAAGATTCCAGCTCTTGTGCATATTGGTCAGAAGTCGTTGATGTTTCTTGATGCTCCATAATCATTCCTTAAATTGCGCCGAGAATATTGCGCATAATGCTGTCATACTTTTGAATAAAACGGTTTAACGCCTCGATAGCCGCGTTATAACGGGAACTAGCCTCATTTAAACGTGTTGTTTTTTCCTGGACAGTATTGTTTAGTGGATTTACACGATCGTTAACCGAAGTCGAAAAGTTGGCTAACTTATTATTATCCTTGTCATATTTATATGAATCCTCTAGACCTGTCATAGCGCCACTCTGCTTGTTGGGGCTTTCTAAAAACTTTTTAATAGAGAGGTCTGATGATCCCTCGGATATCTTGATTAGCAGTTTATATTCAGCACTCTTCTCAAAAGTAGCCTGATCACTAAAACCATATTTCTCACGGTCCAACAAATTAAAGGAACCGGAACCGGTAATCTTAAGCTCCCCATTAGCTGATAACTTCGCATTAATCTCCGATTGAATAACACTGTAAATCTTTAACTCTGCGGTCAATGCCGCTAGTTCATCACGCAATTCAAGTCGTTTTTTATCATGACCTGACATAACAGAAACAAATATATTGATTACATCATCATCAAGACGATCCGGCGTTAAATTAAAGTGAACCGCAGCCAGAAAATCTCTTAATGTCCAGTCAGTTTTTAATGTCGGACTATTTAAGAAGGATTTAAGATTCTCGATTCCATTCTTTATTTGGCTATCTAAATGACCATCTTTGACAATAGCGTCCGCTGGCAGAAAATAGGCAATCAATTTTTTCAGGAGTTCTTTATTATCCTTACCACCTTCAGTAATAACCTGATTGCTAAATATCTCTTTATCCCTATTCGGATCATACCTTGCTTCAATCTTGATCTTCTTCTCAAGAATAAGCTCAACCAATTCATCAAGCTTCGAAGATCCAGAACCTTGTAATTGATTTAGCGAAACCCCGTTCAGATCTGTCAAGAAAAGCTGTGGGTCATTTTGATATGGCCTAATTTCCACCTTCAAACTCCTTATACAATAATGCCACGCATACGAGGTGGGCGACGAAGACGCTTTCCCTCTTCCAAAGAGGGTGGTTGGTTGCTTCGTAAGCGATTAACTTCTGTCAGCAACTCTTGCTCAGCATTCTGAACCAAATTAACGTCAGTATGACCAAACAGTTCTGTACCCACATTGGGGTTGATGCCAAGAGACTGCCACATCTCCTGCAATAGTTGCAGTCTGTGATCACTGTCTTTAATGGCTGCCTCAGCAGCTTGCAGTACTTTGGCGTTAGGTTCCTCTTGCATCAGTGACTCCTATAATAAAGAGAGATATTGATTCTTCCTGTCAAAGTTGGACTTTTTTTTGTTGTTTTCTCATTTGATGTAGCGATATAACGCAACTGGCTTCTAACTCAAACCAGCCAGGCACCACCTCACTCGCACCAGTCCAGCGATGGTAAAACCGGGCCAAACGTTCATCATTAAGGGGAGAGTCAACCAAAGTATTAACTTGACCATAAAGCCGACTACCCGGCCCAAGCACGGCCATCGTTGCTGTCGCCAACAGATAAAGAGGCGCAAATGGATTAGCAAGCCCTCGACGCTGCCGGGTACGGCGTAACATCACGATCCAAACTCGCGGTGCATCATAACGCCAGGCAATTTCACAGCCTTCATACCATACACGCCAGCCAAGAGGGATCGGGCTACTTCCCATATAGTGGGGGTGTACCGAATAACCCCGCGCCTCAAACCAAGGAGTAAGCGGATCATGATTCATAAGCACACCCTACCAAGAGGTTGGATGTTGATCTGTTGAGTCAATTCTTGATACGAGAGCACAGGCAAGCCGTGGTGATCACCTTCAATTAACTTACGCACATAGCGACGAATATCCATTGATACGATCAACACTGGCTTATTCTGCATTTGCGTTAAATCGCCCACTGTTTTCTTCATCTGTTCAAGGAAACTCTGCGTCACCGCCGGGTCTAGCGCCAGATAGCTACCCGCGCTCGTTTGGCGAATACCTCCTCGAATCTGCTCCTCTACCTGTTGATCTAACAGATAAGCGGGCAGAATATTGTTACCATTAGCATACTTGTAACAAATGTAACGCTTGAGACTACTGCGAATATATTCCGTTAATTGCACCACATCTTTTTCTTTCTGCCCCCACACCACCATCGCTTCGAGAATCGTACGTGTATTACGAATAGAGATGTCCTCACCGACCAACCGTTGCAATATCTCAGTCATCCGCTGCAATGGAATTATGCGCATGGCCTCCTTGACCAATTCACCATAGCTACCCTCCATCTGTTCCAGAAGATAACGGGTTTCCTGCACGCCAATAAAATCTTCGGCATACTCTCGCAGCACATGCGACAAATGCCAAGTGATCACCTGAGACATGGATAAAAACGCTAACCCGGACTTCACCAAACGCTCTTGATGTTCTTCCGCCACCCACAAGGTAGGCTGATTAGGTAATAGCGGTTCCCCTTCTTCATAAGGGATAGCCAATAGTTCCAATTGACTGACCGGTTCCTGCACCAGCAAATGCGCTGAACGCAGCCGACCACGGGCAACAGGCACCTCTTGTAGCTGGATTAAGTATTCCCCTTCTTTCATCCCTTCATTAAAGCGTAAGTGGATACCCGGAAATGGTACGCCTAAATCTAAATAGAGGGCGCGTCGTACCCGTATTAATTCATCATTCAGTGAAATAGCTTCCAGTTCAGCCTGTAATCCCGCGTCCACATCAATAAGCAAAGGAACCGTCATCGCAAATTCCTCTTTCTCACTCAGCTTTCCAGCTTTGGTCTTACTACCGCTTTTGGCTTTAGGTTTGGCTGCCGGTGCGCCTGCCCCTTGGGCTAACAGGCTAGGAAGATCTGCTTGCTGGCTGGCATTGGCTTGTCGCTGCCGTTGGAACAGCAAATAACCGCCACCCGCTACCACCAGTGCAAGCAGTAAGAAGGTTAATGTAGGGAAGCCAGGAATCAGGCCAAACAACACCAATAAAACACCGCCAATCAGCAGTGCCTTTGGTTGGGCAATGACCTGCTCGCCGATCTCATTCCCCAAATCAGAAGCATCTTCCGACGAAACCCGCGTAACAATGATACCTGCGGTGATAGCGATCAATAGTGCCGGAACCTGAGCGACCATACCATCACCAACGGTCAAAATGGCGTAGAGCTGCAATGCATCAGCCGCCGACATCCCTTTCTGGGTGACGCCTATGGTTATCCCACCCAAAATGTTGACAAAGATGATAAGGAGGCTCGCAATCGCATCCCCCTTAACAAACTTCATCGCACCATCCATCGAACCAAACATCTGGCTCTCTTTTTCGATAATGCTGCGCCTCTCTCTGGCTTCATTGACATCAATCACGCCAGCACGCATATCTCCATCGATACTCATCTGTTTACCGGGCATGGCATCTAGGGAAAAACGGGCGCTCACCTCAGCTACGCGCTCCGAACCTTTGGTTATGACGATAAATTGTACAATGGTGATGATCAAAAAGATCACTATCCCGACAATCAGGTTGCCACCGACAACGAAATTACCAAAGGTATAGACTATCTTACCGGCATCGGCTTGCAGGAGGATCATCCGGGTGGTACTGACGGAAAGCGCCAAACGAAATAGCGTCGTCACCAGCAAGACCGCCGGAAAAGCAGAAAACTGTAAAGGGGAATTGATATAGACTGCCATCATCATGAGCACAACAGAGATGGTCATATTAATGGCGATCAAAATGTCAAGCAGGATAGGCGGAAGCGGCAACACCATCATGAAAACCACGGCCAGCAACAAGATTGCCAACATGATGTCTTTACGCTCACCAATCAGACGCAATAACTCTAACCCACGGCTCATAATAAGACCCCTTGAGCGAGATAACGCTGATAAGCACTACGTGCTTCTTCCAAGTTCCCTTCTTGTTGACAGGCGCGGCTAACACAAAGCCAGAGAGCAGCGCTTTGTTCACCTTGCTCTTGTAAGAGAGTGCAATGCTCTTTTGCCATGCTCCCCTTTTGCAGTTTAAGCAATGAAACCACCAGAGCTCGACGCCCTTCCTGATGTTCGGGATGCAAAGCCAGTAATGCATCCAATAAAATACGCGCTCGGTCAGGGTGACCGTATTGAAGTTGGAGCCAGCCAAGCAGCAACAGAGCGCTCTGCTGTTTAACACTGAGAGTCATGGTCATACCTTGTGCAACAGGTGCAGAGCCATCTGCAACAACTGTTCATCTTGATTCATTTTTTCCAACAGGGAGACAGCATGCTGTACCCTGACGTCATTATCTTGTTGCAAAATTGTACGCAGACCACTAACCGCCTGGCGAAAATCATGTGGACGCAACAGAGAGTGAAACCCATCTTGCGGGCAAGCAAAAGCCAACAAAGCCTGATCAGCCTTGTTAGCGGGATAAAGACGTGCAGAGTGAGTCTCAACGGATTGACCATCGGGCAATAACGCGTAGCGATCAGGTAAGCTAACCGCTATCTCTTCCCGACTGATTGCCGTTAGTTGTTCAATTCCTATATGGGCGGCAGCGATTTTGCTCACGAAGCGAGCACCTCTCGCTGTACTCTTAATAAAGAGCGAAATGCCTGATGCAGCAAGGGCAAAGTTATCTCTCGTTCATCCAGTGTCACAAATAATAACAGGCGATCTTCCCCCAACCAGCCACAACGCAAGGGCAGTTCAGGCCCCTGACCACTGAAAGTGAGTAACATCGCCTTAACCATGACCTCTTTTCCCTGATGCCAAGGAATTTCGCGGGCCAGCCAAAGTGTTAATGCGCCACCATAGCGCTCAATTTGTAACGTACCAGAATATTCAAAATCGATTTGGATCAAGGGGCTAGAAACATCAGACATCTCCATACCCAAATCCTGACAAAACTGGAGTAACTGTGGCTCTATCCAGTTCATGATGTTCCCTCTCCCGACCACAATTCGTCTTCTTCTCTCTCAATTGCTGTATCCAGCGCCAGTTGACAAGCATTAAGCAAATTTTGGCGCTGTTCTTCATCACTGAACACTTCCACCGGAATCAAACGAATCAACCGTTTCAACTCGCGGTAGAAATGAATTTGAGTTTGGCTATCCTGCAATCCCAAAGCATGACCGAGCATTTCAATATCCCGCACATTGGCCCAACGTTTCTCAACCAGAGAAACGACATCCCCCATAAGGTCAGAAGGACCGTATGCCATGACCTTCCCCCTCTATCACGCTTTTCCATAACTGCTCAACCTGAACCGACAAGCTGTTAAGCAAACGGAGTTTATGCATGTCACTCATCACACGTTCCAGCTTAATAGGATCAAGTTGCCGCTGTTGGCTGTCCAGATCAGCACTCAAGGCTTTCATGATGAATCCGGTGACTTCCATCAGGGAACTACTCTTGAAATTAGATTGAATATCCCGCCAGGCAGCCGACAGACCTTGATAATCCATCACGGCATCACGATAGATGTTGCGCAATGCTTGCAAGTTACCAACCCCATTTCTCGCTGCTGTCGTCGCATCAGGCGTAATGCGGGCTCCCAACTCGATAGCAATCCCTTGCTCTTGCGCTAAACGTGACAACTCCTGGTCAATCAATGTCAATATGGCATGTGCCTCTGGCCTGTCAGCCAGCGCATCACGGGCCTGACTCAGCGCATAGAATTGCTCACTCACCTCGCCAGAGAAACTTTCCAGATAAGCCTGTAACTGAGCAATATTAGTCAGTTGAGCACTGTTTAAGTGAGAGATTAATGCCTTGACCTTTTGTTGACGCTCCAAATCCGGCACCTTCTGCAAATACTCACCCACCAGCGCCTCAATTTCTCGCACCCTGGCATGCCCATCGCTAACTTTACGCTTGGAGAGCGGCATATCTTTACGCTCCGAAAATGCAAAGGTCAGTTCTTCAGCCGCATCAGCAAAAGATTGGGATGCTGATACCAGCACGACTTTCTCTCCCTGAAATTGACCAACCTTGGCCTGCTCCTGTTGTGCGGTCACCCCGGTACCCGGTTCTGATAAAGTTATCGAATGAAGATGATTCTGGATAATATCCATAGTCTACCTTGTCATATCAGAGTTAATAATGAACAAATTATAAAGATACCGTCCCGGAGCCTATGCCAAAATCAGTCGTGAATTTTTAGCAAAATCCGCCGTAACTCAAGGCAAAGCCCATTGATCTGGTCTAAGGCACATCAAATATGCACAATACGCCGTGAACAAATCTAGGAAACCTCACCGATAAAGCCGAGAATATCCAGGCAAACTCCAACCATTTTCTAAAAACTCCCGACTCAGGGTGCAATCCCTCCCCCTCTCCCTTCTTTATAGTATTTGCAGCAGAGGTTATATAAACGATCATGAAGCTTTCCCTTGACCATATTCCCGGCCAAATGCGCCACTCCATTAATGAATGCCGGCTAATTCAGATTCGCGGTAGGGTTACACAGGTCACGGGTACACTACTTAAAGCCGTTATTCCTGGTGTACGGATAGGTGAACTTTGTCACTTACGCAATCCTGACAACACGCTGTCGCTTTTGGCGGAGGTGATTGGGTTCCAACAACATCAAGCCTTATTGACTCCACTTGGTGAGATGTTTGGCATCTCTTCAAATACCGAAGTCAGTCCAACCGGAGCCATGCACCAAGTTGGCGTCGGTGATTACCTGTTAGGGCAAGTCCTTGATGGGCTGGGTAATCCATTTTCCGGCGGCCAATTGCCGGAACCACAAGCCTGGTATCCAGTTTACCGGGATGCTCCGGCTCCCATGAGTCGTAAACGAATTGAACACCCGCTTTCACTTGGCGTGCGTGCTATTGATGGCTTACTCACTTGCGGTGAAGGCCAACGTATGGGGATTTTTGCCGCGGCTGGCGGCGGAAAAAGTACACTGTTATCTACGTTGATTCGTAGCGCCGAAGTTGATGTTACCGTGCTGGCACTCATCGGTGAGCGTGGCCGTGAAGTGCGGGAATTTATCGAATCGGATCTCGGTGAAGAGGGACTAAAACGTTCAGTGCTGGTGGTCGCGACCTCGGATCGCCCGGCAATGGAACGAGCTAAAGCAGGGTTTGTCGCCACATCAATCGCTGAGTATTTTCGTGATCAAGGCAAACGTGTACTGCTATTGATGGATTCTGTGACCCGTTTCGCCCGTGCACAACGAGAAATAGGTTTAGCTGCCGGCGAACCACCAACCCGACGAGGTTATCCGCCGTCAGTATTCGCTGCTTTGCCTCGATTAATGGAACGTGCTGGTCAATCGGACAAAGGTTCGATTACCGCCCTTTATACCGTACTGGTGGAAGGCGATGACATGACAGAACCCGTGGCAGATGAGACCCGCTCTATCCTTGATGGTCACATTATTTTGTCACGCAAGCTGGCCGCAGCTAATCATTATCCAGCTATCGATGTGTTACGTTCCGCGAGTAGGGTGATGAATCAAATCATCACCCCTGAACATCAGGCTCAAGCTGGTCTGTTACGCAACTGGTTAGCCAAATATGAAGAAGTTGAACTTTTGTTGCAGATTGGAGAGTACCAAAAGGGGCAAGATTCCGTTGCTGACAATGCCATTGCACGTATTGAAGCAATACGTAATTGGTTACGCCAAGGCACTCATGAACCAAGTGATTTACCGCAAGCTTTAGCGCAATTACAGCAGATAACAAAATAATGATTAGCCGTTTACAACGCATAAAAGCCTTACGAGTCGAACGTGCTGAAAAACATTTTTCTCTGCAACAAATGAAACTGCAAACAGCCCGTCAAAACCATCAACAGGCTTTGCAAAGCTTGCAAGATTATTGTCAATGGCGAATAGAAGAAGAACAACGGCTTTTTGCACTGTGTCAGGGCCAACCTATTGACCGTAAAGGTCTTGAGCGCTGGCAACAACAAGTTGCCCTGTTGCGCGAAAATGAAGCGCAACTGGAAAAGCAAGTGGCTGAAATGAAAGAAAAAGTGGAGCAGGAACTCCATCAATTACAAGAGTGTCAACGTGTACTGCACCACGCACGCCAACAGCAAGAAAAATTTAATGAATTGGGTCGCCAGCAACAAGAGGCGATCCGTGCCCAAGGTGAATACCAGGAAGAGCTGGAACAAGAAGAGTTCCATCGCCAAGAAAGAGTGTAAAACAGAAGAGTATGAACCCACTGACAGCTATCGGCAAAGGTGTCTCCTCCCTCCCAACGTCGTCTCCCGCAGAGGCAGACGCAGATTTGCAACGCCGTTTCGAGCAAGCTATCACTTCTCATGCCGCCAACACACGCCAGTCAACCACACGGCGGACGGAACAACCGTTAACTAACACGACAACAAATAGTAAAAATAGTAAAACCGCGGATCAGCATGCTACACATGACTCAGATGAGGAGCTTCCACTATTCGACTCTCCCCAACCGGCAATTGATGATTCGCGCCAGCAAGCCTTACCATTGACAGGCCATGACATGCCTGCGCTGCCTCAAAATCAGAAAAAAAACTTATCGGCTTCCGTGCATCGCCTTAGTGAGATCGCTAGTGAGATAAGAGAGTCTCTGTCAGCACCCGGAGTCCCAACGCGTCAATCAAACCTGAACACCTCGTCTGATTCTGGCCTAAAACCGGTTGATATCACTGTGACTTCTAATCCTGACACAACTAATCCTGACACAACTAATCCTGATACAACTAATCCTGATACAACTAATCCTGACACAACTAATTCTGACACAGCAATGACGCCTGTTCAGCAAGATGCAAACGATGAACTGACATATCAAGCAGTGATGCAGACAACACTTGGTCGATCCCCATCTCAGCCAGATACACAACGCGGTGCTACTCCTCACCAACAGGCCAACCCGACTTTACCTATACCTGCCCGCCATGCCGACGAAATCAACATAGCGGAAAGAAAAACACTAGCTGAAACCGAGACCTACCATTTGGTGGTATCAAAGCCAAAAGAGTCTGACTCTCAATCTTCTTACTCTGGCGGATCAGATGGGAAAGCACCTTTCTTCCCACAAGCACAACTCCTGCCAGGGGAGCGCATCCTTGCCACGATGCAAGCAACTTCAACCATATCTCCCCTTTTGGAAGCGTTGATCGACAAACTGAGTGTGGAGATCAGTATTGAGCTAACCCAACAGCCGCGTCCGGCAACATTACATCTAACACTCCCTAGTCTGGGGGTGCTTGAGATCCAACTCACCAACGAGCATGGCAAACTTCAAATAGAGATTTTAGCGAATCCCGCAGCTCAACAACTGCTGAAACAAGCACGCTTTGAACTGATTGAACGTTTACAACTTCTCTATCCAACACAAACTATCGAGCTCTCCCTTCCGTCTCAAACGGATAGTGAACATGGATCGCGTCAACGTCGCAGCGTATACGAAGAATGGAAAAAAGATGCATGAATAGCCTGACCTTATCCAAAGTTTCATCGGAAGAATTAACGCTGCATCAGGCCCTGAATCGCCACCAGCAACAATTTAGTTGGGATAATAGCCATCTCTCCCTGGATGTGGCTCTCTCTCCCCAAACGTTGGACAGGATACTGATCGCCCATTGGCAGGGACAAACTTTTTCCTTTTACTGCCATGCAGCCGAACTCGCGTTGTGGCTCGCGCCTGATCTACAACAAGCGGATCTCACCTCGCTCCCTCAAGATCTGCTGCTGGCATTGCTGGAATATCAGAGCAAAGTGCTGCCTACTCTATCATGGTCAGCACTGCGTACCACGTCAGAACGCCCTTTGTCAGCTTGCTTGCGGCTACTCCTTGAACGGCCGGGGGCCACATTGCCGCTCTGGTTACCTGAGCCATCCCCCTTAATTGCCATATTGCCAGAACGTCAATCTGGTGAGTGCCTGCCTATTCCATTACGACTTTCTCTGCAATGGGGGGCAATAACCCTGACTTTAGACGCATTTCGCACTCTGGAGTCAGGGGATGTGCTGTTACTGCCCCCACAGCAACAACCAGATGCCCCTTTATTAGCGTATCTGGAAGGACGCCCTTGGGCCTACTTTAAATCCCATGACCATAAACTGGAGTTAATCACCATGCACACCCCCTCCCCTGACAATTCTGACGACACTCTGCCAGTAACGGACTTAAACGACCTGGAGGTTCATGTCAGCTTCGAAGTGGGTCGTCAGACCTTGGATCTACAGACACTCACCAGCCTGCAACCCGGTTCATTACTCGATCTTGGTGTTCCTTCAGACGGTGCAGTCCGTATTCTTGTCAATCAGAAATGCCTGGGTTCAGGGCGGTTGGTAGATATTGAGGGGCGTCTGGGAGTAAGAGTAGAACATCTCTCCGTGGAGAAACAATCATGATCCAGTTACCGAATGAATTGGATCTCATCATCGGTCTGGCTTTGCTGGCTCTGCTTCCCTTTATTGCGGTGATGGCGACCTCTTTTCTCAAACTGGCCGTGGTATTTTCCTTACTGCGTAACGCATTGGGCGTACAGCAGATCCCACCTAACATGGCTATGTACGGATTGGCAATTATCCTCACTATTTACGTGATGGCTCCGGTAGGTTTTGCCACGCAAGATTACCTGCGCCAAAATGAAGTTTCATTCAGCAATGCACAATCAGTAGAGAAATTTGTGGAAGAGGGCCTGACACCTTACCGGAATTTTCTCAAACAACATATTAAGCCCAGTGAACGCACTTTCTTCATCGACAGTACCCGACAAATTTGGCCAAGCCAGTATGCAGATCGGCTAGAACCAGACAGCCTGTTGATACTGTTACCCGCCTTTACAGTCAGTGAATTAACCCGAGCTTTTGAAATTGGGTTTCTGCTTTATCTACCGTTTATTGCAATCGATCTCATTATTTCTAACATTCTGCTCGCAATGGGGATGATGATGGTTTCGCCAATGACCATCTCTCTTCCTTTCAAATTACTGTTATTTGTCTTGCTTGATGGCTGGACACGCCTGACCCACGGCCTTGTCATCAGTTACGGAGATTGAATATGAGTAATGCTGATATTTTGCATTTCACCAGCCAATCTCTCTGGTTAGTGTTAATCCTTTCCCTGCCGCCGGTACTCATGGCTGCGGCAGTGGGAACATTGGTCTCGCTAATCCAAGCGCTCACCCAAATACAAGAACAAACGCTAGGTTTTGTTATTAAATTAGTTGCGGTCATTATCACCCTGTTCGCTACTGCTACCTGGCTTGGCAACGAACTCTATAGCTTTGCCAACATGACTTTTCTTAAGGTGCCGCTGATCAGATGACCTTACCAGAGCTCCAGCAGCAAATGCTGGCTTATACCCTGTTATTGCCACGTATCATGAGCTGCTTTGTGATATTTCCTGTACTCAGCAAGCAAATGCTAGGCGGTGGACTAATCCGCAACGGCGTGGCTTGCTCACTGGCCCTCTATGCTTACCCAACAGTAGCCGGTAACCCACTGCCTACATTAGGTAGCCTAGAGTTGACGCTGTTACTCGGTAAAGAAGTTCTGCTTGGTTTGCTCATTGGCTTTATCGCTTCTATTCCATTTTGGGCAATGGAAGCCACCGGTTTTATTATAGATAACCAACGGGGAGCAACAATGGCGTCAGTGCTCAACCCGTCTCTGGGAAGTCAAACCTCACCTACAGGTCTGTTATTGACTCAAACACTGATCACACTTTTTTTCTCCGGCGGCGCTTTTCTTAGTCTGCTTGGTGCCCTATTTCAGAGTTATAACAGTTGGCCGGTAACGCAATTCTTCCCCCAAATTACCAACCAATGGCTCCATTTTTTCTACGGCCAGTTTAGTTATCTGTTGCAACTCTGCGCCCTAATGGCCGCCCCTTTGTTAGTTGCCATGTTTCTGGCAGAGTTCGGGCTAGCACTGATTAGCCGTTTCGCGCCTTCTCTCAATGTCTTCGTGTTAGCAATGCCAATCAAAAGTGCAATTGCCAGCCTGTTACTGGTTATCTATATCCAGTTATTGATGCATCACGCCTATGATAAAGTGCTGTTAACTCTCTCCCCAGTACGCATGTTAATCCCCATCCTGGAGGCACCATGAGTGGAGAAAAGACGGAAAAACCTACCCCGAAAAAACTCAGAGATGCCCGGAAGAAAGGTCAGGTAACCAAAAGTAACGAAGTCGTTTCTACCTCCTTAATCTTGGGGCTAATCGGCATGATGATGGTCATGTCTGAATACTATCTGGAGCATCTGAGTAAACTGATGCTGATCCCGGCTAATCTACTAGAAAAACCCTTTCCTCAAGCCTTAAACCATGTAGTTGAAAACTTGATGCAGGAGCTGGTCTACCTCTGTCTGCCAATTCTGAGCGTTTCCGCTTTGCTATCGCTGGTCTCACACTTCGCCCAATATGGTTTTCTACTTAGTGGACATGCCATTAAACCTGATATTAAGAAGATCAACCCGGTTGAAGGTGCTAAAAGAATCTTTTCTATCAAGAGCTTGGTGGAATTCATCAAATCGATACTTAAAGTGGGGCTACTCTGTACCTTGGTTTGGGTGACTCTGGCAGGCAATCTACAAGCGTTGCTGAACCTACCAGAGTGTGGGGAACAATGCATTATCCCTGTACTCGGAACAATGTTAACCCAACTTATGACGGTATGTGGTATGGGGCTTATCGTGATCTCTATCGCCGATTATGCCTTTGAACACTACCAACATATTAAACAGCTTAGAATGAGCAAAGATGAGATCAAACGGGAATATAAAGAGAGTGAAGGCAGCCCAGAGATCAAAAGCAAACGACGCCAATTTCACCAAGAATTACAATCAAGCAATATGCGTGCTAGCGTCAAGAACTCATCAGTGATCGTCGCCAACCCAACTCACATTGCCGTGGGTATTCGCTATAAGAAAGGGGAGACACCGTTACCCCTTATCACACTCAAGTTCACCGACGCTCAGGCCCTACAAGTTCGACGTATTGCCGAAGAGGAAGGTATTCCGGTGTTACAACGCATTCCTCTGGCACGAGCGCTTTATCAAGATGGCCTGATCGACCAATATATTCCTGCTGATCTTATCCAAGCTACCGCAGAAGTTTTACGCTGGCTAGAACAGTGGCAAGATCGTGCTCCTGAGCCGTAACCCGTCCTCAAACATGTTAAGCAACCACATATACGGAGGCGTTATCAAACATAGAGGACAAAAAGCATAACGCTGAAACCACCGCCGTCGCCAGGAGAGCGAACAGCGGAACGCCGTTACGCATTAAGAGCATTAAAGAAGGCTGGCGCTTTCCCCTCACGTGCCAGATTAAATAGCATGCGCGTCGGGGCATACAGCCCGGAATTACCCGCAGACACAACTGATGTGAGAATGACGGCATTCATCACGGCTGCCGCAGAAAGCAACCCAGCATTACGGAAAACCAGTTTAAAGTGCAAGTGCGCCAGAAACGGGCATAAATACGGCCAGTTCGCCTAGTCAGATGTTGCGGTAATGCGGACCTGAAATTAACGAAAATAGAGAGTTACAGGGGCTATATAACCCCTGTCTGGGAAAAATCAAAGGGTCATCATCATTTCATGCCAGGCCATCCCACCATGATCGGATGTGGACGGCTTGATGTACTGATAGCCAAAGTGAGAATACAGATCGACATGGCGATCCTTGCACATTAGATGAATCGTCTCTTTATTCATAGACTTCATATGTGACACGAATTCGCGCATCAACAAGGATGAATAGCCTTTACCCTGGAAGTCAGGGTGAACCACAACAGACATAATTACTGCGTTTGGCGCAGCCGCATCGTGTCCCACGAGTTGTTTGAACTCTTCGTCAGACATAACAACTTCCCAAGCACAACCTGCATTGATAAAGCCGATGACCTCACCGTCATTTTCCATGCACAAGAAGCCTTCCGGGTAAAGGTCAATGCGGGTAGCAATTTTTTCTCGTGTAGCGGCTTCATCACCTTCATAAGCAGTAATTTCAATCTCATAGCAACGATCAACGTCGGCGGGAGTAGCCTGACGGAAAACTGGGTTAAACATGCTTTTGCCTCTTCATAAATCATCTCAATCAGAATAGTACCTTTTTCATAGCATGTTTACGCTGCATTTTCTGCAATGTTAAAATGTATACTCTGCATTCAATATTTCATGCTTGGATACTTACGCTACGCTTTTTTCCTGGAGACACTGAAAACCATGCACTCACTTTTACGTAAGCTTGATCTTAATCTGCTGCTGGTCTTCGATTCTTTGTACCGGCACGGCAGCGTAACTGACGCAGCCAGTGAAGTTGCCCTTAGCCCTTCGGCGTTGAGCCATGCTCTGAATCGCCTTAGAGTTTCTCTTGAAGACCCCCTGTTTGTTCGTGCCAGGGGACGAATGGTGCCAACTGCAAAAGCAGAAAGTATTGCCGCAAGGATTTCAGGCGCTCTGGGTAGTCTTTCTTCCTGCCTCCACAAACAAGACGTTTTTGAACCAGAAAAAAGCACGGAAACATTTACATTTGCTACTACAGATTACACCGCAGGCATCATCCTGCCAGCGCTGATATCACGCGTTAATCATCTGTCCCCAGGCATCACCATCAAGCTGATTTATTCACGGGATTTTAATGCCGACGAGGATCTTATATCCGGCAAAGTGGATTTTGCACTGGGGTTTGAGGAGGAACAAAAGATGCCTCGCCGGGGCATAGAAGCGATTACCTGCTTTACAGACGATTACGTAGTCGCCGCCCGTCGAGGGCACCCTGATATCAAAGAAACGCTCACTCAAGAGATGTATCTTAACGCCGGGCACGTTGTGGTGCGCCCGTGGCTTGAGTCACGAGGTGTTATCGATTGCTATCTGGAAAGTCAGCAAGTCAGACGCCGCATCATGGTGGAGCTGCCCAGCCTGATGATCGCCCCATTCATTGTCTCTCACACTGATCTGGTTATTACCCTGCCCAGAAGGGGAATATCTTCCGTCTTTGATATGAAAGATCTGATTGTTTTTGCTCCCCCATTCCCCACGCCGCAGTACATACTAAAGGCCTACTACAGCCCTGCGTTATGCAACTCTCCAGGGCATTTATGGATGAGGGAGCAAATTATGACGATATGCAATCCTGAAATGCCGGTTATGCCAACGAATGCAATCGATCAAGCCCCTGACGTAAATCAGTGATCAAATCTTCTGTATCTTCCAGATCTATCTGCTGGCGGAGCGTTTACAGCCAGTTAATACAGTGGTTTTCAAAGTGATCTGAACGGGCAGAGGCTGTTCTGAGCAATCATTCTGGATGATCCGCTCTGATGCTGCTTCTGCTTTGCGTTGACAAGTCTGTCCTCAAACAGCGTTTTTTGACAGTCAAACTGCATATATGAATTGAGCATTGGCATTTAAAGCATCTCGCCAATGCTCAATATAAACGAAATATAATTCAGATTCGTTTCTTAACTATTACGATTCAATTACATAATCACAACAAATTTAATATAAATAAAAATTACTGCTAATAACCCAACATTACTTAAACAATATTGTGATAAATAATCCAATTCAGTGAAGTTGATTCTCTGTTTTTATCGATTGATCAAATAGCTGAAACCAGATTGAATTTATTATTAAGTGATTTATATTACATATAGCCATTTAGATTTCACTTTGCGTTGACTTCTATACCTGTTAATTCGTTAATATTGCTCTAGCTATTATTCATTATAATTACTAACGTATTACGAATAATCAATAGATTTCCTGAATAATAAGGAGATAACTATCAATATCAGTCAAGACAAAAGGCTTAGTTTATAACCAAGGGTGCAAAATTTATAAGCAATCGTTATCGTGAAAAAAATGATCACTTTTCACTCTTCGTTTAGAAATTGTTTATAAACCGTGAGAATAATACAGTATTTGAACCAAGGAACATAAATAGGCCCACTAGCAAAAATCATTTTAATTAAAAGGTGCTATAGTTAACCATCAGGTTAAATACGTAAATTATTCTTTCTGTCTATTTCAGACAGCGAAACTAAAGAAAATATCTATTAATAATAATAATGTGATTTGTATTTTTAAGACATACACCAACAGATCCAGGACAATAGAATGAACGGCATCACAACATCAGGGAAGGGAATGGATATCTCATTATTCCAGCGTAGCATGCCTGCTTTTAACGTTATAGAACATCCTCAAGAAGGGATATATATCCTGCTCGAAGGTGAAATGACATGGCAGGATAGTACCAATACCTACGATATCTCTCACAACGAGCTGCTTTTTGTTCGTCGTGGCAGTTATGCGGCAAAAACGCGTAGTGATACCTGCAAGTTACTCTGGTTGCCTCTGAGTACCACTTTTCTCCACGGTTTTCTGCAACGTTTTGGTACTCTGCTCAGTGAAGTCGAGCGGCACAATATGCCAACACCCGAATTAATTGCATTTACCTCATCGCCTCTGTTATCCCAAAGTATAAATGGCCTGGTCGATCTACTGGCTCATGATTACCCCGCAGCGTTGGGTCAACTCAGAACAGAAGAGTTGTTACTGTTGGCGGCATTTGGAGAACAAGGTACTTTGCTCATGTCAGTATTACGACAATTGAGCAACCGCCAAGTGGAACGTTTGCAGAGTTTTATGGAAAACCACTACCTTAAGGAGTGGAAACTCAGTGAATTTGCTAAAGAATTTGGTATGGGATTAACCACCTTCAAGGAGTTGTTCCGTTCGGTATACGGAATATCACCCCGCGCCTGGATCAGTGAACGCCGCATTCTTTATGCACACCAACTACTACTCAACAGCGAGATGAGTATTGTCGATATTTCAATGGAAGCTGGATTCTCCAGCCAATCTTACTTCACTCAAAGCTATCGAAGACGCTTTAATTGCACACCCAGTCGAGCCAGGTATGGCAAAGAGTAACGATGGGCTAAAATAATCTGACGTTTTTTACAAGTTAACCATTGGCCTGACAGATAAAATAAGGCCATTCCTAATTTAATCGACAAGAGTGACTAGCAGCAAGATGAGCATAGCATGAGCCAGCAAGAATATAATCAGACTCGAACCAGCATGTTTCTCGGCCGCAAGATCTCTGTCATGCAGTCGGGAATTCCACGCCGGGATCAGTTACTCGGAAAATCATCGGCTATTCAGTATCAGAATAGAGACATTATTAATAGCCAACAGTTTATTTTATTACAACGTTTGCTACCCAGACATCTGCTGGAAAGCTTGATGAAGTCCGTCTGGTTTCGTAGACGGTTAAATTGCGGACAAGCTTTGCGGCGTGATGACCTACAACAGCTCATCAGAGCGGCGGCAGAACCGGAATGTGATTGGAATAAGGTATTGGGTGACCGCATAAACCTGGCTGACAAGCATCTTTTACAGCACTGGGTATTACAGCCATTATTTGATTGGTGGCTCCGTTTGTTGGAGCCAGAGATAAATTTCTGGTTCACTGAATTTGAACAGTTACAGATCCAAGAACGGCAACTGCGTGCTAAAGCGCATTTTTGGCAGCAAGCTGAAAGCGTCTCATCTCAATGCCGGGAACAACAACATCAAGAGGTTATATCTTTGCAAACAGCGCTTAACCAACGCAAGCAACTATTAGAAAAGCTGCTGTTAACAACGGAAACCCAAGCTCGCGAAGCATGGCCCAACTGGTTTACCGGGCTGGAAGCACTCCAAGCTGGCGGCGACCTAACCGCTTTTACACCGGTTCCCGAAGCATTGTCATCCTGTTGGACGTGGTTAACCGCTTTAGAGCATGACAGCGAATCGGCCATTCACTTACAAAAATGGCTTTGTGCCCGTGCTCTGTGTCTGCCACAAGACAGTTTTTATTGGCAATCGACGACGACCTAATTATTAGAGGAAACATGCAAACTCTACTCAATCATTTGGCCAGTCGCCTGGGCCAGAAGCCTTTCGTTTCCGATAGACAAGGGCATTACCATTTGCACATTGATAATTACAACTTGTTTCTTCGCCAACAGGGAACTGAACTTGTGTTATCCAGCCCGCTAAGCTGGCACCATAACCCAAAAGATCCGTCAGGCGCAGAGTTACTGAAAACACTATTACAACAAGTTACACGTTGGGGACGCCATGCTCCCCACGCACTGACCTTGGATGAATCAGAGAACCTTATTCTAGAGGCACGTCTTGGCCTTGATAGTTTGGATGCTCAAATACTGGAACAGATGCTAACTATGCACGTCGATCTATTGGAACAAGTTATGGCTTTATTGTCAGAAACCCAATCCTCCCCTCAATGGAAACAGGTAATATGGCAACCATGAAACAGTTCCAACGGCTATGCCGTTCCCTACTGTTGTCGTTGAGTATCAGCGGTGTGATGATCCCCTCAGCTTATAGCCAAGATCTGGATTGGTTTCCTGCGCCTTATCACTATCTGGCAAAAGGAGAAAACCTGCGGGATGTACTGGTTAATTTCGGTGCTAACTATGAAGCATCGGTGGTTGTCAGTGATAAGGTGACCGATCAGGTTAACGGTTATTTTGAACAGGACACTCCTCAGCAATTCCTGCAACATTTATCCTCTCTCTATAATCTGATCTGGTATTACGATGGGAGTGTGCTGTATGTATTCAAAAACAGTGAAATACAATCGCGCCTGCTTAAGCTTGAACAAACCAACGCAACGGAGCTACAACAGGCCCTGAAACGTTCTGGCATTTGGGAACCACGCTTTGGCTGGCGTCCTGATCCTAGTAACCAATTGGTTTACGTATCAGGCCCTCCCCGTTATCTTGAGTTGGTTGATCAAACCGCATCCGCACTGGAACAGCAGTCATTGCTACGTAGCGAAAAAACCGGTGCCTTGACAGTGGAAATTTTCCCACTCAAATACGCCTCGGTGGTCGATCGCAAGATCCAATATCGTGACACCAGTATTGAAGCACCTGGCATAGCCACCATTCTCTCCCGTCTACTCAGTGATACCAATGTGACCACTGTTACTGGTGAAACATCATCTTCTTCTACGGGAGGAAACTACTCAAGCCGTGCTGTTGTACAGGCGGAACCTTCGCTAAATGCCATCATTGTACGGGATAACCCGGAAAGGATGCCCATGTATGCACACTTGATCAACATACTGGACAAACCTTCTGCCCGGATTGAAGTTGCCCTGTCCATCGTCGACATCGACGCAAACAACCTTTCAGAACTGGGAGTTGACTGGCAAGTTGGCATCAACACTGGGCCTCGTCATATTATTGATATCACAACCTCCGCCGGGGAAAAAAAGGAGGGCAAGGAAAAAGGTGAAAGCATCGGTTCAGCCGCATTAGGTAGCCTGGTTGATCGCCGTGGGCTGGATTATCTGCTCGCCAAAATAACCTTACTAGAGAGTAAAGGAAGCGCTCAGGTGATTTCTCGCCCAACGCTTTTAACGCAGGAGAACACGCAAGCAGTCATTGACAACAATGAAACCTACTACGTGAAAGTGAGTGGTGAACGGGTTGCCGAACTTAAAAGCCTTACCTATGGCACTATGCTACGCATGATCCCCAGAGTCATCCAAGTAGGAGATTCTCCTGAAATCAGTTTAGATCTGCATATTGAGGATGGTAACCAGAAGCCTAATAGTTCAGGCCGGGATGGTATCCCGACTATCAGCCGAACTGTTGTCGATACCGTTGCCAGAGTTGGACATGGGCAAAGTCTGCTAATCGGCGGCATCTACCGCGACGAAATGAGTCAAATAACACGTAAGGTGCCATTTTTAGGCGACATCCCCTATTTGGGTGTCTTGTTTCGCAATACCAGTGAGCAAGTTCGACGCTCAGTACGGCTATTCATTATTGAACCACGTCTGATTGATAGTGGGATAGCCCATTATCTGGCTCTTGGTAATGGGCAAGATCTACGCCCTAGATTACTGGCAACACAAGATATCTCTAATCATAGCTTATCGTTGAGTAAAGCTCTGGGAAGTGCACAATGCCAGCCATTATCCTCGGCCCGTCAAGTACAAGAAACGCTACGGCAAGCAGGTAAAAGTTCATTTTTAGACTCATGCCGAATGGGTAATACTTACGGATGGCGAGTCATTGAACAACAATGTTCATTGAAAGAAACCTGGTGTGTTCGTGTGCAAAATAAGGCGAACAGATGAGTTGGAAAATTCGCTTTTACCGCGGACTGAATAAAAGTATTGAGGTCAATTTAGCTGAGGGGCGTTTAGCCATCGGCTCAGACCCCCTACAGGCAGATATCGTTCTGGTGGATGAAGATGTTGCCCCTGTGCACCTGATCTTAGAAGTCGAACCAGACTCAATTCGCCTGTTGGAATGGGCCGGTGAAATCGCACCAAGTCAGAATGGCGAACCGCTATCATCGGGTGCCACATTGCAAGCACTAGCCCGTCAGGAGGCAGGTCCGTTATTGTGGGCTTTTTGTGACCAACAACACGCATTCCCAAGCCAACTCGCTGAACCGACGGTCACGCCACATCAGCGCCCTGCCCGCCAAAATCGTAACTGGGTAGCTGGTGGAATGTTGATCCTTTGTCTGGTGCTGGCACTTGGTCTTCTCGCTCTGCTTGGACATGAAGGATGGCAAAGGAGCAACATGTCCAATAGCATCGCCGAGCAAGAACTACGCCGTTTTCTCAATGACGATTCAGCCTATCGCCAAGTGAGTATACAAATGATGCCCGATCACGGGCCGCTGTTGCTCAAAGGTTATGTGAACCTCAATCAACAACGGCTGGCGCTGCAACAGTATCTTGATGCTCACTCTCTCAGTTATCGGCTGGAATTACGCACTATGGAAGAGTTACGTCAGGGGGTGGATTTCATTTTACAAAAACTTAGCTATACCCAAGTTCAGAGCAGCAATGGTAAACAAGCCGGTTGGGTCCGCCTTATGGGAGAAGTCACCGATACCAGCCAGCAATGGAACGATATTGAATCACTACTCAAACGTGATGTTCCAGGCTTACTGGGCATAGAAAACAAGACGAAATTCACGGGTAGCCATCTCAAGCGACTGGATATGTTATTGGCTAAACATGATTTACCCGACACCCTGACTTACAAGGATAAAAACGATCGTATTGAGTTCACAGGTCAACTGGACGATCACCAAACTCACAACTTCTACCGCTTACAGCAAGTATTTAAGCAAGAGTTCGGCAACCGGCCGGCATTGGTATTACTGAACAATAAGCGGCTCACCCGCAATGATGAACTCAATTTCGACGTCAGGGCAGTTTCCCTCGGGCGTGTACCCTATGTGGTACTCAAAAACAACCTGCGTTACCCCGTCGGAGCAACCACAGAAAATGGTTTAAGAATTGAGGCCATCCGCCAAGATGCGATTGTTATTACCAAAGGCGAGCAGCAATTTATTATCAAACTCAACAGGAGTCCGGTTTTATGATGACATCCCTGGAGGCACGGCTGTTTGGTGCCGATCCGACTTATGTCAACGAAATGCAACATCGCCTCTCTCAGGCGCTGAACGATATTAAACAACAACTGAGACGTGGCGGTTCGGTACAAGAATACCAACAATGGCAACTGGAGGCTGATGCCATCCAAGCCGCAATCACAATACTTAACACAACAGAAGGAGACCATCATGGCTAAAACTTTTACTGCCGCAACGGACGCTAATACCCTCGATAGGGTTGCAGAGCAATTAAGTGGAAAAGCCAATGAGGCCGAAACAGACGTCAGTGCCGCCATTACCGCCCTCAAAGACGGGCCTGATAACCCCGCTTTGCTAGCTGATTTACAGCACAAAATCAACAAATGGTCGGTAATCTACAACATCAACTCTACTGTCACCCGGGCTATGAAAGACCTGATGCAGGGTATATTACAGAAGATCTAATCATGACACGTTCACTCAAAGGGTTACTGGCAGATATTGCTCTGGTTGGAAGCGGCCATCACTGCCATGACGAAGCCAATATTATTGCTGACTGGCTGATGTCAAGCGAAGAGGGGCAAGAAGCAGCAAACCTGATTCGGCTCTCTTCTTTGACGAACCAAGGCCAATATCAACAGGCTCTGGATTTTGGTCGGGATCTTCCCTGGCCTAGTCTGGAACCTTGGTTAGCTTTGTGTGAGTGGCGTCTGGGACTGGCATCAGCTCTGGAGCAGAGGCTGACGCGAATGGCTGGCAGCGACGATCCACAATTGCTCTCCTTTGTTGATGGCATGCGGGAACAACTAGCTCATGGATAGGATTGAAGGGCCATCCCATAACTCCGTGTCGCCACCAACGGCACAGCCTTCGGTCAGCTCCAGGCACCAGCACAGCTTTGAGCAAGCACTGGCAACCACACCGGATCAGCAAATGCTGAAAGAACGCCAACAACGCTGGCTACAAGGAGAATCGCTGGAGAACGTTTTAGGCGATTTTGATTCAGCGACACAGCGCAAAGTGACATGGCAGTGGTATCAGGCTTCATCGCCCGATAAACAGCCCGCCCAACGTGCTCAGTTAGAAGACAAACTGATCGCTCCGGTACAAGAGCAGCTATGGTCGCAGTTTGGCGGCTTGACATTGCCCGTTAATCCACCGCTGGATATGCCAGAACTGAGAAAGATTGTTCGTGAATTCGCCCCCACAGGCCGACAACAGGAGACGGTGCTTCTCAAGATACTCGGCAAGATTGAACCTATGCCTGGCAATGAGTACCTAAGTGACCTTATCCGGCAAGAGTTGAAAACACTGATCCCCCGTAATGGTATGGTGGATAACCTGATACGAAATTCACACAAACTCGATTTGGAAGAATAATGGACCAACCACAACCCAGTGAAACAGGGATAGACAACCTAGATAAACTCAACCTACCTCAAATTTGGAGGAACAATGGATCTACCACAGATAAGCGAGACACTGATCACCAGCCTGGATGAACTTAATACACATCAGGCCAGTGCCGAAAATATTGCGAGTTTTGAACACGCTATGTCCAATCAAGATCAGGGAATTGAAAGCAATCTGATCAATGAATTGGGTCAGCTCAGACAACAATTTACTCAGGCTAAACAGGAACTGGAAGCGCAGCTAGCAGTACCCGGTAGTGACCCTAACAGTCTGATGCAAATGCAGTGGTCTTTAATGCGAATCACCCTGCAAGAAGAGCTGATTGCCAAAACGGTAGGACGACTCAATCAAAACATTGAAACCCTAATGAAAGCCCAGTGAGGAGCTGTGAAGAAACACTATATAATCTGCGTTATGCTCGCTGTCCTGATGCTAACTGGCTGTAAAATCGAACTCTACACCGGTGTCAGCCAAAAAGAAGGCAACGAAATGTTAGCCTTGCTCAGGGAAGCGGGCATTTCCTCTGATAAGCAGCCAGACAAAGATGGCAATATCAAGCTATTAGTCGAAGAGTCTGACGTGGCACAAGCGGTTGAAGTGCTCAAACGTAAAGGATATCCACGGGAGAACTTCTCTTCGTTACAAGATGTCTTCCCTAAAGACGGCCTTATCTCTTCACCAATAGAAGAGCGGGCGCGGCTTAACTTCGCCAAAGCGCAGGAGATCGCCCGAACACTTTCTGAGATCGATGGTGTGCTGGTAGCTCGGGTACATGTTGTTTTACCCGAAGAGCAAGACAAACTGGGTAAAAAGCTATCTCCAGCCTCTTCCTCGGTATTTATCAAACACGCTGCGGACGTGCAACTCGACACTTACATTCCTCAGATCAAGCAACTGGTTAATAACAGCATTGAAGGGTTGAGTTATGATCGGATCAGCGTCGTATTAGTGCCCGCTGCGGGCGTACGTCAGGTACCGCTGGCACCACGCTACTCCACTCTGTTCTCTATCCAAGTGACGGAAGAGTCACAGGGGCGTCTGATTGGGCTGTTGGTACTATTATTAGCCTTACTATTTGTCAGTAATCTGGCACAATTCCTGTGGCATCGAAGCAGGATGCAATAAATGGCAACCGCATTAACGCCCTATCAGTTTCGGTTTTGCCCTGCCAGCTATATTCATTCTGATCATCTATCACCAGAATGGCTTGCAGTCTTATCTTCCCTGCCTGAGTGGCGAAACTCCCCCAGGCTAAATGGGCTACTGCTAACCCAATTTGATCTGAACGTGGATTATGAATTGCCAACCGGGTTGGGGAATATCGCCCTGTTAGAACAATCGTGCTTAGAACAACTTCTTACCTGGCTAGGAGCCTTACTGCACGGGCAAGCTATCCGCCATTGCCTGCTGGCGACAGAACTTCGCCACTTACACGATTCACTAGGAAAAGAGGGACACCGCTTCTGCTTAAAGTATCTCGATATCATCATCGGCAACTGGCCGACTGGCTGGCAACGCTCGTTACCATCAGTAATCAATGCAAACTATTTTCGTACCAGTGCCTTACAGTTCTGGCTAACAGCGATGGAACCTCTTCCTATCGATTTCGCTAAGCGCCTGAACCTGCGGCTTCCCCCCCATGAAAACCTCGCGGCCTGGCCTGTCAGCCAGGCAGAACGACCATTGGCACAAGCATTGTGTCTCAAATTGGCTAAGCAAGTGAACACAGAATGTTACCATTTATTAAAATAACAACAGAGCATCTTCAACTGTCCCCTGAACTCCAGATACTGCGTAAAGCGGACTATCAGACCTGTCTCAGCGCCAAATCTCTGCTTGAGGCTGCACGGATGCAGGCACAAGAAATTGAACGTGACGCGCAAACAGTGTATGAACAACAAAAAGAATTAGGTTGGCAAGCAGGTATTGATGCTGCCCGCGCGGAACAAGCTAATCTGATCCATCAAACCCAGTTGCAATGCCAGCAATATTACCGGCAGGTGGAGCAACAGATGAGCAATGTAGTCTTGCAGGCTGTACGTAAGATCCTAAAGAATTATGACCAAGTTTCCCTCACCTTACAGGTAGTTCGTGAAGCCCTATCATTAGTCAGTAACCAAAAACAGGTTATTTTACGCGTTAATCCTGAACAGGCCACAACAGTTCGCGAACAGATATCACGGGTACACAAAGACTTCCCTGAAATCGGTTATTTAGAGATCACCGCTGATGAACGTCTCGATAAAGGAGGCTGTATTTTAGAAACAGAAGTCGGGATCATTGATGCCAGTTTGGATAGCCAATTAGAAGCGCTGATGTCTGCCATCAATAACCAATGGCAAAGTTGAAGACGCCATCACGCTTCAAAGAGATAACCGGTTTTCGACGGAAAGTGAAAATTTCTTCTGCCGTTATTAATATTCTCTATTTCGACAAAACATTATGATTCACTCTATCTGATATCCAAACGTATATCCCTTGGAATAATCACAAAAGAAACCACTAAAGGAGTGACCATTGTCTCCCATCTCAGGTATTAATCACCAAAGAATATTTCCTAGCCAGCAGCTCGATACCACAGCCGTTAATCAACCACAGGGTGAACTGTCGGGTAAATCCCTGAAAGTCTCTTCACCCAGACCAGGGTTGTTAGAGCGCCTTTCAGCAACGATTCAACGCAATCTACCTGGCCACTCCATGCTCGATCGCCAACTGACCACCGATGGCAAAAAGAATCAAGAAAGCCGCTTCTCGTTCAGCATGATAAAAGACAGAATCGTTCACTTTGCGGTAAGCACCAAGTTAGGGAGTGTTCGCGATTCTGCCAGTAAGCACGGCGGCGAAGTTACTTTCAAGTTCGCCCAGACAAAAGGCACCTTTCTGGACCAAATCATGAAACATCAAGACACCTCTGGCGGGGTTTGTGAGTCCATATCAGCTCATTGGATAAGCGCTCATGCCAAAGGGGAAAGCGTCTTCGATCAGCTTTACGTAGGCGGCCAGAAAGGACAATTCCATATCGATTCTCTGGTTTCTATTAAGCAGTTACAGATGGATGGCCTGGACCCATATGCCAAGCAAAGCCAAATAACCGAATCCTGGCTCCGTGAGAACGGTATCCAACCACGAAGTCCACTTGAAGTAAGCGGAGAAACTGGCAGCAAAGGTACAAAAGATCTATTAAACGCCATCCTGGATACAGGTGATAAGGGATCAGGCTACAAGAAGATCAGTTTTGAAGGACAAATGGCCGGGCACACGGTAGCCGCCTATGTCGATGACCAGAAAGGCGTTACCTTCTTCGATCCTAACTTCGGCGAGTTCAACTTCCCGGATAAAACCTCATTCTCCAACTGGTTCTCTCAGGATTTCTGGTCCAAATCCATGTACAACAAGGAAATCGGTCTGGGACAAAATTTCTACGTTTCCAACTTCGAGCCTAAAACACGATGACACACGACTACCACCAGCTTATAGAAGCGCTGTTCTCTAAACTTGGCGTATCTGCATCTCCTACTGACGATGGTATCTATACTTTAGAGGTCGATGGACGTTTCCAAGTATTGATTGGCTGTTATCACGACAACTGGCTACAGTTGTTTTGCGAATTAGGGACCGAAGTCAGTCATGCCAATAACCTTTTTGGGCAACATTGGCCGGCTCATGTCCAAGGTGATTTGGATGGACAAGCGATTCTATGGTCGCAACGCCCCTTGATCGAGGTAGACGCAGCCGAGCTACAAACCTGGTTAGAACGCTTTATTGATGATATTGAGCAGCGCTTAGCGCCAGCCATAGCTCAACAACCTAAAGATCTGCCGCCTTCTTTGATGCGGGTTTGATGACTCATAAGAACCACTGCCGAACTATAGATTCAATGGAAACTTCAATATTTGGTTCCCTTTAAGCTACAAGGTAAGAATTAAATAAAATACTACTTTGCCGCCATGCAAAAAAACCCGCGATTAAAGCGGGTTTTTACTTATTAACAACTTTAATTACTCAGGATATTACACCTTCATCGCTATCATAAAGTTGTTAATAGATTTAAGCAGTTAAATTAAGATAACACGACAACATTTACTGCGGATGGGCCTTTTGCGCCATTCTCAATAGAGAATGAAACTTCCTGACCTTCTTCCAATGTTTTGAAATTATTACTCTGAATTGCAGAATAATGAACAAAAACATCTTTGCTACCATCTTTTGGCGAAATAAAGCCAAAACCTTTATCGTTGTTAAACCATTTTACTGAACCAGTCATTGCATTAGACATAGAATTTTCCTTTAATTTTTGAGTTGCCATAAGGCGTTATTAGGTCTGTTTTTCAGTTTTACTTATGGGTACTATTACGGGTACTAATTAGAAGGAATTCGCAATGAAGTGGTATCAGGGATAACGCTAAATGGTGAACTGCTTTAACTTTAATACTTTTCATAAAAACTTGTCATAAATAGGTCTGTACTTCCAAACCAGTGACGCTATTAAATCACATTGATCGGTTATTAGCAAATCTTAATTTCATTTATTTTTTCCTATTTGTTGCTCTTCCTTATCCTAAATTTCGACCTTAACCAATATTACATAGCTTTACCATAGCCATAACTAACTAATTATAAAAAATTTTTATCCACAATCCCTATTTGCCGAGATTACGGCACTGATTTGAATTTACAAATTTCCCCTAACGCCCTAATCAGGCTACAATCCGTCCGTAGCCTAAAATTAGTGAAAATAAAGTTAACATCTTTCTATCTTTAAGCGACCATTGCAGTTCATAATCTGTGATACCTTAAAATACGGGAAATACTCAGTACCGTTATCGGTAAATCCTCCATTATCAGTACGACATTGTGATTTAATAACGCAAGTCTCATCTCCTTGCTTCCAAACGAATACATCACAAGACTGGGAAGCACGAGACAGATTCCACTGCGCCATACACTCTTGATCAGTTAGTTCAATAGGTCTATCGGCTCCACTACCTGCGTTTGCAGCAGACGCAATCCCGAGAAGCAATGCTCCTAAGATAAATTTCTTCATATTTATATATCCTTTAAGAATCATTCAATTATCGTATAATAGTATTAACTAATTGAAATTAATTTTCATAGCTATTTTAGATATGTAAATATCTTTCTTAAATAATATTTAATTTCCGAATAAAATAATCAATATCCTTTAGTGAATCGGAGAGTTTCATATATCCACATTAAAAAAGTAGTCCATCTTCCACATTATTACAAGTTAACTGGAATATAATATGATAAAACTGTATATTGATTTCAAATGATTATCATTAGAATGATATTATTTACCCTACAAGATTCTAGTGAGTTAAATACGGTTTTTTATTCATCAATCATTAAGTAATTTCAGGTTATTCATCTGTAATGTAATCATCCTAATAACAAAGTAATAATTAACTCCAGCGTTAAACAGTAACTGAATTACAATAAAATATATTTTCAGGTAAACTTAATGACGGAAAGAGCATTGATCTATGCACTGTAATTTTCGGCTTTACCATAGCCATAACTAACTAATTATAAAAAATTTTATCCATAATCCCTATTTACCGAGATTACGGCACTGATTTGAATTTACAATTTTCCCCTAACGCCCTAATCAGGCTACAATCCGTAGCCTGAAATTAATGAAGATAAAATTAACATCCATCAGTCTTTAAATAACCACCGCAGTTCGCGATCTGTGATACCTGAGAATACGGGAAAAACCGAGTACCATTCTCGACAACGGGTCCATGAACAGCACGACATTGTGCTGTAATAGCACAAGTATCATTTCCGAGTTTCCAAATTGATAATATATCACAAGACTGGGAAGCACTAGATATATACCACTGTGCAATACACTCTTGATCAGTTAGCTCAATAGACTTATCGGCTCCATTGCCTGCGTTTGCGGCAGACGCAATCCCGAGAAGCAATACTCCTAACATAAATTTCTTCATATTTATATATCCTTTAAGATTCATTCAATTATCGTATATACCCGTTATCTTTCAAGTTGCCTCTTTGTTGGCTGCATTCTCTCATCCCGGTCACATAGTTATCTATGCTCCCGGGGATTCGCTCCCTTGCCGCCGCGATGCACCTTGAAATCCATAGGGTATAATGGCATTAACTAATTGAAATTAATTTTCATAGCTATTTTAGGTATGTAAATATCTTTCTTAAATAATATTTAACTTCTGAATAAAATTATATCATCAATATTCTTTAGTGAATCGGAGAGCTTCATATATCCACATTAAAAAAGTAGTCCATTCTTCACATTATTACAAGTCAATTGGAATATAATATGAAAAAACCGTATATTGATTTCAAATAGTTATCATTAGGGCGATATTATTTACCCTACAAAATTCCAATGAGTTAAATATGAATTTTTATTAATTAGACAGAACAATATGGATAAATCCCGGACAAACAGCACTTAAATTAAATTTAAACCAAATCAATTCACTATAATATTTATATGCTTTAAATAATGCAAATCGTGATGGAATAATACTGACAAAGATAAATATTATGACAATACATTGGAAGTTACCTCTATGATATTGCTTTAAAACTGGATAAATATTTCAATATCTCCACAAGCGTTAGGTAATTTCAGGTTATTCATCTGTAATGTAATCATGCCAATAACAAAGTAATCATTAAAGAGATTCTATACGAGAAAGATAGAATAATGTTAATAATTGATTCCAGCGTTAAACAGTAACCGAATTACAATAAAATATATTTTCAGGTAAACTTATTTACGTAAAGGGAATTGTTCTATGCACTGTAATTGAATTTATTTCTAGCAAGAAAATGCACAGATGTTAATAAGTTCTCAAATATTAAACATAAGAACTGATTTAGATGAACAAGGTCAACCTTTATTCGACACAAAATTCACTCTAAAAGCCGGAACAACTTTATTAAATCTCAATTCTCTGGATGGTATCCATTTTCCATTAGATATTCACAGAGAAGATTACCCTAAAGGTGTATTCAACTTCATGGTCGAAGGAAAAGAGAACACAGGAAAAGTCGTCATTGATATTGCACCAAAAGATGCTAATGCCTATGGACTTAACACAATGCTCCGCAAAAATTTCACAGCGATTAATGGAACGGTAGTAGAAACCGGAGACCAAATGAAATATTTTGATTTCAGTTATGGAAAAGATACCCGTAATGGTAATCAGGTCGGAACAATAACTATTTCTCTTAGAAACCCTCACCTAAAATTGTCTTAGCAAATAGATTCAAGGCACAGCATTGAATACAATGTCGTGCCTCTCCGGTATTAACAACTCATCCCTACGCCATACACCTATAAGGCTAAAGTGAACCAAACCCATTAGAAGCCCCTCACACTTACCCATTTTCCCCCTTGCTCCCATTCGGCAACGCTTTCTATACTCCCAATTACCGCGCCTTTCCCCCTATTCTGAACAGCGAGGTTTCTCGGAGGCTAATTGATGAAGCAGGAAGTCAATCAACGACACCGTGCCTCATCCGACAACTACGGTTGGGATCGGATCTTGACTAACAGCCCCAAAATGATGGCGTTGTGCTGTGATACCGCGAAAATTGCCCGTAGCCACGCCAGAGTATTAATTACTGGTGAAAGTGGTACCGGTAAAGAGCTAATCGCTAAAGCCATTCATTATAATAGTCCACGGGCTAAAGGGCCGTTCATTAAAATTAACTGTAGCGCTTTACCAGAGTCTTTACTCGAAAGCGAATTGTTCGGCCATGAAAAAGGGGCTTTTACTGGCGCACAGATACAGCGTCAGGGGCTGTTTGAACGCGCTAATCAGGGTACCCTGCTACTTGATGAAGTTGGCGAAATGCCCCTTAATCTACAAGCCAAACTGTTGCGCGTTTTGCAAGAAAAGGAGTTCGAACGTCTTGGTGGCAGCCAAACCATTAAAACCAATATTCGTTTGATCGCAGCAACCAACCGTGATCTGGCTGTTATGGTGGAACAAGGGGAGTTTCGTCGGGATCTCTTTTACCGCCTTAATGTTATTCATCTTTCTCCTCCTCCGCTCCGGGAACGCCCTGAAGATATTGCTTTGCTGGCCCATCATTTCCTGCAAAAATTCAGCGCGGAAAATAATAAAGAGATCATCGAATTGGATGCCAGTACACTGTCAATTCTGGCGGAATATCACTGGCCCGGAAATATTCGCGAACTCTCTAATGCCCTTGAGCGTGCGGTTATCATGAGTACGGGACGGATTATTTTCCCCGATGACCTGCCAGCACATCTGTTATTCAAACCGCCTCCACCGCTAAGTTCTGAACCTCAATATACACTGGAACACGGCCACAGTCTGAAAGAAAGTATTAAAGCCTATGAACGCAGACTGATTAGCGCAGCGTTAGCAAATAATCAGGGTAATCGGTCGCAAACCGCTCGAACTCTGGGAATTAGTCGCCGGGCGCTGATGTATAAACTTCAAGAATATCGTATTAATCCACTGAATTTGGCGGAATAGACAATTCTACATCGGCAAAACAGAGTATTGATGCAGGGTTATCTATTTTTTACAAAAAAGATCATCAAAAAGCTATATTTCTAACTTACACGCTTTTAACTTACACTTTTTTACCTAATATTTTCTAATACTATTAATACACGATTGAATATTTCTGGCTAGTTTTGAATTTTCAATTACCATTATAATTGCAAAAATCATAACTCATTTATTTACCAATAAAGTGAAAGATAATCTCATGAGTGATAATATAAAATTCAATTTCTATGTGCTAATAACTGGCAAGACTTTATTATCGGGCAATAATTTGCTCATTATGCAAAAAAATAGCGAAACAAAACGTGCACACCTGTGCAAGATTTTGCACACCTCATATTTATTATTCATATAAATCCGCACCCACTTTTCTCAATCAGATAAATTAGAATTAATTAAATTTCAGTTAATTATAAAATATTCCCATTTAAATCCCGTCGCTGGCATACCCATTGCTATACTGATACACACCTATATCCATACATCCATATATCCTATATAGGGAATCAATATGAAAAATAAACTCATTAGCACACAACAAGCTATGGAGCATTTTTATGACGGCATGACCATTATGGCTGGCGGTTTTATGGGCGTAGGTACACCTCCTCACTTGGTTACCGCATTGCTGAACTCCGGCGTCAAAGATTTGACAATCATTGTTAACGATACCGCCGGGATTGACGTTGGCATTGGCCCTCTTGTGGTTAATAACCGAGTGAGAAAAGTCATCACCTCACATATTGGCACTAATCCGGAAACCGGACGCAAAATGCTTGCTGGAGAAATAGAAGTAGAATTGGTTCCTCTGGGTACGCTAATCGAACGTATTCGCTGCGGAGGAGCCGGTCTGGGCGGATTCCTAACCCCAACCGGAGTGGGTACTGTGGCAGAAGAGGGGAAACAAAAAATCACCGTCAATGGAACAGACTATTTGTTAGAACTCCCCCTACGTGCTGATCTGGCGCTAATTCAAGCCTATCTTGCCGATCATCATGGTAACCTCACCTACCAATTCAGTGCCCGAAATTTTAACCCGATAATTGCCCTAGCGGCAGATATTACACTTGCCGAACCAGATGAGCTGGTTGAAGTAGGTGAAATCGCACCGGACTGCGTTATAACACCCGGCGCATTGATCGACTACATCGTTTATCCAGGAGGAAACTCATAATGAATGCCAAACAAGTTATTGCCCATCGTGCTGCTCTCGAACTACAAGACGGAGACGTTGTTAATCTTGGTATCGGCATTCCCACGCAAGTCCCGAACTATCTGCCTGATCACATTCATATTACTCTCCAGTCAGAAAACGGCATACTGGGCCTTGGACCTATTACAAAAGTACATCCCAATCTGGTCAACGCTGGCGGAAAACCCTGTGGCATTTTGCCCGGTGCTGCCATATTTGACAGCGCCCTCTCTTTTGCCCTAATCCGCGGCGGTCACGTAAATACCTGTATTCTGGGAGGTCTGCAAGTTGATCAACACGCTAATCTAGCCAGTTGGATGATACCGGGGAAAATGGTCCTTGGTATGGGAGGAGCAATGGATCTTGTCACTGGCGCACGTAAGGTCATCATTGCAATGGAACATTGCACCAAAGACGGTTCAGCAAAAATCCTCAAACAGTGTACTCTGCCACTTACCGCCATCAATAAAGTCAGCATGATTGTCACTGAATTAGCTGTCTTCTGTTTTGAACAGGGCCAGTTAATCCTGAAAGAACATGCCCCAAATGTCACATTAGAGGCTCTGCGGGAAAAAACCGAAGCAGAATTTAGTATCGCACATGACCTCAAAATCATGCCTATTCCGGTACAGTAGAAATGAGCATAATTAGCAGTATCATTAGCTGGTTTTATCAGTACTATCCTACCAATCTAGACAGTTCAAATGTGAGGCAATGGCTGCTGGAATCCGCTCATTATTATCACCGATCATAATCCCGATAACTCATCATCATTATCAATAATCACATCAATAAATTTGAAGATATTGGAATTACTGTAATTAAAACAAATAGCCACTAAAATATTAATAAAATGAAGTAATAATCCTTCAATAGCTGTCTCTTTACTCTATACCTTATAGATTTCAAGATGCATCGCGACGGCAAAGGAGTGAATCCCCGGGAGCATAAGTAACTATGTCACCGGGGTGAGCGAGTGCAGCCAACAAAGAGACAACTTGAAAGATGACGGGTATATATAGAAAACATATTGTTCAGAACAAATGTAATATGTTTTCTATTACTAAATAACCCCGTCAAATAGTAGATCATTTAATATAACTCAATCCGTTTTGAACAATTTGGTCAATCGCTAAAAACAAAAAATATACCGTACGTCTGACAGACGCCGCAGGAAGAAATATAAATATAAATTTCACATATCAAATATAAATAGCTTTGATATGTTTCTGGTTTCAAAATTTACAGTTATTTATTGCCACCAACCATACAAAAATAATTAATCTTATAAGATATAAGAATATTCCATTATTCTCATTCCTAACTAGACTATGATCAGCGGGAGTTGGCGGGAGTTATTTTTACAATAATTCAATATGTTAATTATAAAATAGTATTATTTAATTTGAGGAAAGTATATGAGTCCCAAGAATGATTTTAAAGCTTTTTCTATTAGTAATAATGCTAACGTAGTAAGCCAAGAAGGATATGAAGCAAGCCCAGCTTTAAAGACTGGATTTCCACCAGAAAATATTACCACTCATTTGCTCAATAAGGTATTACGTCAATCTTCAGCAATATCGTCTACAATAGCTAATTTTATCGCGACACAATATGGTGATGATGTTCTGGATGATGGGGATATAGTCAAACTCACTACTCAGTTAAATAAAGCCTTAGAAAAAAAGATCGCGACAGAAATTCCAAATGCTTCACTAACTCAGAAAGGAATTGTTCAACTCACAGATAAAACAGGCAACAGTAATTCACTTGCAGCCACTCAAAAACTTGTTTCTGATGTAAATGATAATGCTAACAACAGATTAGCAAAAAACCAAAATGGCGCAGACATTCCTGATAAAAACGCATTTGTGAAGAATCTCGGCTTAGCCGAAACCGGCAATTTAGCTAAAAACGCGGTGCCTAATAGTAGAAAAATTAATGGGAAAGCGTTAACCGGGGATATCAACCTGAATGCCGGAGATGTGGGTGCATTTAAGCTCGGATTAACAGGAAACAACACTGTTAGTAATCCAGTCCCCTGGAACGCAAACACCGGGTTATATGATTTACTGAATCCTGGAATAGATTCTTCGCATATCGCTCATTTCAATAATGGCGTTGGAAGCTGCCCAGCTTTTCAATTGAAAGTGCTGTACAAAAACCGGGGAATTGCTTATCGCTCTGCCCGTGATAATCATGGTTTTGAGGAAGATTGGACGGATATTTATACAACAAAAAATAAACCAACGGCAGCGGATGTTGGGGCATTTAAGCTTGGGTTAACAGAAAGATACACTGTTAGTAATCCAGTCCCCTGGAACGCAAACACCGGGTTATATGACTTGCTGAGACCTGGAATAGATTCTCAGCATATCGCTCATTTCAATAATGGTATTGGAAGTTGCCCAGCTTTTCAGTTGAAAGTGCAGTACAGAAACGGCGGGATTGCTTATCGTTCTGCTCGTGATAACTATGGTTTTGAGGAAGATTGGACGGATATTTATACAACGAAAAATAAACCGACGCCGGCGGATATCGGGGCATATGCAAAATCTGAAGGATCTGAATTTATCCAGCCAAAGTATATTAATCAAGCGAATATAAGTGATCTTACCGCATGGATAAAATCACTGCCGCAGGGTGGTCATGCATTCAGATTTTCAGGGAATGATAGTGGTATTGGATATGCGTGGTCAGGCGGCTATATAACAAGAATGCATGACATATGGGCAGGATTTGTCGCGCATTATGACTATGCCGGTATTAGCTTTATCCACGGAAATGATGGAGGTGGAAATACAAAAGTTAGCCGACTTTGGACAGATAAAAACGCCCGCTCCGACGCTAACGGCATTCTCAGAGTATCCAGCCCAGTTGTAGATATTCATCCAGACGGAACTTACGAGTTAACCAGCGAAGCTGAGGGAGTGACGGTTAAGCGTATAGATACAGGGAAATATCGTATCAGCGGTTGTAACGGTTTTGCCAAAGATGGTGCTTGGGGAATTCACGGCGGTACTATCATTCCGGCAGACAGTAACGGGTTAAATCTCATTTGGGTTCGTGAATCGGTAGACACAACCAACGGCGATATAACCATCGAATGCTACCATCGTCAAAATAAAGACGCTCCAGAATTTGCTCAAAATAAGCGTGTCAAAAGTGTAACTGCAACAGGAGAAGTCGTTTATTACCATGATGCTGAACCATGCGATATTCCAGACGGAAGAGTAATTAATATTCGTGTGCAACTAATTGAGAAATCATAATAATGTAATCAGAGCTATTTAGCTCTCCTGCATTATTATAATTCGTTGAAACACAGAAAATCAGCTAACAAACCTCGTTTAAAATAGCGAGGTTTGTTTTTTTATCTATAAAACATTCTGATATAGGAAAGATAACCGATTAAATACATTTAATAACAAATGACTTAAAGAAATAAATCCAATTTTAATTACTAACGATTATTAATGCAAAGAACTATTATCACTCATTTCCATATTAAAACCCCCAAGCAAACCAGACACATCTTGCCCCAGGTATCGGCCCCAATTCTTTAACACCTCGGCTTAACATGCCAAGATTTGACGCAATGAAACCTGACAATTGAATATTATTTATTTGCCAAACTGCTTTATTAACACCACCTCCATAGTCATGTTCACTAACTACAACAACCTTTTCTGGGAATGGAATTGGGAAATTAACATGTCTATCAGGATTATCATACGCAGTAACATCTGAAATTCCCCATTGAAATATCATCCCAGTATTGCCACATTTCCACCAACCATTTACCGCTTTTAAGGATGTATTTTTATTACCATAACGAGAGTCAGACTCAGATTTATCGTAACTTCCTACATCCCCGGCATTCAGACTGATGTCACTCGACAACGCCTTCCCATTCACTTTTCGGGTATTAAGTACTCTACTATTAATATTCTCACGCAATGAATTTATTATTTCCTGAGCAAGCTTTTGCGTTACTGCTAATGAGTCACTATTACCAATTACATCAGTAAGCTGAACAGCGCCTTTTTGTGTTAACGAAGCATCCGGTACTGCTGTAGTGATTTTTTGTTCCAACGCCCTGCTTAATTGAGTAGAGATCTTGGCGATATTACCATCATCTAAAACATTATCGCCAGATTGTGTCGCGATAAAATCAGCAACCACGGATGCTATTGTAGATGATTGACGTAATACCTTATTGAGTAAGTGAGTGGTAATATTTTCAGGTGGAAATCCAGTATTCAAACTCCGGCTTTCTTCATACCCTTCTTGGCTCACCACGTTTGCATTATTACTAATAGAAAAAGCTTTAAAATCATTTTTTTGGCTCATATACTTTCCTTAGATTAATAATACCAGGTAGATTCAAATATTAAATTATTGTGTCAATAACTCATTGCAATTCATAATAATAACAGTCTGGCGCAAAAACAATAAAAATTACATCCACCGCCTTATCATTTATTAATTAGATGGTACATTATTATAATTTTACAAATTATAGGTTAATCAATAAAAGTGAAAAGGCTTTATCAATAACCTCATTATTATCAATTAATTACCAAAATGGATATTACTAAAATTATTATTAAAGAAAATAGTCGCTTGAAATATTATGACTATAAATTATTGGGTGTATCCATGCAGAAATGACAAGCAATATAATTTTATAGATATCCAGACCGGAGAAATTAAAAAATTCCAATCTGTTTAAATAGAAACTTTATAAGCCAGAGAATTTTTTTAAATTTATTCAAAAAATCATAAACATTTTTTCAGACTTGCCTTATTTCTTAATCAGGAGATCTTATAAAGCAACAAGTGGAACAGCAGAGATTAACCATCAATATTAGACTCCCTCAATAGGGAGCCTAAATTATAAATTAACACCAAAAATACATCGAACTTACTTACGACGCCAGCTTGTTCCTTGCGGCCCGTCTTCCAATTCAATACCCATCTCATTTAACTGATTACGAGCAGAATCTGCCAACGGCCAATCTTTATTTTTACGGGCATCATTACGTTGCTTAATCAACGCTTCAATTTTAGCAATCTCTTCATCGTCAGCCTGAACACCACGATGCAGGAATTGTTCCGGCTGTTGTTGCAGCAAACCTAAAATACCTGCCAACTTGCGCAATTCAGCCGCTAAGCCATTCGCTGCGTCCATATCTTCTGATTTCAGACGGTTGATTTCACGTGCCATATCAAACAGTACCGAATAAGCCTCTGGTGTATTGAAGTCATCATTCATCGCTTCAATGAAACGCTCCTCAAATACTTCACCACCGGTTGGCTGTGCAGAAGCATCTGTACCTCGCAGAGCTGTATAAAATCGTTCAAGTGCGGTACGAGCCTGCTTTAGGTTATCTTCTGTATAGTTAAGTTGACTGCGGTAATGGCCTGACAACAAGAAATAACGCACTGTTTCTGCATCGTAATATGCCAATACATCACGGATAGTAAAGAAGTTGTCCAGCGATTTGGACATCTTCTCTTTATCTACCATCACCATCCCTGAATGCATCCAGTAATTCACATACGGGCCATCATGGGCGCAAGTAGATTGTGCAATTTCGTTTTCATGATGGGGAAACATCAGATCTGCGCCACCACCATGAATATCAAAATGATTACCTAGCTGTTTACTGTTCATGGCAGAACATTCAATATGCCAACCAGGACGGCCCGCTCCCCACGGCGATTCCCAACTTGGTTCCCCAGGCTTGGACATTTTCCACAACACGAAATCCATCGGGTTACGTTTAACATCAGCCACTTCCACTCGCGCCCCGGCTTGTAACTGGCTGAGATCTTGGAGGGAAAGCAATCCGTAATCCTGATCACTTTCGACGGAGAACATGACATCGCCATTATCTGCAACATAGGCGTGACCACGTTTTATCAACGATTCGGTCAGCGCAATAATCTCCGGGATATGTCGAGTCGCACGTGGTTCCAGATCAGGGCGTAAGATATTCAGCGCGTCAAAATCTTTGTACATTTCTGCCAACATACGACCGGTCAGATCATCACAACTCTCGCTGTTTTCTGTCGCCCGTTTGATGATTTTGTCATCAACATCGGTCACATTGCGTACATAAGTTAAATCGTATCCCAGATAGCGCAGATAACGAGCAACCACATCAAAGGAAACAAAAGTTCTGCCATGACCAATATGGCACAGGTCATAAATCGTGATACCACACACGTACATCCCTACTTTCCCTGGATGGATTGGCTTAAATTCTTCTTTCTGACGGCTGAGGGTATTGAAAATTTTTAGCATCGAGATTTTCCGTAAATTCACTGTACGTGTGTTAAAAATAACGAATTGATAATTCTGGATTTATGCCTTATCTCATCAATAAATGCTCGATATGGCATAGTCCAATAGGATATTGAAACCTGATATTAAGCGCTTTGCAAGGTTAGTGATCAAGATAGCTCACTGAAATTAATATGTACTGACTCATTATGGTAGATGTGATATAAAAGCCGCCTGGTCCAAATGCCCGAACCGGGTTAATCAAAACTATTATTAGGATTTCAATTATGGTGACTTTCCATACCAATTTTGGCGATATTGTAATTAATACTTTCGCTGATAAAGCTCCTGTAACTGTTGAGAATTTCTTGAACTACTGCCGCAATAGTTTCTACGATAATACTATTTTCCACCGTGTTATTAACGGTTTCATGATTCAGGGTGGTGGGTTCGAACCTGGTATGAAACAAAAGCCGACTGATGCAGCTATCAAAAACGAAGCCAATAACGGTCTGAAAAACAACCGTGGTACTTTGGCAATGGCCCGTACTAACGATCCACACTCAGCAACTGCGCAGTTCTTCATTAACGTTGTTGATAATGATTTCCTGAACTTCCGCTCTGAGCGCCCTGATGGCTGGGGTTACTGCGTCTTTGCCGAAGTGGTCGAAGGTATGGATGTTGTTGATAAAATCAAAGGCGTTTCTACCGGTCGCAGCGGTATGCACCAAGATGTACCACTCGAAGATGTTATCATCGAAAAAGTGACTGTCAGCGAATAATTCTCTGCCTATGTGTACACTTTTTATCGCAGATTTACATCTCAGCGAACATGAACCGGCAATCACTGCCGGTTTTCTTCGTTTCTTGCGTGAGGATGCCATTCAGGCCGATAGCCTCTATATTCTCGGCGATCTGTTCGATTACTGGATTGGCGATGATGATAACAACCCTCTCCACCGTGAAATCGCTAGTGCATTAAAAACTGTGCAACAACAAGGCGTTAGCTGTTACTTTATTCATGGCAACCGTGATTTTCTGCTCGGTTCACGCTTTGCTAAAGAGAGTGGCATTATCTTACTCCCACAGGAAAAAGTACTGGAACTGTACGGTAAACGAGTGCTTATTCTGCACGGCGATACCTTGTGTACTGATGACGAAGGTTATCAACGATATCGTAAGCGGGTTCATACCCCGTGGGTCCAACGTCTGTTTCTACTGCTACCGCTGTCTATCCGTCAAAAAATTGCCGTAAAAATGCGCGCTAACAGCCAATCGGTCAACAGCAGAAAATCCGAAGCCATTATGGATGTAAACCAGCAAGCCGTTATTGACACTTTTGAGCGGTATCAAGCTGACTGGATGATTCATGGACATACCCACCGTCCTTTTGTACATGAAGTTCCTCTGCATGATAAAACCGTTTACCGCGGTGTACTTGGCGCATGGCATCATCAGGGATCGATGTTCAAAATAACGGATAAATCAATCGATCTTATCTCTTTCCCATTCTGAATTAATCAGAAACACCCACATTCAGGTATCACAATGGAAGTATAAAGTAACGCAATCGTTTTCCTTAGCTTGTGAGCATGATATGATCCGCGGCCTCAAAGCGTTATTTTCATTCTGGTGGACGTTAAAACACAGGAGCATTTGATTTATGACTGCCCAGCCTGATTTAGCAGGAACAACTCAACACAATGCCAAAATCGCCATTGTCATGGGTTCTAAAAGCGATTGGATGACTATGCAGCACGCGGCTGATATTCTTACTTCTCTTAATGTACCTTTTCATGTTGAAATTGTTTCTGCTCACCGTACACCCGATAAACTATTCAGTTTTGCCGAGCAAGCTGAACAAAATGGTTTTGATGTCATTATCGCCGGTGCCGGTGGTGCCGCTCATTTACCCGGCATGCTGGCAGCTAAAACGCTAGTGCCGGTTCTCGGCGTCCCCGTACAAAGCGCTACACTGAATGGGGTAGACAGCCTTTACTCTATCGTACAGATGCCAAAAGGGATTCCTGTCGGCACACTTGCGATTGGGAAAGCCGGAGCAGCAAACGCAGCTCTACTGGCCGCACAGATTTTGGCTCGTCACGATAAAGATTTACTGAAACGCCTCAGCCATTGGCGTGAAACACAAACTCAGGATGTACTCGATAATCCCGATCCGCGGGAGGAAGCATGAAGCCAGTTTGTGTATTAGGCAATGGTCAGCTCGGCCGCATGTTGCGTCAAGCTGGTGAGCCTTTAGGCATCACGGTTTATCCTGTTGGCCTGGATGCAGAACCCGAAGCAGTTCCTTATCAGAATAGCGTTATTACCGCTGAAATTGAGCGCTGGCCGGAAACGGCTCTTACTCAGGAACTTGCCCGCCATAAGGCTTTCGCTAATCGAGATATCTTTCCTCGTCTGGCCGATCGTCTGCCGCAAAAACAGTTAATGGATAGCCTTGGGCTGGCAACTGCGCCGTGGCAATTACTCTCTGATACCAACCAATGGCCGCAATTATTTTCTGAGCTCGGTAATTTCGTTATCGTTAAGCGCCGCATGGGTGGTTATGATGGTCGAGGGCAGTGGCGTATTCGTCCCGGAGATGAAACAGCATTACCCGCCGATATTTATGGTGAATGTATTGCTGAACAAGCCATTCCTTTTTCTGGCGAAGTTTCACTGGTAGGTGCCCGCAATAAAAATGGCGATTGTGTGTTCTACCCCTTAGCGCACAATTTGCATCAAGATGGCATTCTCCGTGCCAGTATTGTTTCTCCTCAGGAAAATGACCATTTACAGCATTATCATTTACAACAACAGGCTGAAAGTATGTTGTCAGCGATTATGCACGAGTTGAAATATATCGGCGTGATGGCAATGGAATGTTTTATTGTCGGTGATAATTTACTGATCAACGAACTGGCACCACGTGTTCACAACAGCGGTCATTGGACTCAAAACGGCGCATCTATCAGCCAGTTTGAATTACATCTTCGCGCTATTCTGGATTTACCCATGCCTCGACCAGAAGTCACTGCGCCGTCAGTTATGATCAATTTGATTGGTACAGATATCAATACCCAATGGCTCAGTTTGCCCTTGGTACATTTACATTGGTATGAGAAAGAAGTTCGTCCTGCACGTAAAGTCGGTCATCTTAATCTTTCTCACTTTGATAAAAATGAATTAAAAGATACATTGCAGAAACTTGTTCCTATGCTGCCTCCTGAATATCAGAGTGGCCTTGAATGGGCGCAGGAAAAATTAATTTAACTAAACCTCAGTTCTGTTTAAGAATCATCAGCCCAAAGGTACATAGGTGAACTCTGCTCATACTTTAGCCCCTTCTTGAGCAAAGCTGAAGTTAAGTCTAACACTAACGTTGTTTATTTATTGATCTTTTCATCTTGATTTGTGTCCACAATAGTCCTACAGTAAGGATACAAAATAGTAAGATACGTAGAGGCACATATGAATACAGCCATGTTGAAAGTTCGTGTTTCTGAAGAACTGAAAAATGCGGTAGCACAAGCCGCTAGGGATAATAGTTTGGATATGTCTAGCTTTGTCCGTTTGGTATTAACTAGAGCGACAAAAGAACACCATGTTCCTAATGCTACAACGCAGGCAGCAATCCATGAGCTGGAAAGTGGTGGCGGTACAAGCGTAGGTACCATAGATGAATTTTGGGACAAAATTTTCCAATAAAATATGCTCAGAATTCGCTATTCATCCGCGTTTAAAAAGGATTTAAAACCTTATCAATATGATAGAGCAACCCTCTTCGTTATTGATACCGTATTAAAATTGCTCGCTACAGGAAAACCCCTTCCTCCCGAATATAAAGAACATTCATTGAAAGGGAATTATATTGGGTATCTGGAATATCATGGAAAACCAGATCTCCTATTGATTTATAAGAGAACTGACCAAGAAGTTTTTTTATATCGGGTTGGAAGTCATGCAAAACTATTCAAGATGTAAGACTTATCCTTAATAGCCCAATTTCTGGGCTATTTTTCTCCATAAAGGTATTCAAAACTAACTTGCATCAGCAAATCTAGATGACATGAGACTCCTTGCAATCAATCTGAGGATTTCTACCTCTTTGGTTATCATCAGAAATTCAGATAGTATCTAAGTACTTTAATTCACTATCTCAAGCGAAACTCAAGTTAACTATTTATTATGGAATATATGACAATCGTCCATCAAAATAGTCAAACGTTTGTCATTTAATAGCCTTAGATTAATTGTAGAAGCGGAAGTAAAGTAACTTACCGCTTCGCACTTCAACTCATCCTAGTTTATTTATATTACTTCAATTATCATATTGATCTATTAGCATTCATCGATCTGGATATCGTATCTACAATCGTTCTGGTTGTTTGATCTATTTCATAATTAAGTAAATCACCAACTTTAATATTACCAAGATTAGTCGCCCTTAACGTTTCTGGAATTAAATTCAACTCTATGGTTTTCTCGTCTTCATTTATACCATTTATTGTTAAGCTACAACCATGCAGCCCAATAAAACCTTTATGGAAAAAGTATCTTATATTATCGCCAGGAATATTAATCACTAATCGATAAGTTTCACCAGTTTTAATAAAATTAACGACTTCTGCTACACCTTCAATATGTCCATATAAGCTATGACCACCATTCTCTTTATTCATTTGATGTGATCTTTCGATATTAACTTCATCCCCCACATTTAAAAACTTTAATGTGGTCACATCAGCCGTAAAATCTGATATATCAAACCAGACGATATCGTTCTTAAATTGAGTGACAGTCAAGCATGTACCATTAATCGCAACACTGGCCCCCACAGAAACATCATCAAAGAAATGGTTATTATTACTAACGGTCAATGAACTAAATCCTTCTCTTTTCTCAAGAGATAATACGCTTTCTTTTCCTTGCACAATTCCAGTATACATAATCACCCTCTTTTATTTATATTAAGTAGAAATGCCCTTGTTACATTAAAATAATTTATGGTTTTCATGAATATATCTAATAAAATTTTATTAACTCTATTGACAACATTTTCCTACCCCATATTTACAAAATATCTTTTATACACTTGATTTAAATCAGAATTTTAATAACATATTTAAAAGCCAATAAACTACTTTACCCTATAGTTTTTAATTATATCAAGCTTTTTGTGGAATGGATGATTTTTTACCGTTAAATTGATAATTATCAAACATCAACAAAGATAGAATCGAAGATTACTTTTATAACTTATGAAAATGCTTTACCTTGAATATTTATCATTTAATTAAAAGCATATCATAATAGAATTATCAGACAAAGAATTATAATTTACAATATTTCACTTACAATCTGTTTTTATTATAAATAAATCAAACGAATTATCACCTTAAACATTTATTATATTTTTATTTCATTAAAGATAATTACTCAAGATAAATATTAAAAAAAGATATTTTATCTCCATATTTAAAAAACAAAGCAATAATTATTTAAAGTTGAAAATGGTTTTGATTATACCAAAACAGGCACTAATTTATTATTATCATTTATCATTAAAAACTCTAATTAATCAAAAAAATAAATTATATATTTAAGTTAACTAAAATATAATTACAAAAATATTTTCACAAAACCATTAATTAACAATATTTTTCCCAATCCTTAACATCAAGTTGAATAAACAACCTGTCGCTAATTAAATAATCAATATATTACTAACACTGAAAAATCACTAAGATTAAAATAATCTTATATTTCTACTCCCTCCACCTTTCATCAATAAAATTAAATATCCCTTTGACAAAACTGTTTTATTAGATCAATGTTAACAACCACCAGCCAGATACTGTATGAGAAAGGGAATCTTCGTGTTACTTGCCACAAAAATCCATAATACGAAAAACTATCCCCCGCTTTTTTTCACCTTAAGTCTCTCTTCTCGATTTTGTGGTGCTGCTTATCTGGCAATGACTTGGCGTTGGATAGGCACTCGATTAAAGAAAAGCGGATTACCCGCAATGCTGTTATTGCTGGCGACAATCAATCAAGCTCAAGCCGGTAACTTTGTCAACTTTCAATCTATTGATACCAGCCTTTATGTGCAATTTGAAAATCGGGTCGATCCCCAAAAAACGATTTCACCGATTTTGGAGGCTTTCGGCGACTACAGTGTCGGCGATATGTACGTCTATAGTATTTGGCAAAACTCACTGCAAAGTGATTACCAAGGTGATAAGAGTACCTACTATTATAAATTTGTCCCCAGAGTGAGCTTGAGTAAAGTCGCTGGTAATGACATCTCTTTTGGGCCGGTAAAAGATATTTTGTTCGCTCAATGGATTGCCAAAACTAAAGGGATAGATTACGACTATTTTCCCGGTATTAGTATTGACTGGCAAGCTAGCTGGGTTAGCTGGTTACGTACAATTTTTTATTTTGAGAATAATGCCAAAGGAAGCTGGAATGATCAGCGAATCCATATTGACTACGGAATTCCCTTCAATAACCGTTTAGGTGATTTCCGGGTTGTCGGCACTTTCGATTATACCTTAGGTTTACATGGGCAATCTGAAACCATCGATTTCAAACCAGAGTTACATTACGATTTAGGAAAACTCCTTGGTCATCAACCCGGCCATTTATGGACCGGCATTGTTCTGAACCCCATAAAAAATAAATACAAAATAAGGGATACACCTTATTATCGAACCGATCAATTTAGCTACGGGATCTTTATTCGATATAGTTTTTTCTGATACCGGAATAAAATATCAGAAATTTTCTGCCAACCTTTATCCTGATGGAGTCAAGATGCCCATTCAACATGACCAATTCGGACGTACTTATCAGTGGCTCCTACTGATACTTTTGGGTTTGGTTTACTTTCTGGTCACCGCAACCACATTTACCTCGCTAGGAGTTGTATTACCTAGCATGATCAAGGAATTACACTGGAGTTGGACGGATGCCGGTCTGGGGTTCACCTTACTTGGCCTATCATGTGGACTGTCCAGTTATCTTCCAGCGATGTTTATTCGTCGTATAGGCGTCCGCGTCACTTTAATGATCGGTACGCTGACCTTTATCACCAGTTTCTGCATTCTCTACAACACCCATAGTATCGCGGCCTATTTTACCGGTACAACACTATTAGGGATCGGCTTTAGCCTTATGGCTACTGTTCCCGGCACTTATGTCATTAGCCGACTTTTTAAAAAACAGTCGTTGGCTTTTGGTATATATTTCACCATCGGTGGATTAGGGGGCGTGGTCGGTCCGTGGATCTATTTCCTGGCAACCGTATTTTGGGAAAACTGGCGTATGCACTGGGCAATTTCCGGGATATCACTCACTTTGATCAGTTTATTAACCATTTTATTTATGCGCGAAGGTAAAAAGGAAAACGCCCACGCTGAAAGAATTAACAAAAATCAACAAGACCAGCTCCCCACCACTATCTATCGCACCAAGGAAATATGGAATGTCAGACAGGCACTGCACACCTGGCAATTTTATGCCATTGCCGCCGCTTATACCTCTTTTTTACTGTGTGGGATAACCGTTAATAGTTTTGCTGTCGCCCATATTACTGAAAATGGATTCAGTGAGTCTGTTGCCGCCTCTTCGCTCAGTATTTTGGCTTTTATCAATGCATTCTCACGATTTGCAGGAGGGGCTGTTGGTGAATGGCTCGATCCCAAAAAACTACTTATCGGCAGTCTGTCGATAATTATCTGTGGTCTTATCGCACTCAGTGCCGCCACCTCATGGACATTTTTAATCCTGTTCACATTGTGTATTGGCATCGGTTATGGCATGACTTTTCTGGCATCCAGTATTTTGCTATTCAATTATTTTGGACGCACACCTTATCTGGAACTGTTCTCGGTGATGAATCTAATCTCCACTACCGCCTGTATCGCCCCTTTTCTTGTGGGCGCAATTAAAGATTATTCAGGTAGTTTTACACCGGCATTTCTTATTATCGCCATACCGGTGCTAACTATTCTGATTATCACATTCATGATGCAACCGCCTTCACAAATCGTGAAAAAATGTTCTGATAACAGCACATTACTTAACTGAATTTAGAAATAAAATGAACCTACATCCTATGGATTTCAAGATAGATCGCGACGGCAAGGGAGTGAATCCCCGGGAGCATAGATAACTATGTGACCGGGGTGAGTGAATGCAGCCAACAAAAAGGCAACTTGATAAGATAACGGGTATATAAGATATTCCTTACCACAGACAAACAAGGAATTAATCATGGCAAAAAAAGAATTCGGTGTATTTCTACCCATAGCGAAAGGTGGCTGGATTATTTCTAAAAATACACCACCACTCGATGCTTCTTATCAGCAAAACCGTGAAGCAGCTATTCTGGCTGATCAAATTGGTTTGGATTTCATTATGTCAATGAGCAAATGGCGTGGCTTTGGTGGCGAAACGGAACATTGGGGCTGTTCTCTGGAATCCGTTACGATGATGGCAGGTATTGCCGAAGTGACTCATCATGCCCGGCTTATCGCAACCATGCATGCCGGGCTGCATAATCCCGCCGTGACAGCCAAAATGATTGCGACACTGGATCAAATTAGTCATGGACGCGCCGGGCTGAATATTGTCTCTGGCTCCTTCAAAGACGAATTTGAACAAATGGGGGAATGGGATAGCAATTTAGATCACGATCAACGTTACGCAATGACCGAAGAGTGGACCCAATTGATCAAACAGCTTTGGAGTGAGAAGCAGGTTAATCATCAGGGAGATTACTTTAATTTCAAGAATTGTGTTTCTGAACCCAAACCTGTTTCCGTTCCGCGCCCTTATTTGGTCTGTGCCGGTCAATCAGAATGTGGGCTACGTTTTAGTGTGCGTAACACCGATGTGTGTTTCATTGGTGGTAAAGATGAAGAAGAAACGCGACAAATTAGTCTGATGGCTAAACGTCTTGCAGCCGAATACGGTACAACCACCAAAACCTTTTGTATGTGTACGATTATTTGCGCTGAAACAGATGAAGAAGCTAAGACGCTGGCTGAATTCTATCGTGATGGCTTGGATATAGACGCAGTTAAAAGCATGATGCACAGTTTTGGCGTCGATGTTGGCGAAAAAAGCAATGCGATGGTTGAAAGATCCCAAAATGCTTTTATGACCCACACCGCTATCGGCAGCCCGGAAACGTGCCGCCAACAACTGTCAGATTTATTGCGTGAATGCGAACTGGATGGAGTTATGTTGATCTTCCCTGATTATGTTCAGGGGTTAACCACTTTCGGCGAGAAAATCTTGCCACAACTTAAAGCTGAATTTATCTATACCCAATAGATTTCAAGATGCATCGCGACGGCAAGGGAGTGAATCCCCGGGAGCATAGATAACGATGTGACTGGGGTGAGAAAGTGCAGCCAACAAAGAGGCAACTTGAAAGATGACGGATATAAACAACAATAATAGGCCAATAAGTTAGGGAATGGATTCTCCACATCTCGACGAGCGATTACCCATTCCCTGAATGTCTGCAAATATCGCTCTTTTACCCCTGAACCCGCCGGTATAATCCTGTACCCCGTAATAATCGGAGTCCCAACCCACTCCCACACAATGAAAGTAACAAGCTGCTGATTATTGGTAATAACAGCCACATTTGCCATTCTGGTTGCCACGGAAAATCAAATACCTTGGTCTGCAATAACCAGAGCGCAACCTCAGCCCCTAATGCCGCAGTAAAACCCGCCATTAATCCAAGCAAAGCAAATTCATACCAAAGCGTGCGACGCAGTAACTGTTTACTGGCTCCCAAGGTGCGGTAAACCACGAGTTCAAGTTGCCGTTGATGCATCCCTACCTGAACCTGTGCCAATAGCAGTAGTGCGCCGCAGACCATAACCAGCCCAACCATGACCTCCAATGCCTTACTTACCTGCTGCAAAATACCCTGAATTTGCTTAATCATCGCGCCGGTATCAAGCAGGCTCAGCGTTGGAAACTGACGATTAAGATCCGTCAGAAGTCGGCCATCGCCTTCATAGTGGAAACTGGTCAGCCAAGTTTGCTGCTGATTTTCCAATGCCTGTTTCGGGAAAATAAACAAGAAATTTGGCCGCAAACTTTCCCAATCCACCAGTCGAATACTGCTAACTACAGCGCTGAACTGCTGGGTATCACCACTGAATGTTAGTTTATCGCCGATTTTGATTGCCAAACGCTCAGCAAGACCTTGCTCAATAGAAACCTCATCCGCCTTTGGCGGCCAGTCACCGGCAACCAAAGTATTAAACGGAGGTAATTGCTCTTTCCATGTCAGATTCAATTCCCGCTGTACCGTGTTGCTATCCGATTCTCTGGCCTCTGCCCACGCGATAGCTGACTGACCATTAATTTCCGTCAAGCGAGCTAATACCACCGGATAGAATGCCGAAGGTTTAACCTGATACTGAGCCAGCAAATTTTCTACTTGCGGAATTTGCTGTCCAGTCATATTAATCAGAAAATAGTTTGGACTGTCCGGTGGCAATTGTTGCTGCCAACGGTCAAGCAAATCTCCCCGGACCACCAGCAACAAAGCAAATAACATAAATGATAAAGAGAAAGCCGCCAATTGAGCTACTGTCTGAAATGGCTGCCGCAGTAGTCGATTAACCGCCAGACGAAAACTGAGTTGACGAAGTTTCAGGTGACGTAATAACCACAATCCTCCCCAACCAAACACCGCCAGCAACAGCGCAACCATCACCATGCCAGCCAGTAACGCCCATAACATAGGTTTGGTTCCAACCAACAAGCTCAGCCCGCTAATGACCACCAATGCCGCCAACGGCAGGTAATAGCGCAACGGCCAGATAGGCGCGATAACATCATCACGCAGCACCCGTGATGGTTGGGTTGCCATTAACTGTTTGTACGGACGTATTCCCACCAGCAAGGCAATAATAGATAACGCTCCTAACGCCCATATCCACGGCCAGAATCCTGCTACCGGTAAAGTCTTCGGCAGCATAGGCGCTAAAATCTGCACGAGCAGATATTCAAATATCAATCCTAGCAGTGTCCCCACCAGCGCCGCCGCCATCAGTATCACTAGCCATTGACCAATCACCCATTTACGCAATGCCCAATGCCCCGCACCCAGTGTTTTAAGCACGGCAATCAAATCATGGCGACTACGACAATAGTGAGTCATTGATACCGCCACAGCGGCGACGGCGAGTAATAACGTCAGCAAAGCCGATAACAACAAGAATTGCTGTGCCCTCTCAATAGATTTTGCCAGCGCCCCACTATCCTGTTTCAAGGTATACCAGCGCTGATCAGCTTTAAGTTGGGGATCAATGAGCTGCTGATACTGATAAATCGCTTCTTTATCACCCGAAAACATATAACGATAAGTGAGACGGCTACCCGGCTGAATCGCCCCGGTAGATTGCGCATCATCAAGGTTAATCAAAATCCTTGGCGCAATCTGAAAGGGATTGAAACCACTGTCAGGTTCCTGAATTAATTCTCCGCTCACCTTAAGCGTGGTGTCACCCACATCAAGATTATCGCCCACTTTGATTTTCAATAGTTCAAGCAAACGAGGCGCGACCAACACTGTGCCTTTTTCTGCTTTCAAACCCGGTGGATTAGTTTCCAGTTCACCATATAACGGATAGTAACTGTCCGCGGCTTTTACATTAGCAAGTTGAGGAGTATCCCCGGCATAAGTCATGGTGGTGAAAGAGAGCTGGCGACTCAATTTTAATCCCAAATTTTTCGCCTGCTGTAACCACTCATCGTCTACCGGATAAGCCGCACGCAGGACTAAATCCCCCGCCAGAAAATCCCGGCTCTGGTAATGAACACTTTGATCAATGCGATCACTGATCCTGCCCAAAGCCAGTACACAAGCCACTGCCAAGGTAAGAGATAACCAGACAATCAGTAAAGAAGGGGTGCGCCATTCGCGCCAAAACCAACGCCAAATCATCTTTCTTCCTTCAATTTGCCATCAATCAACCGCAAACAACGTTGACAACGGGCAGCAAGCTGGCTGTCATGAGTGACCAGAATTAACGTTGTGGCATAATCACGATTCAGAGAAAACAGTAGATCAGCAATCCGATCACCGGTTTGCCGATCCAGATTACCTGTTGGCTCATCAGCAAACAGAATTTTAGGCTGGCTGCTGAATGCCCGTGCCAATGCCACTCTCTGTTGCTCACCGCCAGAAAGTTGTGCTGGCATATGTTTCAAACGCTTGCCCAATCCCAATTGTTCAAGCAATTCAACTGCCTGTTTCCTGCTATTATTTTCAGACTCACCACGCAATAAAGCAGGAAGCTGGACATTTTCCAATGCGTTTAACGTCGGAATTAACATAAATGACTGAAAGACAAAACCGACACTTTCAGCCCGTAGCTGCGCTCGCTGTTCCTCATTCATCTGGCTTAGATTATGCCCTAACAGCCGAACCTCGCCGTCACTGCCATCATCTAACCCGGCAATAATGCCAAGCAATGTGGATTTACCCGAACCCGATTCTCCCACTAAAGCGATAGTCTGTGCCGACTCGACAACCAACTCGACTCCCTGCAATATAGTGATCTTATTTTCTCCCTGACCAACGTGCTTACTAAGATGCTGAACTTCAAGAATACTCCCCGTTACCATTTACTTTTCCTTTTATTAGTGATGCTATTTGGTACCAGAGCGACTGCGGCTGATACCCTTCTGATTCTCGGTGATAGCCTTAGTGCCGGTTACCATCTCCCCGTTGAACAGTCATGGCCTGCTTTGATGGAAAAAAAGTGGCAGAAATCCGGTAATAAAATTACAGTCGTCAACGGCAGCATCAGCGGTAATACCGCTGCTCAGGGCCTTGAGAGGCTGCCGGAATTACTTAAACAACATAAACCCCGTTGGGTACTGATAGAACTAGGTGCCAACGATGGATTACGCGGTTTTCCCCCACAACAAACCGAACAAGATCTGCAACGGATCATTACTTTAGTGCAACAAGCCAATATTCAACCTTTATTGATGCAGATCCGTCTGCCACCAAACTATGGACGCCGTTATACCGAATCTTTTGCCAAGATTTACCCCAAACTGGCAGAACATAATCAAATTCCCCTGCTGCCGTTTTATATGGAGCAAGTCGCTATTAAACCAGAATGGGTGCAACAAGATGGGTTACATCCTAATCTGGCAGCCCAACCATTTATTGCCGACTGGATGTCTGACACACTATCAGCACATCTTAATTATTCTTAAGTAGTAAACTATTAGTTTCAACAAATTGATGTCTATAAGCAGGTAAAGTTATGCAAAAGTCAGTTCTTATCACAGGCTGTTCCAGTGGAATTGGTCTGGTGGCGGCCAAAACACTACATCAGCGAGGCTACAGAGTATTAGCAGCCTGCCGGAAACCCGCAGATTTACAGCATATGCGCGAGTTAGGACTGGAACCTATCGAATTGGATCTTGATGACAAAATGAGTGTTGAACGCGCCGCCGCCGAGGTCATCAGGCTAACCAATGGCCGTCTTTACGGGCTGTTTAATAATGGCGGCTTTGGTATTTATGGCCCACTCAATACTATCAGCCGTGAACAACTGGAACGGCAATTTTCTACTAATCTATTTGGTACACATCAACTTACCTGCTTATTACTTCCAGCAATGCAACTTCATGGTGAAGGCCGTATTATCCAAACCAGTTCAGTTATGGGACTGATTTCAACCCCAGGCCGTGGTGCTTACTCTGCCAGTAAATATGCCTTGGAAGCATGGTCAGATGCGTTAAGAATGGAATTAGCCGGCACAGGAATTAAAGCTTGTCTGATTGTCCCCGGCCCGATAAAAACACGTTTTTCAGAAAACGTGAATCAAACGCAAAGCGATAAACCTGTCAGAAACCCCAGGATCGCCCGCCATTTTACCCTAACCCCCGAAGCCGTTGTGCGCAAACTGATTCATGCTCTGGAAAGTCCGAACCCCAAATTACGTTATCCCGTGACTTGGATAACCCACGCAGTCACTATTATGCGCCGGATTTTGCCGGGAAGAGTAATGGATAAAATACTGAGTAGACAGAGCGGTACAACTTGAAAGTTAAGAAAATAACCTCAATCTATTTAATCATAACCTGCGACAACCAAATTTAAGAGACTAATTATATGTTACCAACCTCTACTGGAATTAATGTCAACGAAAGCAACCTACATCAAACCGTTGAACAGTCTATGACTGTACCTGTTTTATTTTATTTTTGGTCTGAACGTAGCGCTCATTGTCAGGAATTAGGTGTAATACTGGATAAACTGGCAGCAGAATATGCAAATCAATTCATATTGGCAAAAGTGGATTGCGATAAAGAGCAAATGGTCGCTGCACAATTTGGCTTACGAGCCATTCCTACGGTTTATATTATGCAACAAGGCCAACCTGTAGATGGTTTTCAAGGGCCACAACCTGAAACAGCTATCAGAGAGATGCTTGCCCGCGTATTACCTAAGCCAGAAGAGTTGAAAGTCGCTCAGGCTGAGGAACTTATCGCAGCAGGAAAACATCAGGAAGCGCTGCCACTACTGAAAGAAGCCTGGCAATTGGCCCCCAAAAACAGTGAAATTGCACTTATATTGACCGAAGTGCAAATTATGCTCAATAATATAGAAGAAGCCCAGGAAATTCTGAGTCTTATTCCATTACAGGACCAAGATACTCATTATCACAGTTTACTGGCTCAAATTGAGTTACAAAAGCAAGCGGCGGATACACCAGAGATCCAACAATTGCAGCAAGAATTCGCCATTCAACCGGACAATGCAGAGCTGGCGGTTAAACTCTCGCTGAAACTGCACGAAGTTAGCCGTAATGAAGAAGCTCTGGAATTATTACTTAGCTTCCTGAAAAAGGACCTTTCCGCTGCCAATGGCGCAGTACGGAAAACAATGATGGATATTATGTCTGCAATGGGGACCAGTAATACCTTGGCTTCGAAATACCGTCGCCAGGTTTATTCGCTGCTTTACTGATTTATTTAATTGTAAGGAATTGCTATGGATTTATTCGCTTTTGGTGCTGTACCCATTCTGATCTTCATTGCCGTGGTTATTGTCTTTACTTGCGTAAAAACCGTGCCACAAGGCTATCAATGGACGGTAGAGCGCTTCGGTCGTTATACCCGAACTTTATTACCGGGTTTGCATATTATCGTCCCGTTTATCGATCGCATTGGTCGTAAAATTAATATGATGGAACAAGTGTTGGATATTCCTTCACAGGAGGTGATTTCCCGCGATAACGCCAATGTGACCATTGATGCAGTCTGCTTCATTCAGGTTGTCGATCCTGTTCGAGCCGCTTATGAAGTCAGCAACCTTGAACTATCCATTATCAATCTGACAATGACCAACTTCCGTACGGTTTTGGGTTCAATGGAACTGGATGAAATGCTGTCACAGCGTGATTCTATCAACAGTCGTCTATTACATATTGTTGATGAAGCCACTAACCCGTGGGGGGTGAAAATTACCCGTATTGAAATCCGTGATGTGCGTCCACCAAAAGAGTTGATCTCTGCCATGAACGCCCAGATGAAAGCCGAACGTACAAAACGTGCTGATATTCTGGAAGCGGAAGGTATTCGTCAGGCGGCTATTCTGAAAGCAGAAGGAGAAAAACAGTCTCAAATTCTGAAAGCGGAAGGGGAACGTCAATCGGCATTTCTCCAGGCAGAAGCTCGTGAACGTGCCGCCGAAGCAGAAGCTCGCGCAACTAAAATGGTGTCCGATGCGATTGCTGACGGTAACATGCAGGCAATTAACTACTTTGTTGCCCAGAAATATACGGATGCACTGACCAGTATTGGTGCCTCCGATAACAGCAAAGTCATTATGATGCCTCTGGAAGCGAGCAATCTGATGGGTGCGATTGGCGGTATTACTGAACTGATTGGCGAAAGCAAAAAAGGTAAATAACCATGATTGCACAGATTGCGGCTCAAACCCCTTGGCTCTGGTTCTCTTTTGGCGGCTTACTGTTAATTGCAGAGCTTCTGGGAACTGGCGGCTATCTATTATGGACGGGTATAGCCGCTATCGTTGTTGCGTTTGTCACCTGGCTGCTACCAGGAATAGATTGGGAATGGCAAGGCGTTTTGTTTGCCGCTCTGACGCTACTTTCCGCAATGCTATGGCGCTACTGGTTACGTCGCCGCCCATCAAAAGGCAGCGATAACCTGAACCAGAAAGACCACCAGCTCATCGGTATCCGAGCCAAACTGACTACCGATACTGAAAATGGTTACAGCCGGATCAAACTGGCTGATGGAAGCTGGCGGGTTCACTGTAATAGTGAACTACCAGCCAATACCGAAGTAGAGGTAATCGCTATTGATGGCATTACCTTGAAAGTAAAGTCAGTCAGTTCTCAGTGATGAGAGCAACAACCCGATAAATGATCTATGATGGGGCATTCAGCCCCATCATCTCCAGGGCACTCTTCCGCCAAAGCTAACAATTTACTTCTCATTTTCTGCAACTCTTTAATCGCCTTTTCTATTTCAGCCACTTTATGCAATGTTGCCGCTTTTACATCGGCACTGTGACGATTGGGATTGCGAAATAACACTAAAAATTCCCGACATTCATCAAGCGTAAAACCGATTTGTTTCGCCTGACGCAACAGCGTTAATTCATCAATATGTTTCTGCCGGTAATAACGGTAGCCGTTATCCCCCCTTTCCGGCGGTGTAATCAGATCCTTTTCTTCATAAAACCGAATGGCTTTACTGGTAAGACCGGTTTTTTGGGCAACTTCACTGATGTTCATTTTTTCCCCTTGACCTTACCCTTGCGGGAAGGTTTAACCTTCGCAACAAGTCAGAAATTCACTTGAACTGTGTAGATATACACCACTAATTATCACACAAACGTGAAGAATAATTACATCACTATGTGTTAGGAGTTTTTTTATGTCACACACAACTATTTTAACCTTGCAGGGACTCTCCTGTATGCACTGTGTTAACAGTGTGAAAAAGGCCCTGGCAAATCGTACAGATGTGGAACAGGCAGATATTACGATTGATTATGCCAAAATCATCGGCGCAGCCTCTGCTGAATCATTAATCGAAACCATTCAAGCGGCCGGTTACGATGCGAGGGTTGCTAACCAACCCGATATTGAACTGACACTCTCTGGCCTGAGTTGCATGCATTGTGCAGGTACGACACGTAAAGCGCTGGAAGCCGTAGATGGCGTTATCGCCGCAGAGGTGAATACTGAAACGGCTAAAATTTACGGTAAAGCCGATGTCGATATCCTGATTGCCGCCGTTGAGCAGGCAGGTTATCACGCAAAACTCACTTCTGGTCAAAACTCCCCAAAATCTGAGCCGCTGACATTACCTGCTTCAAACAGACCGGAACCTTTGGCAGCGGCAACCTCTTCTATTCCGGTCGAAAAAACTGACGCTTCCGTTGTGAGTGATAGCGATGAAAGCATCCAGTTGCTGTTGGACGGCATGACTTGTGCCAGTTGCGTGAACAAAGTTCAGAAAGCATTACAAGGTGTTGATGGCGTGGAAAATGCCAGAGTGAATCTTGCTGAACGCAGCGCTTTAATTATCGGTAGTGCCTCACCAGAGGCACTGATCAAAGCCGTAGAAAAAGCTGGGTATGGCGCGGAACTGATTCAGGATGAAGCTGTACGGCGTGAACGCCAACAACAAGTTTCTGACGCTAATATGCGTCGTTTTCGTTGGCAATCAGCATTAGCCTTGGTCGTCGGTATTCCCGTAATGGTGTGGGGCATGATGGGCGATAATATGATGCTCACACCTGAAAACCAATATATCTGGCTGACTATCGGCGTTATCACGCTTGCCGTGATGATTTTTGCCGGTGGTCACTTCTATCGCAATGCGTGGCAAAGCCTGAAAAACGGCAGTGCCACAATGGACACATTAGTGGCATTAGGAACAGGTGCAGCCTGGCTTTACTCCATCAGTGTCAACCTATGGCCAGATATTTTTCCACCACAAGCCCGTCATCTCTATTATGAAGCCAGCGCGATGATTATTGGTCTGATAAACCTGGGTCATGCTCTGGAACAACGTGCCCGTCAGCACTCCTCAAAAGCGCTGGAGCGTCTGCTGGATCTGACACCACCGACTGCCCGTGTAGTGACAGAAGATGGCGAAAAAGAGATACAACTGGCTGATGTCAAACCCGGCATGACGTTACGTTTGGCAACTGGTGATCGTGTTCCCGTTGATGGTGAAATCATTCAAGGTGAGGTTTGGATAGATGAGGCAATGCTCACCGGTGAGCCGATTCCACAGCAAAAATCCACAGGCGATAGCATTCATGCCGGTACGACAGTGCAAGACGGTACGGTGCTGTTTACTGCCGCCGCAGTTGGCAGCCAGACAACATTAGCACGAATTATTAAACTGGTCCGTCAGGCACAAAGCAGTAAGCCCGAAATCGGTCAGTTAGCAGATAAAATTTCCGCCATATTTGTTCCCGTTGTTGTCGCGATTGCCCTGATTGCCGGTGCTATTTGGTATTTAGTGGGGCCAGCGCCACAGATCATGTATTCATTGGTCATTATGACTACCGTGTTGATTATTGCCTGTCCCTGTGCCCTTGGGTTGGCAACCCCTATGTCAATTATCTCTGGTGTCGGCCGGGCAGCAGAATTTGGGGTGCTAGTGCGAGATGCGGATGCGCTGCAACAAGCCAGCACCTTGGATACCATTGTTTTCGATAAAACCGGTACTCTGACGGAGGGCATGCCTCAAGTGACTGATATCCATATTTTTAATGGGTACAGTGAACAAGAAGTATTGCGTTGGGCTGGCGCACTGGAACAAGGTTCTAACCATCCATTAGCTAAAGCCATTCTTGCCAAAGCCGAAGGGCTGGCATTGCCGCAAGTTGAACAATTCCGCACTCTGGCTGGACTCGGTATCAGTGGTGAAGTGGATGGCACAACCTTGTTGTTAGGTAATCAAGCATGGCTAGAACAAAATCAAGTTGATACGCAAGAATTAAAACCGCTGATTGCGCAACAGGCAAAACAAGGCATCACACCGGTTCTTCTGGCAGCAGGAGGTAAGGCGGCGGCAATGCTATCAATTCGCGATCCACTGCGTGAAGATACCCTAACCGCATTAGAACGATTACACCATCAAGGCTACCGTTTAGTGATGCTGACCGGTGATAACCCGGCTACTGCCAATGCGATTGCAAAAGAAGCAGGTATTGATCAAGTGATTGCGGGTGTATTACCTGATGGCAAAGCTGAGGCGATTCAGAAATTACAAGCAGCAGGTCGCAAGGTGGCTATGGTGGGGGATGGGATTAATGATGCGCCTGCCCTGGCGCAGGCTGATGTGGGCATTGCAATGGGAGGGGGTAGTGATATCGCCATTGAAACCGCCGCAATAACCCTGATGCGCCATAGCCTACACGGTGTGGCCGATGCGGTTGAGCTATCCAAAGGCACTCTGCGCAATATGAAACAGAACCTATTAGGCGCATTTATCTACAACACATTGGGGATTCCCATCGCCGCTGGTGTGCTCTATCCCTTTACCGGAACTCTGTTAGATCCGGTAGTCGCAGGTGCAGCAATGGCGCTCTCTTCAATTACGGTAGTGAGTAATGCTAATCGATTACTGAGGTTTAAACCTAAGTTCTGAATCACTAAAGAAATAAGTCTGCTTTGATGATGTTGGGGTGAATCGTAAAAATGCATATCCATGATCGCATTTTACACTTTTACCCCAGCACTTTTTTATAATAGCAATGTCCGTCCACGTTACTGCATCTTCAAAGAACTAGAAAAGTAAATACAGCGGTCAAGTAAAATCTCCTTGTATACTGAATAGTAGTCAAAGAACATTCAATAGAAATGGATAGAGATACAGTTGTAATATTAACCTAGAAAAATAGCTAGTTTAAAGAATAAATGCTAAACCGGAGCTAAAATGGGACGACTGATTAAACACCTTACCAATATATTAGGAATCAATGCCCTCCACCGTTATCCCTATCCCGCTCACGATATTACTCTGGCAGGTGATAGACATTTGCATCTGGTAGGCAGTATTCATATGGGTACGAAAAACATGTTCCCACTTTCAGAAATATTGATAGCACAGCTTAATCAATCCGATACATTAATCGTGGAAGCAGATATTACTCAGGCAGACTCCCCATTTCATGATGAGTTTCAATCATATCACCGTATCGAACAACGTTTATCTTCTGAGATGTATCGGAATTTTCAGGTCTGCTGCAATGAAATCCAACAGCAAGAAGAATTCCTCAATCTATTACCCTCATGGCAAATCGCTTTAATTTTACAAGCTGGACAAGCACAAAACCTTGGATTGCATCCCAACTACGGTATCGATTATCAGCTACTAAATGCAGCCAAAGCTCTAGGGAAAACGATTATTGAACTAGAAGGTACTGAATCACAAATTAATTTACTTAATCAAATCCCCAATAACGGCCTGCCACTATTGGAAGATACATTAACCCATTGGCACGCAAATGCCCGCGCTTTACAAACCATGATCAGTTGGTGGATGGACTATCAACCTGAACAGCAAGAACATGCTCTACCAACAACTTTCAGTAAAGAGATATACCAACTATTGATGACTGAACGTAATAAACAATGGAATAAACGTTTACGGGAATTGCCTGCCGGTCGATATCTCGTTGCTGTTGGCGTTTTGCATCTGTACGGTGAAGGAAATTTGCCCAAGATGCTGGCAGAAGAACAACATTAAAAAAAGGCCAATATTACATACATTACTATAATAATATTGGCCAATCATATGAGGAATAATCTGTCATTTTTGTTGTTCTTAAGTACGGGATATTACCTGTTTGTATACAAGCAACAGAGCCATAGTCAGATTATCAATTCCATCATTCCATTTCATCCTTTATTCTTAATTACAAAATCATCCTATGTAATGAAATTATGACACCTGCGATCATTTTGTTAGAAAAACAGAAAGTTAGCTTCGCTCTTCATACCTATGAACACGACACAAATGAACATAACTTTGGTGATGAAGCAGTGAGGAAATTAAGACTCGATGCCAGGCAAGTATTCAAAACCTTACTGGTTGCACTTAATAGTGAGGCTAAAAATTTGGTGGTCGCCGTCACCCCCGTCTCAAGTGAACTGGACTTAAAAAAGGTCGCCAAAGTTTTTAAAGTCAAAAAAGCAGAAATGGCTGATCCCCAAATCGCCCAGAAAGTGACAGGATATCTCGTCGGCGGGATCAGTCCGTTAGGGCAGAAAAAACTCTTACCAACGGTTATTGATAATCAAGCGCAACAGTTCCCTACTATATTTGTCTCTGGTGGTAAACGAGGATTAGATATTGAATTGGTGCCGTCTGATCTCTGTAGGTTAGTGAGAGGCACCTTTGCCGACATTGCAAAAGCTTAAATTATTACCCCAAAAGGGCTGCCAAAATTGCAGCCCTTTCGATTTATCATTCCGTCAGGGATTATTGATAAATAATTTCACCTTTTGGCTCATAATCAGCCGCTTTCAGTGGTGAATGCTTCTCGATATAGTCTTTCAGAACTTCCGCATCAACAAAACCAGTGTTGACATAGGTTGGATAATTATCAACGCGTGGATAGCCATCACCACCAATAGCATTAAAGTCAAGCATTGCCATACGGTAAGTTTTATTCGGCTCTAGTGGCTTTCCACCAATTTTTACCTCTTTAACACCTTTACCATCAGCAATCAGACTAACATTCACAAACTGTGCATAAGCACCGGAGTCAACTTTCATATTAGCAATCGCCGCCAGATATTGTTTGACTTCATTGCCTTTCATATCAACGTAAACCAATGTGTTAGCAAATGGATGCACTTTCAACACATCTTTATAAGTGATATCACCTGATTCAATCGAATCACGAATACCACCACCACTCATAATCGCAAAATCAGCATCCGCGCGTTCCATCATGGCAGAAAGAGCAACATGGGCCATATTAGTCTGAACAAAACGAACTTTGCTGCGATCCCCTTCTAATTTACCCTCAATAGAACCTACTTTTACACCAAGTTGTTTATCACCTTTATCTTGATAAGGCATCAACAACTTTAACATATCTGGGTTTTGCGCAATTTCATGAGTGTAGTAAGCACGTTCAGTAGAACCGTCTCCCTTCTGCACTTTCTTTTTGAGGTTAATAGGGATCAACTGATAGTGAGTCAGCTTCAATTCACCATTGCGGAATTGAAAATCAGCTCGACCAACATATTTACCCCACTCATGAGCTTGGACAATCCAGGTACCGTTCTGACGATCCGGCGAACATGGCGTTCCTGGCACATAATCGATCTGCTTATAATTTTTATTTTCCGCAGACATACAGACCGGATCTTGTGAGTGACCACCGACAATCATATCCAGATAGCCCGCAGGCAAACTACGTGCCATTTCAACATCACCTGGCGCATTAGAACCATGATTACCGTTGTCATAGTGCCCCATATGGGTTGCGGCAATAATCACATCTGGCTTTTCATCTCTCTTAAGTTCTTCAACCACCATTTTGGCTTCTGTCGCCGGAACACGAAATTCAACATCAGGAAAATTAGCCGGGTTACCGATTTTCGCCGTATCATCAGTCGTCAGGCCAATAACTGCAATTTTCACGCCCTGTTTATCGAAAATGGTATAAGGCTTGAACAAACGTTTGCCGGTGCTTGTTTGGTAAATATTGGCAGCCAGAAATGGAAAATTTGCCCATTTTTCCTGTTGACGCAGTATTGACAGAGGGTTATCAAACTCATGGTTACCCAACGCCATTGCATCATAGCCCACCAAATTCATGCCTTTAAAATCAGGTTCGGCATCTTGCAAATCAGATTCTGGTACACCGGTATTAATATCTCCGCCGGAAAGCAGTAACACACTGCCACCTTTTTTCGCGACCTCTTGACGGATTTCATCAACTACCGTTTTTTGCGCGGCTAAACCATACTCACCATAATCGTTATGCCAAAAATGACCATGATGGTCATTGGTGTGCAAAATGGTAATGTCATAGGTTTTATCTTTCTCCCATGCATTTGCAATTGCTGGAAGTAGTGCTATAGATACAACCAAAGCACAAACTGAGGTCTTGAACGAGAGTTTCATGGTATATCTCCATGCTTTTTTTAGTGAATTGCCATGCAAAAACAGCTTTAAAAGCTAACAAGGCGGGATAAATTGATCATTTCTTGAGATAGGCTATGTATGTTATGCAGTCATTAGATATTTAGAACACGTTTTGTTTCGTCTTCGCGAGTGTACTATAAAACTATATCCAAAGTAGTAAAAAATCAATTCTCTACCTAATATGTATTAAAATTCAACAAATAACCAATATACTGATTACTGATTACTGATTACTGATTACTGATTAAGACAGGTTGGCAGCGAATATGAGTGAACAGAGCAATACCACTGTAGTCCCATCTCCCACAAGAAAAACCAGGAATACCGTTTTTACTATTCTTGGCGCAATCAGTATTTCACACTTATTGAACGATATGATCCAATCGCTGATTCTAGCGATTTATCCTTTACTACAATTAGAATTTAACCTAAGTTTTGTGCAAATCGGTATGATCACATTGACCTATCAGATTACCGCCTCTTTATTACAGCCACTGATAGGCCTCTATACTGATAAATATCCACAGCCCTATTCATTGCCCGTTGGGATGAGTTTCACCTTATCCGGTCTATTACTGCTGGCCTATGCCAACAATTTCCCGTTAATTCTATTAGCATCTGCATTAATTGGTACAGGCTCTTCGGTATTCCACCCGGAATCGTCGCGCGTAGCACGTATGGCATCCGGTGGTCGCCACGGATTAGCTCAATCTCTTTTTCAAGTCGGCGGTAATTTTGGCAGCTCCCTAGGGCCTTTGCTAGCTGCTGTACTTATCGCTCCCTATGGTAGAGGTAACGTTGGCTGGTTCTCTCTGGCGGCATTACTCGGCATCATCGTACTGCTACAGATCAGTAAATGGTATAAGGCTCAGAATTACATCAAGAAAAATCAAGCTAAAACTGACCTTACCGTCAAAGTTTTATCAAGAAAAACCGTGATAGGTTCCTTGGTTATTTTGCTAATCTTAATATTTTCCAAATATTTTTATCTCACCAGTATCAGTAGCTATTATACTTTTTACTTAATACACAAATTTGGCATTTCCGTACAAAGCGCCCAGTTTCATCTGTTTATTTTTTTATTCGCAGTTGCAGCAGGAACCATTATCGGTGGACCACTTGGAGACAGGATCGGCAGGAAGTATGTTATCTGGATATCTATCCTCGGAGTTGCACCTTTTACATTAGTTCTGCCTTACGCTTCTCTGTACTGGACAAGTATTCTATCAGTGATTATTGGTGTGATTCTGGCATCTGCGTTCTCTGCAATCCTGGTATACGCTCAGGAACTTATTCCAGGTAAAACCGGGATGGTATCCGGCCTATTTTTCGGGCTGGCTTTTGGTATGGGAGGTATTGGAGCGGCGGTACTTGGTGATATTGCGGACAGAACAAGTATTGAACTGGTTTATCAGATTTGTGCTTTTCTGCCGTTACTTGGTATATTTACCGCCTTATTACCTAATATAGAAGATAAGAACTAGAAAAATCACTATACAACCCCACATGAAAGTTACTTTTTATGTGGGAAGAGTGCCTATTTACCTCATAAATATTCAAACAGAGCAACACAAATACCTGTTACGGGTAATTTAATCCTTTCAATCCATATTTTTTGATATTTTATTCATTTTTTTAGCGAATTTACCTCGAATTATCTATAAAATACAGTTACACCTACCTCTTCACTATAGCTATTTACTAGCCTCAGCAAGAAGGAGTCTTAATGGAGCACTCGACACCACTTATCACCACTATCGTTGGCGGGTTCTTTCTCGCTTATCTGCTCGGTATGCTGGCACAACGCCTGAAAATCTCACCGCTGGTTGGTTATCTTACTGCGGGAGTACTCGCTGGTCCTTTCACTCCTGGTTTTGTCGCTGATGCATCACTGGCCCCTGAACTGGCAGAAATTGGTGTCATCTTATTGATGTTTGGTGTCGGACTACATTTTTCACTCAAAGATCTGCTCGCCGTAAAATCCATTGCTATCCCCGGCGCTATTGCGCAAATACTGGTCGCGACACTACTCGGAGTAGGGCTATCAGCAATACTGGGTTGGGAATTATTTAGCGGTATCGTCTTTGGTCTCTGTCTATCAACCGCCAGTACCGTTGTTCTGTTACGAGCGCTAGAAGAGCGCCAATTGATCGATAGCCAACGTGGTCAAATAGCTATTGGCTGGCTGATTGTCGAAGATCTGGCGATGGTGCTGACGCTGGTATTACTGCCTGCGGCTGCCGGTATTCTTGGTAATAAAGAGGCCAATATCGGGCAGTTAGTCATGGAACTCGCCATGACCGTCGGCAAAGTTATCGCTTTTATCCTGCTGATGATTGTTGTTGGCCGCCGTCTAATCCCGTGGGTACTGGCAAAAACCGCAAGTACCGGCTCCAGGGAACTATTTACCCTCGCCGTGCTGGTTATCGCCCTAGGTATCGCCTACGGTGCCGTTGCTCTGTTTGATGCCTCATTCGCACTAGGGGCGTTCTTCGCCGGTATGGTATTAAACGAATCAGAACTAAGCCACCGTGCCGCCCAAGATACGCTGCCACTCAGAGACGCTTTCGCCGTATTGTTCTTCGTTTCTGTTGGCATGCTGTTCGACCCAATGGTCCTCATTCAACAGCCACTATCTATATTGGCAACGTTAGCAATCATTATTATTGGTAAGTCCGCTGCTGCAATGTTGCTCGTAAAGATGTTCGGCCACTCACGCCGGACCGCGTTGACAATTTCAGTCAGTCTGGCGCAAATCGGTGAATTTGCCTTTATTCTGGCCGGTCTTGGGGTCGCACTTGGCTTACTGGATGGAAATGCCCGTAACCTTGTTCTGGCTGGCGCGATTGTTTCTATCATGCTAAACCCAGTTCTATTTAGCCTGTTGGATCGCTATCTGGAAAAAACAGAAACTATTGAGGAACAGTTACTGGAAGAGACGCTGGAAGAAGAGACGCAAATTCCTGTCGATATCTGCGGCCACACTATCGTTATCGGTTACGGACGTATCGGCAGCTTATTATGCCAACGCTTGCAGGAAAAAGAGATCCCTCTGGTTGTTATTGAAAACACCAGAGCCAAATTTGAGGAACTCGGTGAACAAGGTATCAGTGCCGTCATGGGCAACGCCGCCAGCAAAGATATTATGTCACTGGCGCGCTTGGATTGTGCCTGTTCCCTCCTGCTAACCATTCCTAATGGCTATGAAGCAGGTGAGATTGTCGCTAGTGCAAGAGAAGCACGCCCAGATATTAATATCATTGTCCGAGCTGACTATGACGATGAAGTTGCCTATATTACGGAGCGTGGAGCTAGCCACGTTATTATTGGTGAGCATGAAATTGCCAAAACAATGGCAAGTGTATTAGCCAACAGTGAACAAGGTTATCCAACTGAGCCTCCCCCTGCGTCGCCCTTTTTGCCATTAGTTTGAGAAAACGCGACTGTTGATGGAATAATTCCCTATTCGTTACCGAATAGGGTTTTTTCTTCTATTCTATAGTGAACCACATGAGCCGTTCTTATCACTTTAAGTACCAGCGATAAGAACGGCTCAGAGGAAACAAAGCTTTCAGTTAACAGTATCGATCTACTCAATTCTGTACAGCAAAAATCAATCGGAAAGTCGTAATATCAAACATTTCATCACGTCAAAGATATAAAACCCCTTTCATTGACGTGTAAAACATTGAAACAGAGAAAACACATAACACTAAAGAAGCAAGACGATAAAACAAATCAGGTTTTAAACTCCCTTTTCCCATCTTTCCTGCATATAGCATTTTCCCAACCCCCACCCAAATTAAAGAAACAGGCAATAACGCGCAAACAAAAACCGCCATGCATGGAATGTATTCTGACCACAAAGTAAATGCAGTAAGAGGAAATATATATGTAGTAAACACAAAAGCCTTAGGATTCAGCAACGTGGCAAATAATACCGTGATAAAATGAATTTTCACCGCATTCTTGTTTAATGAGAAATGCCAAACTTTAAAAGCCAAATAAGCAATGTATGTCGAAGCACACATCTTTAAAGTGACCAGTGACCATACGAAAGCATGAGAGACAGTAGATAAAAATAACCCCCACAAACTAATTGCTGTTATATAACCCAGTGCCTCAGCTAATATCAGCCTGAGTGTACTAATAAAACCGTGTGAATATCCAGATGATACCAAAAGAGTATTTGTTGGTCCTGGCATAATTAAGACCATACTCACCATACTGGCAATTCTTATATAATCGTAGTAACTATTCATAGTATCCTCAATGGCTGTTATGCATAATCATTAATTATTTGAAATATAATAGGAAATTTTTAGTAAAAAATTTCATCATGCCCTCCATCTCTTTAAATTGATAATAATAAGTTATGGTCATTAAATACCATTACTTTCACTTGATAGCTATTAGCTTCGTCTTTTCTCTCAATGTTAGTAATTTCAATAACTCTAATTCAGTAATAAAAGATACAAAAAATATTTCCTAATATAGTCAACAAGATAAAATCATTACAGAAAACAAGAAATATTTCGCTAAATGATCCTTCCGAGTTATCAATTATCGCCAAAGTTTCGTTATCTAAATTAGTATCATAAAATACTAATCTACATATCAATACTATACAAAAATATGAAATTCTGTATCAGATTGGGGAATATTCCTAAAATATAGCAGCTCCAATCCATATATAACTAATATCATTTCTATATATAGTCAATATTTTTTAATATATAAAGAATATCATTTCAATACACAGCCAATATCATTTCAACATATTATTAATAAAGAAATATTTTCTAGCCAATCATCTTGATTATAATTAGTAGAATCAACAATTGAAAAATCAGTTCCAATGTTTTTAAAAACTGTGATTTTAGTTCAAATTTATCCTTTATTTTCTCCCCCTAAAATAAATAAAAAAATTAGAGAAATAATTAAATCGATGAAGGACGTGTTGGTGACTTTGACATCATCTATCTATATTAGCAATGTGCCATCATATGGATTTCAAGATGGATCGCGACGGCAAGGGAGTGAATCCCCGGGAGCATAGATAACTATGTGACCGAGGTGAGTGAGTGCAGCCAACAAAGAGGCAACTTGAAAGATGACGGGTATATACCTAAATTTCAAGCACCGTATTAATTTATACGGTGCCAAAATTTTATAATTATCGTTCCCAGTAAGATTCTTCCAAACTATCTTCCTTTTCAGGCAAACCACGGCTTAATCGTGGTGAGTGCTGACTCAATACCTGATAGCTAACTCTGTTGGCATATTTACACACTTGAGCAAGTGATGAATATGTCAGATAAGTACGGATATGTTTACTGGAATTAGGCACACTCATTCTATGGTGATTGTTGGCCGTTATATCATGTAATAAAGCAGATAAAGCGCCATCACCAGCACCATTGGTATTCATGATTTTTTCTGGTCCCCCCATATAAGGTTCAATATGGGAATAAACTTTCATTGGGATTTGGCAATCAGATTTACGCATAGCGCGGCTGAATTCATAACGGTTAAATTCAGCAATAGCCCCCGGTAACAATGGATGGGTTGTCTGACGCATATAATCTTTTTCCGTATAACCTGCCATATATAATCCAGCCGGACCAGCGGTACACAAAACTAAATCGACCCAATCCAGTGCCATATCCGCAGCTAATAGCGGATCACTGAAACCAGTAAGCTCATAAGCTTCATCTTCATTCATGGCCAGAACAGAAATATTCTCAACTAGAAAATCACGCCACCATTGTGGATCATCAGCAATAACATATTTTGTCCCCAACGTCAGGACTACAGGTACACTATGCTTTTTCGCATATTCGATAGCTTTCATGGTTGCTTCTGGCATTGGTTCTCCCGGTTTACAACGAATCAAGTAAGCGGTCAATACCAAAGCAGAAGCTTCAGCAATAATCTTCTCAGGAATACTTTCTGGTTTAAGTTGATTCATTTGCCCAGGGTTGATGGCAAAAGTGCGCTCACCATTTTCCGTTACTAGCGTAAAGCAGCGGCCAATTGCCCCGTTAACACCTTGTAAGTAATTCAGATCAGTACGGCTAGATGTGTTACATAAGTAGCGGTAAGCATAGCTGCCAATCTGAATATTACTACACATAGTACCCAGTAAGACGGAACGATCATCGGCAAGAACCGAGTAATTATGTAAAGTATTACCAATAGTGCCGCCAGCAAATTCGTGGCTAATAAGATTATTATCAGTAAGTTCTTTATACAGAGTTTCAGCCACATCATCTTCAATAACTAATGAATGCCCTTGGCTGAGGTTATAGCGCTGTATAAAATCTTCATCTACTTTCGCTTCAATATCCACTAATGTCTGATCGATACCAACGATATAAGCTCGGTTATTTTCACCATCCATCATCTCTTTAATTGGATGGAGTAAAGGATCACGCAGACTGACGGGAAAATAGTGTTTTGATTTACGTTTACCAGGGAATTTCATTTTTGATTGATGCTATGACGCCAAAAGATGCAGCATATTAGCACAATAAAAACTGACAGGCAGCAAATGTCACCACGACATTTACTGCCAAGAAAACTAAGCCACTTTCTGACGACTACGTACCATATGACGAATCAGAACAAACACCACAGCCAAGATCAACCCAACGAAAGCACTGCCTATTAAGATAAGTAGACGCTTTGGTGAATCTTTCGCTGTCGGCTCATAAGGAGCCTGCATATATTTAAATGGCTGGAAGTTAACTTTATCTACTTTAAGTGCTTTTAGCGCTTCGATATAAAACAAACGGTTACGTAAGTCAGCATCAATCAAGGTGGGATCTTTTATCTCCTCTGTAATTTGCAACTTACGTTGTAATGCATCAGCACCCAAAGCAATGGAATAATCTGGATCGTCTTTGATCATTGCTCCTTCACTGGAAATAGGCTTTTTAATCCCTGCCGAATTAGCGATAGATAATGCATGTTTCAATCGCTCAATATTAGCTTCCTGTATATTATTCACACGGTTTAAATCAACGCTATACAAACCTTCAGAGTAAGCAAGCTTTTGTTTTACCATATCACTTAATTCACTCTTCACCTGTTCATGGACAACAGACGACGCATAGCCAATATAGCCATTTAACAGATTATATGCATCTTCTGCGGTTTCAGCACTGAAAGTCAATTTAGTTTCACCATTTTCATCCTCTTTTTCCGCTTTTGAAGAAGATGAAATATTATCATTCACAATCTTTTCAATAAGTTTTCTTTCTGTAAGTGATGAATCATCACCTGATTTAGCTACCAGATTTTTAAAATATTCCGTTTTAACCAAATATTCTTCACGTAAAACCCGTGAATTAAAATTATTTAAAAAACTATTATACAGTGACGATGAAGTTATTGATGGTTGTAAACTTAAAACCTCGAACTTAGTCAGGAGATCTTTAAGGGGTTGTATCTCCTCAAGTTGAGGTTTAACAATAGAAGCGGAACTGCTCCACTTTTGTGGCATCAAAGATGCTGCTGCAAAGCCAATAACAGCAAAAAGAATAGTAACAGCAATAATCAATAACTTTGATTGAAATAAAACAGAGAATAACTCAAACAAATCAATTTCATCATCTTGTTTTGAATTGTAATAATTAAAATATTCTTCACTGAAATTAGTGCTTTTAATCGGTTTATTACTCATTATTTATATCCAAGTTCAAATATGCTGTTACTAATTGACATACAAAACATCATCCCACTAGCCTATAGGTTAATTCACATTTACTCTGAAATAAGTATGGCATTTCCACCAAGCTAGCATCCATGTAGCAATATACCCTAAAAAGCCAGTGAACCCTAATGATAGATTAATCCTATCACTATTTATTTCTGTTTCTGACAAACCCATTGACCAACGCTTCAAGGAGTAAAATATGACTAGTATTGTCGTTAAGCGCCGGAATATATTCAAATTTTTCCCCACCAGCATTAAGAAATATCTCTTTATTTAGCTGTTTTATCTCTTCCAAAGTTTCCAGACAATCAGATGAAAATCCGGGGCAAATCACCTGAATATGTTTTATTCCCTGATTAGGCAGGGATTTTACTGTTTGATCCATGTATGGCGTCAACCATTGTTCACGACCAAAACGTGACTGATAAGCGGTCATTACCTGCTCCGCCGGATAATTAATTGCTTGCTTTAGCAGGCGTGTTGTTAATTTACACTGCTCAGCATAAATATCACCCGTATCAACAAAACGCTGCGGAATGCCGTGGTAGGAAAGCAATAATCTGTCTGGTTGACCATGCTTATCGAAACTCTGCTCAATAGTCTCTTTCAGTGCAGAAATATAAGCCGGATGATCAGCATAATTACGAATAAAGTGAATCCCAGGAATAGTGCGATATTTTTGCAATACCCGACTGATACCATCAAATACCGCCGCAGATGAGGAGCTGGAATATTGAGGATAAAGCGGCAAAACAATCAATTGTTCAACATTCTGCTTAAGTAAGTTGTCAATCGCTTGTTCAAGAGATGGAGAGCCGTAATTCATTCCCAGTTCAACAGGGATGTCAGCAAGTTTTTCTGCCAGTAATTTTTGTTGCCGACGGCCATATACTAACAGAGGAGAACCTTCATCAGTCCAAATTTTCTGATATAACTTTGCTACACGTGAAGAACGTAAAGGCAAAACAAATCCATATAATATTGGCTTCCAGATAAATCGAGATAAGTCTACGACTCTTTTATCGCTCAGAAACTCGGCTAAATAACGTCTTATAGCCGCAGTTGTTGGCTTATCAGGAGTACCAAGATTAACTAATAAAACACCATATTTACCGCTGTTCATTATGTCGATCCTTAATTGTTTCGCTGGTGAAAACCCTAGCATAATAAAGTACAGATGAAAATCATGTTTATATACGAAAACAATGAGGAAAAACCGACCAATTTACCTGATACAGTAAATAAATAATATAAGATAAGGCGACTTATTAGTCGCCTTCCAAGAATCATTCAGGTTGATTAATCCAAAATTTTAGATAATTCTTCACTAATCTCAGATACCTTACGAGTACCATCAATTCTAAAATATTTAGTATAATCTGCCTCTGCTTCTTTTTGATAGTAGGATACTAAAGGTGCTGTCTGTTGATGGTATTCAACTAAACGTTTACGCACGATATCTTCGTGATCGTCTTTACGGATGGTCAACTCTTCACCCGTAACATCATCCTTGTTTTCCACTGTCGGCGGATTAAATTTGATGTGATAAACACGGCCAGATGGCGCATGTATACGGCGCCCAATGATACGTTCAATAATCAGTTCATCGGGAACATCGAATTCCAGGACATAATCAACATTAATCCCCGCTTCTTTCATTGCATCAGCCTGGGGAATCGTACGGGGGAACCCATCCAACAAGAAACCATTGCGGCAGTCATCTTGTTTGATGCGCTCTTTGACCAAAGCAATAACCAGTTCATCAGTAACCAGCTTACCATGATCCATCAGCGCTTTCGCTTTTAAACCCAATTCTGTGCCAGCCTTAACCGCAGTACGCAACATATCGCCAGTAGAAATTTGAGGGACCCCATATTTCTCCACGATAAATTGCGCCTGAGTCCCTTTACCGGCGCCCGGAGCGCCCAGCAGAATAATACGCATTGCGTAAATCCCCTTGCTAGTTAGTTTTTATATTTTAAGAAAACGAATCACCATACCATTTAGCATGGGGTTCGCTCAAGGAAACAGGTAAACGATTTCGTGATATTTTTCTGTAAAAATAAACCACGCCCCATCTTATTATTAGAGGCGTGGTTTACAATCGTTATCAAGAAATATAGTTAAATCAAGCTTTTTCAGACAATAGCAACTGATTCATACGGCGAATAAACTGATTTGGGTCTTCTAATGTGCCACGCTCAGCAAACAATGCCTGATCAAGCAACAGTTCAATCCAATCCGCGAATTTAGCTTCATCACTGATATCAGCAGCCAGTTTTACCAACTGATGATCAGGATTCAGTTCAAAATTGTACTTAACGTCCGGCACCTGTTGACCCGCCGCAGCAAACAATTTCGCCATCTGCGTACTCATTTCATCCGCATTTGTTGTCACAATTGCTGGAGTATCAGTCAGACGGTGAGTCAATTTAACCTCTTTTACTCGATCACCTAGCAGTGTTTTCACCCGCTCAACAAACGGCTCCAACTGCTTTTCAATTTCTTCTTGCTCGGCTTTGTTTTCATCTGCCAGTTTATCCAGAGATTCATCGGCTTTACTGACTGACTGGAATTTTTTACCGTCAAAATCAGTGAGGTATCCCATCATCCATTCGTCAATGCGTTCTGACAGCAACAAAACCTCAATACCTTTCTTACGGAACAGCTCCAAATGAGGACTGTTTTTCGCGGCAGCATAACTGTCTGCGGTGATGTAGTAGATCTTATCCTGACCTTCAGTCATCCTACTAACATACTCTTCCAAAGAAACTGTTTGTGCCGAGCTATCATCATGAGTAGAAGCAAAACGTAGCAATTTAGCGATAGCTTCTTTGTTAGTACTATCCTCTGCCGGGCCTTCTTTCATTACCAGACCAAACTGTTGCCAGAATTGCTGGTATTTTTCTGCATCATCTTTCGCCAGTTTATCCAGCATCTGTAATGCACGTTTGGTCAATGCATTACGTAAATTACGGGTAATCGAATTATCTTGTAAAATTTCACGGGAAACGTTCAGCGGCAAGTCGTTGGAGTCAATCAGGCCACGGACAAAGCGTAAATAGTTCGGCATAAACTGTTCCGCATCATCCATAATAAACACACGCTGGACATACAATTTCAGCCCGTGCTTATGCTCACGGTTCCACATATCCCACGGAGCCTGAGATGGAATATAGAGCATGCTAGTATATTCCTGTTTACCTTCTACGCGGTTATGGCTCCAGATCAACGGATCAGAAAAATCATGAGAAATATGTTTGTAGAACTCTTTGTACTCTTCATCTGTAATTTCAGATTTACCACGAGTCCACAAAGCTTGAGCTTTATTAATCTTCTCCCAAGTTACCGTATCCTCTTCACCCTCTTCTTCGCTCTTATTTTTGGTTTCAATTTCAACCGGCAAAGCAATATGGTCAGAGTATTTACTGATAACAGAACGCAAACGCCAGTCATTCAGGAATTCATCTTCTCCTTCACGTAAATGAAGGGTGATCTCTGTACCACGCGTCTCTTTTTCAATATCAGCAACCGTGTAATCGCCTTCTCCGGCAGATTCCCAGAATACGCCCTGATCAATTGAAGCACCAGCGGCACGAGTACGTACAGTGACTTTATCAGACACAATAAATGCAGAGTAAAACCCAACACCAAACTGACCAATTAACTGGCTGTCTTTAGCCTGATCTGAACCAATAGATTCCAGAAAAGCTTTTGTTCCTGATTTAGCGATTGTTCCAAGATTATCGATGACTTCATCACGAGTCATACCAATGCCATTATCACTAATTGTGATGCTTCTATTTTCTTTATCAAAAGAGAGGCGAACGCGCAGTTCACCATCATTTTCATAAAGTTTTGGAGCGGATAATGCGCGGAAACGTAATTTGTCAGCAGCATCGGAAGCGTTTGAGATTAGTTCACGAAGGAAAATCTCTTTATTGGAATAGAGTGAATGGATCATTAATTGCAGAAGTTGTTTTACTTCAGACTGAAATCCACGGGTTTCCTGACCTTTCATACTCATTTATTACCTCAATCTAAATCCAGTTCAGACAGACAAAATCAGACGATGATATGCAGATGGGGATAAATAAGTTGAATTTCAAGTTTGATTATCCAAAAGAATCATGAAGTCACTTTTGATCACAGCAAAATGAACTGAAAGGCATGCGCCACATAAATGTAGCGCCTCAAAACCTTTATGATTTACTCTAAAAGGCTACAACACTATTCGGTCAAAACTGTAAGGCACTAACAGAAAATTAATAAGTAATCTTCTGCCGCCCGGCAATTGAATGAGACAGTGTTGTACCATCCACCATCTCAAGTTCACCACCAACTGGTACGCCATGAGCAATACGACTTGCTGTCACACCGTATTGAACACATATCTCTGCGATATAATTGGCAGTGGCCTCTCCCTCCACTGTCGGATTAGTCGCCAAAATCACCTCTGAAATCTCTTCAGTGGCGAGACGATCCTCAAGATGATCTAAGCCAATATCCATTGGACCAATACCATCTAATGGGGATAAATGCCCCATCAATACAAAATAACGCCCGGCAAACTGCCCAGTTTGTTCAATAGCATGAATATCCGCAGGGCTTTCAACCACACAGATTTGACCATTTTGTTGACGGCGTGGATTAGCACAAATCGTGCACTGTTCCTGTTCAGTAAAAGTCCGACAATATTTGCAGTGTCCAATTTCCGACATCGCTCTGGTCAATGCCTGAGCCAAACGCATTCCACCACTGCGATCACGCTGGAGCAGATGAAAAGCCATCCGCTGTGCAGATTTAGGGCCAACCCCTGGTAAACAGCGTAATGCTTCCATCAAGGATTCAAGGAGAGGACTGGTTTGCATCAGAATGGCATCTTAAAGCCTGGTGGCAGTTGCATCCCACTGGAAATACCTGCCATTTTCTCTTTCTGAGTCTCTTCAATACGACGAGCTGCGTCATTGAATGCAGCAGCAATCAGGTCTTCCAGCATCTCTTTGTCATCTTCCATCAGGCTTGGATCGATCTCAACACGACGGCAATTATGAGCACCATTGATAGTCACTTTAACCAGACCCGCACCCGATTCACCCGTCACTTCCAGATTAGCGATCTCTTCTTGCATTTTCTGCATTTTGTCCTGCATTTGCTGGGCCTGTTTCATCAAATTGCCCAAACCACCTTTACCAAACATAGATTTCTCTCTTCGCTATGGCTACATCGTACAACTAAGGTACAGATTGCAGCATGGTTAAATCGGTCGGATACTCTCTTCATCCAATTCAGCATCAAATACCTGCTGCATTGTTTGAATAGTTTTATCCGCAATAATTGATTGGCGAGCTTGTGCCAATTTCTCTTCATAAATGGCTTGTCGCCACTCCAGCGGAGTTTTCTCCGCAGGATTATCATCTTCAATAATGCTGAATTCAACCGTTGCGCCGTACAACTCGCTCAAAGCCGCCGCTAATGACTTCTGTGCGAAAGCGGAATTAAGGTGACGCTGGCTCGAACGTAGGTGTAAACGGATATTATTTGCACTAACCTGCTCTTTGAACGCATTTAATGCCAATTGTTGCACCAGTTTAGGAATTTTAAGTTTACCAACTTCTGCGGCCCATGCATCTCTCTGTTTAGATTCTTCCGCTAATTTCTCTACCAGCTCTGGTGTTTTCTCATGTTCCAAAGCTGTTCTTAAAGCCTTTGGTGTAGCCACATGAGTTTCTGTTTTCTCCTCAATATTCTTGGCGCGCCAACGGTAAGCTTCTTTTTTCTCAGGTCTGTTTTCCTGTTTTTTATCTATTGATGACTGAGGCCGCTGTCCTGACACTGCGGCAATCCGTTCCAATGCCGAAATTGCTGACTTCATCTTAACAGGCGTAGCCGATTCAGGCTTTTTTATTGGCGTTTGCTCTTGCTGTCGGGATAACACATTCCTTGCTTTCAGCAACTGCGCGGTTGGGCTTGATGCAAGCGCCTGAGGTATCTGAGGTTCCGACGGAGAACTTCGATCTAATTGTGCCGGTTCATTAATATAATTAGCAGGTGGCGCATCCCCCTGATCACTATGTTTCGGCTGCGTTGTAACTGATGGTATAACCGCAGGATTTACCACCGGTGCTGCAACCTCCTCAATAACTTTTTTTGGATGAAATGCCAAAGCTCTGAACAGAGCCATTTCAACCCCCATCCTGCGCTCCGGTGCATACGGCAAGTCCCTACGACCAATCAGCAAAGTTTGATAATAAAGTTGTACATCTTCCGGTGAAATAGCTTTTGCCAATATGCGCAAACGGCCTTCAATTGATGAGGAAGTGATTTCCGGTTGAGAAGGTAACAGTTGAAGCATTGCAATACGATGCAGCAATGAAAGAATCTCTACCAATAAATCTTCCCAATCCGCCCCCCGCGAAGCAACTTGTTCCACCAACGCCATAACCTGCTGACCGTCAGCTCGAATCAATGCTTCAATAATTGATAACGGCTGTTCATCATCTAACGTTCCTAGCATCAAGCTAACTATTTCGGCTGTTACCTGGCCCTGCCCGATAGCAATAGCCTGATCTGTCAGACTCAAAGCATCACGCATGCTGCCATCAGCAGCACGAGCCAATAGCTGACGAGCACGACTGTCACTCTCTATATGTTCAGCTTTAAGAATACGCTCAAGCTGAGCGCTTATTTGATCAATATCCAGCGATTTGAGATGAAACTGCAAGCAACGGGAAAGAATGGTCACTGGCAATTTTTGCGGATCAGTCGTTGCTAGTAGAAATTTCACATGCTCAGGCGGCTCTTCCAACGTTTTCAATAATGCATTGAAACTGTGGCGGGAAAGCATATGCACTTCATCGATCAGGTAGACTTTAAAACGCCCACGAGCCGGAGCATATTGCACGTTATCTAGTAATTCACGCGTATCTTCAACTTTGGTACGGGAAGCCGCATCAATTTCAATTAAATCGACAAATCGCCCCTGTTCAATTTCAAGGCAATTAACACATTTACCACAAGGCTTATCAGTAATACCCGTTTCACAATTTAGCCCCTTGGCAAACAAACGGGCGATCGTTGTTTTCCCGACACCTCTCGTGCCAGAAAATAAATAGGCGTGATGAAGCCGACCGTGGGCAAGGCCATTAGCTAACGCAGTCAAGATATATTCCTGACCAATTACATCAGAAAATATTTGTGGACGCCACTTACGGGCAAGTACCTGATAGCTCATTGATACCGGGAAAATCGAATACAGTTGAGCACCATGCTAACACAGCCTCACTATAGACAGCGAGGCCGATATGTTAGTAATACGAAAATAAGTAGATTAATGATCTGGGAATTCAAGTAACGTAAAACTACTTACACCTTGTCTTTGCAGACGCTCAGCACCGCCCAAACCAAGCAAACCAATAATAAAGGCCGCTTCAAAAACTTCACCACCTAAGCGACGGATTAAACGGACAGTGGCTTCAACCGTCCCTCCCGTTGCCAACAAATCATCAATAACCAACACTTTATCGTTTTCTTTTACGCTATCCTTATGCATTTCCAACGTATCAGTGCCATACTCTAGATTGTACGTTTCACGCAATGTTTCCCGAGGTAGTTTGCCCGCTTTACGAACAGGAACAAAACCAACACCAAGACGTAACGCAACCGGGGCACCAAACAGAAAACCGCGAGCTTCCGTGCCAACAACTTTTGTAATTCCTGTGTCCTGATATCGCTCTACCAGAAGATCAATTGTTGCTTGGTAGGCAAGAGGGTTATCCAATAAAGTGGTAATATCACGAAAAAGAATCCCCGGTTTTGGATAATCAGGAATCGTTTCAATGCTGTCTTTAATAAATTGCAGTTGCTGCGCGTTTGCGGTCATAATCGGTGCCAATGGGTAGAACACGAAGGTTCTAAAATCTATGTAAACTGATAGAAAAAAGCAACTGATGAACACGCATCAGCCTACTTTTTGTCGTCCCAGATTAATTCTGCTTCGCAAGACATAACCATTTTAGGGTATAAATGAATACGCAGCCGTTATTAAATTTACTCGAAAAACAGGTCGATATACTGGCGGAAGAGATAGCACCATTAGCTGACACGCCATTCTCTACTGCCCGGTTTGATCAGGCTTTATTTAACCGACATAGCGATAAACTTCGAGGCTATCTACAAGAAGTCAGGCACAACATGGAACAACTCAAAGAGTGTGTTCAGGATCACCGAACCGAACAGGTCGTATTTCTAACTGAACGCCTAATTGCCCAAATAGAGGCATTAAAACGTGAATTGTCCACCCAGTCATTGAGAAAAAAAGAGAGCCGATTTGAATATAAACAACAAGCTACTGACCTGTATCACAAACTGGCTGAACATCAGGATTATGAACGCCGTCTACTCGCAATGATCAATGATAGAGAGCTAAAATTGAATCAACAAACTACACTTAGTCATCAACAAAAAATACAAAAAGAAATCGCGGCATTAGCTGGAAGACTAGCACGTTGCCGTCAATCTCTGATGCGTATTGAAAAATCAATCGAATACCAAGAGAACATGGACTAACGATTCAAATGAGGAATGTTTTATGTCCGTCGAACATGCACCACCCGAGGTTCAACTTGCTGTTGATCTGATCTATTTACTGGAATGCAATGAAATCACTCCTGAAATCGCACTCGCCGCACTGGAAATAGTCAAACACGACTATCAAGCAAAATTAGCGAAGCAATCACCGTCAACGAAGGAGTATTGAGCAACTTACTTCAATACCTCAATAGAGATACCCTGATCGATACTGTAAAAGATTCCCGTTTGTCTTAAGTATGTGATCATACATTCATATCAATATCAGCCTTTGCAAAATTTCAAACGGCTTTAATATCGTCACTCGCTCTTTCCATTATTTCGTTTAAGAAACGTTGAAGAATAATCATCCGCAGCAATTCGAGTACAAAGCGGTTCCCATTCACAGCCTACACAAGCGGCTCTTATGATCCCGCGATTAAAAGCCCATCGCGCCCGTTTTAAATAGGTTTCATCAAGCCTCAGAGTATGACCTACCTCAATTGATCGGCCCATAAGAGAACCAACAGCTTCCAAAGCTCGACTATCCCGAACAATAACACTCTCGCCAAAGCAATGAGGTTTATCTTCTCCAAGCAAAGGAATACATATGTCATCCGGCCCTGCCACAATCAGAATATCCTCGTCCCGAATTCGAGGAATAATCCTATTGTAATTTTCAACAAAATCAGGGGAATATCCGTTGCCCGCGTAGGTAAGAATACACAAAAGGTGATGACCTCTCAGAGATATTGTCATTGTTGCGTTCCCAAACGTGAACAAATGTTGCATTTTTATACAACCAATGCTATACGATTAATACTGACCATCAATAGATCAATTTTTCTAATATAAAGAAAATCGGCTAGGAGTCGACTACTATGTCGTCACGGTGGGTATCAAACGAGCTTGTCAAATTATCATCAGAAAGCTTGCAGGCAATCATAGATAACAAGATTCCAGCAGTGATGATAGATAATTTTGCCACTCAAGAAGAAGCAGAACAACTTGCATCTGCAATACTGAGCATGAAGGCAAAGCCATATGAATTTGGAAGGCCGGGGTCTTATTTAGGAAATCCACTCGCTCATTATCGCAATCGACCCAAAGAGCAATATTTCTCTCAAGTTAGCGTAGCCAAGCAAGATCTCATCCAAATTATCAATCAAGCTTTTGATCCAGTTGCTCGGTTCATTCGATATATCAATCACGATACAAATTTCAGCATTTCGGTCGCAGAAGAACCGGGATTTGGCCCCTATTTTGCCGGTATCGTCCGGATTATCTCCGGTGGTTCGGATCTACATGTAGACTACGCACCCACTTTTGCGAAAGGAAATTTAGTCGTCGGAGATATATCGACTCAGCTTGCTTGGAACCTCTATATTTTATCTCCCTCTCAGGGAGGAGAAACCGTGATCTATAACCAACCATTCAAGAGCACTGTTGTTGATAAAATATACAAACCGTATGATAGTGCTCTATTGGTTGATTGCGAATCTTTCACTTTTCGACCTCAAGTTGGCTCTGTCGTCGTTTTTAACACCAGCAACCCTCATATTATCCTGCCTGCAAGCAGCAATCGAATTGCAACAGGCTCTTTCATCGGTGTATTAAATGAGAAGAAGCTGATTTTATGGTCGTAATGTATTTCAGTAAGATATATCTGGAATTTGAACAATCACTCCGCTACAAAAACTTAAGAACGTGGCTCAAGAGTGGGATAAGCTCGACGAACCGTTTTCGCAATCAAAATAACCAATACGATTTTGATAATATCCCCCGGTATGAATCCGATTGAACCTATGGTTGCTTGCCAAATGCTGACATTGGCAAATGTAGCAATCCACGGGATACCAATCACGTAAACAATCATAATTCCACCAAAGACAAGAAACACAGCTTCTTTAAAGGTATTTAATTTTGCAAGATTTTTCTCATACAAGTAACCGATAACAAAAGCGGCAATTGGCCACGCCAAAATAAAGCCGCCACTTGGACTGAGAAATACACTCAATCCTCCCCGTCCTCCGGCCATTACCGGTAATCCAACGGCAACAAGAACGCAAAAGAGCAACAATGCTAATCCCCCCCGTTTCGCACCAATAATAGCACCAGCAAGCATTGCTCCCATTGATTGCGCTGTTATCGGAACACCCACAACAGGAAGTGTCAGTGGTGGAAATAAACCCAGTGCTACGGTTAAAGAGGCAAATAGCGCTATATAAACAATATCTTTGGTAGACATTTAATCCCCCTTTCTTTTCGAAAAAGCCACAACCCCTGCTTTACTTGCTACCCGAGTTCTTTCTGCCAAATTCTGGATCATAGGACCTAGCTTCAATAGCAGCCGAAATATCGTCTGCCATTTTGAGCATTCGTACAATAACAGGCACTGCAATTGCAATGACACTCTTTTCGAGGCCCCTTGCTTTCTGCGCCTCCCGTACTTCTTCTGTAATTGACGCCAAAACAGGGATAAACCGCAAAGCAAGCGATAGAGCCAAGCTCACTTTTCCAGGATTGATACCAAAATAGTATAGCCACCCAAGCCCATTTTCCAATGCGTCGATCATATCAGAAGAACGAGTAGTGAGAGTGACCAGCGAGGCCAGCAACAAAAGAGAAACAAGACGAACTACCACAAGTACACCTGCGGTCCAGTGGTGTAGAAACAATTGGACTATAAAAATAAGCGCGAAGATCCATAACGCCGGCCGTAATTGCATCCAAGCCGTTTTTAATGAGATTTTGGCTAATAAGTATAAAAGTACGATACCCGCTAACGCCGCAACAGAAAGATCGATACGTGGAATAACGAAAAGTAATGTTCCCAAAATGACCAAAGAAATAATTTTGAGCCCAGGGCTAACTCGATGCACAAATGATGAACCAGGGTTATACCCAGATAGGCTCATAACATCATCCTTACATACTCGGGAATAGCAATAGAGGGGATATCATCAACAACGACACGGCCATCATCAAAAACCAGAACACGATCAAATCCCGCCAAAAAATCAAGGTCATGAGACACTACAATCACAGTTTGAGATAGGTTATCGATTGCTTCGGCAACACGGCGCTTATTTCGTAAATCCAGCAAGGTTGTAGGCTCATCAAAAATAATGTAATCGGGCTCCATCACAAGAACACCGGAAATCGCAAGGAGTTGTTTCTGACCACCACTTAAAAGATGGGCTGGATGCTCCCTAAATTGAAGTAAATCATAGCGTGAAAGGGCCTCCTGTGTTCTTTGCCGAATCTTATCCTTGGTAAAACCGAGATTTTTCATTCCAAAGGCCAAATCTTCTTCAACGACTGGAAAAACGATCTGATTGTCAGGATTCTGAAATACAAAACCAACCTTACGTCGGATCGCTTTACCCTCCGTTCTGGTGTTCAGACCATCCACCAAAACATCACCGCTTTTCGGTACCAACAATCCATTAAGAAGACGTGCGAATGTACTTTTGCCACAACCATTACTACCTATGATAGCAATCCGTTTTTCCTTAAGCTGCAAATTTAACTCTTTCAATATCACTCGCTCGCCATAGGCATGCGTCACATTTCGTATTTCCAACATAGATGGTTATCTCTTAACATTGCAGCCAGCAACTTAACACTACTCCCACTTAGTACTTTGTCTACTCTACCTGCAAAATCCGTAGGGAAAATTCAATCAATGTACTGATTTCAGCATTATCAACCAGTTTCAACATTTGCCTTAGGTTATAGCCTTTCTTTGACCGCTTCCCTGACAAAACCGGCAACAGTATCTGATATTAAACATATTTTCAGCTTAGTTTCTCAGTCTCATCCCTTATATAACAACAGATAAAAAAAGAGCATAAGATAATGACTTTTTGCCATTAGCCACATTGTTAGCAATTACCAAAATAGAATTTACCTCTATTATTCCGGTTCTTCATTTTTCAGTGATTTTCATATGCCCACTATATTTAAGCATATCGATAAAACTATCTACTAACGATTCCGCTTCTTTCTGAATATCAAAACTATCTGGTGCAAATAACCAATTTTCCAACAAGCCCGTTATCAATCCTCTTAACATGATAGCCGCTCGCCGCAGATGAAGATTATAAGGAAGCTGACCTGATGCGATACAATCAGAAAGAGACTCTTCAATACGAACATAGTCTGCAACACACAGCTCCTGACGGACTTCCACCAAGGCAGACATTTCACCGACAAACTCACATTTGTGGAAAAAAATCTCCATTAATAGCCGGTTTTTCGGATCATCAATGACCGACGTCAGGATATGGATGATTAAAGTTCTTAAAATCAGGAGTGGATTATTAGGATATTTTGCTTGATACTCTTTTTCTAATTCGTCAATCTTAGAATCTGTTATTCTACAAGCTTCGGAAAACAGGTCTACTTTATTTTTAAAGTGCCAGTAAATCGCCCCTCGGGTTACGCCGGCCGTTGTGGCAATATCTGTCAGTGAAGTAGCAGAGACACCGCGCTCAGAAAACTCTTTTATAGCTGCGTCTATAATCTGTTGCCGGGTCTCCTCAGCCTGTTGTTTAGTTTTTCGTGCCATACACTCTAATTTTAACCTAAAATGGATTTACATACATTCACGTATGTTTGTATTATAGCATGCTGTTATTAATGGAGTAATGGTTTTACGGATTGAAGGGTCAACATCTAAAAATATTGAGGTTTACTTATGCGAATAAACAGGGGAGTTTTGCCTCTGGCTACAGTACTGGTATTCTCAGGCAGCTTAGCTCTTTCAGGATGTAACGACAAAGGCTCTCAGCAAGTTGCTGGGAATCAACAGGCTCCTGAAGTCGGTATCGTGACGCTGAAAAATGAACCTCTGATGGTCACGACAGAACTTCCAGGCCGAACGTCAGCCTTCCGCATTGCAGAAGTTCGTCCACAAGTAAGTGGTATAATTCTAAAACGAAATTATAAAGAAGGTAGCGATGTAAAAGCAGGCACATCTTTGTATCAGATAGATCCAGCAACTTACCAAGCTGACTATGACAGTACTAAAGCCGATTTGGCAAAAGCTCAAGCTAATGCAGAGATCGCACGCTTGACAGTGAACCGATATAAGTCACTGTTAGGTACAAACTATGTTAGTCAACAGGAATTTGATAAAGCCAGCGCTGACTATGCTCAAGCGAATGCTATAGTACAGGCAGCAAAAGCGGCTGTAGAGACTGCCCGTATCAATTTGGCATATACCAAAGTTACAGCGCCGATTAGTGGTCGTTCCGGCAAATCTACTATAACTGAAGGTGCTCTAGTTTCTGTTGGTCAGCCAACAGCCCTGACAACTGTTCAACAACTAGATCCAATTTATGTGGATGTCACTCAGTCAAGTGATGATTACCTGCGTCTTAAAAGTGAAATCGCCAAAGGTGTTGTGCAGAAAGGGGACAGTAAGGCTAAAGTTCACCTAATCATGGAAAATGGTAAAAATTACAGTGAAACAGGCTACTTGGAATTCTCTGATATTACTGTAGATGAAACAACAGGCTCTATCACTATCCGTGCAATATTCCCTAATCCAAATGAAGAGTTATTGCCAGGCATGTTTGTTCGAGCAAAACTGGAAGACGGTATTCGCCGGAATTCAATACTAGTTCCTCAGCAAGGAGTTACCCGTACACCTCGTGGTGAAGCTACTGTCATGGTGGTTGGTGCAGACGAAAAAGTTGAACCACGCATTATTACCGCTAACCAAGCCATTGGTGATAAATGGCTAGTAACTTCCGGTCTGAAAGCAGGTGATCGGGTCATCGTTACTGGTTTGCAAAAAATTAAACCCGGCATACCGGTTAAAGCAGAAGAAGTGGACCTAAATGCAAAATCTGCTGCGAACCAAGCTGAACCTGCGAAAAAGTCTTAATTTAGGAGTCGGTGATTCATGCCTAAGTTTTTTATAGATCGGCCAATCTTTGCATGGGTAATCGCAATTATCACCATGCTGGCTGGGCTGCTGGCAATTATGAAATTACCCGTGGCGCAATATCCTACTATCGCACCACCGGCGATTTCTATCTCCGCAACTTATCCCGGCGCAGATGCCACCACTGTACAAAACACAGTTACTCAGGTTATCGAACAGAACATGAATGGTATCGACAACCTGGTTTATATGTCTTCCGACAGTGATTCTGCTGGAAACATGAATATCACACTAACCTTTGAAGCAGGTACTAACCCCGACATTGCACAGGTACAGGTACAAAACAAGCTGCAACTCGCTATGCCTCTGTTACCACAAGAAGTTCAACAGCAAGGAATACGCGTAGATAAGTCCACAACCTCTTTCCTGATGGTTGCCGGATTTATCTCTGAAGATGGTTCCATGTCACAGGACGATATCTCTGACTATGTTGGTGCAACTGTCAAGGACCCTTTAAGTCGCGTAACCGGTGTAGGTGATACAATGCTTTTCGGTAACCAGTATGCCATGCGTATCTGGTTAAATCCTGACAAGCTCGTTAACTACAAAATGACGACTCTGGATGTAATAAATGCAATCAAAGCGCAAAATAACCAAATAGCCGCCGGTCAATTAGGAGGAACCCCTCCCGTTCCAGGTCAACGCCTGAATGCTTCGATCATTGCTCAAACACGTCTAACTTCACCGGAAGAGTTCAGTAATATTCTCCTTCGCGTCAATACTGACGGTTCTCAGGTCCGTCTGAAAGATGTGGCAAACGTGGAACTAGGTGCAGAAAGCTACAACATCATTGCCCGATATAACGGTAAACCTGCTGCGGGTATCGGTGTCAAACTAGCGACAGGCGCTAACGCTTTGGATACATCCAAAGCGGTAAAAGAAGCGCTAAAAAATATGGAACCTTTCTTCCCTCACGGGTTGAAAATCGTCTATCCATATGACACCACACCATTCGTTAAAATCTCTATTAACGAAGTGGTAAAAACACTCGTTGAAGCAATTATGCTAGTGTTCGTGGTAATGTACCTATTTCTCCAAAATTTCCGCGCAACACTTATTCCAACCATTGCGGTTCCAGTCGTGCTTTTAGGAACATTTGCAATACTCGCTACATTTGGCTATTCAATAAATACATTAACCATGTTTGCTATGGTTCTTGCCATTGGCTTACTGGTAGATGATGCCATTGTTGTGGTAGAAAACGTTGAACGTGTTATGCAGGAAGAAGGTCTATCGCCAAAAGAAGCAACCAGGAAATCAATGGGACAAATCCAAAGCGCCCTAGTTGGTATTGCAATGGTGCTGTCTGCTGTATTTATCCCAATGGCTTTCTTCGGCGGTTCAACCGGTGCAATTTATCGTCAATTCTCGATTACTATCGTGTCTGCAATGGTACTATCTGTGCTGGTAGCCTTAATCCTGACGCCAGCTCTATGTGCCACTATGTTGAAACCCATTGCCAAAGGTAGCCACGGCAAGCAGACCGGCGTCTTTGGCTGGTTCAACCGCATATTTGACAAAAGTACCCACCACTACACTGACAGTGTTGGTCGCATTTTGCGCAACACAGGACGTTATTTGGTAATTTATGTATTCCTGGTGGCTGGTATGGCCATCATGTTCACACGTTTACCATCCTCCTTTCTTCCTGAAGAAGATCAGGGAGTATTGCTGACAATGGTTCAATTACCTGCGGGGGCAACACAGGAACAAACAGAGAAAGTTCTGGATAAAATAAGCGATTACTTCAACACAGAAGAAAAAGATCGTGTGGTTTCTGTCTTTACCGTCAGTGGCTTTGGTTTTAGTGGTCAAGGGCAAAACACTGGGTTGGGCTTTATAAGCTTGAAAGACTGGGGTGAACGTCCTGGCGCTGAAAACAAAGTACCTGCTATTGTTGCCAGGGCTAGTGCTCACTTCCAGAAAATCAAAGAAGGTATGGTTTTTGCCTTTAACATCCCGGCAATTGTAGAGTTAGGTTCAGCAACCGGCTTTGATTTTGAATTAATTGATAAAGCAAACCTTGGACATGACAAACTGACAGAAGCCCGTAACCAATTACTTGGCATGATACAACAGCATCCAGATATGTTAGTAGGTGTTCGTCCTAATGGTCAGGAAGATACTCCTCAATATCGGCTCAGGATCGATCAGGAAAAAGCTGAAGCTCTCGGTGTTTCCATCGCTGATATTAACTCAACACTCAGCACGATGTTTGGTAGTAACTATGTGAACGACTTTATTGATCGCGGTCGCGTCAAAAAAGTTTACGTTCAGTCGGAAGCATCTTATCGTATGTTGCCAAGTGATATTTACAAGCTGTATGTCCGCAACAAACAAGGTGAAATGGTTCCATTCTCTGCCTTTGTAGATACATCCAAAGAGCCGTGGACCTACGGTTCACCACGTCTGGAACGTTACAACGGTTTACCATCAATGGAAATTCTGGGTGAAGCAGCTCCAGGTAAAAGTACCGGCGATGCAATGGCCCTGATGGAAGAGCTGGCATCTAAGCTACCAAATGGAATCGGTTTTGACTGGACAGGTATGTCCTATCAGGAACGCTTGTCCGGTAATCAGGCTCCAGCTCTGTATGCATTATCATTGATAGTGGTATTCCTCTGTCTGGCAGCACTATATGAAAGCTGGTCAATTCCATTCTCAGTTATGCTAGTAGTACCGTTGGGTATCGTTGGGGCCTTGTTAGCAACAACATTCCGCGGTTTGGATAACGATGTTTACTTTAAAGTTGGCCTGTTAACCACTATCGGTTTGTCGGCGAAAAACGCGATACTCATCGTTGAATTCGCCAAGGATCTGATGGAAAAAGAAAGCAAGGGGTTGATAGAAGCTACGCTAGATGCGGTAAGAATGCGTCTTCGCCCAATCCTAATGACATCACTAGCATTTATGTTAGGTGTTATTCCCCTAGTATTGAGTAATGGTGCAGGCTCCGGCTCTCAAAACGCGGTGGGTACTGGGGTATTAGGCGGAATGATTGCAGCAACCTCGCTAGCAATCTTTTTCGTGCCAGTATTCTTTGTGGTTATAAAACGACGTTTCAGTAAGAAAGCGGAGGAGATTGAATCCGCGTCAGAATCTCATTAAATGCTACCAACAATAACCAGAAGGCCGTCAAATCGGCCTTCTTAAATATAATAGCTGCTTCCATCTGGTAAGATTCTGATCATTAATCTATCCGCTTAATTTTTAAGTGATTTTGTTTAAATTTAATTATGATCACCACTTATGAGTATAAAATAGCTTTAAAAATCCAAGCATTAGTGACTTTAATAAAATTAATATGAAAGTTGTCGGACAAAAATTACTTTATCTTTTTTTACACTAAATGACAAAAAACAATACCAGCACATAGTGACTTATGTAATAATGATGTTATATTCATTGATTATTGTAGCCATCAGGCTATAATCTGCCGTTACTGGTATCTGAGAGTAATACTGTTTTATATAAACCTACATATTAACTCACACATACTAGCCGATATTTATAGTTTATTGAGTTAAGGCATGAATTTTTGTTAAGAGCTGATCCTGATTTACCAGAAGCAAATCAGAGCTATCTGTAAAAAAGATAAATAATCCCAAAGAACGATTATAGATACATAATAATAATCTCTCGAAAAAAATTTTATAATACGTGTATATGCTAGTGTTTAACTCAAAAAATTAAGTCATGGCATATACAGGAAGATCAACATAGCATGGATGAATATTCACTCAAGATGACATAATATTGATGAATTAAAATGCTTATGTAAGAATCTAAGGCAAGAGGCACTTCTAGTGCAAAGTACACAGAGATGAGACTGGTTGTGAAAATAATTTTTACATCTCAGGATAGTTTAAAGCTAAACAAATAGATCGAATACATATCAACTTTCGTTTGGTACTTTAAAATAAAATATTCTGATGATTTCAACCTTCTCACTTGAACTGATAAATGTATTGATGATACATATAGTTACATCTTGTCTGGAAACAAATTCAGATTATCGTTTCCAGACTTATGGAATGGTAAAAACTAATGAGTGCTCAACCAGCGTTCTGTTACAGGATTTAAATTGCTCCTTGAGCAAAATTTGATTGAATATTTCCCTCAATAATTTTTTATATATGTTAAATAAGAAAGGCGATTATGACTAAAACTGATTATCTGATGCGTTTAAGAAAATGCACCACGATTGATACACTAGAACGTGTGATTGAAAAGAACAAATATGAACTTTCAGGAGATGAGCTTGAACTATTCTACTCTGCTGCGGATCACCGCCTAGCTGAGCTGACCATGAATAAACTGTATGATAGAATTCCACCTTCAGTATGGAAATACGTTCGCTAAAATAGTCTTTATCAGATAGGAAAGTGATCCGAGCCGGTAAAGTGCTATCGGCTTATTTAAATCACCAATTTATTTAGGTTATTGGTAAAATTGGCGAGGGCTCTGCCAGCGACATCCCGGCACACACATCCCCTGCTATGGCTGCTTCCTTCCGGACCTGACCAAGTTAACAAGTTAGCGTTGCGGGAGAACCAACAGAGCCCCCATTGTGACGTGCTGCTTTAACTTCAAAGCGGCGCTATTATCATTCATACCTACTTAAATAGCAAGACAAGCAGGCCCGAATGCTGATTTATTGCACATTACAAGTGAATACAATTAAGAAAATGTATTATCTAACAGCTTTCAACGTAATTTCGATATCTTTAGTCTTCCCATTATTAATCACTTCGTATGCTGTATCTGTAACAAACATCAAGCGACTATGCAGCGAAACAGAAGCACTGACAACAATGCGTGCCCCTGGCTTAATTTTGTCTGATTGATAAGGTAAAACAAAATGGAAAGGTGATTGTTTCCCACCTAAACGCTCAACCTTCTGAGACAGAGTAACTGAAGGCGCATCAAGCAAAGATACATCAGATAAAGCTACTGTCAGAACAGCATCTGCTGGCAATGCTATACGCTGTAGTATATTAATATTACCTTCAACAAAAGACCGTTTCATTGGATTTTCAATCTCTTCCACCTGAGTACCTACTACCTCAGCACCTTTGGCATTACATCCGACCAAAGCAACCGCTAGTAATACGCCAGCGGGGAGCTGCCATAACTTCATACACATTCCTCCGTTATTAACTAATCTGTATAAATATTAAAATAAATTGAAATATCAAACCATTAAATCTAAATCATTTGAATTATAGATTAAAAAATTGAATATAAAACACCAATAAATCTCATATTCTTTATTGCCCTACTGCCAGGACTTAAAACATTTACAATTTAGTTATTTATTAATCATCTATTAATGAGACAATAATCATCCCTTGTACTCTCGATAACCTAATAGAAAACAAAGGCGTATTATGAGCAAGTCATTACAGAATCTGATAAATTTGATGAAATTGGAGAAGATTGAGGAAGGTATTTACCGAGGACAAAGTAAAGATCTCGGTTTTCCTCAGGTTTTCGGGGGGCAAGTGATTGGTCAGGCGCTGTATGCAGCCAAACAAACCGTTGTAGATGACCGGATGGGCAACTCTTTCCATAGCTATTTCTTACGCCCCGGAGACAGTCACAAACCTATCGTCTATGATGTTGAAATTCTACGTGATGGAGGAAGTTTTAGTGCCCGGCGAGTCAGCGCCATCCAGAATGGCAAGCCTATCTTTTATATGACCGCCTCATTTCAAAGTCACGAAGAAGGTTTTGAACACCAAAATATAATGCCGGATGTGCCATATCCAGAAGAACTTATCCCTCAAAACGAAATCGTGAAAAAGATGTCACATCTACTGCCACAGAAGATGCAGAACATTCTGCTCTTCCCCTGCCCGCTAGAAATGAGGCCCGTAAAATATCACAGTCCATTTAATTGTCCACCGGAAGAACCTATACGCTATGTTTGGTTCCGCAGTAACGGCGATATGCCTGATGACCCTTTTATTCATCAATATCTACTTGGCTATGCCTCCGATTTTAACTTTCTGCCAACAGCATTACAGCCACATGGCGTTGGGTTCCTTGAAAAAAATATTCAGATAGCAACAATTGACCATTCTATGTGGTTCCACCGCCCGTTTAAACTAGACGACTGGCTACTATATGCTATAGATAGTCCGTCAGCTTCCGGTGCCCGAGGTTTTGTTCGGGGACAAATTTATAATCGTGAAGGGATACTTGTTGCTTCCACTGTACAGGAAGGTCTGATTAGGAAACGCAATAGATAAATGAATAAGGCAGCAAACTAAGAAATCAGCATCACATTTTATAGTCTTATTGCTGCCTTTTAATATTACAACTTAATTATAAGCACTCTCTCCATGAGAATTAATATCCAATCCTTCCCTTTCAACTTCAACTGTAACCCGCAACCCTACCAACAGCTCTGCTATTTTAAAAGCAACAAAGGCAACAATAACTGACCAAACCACACAAACCAGTATACTAAAAGCCTGAATACCAACTTGCTCCAACATGGTTATACCCTCTGCATGGCCGGTTCCTCCCAAAGATTTCGCCGTAAACACCCCAGTCAGGAGGCAACCCACGATCCCACATACGCCGTGTATACCAAATACATCACATACATCGTCAACACGTAACCATCGTTTTAACGCCACCACCCCCCAAAGTCCGGTAAAACCAGCGATCAGACCAATGACTAATGCACCACCAACCCCCACCATTCCGGCAGCAGGTGTAATACCAACCAACCCAGCAATACAGCCTGAACATGCCCCTAAAAGCGACGGTTTATTACGGAAAAGCCATTCTGCAAAAACCCATGACAGGATAGCGGCGGCAGTCGCCACAATAGTATTTAAAAATGCCAGAGCAGCTATCTCATTAGCAGCACCCGCTGAACCAGCATTAAAACCAAACCAACCAATATAGAGCACAGCAGTACCAGTGAAGACCATCGGCAAATTATGTGGTTTAAATGCCTCTTTCCCAAAACCAGTACGTTTTCCTAGCAAGTAAGCACCAACTAATCCAGCTACAGCAGCGTTAATATGGACAACCGTACCACCAGCAAAATCCAATGCTCCATCCTGCGAAAGTACACCACCACCCCAAACCATATGCGCCATAGGCAGGTAAGAAAATGTCAACCACAGCACACTAAAAATTAGCAAAGCCGAAAAGCGAATACGCTCTCCTAATGCACCAATAATCAAAGCAACTGTGATACAAGCGAAAGAACCTTGAAATGCCACATAAATTAGCTGATAAAAATTGCCACTTAAGTCAGTGAATGCCAAATTCTTTAGCATCATTTGACTAAAACCACCGAAAAAACCATTCCCTGGCTCAAAAGCCAGGCTGTAACCATAAATCACCCACAATACACATACTAAAGCAAAGCTCACCATGACCTGAGCCATTAGCGATAAAACATTTTTACTCCGTAGCAATCCACCATAAAACAGAGCAATTCCCGGAATGGTCATAAACAAAACAAGGACAGTGCAAATCATCATAAAAGCATTATCCGCTTTATCAACAACGCCTTCCGCAGCCTGAGATAATGATGGTACACAACTGGCCACAACACCAGCAGCCACTGAGAATTGTCTTTTCATACCTATCTTCTCTATCAATGAGTTACAGTGCCGCATCGTTAGTTTCTCCTGTTCTAATACGAATAGCCTGTTGTAATTCAATGACAAAGATTTTACCGTCGCCAACTTTTCCAGTGAAAGCTGATTGCTGAATAGCATGAATTACCTCTTCAACTAATTCATCTGCTACGGCAATATCTATCTTTATCTTAGGTAAAAAATTGACACTATATTCAGCTCCACGATAAAGCTCCGCATGCCCTTTTTGACGCCCAAATCCTTTTACCTCTGTTATGGTTAACCCCTGAACACCAAGACCAGAGAGAACTTCCCGAATATCCTCCAATTTGAATGGTTTTATAATTGTCGTAATGAGCTTCATATATCCCCCTTCCATCCGGCTATTATGTTTGCAATAAGGATATAGCAAGGGGTGTGCCAGAAACTAAAAACATATAAAAATCAAATAATAAAGAGAATAAAAATTATGGAAAAATAAGAAAGGAGGAGAGCAGCGAATATACTCTCCCTTGAGTGCACCGAATCAGTGCAAATCTGATTAAACTAGCACCTCGTTCTCAGAGATTGTGGCACATTCATTTAGCGTCTCACCTACTTGTTGCAACTGATACATCTGATAATAACGCCCACGACTTGCCAATAATTGTTGATGGCATCCCTGCTCAACAACTGCACCACGATGCAGCACCAGAATAGTATCAGCCTCCACAATGGTAGACAGACGATGAGCAATCACGATTAATGTTGTTTGTTGACGGATCAATCTCAAAGCCTGTTGTACCGCCTGTTCCGTACCAGAATCAATATTTGCAGTCGCTTCATCAAGGATCAAAATTTGTGGCGTTTGCACCAACACTCTCGCCATAGCAAGCAATTGTTTTTGGCCGGCCGACAACGTATTACCCTGCTCGCCTAAGATAGTATAAAGCCCATCAGGCAATGTACGTACTAATTCAGCTAATTGAACAGTTTCCAGTACTTGCCAAACCTTTTCTTCTGAAATATTCCGACCAAGCGTAATATTGTCAAAGAAAGTGTCAGCAAGAACAACCGGGTCCTGCTGAACTATTGCCACACCATTGCGTAATACCGAATGAGACAAAGATGATACAGGCCGGCCATCAAGATAAATTTCCCCTTTCTGCCACGGGTAATACCCCATCAGCAAATTTGCCAACGTACTTTTACCACTGCCGGTATGACCAACCAAAGCAACAAAACCATGAGCTGGAACTTGTAAGTTAATATCTTGCAAAACTATTTTTCCATGCCGGTAGGAAAAACTGACATTTTCTATATCAATTCGACCACTGGACAGTGGCTGACTATCTATGCCATAACCTTGTTGAGGGCTATCCATTAATTCAAATATTCTTTCACCAGAAACAACAGCTTGTTGCAAAATCGATTGCTGAGATGTCAGTTCAATCAGTGGTTCATTCAACCGCCCCAAATAGTTAATAAAAGCATACAGTACCCCAACACCAATCGCCCCTGGCTCGCTAATGCCAAACAACACGATAAGACCGCACAATACCATAGCAGATAGCAAACTCAGTAATGGGCGCAACAAAAGTCCATCCAATCTCAACGCTTGTATTCTCGCCTGATAATGAGCCCGACTGGTTGACAACATACGTTCACCAAAACGCGCCTGCTGCCGGAACTGCTGAACAACACTCATTCCGTTAATAACTTCATTAAACTCATCATTAATATCAGCCAAATAACTACGCACCCGACGAACAATCGGTGTACTAAAATGCTGATATATCGCCATAACAAGCAATACGGCAGGAAAAATAAGAATTGCAATCAATGCCATGCGCCATTCCAATATAAACATGGCAATCAGCATCGCACCAATCAATGCCATGCTGCGAAATACCGTAGGAACTACATTGACATAAAGATCTTTAATGACTTCAGTATCATTCGTTACACGGGAAATTAACTGCCCTACCGGTTGATTATCAAAAGCACTCAGAGGCTGGCGCAATGCTGCATTCATCACATCAGTACGAAGTTGCTGAACCACATCAACTGACACTTGATTGAACAATAAAGCTTGAAAATAGTGTAATACAGCCGTAATCAGTTGCAGAGCAATAAAAGTTATAGCCAACCCGATAACCACTCTAGTAGGCATATTACCCGTTGCGACCATATTATCGATAAAGTAACTAATGAGAACCGGACCACTGACTTCCGTAATTGCAGCCCCCCATAACATGAGTACAGCTAGCCCCAACGGCTTACGATAATTCTTGCCATAAACCAGCAAACGCTTCAGAGACGGCCACAATTGACGAACTTTAGTCATCTTTATCTCCTTCTACTGTTTCCTCATCATCCAATGCTGCTTCAAGTTGCTGATAATAATACATATCACGATACCATCCTGACTGCTCCGCCAGTTGCTGATGCCGTCCCTGATGTATAACAGAACCTTGATGCATCACTAGGATATTATCAGCATCAGTTAATGCAGACAGGCGGTGAGCACTAATAATAACCGTCCGTTGTTGCCTCCACTGACTGAGGTTTTGTAGGATATTATGTTCAGTTTGCCCATCAACCGCAGATAAAGCGTCATCCAGAATCAAAATCTCTGCATCTAAAAGTAATGCTCTTGCAATGGAAATACGCTGTTTCTGACCACCAGAAAGCATTACCCCACGCTCGCCTACTTCTGTCTGATACCCCTCAGGTAAACGAAGAATATCCTCATGAACATTGGCAAGGCGGGCAACTTCTTCAATTTGTTCCTGTGTTGCATTAGGACGCCCCAAAGCGATATTCCTGGCAACAGTATCTGAAAATAAAAAAGGGGTTTGATTGACAACAGCAAATCGTGCTCGCCATTCATCTAACCTGATATCCGCAATTTTGAACGACTGGAAAAGAATTTCTCCATCAGTCACATCAAATTGTCTCTGTATCAGCGCAAGTAGTGTACTCTTACCTGAACCAGTTGGACCACAGATGCCTAATAACTGTCCAGGTAATAACTGGAAACTAATTTGACTGAGAACAATTTTGTTACTTTGCGGATAATTAAACGCTTTGATATTCACATCCAGAATACCGCGTTCAGGCAATAAATGACCACTACCATCCTCAATGACCGGAAGTTCTTGTAACAAACTACGGATACGACTATAAGCGGCACTTCCCCGTTCAACGATATTAAACATCCATGCCAGCGCCAACATTGGCCAAATCATTAAGCCAAGGTACATCACAAAACTAGTAAGCTCACCAAGTGTTAAAACACCATTCAACACCATCCAACTACCACCACCGATAGCCAGTAAATTCGACATACCAATGGCAATAAAAATTGTTGGATCAAATCGAGCATCCACCCTAGCAACATACATATTCTTACGACCGGCTTCCACTGCAACTTGTTCAAACTGATTTGATTGCAAATCTTCAAGGCCGAACGCCTTAATCATACGAATACTGGTCAGACTCTCTTGAGCCTGGTTATTAAGAGCAGAAAATGCCCCTTGCGCAGATTTGAAGCGTCGATGAAGTTGATCACCATATCGTTTAATAATGATTGCCATAATCGGCATAGGTAACAGAGACAGTAAAGTTAATTGCCAACTAATTTGTATACTCATCATAATCAGCACTGCACAACCCATAACTAGCGAATCAACTAACGTAAGCACACCTTCACCAGCAGCAAATACTACCCGATCCACATCATTAGTAGCACGAGCCATTAAATCGCCCGTGCGGTGACGCAAATAAAATTCAGGGCTTTGTCGGCTAAGTTGCTGGTAAAAATTATTCCGCAATTTAACGGCTAATTGATATGACGCTCCAAACAACCATAAGCGCCATATATAACGCAAGATATAGACAATCAATGCGATAACCAGTATAACACCTGCCCACACCATCAATTGATAAAATGACATAGACGCAGTGCTGATCCCATCAACGATTACACCCACCAGATATGGAGGAATGAGTAGTAGAATAGAGATAATAATAAGCAGAGTCACTGCCCCAAGATAGCGACGCCACTCGCTACGGAAGTACCAACTTAATTGAGAAAACAATCTCACACGTGTATATCCCGAAATGAAATAGATAGTAGAAATGTTGAACGATACTCAGAATAATTGACTTAACGCAATGAATTAATAATTGGTTAATCTGGTATCGGTAATGCTGTAGTGTATTTGATTTTTTCCATTGCAAAACTCGATGTCACATCAATCAACCCCGGAACACCATTAACCATACGCTTGTAGAAAAGATCATAACTTTTCATATCTACAACTTCTACATGCATTAAATAATCACACTCACCAGCCATACGATAAAACGCCAGGACTTCTGGCATTTGCTTTATAAATGCAACAAATTGCTCATACCAACTACTGTTATGCTGCTGAGTTCTGATCATAACAATCACTGTCAGCCCTAATCCTAATTTTTCGCTATCAAGCAAAGCAACTTTGCCAACGATATAGCCTTCATCTTCAAGTCGTTTTAGCCGTTTCCAACAAGGAGTAGAAGTAAGATTAACAGCTTCCGCCAATGCATTCAGAGACAGACTACAATCTTTCTGTAGTAACTTAAGCAACTTGCGGTCTGTTTTATCCAACATAGCTACCTCTTATAGAAAATTTTTCCATAAAGAAACCACATATTAAGAAAAATAACAATCTATTTCTCCTAGTACCAAGTTAATCTACCCGCCGCCAATTATTTTTAAATTATAGAGTTAATAATTAATGTCACACAGTTGGACCACCAAGGCAATCAGAGAGATTCAAGCAGACCATCAACGCAGCTCTGACACTCATCTTATCCGCCTTAATTTACCAGTTTTTCCAGGTATCCATTTATATCTAAAAGATGAAAGCACCCATCCAACCGGTAGTCTGAAACACAGGCTTGCCCGTTCTTTATTCCTTTACGCACTTAGTCATGGCTGGATAAAGGAAGGTACCCCGGTTATTGAATCCTCATCGGGTAGTACCGCTGTATCCGAAGCCTATTTTGCCCGCCTGCTTGGGTTACCTTTTATTGCTGTTATGCCCTCATACACCGCGAAACGTAAAATTCAGGAAATTGAATTTTATGGTGGTAAATGCCATTTTGTTAACCATTCAGCACAAATTTATGACGAGTCAGAACGCCTAGCAAAAGAACTAAATGGTCATTATATGGATCAATTTACTTACGCCGAAAGAGCAACAGACTGGCGAGGTAACAACAATATTGCTGAAAGTATTTTTCGCCAGATGCAAATGGAACCATTTCCTGAACCAGATTATATCGTTATGAGCGCTGGTACTGGGGGAACTTCTGCAACTTTAGGCCGCTATATCCGTTACCAAGGGCATAACACTAAACTGATTGTTGTCGATCCAGAAAACTCTATATTCTATGACTATTACCGTCAAAATTGCTGTGATATTCGTGGCAATTATAGCAGCAAGATTGAGGGTATTGGTCGCCCTAGAGCAGAGCCTTCTTTTATTCCCTCGGTTATTGATGACATGATCCAAATACCTGATTGCGCCAGCATTGCAACAATTTACTGGCTGGAAAAATTATTAGGCAGAAAAGTTGGCGCATCTACGGGAACCAATGTCTGGGGAGCTCTCCTGCTTGCTAACCAAATGCATGAACGTGGAGAACAAGGCGCAATAGTAACTTTACTGTGCGACAGTGGTGAACGTTATCTCGATACTTATTACAACCCAGATTGGGTAAAAAATAACATTGGCGATATTTCACCTTATCTCAAACAACTACCCAATTTCCGTGGTTATAAGTAACATAACTATTTTATTCTAATGAGGATATTACAATGAGACGAGCTGTTGTTGTATTCAGTGGTGGACAAGATTCCACGACCTGCCTGATTCAAGCAATTAATCAATATGACGAAGTACATTGTGTCACTTTTGATTATGGTCAGCGCCATCGTGCCGAAATTGATGTTGCACGTAATGTCAGCCATTCTCTCGGTGTTGTTGCACATAAAGTACTGGATGTCACATTACTTAATGAACTGGCTCTCAGCAGTCTGACTCGTGATAACATCCCTGTTCCCGATTACAGTGAAAGTGAAAAAAGTGCCATACCCAGCACATTTGTCCCTGGGAGAAATATTTTGTTCCTGACACTGGCTGCTATATATGCTTATCAAGTTGAAGCGGAAGCAGTTATTACTGGCGTATGTGAAACTGATTTCTCCGGTTACCCTGATTGCCGTGATGAATTTGTCAAGGCACTGAATAAAGCTGTAAGCCTTGGCATTGCCCGTGATATCCGTTTTGAAACGCCATTAATGTGGCTCAACAAAGCTGAAACTTGGGCATTGTCCGACTACTACCAACATTTAGACTTTGTTCGTAGTCAGACACTAACTTGCTACAACGGCATTCAAGGTAATGGATGTGGTACATGTGCAGCTTGTCATCTCAGAGCTAACGGATTAGAACAATATTTGAATGCTCCGGAGAAAATAATGACTGAAATGAAAGCAAAAACACATTTAGTTTAATCCAAATGGCAATGAGAGCTTTCCCCTCTCATTGTCCTGTTTTCACCAAAGCCCCCATTATTTCACGTAATTCACCTTCAATAGATAATGCTCTTTGCGTTTTTCTATCAATCCAGACAAACGTAGTCTTAGCATCTGCAATGAGTTGATTGTTCCTTCTGCGTATGATTTCCTGAGAAAATACACCACTTCTATTTCTCAGCTCCGTCAATCGGCAATCCACTTCCAACTCATCGCCAAGAACTGCTGAACTGCGATAATTAATATTAATGTTAACCACTGCGAACCCAACATTGTTTTTCTGGATCCATTCCACTACAGAATGCTTATGCAACCATTCCCACCGAGCACTTTCCAGAAATTCCAAATAGCGAGCATTGTTCACATGCTGAAACAAATCTATATGATAACCATGAACTTTTATAATTGAACTCATAATATTGCCTTTATGTTAAAGTCACTCATCTGACCAGGTTGATTTCACAATAGCAAAACAAAAAATTCACACTAATTAAAGTAATTTATTTGCAACCTTGATCACAACATCCCCATTCATAAAAAACCCTGAATGAGGATGATAGATACTATACTAGTAACTCAACTTACTTCTATTTCGCTCAATGAAAACTGGCCCTATTCCTTGAACCTCTTGTAACTGTTCCACCGCAGTAAACGCACCATGTTTTTCCCGATATTCAACAATTCCTTGTGCTTTTTTTACCCCAATACCATTTAGTGCTTTTGCTAATTCTTCCGCACTTGCAGTATTAATATTCACCTTTCCCTTTTCTTCTACTTTCAAAGCGTCCTGCTGCTGTAATTGCTTTTCTGATGAAGAATGACCGGTAGTACTGGCTGTTTTAACTACTTTATCTTTTGCTTGCTCAGTGGCAATCGCAAATTGCCCTCCACACGCATAAAGCAAGCCAGCGAGCAAAATAGATAAAATTCCCGATTTTTTCATATCAATTCCTCCATGTTTTATGAGTGGAAAAAAGATTGCCACAGATAAACTTGAACACAATGGACGAAGATCAGATATGCGAAAGGCCGCGAAAGCGGCCTTTATTGACAAGATAATTACAAAGATATTTGCGATATTCTCCGCAAATTTTTATTCGATATGACCTAACTTAATTTTGGCTTTTTCACGCAGACTAATCAGTAAAGACTCTAGCATAGCGTTACCCATTTCACTTTGATAGCTATCAGTCATGCTTTTAATTTGTTCTTCGGATACAACACCTGGAGTGACTTTATCCAGTTGGATCAACACAACATCATCCAAACTATTTTTCGTCAAACCATATTCTGCCTTACCTTCTTTTGGCCGAGATAAAGCAAATACTGCACCAACTAACACATTATTCTGAGATGTACGCTGAATAACCTGAGGCTCACCAAATTGAATACCTGCATCTTTCAAAGCTTGCTCACCTTTACCTTCTTTTAAGGCAGCCAGTAATTTCTCACTTTCGATTTGAAGTTGTTTTTCAGCTTTCTGGCGTTTAACCAGTTCAGTAACTTGCTCTTTAACTTTCTCGAAAGGCTGTACTGTTTCTGGCTTATAATTATCTACACGCAGAACAAATGCACGATCGCCTTCAACAGAGATAACATCAGAGTTAGTCCCTGTTGGCCCCTGTCCATCAACAAGATTACCTTCAAAAACGGCATGAATGACAGCACCAAAATTAATCTCTGTCGGCACACTATTACGATCAAACCAATCAGTCGTCACAACCTTAATACCTGAAACTTCCTCCGCCGCAGCTAGAGATTCATTATCGCTGGCAGCAGCATCACTGACCTTCTGTTGCAGAGCATAGAAAGCATCTACTGCTTTTTCCTGCTTAACCGTTTTCTCAATTTCAGGGCGAACTTCAGATAAAGGCTTAATTACTTGAGGCTTAATATCATCCAAATGGAAAATAGAGAAACCATTAGAAACCTTAATTACAGAAGAAATTTGGCCTTTATCTTTCAAATTAGCTTTCTTCAACTCTTCAGGAAGAGCATCCTCTTCTATCCAGCCGATCTCACCACGATTTTTCGCTGAAAACTTATCCGTAGATTTTTCAGTCGCTAATTTACCAAAATCAGCCCCCTTATTTAACTCATTAAGCACTGTTCTGGCTTCAGCTTCAGTTGCAAGCTGAATCAAACTATATTTCTTCTGTTCTGGTTGAGTATAACGTTTCAAATTATGCTCATAGTAAGCATCAATATCAGCGGATGTAGCTGAAACTTTATTCATTTCATCTACAGCATCCATCTTAATATAGCTGACTTTCACTTCTTCTGGAGCAATAAAGCTGCTCTTATTTAGATTATAGTAATCTTGCAAATCTTTATCTGTTACTTCCTGCTGCGCCTGAATTTTCTTCAGCTCCAGTGTAGCCATACGGACAGTTCTTTGTTGCAGAAGCAATTCAGCATTGGGTTTCACCTCGCTAGGCAGTGCTATTTCACTACCAGAAAAAGCCATAATTAATTGTTGATTAACTAAACTCTGGCGAGTTTGTTCAGCAAAAAGATCTGGACTCATATTGGAACGGTCGAGCAACTCCAGATATTTGTTGTTATCAAATTTACCATTTGTCTGAAAGTAAGAAGTATTTCGGATAGAATCCTTAACTTGCTCATCGCTGGCAGATAAACCCAATTCACGGGAATACTGTTCAACCAGCACATTATTAATTAGACGCTCCAAAGCCTGATTACGAATCTGCTTCATGCTTTGTTCGTCACTTGCCAACACTGAGAATTTATCTCCCAATTGCTCTTGCAATGCGTTTCTCTCTTGCTGAAACACCCGCTCCAATTGAGCACGACTGATAGCCTGGCCATTCACTTCGGCAGCATAACTACCAGCTCCACTTGTCAGGTAGCCCCCAACCCCCGTCAAAACAAAAGACAGGATAATGAGAGCCAGCACGATTTTAAGCACAGGACTGTTTGCCGCCGTGCGTAGGTTGTCCATCATAAAGAGGCAAAACTCCGCTTTAGTGAAATTGAAAACGCCATATTACGCTAATTCAAGCGCTAAGAAAAAAAGCGCACCAATCAATTGATGCGCTTCTATTTTAACTTACCAAATCTGTCTCGTCAGTCTATGTTTACCAATATATACCCGTTATCTTTCAAGTTGCCTCTTTGTTGGCTGCACTCACTCATCCCGGTCACATAGTTATCTATGCTCCCGGGGATTCACTCCCTTGCCGCCGCAATGCATCTTGAAATCCATAGGGTATGACAAGGACTGATAAGTAATATTTGGTTCATGTCACCCATTAACAGCGTCTTTCAAACCTTTACCTGGACGGAAAGCAGGTACTTTAGCCGCAGCAATTTTGAGCTCTTTTCCTGTTTGAGGGTTACGGCCTGTACGTGCAGAACGTTCACGAACAGCAAAAGTACCGAATCCCACCAGAGCAACATCATCGCCATCCTTCAATGCACCCGTTACAGAAGAAATGAATGCATCTACTACACGCCCTGCGGCTGCTTTAGAAATATTAGAGTCAGCAGCAATTTTGTCGATCAGTTGTGATTTATTCACTCTTATCATCCCCATATAGTTTTTACTACCGCATCAGAATCCTAACGGATAATCCGATAGCAGTGCCGTTATATCAATCCTTTCCGATATTGGCAAGAAATCATAAGACAACAAAATATTTATTAGACAGTTCATCCAAGTTAGCAATACAAAAAAGCTGGTAAGCTTGAATTCACTTACCAGCCTCTATTTCATCCATAATTATTGAGATAGTTCACTATTTTTGTACTACTGAACTGACACTAATTCTGCGCCAAACACAGGATCTTGCAATGTAATAGCCAAAACATCTTCAATACGTTTTACTGGATGGATCTGTAGATCTGCAATAATATTTTGGGGAATTTCTTCCAGATCACGTTTATTCTCTTCCGGAATTAAGACCGTTTTGATTCCGCCTCGATGAGCAGCCAGTAGTTTCTCTTTCAAGCCACCGATTGGCAGAACTAAACCTCGCAATGTGATTTCACCGGTCATAGCAACATCAGCCCGAACGGGATTACCTGTCAGACAGGAGACCAATGCTGTACACATGGCGATACCTGCACTTGGACCATCTTTTGGCGTCGCACCTTCCGGAACATGGACATGAATATCCCGTTTCTCATAAAAATCAGCGTTGATACCCAATTTATCAGCACGAGCACGAACAACGGTTAACGCTGCCTGAATGGATTCCTGCATAACCTCACCGAGTGAGCCAGTATAGGTTAGTTTACCTTTCCCTGGAACACACGCGGTTTCAATGGTCAATAAATCACCTCCAACTTCAGTCCATGCAAGTCCTGTGACCTGACCAATACGGTTTTCCGTATCTGCACGGCCATAATCCACACGTTGAACACCCAAATACTCTTTCAAGTTATCTGCGTTGATTTCAATGTGTTTTAAATTTTTATCCATTAACAATGCTTTCACTGTCTTACGACACAGCTTAGAAATTTCTCTCTCTAAACTACGCACCCCGGCTTCACGAGTGTAATAACGGATAATCCCAATAATAGCACCGTCATCAACAGTTAATTCATTTTTTTTCAGAGCATTACGTTCAATCTGTTTAGGCAGCAAATGACGTTTGGCAATATTCAATTTTTCATCTTCGGTATAACCGGAAAGACGAATAATCTCCATACGATCCAACAATGGTGCCGGAATATTCATAGAGTTGGATGTTGCAACAAACATGACATCTGACAGATCATAATCGACCTCCAGATAATGGTCGTTAAATGCCACGTTCTGTTCTGGATCTAAAACTTCCAGTAAAGCAGAAGCTGGATCACCACGCATATCGGATGACATTTTATCAATCTCATCCAGCAGGAACAGAGGGTTCTTAACTCCAACTTTGGACATTTTTTGAATCAATTTGCCCGGCATAGAGCCAATATAGGTTCGGCGATGGCCACGGATTTCAGCTTCATCACGAACCCCACCCAGTGCCATACGCACATATTTCCGCCCGGTCGCTCGTGCAATGGACTGACCTAAAGAGGTTTTACCCACCCCTGGAGGCCCAACCAGACATAAAATCGGCCCTTTAATTTTACTAATTCGGCTCTGTACTGCCAGATACTCAAGGATACGCTCTTTTACACGTTCCAAACCGTAATGGTCGGTATCCAGAGTTTCTTGGGCTTTGACCAAATCTTTTTTAACTTTACTGCGAGCAACCCACGGGACCTGTACCATCCAATCGATATAACTACGAACAACCGTCGCTTCCGCCGACATAGGAGACATCATTTTCAGTTTTTGCAATTCAGCTTCGGCTTTCTCACGAGCTTCTTTGGGCATTTTTGCCGCTTCAATTTTGCGCCTCAGGGTTTCATACTCATCAGGCGCATCATCCATTTCACCCAACTCTTTCTGAATTGCTTTCATCTGTTCATTCAGGTAGTACTCGCGCTGGCTTTTTTCCATTTGTTTTTTCACGCGGTTACGAATGCGTTTTTCTACCTGTAACAAATCAATTTCTGACTCCATCATTGCCATCAGATATTCAAGACGCTCAACGACATCAGACATTTCCAAAACAGTCTGTTTATCACTGAGTTTCAATGGCATATGCGCAGCAATTGTATCAGCTAATTTGGCGGCATCTTCAACACTGTGTAGCGAGGTCAGAACCTCTGGCGGAATTTTCTTATTTAATTTAATGTAGCCTTCAAACTGATTAATTGCTGTCCTGATCATAACTTCCTGCTCACGCTCATCAACGAGCGGAGAGTCAAGATACTCAGCATGAGCAGAAAAATGTTCGCCATTGTCAGTCAGAGTCGTAATGCGGGCACGTTTCAACCCTTCGACCAGCACTTTTACCGTGCCGTCAGGCAGTTTTAACATCTGTAAAATAGAAGCTACTGTACCAACGGAGAAAAGGTCATTAACCCCTGGCTCATCAGTTGAAGCTTCTTTTTGCGCAACCAACATGATCTGTTTGTCATGATCCATTGCTGCTTCCAGGCAGTGAATAGACTTCTCACGTCCTACAAACAATGGGATCACCATATGCGGGTAAACCACCACATCGCGCAGAGGCAATACAGGGATTTCTATGCGTTCGGAACGCTCAAGATTCATAGAGCTCTCTCTTCGTTTAGCTTTCGCCAGTTTTTAGGCATCTCGTGAAACACGGTTCTCACGAGTTTCACTCCATAGAATATAAAATATATGGGGACAGGAATTTGACATTCAATGGTATGGCACTTTAATAAAAACAAAATGAGGGTAATCCCCTCATTTTATTCAATAATATCTCGTTTAGTGAATTCCCTGTCCTAGACTCAATTATTCGCCAGAAACCTGAGCATCCGGTTTGCTATAAATCAGTAAAGGCGCAGATTGACCACTGATAACAGATTCATCTACAACAACTTTTCCAACGTTTTCCATTGACGGCAGATCATACATAGTGTCCAGCAATGCGCCTTCAACAATAGAACGCAGGCCGCGGGCACCTGTCTTACGAGCCATTGCTTTCTTAGCAATAGCTGTCAGGGATTCACTTCTGAATTCCAGATCAACACCTTCAAGGTTAAACAATGCTTGATATTGCTTAGTCAAAGCATTTTTAGGCTCTTTCAAAATCTGGATCAATGCTTCCTCACTCAATTCACTGAGCGTAGCAACAACAGGTAACCGCCCAATAAATTCAGGGATAAGACCAAATTTGATGAGATCTTCTGGCTCAGCTTGTGCAAGCAATTCTCCTTCAGTCGCTTTTTCTGACTCACCTTTGACTTTCGCACCAAACCCAATACCTGTACTGGTATTTAGACGCTGACCAATCACTTTATCCAGACCAGCAAACGCACCACCGCAAATAAACAGGATTTTAGAAGTATCTACCTGTAAAAACTCCTGTTGTGGATGTTTACGCCCCCCCTGAGGAGGAACTGCCGCAATTGTACCTTCAATCAGTTTCAGCAACGCTTGCTGCACACCCTCACCTGAAACATCCCGAGTAATTGACGGGTTATCAGATTTACGTGAAATCTTGTCAATCTCATCGATGTAAACAATACCGCGCTGGGCTTTTTGCACATCGTAGTCACATTTTTGCAGTAATTTCTGAATAATGTTTTCTACATCTTCTCCCACATATCCCGCTTCGGTCAGCGTAGTCGCATCTGCCATAGTAAAAGGAACGTCAAGATAACGAGCCAATGTTTCAGCCAATAAAGTTTTACCACTCCCTGTTGGCCCAATAAGCAGAATATTACTTTTACCTAATTCAACACCGTTACTGGTATCGCCATTACGTAACCGCTTGTAATGGTTATAAACAGCAACCGCCAACACTTTTTTCGCCGTTTCTTGGCCGATAACATAATCATCCAAATGCTGACGGATTTCATGAGGCGTTGGTAATGCACTACGCTCACGATGTGGTACAAGCTCTTTAATTTCTTCGCGAATAATGTCGTTACATAAATCCACACATTCATCGCAAATATATACTGACGGGCCAGCAATCAATTTTCGCACTTCATGTTGGCTTTTCCCGCAGAAAGAGCAATACAGCAGCTTTCCTGAACCGTCTTTGCGCTTATCTGTCATCAGTCACAACCTCACTTTATCAACTGCTCCCCCAGATTCCTCTGGCAAAGCAGGAAACTTCTGCTATTACCCCGAATGTCATAGCCAGCCTTACCAAACGGTAAGCCTAATGTTTATATTATAGCTTCCGGGAATAATAAATTAATCGCGATGGGTGAAAATCTTATCAACCAATCCATACTCTACGGCTTCATCTGCCGACAAAAAACGATCACGTTCTGTATCTTTCGCAATCTCTTCAATAGGTCTTCCCGTATGTTTTGCCATTAACTCATTCATACGCGATTTCACTTTCAGTATTTCCTGAGCGTGAATTTCAATATCTGTAGCTTGTCCTTGGAAACCGCCTAATGGCTGATGGATCATTACCCGGGAATTTGGCAAACAGATACGTTTTCCCTTTGCCCCAGCAGTCAACAAAAATGCTCCCATTGAACATGCCTGCCCCATACAAATAGTACTGACATCCGGTTTAATAAACTGCATCGTATCGTAGATGGACATTCCCGCAGTAATCACACCACCTGGTGAATTGATATATAAGAAAATATCTTTTTCCGGATTCTCCGCCTCAAGAAACAACATCTGAGCTACAACCAGGTTTGCCATATGATCTTCAACTTGGCCGGTCAGAAAAATAATACGTTCTTTTAATAAGCGTGAATAGATATCGTACGAACGTTCCCCACGCGCAGTCTGTTCAACTACCATCGGCACCAAAGCCATGTGAGGCGCATATTGATCCCGCTTGTCGCTATATGACATTTTCGTCTCCTAATAGAATTCATGTTGGTGCCATTCATAACCAATTCTACTTGAGATAAGCGATGATGACCATGATTCAAAGTTAACCAACCAAGGGGGAATTACCCCTGAAAAATTTTGTAATCATATACATAATATTAAAAAGGATCTGGGGTTAAACCCACTTTTTTTCAAGAAAAATCTTGCCTCTTACTTATAAAAAAACCCGCAGATTTATCTGCGGGTTCATTTCACTAAGACAACAAATTCATTATCTCATGACAAAATTAAAACTTATGCCATTTGATTCTGATTCATTAACTCATTGAAAGTGGTTTCTTTTTCAGAAACTTTTGCTTTACCCAGAAGAACTTCAACAGCTTGTTCTTCCAAAGCAATATTACGAACATTGTTCATCAATTCTTGGTTTTTACCATAGAATTCGATCACTTCTTGAGGATCTTCATAGGCAGAAGCCATTTCTTCGATTAATGCTTTAACACGCTCTTCATCAGCTTTCAGTTCATTACTGCTGATAACTTCACCTAATAGCAGGCCAACAACAACACGACGTTTAGCTTGCTCTTCAAACAGTTCACGAGGCAGGTCCAGAGCTTGTTTTTCATTGCCACCAAAACGCTGAGCAGATTGACGGCGTAGAACATCAATTTCACTATCAACAACAGCGGCCGGAACGTCGATTTCGTTAGCCTTAACCAAGCCTTCGATAACCTGAGATTTAATACGGTTACGGACTGCATTTTTCAGTTCACGTTCCATATTTTTACGTACTTCTGCACGCAGGCCGTCAACTGTGCTATCAGCAATACCGAAACGTTTGATGAATTCTTCATTCAACTCCGGTAATTCACGCTGTTCCACTTTTTTCAATGTGATCGCAAATTTAGCCGCTTTACCTTTCAGATTTTCAGCGTGATAATCTTCTGGGAAATTGACATCAATGGTAAATTCTTCCCCTGCTTTATGACCAACAATGCCCTCTTCAAAACCTGGGATCATACGGCCCTGGCCCATAGCCAGCACAAAATCGGAAGCCTTACCACCTTCAAACTCTTCACCATCAACAGATCCATTGAAGTCAACAGTAATACGATCTTCTGCACCAACAGCTTCTTCGGTTTCTTTCCAATTTGCCTGCTGCTTACGCAATGTTTCCAGCATTGCATCAACATCTTCGTCTTTTACTTCAACAACAGGCTTTTCAACTTCAATGGCTTCCAGATCTTTCAATTCAACTTCTGGATAAACTTCAAACTCTACAGAGTAAGTGAAATCTTCACCATTTTTGAACTGCTCTGGTGCATAACTTGGCGCACCTGCTGGATTAATTTTTTGTTCGATGATTGCATTAATAAAGTTACGTTGCATCAGATCACTCAGAACGTCCTGAATGACAGAAGCACCGTAACGTTGTTTAACGATGTTCATAGGCACTTTGCCTTTACGGAAACCATCGATACGAACTTTTTTTGCTACATTGACCAACTCACTACTAACTGCTTTCTCAACATCGGCAGCAGGAACGGTGATTGTCACACGACGCCCAAGGCCTTGAGTGGTTTCAACAGAAACTTGCATCTTTTTACCTCAAAAAAATCATAGTGCTCGGTCAACTCCAGAGACCATACAACCAGCACATATTTTATGTACCAATCGTAACACTCTCTAAGAACCGGGGCGGTCGCATTTAAAAACCGAGAATCCCTGATGTCAGAAGCGTCCCGAAACCATTCTAAAAATTAGACGCGACATTATAGCGATGCAGACGGTGTGAGTCGAGAATTGCTGAAAAAAGGCCGAACTATTCATCAACTTCACAGGATAACGATTATTCAGCGGCTAAATTTGCACCCAAAATGGATCATATATAAAACGTAAAAACGGCCCGAAGACCGTTCACTGAATTTATTCAATTGTGTAAGAAAACGCCCCAAATTAAGTCTCAATCAGCGGATTTCAGGCAACAATATTACCCCCGCGACATGCCGGTGACGCTAAAACAGTATCCTGTAATTCATTCCACTCTTTTTCTGTATAGGTATGCAACGCCAAAGCATGAACACCTGCGGACAATTCTGTCGATAATACGCTGTAAACAGAACGATGGCGGTTTAGCATACGTTCACCAGCAAATTTATTACTGATGATGACGACTTTAAAATGGCTTTCAGAACCTACGGGGACATTGTGACGATAACTTTCATCAATAACCTCAAGATATGAGGGATTAAATGCAGCCTGTAATTTCTCTTCTATATCCTGATACACCATATCATTCTCCTTAACCGCACAGCAGTCGTACTGCCAACCATACTAATAATTTTAGTCTATTCTCCATGAGTTATCGCACCAACGCATTAAAATATCTTTTAATCGAATCCCACATCATAAGGTTTTTATATCCGTTTACCCCATCAGGGATATGCCATGATCCAAAGGCAGTGCTATTATTGACGTAATTTATGCTATTGATAAGTATTACTGGATATCCTTATCACTGATGAGAAAATTAACATGTTGAAAAGAATCTTATTCCCATTCATTGCGCTTTTTCTTCTTGCTGGTTGCGCCGCTCCCAGCAACACCCTGACCATCGAACCTAAAATTACACTGCCAACAGCAGATCCAACGATGAGAGCGATTACCATCAGTATCAGCGGTGCCGACAATCGTCAGTCTCAAACACTTGCTCAAGTTAACCGCAATGCAAAGCTGGAAACACTGAAACCCTCCCGTGATCTGCGTTTTTTACTCCAAGAAATCCTGGAAAAACAGATGACCGCCCGTGGTTATATGATTGGCTCTCCAGCCAATGCCAATCTGCAAATTATTGTGAACAATCTATATGCAGACGTTAAAGAAGGTAGCCTGCGCCATAATATTTCAACAAAAGCCGATATTTCCATCATTAGTACAGCGCAAAATGGCAGTAAGCAAGTTAAGAATTACCGCACTAGTTACAATGTACAAGGTCCTTTAGGCGCAACTAATGAGAAAATTGCTGATGCAGTCAATACTGTATTATCAGAAGTCATAACCGATATGGCTCAAGATCCTTCCGTCAGTAATTTCATCAAACAAAATGCTCGCTAATTAAAGGATTAATTATTTTACTCTGCCCGCAAAGGGCAGGGTTTTGGGAGGCACATGTCTTATCGTTATCTCACCGTTTTTACCCAACATAATTCACGAATTCTACTTTTACTCGGCTTTGTTTCTGGTTTACCGCTCGCATTGACTGCCAGCACCCTGCAAGCATGGATGACCGTTGAAGACGTGGATCTTAAAACAATTGGCTTCTTTTCTCTTGTCGGCCAAGCATATGTTTTCAAATTTCTTTGGTCCCCTTTTATGGACCGATTTATCCCCCCTTTTCTTGGGCGTCGCCGTGGTTGGCTACTTGTTACACAGCTATTACTCATAGCCAGTATTACTGCAATGGGTTTTCTCCAACCATCTCAACATTTATGGTGGTTAGCCACACTAGCGGTAACCGTTGCTTTCTGCTCCGCATCACAAGATATCGTCTTTGATGCTTATAAAACCGATTTATTGAGTAGCGAAGAGCGAGGTGTAGGTGCTGCCGTTTCAGTACTTGGTTATCGGTTAGCCATGCTGGTTTCAGGCGGGTTAGCGCTATGGATCGCAGACCGCTATATTGGCTGGCAACACACCTATTGGTTAATGGCTGGATTGATGCTAATTGGTATCTATGCAACGTTAAAAGCTAGAGAACCTGAAATTGACGCTCCACCACCAAAAACACTCCAGCAAGCCGCAATAGAACCATTAGCCGATTTTTTTAATCGCAATAATGCGTGGCTGATACTACTGTTAATTATCATGTATAAAATGGGAGATGCCCTTGCTGCCAGCCTAAGTACCCCATTTCTTATCCGAGGTATTGGCTTTGATGCTGGTGAAGTTGGAATGATCAACAAAACGCTAGGATTAGCAGCAACTATCGTTGGTGCATTATATGGTGGTTATTTAATGCAACGATGGAGTTTATTCCGCTCACTCATGATCTTTGGTATCCTGCAAGCAATTTCTAATATTGGATACTGGCTGTTATCCATTACTGACAAAAATATCTACACGATGGGCAGCGCCGTTTTTCTGGAAAATATCTGTGGCGGAATGGGAACCGCTGCCTTTGTTGCCCTAATTATGGCGTTATGTCATAAATCGTTCTCTGCAACACAATTTGCTCTATTATCTGCTTTATCTGCTGTTGGACGAGTCTATGTCGGCCCAATTGCAGGTTGGTTCGTTGAATTACATGGCTGGCCAAACTTCTATCTATTCTCTATAGCGGCCTCTGTTCCTGCCTTATTACTGTTATTTATCTGCCGCCAGACTCTGGTTTATACCCAGCGAACTAACGATTTTGTGCCACGTACTGAGTTCAAAAATTTCTATCGTCTAGCGCTTGGCTTACTATCATTAGCAAGTATTTTGCTCACATTTTGGTTACTTATCATCACCACCAATGCTCTCAACTGGACTCATGCACCTGATATGGCCGAAACATTGCTATTAGGGGGAGCACAGATCGGTATTACAAGCATCATTCTCGGTAGCTCTCTCGATTATCTTGCATTAAGAAGGTGCAAATTAACTTAACAGGTGAAAATATTAAGTTAATTTATCAAAGGTTGACGACGATCAGCCTTTGATATTCCTGCCCTCTTTTTTAAATATTTAAGTGATAGCGATCACACTTCAAATAGTCATTTGCCGAAAGTGCTATTTTCAAGTGATTATTTGATTGTTCAATATTCATATCTGCGTAGAATCAGACTACCATTTTAAGGGTTATTTAATATAGCTTTAAAACCCAAAACCTCTTTATCATGGATGCGTTAGAGAAATTTATGAGAACAACCATTCTGGCTACTGCTTTACTCACCACCGTCTCAGTTCCAGCTTATGCTGAATATAAAGGGGGCTTTGCTAATATCAGCATGAACTACCTCGACTGGACTAGCCATACCACACACAAGTCCGGGCAAACCTCTCATAAAGACGACTTTGCCTACTTAGAACTGGAAGGCGGAGCCGGATTTGACTGGGGTGAATTATACGGGTTCTTCGATCTGGAAAATGCTTTCAACAGTCAGCATGCTGAACCAGGGGATAACCAAAGATACACTTTTAAAACAACCGGTCGCTTCTATCTGGCTGATACTGGTTTCAACCTCTATGGTCATGTTTATGGTACTTACTCGCTCCCAGGTACAGCGCATGGCGGGAACTTCCACGAGGTAAATACCCTCTATGGTATTGGTTACAACACTGATTTCGCCGGTGTCTGGTTCAAACCATTTGTTGCGCTGCACTATGTTGACCAAACTTTCTACTCCGGTAATAACGGCTATGTCGCTGGTTGGGTTGCAGGTTACGACTTTCAACTCTGGGAAGAAAAATTCAGCATAACTAACTGGAATGAAATAGAACTTAACCGGAATGAACGCTACGGCAACGGTGGACGAAACGGTACCAATGGTGCAATCGCGTTATGGTGGACACCTCATCAATCCTTCACTACCGGCATTCAATATCGATACGCCGATCATAAATTAGGTGAAGACTTCTGGCAGGATGCGATTGTCTACTCCATTAAATATAATTTTTAATTATTAACTTTAATTGTGAGCTGCCAAAAGTGGCTCACAATTAATTTAATTCCTAAATAAAATGCCTGCGGTGGAAATTTTTAAAGCAAATTTTTTTATTTTTTTCCTTTCGCCTAAAAAATATAAAATGATTTAGTACAAATTCATATTTCCGCACTATTTCGTTACAATTAAATAACCTTTTCAAGCTAACTTCTGATTAATCTTACAGTTGCATGTGATCCCAGTAACATAAAGGGTTAACAACCCCTCAACTAACTATTACAAATGTTTACACTCCAGTAGCCTTACCGTAGAATGCCCGCACTGATGAAACGACAATAGAGCTTTTGTTATTTGGAGTCGTTAGATGAGACTTATGAAATACAATAAAAGTATTGGGATATTGTCAATACTAGCGGCTACTCTTATGCTGAGTGGCTGCGATATGGTATTGATGAATCCTAAAGGCGCTATCGGCGCTGAACAAAAAATGCTGATACTTACGGCTATTGGCCTGATGCTAATCATCGTTATTCCGGTGATCATCATGGCATTCACTTTTGCCCTGCGTTACCGCGAGGCCAACAAAAGTGCTACCTATCACCCTAACTGGGCACACTCGAATAAAATTGAGCTGGTAGTATGGACCGTTCCTATCATTATCATTATTATTTTAGCAACCATTACCTGGAAAACAACCCACGAGCTTGACCCATATAAACCACTGGTCAGTGATGAAAAACCAGTGACTATTGAAGTTATCTCTCTTGATTGGAAATGGCTATTCGTTTACCCGGAGCAAGGTATCGCTACAGTTAACGAAATTGCTTTCCCTACCGGGGTTCCTATTAACTTCAAAATCACCTCTGATTCTGTGATGAACTCATTCTTCATCCCACAGTTAGGTGGTCAAATCTATGCAATGGCTGGTATGCAGACTAAACTTCACTTAATCGCCGATGAACCTGGCACTTATAAAGGTTTGTCCAGCAGCTATAGTGGTCACGGTTTCTCCGGCATGAAATTTACTGCTACCGCTACCGCAGATCGTGAAGGTTTTGAACAATGGGTTCAAAAAGTGAAAGCCTCTCCCAAAACCTTGGATACCATGCAGGCATTTAACGAGTTAGCTAAACAAAGCCAGAACCATCCGGTTGAATACTTCTCAAGCGTTAAGCCTAACCTGTATCAAGACATTATTGCCAAATTTATGGGCAACATGAATATGCATGGCGGCCACGGTGCAACGACAGGTCATAACATGAATATGAGCGAAACCGCTCATGCCGGAGTTGAGGAATAAAGTAATGTTGGGAAAATTAACACTTGATGCAATCCCATTGCATGAGCCCATTGTCATGGTCACTCTTGCTGGGATTCTCTTCGCAGGGCTCGCGATTGTCGGAGCCCTGACCTATTTCCGTAAATGGAAATGGCTGTGGAGCGAGTGGTTAACCAGCGTTGACCACAAGAAAATCGGTATTATGTACATTATCGTGGCACTGGTCATGATGCTCCGTGGCTTTGCCGATGCCATCATGATGCGTGGTCAGCAGGCTGTCGCCTCTGCGGGTGAAGCAGGTTTCCTGCCGCCGCATCACTATGACCAGATCTTTACCGCCCACGGCGTTATCATGATTTTCTTCATGGCGACACCTTTTGTTGTCGGCCTGATGAACATCGTGGTTCCACTACAGATCGGCGCTCGTGACGTAGCATTCCCATTCCTGAACTCACTGAGCTTCTGGTTCTTCGTCGTTGGCGTTGCACTGATTAACATCTCTCTGGGTGTAGGTGAATTCGCTCAGACCGGCTGGTTAGCTTATCCTCCGCTTTCAGGTATAGAATATAGCCCAGGCGTTGGGGTCGATTATTGGATCTGGAGTCTTCAAATATCCGGTATCGGTACCTTGCTGACCGGCGTTAACTTCTTTGCGACGATCCTGCGTATGCGTGCCCCTGGCATGTCTATGATGAAAATGCCTGTATTTTCCTGGGCAGCACTCTGTACTAACGTACTGATCATCGCCGCTTTCCCGATTCTGACCGTTACCATTGCCCTGCTAACTTTTGACCGCTACATGGGTACCCATTTCTTCACCAATGATATGGGCGGTAACATGATGATGTATATCAACCTGATATGGGCTTGGGGTCACCCTGAAGTTTATATTCTGGTGTTGCCGGTCTTTGGTGTTTTCTCTGAAGTGACTGCGACGTTCTCGAAAAAACGGCTGTTCGGCTACACTTCCCTAGTGTGGGCGACCATTGCCATCACCGTATTGTCGTTTATCGTATGGCTGCACCACTTCTTTACGATGGGCTCTGGTGCGAACGTTAACGCCTTCTTCGGTATAGCCACCATGATTATCTCGATTCCGACAGGCGTTAAGATTTTCAACTGGCTGTTCACGATGTATCGAGGCCGTATTGAGTATAAAACACCGATGTTGTGGACCGTTGGCTTCATCGTCACCTTCTCTATCGGTGGTATGACCGGCGTTCTGCTGGCAGTTCCAGGTGCAAACTTCGTTCTGCATAACAGTTTGTTTCTGATTGCACACTTCCATAACGTTATCATCGGTGGTGTTGTCTTCGGTTGTTTCGCTGGTACTGCTTACTGGTTCCCGAAAGCTTTTGGTTTCACACTGAACGAAAAATGGGGTGTCCGCGCATTCTGGTTCTGGATCATCGGCTTCTTTATCGCCTTTATGCCAGTTTACGCGCTCGGCTTTATGGGGATGACCCGCCGTATTAGCCAAGATATCAACCCTGAATTCCATACTCTGCTGGTTGTCTCCGCGATTGGTGTTGCACTGATTGCCGTTGGTATCCTGTGTCAGGTCATTCAATTCTACGTGAGTATCCGTGACCGTGACCAAAACCGTGACCTGACCGGCGACCCTTGGGGCGGACGTACTCTGGAGTGGGCAATATCTTCTCCACCGCCGTTTTATAACTTTGCTGAAGTTCCACATGTTCAAACCCGTGATGCATGGTGGGATATGAAAGAAAAAGGCACTGCTTATAAACGTCCTGCTCAGTATGAAGAAATTCATATGCCTAAAAATGCCGGTGCGGGTGTAATCATTGCTGGCTTTAGCTTGCTGTTTGGTTTCGCCATGATTTGGCATATCTGGTGGCTGGTTATCGCAAGCTTCGCAGGCATGATTATCACTTGGATTGCAAAAAGCTTTGATGAAGATGTTGATTACTACGTACCCGTTGCTGAAGTTGAGCAAATTGAGAATCAACACCATGAACAAATTAGCAAGGCAGGTCTGAACCATGTCAACTGAAACTATGACTAACCACAATCATGCCCACGAACATCACGGGCACCACGATGCGGGAGCCACTAAAGTATTCGGTTTCTGGGTCTATTTGATGAGTGACTGTATTTTGTTCGCATGTCTGTTTGCGACTTATGCAGTACTCGTTAACGGAACCGCGGGTGGTCCATCTGGCAAAGAGATTTTCGGCCTCTCTTTTGTATTGGTTGAAACTTTCCTACTGTTATTCAGTAGTATCACTTATGGCTTTGCCATGCTGGGAATGAACAAAGGAAAAGTCGGCCAGGTTAACGCCTGGCTCGGTATGACTTTCCTGTTCGGCCTTGGCTTCGTGGCAATGGAATTGTACGAATTCCATCACCTGATTGTTGACGGCCACGGCCCTGACCGCAGTGCATTCCTGTCTGGATTCTTCGCATTGGTCGCTACTCACGGTATCCACGTTACCTGTGGTCTGGTTTGGATTATCATCATGATAATCCAAGTAACCCGCCGCGGTTTAACTGATGTAAATAAAACCCGTCTGAACTGCCTAAGCTTGTTCTGGCACTTCTTGGATGTGGTATGGATCTGTGTATTTACCGTTGTTTATCTGTTAGGAGCTATGTAATGAGTCATTCCAATACCGCTCATACTGGAGCTAGCCACGGTAGCCTGAAGTCTTATCTGATCGGCTTTGTTCTTTCAGTAATCCTGACAGTGATTCCGTTCTGGATGGTAATGGATGGTTCTGCCTCCCATACGACTATCCTGACAACAGTAGTCGCTCTGGCTGTGGTGCAGATTATTGTTCATTTTATCTACTTCCTGCACATGAACACTTCGTCAGAAGAGCGCTGGAACTTAGTAGCATTGCTGTTCACCATTTTAATTATCGGTATTGTTGTTGTTGGCTCACTATGGATTATGTACAACCTCAACATTAATATGATGGTTGATTAAAGAGCTGCATATATGATTAAGCAATACCTACAAGTAACTAAACCAGGAATTATTTTCGGCAATTTAATTTCTGTGATCGGTGGTTTTCTACTCGCCTCGAAAGGGGTGATTGATTATCCTTTGTTCATCTCGACTCTGCTCGGCGTTTCATTAGTCGTGGCTTCTGGTTGTGTATTTAACAACTACATTGACCGTGACATCGATCGGATCATGGAAAGAACAAAAAACCGTGTCCTTGTAAAAGGACTTATTGATCCGAAAATCAGCCTGATTTATGCATCAATACTGGGTATTGCTGGCATAGTGCTGCTCTATGCAGCAGCCAATGCTTTAGCAATGCAATTAGCGATTATCGGTTTTGTCGTCTATGTAGGGGTTTACAGCCTCTATATGAAAAGGAAATCTGTTTATGGCACGCTGATCGGCAGTTTGTCCGGTGCTGCACCTCCGGTTATCGGTTATTGTGCAGTAACTGGTCAGTTTGATACGGGCGCGTTGATCCTATTACTGATTTTCAGCCTGTGGCAAATGCCGCACTCCTATGCCATTGCTATTTTTCGTTTCAAAGATTACCAGGCAGCCAATATTCCTGTACTGCCCGTGATCAAAGGCATATCTGTGGCGAAAAACCACATTATCCTTTATATCTTGGCATTTATGATTGCAACCCTTATGTTAGCCATCAGCGGTTACGCTGGTTACAAATATTTGGTTGTTGCAGCAGCAGTGAGCGTCTGGTGGCTAGGAATGGCGTTATCCGGTTACAAAACTGATAATGACCGCATTTGGGCTCGTAAATTATTTATATTTTCCATTGTGGCAATCACTTCCCTGAGTGTCATGATGTCTATTGACCCGCATGTGCCCTCAGAAGCCTTCCTAACTTACGTCCGGTAATTTTCCCTGATGGCAGTGGTACCCCCTCTGCCATCAGTTTCCTTTTAGCCTGTTATCCCCTCTCCTTAATACTTCAATATTATTAATTCAATTAACTATTTACCCCTTATTGAAAACCTATCTACAATGACGCATCAAAATATTTCGAGGTAATCATGAACGATAATAAAATGACGCCACTTGAGCTTCGGGCGACATGGGGCCTAGGTTCAATTTTTTCTCTTCGAATGCTAGGCCTGTTCATGGTTATTCCTGTATTAACAACCTATGGCCTGAATCTAGAAAATGCCACCAAAACACTTATTGGCATCGCCATTGGTATTTATGGTTTAACCCAAGCCATTTTCCAGATCCCTGTTGGACTGCTTTCTGACAAAATTGGCCCTAAGCCCTTAATTGTTGGCGGGTTACTCCTATTCGTCTTAGGCAGTATCATTGCTGCTCTCAGTGATTCTATCTGGGGCATAATAATTGGACGAGCGCTACAAGGCGCTGGAGCTATATCTGCTGCAATTATGGCGCTACTTTCTGACTTAACCCGTGAACAAAATCGAACTAAAGCAATGGCTTTTATTGGCATTAGTTTCGGAATAACTTTCGCCACAGCCATTGTGCTTGGCCCAATCCTAGCTCATGCCATTGGGTTAAACGGTCTGTTTTGGGTAATTACCATTCTGGCCGGTAGTGCCATTCTGATAACACTATTGGCTGTTCCTTCCACAGATAAACACATTCTTAACCGTGAATCAGGCATTGTTCGTCACAGTTTCAGTAAGGTTCTGGCTGATAGCCAATTGCTGAAACTTAACTTTGGCATACTCAGTTTGCACACTTTACTAATGGCAAGTTTTGTCGCCTTTCCTTTGGTGATGCAACAAGCAGGGCTCCCTAACCAACGGCTTTGGCAGGTTTACCTGGTCACTATGCTAGTTTCATTTTTATCTGTTTTACCTTTCATTATTTACGCAGAAAAAAAGCGCCGCATGAAACAAGTGTTTTTACTGTGTATCACAATGCTGCTGATTGCTGAAATTGTATTGTGGGCGGCGGGGCATCACTTATGGGTAATTTTCATCGGCATACAAATTTTCTTTATTGCTTTCAATGTAATGGAAGCTATCCTGCCATCACTTATCAGTAAAGAAGCACCGGCGGGTTATAAAGGTACAGCAATGGGCATCTACTCCACCAGCCAATTTTTAGGTGTCGCTTTAGGGGGTAGCCTTGGTGGTTGGTTATCTGAATTAAAAGGAGCACCGCTGGTATTTATGGCAGGTATCGTTCTGACAATCATTTGGTTGATTATCAGTACAACAATGAAGCAACCTCCTTATGTCAGCAGCATCAGAATTTCTCTACCAGAAAATATAGTCAATAAAGCATTGTTGGAACAAAAAATTCTTGTTCAGCCCGGTGTTTGCGACGTCGTTATTATTCCAGAGGAGCATAGTGCTTACATAAAAGTAGATACCAAGCTGACAAACAGATCTCAACTTGAACAATTGATAGCTAATAATAACACGATAGATTAAGTATCAAACCAGATAACCCCTACCCGATTCGATATTAAGGGAGATTGGAAGTGGGACTCCTGGTCAGGAATACCCCACTCCACATTAGGCTAGATATCTCAAACCATTAGGCGGAAAATCAATCCCGGAAATTAGTAAACTGGAATGGCTGTCCCAGCTCTGCGCCACGAACTAATGCCATTACACTTTGCAAATCATCACGAGCTTTACCCGTCACTCGCACCTGCTCACCCTGAATCTGTGCTTGCACTTTCAGTTTGCTATCCTTAATCAGCTTGACGATCTTTTTCGCCGTAGGGGTATCAATCCCCTGCTTCAAAGTCGCTTCAACGCTGTAAGTCTTACCACTGTGCAACATATCATCAGGGATATTCAATGCAGCGCCATCGATACCACGTTTAGCCAACTTTTCACGCATGATATCAACCAACTGATTTACCTGAAAATCTGACTCACTGGCAATCTTGATAGATTCGCTTTTTTCATTTAACTCGAAACTGGCGCTGACATTACGGAAATCCCAACGGCTAGTAAGCTCGCGCTGCGCATTTTCTACTGCGTTGCGAACTTCATGCATATCAATTTCTGAAACAATATCGAAAGATGGCATTATCCATGACCTCCTGATAATCAATAAGTTGGCATGATAACCGCTTTCCACTATCAGCAAAAGCGCTATACTTGGATTAGCGGGATCTTATTATTTCCATCCAATATTATGGCAGCGTCTTTCAAAAGGTGTATATGAAGATAACCGTTCTTGGCTGTGGCGCTATAGGAAAACTGTGGCTAGCAGCATTATCGCAACAAAAGCATCAAGTACAGGGTTGGCTAAAAAGTTCCCGGCCTTATTTATCTGTTCATATTGACGAAATGAATGGGCAAGTATTCAACCAACCAATCCCAACTAACAACAGCGACCATCTTGCTAACAGCGAATTACTAATTGTCTGCCTGAAAGCATGGCAAGTCGCTGATGCAGTGAATAATTTACTCCCCAAGCTTTCACCTAATTGCCCAATTTTATTACTACACAATGGCATGGGTACCCAAGAAGAACTATTATCAGCGCCTAATCCAATACTGCTTGGCGTCACAACACATGGCGCATATCAGGATGACCAACAGGTTTATCATACCGCTTCCGGACTAACCCATATTGGCTCAGCAACGTCAAATGCAACTGGGCTTAGCTCTCTGGCTAATGTATTACACCAATCTTTGCCAGATGTTGCATGGCATAATGAAATTCTCGCTATTAGTTGGCTGAAACTTGCCGCTAACTGTGTCGTAAACCCGCTGACAGCACTTTATGAATGCCAAAATGGAGATTTGCTTCGCTACCCAGAACAATTGAATATTTTGTGCGAAGAAATTATTCAGGTTATGCAACGAGAGAACATACATACCACTATCGACAACCTGATTGCCTATGTCTACGATGTGATTAAGCTTACAGCAAAAAACTACTCATCCATGTTGCAAGATATCCGCGCAAAACGTCGCACTGAAATTGACTATATCACTGGTTATTTATTACGCCGGGTCCGTGCGCATGGTCTGTCTGCCCCTGAAAATGCTCGTATCTATAACCTAGTAAAACATAAGGAAAGATGATTATGACCCCTTCAGCACTCATCTGCCTGACTCACGGTAGTGAAGAAACAGAAGCCGTTACAACTATTGATTTACTGGTACGCGCTGGCATCAGTGTTACGATCGCCAGCACCGCCAGTGATGGAGAACTGGTTTTAACTTGCTCCAGAGGAGTGAAACTGGTTGCTGATGTCCCTCTAGGAAAAGTTATTGATGAATCCTTCGATGCCATCATCTTACCCGGCGGTATGCAAGGTGCCGAGTGTTTCCGTGATAACCCACTCGTTATCGAAAAAATCCGCAAGGCACATTATCAAGGGAAAATTATCGCTGCAATTTGTGCCGTACCAGCTATCGTACTTGAACACCACAATTTGTTTCCAACTGGCAAAATGACCGGTTACCCCGGTTTACAAGACAAAATTTCGTCCGATAAATGGATTGATTGTCGAGTCTGTTTTGATGATCGAGTCAATCTATTAACCAGTCAGGGGCCAGCGACAGCTTTCGATTTCGCATTAAAACTCATCGAATTATTAAAAGGACGAGAAACAGCAGCAGAGGTGGCGGATCAACTCATATTGCCACTAGGTGTATATTCTTATCAGTACTGACAAAATAGACAAAAACATCTTACTTTATACATTTCGGGGTTCACGTAATAGGAACCCCGAAATGTATAATTAAAACAATTAAGGCCGATAAACTTTCACGTTATCAAAACCCTGCTCAGATAAATAGAGTGCCTGCAAACGACTCATTACTCCACGTTCACAATAGAGCAGATAAGTCTTCTCCTTTGGCAAATCACCAAACTGGCTGCTCAACTTATAGAATGGCAATGATTTAATTTCCACACCATTTAACTGCAATGGCCGATCATCCTGTTCATCAGGCGAACGAATATCCAATAACACATCCGTTGGAGCGAACGCTGTCACTGTTTCAATTTCAACCACTTGCTCATTGCTTTGTTCTGCGATCTGGCGAATATCAATATTCTGAGCTTCACTGACAACTTTTTCCAGAATATTAAAATCGAAATTCGCCTCTTCTGCTTCGATTTTAGCTTTAACGGCTTTTACTGTCGGGCTTTTTGAAATAACACCACAGAATTCAGGCATCGTACGGGCAAAATCCTCAGTGCCAATCTCACGTGCCAACCTGATAATGTGCTCTTTATCATGAGAAATCAGCGGCCGCAGAATCAACGTATCCGATGCATTATCAATCAAACGCAAATTAGTGAGTGTCTGGCTGGAAACTTGTCCCAAAGCCTCACCGGTAACAATCGCCTGCACGCCATAACGCTCTGCAACTTTAGATGCCGCTCTCACCATCATCCGTTTAAGCACCACCCCCATTTGACCATCATCAACTTTTTCCAAAATTTCAGCGACAACAGGTTCAAAATCCACAGCAACGAAACGGACTTTATGGGAGCTGCCAAAACGATTCCAAAGATAATGAGCAACCTGCTTCACACCAATTTCATGAGCAGAACCGCCAAGATTGAAGAAGCAATAGTGAACACGGCAGCCACGGCGCATTAGCATATAGCTGGAAACACCAGAATCAAAACCGCCAGAAATTAGAGATAATACATCTTCCTGCGTTCCGATAGGAAAACCACCAATCCCTTCATAACGGGCTTTCACCAAAATCAGCACATCCTGATCAATTTCCAAATTGACGGTAACATCAGGATGATTAAGTTTTACTTTCGCGGATTCAATATGCTGGTTTAAACCGCCACCAACATAGCGTTCTACTTCATTAGAAGTAAATTGATGTTTACCGCGGCGCTTTACCCGCACGCAAAATGTCTTATTGTGGAGCGATTCGCCATAAGCTTCATAAGCTTGTTCAAAGATATGATGCATGTCACGAAACTCACGCTCTTCTACTTGCAGAATATGGTGAATACCGGGAATACGTGTCAGCGCATCACAAATTTGAGCGCCAAGGTTTTCATCTTTAGTACGAACTTCGATATTATCCCAATGGCGAACCACTGCAATATTATCTCCTAACGTTTTCAGCACATTGCGAATATTACTAGCGAGAATTTTAATAAAGCGCAAACGAACAGTTTGGCTCTTGATCGTGATTTCTGGGAATAATTTAATAATAAACTTCATAGTGAGTTATAGTAGTAGTTAGGCGTTTTGATAAAAAAAATTGATGGTATGTCTTGGTTGTCAAATCAGGCCGCGAAGTATAACACTATCTCGTGATATAGCGCGGAAAAAACGCAAAATCAGTTAAAGATTTGTTTGCACCAGCATAATAAGATAGTCTGCAACCCTTAGGCGAACTCTGTAAATAGTAAAAAATTATGCCAAAGAAAAATGCAATATCAGAAAGTACCAACAGTACGCCAAAAACTGCACCGGCAATGACATTTGAAAGCTCATTAAAAGAGCTGGAACAGATCGTCGCCCGGCTGGAATCAGGTGAACTGGCACTGGAAGAAGCTCTAAGCGAGTTTGAGCGTGGTATTCAATTAGCCCGCCAAGGGCAACAGACCTTGCAACAAGCAGAACAGCGAGTGCAGATTCTGCTTAACGATGATGCCCAATCTCCACTGAGCCATTTCTCCCCGGATACTGAATAAGCCTATGTCTGAACAAAATTCAACCCAATTTAAAGAACAGCTTAAAATCTGTCAACAACGAGTCAATAACGTTCTGATAAGCACACTATCTTCACTGGCATTTGCAGACAACCCACTAGTTCACGCAATGCAACACGGTACTTTACTCGGTGGTAAACGTCTGCGCCCATTTTTAGTGTATGCCGTTGGTGAAATGTTTGGATTATCCGCAAATAATTTGGATGCTCCAGCAGCAGCCGTTGAATGTATCCACGCCTTTTCATTAATTCATGACGATTTACCGGCGATGGATAACGATGATTTACGCCGAGGACAACCGACCTGCCACATAAAATTTGGTGAAGCTCACGCGATTCTGGCGGGAGATGCATTACAGGCGCTGGCGTTTGAAATCCTCTCTAAAAGAGAAATGCCAGATGTTACAACAGCAGATCGCCTTGAAATGCTTGCGGAACTGGCAACCGCCAGTGGCATTGCCGGTATGTGTGGCGGCCAAGCCTTGGATTTGGCGGCAGAAGGCAAGCACATCGATCTCCATATGCTGGAACAAATTCATCGCCATAAAACGGGCGCACTTATTCGTTCCGCGATCAGAATGGGCGCATATGGCGCAGGTCAACGTGGGCATGATGCCCTGCCTGAATTGGATCAGTATGCCCAAGCCATAGGTCTCGCATTCCAAGTTCAGGACGATATTCTTGATGTCATTGGCGATACCGAAATGATAGGAAAACGTCAAGGCAGTGACCAACAGCTAGGAAAAAGTACTTACCCTGCATTATTGGGGTTAGAACAAGCAAAGAAAAAAGCATACGAACTGTATCAAGAAGCATTACAAGCTTTGAATAAACTGGAAGATAAATCTTATAACACAGCAATGCTGCGCGCACTTGCCAGTTTTATCATTGAACGTAACAACTAAGGTCTGCCGGTAAATTTACCCACTGGCAGCGCTATTAATAAACACTTCTTAACGAGCATCAAATGAGCATTGATATAGCCAAATACCCAACATTGGCATTAGCGGAAAATCCTGAAGAACTTCGTATGTTACCAAAAGAGAGCCTGCCGAAGTTATGTGATGAACTTCGGCAATTCCTGCTAAACAGTGTCAGTCGCTCTAGTGGTCATTTTGCCTCCGGTCTTGGCACCGTTGAGCTGACTGTGGCGTTGCATTATGTCTATAAAACACCTTTTGACAAATTGGTATGGGACGTCGGCCATCAGGCTTATCCTCACAAAATCCTGACAGGACGCCGAGATCGTATTGATACGATTCGTCAAAAAAATGGGCTTCACCCTTTCCCGTGGCGAGATGAAAGTGAATACGACGCCTTATGTGTCGGTCACTCATCAACCTCTATCAGTGCTGGATTAGGTATGGCAATTGCCGCTCAACGCGAAGGCAAAAGCCGTCGTACAGTTTGTGTTATCGGTGATGGCGCAATAACAGCAGGTATGGCTTTCGAAGCGATGAACCATGCCGGGGATATCGACCCGGATATGTTAGTTATTCTTAACGATAACGAAATGTCCATCTCAGAGAACGTTGGTGCGTTAAACAACCACTTAGCTCAACTTCTATCCGGTAAACTCTACACCACGTTGCGGGAAGGTGGGAAAAAAGTCTTTTCCAACCTACCGCCGATTAAAGAACTCCTGAAAAAAACCGAAGAACATATCAAAGGCATGGTTGTTCCTGGCACGCTATTTGAAGAATTAGGCTTTAATTATATTGGCCCCATCGACGGACATGATGTACTGACATTGACCCAAACGCTGAAAAATATGCGTGAGTTGAAAGGGCCACAACTATTACACATCATGACCAAAAAGGGTCGCGGCTATGCCCCCGCCGAAAAAGATCCTATCAGTTGGCATGCGGTGCCTAAATTTGATCCGACCACTGGCGCATTACCTAAAAGCTCAGACAACCGCCCTACTTTCTCCAAAATCTTTGGAGACTGGTTATGCGAAGAGGCCACTAACGACAAAAAACTGATGGCAATCACACCCGCCATGCGTGAAGGCTCTGGTATGGTGCGTTTTTCCCGCGAATATCCTGATCAATACTTTGATGTCGCCATTGCAGAACAACATGCCGTGACTTTTGCCGCAGGTTTGGCAATTGGTGGTTACAGGCCAATTGTCGCAATCTATTCGACATTCCTCCAACGTGCTTATGACCAGGTTATTCATGATGTCGCCATTCAGAATCTGCCTGTTTTATTTGCAATAGATCGCGGCGGTATCGTGGGTGCTGATGGTCAGACACATCAAGGTGCTTTTGATCTCTCATTCCTTCGTTGCATCCCCAACATGGTCATTATGGCACCCAGTGATGAGAACGAATGCCGCCAGATGCTACACACTGGCTATCATTATCAGCAAGGTCCAGTAGCCGTGCGCTATCCACGAGGAACCGGGACGGGGGCGGAACGACAACCATTTGAACAATTGCCAATTGGCAAAGGTGTTATTCGCCGTCAGGGTAAGAAAGTAGCAATCCTGAATTTTGGCACTCTGTTACCCGATGCAATAACAGCAGCAGAATCACTGGACGCGACTGTTGCTGATATGCGTTTTGTCAAACCACTGGATAAAGAGTTGATATTAGAAATGGCTGATAACCATGATTTATTGGTTACTTTGGAAGAAAATGCCATTATGGGCGGCGCAGGAAGCGGCGTTAATGAATTACTAATGCAGGAAGGCCGCCTGGTGCAAATTCTGAATATTGGCTTGCCTGACCAATTTGTGCCACAAGGTAGCCAGGAAGAAATCAGAGCGGATTTAGGGCTCGATGCCGCAGGTATTCAAAATAGCATCAATAAAAGGCTATTTTCCTGAGTGTATAAGGGTAATAGGATATTTATTCTATTATCCTTACTATCATATATGAAAATATGGTTAATTAACCATATAACTTATTTACTGATGAAAATAGATATAATCTTCAGACTAATTATGAAAGATTGGAATGTTATAATTAATATCTTTGTGAATTTTATTTTCTATAGTAAATACGAATTCATTATCAATTAAATAATAACCTATTGACTTTAAATATAACAATTACACCTGCAAGTATAATTGTTGTAAATGAACATGGATAGCTCTCAGAAAAAATGACATACAAAGATAAATAGATAAATAGATAAATAGATAAATAGATAAATAGATAAATAGATAAATAGATAAATAGATAAATAGATAAATAGATAAATAGATAAATAGATAAATAGATAAATAGATAAATAGATAAATAGGTAAATAGGTAAATAGGTAAATAGGTAAATAGGTAAATAGGTAAATAGGTAAATAGGTAAATAGGTAAATAGGTAAATAGGTAAATAGGTAAATAGGTAAATAGGTAAATAGGTAAATAGGTAAATAGGTAAATAGGTAAATAGGTAAATAGGTAAATAGGTAAAATAAACACTTTAACTCTATAAGTAAATATATTTAAACAACAAGAACAGAGCCTGTAAAAACAGATTATCAATTAGCTAAAATATATTTTAGAAAACAATATAGCACGCAATCACATTATAAAAAACTCCAATACGGTACATAGGTTAATGCTACAATATAAAACTTCTCCTCAATACTTCTTTCATCCCTCTGAAATAGAGTAGGGATGACTAAAGATAAATACAAGAAATTGACAAACATTGATAGGTAAAATCGATAAACACACCATTGTTTTTATCCTTTAATTAGTATAAATTAGCTACAACTGAGCCCGGCCCCCTGGCTTAAATCTTACTTAATGAGATGATTGTTATGGCTGGGCCTTCTTATATTCGAACTATGAGAATTGCAGCGCTATGACTGAACCGGTCAAAGTTCATAAAGAATATGACAAACTAGTCGATCTATTACAATTTCGAGGTATGAATATTACTGATCGTAACTATGCTATTAGAAAAATAGCTCAAGTTGGCTATTATCGATTGTCAGGATTTTGGTATCCATGCAGAATTCCTCATATTACTACTGATAATATCTCTATTCGCACAGATAATTTTCGCCCCGGAGTAAAATTTGAGGCAGTTTATGATCTTTATCTATTCGACAAACGATTAAGGCTTCAAATAATGGATGCTTTAGAGCGCATAGAAGTTTTTGTCCGCTCAGTTATTGCTCATGAGATAGGCAAATATAGCCCTCTTGCTTATTTTGATGATTCATTTATCAATCCAAAGCATCTAGTACCACATAAAAATGGTAGAAATAGCTCAAGAAATGAATGGCTAGAAAAACATTCAAAAGAGATATCAAAAAGCCGAGAGGATTTTATCAAATGGCATGAAAGACGATATAAAGGAATACCATTCTGGGTAGTTATTGAAATTTGGGACTTTGGTCTAATGTCGAAATATTACGCTATGATTAAAGATAAATACAGGAATAATATTCTTGCTAGGTTAAACATTCCCCCAGGAAATGGCCCAATATTACAGAACTGGCTAAGTGCAATGAATGTACTTAGGAATCGATGCGCACATCACTCCCGGATTTGGAATAAAGTTAACGAACCAAAACTAAAGCCACTACCAAATCATCCTTTTTTTAATAAATTAGGATTAACTGATGATTCCTATGAAAGAATGTACGGCATGATTGCTATATTATGGTTCTTGATTAAAGAGATCGGCCCAAGTTCAAAATGGATATCCACTGTAGCAGATTTAATAGATAGCAAGCCAGAACTACCCGGATGCAATTTAACAGCAATGGGGCTACCTAATAATGATGGATTCCCCCGAGCATTATTTGATATAGAGTGATCAACCAACCAGAATAGAACTGATATAGAACTGATGATGGTGGATTACTTATTTACAATGACTCTACTGATAGAAAGAGCATTAGTAATAAGAAAAAAGATCTTATTCAGATCTTTCTCCCGTCAATATTTCGGTAGAAATTTTAAGTCTCGGCGGGCCAACTCACTTACTTGCCGAAGTCTTTTTCAATGTCATGAATTAAATCATCCGCATCGTTAAAACGTGCATTCATTGAACTTCTCGCCTCATTCATAGCCTCAACAGTAACTCTGTTAGGGATTTTCTTGATCTCGAAAGGTAGTGCCTTTTCTTTGGCTACCATCGTTACAGCAATGCGTAAAAAGTCAGACATTTTAATCCCAATATCGGCTAAAACATCGGTTGACTCTTGCTTAATTACCGGGTCTATGCGTGTGCGAACATAAGTTTCAATACCCATTTAATACCTCGTACATGCTGATTTTTGTAGTATTATCGTAGGGTTGAGTTGAGATATTACCTTTCAGTGACAATCTCAATAGGCTTAACAATCAATACACCGTACCTCAAAAAGTCAAAACCTGATAAAACGCCAATAACCAAACGATAACGAAAGAAAATACACCCGCGATAATATCATCCAACATGATGCCTAATCCGCCATGAACATAGCGATCAAACCAGCGAATTGGCCACGGTTTCCACATATCCAGAATACGGAATACTATAAAACCAGTTAAAACCCACTGCCAGTTAACCACAGGGATTGCCATAAATGTGATCCACATACCGATAAATTCATCCCAGACAATACTACCGTGGTCATGAACCTTCATATCATCAGAAGTACGCTGACAAATCATTATGCCGAAAAACATCCCGACAATAATAACCAACCAGCAAATCCATTCCGGAAACTGGACCAGTAATAACCAGAATGGAATAGCCGCCGCCGATCCCATTGTCCCCGGCACAACCGGCGACAGCCCACTACCAAAACCTGTCGCTAATAGATGCCAGGGATTACTCATCCGTAAACGACGCTTTGCCTTATCCATGTGCTTCCTCGGTAATAAAGTGATCGAACCCTTTTAGATCTAATTTAATCTCTTTATTATTGCTGTAATAACGAACTCCCTCCGATTCCGCCATAATCTGTCCAACACAGCTAAAACCAGCGCCGGTATGCGCCAACGCAATTTCCAACGCGCCACGATTCCTTTCCGGAACGGTAAAACATAGTTCATAGTCTTCCCCACCACTCAAAGCCCACATCAAAGCTTGTTGTGGTTCAACATACTGTTTCATCGCATCAGAGTAAGGAATCGCATCCAGATTTATTCTGGCTCCACATCGGCTGGCTTTCAGAATGTGGCCCAAATCAGAAATCAAACCATCAGACAAATCAATAGCTGATGTTGCCAAGCCACGTAGTGCTTGACCTTGCAAAATACGAGGTTGTGGCCTGAGATGGCGCTGAACAAACCAATTGTGAGATACCGGATCAAAAATTTGCAGACGGTTTTGTAACAGGGCCAAACCCGCCGCACTATCGCCTAACGAGCCACTTACATAAATCCAATCGCCATTTTTTGCGCCAGTACGCCGTAGCGCTCTGCCAGCGGGAACTAAACCATGAATCGTTAACGTCAGACTCATGGGGCCGCGAGTAGTGTCACCACCAATAAGCTGCATACCATAATAACGTAACTGCTCAAACAGACTGTCACTGAAACTACTCAGCCAACGCTCATCCACTTCCGGTAATGTTAATGCCAATGAAAGCCAGGCAGGATCAGCACCGACAGCAGCCAGATCACTAAGATTCACAGCGAGAGATTTGTAAGCTAAATCTTCAGGGGAGGTATCAGGTAAAAAATGAACGCCTGAAACTAAGGTATCCGTACTAACCGCCAATTGTTGTTTATCGGCCAGTGTCATCAGTGCACAGTCATCACCAATACCTAAATTCACATCACGCCGGTTAGTCTCCTGGCGATCAAAATAACGTGCAATGAGGTCAAATTCGCCACATGCCATAATAAAATCCCAAAAAGTTACTGATGATCATGAACATAAGGCCGGTACCCCGGCCTTACAAATCATCGTCTACGGTGGGAAAAACCCGACAAGCAGTCGCTTATCTTTTTCTGCGCACTGCCGGACCAGACTTATCCAGTACTCCGTTCACGAATTTGTGACTATCTTCAGCACCGAAGACTTTTGCCAACTCGATAGCTTCGTTAATAGCCACTTTATAAGGGACATCATCACGATAACTTAGTTCAAACATAGCAACACGCAAAATGGCTTTTTCTACCTGACCTAACTCTTCGAGCTGACGGGAAAGATAAGGAGCCATCAAAGCATCCAGCTTAACTGCATTCACAGCTACTCCTGACAGCAATTCACGAAAATAGGTTACGTCAACACCAGTGACGTCCTGCTCCGACAGAAACTGTAATTCAACATCAGCAACGCTATTGCCAGATAATTGCCATGAATATATAGCCTGAACAGCGCACTCACGAGCACGACGACGAGCAGCAGGTTTCACAAGATTCCCCTTAATTAAAACTAAAATCAGCCTTTAATGGCATTAATTACATTGACCATTTCCAGTGCGGTTAATGCGGCTTCTGCGCCTTTATTACCCGCTTTGGTTCCAGCGCGCTCAATCGCCTGTTCAATGCTTTCTGTGGTCAGAACACCAAATGCCACTGGGATTTCACTGGACATCGCCACATTGGACAGACCAGAACTGCATTCACCAGCAACGTATTCAAAATGAGCGGTACCACCACGGATAACTGTACCTAGCGCGACAACGGCGTCATATTTTTGGGTTTCGACCAATGTCTTCACTGTCAATGGTAACTCGTAAGCACCAGGAACCCAGACAACAGTGATATTCTCTGAGGCAACCTGACCGATACGCTCAAGCGCATCTATCGCGCCTCCTAACAGACTGTCATTAATGAAGTTGTTAAAGCGTGCAATGGCAATCGCCACACGAGCTTGTGGAGCTGCAACAACACCTTTGATTACGTTCATAACCTTCCTTCTATCTGTTCATATCCGCAGGGGGGCGGATTCTATCATATTCTTTTGTTAGCTGCGCCTGCCGATTTAGCAGCGGAGCATAAAAACAGGTAAATTAATCCACACTCACATATTCAGTCAGTATACAGGCCGCAGACGTAGGCGAAGATCAGGCCCCACTTGCTGTATATCAAAAATGTCAAATTCCGGTGCCTCTGCCAGACTTTTGAGTGCAGGAATAGTAAACAAACCACAAGCCGTATCACCTAGCACTTTTGGCGCAACGTAAAGAACCAGTTCATCCACCAACCCTAAAGTTAGCAATGCCCCCGCCAGTGATGCTCCGCACTCAGTCCAGACCGTATTGATCTGGCGCTTCCCTAACTGCATCATCAATGACACTAAATCTACCCCAACACCATGAGCAGGTAACAGTATCTGTTCTACATTTTCAGACCAGTCATGCTCATCTGCTTTAGTACGAGCCAGCCAGCAATAACCGGGCTGTTGTATCACCTGATGCTGAGGGCCAACACGATTCTGACTGTCAATAATAACACGTACTGGTTGACAAAGATTTTCCTCGGGATAAATCGCCTGAGTTTCTGCGTCCAATTGACTCCAACGAACTGTCAAGTGAGGATCATCAGCCAGCACAGTACTACTGGAACTCAGAATCGCACTACATTGCGCACGGAATTTTTGTACATCATAGCGAGCTTGAGGCGATGTAATCCATTTACTTTCGCCAGAAATCAGCGCCGTTCGCCCATCAAGAGAAGAAGCCATCTTCAACTGAACATACGGGAACCCGGTACGCATCCGCTTCAAAAATCCCCGGTTGAGAGATTCAGCTTGCTCCATCATCAGCCCATGTTCTACTGCAATACCAGCCTGTTGCAGCTTATAAAGCCCTCTTCCTGCTACCTGTGGATTAGGGTCCTGCATCGCCGCAACCACACGGCTAACGCCAGCCGCAATCAACGCATCGGCACAAGGCGGTGTCTTACCATGATGACTGCACGGCTCAAGCGTGACATAAACAGTTGCGCCTTTAACTTTATCTCCGGCCATCCGTAAAGCGTGAACCTCAGCATGCGGCTCGCCAGAACGTAAATGAAAACCTTCTCCAACAATCTGCCCATCACGTACAATCACGCAACCGACGTTAGGATTAGGTGACGTGGTAAAGCGACCTTGACGCGCCAATTCCAAAGCGCGCGCCATATACTTTTTATCATTATTCACTGGCTCAACCTTGTAATTTAGCAATCTCTTCACCAAATTCACGAATATCTTCAAAGCTGCGATAGACAGAAGCAAAACGGATATAAGCAACTTTATCCAATTTCTTCAACTCATCCATGACCAAATTACCAATCATTTTGGATGGAACTTCCCGCTCACCGGTAGCACGTAACTGAGATTTAATATAGCTAATCGCCATTTCTACATCATCAGAACTAACCGGGCGCTTCTCCAATGCTTTTTGCATACCACGGCGCAATTTTTCTTCATCAAACGGCTCTCGGATATCGTCACTTTTTATTACTCTAGGCATAACCAGCTCAGCCATTTCAAAAGTGGTGAATCGTTCATGACACTCAAGACACTGACGCCGACGGCGCACCTGCGATCCATCCCCGACCAAACGAGAGTCTATCACTTTGGTATCAACAGCAGCACAAAATGGGCAATGCATATCGTTTCCTGATGGTTAATCCAAACTAAATTTACAGTTTATCCTTAATCTGAATAAAAAACACCCTGTCAGCCGGATACTCACAGGGTGTTTGAACAGCATTAAGGGAGAATAATTAAGGCAATAAAGATGGCTGATCAGCCCCTTCCTTCTCAACTTTTTGCTGGATCATGTGTTCACGCTTCATACCCAGTTTCAACGCCAAAGCGGAAGCAACATAGATAGAAGATATCGTACCGATAGAAACACCGATTAACATCGCTAGTGAGAAACCCTTCAACATCGCGCCGCCGAAAATATACAACATCAGCACCACCAGTAAGGTAGTCGCGGATGTCATGATTGTACGACTCAATGTTTGCGTCAGAGAGACGTTCATAATTTCATACGGCGTGCCACGGCGGATCTTACGGAAGTTTTCACGGATACGATCAGAAACCACGATACTGTCATTCAATGAGTAACCGATAACCGACATCAGAGATGCCACAATGGTCAAGTCAATCTCGATATGGAACAGCGACAGAACCCCTAGCGTGATGATGACGTCATGAGCAAGCGCGAGAACCGCTCCCAATGCCAAACGCCATTCAAAACGGAAGCCAACATAAATTAAGATACAGATAAGCGCCGCCAACAACGCCATTGCACCATCTTGGGCGAGTTCAGCACCGACACTCGGCCCAACAATTTCAATACGATTGACACTCGCATCTTTATCAATGGTGTCATTAATGACCTTAATAACCTTTTTACCCAGTTCCTCATTAGCCGCTCCCGTAACTGGTGGCATACGCACCATCACATCACGGCTACTACCGAAATTTTGCAACAGCGGATCTTCAAAACCCGCTTTTGCCAGGCTATCACGCATCTTATCCAGATCAGCAGATTGACTGAGTTTGATTTCAATTACCGTACCACCGGTAAAATCGAGCCCCCAGTTAAACCCGCGGGTTGCCATCATAAAAACAGAAGCTACCAACAGCAGCAACGAAATTCCGAAAGCAACGTTGTCCCAGCGCATAAAGTCATAGACTTTACGACCGTAGTTCAATTGTTCAACAGTATAATCCTGTGCCACAACGTGCTCCTTAAATTGACAGCTTCTTAATACGCTTACCGCCGTAGCGCAGATTGACGATTGCACGAGTACCTACAATAGCGGTGAACATAGAAGTCGCGACACCAATTGACGTTGTTATCGCAAAGCCTTTAATTGACCCGGTACCAACAGCATAAAGAATGATCGCAGTAATCAACGTGGTCAGGTTAGCGTCAATAATACTAGAGAAAGCCCCTTTATAGCCTTCATGTATCGCTTGTTGCACTGTCCGGCCATTACGCAATTCTTCTTTGATACGCTCGTTGATCAGCACGTTAGCATCAACCGCCACCGCCAGCGTTAACACAATACCAGCGATCCCCGGCATGGTTAACGTCGCCCCTGGCAACAGAGACATGATACCGACAATCAGCACCAAGTTAGCCAACAACGCACTGCTCGCAATCACACCGAATTTGCGATAGTAAATCACCATAAACAGAATTGAAGCAATTAAGCCCCACAGACAAGCCTCTAAACCTTGTTCAATGTTTTGCAAACCAAGGGTTGGCCCAATGGTACGCTCTTCCACAATCTGAATCGGCGCAATTAAAGCCCCCGCACGCAACAATAAGGATAACTGACGTGCTTCGGTTGCGTTGGAAAGGCCCGTGATACGGAAATTGTTCCCCAGACGAGTCTGAATATTAGCAATGTTAATCACTTCTTCATGTTTAACTAACATCGCCCGACCGTTAGCATCTTTCTTACCGCTGTCTTTATATTCCACAAACAATGTTGCCATTGGCTTACCAACATTATCTTTGGTGAAATTAGACATCGCTGTGCCACCGGCACTGTCCAGTGAAATACTCACCTGTGGATTACCATATTCATCGGCATCCGAGATTGAATCTGTAATGTGATCACCGGTCAGAATAACACGCTTGTATAGCACAACCGGATTACCATCACGGGTGTCCTTCACCTCAGAATCACCTGGCACACGGCCTGATGCAGCCGCAGTAGAATCAATGCTGGTATTGACCAGACGAAATTCCAACGTTGCTGTCGCGCCAAGAATCTCTTTTGCACGAGCCGTATCCTGAATACCCGGTAATTCAACCACGATACGGTCAGCGCCCTGACGCTGAACCAAAGGCTCAGCCACACCCAATTGATTAACACGGTTACGCAAGATGGTAATATTCTGCTGCACCGCATAAGAACGGGCTTCGCGCTGACGTTCATCGCTCATCACCGCTTTCAGAGTGTTATTGGTTCCAATACTGAAAACTAAATCACGGTGACGACCTGTAAGATAGTTTTCCGCCTCAGCACGCGCTTTTTCATCACGGAAGCGAATTTCTACACCGTAATTATCAATTTTACGGACAGTGGAATAAGGAATACCTTTTTCACGCAAATCAGTGCGCAGGCCATCAATATTCTGCTCTTGCAGTTTACCTAATGCCGTTTCCATATCCACTTCCATTAGGAAGTGCACCCCTCCTCGCAAATCGAGACCTAGTTTCATTGGCTCGGCACCAACCTTACTTAACCAGGTTGGTGTTGCTGGTGCCAGGTTCAATGCCACCACGTATTGATCACCTAATGCGGACATCAATACTTCACGGGCACGAAGTTGAATATCGGAATTATTGAAACGAGCAAGAATAGCGCCATTTTCCAGCGCAACAGATTTACTCGCGATTTGATTTTTTTCTAAAACATTATGGACTTGGGCCAGCGTTTGTTCACTGGCGGCAATGCCTCGCGCGCCAGTGATTTGTACAGCCGGATCCTCACCATAAAGGTTGGGAAGTGCATAAAGCAAACCGATGAGGATCGCAGCGATCAGCATCAGATACTTCCACAAAGGATAACGGTTTAGCACGGCAGTTCCCTTCGGGAAAATCAGAAATTATAAAGCTTTCATTGTACCTTTCGGTAAAACGGCAGCGACGAAATCACGTTTAATGGTCACTTCAGTAGTCTCATTCAGTGCTACAACGATATACCCCGTGTCAGAAACTTTAGTGACACGACCAATCAAACCACCATTGGTCATCACCTCATCACCTTTGGAAATAGAATCCATCAGCTTTCTGTGTTCTTTAGTACGTTTCTGTTGTGGACGCAGGATCATGAAGTAGAAAATCAAGCCGAAAACAACCAGCATGATGATCAAAGAATATGGGCTTCCCTGAGCCGGTGCGCCAGCAGATGCTGCTGCTTCAGAAATAATACTCATTAAACTTCCCTCATTGTTATCAAATTCAATAGTAATCAAAAACCAGCCGCAATATGCTATACACACCGAAACCAGTCAATCACTACTTAAGTCAAATACTTAATGCCGGAACGGGTTTACCAATCCGTTGATAAAAATCTTCAACAAACTGTTCAAGATTACCTTCTTCGATAGCTTGACGAATCTTAGCCATCAGGCGCTGATAATACCGCAAATTATGGATAGTATTCAGCCTTGCACCGAGAATTTCGTTACAACGATCGAGATGATGCAAATATGCCCGACTATAATTCCGACAAGTATAACAGTCACACTGCTCATCCAGAGGAGAAGTATCCTCTTTATGTTTGGCATTACGGATTTTAATCACACCATTGGTCACAAAAAGATGACCATTACGGGCATTTCGGGTTGGCATCACACAATCGAACATATCAATGCCGCGACGAACTCCCTCCACCAAATCTTCCGGTTTCCCCACGCCCATCAGATAACGCGGTTTATCTTGCGGGATTTGCGGACAGACATGTTCAAGAATACGGTGCATATCCTCTTTAGGCTCCCCTACCGCCAGACCGCCTACAGCGTATCCATCAAAACCAATCTCTACCAGACCTTTTACTGAGATGTCACGTAAATCTTCGTAAACACTTCCCTGAATAATACCAAACAACGCGTTTTTATTCTGTAATTCATCAAAACGCTTACGACTACGCGCCGCCCAACGTAAGGACATCTCCATCGAACGTTTTGCATAATCCCAATCAGCAGGATATGGCGTACATTCATCAAAAATCATGACAATATCAGAACCCAAATCATACTGGATTTCCATCGATTTTTCTGGACTAAGGAAAACCGGAGTACCATTGATTGGGTTACGGAAATGTACACCTTCTTCTTTGATTTTACGCATTGCGCCAAGGCTGAATACCTGAAAACCGCCTGAATCCGTCAAGATTGGGCCATGCCATTGCATAAATCCATGCAGATCGCCATGAAGTTTCATGATTTCCTGCCCTGGACGTAGCCACAGATGGAAAGTATTGCCCAGCAGGATCTGCGCACCGGTTTCCTTTACCTCCTCCGGTGTCATCCCTTTTACCGTGCCATAAGTCCCAACAGGCATAAATGCCGGCGTTTCTACCACGCCACGCTCAAAAATCAGACGACCACGACGCGCTTGACCGTCAGTAGTTTGTAATTCAAATTTCACTTAACCTCCAGGCATCAGATAAACAGTCCGATGCTGTTGTTCAAAACCAGACAAAGTTGAAATTTACCGTTGAGCTGAGATATTCACATAACCCTATTTACAACAACTTCAACAATATATTCCAGTCAATGCCATAATCATTACATTGAATTAAGAAATCTTTTCCTTGCAAGCGAAGGGATTCCGACGAATAAACATAGCATCACCGTAACTAAAGAAACGGTATTTTTCTGCAACCGCCTCTTTATAGGCACTCATCGTATTTTTATAACCCGCAAACGCAGAAACCAACATGATAAGTGTCGATTCCGGCAAATGGAAATTAGTAATCAACGCATCCACAACCTGATATTCAAACCCTGGATAGATAAAAATTTGCGTGTCATTAAAAAACGGCGCAATTAACCCATCCTGGCAGGCTTTTGCTGCACTTTCCAGCGATCGCACTGACGTTGTGCCAACGGCAACAACTTTGTTACCTCGCGCCTTACATGCCAACACAGCATCAACCACATCCTGTGGCACTTCTGCATATTCGGCATGCATGATATGGTCTTCAATAGTCTCTACTCGCACTGGTTGGAAAGTACCGGCACCAACATGCAATGTCACAAAAACCATCTCCACGCCCTTTTTACGCAGCGCTTCCAACAATGGTTCATCAAAATGAAGACCAGCGGTTGGCGCAGCTACCGCACCGGGCCGCTCACTGTATACAGTCTGATACAACTCACGGTCTGCCTCTTCATCAGGACGATTAATATAAGGCGGCAAAGGCATATGGCCGATGTCATCCAAAATAGACAACACATCGCGCTCATCATCAAAACGTATTTCGAACAGACTATCATGGCGGGCCAACATGGTTGCTTTAAGACTTTCATTGTCCCCCAACAACAGCTCAGTTCCCTCTTTTGGCGCTTTAGAAGCACGCACATGTGCAAGTACTCGTTTATCATCCAACACCCGTTCAACCAGCACTTCCAGCTTACCGCCGGTAACTTTTCGGCCGAAAATACGCGCAGGTATGACGCGAGTATTATTGAAAACCAGTAAATCTCCGGCATTCAGCTTATCGAGAACATCCGTAAAAACACCATGCGTTAATGCCCCTGTTTCACCATCAAGCGAGAGCAAACGGCAGCCACTGCGTTGTGGTTGAGGGTAATGAGCAATCATTTCGTCAGGAAGTTCAAAAGTAAAATCGGAGACACGCATTATATTTAATCATTCAGAAAAACAGGCGGACTAGTCTAGTGCCGCAGCTCTGAGGGTGCAACAAATAAGCACATAACTTCACGGATTTATATTATAATCACCGAATGAATTTTCTCGCTCACCTTCATTTAGCTACTCTGGCTGACAGCTCCTTACTAGGAAATCTGATGGCAGATTTTGTGCGCGGTAATCCAGAGGGGCAATACAGCGCTGATGTGGTTGCTGGTATTCGTATGCATCGGCGGGTTGATGTATTAACAGATACCCATCCATTGGTTATTCAAGCCCGTCACTTGTTTAGTGCTCCATATCGACGGGTTGCGCCGATTACTTTGGATATTATCTGGGATCACTTCCTCTCCTTGTATTGGGATAAACTAGTTCCTACCCACTCATTACCGGCATTTATTCACCATGCTCGCAACCAGATTGAACCTCACCTTTATTACACTCCCGAAAAATTTCAGGAGCTGAATGAATTTTTATGGCCGCAAAACTGGCTGATCCGCTATGCAGATCTTGCATTTATCGCAGATGTATTAACAGGCATGGCCCGAAGGCATCCCAAATTATCGGCTTTATCTGGATCATTTCAGGATATAGAACAACATTACTCTGATTTTGAAACACTATTCTGGCAATTTTATCCCTATATGATGGAAAAAGCAGAAAATAAGGATTTTTACTATCCACCTCAATAAGCATTATTGTTGCATATTATCCTTACGAAATAATTCGTGGATGCAGATAGCAAAAAATCATTCAGGTAATACGGTACTTTCGCATATTTAATGATTTCTTCATTCCTGATATCCAGAGATACAATCACAATTTCTTTTCTCCAGCGTGCCAGCCGTTTGGCTGGCATAAGATGAATAGTAGGAAATGACTTTCTAACGCTAACTTTCATTCGGAAAGATCTTCATCAGGGGGACCTAAGCGATCCAATTCGGCCAAAATCAATGGAATTTGAGCTTCTAAATTGGCAGGTCTTTTATCTTTACTCCACCAGATAAGCGATCCACGACGTTTATAATCGACCTTACTGACCGCTTCTTTGCCGTTTAATAAGAATTTCACCATAAAGGCGACTGCCAGAGCTTTATCATTGCCACTACTTAAGAAAGCAAAAGTATAACTGCTGACATTAGGGATAAAGACACGTTCGATAAGGTTATTATTTTCATCCAGTCCGTAGACTTTGAGATACAGAATATTGGTTTTTTCCATCATACCTAATTGTGGATAACGGGCAGCATAGGCTTTACCTTTATGCCAAGTGTAGAAAATCTGTCGTTCACGGTCGATAATTAATGGTGCCTGACTCTGCCAAAAAAATATACAATATACAAAGGGTGGAATAATCAATAGATAGAGCAGAAGGAAACTTATATCAATTATGAGCAATCGGGTGCTGCTTGGGTAAAAAGTATAACGATAATATAAATATTTCCTTAGTGAAATTTCTTTATCATCACCAATATAACGAGCATCTTCCATATAATCAGGTAAATCATTCCGTAGATAAAATTCTTCTCCATATTTTTTCTTCGCCAAGTTTACCCAACTATGAATCCACGCTTCATTTTTTTTTCTCGATTCCATAAAATCGTTAACATTTAACACCAGACTACTAATAATCCCCAAAGTAACGGGAATTAGAACAATACTCCGATAACGACGCTGAGGATTCCTAACCCAGCACTCCTTATTATTAAGGTTGTCTAGTATCTCCACATGTTTAATGGTTTTTTCATCCTTAATATCTGGAGGAACTGCCAGAATTTCTTTTTCCCAGAGTGCTAGCCGTTTGGCTGGCAATGGATGAATTGTGGGAAACCATTTTTTGAGTAAATTTTTCAATCGTTGCTTCATTCGGAAAGATCTTCATCAGGGGGACCTAAGCGATCCAATTCGGCCAGAATCAACGGAATTTGAGCTTCTAAATCGGCAGGTCTTTTATCTTTACTCCACCAGATAAGCGGTTCACGGCGTTTATAATCCACTTTACTGACCTCCTCTTTACCGTTTAATAAGAATTTCACCATAAAAGCGACTGCCAGAGCTTTATCATTGCCACTACTTAAGAAGGCAAAAGAATAACTGCTGACGTTAGGGATAAAACCACGCCCGATAAGGTTATTATTTTCGTCCAGTCCATACACTTTGAAGAACAGAATATTAGTTTTTTCTGCCATACCTACTTGTGGATAGCGGGCGGCATAAGCTTTGCCTTTATACCAAGTATAAAAGATCTGCCGTTCGCGATCGATAATTAATGGTGCTTGTCGGCGTAAAAAAAACATAGCCCATACAAAAGGTGGAATAATCAGGAGATAGAATAGTAGGAAACTTATATCAATTATGAGAAGCCGGGAACTACTTGGGTAAAAGGTATAGCGATAGTACAGGTATTTTTTCAGAGAGATTTCCTTATCGTTGCCGATATAACGAGCATCTTCCATATAGTCAGGCAAATCATTTCGCAGATAAAACTCTTCACCATATTTTTTTTAGCTAAATTTACCCAACTATGTATCCACGCTTCATTTTTTTTTCGCGACTCTATAAAATCATTAACGTTTAACACTAGACTGCTAATAATCCCCAGTGTTACTGGGATCAAGGCAATACTTCGAGCGCGGCGTTGGGTATTGCGAATATGACATTCTTTATTATCAAGGTAGTCTAATATTTCTACATGTTTGATGGTTTCTGCATCCTTAATATCTGGCGGTGCTGCCAGAATTTCTTTTTCCCAGCGGGCCAGCCGTTGGGCTGGCAAAGGATGAATAGTAGGAAACCATTTTTTGATTAAATGTTTTAATCGTTGCTTCATTCGGAAAGATCTTCATCAGGGGGACCTAAGCGATCCAATTCTGCCAGAATCAACGGAATTTGAGCTTCTAAATCGGCGGGGCTTTTATCTTTACTCCACCAGATAAGCGATCCACGACGTTTATAATCGACCTTACTGACCGCTTCTTTGCCGTTTAATAAGAATTTCACCATAAAGGCGACTGCCAGAGCTTTATCATTGCCACTGCTTAAAAAAGCAAAAGTATAACTGCTGACATTAGGGATAAAAACACGTTCGATAAGGTTATTATTTTCATCCAGTCCGTAGACTTTGAGATACAGAATATTGGTTTTTTCCAGCATACCTAATTGTGGATAACGGGCAGCATAGGCTTTACCTTTATGCCAAGTGTAGAAAATCTGTCGTTTACGGTCGATAATTAATGGTGCCTGACTCTGCCAAAAAAATATACAATATACAAAGGGTGGAATAATCAGTAGGTAAAGCAATAAAAATACCATATCAGTTATTAAAATATTATTGCTATATTCATAATGGTTATAGCGATAATACAGGTATTTTCTCAAGGAAATTTCTTTATCATGGGCAATGCATTCATACTTTTTAAGAAAATCTGGTAGAGCAGGATCCAAATAAAACTTCTCGCCATAATCTTTTTTTGCATCGTTAACAGACCAAAGCAGATTATTTTCCGCTGCCCGCCATGTTTTAATAAAATCGTTAACGTTTAACACCAGACTGCTAATAATCCCCAGAGTTACTGGGATCAAGTTAATACTCCTGAAACGGCGCTGGGGATTTCTAACCCAGCACTCCTTATCATTAAGGCGATCCAGTATTTCCACATGTTTGATGGTTTCTGCATCCTTAATATCTGATGGTGCTGCCAGAAGTTCTTTTTCCCAGCATGCCAGCCGTTGGGCTGGCAATGGATGAATAGTAGGAAACCATTTTTTGAGTAAATTTTTCAATCGTTGCTTCATTCGGAAAGATCTTCATCAGGGGGACCTAAGCGATCCAATTCGGCCAGAATCAACGGAATTTGTGCCTCTAAATCAGCGGGTCTTTTATCTTTACTCCACCAGATAAGCGGCTCACGGCGTTTATAGTCCACCTTACTGACCGCTTCTTTGCCGTTTAATAAGAATTTCACCATAAAGGCCACTGCTAACCCTTTATCATTACCACTGCTTAAAAAAGCAAAAGAGTAACTGCTGACGTTAGGAATAAAACCACGCCCGACAAGGTTATTATTTTCGTCTAGGCCATAAACTTTGAAGAACAGAATATTAGTTTTTTCTGCCATGCCTACTTGGGGATAGCGGGCGGCATAAGCTTTGCCTTTATACCAAGTATAAAAGATCTGCCGTTCGCGATCGATAATTAATGGCGCTTGTCGGCGTAAAAAAAACATAGCCCATACAAAAGGTGGGATAATCAGCAGATAAAGTAACAGAAAACCTATATCGACCTTGAAAAGATAACTACTATTTTCATAATAGGTATAGCGGTAATGCAGGTATTTTCTTAGAGAGATCTCTTTGTCGTTGCCAATATAGCGGGCATCTTCCATATAATCGGGTAAATCATTGCGTAGATAAAATTCCTCGCCATATTTCTTTTTCACTAATTCTATCCAACGATAGAGGTTATCTTCGCTTTTTTTTCTTGATTCCATAAAATCGTTAATGTTTAACACTAGGCTACTAATAATCCCCAGTGTAACCGGAATTAAAGCAATACTCCGGGCGCGGCGTTGAGTATTACGAATATGGCATTCTTTATTATCAAGGTAGTCCAATATCTCCACGTGCTTAATGGTTTCTGCATCCTTAATATCTGGTGGTGCCGCCAGAATTTCTTTTTCCCAGCTGGCCAGCCGTTTGGCTGGCAATGGATGGATAGTGGGAAACCATTTTTTGAGTAAATTTTTTAATCGCTGTTTCATAGTATGTGTTCCCCGTCAAAACTGCCTTTAATGGTATTTTCTGTTGTCGGTTTTTCTCCCCAGAAATAGCGCAGAGGGGAGAGAATATCTTCCGATTTCTCATAATACCAGTACAATTCACTAATGTGTGAATAAACTCCTATAGTTTCAGGGACTACTATCTCTAGTGTTGCAGTATCGCCATTTAGGGTAAGTTTTCCCTGTTCCTGAGCTTCCTTGAATTTGGCATTGCGAAAAGCATCGGGAGTATATTTGCGGCGGTTAATCTCAATATAATCGACTTTTTCTCCCCAATAAGAGGTTTTGGGTGAAGTCACAAAGATCCCTCGAATATTTGAGAGATTCATCTGAAAAGCAGGTAGAGTAAAACAATAAGTGGTGACCCCAAAGCCTTGATGTATTTTCAGTTGTGGCTGGATAAAGAGATTTAGAAATTCTTGGTTTTCTATAAGAAAGTGATCTTTGGTAAGATGATCCATTTCACGAGCAACTTCTAATTGTTTGGAAATTTTAGGTCTCCCATTTTCTCCCCAGAAAGCATATTCGTCCCCTGCTCCCCAGAAACAGTTATTCAGCACTTTCTCCAAATCTGACCAGGCACTGCTAGCTTGTACAATACTGCCACCGATAAGCAAACTAGCCCCGACGACTATCGCAGTAGGTACACCCGCAGTCAGGAAGGAGCCTACCGCCGCTCCGATCCAGATTGCAGTTGTTAAAATGGTGGAGCCTGTTCCTATCGCTGCCAAGCCATAACCCTCCACTTTATTACCCACTTTGAAAGCGTTACTGGCATCATAGAAGGAGATAATTGCTCCTAAATATCCGGCCACACTACCAGCAATACGGGAGAACTGATTGACCATTGCGATATTGATGGTTGGCACTTTTGACCCATTCATCAGAGCTTTCACTATGGGGGAGTTTACTTTGCTAGCCAGCGTTGAACCTATGGAAGTCAAATCGGCACTCATACCAATCACTGCGGTGCTAAAGCGCAGCAGATTCATATAGGTAGGTCCGGGTTGTAACGGGTTGTTGCGGGCATATTCTGTCTGCATAACCACATCGGCTAGGGTAAACGCATTGAGAAACAGGCTGACACCGGTCAATGAAGAATCAAACAGTAAACCAATAGAGGCTTTATTAGCCCCTTCTAAGGTAAAAAGCTGAACCGGCGAGTCCACACTGGTCTTAACTTCCGGTAGAGTTATCGCCGGTTTATTGCCAAGTGATTCCAGGCGTTTACTCCAGTTAATCATCCGTTCCCCGATAGCTTGTTGACGCATTGCTGGGTCAGGTCGGTGGCGATTCGTTTTCGATTCCAGCCGTTTCAGCACTTCCTGATAGCTCTGTTCACTAAGCGCCACTCTGCCATTGGGTTCAATCACCACCCCCAGCGTGGATAACAGGGCCGGAACCAATTGTTGGGTTATCTGGTCAATGGCTTTCTGGGGAATCTGCCGGACATAACTTGAACCCTGATAAATTGTCTGATTGGTATAGGCGCAGACGGTTGCCAGAAAGGTCCCCATCCCCAGCAGAATATTATCGACGCCACTAATAAACGGGCCCTTAAGCATCGGTGATTTTACTTTGTCGTTATTCAGTACGGTGACAACCCCGGTGGTAATGGTGCGCCAGAAGTTGCCATCCCCGTTGCCGTCTGACTCTTTGGCCGCAAGCTTTGCTAAAACCTGCTGGCCGGGCAAGGATGATTGCAGGTTGCCGAGCAGACCGGAGAGGATTTCACTGAAAAACCGAAACTCCAGCGCGTCCTCTTCTTCCAGCGTCTCCTTTTCATCTTGCAGTGAAAAGAAGTAGTGAAAGTAATTTTGCAGCCCGCCGACTTGATAACTGAGGTCCGGGTTATCCGCAAAGGCTTCAAACAGTTTCATAAACATCGCCTGACGCGCTTTAAAATCTTCGGTGACTTTTTTCAATTTCGGCCAGTCGTTGTTCCAGCGGTCCTGATGAATACTGTCATCTATTTTCTTTTTCAGCTCCGGGTTTTTGGTGGCTTTGAGCTTTTCGACATAGAAACCGATGGTCAGTGGGTAGATGTTGGAGGCGTTATAGCTCTGTTGCCACAAATTCAGAATAGAATAGGCTTCCACAATGTCCCGCTGACGGCCTACCGGGTCATGCAGGATCACAATCCGCGCCTGTTCATTCAGGTGCAGATAACTGTTGATTTCCTGGATAATCTTACCGGCGTCCATTTCGTAGCTGTCCTGAGTGGTCAGCGTATCAATACTGACGTCAGCCAAATCCAGTTCATTGATGTCTTTTTCAATGATGGCCTTGATGTTGGCAAACTGCTCCTGCCGGATTTTGTAATCGACAATCAGTTTTCGAAAATACTTGTCTGAGGCGTTAACCGCAAAGGGGGATTGCTTCTGTTCGAGATTGATGAACTGCATGGTTTTCTGCCGCAGTTCAAGACTGCTGTCAATCTTAGCCAGTACCGAAGAGTGCCACGGGTGTTCACTGTAGGCGATACTGATATTGATGACATCTTTGGCAACAAACAGGAATGGATGGCCTTCGCCACGAATGCCTGGCTCAGGGATAAGCCCTTCACTGGCATCTCTGCGGTTGAGGAACATATATTTTTTGAATTTCTCTACCCGCTGCTTTTTGCCGTTAACCTCTTTCTCTGACACGCAGTATTTAAAAATATGCAAATAGCCGCGGGCCTTGCTGCCGCGAGCGGTAAGCGGGTCTTCTTCCTTAATGTATATCCAGCCGGGACGCAGGAGGCGGGCGGCATAGCCTTTGGTTTGTTGGAGTGATGAAGAGAACATCAGGGTGTGGATATCCGGGGGCGCTTCTGGTTTTTCCAATTCTTTGCCGAAAAAGTTCACATAAGCATAGCGAACCGGGTAGATCGGTTTAATGTCGCAGTCACAGGGCTGAATATAGCTGTCTACCTCAAGATTTTGCGGGAACAGCTCGTAAGCTTTTTCTATTAATTTGTCAAATTGTTCCTGAATGTCAGTGGTCATAGTATTTCCTTGGTTGTTAATCTAAGGATGTCATGGATACACCGCAGCTACTTTCAATTATTCAAAAAAAATTCATACAACCAAAGGCTGAGAATATTTTCACTGGTTACAATCCTGAATAAGTTCATTGTTCAGGCGGTGAATTTACGCAAATGATTTAACAGCATTTCAAAACGCTGTTTGGAGGGATAGGATACAAAAGTATGAGCCGGATATTGCTTGAAACGGGAGAAATCAGAAGGGAAAAATGTGGATTTTCTCGCGTCAACTCATTCACATCATGTTTTATTTGTAAAAGTCTTTCCCTATTGGCGTCTTTAAGATTTCTCATTTCTGCCTCTGTTTTTCACGTTAGAAAGTTAATATAAATTTATATTTATCCCCAATAGATATCAAAGTTGATAGTTTAAGTAAATGTAAATTTTTGCTCAAAACAGTCAATAATATAAATTTTATAAATGTTTAAGTAACATAATTATTTAACTTATTTCAGTAAGCTCTTATTCCAATAACCCCTAATTGCCTGTCTATATTGGAGAATAATGATGAACACCGATGGACACAGAAACCGGCACACTCAGGTAAGAATGAAATAGTCTCTTGATTTGAATCCGAATAAACCTTTGCAAAAATCCCCTATTTTATTAAGGTAAAGAAAATAAAAATAAAGTATTAATAGGTAAAATCTATTGCAAAGATTAGTATTTTATCCTTTATTGGTGTACGCTAATTCTTTATTCTATATCCAATTTTTACATAAACCTCGTAAAACTACAGGAGTAACTCATGGTTCTGGTAACTCGTCAAGCCCCTGACTTTACAGCAGCAGCGGTCCTCGGCAACGGCGAAATAGTTGGGAATTTCAACCTGAAAAAACACCTGAATGGTAAACCTGCGGTTATCTTTTTCTGGCCAATGGACTTTACTTTCGTATGCCCTTCTGAGCTGATCGCATTTGATCACCGCTACGAAGAGTTCAAAAAACGCGGTGTTGAAGTTATCGGTGTTTCTTTTGATTCTGAATTCGTCCATAACGCATGGCGTAAAACTCCTATCGATCAAGGTGGTATTGGCGAAGTTAAATATGCAATGGTTGCCGATACGAAACGTGACATTCAAAAAGCATACGGCATTGAGCATCCAGATGCGGGTGTCGCTCTGCGCGGTTCTTTCCTGATCGACAAAAACGGCGTAGTTCGTCATCAAGTCGTTAACGATCTGCCTCTGGGCCGTAACATTGACGAAATGCTGCGTATGGTTGACGCATTGCAATTCCACGAAGAGCACGGTGATGTCTGCCCTGCACAGTGGGAAAAAGGTAAAGAAGGTATGAGCGCCTCTCCAGATGGCGTAGCTAAGTACTTGTCTCAAAACGCCGGTAAACTATAACCTTAGATATTATTCATATTCAGACCAGTCGGTTATTCCGGCTGGTTTTTTATCGCTGAAATTCCTCATTTTGCCACCTTGCGCACAAAAACTCCCTCATCCTGATAACCATCGCCATTTATAATTAAATTTACAATTGTTTAACATTAAAATCAGTGTAAATATACCTTATGGATTTCAAGATGCATCGCGACGGCAAGGGAGCGAATCCCCGGGAGCATAGATAACTATGTGACCGGGATGAGTGAGTGCAGCCAACAAAGAGGCAACTTGAAAGATGACGGGTATAAAACAGCTTATTACAACTGACACAAATAACCTCGCCAAAAGACAGGAGCCGAAAATATGTCGAAAACATGGAAAACACCACTGGCAATCATATCTTTGCTTATCTCATCCCATCTTTATGCCGCTTCGCAACCGGCTGTTGAAGCTAAAAATGGGATGGTCGTTTCAGCCCAACATCTTGCTTCACAAGTTGGTGTCGATATCCTCAAAATGGGTGGAAACGCAGTTGATGCAGCCGTTGCCGTTGGCTATGCCCAAGCCGTTGTTAATCCATGTTGTGGAAATATCGGTGGTGGTGGTTTTATGACAATTCATTTGGCTGATGGTACCAATACTTTTATTAACTTCCGCGAAACCGCGCCAAATGCAGCAAGTGCCGATATGTATCTGGATAAAGAGGGCAATGTTATTAAGGAAGCCAGTTTATATGGTTACCGTGCTGCCGGTGTGCCCGGAACCGTGATGGGGTTGAACAGCGCCCTAAAAAAATATGGCAAATTAAGCCGTGAACAAGTCATGGCCCCTGCGATTAAGCTGGCACGAGAAGGTTTTATACTGACCCGTGCAGACACTGATATTCTGGATACCTCAACCAAACGCTTCCGCAAAGATCCAGAAGCAGCCCGCATCTTCCTACGCAAAGATGGCTCTCCTTATCAACCGGGCGACAGGCTGATACAAACCGATCTGGCAAATACGTTGGAGTTAATTGCCAAAAAAGGGCAGGAAGCTTTCTATCACGGAAATATTCCTAAACTGATCGCCGAAGCGGCTAAAAAATCCGGCGGCATTATTACCGAAGCTGATTTTGCCAACTATAAAATTTCAGAAACAACCCCTGTCACCTGTCACTATCGCGGTTATAAATTTATCTCTTCACCACCACCGAGTTCAGGCGGAGTGACCATGTGTGAAATTCTGAATATCTTGGAAGGCTACAACCTTAAAGACATGGGATTCAACTCGGCTAATTATATTCATACACTGACAGAAGCCATGCGTCATGCCTACATGGACAGAAATACTTACCTTGGTGATCCAGAATTTGTTAAAAATCCCATCGACCGTTTACTGAGTAAGAGTTATGCCGAATCTCTACGTAAAAAAATAGAGCCAGGCAAAGCAACATTATCAGAGAATGTTCAGCCCGGTATTGGCCCTCATGAGAAACCGGAAACCACGCACTACTCTATTGTCGATAAAGAAGGTAATGCGGTTTCAACCACCTATACGATCAACGGACTTTTTGGCGCTGTCGTCATCGCCCCCGGGACAGGTTTCTTCCTCAATGATGAGATGGATGATTTCACCACTAAAATTGGCGAAAAGAATCTTTATGGTCTCATTCAAGGCGCGACTAATTCTATTGCTCCTGGTAAGCGCCCACTATCCTCAATGAGCCCAACACTGGTCACAAAAGACAACAAGATATTCCTTGTTCTGGGCTCACCCGGCGGCTCTCGTATTATCTCTATTACCCTGCAAACTGCCTTAAACATCATTGAACACGGAATGCCTCCTCAAGAAGCAGTTAATAGCCCCCGCATTCATCATCAATGGCTACCCGATGAAGTTTATTATGAGCAACGTGGTATTTCTAAAGACTCGTTGAACTTGCTAGAAAAAATGGGATACAAGATGGTGGAACAGATACCGTGGGGTGCTGCTGAAGTGATTATGGTTGGTTTACCTAAAACCGCTGGCGCTGCTGCTAATTCTTCCGGCAATGATGCTGCCGTATCAGGTAAAGTTCGTGAAAACCATTTTTATGGTGCCAATGATGTCCGACGCCCGGCCGGTGCGGCTATTGGTTACTAATGACCAAATAATTAAAAAATAGCTATACCCGTTATCTTTCAAGTTGCCTCTTTGTTGGCTGCACTCACTCACCCCGGTCACATAGTTATCTATGCTCCCGGGGATTCGCTCCCTTACCGTCGCGATCCATCTTGAAATCTGGAGGGTATAATCTGTACAGGAAATATCGGGATGGGATACTTTTTTTCAGGAATCCCATCCCATACTTTCCCTGAACATTTGACGATGGCAAACAGTCAGAGAAACAGACATCATCACTGATGCATTTGAGTCTCACGGGTACCAGAACGCCCTAAAACACGGTCATAAATACCAGCTACAACTAAAACCAACAGGGATGGTGCTAACCAAGCCAACCCTTGATCCGCCAGTGGTAAATGTGTTGCCCAGTTTGGTAACAAATAAACTAATGCTTCGGATGACTTAATCGCATCCAAAATACCAAATATCAGACTAATTAACATTACCGGAGCTAAAATGCGGGTAAAATTGTGCCACCAGCACAGCGTGAAACTCAACACAATCAGAACAATACAAGGTGGATAAATAGCTGTCAGTACCGGTATAGAAATCTTAATCAAATGACTCAAACCAAGGTTAGAAGTCAACATGGAGAATCCTCCAAGGATCAGAACCAGTGAACGATAAGACAGGGGCAAATAACGGCTGAAAAACTCAGCACATGCACAAGTTAATCCAACCGCAGTCACCATACAGGCGACAAAAATCAGCACAGCCAGGAAAATACTGCCAACACCACCAAAAGTATGATGAACATAGGCATGCAAAATGACCGCACCATTTTCTGCATGAGGCACTAACGATCCACTGCCAGCGCCCAATTTGAACAAGGAAAGATAAACCAGTATCAGACCAAAGCCAGCAATAAAACCAGCCCACATTGCATAACGAGTTAATAATGAAGATGAGGCAACGCCTCTTGAACGTGCAGCGTTAACAATAACAATCCCAAACACCATCGCTCCCAGAGTATCCATCGTCAGATAACCATTGACGAAACCACTGGAGAATGGGATTTGCTGATAAACATCAATCGCGGGAATTGAATCACCGGCTGGCCAAAGTAAAGCAGCAACACCAAGTATACCTAGCGCTAACATCTTGATGGGTGCCAACACATGCCCGACAGTATCGAGCAGACGGCCTGGGTAAAGGGAAACAGCAATTACCAGCACAAAATAGATAAGACTGTAGATAAACAGGGGTAACTCGCCGGTACTGGTAAGCGGGGCAATACCTACTTCAAAAGAGACAGTTGCGGTCCGTGGGATAGCGAATAAAGGACCAACAGCCAAATAACAAACTGTCGCCAACAGCAAACCAGCAACTCTACCAATAGGTGAACTCAGCTCTTCAATACCACCGCCAACTTTTGCCAATGCGATGATTGTAATGACGGGTAAACCAACCGCAGTCGCTAGAAAGCCTAGTGCTGCTAACCAAACATATTCACCTGATTGTAACCCCACCATAGGGGGAAAAATAATATTTCCCGCCCCCACAAACAGAGCAAAAGTCATAAACCCTAATGCCCAAATATCCTTAGATGATAAACGATGTGTCATAATGATTATTAATATTTTGTTACCATATTTATGGCCTGAATAATATAAATATTGTCAATATCTAAGCCCATATTGACAATATTGAACCCTAATTTAACGATTTATTATCAAAATAATATTCACCAGGTATCTGTTGAAGACAGATTATAGTGGTTATGATAGATAGAATCGCCAACAACTGCCCACAAGTAAAACTTTTATAGCGCCAGAAGGCAATAGATAAACCAGAATGCAGAAGTATATGCCGTACTCTTTTTCAAAACCAGTGATTGCTGTTAGCTATCATTGAATAGACACTATATGATTTGCGTTTTTTTTAACCTGAAAAAATAATAATCAATTGCGAAGATCAATTATTACTGTTAATCAAACTATTCCTATCTCTGTTTGCTGGTTATTTTCACAGGTACCATCAATCCCGTCGGTAAAGTAAAACTAAAGATCGTCCCTTTCCCTATTTCGCTGGAAATTTCAAGATGAGAATGGTGATGATGTAAAGCATGTTTCACAATCGCAAGACCGAGACCACTTCCTCCAGTTTGTCTGGAACGCGCTTTATCCACCCGATAAAAACGTTCGGTCAAACGAGGTAGATGTTCAGCACTGATGCCTTGCCCATTATCTTTCACGGTAAATTCAGCGCCGTGGGAACTCTTTTTCCAACTGACATCAATCTGGGTCCCTTTCGGGGTATGATTAACCGCGTTATAAACCAAATTCGACATTGCACTGCGAAGCTGCTCTTCATTGCCGAACACTTTAAGTCCTTCACTAATATCAAAATTAATCTTATAACATTCATTACCCAGTGCTGTGGCTTCCTGACGCAATACTTTAAGCATCAAAGGCACATCAACCACTTCATTCATATCAATCTGGGGAGCAACTTCAATTTTAGACAGTTGCAACAATTGTTTCACCAAACTGTCCAGTCTTCGGGTTTGCTCCTGCATCGTATGCAGCGCTTTCTTATTTAGCGGATTATCCTCTGCCTGATCCTGCATCATTTCCAAATAACCCTGCAAGACGGTTAAAGGAGTACGCATTTCATGACTGACATTGGCAAAAAAGTCACGACGGGCATTTTCCAGTGTTCGCTTTTGAGTCACATCTCTGGCAACCATTAAGAATTGACCCTCAGTGTAAGGCATCACCCGGAACTCAACGGTAAAACCATTATTTAATTCAATGGACAAAGGACGTGAAAAATCTCTGGAAAGGATATATCGGCTAAAATCAGGGTAGCGGAGTAAATTAAAAATATGCTGTCCATTGTCTTCAGGCCAACGAAAACCGAGTAAATGTTGCGCCAAACGGTTACACCAGAAAATATTACCTTCTGTTGTCATCATCACAATGGCATCGGGCAATGATTCCGCTCCGCTCCGAAACCGTTTGATCAACAGCGCCAGTTCACGGCTCCGTTTTCGATTCCGTTGCTGCATCTGGTGAATACCATAGAAAATTGGCTCCCACCCTCCTCTCCCCGACGGCGGCAACATACTGCGATCCAACCATAGCCAATTGGACAGTTTCAGCAGATTATAACCATGCCATATCAGCGCAAAAAACACCGAAACAAATAAACACCAAGATAAATGACCAACAAATATCGACAAAATTAACGCAGGCAAACAAAAGAGAAACAGTTCTGAAACCAGCTTCTTCCAAGATAAACGTTCTAACACGTTAGATTCTCCGGTGCGTGGACTTAGTAACGGGTAGAAAAACGGTAACCTGTACCACGAACGGTCTGCACCATTTTATCATGGCCGCCAATCTCTAATACTTTACGTAAACGGCGAATATGAACATCAACAGTTCTATCTTCAACGTAAACGTTTGCTCCCCAAACATAATTAAGCAACTGTTCACGGCTATAGACCCGTTCAGGATGAGTCATAAAGAAGTGCAATAATTTAAATTCCGTCGGCCCCATATCCAGTGCTTTATCCTGGCTAGTCACCCGATGGGACGTTGAATCCAAAACTAAGCCATTCATTTCGATAATATCTTCCATAACCATCGGTGAAATACGCCGTAATACAGCTTTAACTCTGGCAACCAGCTCTTTAGGAGAGAAAGGCTTGGTGATATAGTCATCTGCCCCAACTTCGAGGCCACGTACCCGATCTTCCTCTTCACCACGGGCCGTTAGCATCATCACCGGAATATCACGAATATTATTATTCCGTTTCATCTGCTTAATTATCTGCAAACCCGAGCCGCCGGGGAGCATCCAATCCAATAACACTAAATCAGGATATGGCTCAGATAAACATGCCAACGCAGAATCATAATCCTCGGCTTCTATCGGCTGATACCCGTTTTTTTCCAGAACAAAACAGACCATCTCACGAATCGGAGCTTCATCTTCAACTACCAGAATGCGTCTTGCCATGATTAATCCCGTTAATATATTGAGTTGACATCCACTACGCCCTAAAGAACGAGGTTTTACGGCGCACCTGATAACAGACTAATTTGAAAAAGCATTATGCGTCAGTTTTATGACAAATTTATGAAATCCTGCCTTGGTTATCCTCTATCTGCAATCTATTTCGCAATAATTAATTTAACAATTGTCATATTTCATAATGAATGCGAAGCCGCTCGGAGATATATTCAAGAGATCGAATTTAAAAGCGACATTCAGAATAGAGCTATTATAATCATGCTTCACTTTAACCAATGACGGCGAAACCATGCGTATTATTCACACTTCGGACTGGCATCTCGGCCAATATTTTTTTACCAAAAGCCGGGCTGCTGAACATCAACATTTTCTGCGTTGGCTGATTAAACAGATCGAACATCACCAAGCCGATGCATTAATTGTTGCCGGAGATGTATTTGATACCGGCTCACCGCCTAGCTACGCCCGTGAGCTATATAATCGTTTTATCGTTGAACTACAACCTACCGGTTGTCAGTTAATTATCCTTGGCGGCAACCATGATTCAGTAGCAACATTAAATGAATCAAAAGCACTCCTTTCCTGCCTGAATACCACCGTTATTGCTCACGCAGAAAAAGATCCACAAAAACAGATAAAAGTACTCACCACCCAACAAGGCAACGCCGGTGCAATTCTTTGTGCAATCCCTTTTCTGCGGCCAAGAGATATTATGCTCAGCCAGGCTGGTCAGTCAGGAGAACAAAAACAACTCGTATTACAAGAAGCCATTGCAGAACATTATTATCGACTCTATCAACAAGCGTGTGAATTACGTGATGAATTGAATTTGCCCTTACCTATCATTGCTACCGGACACCTAACGACCGTTGGTGCCACGGTTACAGATTCAGTGCGGGATATTTATATTGGTACCTTGGATGCCTTCCCGGCGCAAGCTTTCCCGCCGGTAGACTATATTGCGCTTGGGCATATTCACCGGCCACAAATCGTGGCTAAATCTGAACATATTCGCTACAGCGGCTCCCCTATTCCTCTTAGTTTCGATGAAATCGGGCAAGAGAAAAGCGTCTGTTTGGTGGAATTTACCCAAGACAAACTGGCATCCATTAAGCTTTTACCCATTCCGCAATATCAGCCCATGCAACTTATCAAAGGCAACCTGCAACAGATTGAGCAACAGTTACAAACTTTTAAAAACTATCAAGGAGATCAGCCCGTCTGGTTGGATATTGAAGTTGCCACCCAAGATTACCTCCATGATATCCAGAAAAGGGTCCAATCAATGGTTGCAGATCTTCCGGTCGAAGTCATTCTGCTACGGCGCAGTAAAACACAGCAGCAAAATAAGCTAGCGCAAGAAAACCGAGAAACCCTGACAGAACTTAGCGTCAACGAGGTTTTTGCCCGACGACTTGCCCAATCAGCACTGGAAAATGAAGAACATAAAAAACGTCTGACCACTCTTTTCGAGCAAACACTGAACGATATCTATCAGGCTAAACACAAGGAGGAGCAGGCATGAAAATTTTGAGTCTACGGCTAAAAAACATTAATTCATTACAAGGTGAATGGAAAATTGATTTCACAGCAGAGCCATTTGCCAGCAGTGGTCTGTTTGCCATAACCGGCCCGACCGGTGCGGGTAAAACTACCTTATTGGATGCGATCTGCCTTGCGCTTTATCATGAAACTCCACGCTTGAAGATTTCTACCTTACAAAATGAGCTGATGACCCGACACACCGCAGAATCACTAGCCGAAGTTGAGTTTGAAGTGAAAGGCGTCGCTTACCGTGCTTTCTGGAGTCAACGGCGAGCACGTAATCAACCAAATGGCAACCTGCAACCCCCTAAAGCGGAGCTCGCACTCAGTCACAGCGGCAAAATTCTGGCAGACAAGCCCCTGGATAAGAAAGAGAAAGTCATTGAAATTACTGGATTAGATTACGGCCGTTTTACCAAATCCATGTTGCTATCCCAAGGAGATTTCGCTGCCTTCCTCAATGCTCAGCCAAACGAACGGGCCGATTTACTAGAAGAATTAACCGGTACTGAAATTTACGGCATCTTATCCCAACAAATTTACCAACAACATAAACAGGCACAGTCAGAGCTGGATATTCTGCAAGCCAAAGCATCCGCCATTGATTTACTAACCGCAGAGCAACATCAACAATATCTGGAACAACAGCAACAACTCACTCATGCTGAATCACAGCTCAATCAGCAGATAAAAACACTGCAACATTCGGCACAATGGCTGACACGTGAAGAGGAACTTGAGCAACTTGTTACTGAAAACAACGCTTCCCTACAGCAGGCAGAAAAAGCGCTGATTCATGCAGAGCCGCAACTGCAAAAACTGGCTAGCAGTGAACCCGCAGAAACAGTGCGTCCCTTGCTGGATGATAAAAACCGAACGCAATATGAACATCAGAGAATCAGCAAACAGTTGGCAGAGATGCGTCAGCAACTTCATCAACAACAACAGACGCTCACGCCGATACAGCAAAACGTGACTCATGCAGATTCTGCCAGAACCGCACACCAACAACACCGGCAACAACAAGAAAAGCTAATAGCAGAACAGGTGATTCCATTAGATCATCAAATTGCAGTGCAGACTAAAGAGCTTAATCTTACTCAGCAACAAATCAACGAACAGAAAACCGCACTTGAAAACCGTTGTCAGCAATATGACACAGCAAATCAGCGCGCCCTGTCATTCACCAATCAAAGAAAACAACTGGAAAACTATTTCGAACAACAACCTTATCATCAATATTTCGGTGAAAAGCTGGCTTTTTGGCAACACCAATTCTCTTGGTGGCAAGAACAGCAGCAACAAATTGATCATCAAATGCAAAAAGTTAGCGAGCTCACCACCGAAATCGCGCAACTTAATAATAATCTGCACAAACAAGGAGAAGACTTAAAACAACAGATTGAAAATAACCAACCGCTGGAACTGGCATTTGAGCAAGCCAAGCAACAATTTTTTACCCTGCAAAAGCAATATTCGCCGGAGAAATTAAAAAAACAATTAACTCAATATCAGGAACAGCTACCGCTGCAACATAAACTGGAAATCCTGTCACCGCAAATCTTGCAATTACAAGCCGCTATTGCCAGTCATCATATTCGCTTACAACAACCGGAAAAATTATTAAAGGAACTTCCTGTTCAAATTGAATCCATCGATAAACAACTCTCAGACAAACAGCAGCATTTAGCCGATCTTACTCAACGTATTCAGTTAGAACAAAAGATTGTTAGTCTGGAAAAAGAGCGGGCACAACTCAAGGAAGGCTCCCCTTGCCCATTGTGCGGTTCTGAACATCATCCTGCAATTCAAGCTTATCAAGATATTGAACTGCCAAAATCAGAACAACGGTTAAAAGATTTACGTCTGCAATTCGACGAATTACAAGCCACCAAAATATCATTGATCAATAAAAAAGAGTTCCAACAGCAACAATACGACCATATTTTGCAAGAAATTGCTGATGCTGAACCACGATTGAATATATTAACTCAACAATGGCAGGAAACTTGCGCAATATTACAGATCAACATTTCTCTTTCAGATAAACCCGCTCTTGAACTATTTGTGCAACAAAACCAATCTGCTCACCAGCTTTGCCAGACTCAATTAACCGAACTTGAACTAGCAGAAAAAACGTACCAGAAAACAGAAAAAACAGTGGCCGCTCATCAAGAACACATTAAAGAAATCGAGCGAAATATTGAACTGAGTAAGCATCAATACAATACACAGAAAAAACTCTTATCTGAACGACAACCAGAGATACAACAGCAGCAGCGTAAGCTAACGGATGTCATCGAAAAAATGACGTCAGAATTACAGCAATACGATTTATTACTGCCAATGCTGAATGAGAGTGAAAACTGGCTGCAACAACGTAGAAAAGAGTGGCAGGTATATCAAAATTGTCATGAAAATTGGCAGCAGATCCAAAAAGAAGAAGCGGTTATCCAAAATCAGATTGAATCACTGCATAAACAGAAAGAAGAATATGTATGCCGTTTAAATGGACTTAATCAAACAGCACAGCAACAGAAACAGCAACTCGCAGAAGCACAACAACAACGCCAACAACTCTTTGGTGAACAATCCGTTACGGCAATCACTCAGGCATTACAACAACAATCTCAAAAGCTTGAGGAAATGCACAAACAGGCATTGTCACATCTGCAACAAGCGCAATCCAGCATCAACCAACTAACCGGTGCCATTCATGAGACAGAAAAAAATTGTCACCAGTCTGAACAACAAAAACAGCAGGCAGAACAGAACTTCAATGTTGCATTAGCTAAAAGCCCATTTACCGATCAACATGCCCTTGAAGCGGCCCTGTTATCGCAAGAGCAACGTAAAGAATTGCGACAACTCAAAGAACAGCTTGAACAACAGCAGATACAAGCCAACGTCCTATGCCAGAAAGCGGCGGAAGCCCTGCAACAACACCGAAAAAATCGCCCTGAGTTACTTAAGCAATATACAAAATCACAACTAACCGAACAGTTGGAAAACATGACTGATGAGCTAAAAAGAAACACCTTACAACAAGGAGAACTGAAAAACCTGCTCGGTAATGATGCAATACGTCGTCAACAGCAAAAATCCTTATTGGAAGAGGTTAGTCATTGCCAACAAAATTATGATGACTGGAGTTATCTTAATAACCTGATTGGTTCGGCTGATGGCGCTAAATTCCGTCGCTTTGCTCAAGGATTAACACTGGATCATTTGGTTCATCTCGCCAATCAACGGCTGAAAAAATTACACGGACGCTACGATTTACAACGTAAAAACAGTGATGGCCTTGAACTGCAAGTAGTTGATACCTGGCAAGCCGATGCTATTCGCGATACCAAAACGCTTTCTGGTGGTGAAAGTTTTCTGGTCAGCCTTGCTCTGGCTTTAGCACTATCTGATTTAGTCAGCAATAAAACCAGTATCGACTCACTATTCCTGGATGAAGGCTTCGGCACACTTGATCAAGAAACCCTTGATATCGCCCTTGACGCGCTGGATCATTTAAATGCTTCCGGTAAAACCATTGGTGTTATCAGCCACATTGAAGCCATGAAAGAACGGATACCTGTACAGATTAAGGTTAAAAAAATTAATGGGCTTGGGATAAGTAAACTCTCACCAGAGTTTCGTTATAATAAACAATAGCGGAAAGCAATAAATAATATTTCCAAAGTAAATTGAATATTGAATACCGCCATTTTTTCCTCGAAAGGTACTCCCGCCACGCCAACATTAAGGCGGGAAGGAAATTTCGACAAGGCATTACTTGCTGGTTTTGAATGTACTGCGTCACTTACTCTCGCCAACATACATCAAGAAGCAAAAACGCCCAACGAAAATGGCAACGCTTAGAGCTGTTTGCTATCCTTCTTTCCCCTAATGTTAAAAACGCGTTTTACTCATAATTAGCATTCAGGAGGGAGAAATCCGCAGGTTTTGTTAAAGACGATGGGTTTAACAGGTTAATAACTCATAAGCCGTTGACAACCCCTTTTAAAAAATAAAGTTTCTTTCATCATATAAAATCTATTGATTGACTTTCTCTAATAACGCCTTACTTTCACCATCTATGGTAAAAGGTCTGGTAGATTAATCATCCAGAAAGACGATAATGGTTAATCGGGTATTTAAGCGTAAACCAAAAGCAAAAACAGCTTATAAAAATAACAATACCAATTGATTTTAGCATGAGATCACATTAAAGGCATAAAAATACCCATGAATTAAATTGGCGTATTTAAAACATTACGATTTTACATAACAAATGCAATAGGTAGATTCACACAATAAGTACAACATCGTTAATCTGGAAGTAAACATACCCGTACTTCCTTAAATAATTCATCCGGTGTTTTCCCACCCCGTGTTTTTCGGGGATAATGATTTAATCGGTTTGCCACAAATTTATTTCCTTAGCTGAAACGTTATTAAAGCCAGTCCCTTTAAGAAAACAGATTACCTGATTAATCTATTCATATTGTTATTTATTTCCTCTGATTATATAAACATTAAAATAGTCAAATTTTTTCACTGATGGTTTTATAATTGGCAGGGTTTAAACTGTTATTAAAACACATTTTTTTAACATCGGATTTTAAGCGGTATAAAATTTTAATCGGTATTTTTACCACTTTCGACGTCTGCTTTCTATATAAGTTTAATCATACCCCTCCATCTTTACTAATCAGAATAATCACTTATTCGGTTGATTATTCATTCTTTTTTATTCATTATTTACGCATATGCATTAATACTAACTCTGTTTTACCGACAATCTTAAATGGTTTTAATAAGTCTCTATATTTTATTCTTCTCGATAAATCAGCCGGTAAATATCCAAAGACACCCCTTTATGTTTTTTCGGATAATCAACTCATTTTTCAGATTTTAAATCCTACAAAATTAAACATTTCACCTAATTTTTTATTACGTCATTTTTATAGCTTTCTTCGTAAAATAACAACGGAAAATCTTTTCAACACCCACCTATTAGTTATATAAAAGCTTTAATAGCTCCGTATTATCACTTTTAAATCGTTGTATCAGATTAGGTAAACGTAAAATAATCGAAGGATAGTATCGCAGATAAATGTATTAAATATGACAGAGAGTCAGCCGTTTTTAACCACTCTGTATTTTTTTAAAATCTGGCATTAATGAATGCATCTGTTTTTTTCAATCCTGAGCTAACTAATTTCCTTTGAATTCATATAATGAATAAAATATTAAGGTATAAGTTTCTTATATCTTTTCATAAACATAAACAACTTATAGATTAATTTCACAGGTAATAAGGAACATGCAATAGGAATAATAACTACTACAACAGAACGGGTATTTGTTTCCACAGACAACTCACCTAATCGCGCTCCCCATGTTATTAGGGTGTCATTTCGTCCTCTATAAAGTTGCTTCAGTATGACCAGTTTCAGCTTCGCCGGGCAAACGTAAAAGTCCCTCGTATAGCCATCATCCTGAATAAGAACAAAAATGCCGATCTTGAACATCGGCATTTTGCTGTGAAAGAGGAGAATAATTTAATGCTTTAACGCTTCAATTTTATCCCGGCTCAAGCCGGTACTGGTGACAATAATGTCCAAACTCACGCCATGCCGTAACAAGGCACAAGCCGTTTCCAGTTTACCTTCTTCTCTACCTTCAGCCCGCCCCTCGACTCGGCCTTGTTCGCGCCCTTTTTGTTCAAGCTGTTCTGCAATAGTCATCAACATCGTTTTATGCTCCGGAGATTGTTCAATCAGTTGATGGACAAATTGTGAGATATTCAGCGTATGTCCATTCAGTAAGATATAGCTTAACACCACATTGCGCTGTTCGGCTGTATTATACCCTGTATTCAAGAGTTCCACCAATTGGGGAACCCATTCCTGCATATCCCGGCAGCGTATGTGTTTTTGCACCATTTCCATCAGGGCAACCCCTTTATGTGTCAGGATCTCTTCATCACTGAGTACACTGACGTCCACCAACGAAAACGCCTGGTGGTATAAACGAGCCGCCTGTTCGGGGAGTGTAAAACAATCCAGCCACCGGTTTGAGTAAGGATACGGCCGAATCTCACCATGATAAAACAACAGAGGTGCCACCAAAGGGAGTTCAGTATGGCCTTTTTTCAGGTGAGCCGCCATAGCTAACATGGCATAATACATCAACCGCCAGGCCATCAACGGGTCAGGAGTGGATTGATGTTCAATCAGGCAATAGATATAGCCCTGCCCCCGGGCCGTTTCAACCGAGTACAGCACATCACTGTGCAGTTGACGTAAATGCCAATCCACAAAACTGCCGGGTTCCAGTTTCAATGTGGCTAAATCACACAACAACTGGATTTCTTCCGGCAGATAAAGGGATAAGAATTCCCTAGCCGTTTCAGGCTGCGTTAAAAAATACTTAAATAATTCGTCATGGTGAGGCCGTTTTTCTTTCTTTGCCACAATCTGTTTCTCTGTCTTTATCAGTTAGTCATTACCACTCATTGTCAAGGTATAGTATTTCTACCAAGTTACAAAAAACATTTTCCCAGATTTTCTCAGGCAAGTCTTTACCGAATGCATTAATATAAGAGCCTAACGAATCAAATACCAGCTCTGTTTTACTGGCAATTTTGAGTGATTTTAATAAATCACCACTCTTTATTTTTCTTGATAAATCAGCCAATAAACATCTTGATAATATAAAGATACCCCTTTATGTTTTTCCGGATAATCAACTCATTTTTCAGATTTCAAATCCTACAAAATTAAACATTTTACCTAATTTTTTATTACGTCATTTTTATAGCTTTCTTCATAAAATAACAACGGAAAATATTTTCAACACCCACCTATTAGTTATATAAAAGATTTAATAGCTCCGTATTATCACTTTTAAATAGTTGTATCAGGTTAGGTAAACGTAAAATAATCGGAGGATAACATTGCCGATAAATGTATTAAATATGACAGAGAGTCAGCCGTTTTTAACCACTCTGTATTTTTTTAAAATCTGGCATTAATGAATGCATCTGTTTTTTTCAATCCTGAGCTAACTAATTTCCTTTGAATTCATATGATGAATAAAATATTAATCTATAAGTTTCTTATATCTTTTCATAAACATAAACAACTTATAGATTAATTTCACAGGTAATAAGGAATATGCAATAGGAATAATAACTACTACAACAGAACAGGTATTTGTTTCCACAGACAACTCACCTAATCGCGCTCCCCATGTTATTAGGGTGTCATTTCGTCCTCTATAAAGTTGCTTCAGTATGACCAGTTTCAGCTTCGCCGGGCAAACGTAAAAGTCCCTCGTATAGCCATCATCCTGAATAAGAACAAAAATGCCGATCTCGAATATCGGCATTTTGCTGTAAAAGAGAAGATTAATTTAATGCTTTAACATTTCAATTTTATCCCGGCTCAGTCCGGTACTGGTGACAATAATGTCCAAACTCACGCCATGCCGTAATAAGGCGCGAGCCGTTTCCACTTTACCTTCCTCCCGGCCTAGCTCAATGCCTTCCTCTCTACCTTGCTTGATACCTCGCTCAAGCCCTTTTTGTTCAAGCTGTTCTGCAATAGTCATCAACATCGTTTCATGCTCCGGAGATTGTTCAATCAGTTGATGGACAAATTGTGAGAGATCCAGCGTATGTCCATTCAGTAAGATATAGCTTAACACCACATTGCGCTGTTCGGCTGTATTATACCCTGTATTCAAGAGTTCCACCAATTGGGGAACCCATTCCTGCATATCCCGGCAGCGTATGTGT
>NZ_RCWC01000003.1 GCF_018448935.1 Photorhabdus noenieputensis | reverse complement strand
TTCCCGAACGAAAACAGTCTGATGAAACTGCTTTATCTGGGGCTTCTCAATGCACAGGAAAAATGGACAATGCCAATACAGAGCTGGAATCTAACGCTGTCGCAACTCTATATTTACTTTGAAGGGCGTTTGGATAATGTGATAACGTTGTAACCGCTAAATTAACGTGACACAGAATTCTGAACGCCCTCGAGTTGTTTGTGGAAACAAATGACTCGTTCTGTTTCGTCAAAACCTCAATGTTCATGCGCCTGATGTGACCTTTTATTACTGATTTTGGCATCCGAACAGAGTTCATGAACCCCTTTGTTGTAAGGTATCAAAGCTTAAAAATTCTAGTACCGGGGAACTTGCCACATAATGCAATGATTAAAAGCCTTGATATTCTAAAGGTGTTATTGCGACTTTATTTCAGAGATAAAAGTTAAATAATTTAATTAATAGATAACCTTATGACCATAACTTTCCAAAATGCTTTTCACTCTCTCCATTGTCTCTTTTGCAGGTGGTTTCACACCTTCTAGTTGATATTCCTTGCCCATAGTCATCCATTTATGTTTGCCGAGTTCGTGATAAGGCAGAAGCTCGATTTTTTCAATATTTTGCATATCTTTGGTAAATTCACCTAGCTTATGAGCGGATTCATTATCATCGGACCAACCGGGAACCACAACGTAACGGATCCAGGTTTTCTGGTTACGTTTAGCCAGATAGCGGGCAAACTCCAAAGTACGATGATTGGAAACACCGACTAATTTTTGATGGATTTCATCATTAAGTTGCTTCAAATCGAGCATAACGAGATCTGTGGCATCCATCAATTCATCAATAACCGGACCATAACGGCGGACAAATCCATTAGTATCCAGACAAGTATGAATACCTTCGGCACGACAGGCTCGGAACCAGTCACGTACAAATTCTGCTTGAAGAACGGCTTCGCCACCCGATGCAGTAACTCCCCCACCGGAAGCGTTCATAAAATGACGATAGGTTGTCGCTTCTTTTATTAATTCTTCAACCGTCACGTCTTTGCCGCCGTAGGTATCCCATGTGTCGCGGTTATGGCAATAGAGGCAGCGCATCAGGCAGCCTTGAAAGAAAACAATAAACCGGATACCGGGGCCATCAACGGTGCCACAGGATTCGAAGGAGTGGATACGACCAAGTACCGACATAACAGGTTTGCTCCAAAACTGGCAGGATAAACGAATAAAGGCCCCAGAATTCAGAGCCTTTGCTAACAAATTATTACATAGATTGGGTGAAGGTACGGGTAATTACATCCTGTTGTTGCTCTTTAGTCAGTGAGTTGAAACGCACAGCATAACCCGATACCCGGATGGTGAGTTGAGGATATTTCTCAGGGTCTTCCATAGCATCGAGCAGCATGTCACGATTCATCACATTGACGTTCAGATGCTGACCACCTTCAATTTCTGTTTCATGGTGGAAATAACCATCCAGCAAACCAGCCAGGTTAGTTTTACGTGTTTCATCATCCTTGCCTAATGCGTTCGGTACGATAGAAAAGGTATAAGAGATGCCATCTTTTGCATAGGCAAAAGGCAGTTTAGCCACAGAGGTTAAAGAGGCGACGGCACCTTTTTGATCGCGACCATGCATTGGATTAGCACCGGGTCCAAATGGTGCGCCAGCACGACGTCCGTCAGGAGTGTTGCCAGTTTTTTTACCATATACCACGTTAGAAGTGATAGTCAGAACGGATTGCGTCGGTACTGAGTTGCGATAAGTATTCAGTTTCTGGATTTTTTTCATGAAACGCTCAACAAGATCACAGGCGATATCATCGACGCGTGAGTCGTTGTTGCCAAATTGTGGATATTCACCTTCAATCTTGAAGTCAATCGCTAAACCATCTGCATCACGGATCGGTGTCACTTTGGCATATTTGATGGCAGACAACGAGTCAGCGGCGACAGACAAACCGGCAATGCCACAGGCCATAGTACGGTAAACATCTCGGTCGTGCAGTGCCATCAGTGCAGCTTCATAGCTATATTTATCATGCATATAGTGAATGATGTTGAGTGCAGTAACATATTGTTTTGCCAGCCAATCCATGAAGTGGTCCATGCGGGCCATAACCTTGTCGTAATCCAGCACTGCGTCTTTCATGGGCTCTTCTTTCGGGCCAACCTGCATTTTCAGCTTTTCATCTACACCGCCGTTAATGGCGTACAGCATCGTTTTAGCTAGATTCGCGCGGGCACCGAAGAATTGCATCTGTTTACCCACAATCATCGGGCTGACACAACAAGCAATAGCGTAGTCATCGTTGTTGAAATCAGGGCGCATCAGATCATCGTTCTCATACTGTAGAGATGAGGTGTCGATGGAAACTTTTGCCGCGAATTTTTTGAAATTTATCGGCAGTTTTTCGGACCACAGGATGGTCATGTTGGGTTCTGGTGATGGGCCCATCGTATATAGGGTATTTAGGAAACGGAAGCTGTTTTTAGTCACCAGTGTGCGGCCATCTAGCCCCATACCTGCCAGCGATTCTGTTGCCCAGATTGGGTCGCCGGAGAACAGTTCGTCATATTCAGGGGTACGCAGGAAACGAACCATACGTAGTTTCATCACCAGATGGTCAATCAACTCCTGTGCTTCAACTTCTGTGAGTTTACCTGCTTTCAGGTCTCGTTCGATGTAGATATCCAGGAAACTGGATACGCGACCGAAGGACATCGCAGCACCATTTTGAGACTTAACTGCCGCCAGATAAGCGAAGTAAGTCCACTGTATCGCTTCTTTAGCGTCAGTGGCGGGGCCAGAAATATCATAGCCGTATTTAGCCGCCATCTCTTTAATCTGGTCCAGAGCGCGGTGCTGTTCAGCGATCTCTTCACGCAATTGAATCGTCATTGCCAGATCTTCACCGTTTTCCAGCTTTTCCTGCAATGAATTGAACTGAGCTAATTTATCCTCACGCAAGAAATCGATGCCGTATACTGCAACGCGACGGTAATCACCAATAATGCGACCACGGCCATAGGCATCAGGTAGACCGGTCAGAACCCCGGATTTTCGGCATTTCAGAATATCTGGCGTGTAAACATCGAAAACACCCTGATTATGCGTTTTGCGGTATTCAGTAAAAATTTGTTTTAATTTAGGATCGAGTTCACGACCATAAACTTTACATGAGCCTTCCACCATTTTGATGCCGCCAAATGGGATCAGCGCACGCTTTAATGGGGCTTCCGTTTGCAGGCCAACGATAGTTTCCAGATTTTTTTCGATATAACCTGCATCGTGGGAGGTAATCGTAGCGGCAACATCAGTATCAAAATCAACCGGTGCGTGAGTGCGGTTTTCGATTTTGATGCCTTCCATGACTTTTTCCCATAAGGTATCGGTCGCTTTGGTCGAACTTGCCAGGAAAGATTCATCACCCTCATATGGAATATAGTTTTTTTGGATGAAGTCACGAACGTTGACTTCATTCTGCCAATCCCCCTGGTTAAAACTTTGCCATGCTATAGAGAATTTTTTATTTAATTCAGCCATGATACTTCTACCTTTATAATAATCGAACTTTTGAGAAACTAAATAAGGGAACGAATTAATGTTTTTGCTCACTACGCAGATAAATTGACCAATAAGTTAAACCCACCAAAACGGCACCACCGATAATGTTACCAATAGTGACCGGAATTAAATTGTCAGTAATAAAGTGTGAAATGGTGAGTTGAGAAAATTGTTCAGGCGTCGCACCCACATTAATCCAGAATTCGGTTGGGGCGAAGTGTTTAATAACAATGCCAAGCGGGATTAAAAACATATTTGCAATACTGTGCTCAAATCCGCTGGCAACAAACATACTTACTGGCAAAATCATGGCAAATATTTTGTCCATTAAACTACGTCCGGCATAACTCATCCAAACCGCGAGACAAACCATTAAATTGGCGAGAATGCCTAAAAATAGCGCTTCAATAAAAGAGTGGTGTATTTTATGGTTTGCTGTTTGCAAGACATTCAAGCCCCACAGTCCGTCGGCAACACGATATTGACCGGCAAACCAGATAATGACGACGAAAAATAGTGCGCCAATTAAATTACCAAAATAGACGTTAATCCAGTTTTTAATCATTTGATACCAGGTTATATGCCCGGTGGCTTTGGAAATAATCGTTAGCACAGTGGAAGTAAATAAATCTGCGCCACACACAACAACTAACATTAATCCAAGGGAGAAACAGATGCCGCCAACTAATTTAACCAGCCCATAAGAGACAGATGTGGTGCCTGTAGTCGCGGTAATATAAAAGACAAATGCAATGGAAATAAAAACCCCGGCAGTTATTGCTGACAGATAAGTAATGGCGACAGGTTTAGTGGTTTTATAAACACCAATGTCATTGGCGATTTGTGTCATTACCGCAGGTGGTAATAGGTTAAAGGGGGTGTCAGCTTTCATACCAACATTCTCTTTATCATTAATAAGTTACGGTACGTAACGATAGTAGCAAAGGCTTAAAGAGGAAAATTTGATATAGATCATAATCCTCTGAGAGTAGACACTGTTTTAGCGAAGGAGAATGGTTTAAATTACATCTAATTTATTGATTTTAATAAGATAAAAAAATTTTAAAAATTATGATATTTTTTTATTCTACCCACAAGTAGAAAGTTTGATAAGTAAAATTACAGGCTGAATTGTTGTTTATTTGTTTTGAGAATAAATTTAATTTAACCTGAATTTTACTTTTAATTATGAAATTGTCTTTTCTACAATTTTATTTTGCGTTCCAGAAATCACGTTTTGCTTTTTGCAGCTTTTCATAAGCGGCTAATAAAGCCTGATGAGCAGGCAGTGATTTTAAATCTGAATCAACTGACCACAGGCCATAAAAACAGTGTTCACCAGAAATAGCTGCTGACGCTGCTTCAACAGCATCTTGCCCGTACATTTTTACGAATGCTTGATAATATTGTGCAGGCTCTTTATCCTCTTCCAGAGCAAGTAAAAGCAGTGTTTGCAAACAGCGATAATAATTAGCGCGTTCGGTGGTAAAGACTGAGGCGTTAAAATCTTGGGTCCATTCTACCCAAATTAAAGCCTGTTCCAAATCACCACCAGCCAGTGCCAACATGGATTTCAATTCACCAATACGTAAGTTGCTCCAGCCATTATTTTTACCTACAGCAATGCCCTGCAATTCACGGACGCGGGTAAAATCATCTAAACCTTCTTCATCTAATTGCTCAATCAGCGCCAGATATTCTTCGGCTGGCCATTGGCTATCCGGTAATGCTAATAAAGTTTCCCGCAAATGGGTTCCCATCGTGTTATTAGCAAGATGTAAATCTTCCACAGGATAAATATCAGACATCCCCGGAACCAGAATACGGCAGGCATAAACACCGAGGTGCTCATAGTCAGCAATATAAACTTCGGCATCTAATTGCTTGAAGATGGCCATCAAAGTGGCGAACTCTTCTTCGGTCGTGCCGCTGAAATTCCAGTCAGTGAACGTATAATCGGCATCTTGTTTAAACAAATCCCAACTGATTAAACCGCTTGAATCAATAAAGTGAGTCTCCAGATTGGTATGTTCTGCCACTTCTTCATTATCGAAAGTGGGCGCATTGAACACATCCAGATCTTTCAAACTGCGGCCCTGTAATAATTCGGTAACAGTACGCTCCAGTGCCACACCAAATTCAGGATGTGCGCCAAAAGAGGCGAAACAAGTTCCGTTATTAGGATTAAACAACACCACACAAATAACCGGAAACTGCCCACCGAGGGAGGCGTCATAACAATAGAGTGGGAAACCTTCATCCTGTAATTTGCTGACTGCGGCGGCAACGCCGGGATAACGATTCATCACTTGCTGGGGAATTTCTGGTAGGCTAATGCCTTCGGCGATAATACGATTCTTCACATAACGTTCAAAAACTTCGGATAATCCCTGAACTCTGGCTTCATTCATTGTGTTGCCGGCTGACATACCATTAGAAACATAAAGGTTGCCAATAATATTCATAGGAATATAGACGGTATGATGATCAGATTGACGAGTAAACGGCAGTGAGCAGATACCACGCTCTTCATTACCTGATTGCAAATCGACTAACTGGCTGGCACATAACTCATTTTCAGGATTGTAAAATTGGTGTAACCGGTCATCCAGAATACCTTCCGGTAGAGAATCATCGTCCGGTAAAGCAAACCATTTTTCATTGGGATAATGGACAAAATCGCCGCTAGCGATAGCTTCTCCTAAATAGAAGTCAGCAAAAAAATAGTTAGTTGACAGGCGTTCAAAATACTCCCCTAAAGCAGAGGCTAAAGCGGCTTTCTTGCTGGCACCTTTGCCATTGGTAAAACAGAGAGGACAATCGCGATCACGGATATGAACTGACCAGACATGGGGAACCGGATTCAGCCATGAAGCTTCTTCGATATTAAAACCAAGGTGTTGCAGTTTTTGCTGAAAACAGTTGATTGAGTCTTCCAGTGCGGCGTCTTTGCCGGGGATAAAGGTTTGCGTCATGGTATTCACTTATGAGTGCTTGTTATGGGGCGCTCATCATACGAGTTTTTTTTCAGTAGCTAAAGTCTGGTATCTATCACAGATTTATTGTTATCATCATCCATAATCTAACAGGATATTTTTTATTAAGGAAGAAGCATGAAAAAGATGAAACACACAGCTTTAGCCAGTTTATTGGCATTAATTAGTGGTTCTGCTTTTGCTTTACCAAATATTACACTTTTGGCGACGGGAGGGACGATTGCTGGAGGCGGGAAGTCTGCAATCCAATCCAGCTATGTTGCTGGAAGAGTTGCTATTGATGAATTAGTCAATGCTGTTCCTGAGATCAAAAATATCGCCAACCTGAAAGGCGAGCAGGTAGTTAGTATTGGTTCGCAGGATATGAATGATCAAGTGTGGTTGACGCTAGCGAAAAGAATTAACGCTGATTGTGACAAGACCGATGGTTTTGTTATCACCCACGGTACTGACACGATGGAAGAAACTGCTTACTTCCTCGATCTCACTACCCACTGTCAGAAACCGATTGTCATGGTTGGTGCGATGCGCCCATCTACGGCGCTTGGTGCCGATGGCCCGTTAAATCTGTATAACGCTGTGGTTGTTGCCGGTGATACAGCATCAGCCAAACGTGGTGTGTTGATGGCAATGAATGATGCGGTTATCAGTGGGCGCACCGTGGTGAAAATGAGCACCACTGAAGTTCAGGCATTCCAGTCAATTAATGCGGGTGCTGAGGGCTTTGTTCATAATGGCAAAGTCAATTATTACGCTGACGCGAAGCCGAGAGCCAACAAAGCTATTTTTGATGTCAGTAAACTCGATAAACTGCCGAAAGTCGGTATTGTTTACAACTACGCCAATGCGTCTGATCTACCGGCGAAAGCTCTGCTGAAAGATGGTTATCAAGGTATTGTCAGCGCCGGTGTGGGCAACGGTAATATGTATAAGGCGATTTTCGATACTTTGGCTCAGGCGGCTAAAGATGGGGTTGTGGTCGTCAGATCAAGCCGTGTGCCGGTAGGATATGTCACTCAGGATGCGGAGGTGGATGATAGTAAGCACGGCTTTGTCGCTTCTGAACGACTGAACCCGCAAAAGGCCAGAGTACTTTTACAATTAGCGCTGACTGAAACGCATGATCCGGTAAAAATTCACGAGATGTTTGTGAAATATTGATTCGTGATTTAGAGATAACAAATAGGGCGCGCGGGTGACGGAGTTCCGCGCGCTATAGCGAGGGAACGTGCTGATTAAAACTAGCCGTTGAAAGTGGTGTTGTGCTCAAAAAGCAGTCTGGATATTATTTGTACGGAAATTTGCCGGATAATTTTAGTCGAGGTCTATTATGGCTACTTCCACCGCGCGTTTTGAGGTGCGTATGAATCCTGAACTACATGCCCTGATTAAACGGGCCGCTGAAATTCAAGGACGTACTATGACTGATTTTGTTGTGTCTTCTGCACAGGATGCGGCGCAACGCGCGATTGAGCAGTCAGAAGTATTCCGTTTGTCTCTGGCCGATCAGCAATGTTTTGCGCAGGCATTGCTGAATCCACCGGAATCGACTCCAGCGCTTGAACGTGCATTCGCACGGCACTGCTCTTTGTTACGATCAGAATGAGTTCCACGATGTTTGATGTTATACAACTTAACGAAGAACACGATCGTGATTCGTTCTATATCCTATTGATTTCAAGATGCATCGCGGCGGCAAGGGAGCGAATCCCCGGGAGTATAGATAACTATGTGACCGGGGTGAGAGAGTGCAGCCAACAAAGAGGCAACTTGAAAGATGACGGGTATACAGTGGTTCAGAATTTCTAGATGGTTACTTTCAGAGACAGGTTGGTCAGGATGTTAGGTGCCGCGTAGCAGCTTGTTTTGTTGCGCTTCATGATCACCGTGTAGCGGGATATTATACTCTGGCTGCTGCCGGTATTCAGTTGACCAACCTCCCGACGGCTACTATTAAGAGATTGCCACGATACCCAACAGTGCCGGCAGTACGGATGGGGAGGTTGGCCGTTGATCAGGCATTTAGAAATCAGGGACTCGGTGGAGCATTGTTAGCTGATGCTATTGAGAGGACCATTCGTGCCGAAATTGCATCTTATGCGCTGCTTGTTGACGCAAAAGATGATAATGCAGTGCGGTTTTACCGACATCATGGTTTTATTGCTTTACCCGATTCGCCATTCACATTATTCCTTCCTCTCATGGCTGTAGATAAAAAAGGTAAAAAATAAGCGGCTCACCTGTAATAGCGCTGAATGAACAAGTTTATTGGCTATTTTTGCGATAGTTTTGTTCAACGTTTGAATAACCATTGCAGCAATGAAATGGGAATGGTACAACCGATATATCAGATTATTTATTGTTATCAATCATTGTTATTTCGTCAGGATAAGGTGAGGTAAATGAATCAGGTATATAATTTTAGTTCAGGTCCCGCGATGTTACCGGTTGAAGTATTGCGTAGAGCTGAACAGGAGCTTTGTAATTGGCATGGTATTGGGACGTCAATTATGGAGGTCAGTCACCGCGGTAAGGAATTCGTCGCGGTAGCAAAGGAAGCTGAAAATGATCTGCGGGATTTATTATCAGTGCCTGAAAACTATAAAGTATTGTTCTGTCATGGCGGTGCCCGCGGTCAATTTGCCGCTATCCCAATGAACTTACTGGGTAACAATGTTAAAGCCGATTATATTGATGGCGGTTATTGGGCGGCATGTGCAGTTAAAGAGGCCACAAAATATTGCACGCCAAATGTGATTAATATCAAAACCGAAGTTCATGGTTTGAAAAGCGTTAAGCCAATGCGTGAATGGTCATTGAGCGATGATGCGGCTTATGTTCATTATTGCCCGAATGAAACTATTGATGGTATCGCAATTCATGAACAGCCAGATTTTGATGATAATAAAGTTATTATTGCCGACTACTCTTCTTCTATTCTTTCCGGGCCATTGGATGTGAGCCGTTACGGTATGATTTATGCGGGAGCGCAGAAAAATATTGGTCCGGCGGGTATCACATTGGTTATTGTACGTGAAGATTTATTAGGCAAAGCCCGTAAAGAAACTCCGTCTATTTTTGACTATGCGGTTTTGGCAGAGAATGACTCTATGTTCAACACACCGCCGACGTTTGCCTGGTATCTCTCTGGCTTGGTCTTTAAATGGCTGAAAGAGCAAGGCGGGGTACAAGAGATGGCAAAACGTAATCGGACTAAGGCTGAACTGCTTTATCGTGCGATTGATAAGAGTGATTTTTATCGCAATCAGGTCGCACCTGAAAATCGTTCTCTGATGAATGTACCGTTCCAGATGGCAGATGCCTCACTGGACAGCAAATTTCTGGCAGAAGCTGATGCACGAGGGTTGCAGGCACTGAAAGGACACCGGATTTCCGGCGGTATGCGTGCTTCTATTTATAATGCGATGCCGATAGAAGGGGTTCAGGCTTTAGTTGATTTTATGGCTGATTTTGAGCGTCGTAACGGCTAATTTGCTAACCATTACCGGGAACAACGGTTCCCGGCTTATTCAAGGTAAAAAATATTTCCTCAAACGCAAAAATGACTCAATAATTAAAATAATCTAATCGAGAATCGGAGAGCCTGTTATTTATGCAATCCTTGATGCTACAACCTATTTCCTTCATTAGTGGAACTATTAATCTGCCAGGGTCAAAAAGTGTTTCTAACCGTGCGCTATTACTGGCGGCTTTTGCCAAAGGTACTACCTGCTTAACTAATTTGTTGGATAGTGATGATATTCGCCATATGCTCAATGCCTTGGCTGCGTTGGGTGTCAGTTATCGTTTATCTGATGATCGTACCCGTTGTGAAGTTGACGGTATTGGTGGGTTGATTACCTATAAAAGCCCGCTAGAACTGTTTCTGGGTAATGCCGGTACGGCAATGCGCCCCTTAACTGCCGCGTTATGCTTGGGTGAAAATAACGTCGTTCTTACCGGCGAACCTAGGATGAAAGAGCGTCCGATTGGTCATCTGGTGGATGCTTTGCGTCAGGGGGGGGCGGAAATTGATTATCTGGAGCAGGAAAATTATCCACCGTTACACATCAAAGGGGGTTTTGTTGGCGGCAAAGTGACGGTAGATGGCCGTGTTTCCAGCCAATTTCTGACCGCATTGCTGATGGCTGCGCCATTGGCAGAAAATGATTCTGAGATTCATATTCAAGGAGAATTGGTTTCCAAACCTTATATTGATATCACTCTGGCATTGATGAAAAGTTTTGGTATTACCGTAGATCATGATCAATATCAGATTTTCCATATTAAAGGCCGGCAGCAATACGTTTCTCCTGGTCACTATTTGGTTGAAGGTGATGCCTCTTCTGCTTCCTATTTTCTGGCGGCCGCGGCAATTAAAGGCGGCACTGTGCGGGTGACTGGAATTGGTAAACATAGCCTGCAAGGGGACACCAAATTTGCCAATGTACTGGAGAAAATGGGGGCGAAAATCCGTTGGGGTGACGACTTTGTTGAATGTGAGCGCGGCACCCTCATTGGCATTGATATGGATATGAATGAGATCCCTGACGCGGCTATGACCATTGCAACTACTGCGTTGTTTGCGGCAGGGGAGACCGTCATTCGCAATATATACAACTGGCGGGTAAAAGAGACGGATCGGCTCCGTGCGATGGCAACTGAATTACGTAAAGTTGGCGCAGAGGTGGAAGAGGGGGTTGATTATATTCGCATCACACCGCCACCAAGATTATTACCTGCTGAAATTGGCACTTATAATGATCATCGAATGGCGATGTGTTTTTCGTTGGTGGCGTTGTCCGATACACCGGTTATCATTCTTGATCCAGGTTGTACAGCAAAGACCTTCCCTGATTATTTCAATCAATTGGAGAGATTAAGCCAGCGAAAGTCATAATTATCGATTATTATGATCTAATAAAGCGTATTTCTTTGATTAAAATCTATCTATACCCTATGGATTTCAAGATGGATCGCGACGGCAAGGGAGTGAATCCCCGAGAGCATAGAGAACTATGTGACTGGGGTGAGCGAGTGCAGCCAACAAAGAGGCAACTTGAAAGATAATGGGTATACATGGCATGCGCTTATTTCGTTCACTCTGTGAGTGCATATAATAAACGGCAGATATTGATTATTTCATTGAGTAAATATTCAGCATCTGGTGAAGTGTTAACTTGCCATGCTAAAGGAGAACAATAATGGTGGCGATAGCCCCAGTAATAACTGTTGATGGGCCAAGCGGCGCAGGTAAAGGAACGTTATGCCAGGCACTGGCAGAGGCTTTAGGCTGGCAACTGCTTGATTCAGGCGCTATTTATCGAGTATTGGCACTGGCCGCGATTCATCATCAGGTGGATATCCAGTCTGAAGACGCGTTAGTTCCTCTGGCTGCTAATCTTGATGTACGTTTTGTCCCTGGCAAAGGGAAGCTAAGTGTGATGCTTGAAGGCGAGGATGTCAGTAACGAGATCCGTACTGAAACAGTCGGTAATACTGCCTCGCAAGCGGCTGCTTTCCCTCGGGTTCGTGAAGCGTTGTTACGGCGTCAGCGTGCTTTTCGGGTTGCACCGGGCTTGATTGCTGATGGCCGTGATATGGGAACCGTGGTGTTTTCTGATGCTCCGGTGAAAATATTCCTTGATGCCAGCGCAGAAGAACGTGCGCACAGACGTATGCTACAGTTGCAGGAAAAAGGCTTTAGTGTTAACTTTGAATGTCTTTTGTCCGAGATACAGGAGCGTGATTACCGCGATCGTAACCGGGCAGTTGCACCATTAGCGCCGGCTGAAGATGCATTAATATTGGATTCAACCAGTATGTCTATCGAGGAAGTTATCGACAAGGCGCTAAATTATGCGAAAAAAATTCTCTCAATTACCTGAACGATTTTAAGTTTTTAGCTTATAATTGGTGACGATGTACTAAAAATTGGGTACGCGGGTAGAGAATTTTTCCGCAAACTAAATAACCCTGTTACAGGAATCGTAGCGGGGCATGTAAAACAACCCCATTCGGCGGGAAGCTAAATGGACGTTAAATTAAAATCTTGAAGATCATTAACATGACAGAATCTTTTGCTCAACTCTTTGAAGAATCCCTGCAATCTATTGAAACTCGTCCAGGTGCCATTGTTCGCGGCATCGTTGTTGCTATTGATAAAGACGTTGTATTGGTGGATGCAGGTCTGAAATCAGAATCCGCTATCCCTGTAGAACAGTTTAAAAATGTTCAGGGTGAGCTGGAAATCCAGGTTGGTGATGAAATTGATGTTGCGCTAGACGCTGTTGAAGATGGTTTCGGTGAAACTGTTCTGTCTCGTGAGAAAGCAAAACGCCATGAAGCGTGGCTGATGCTGGAAAAAGCTTACGAAGATGCAGAAACTGTTACCGGCATCATCAACGGCAAAGTTAAAGGCGGCTTTACTGTTGAACTGAACGGTATCCGTGCATTCCTGCCTGGTTCTCTGGTTGATGTTCGTCCAGTTCGTGATACAACTCACCTGGAAGGTAAAGAGCTTGAGTTTAAAGTCATCAAACTGGATCAGAAACGCAACAATGTCGTAGTTTCTCGTCGTGCTGTTATCGAATCTGAAAATAGTGCAGAACGTGATCAACTGCTGGAAAACCTGCAAGAAGGTATGGAAGTTAAAGGTATCGTTAAGAACCTGACTGACTACGGTGCATTTGTTGATTTGGGCGGCGTTGATGGCTTGCTGCACATTACTGATATGGCTTGGAAACGTGTTAAACATCCAAGTGAAATCGTCAATGTGGGCGATGAAATCGCAGTTAAAGTACTGAAATTTGACCGCGAGCGTACCCGTGTATCTCTGGGCCTGAAACAACTGGGCGAAGATCCTTGGGTGGCAATCGCTAAGCGTTATCCAGAAAGCACTAAACTGACTGGTCGCGTAACTAATCTGACTGATTACGGCTGCTTCGTAGAAATCGAAGAAGGCGTTGAAGGTCTGGTACACGTTTCAGAAATGGATTGGACCAACAAAAACATTCACCCATCCAAAGTGGTTAACGTTGGTGACGTTGTGGAAGTTATGGTTCTGGATATCGACGAAGAACGTCGTCGTATCTCTCTGGGTCTGAAACAGTGTAAAGCTAACCCTTGGCAGCTATTTGCTGAAACTCACAACAAAAATGACCGTGTTGAAGGTAAGATCAAGTCTATTACTGACTTCGGTATCTTCATTGGTCTGGATGGCGGCATTGATGGCCTGGTTCACCTGTCTGACATCTCCTGGAACGTTGCTGGAGAAGAAGCAGTTCGTGAATACAAAAAAGGCGATGAAATCGCGGCTGTTGTTCTGCAAGTAGATGCAGAGCGTGAGCGTATCTCTCTGGGCATTAAACAACTGGCAGAAGATCCATTCAATAACTACCTGTCTGTGAACAAGAAAGGTGCTATTGTTAATGGTAAAGTTACCGCAGTTGATGCTAAAGGTGCGATAGTAGAACTGGCCGACGGCGTTGAAGGTTACCTGCGTGCATCAGAAGCTTCTCGTGACCGTGTTGAAGATGCAACACTGGTTCTGAACGTGGGTGATGCAGTTGAAGCTAAATATACTGGTGTTGATCGCAAAAACCGCGTTATCAACCTGTCTGTTCGCGCCAAAGACGAAGCTGACGAAAAAGACGCTATCGCTTCTGTGAACAAACAAGAAGACGCAAACTTTGCAAACAATGCGATGGCTGAAGCTTTCAAAGCAGCGAAAGGCGAATAATTCAAGTGAATAACGGTGGATAACACGTAAGTGTTATCCAGGTGCGGTAGTTTAGGGGGGTACTCATGACCAAGTCTGAATTAATTGAAAGACTTGCTGGCCAGCAATCTCATATTTCGGCCAAAACCGTTGAAGATGCAGTGAAAGAAATACTCGACCATATGACAATAACATTGGCAGATGGTGAACGTATAGAGGTGCGCGGATTCGGCAGTTTTTCTCTTCACTACCGTGCTCCGCGCGTAGGCCGTAACCCTAAAACCGGTGATAAAGTGGAGCTGGAAGGTAAATATGTTCCCCATTTTAAACCTGGCAAAGAGTTGCGTGATCGCGTGAATATCTACGATTAAGTTTGAAGATAACAAGTTATTACTTATTCTAAACGGTGTTTCGATGCTGTTTTAGATTCATAATAAAGTGCTGGCCTTTGGGTCAGCACTTTTTTGATCTAATCAAGGCTCATATAAAAAGAGCTAAATTTTTATACTGATAAAACCTTTTCCATAATTTTGTCAATCTGACGTTGTGTCTCCTGTGTCCCCAGAAATCATTTGCATGCAAAACCAATATCGTCATTGGTTTCAAATTTATTCGTGATATTCGCTTTTGATAAAAAATTACATCAAAATTGTTACAAAACATGAGGTAATACCGGCCTTAAGCAACTTAATTTCGATAAATTTCGGAATATTCCTATGTATTTTTAAGTTAAATTCATTGCATCATTGAACGCTTATTAATCCATAAGTGGTGAAAACATGATGATTTCAGTTAGAACCACTCTTCATGCTATACCTTATAGATTTCAAGATGCATCGCGACGACAAGAGAGCGAATCCTCGGGAGCATAGGAAACTATGTGACCGGGGTGAGAGAGTGCAGCCAACAAAGAGGCAACTTGAAAGATAACGGGTATATAAATCAATGGGGAAGTGAATAGATGGCAATAGGATATTTCCTGCTGGTTGGTGATAAAACAACTTGTGGCGGCCTGAAAAGTGGGAAGCCTCGCCGTTTTTTACGGCGGGGAGCTGTCAATGTTGCTTTCCTATTAGTGCCACCATATTATAAAACCAGATTTTTTTGTGGAGTTAATGGCATGAAACCATCAGTAGCCTTAGCGGCCAATCGGGAGGCCATCCGTCGCGTAGTGGAGTCTCATCGTGCTTGTAATGCCCGTGTTTTCGGGTCTGTTATACACGGTGATGACACCGAGGATAGTGACTTGGATATCCTGATTGACCAGACGCCGGAAACTACCCTCTTTGACATTGGCGCAATCCGGCACGAGTTGTTACAACTGCTCGGTGTACCAGTAGATGTGCTGACCCCGAAAGCATTACCAGAGAAATTCAGGGCGACCGTTCTTGCTGAGGCGGTGCCTGTATGAGCTGTGATCCGTAATTTCGAAATCATCGGCGAGGCCAGTAATAACATTGGGAAGCATTATCCCAATTTCTCTGTTGTTAACCCTGAATTGCCATTGTCATTCGCTTACCAGATGCGTAATGCTTTGTCTCATGGCTACTTTAAGGTGGATTTTGAGATTGTCTGGAAAACGATCCACAGCGATCTACCAAGGCTTTACCAACAAGTTTTAGCAGTAATGCCTAAGGATATCGACGAAATTTCGTTTGATTAAGAACGTGGTTCGACCCTTAGGCATAGCATTTCCTGACTTAAGGAAATTTCATATTGAATAATGTTATTGAATATGAGAAGAAATAGATTCCAAGCATAATAAGAACAACACCGCTGGTATAATTAATAAACTTGATAACACGGTGACTGAGCATTTTCCTGGAGAAGAATATCACAATATTAATAAAGGCAACCCAAACAATAACGCCAATAATTGTTCCTGTTGCACCAATAGCTAAACTATATTTACCTGATGCAATATTGTTGAGTTGTGCGCTGACAGACAGCCAGAAAATAACATTGTATGGATTTAATAGTGTTAACAATACACCATCAAAAAATTGCCTATGATAGGGTTTGGCGATGATATTGATATTTTCCTCGTTTTTCTTATTTATGAAGCTGGTAATACCAAACCAAATGACCATTAATGCCCCTAAAAAACCTAAAATAGGCATGAAAATAGTATTGGAAAACAATTGCAATATACCAAAACCTAAAAGTAATAAATAAATTATATCGGCAAAACAGGCACCTAAACCAAAAACTACTGCGTGAAGACAACTGATATTCAAGTGTCTACGCATAATTTCAATATTTATAGGGCCAACGGGAGCCGCAGCTCCCAATCCTAAAAGAAAAAATGTTCCTAATGTACTGATTACATCAACCATATAATTAATTCCATAACATGAGATGTTTATTTAGTGATAATCCAATGAAGCTTTGTAATGATATTCTGCATCCCTCGGGAAAACTACGAATCGCATGGGGTTTTCTGGTGTTTATTATGATTAAATCTCCTTGTTCTGGTTTAATAAGGACAGATGGCGGAAGTGTGCCTCGCCAATCATTTTCTGCATTATCTTCGATTAATTTGGTGATAGGGATTTCAGGAACATCCCACAGCTCTAGCTCTCCTCCAGTTGCAGGCATTTTTATATAGATATTCACCGAGAATTGCCCCAACAAATTGACCGATTGTTGTTGAAGGCCATCAAAATGAGGTTGCTTTTCAACCATGAAAGATCGTTCTGGCCTGTTCATCACTCTGGCAATACCCGCATGCATCTTTTTACCTTCAAAGTTGGCGATACTGGCTCCAGCGGACCATATTTCATCCAGTTCCAAACGAAATTTATCGAAAGGGGCTAGCATTGGAGCACAGAAATTTCTGACGTTTCTGATGGCAGGTAACGCATTTTCAAAATATTTTTTATAGCTATCGCTATCTTTGGATTTGCCAAACGTTGTGTTGTAAGACGGACCAATTCTATCAACACCATAATCAACTAAAACAACTTCATCTCCTTTTTTCAAATCATGAGGGTGACATTCTAGATTTTCGTGGGAGAGGAAAAAATCAGAGAGCTTGTTTGCAAGAGGGATATCAACATATTTCTTTATATGGATTGCTAACACTTCATCATTAAATAATTTAGTAAGATGATGTTCTTGCAGAGAGTCAGATACAATTATTTTGTTTTTCATAAAAACCACCTTATTGTATTTAACATGATTTTTTGATTATTTTCCATATAAAAATAGAATGGAAATATTAATTTAATATTATTTAAATTTAATCAATGCGATCTTAATCACAAAACAAAAAGTAAACAGTCATTTAAGTAGTTTTGCTAATTTAATGTTCAATAACTGAGATAATGTCTGATAATAATGATTTTTATTGTTTTACATATAGTTGGATTGATTTCTCTATTAATTTATAGGCTTGATTAATAATCTCAAAAATGAATTTAATATTTAATTATAATAATAAGTGGATAATGTAACTTCTTGTGAATTCATGATGGCTGAGAATGTTTATTTATGTCTGTAATGAGGATACAGACAAAACCTTACGGAATATTTCATTTGATATCAGTGTGGCAATATTGGATTTGTCACCAATATAACATTTGTTGAGTAATTATCAGGTGGTAATTTCTATATTTGCGAAGCTGTTCGCATATATTTTTGAAATGATTGTTAATCTGGAGTTAATTTGCGAAGGTGTTTGATGATTTTTCTTGTGCTTCTGGCTGCATTGTAAAAAATAAGGAATACTCTGTTGGAAAAATAAAAGGGTAAGGATGAATAAGGATGTGGTTTTCAGTTTTGATAAACAAGATAACGACAAATTGGAAACAACCTATACCAATCATTAGCGTGAATCAGGCTGCAATAGCTATTATTATCGGTATTTTACCCTTGCTTTTTCTACCGGAGTTACCACGGAAATGGCAGATTATTACATTGCTACTACTGGCTCTATTTTGCTTATTCTTACCATTTTGTCTTTGCCGGATGGTTTCAATTTCGTTACTAGCATTTCTTATTGGGTGCTGGCAGGGAAATCATCTGCTGGAACAGATAATCTATTTTAGTGAGAAAGTGCATTTATCACGGGTTATTATTGAAAGTTTATCATTAGATAATGAAGAGAAAGGCAGGGTTACCCTGCGTATTATTGAGAATGAAAACAAAGTTGTTTTTCCGCCACTGTATGTTTCCGTTTCTTGGGATATTTCGCCTGAATCTCTGTGTGCTGGTCAAAAATGGTTACTGAAAATGAAATTACGGCCAGTTCATAGTCAGCTAAATCAGGGGGGATATGATAGCCAGCGTAGGGCATTAGCTATCCGCCAACCTTTAACAGGGAAAGTCATTCACGCTGAATTAATTGACGGAAAATGTAATTTACGTCAGCGATTGGTCAGTCATATTGCACCGGATATTCGTGAATTGAAGCATAGTGGCATTGCGATGGCGTTAGCATTCGGTGAGCGTCGGTGGTTAAGTCAGGAGGATAATTTATTATTGCAACAAACAGGTACGGCTCACCTTATGGCTATTTCTGGGTTGCATATTACTGTTGCCAGTATGTTTGGTTGGTGGATGGCAAGATTATTACAGCTCTTCTTTCCCGTGCATTGGATAGGGCACAGATTCCCACTGATTACTGGTTGGGTAGTGGCAATAAATTATGTCTGGTTATCGGGTTGGGGCATTCCGGCTATTCGTGCATTACTGGGTTTAACGCTCTGGCTATATTTACGTTACAGAAATATTCTCTGTTTCCCCTGGCAGTGGGCATTGTGGACAGCCGCAATGATTCTCTTATTTGATCCCCTGACTGTGCTTTCTGACAGCTTCTGGCTCTCTTTCTTTGCTGTAATGGCGTTAATGTTCTGGTTCTTTTGGGCACCATTAATCGAGCCATTTCGTTATGGTTGGAAATGGCTATGGCTGCGTGGGTTATATATGCAAATGGGTATGATGTTGATGCTTATTCCCCTCCAGCTATTATTATTTCATGGTGTCAATTTTGCCGCTTTATTTGCTAACTTCTGGGCCGTGCCAATCATCTCTTTTGTTACTGTTCCGTTGATTATGCTGGCATTAATAAGCTATTTTTGTTCTTTTATTCACGATTTATTATGGCAATTAGTCGATTACTCTGTAACCTTTTCTCTAATCCCTTTGCCAGTTTTGCAACAGTCATGGAGTGAAACTGGCCGTTTTCCCTTTTTAATAACGTTTATTGGTTGGTTTGTTGTCATTATTTGGCGATTCGCTTGGTGGCAATCATATAAATTACTGATTACTATTTTTTTAGGGATAATGCTCTGCTATATGAGGCGCAACGAAGAATATCTGTGGAGATTTTCTATGCTAGATGTTGGGCATGGGCTTGCGATTATCATTGAAAAAGAGGGCAAGGCGCTGATTTTTGATACCGGCAATCGTTGGGAAACCGGCAGTATGGCTGAAAGGGTGATTATCCCTTATTTGCGTTGGCATCGATTAATGCCAGAACAGATTATTATCAGTCATGATCATCTTGATCATACAGGCGGATTAGAATTCTTACAGCGGAAATATCCGGGTATTGCTGTGAGAAGTTCTTTGATCAATCAGCAACATCTTCCATGTATACGCGGTGAACAATGGCGCTGGCAAGGGTTGAGCTTCCGTGTATTATGGCCGCCGGTAAGATCATTACACGCAGGCAATGACGAATCCTGTGTCATTCGGGTAGATGATGGCAAATATAGCTTGCTTTTAACCGGAGATCTGGAAAAGCAAGGGGAATATAAGCTATTGGGAATAGAAAAAGAGAATTTAAGATCGACCATATTGCAAGTTCCACATCATGGTAGTAATACGTCATCTACAGCCGCTTTTATTCATACCGTTTCACCACAATATGCATTGGCCTCTGTTGCACGTTATAGCCCGTGGCGACTCCCTTCGGTTAAAGTGAAGCGACGTTATCGCAAAACTGGGGCAGAATGGCGTAGCACCGCAGTATCCGGGCAGATAACGGGTTATTTTTATGGCGATCATGTTGAAATGATGAGCTATAGGCAACAAATTATGTCACGTTGGTATCATCAGTGGTTTGGTATTCGTGGTGATCATGAGTAGAATAACCCGCTATTTCTTTTGGTGTTGGTAACTCAATAATGAATGATAAAGACCTTTCTACCTGGCAGACGTTTTGCCGACTATGGCCAATTATCTCTCCGTTTAGGATTGGGCTAATAGTTGCGGCGGTTGCACTGATCCTTAATGCTGCCGGTGATACGTTAATGCTTTCATTGCTTAAGCCTTTACTTGATGAAGGTTTCGGCAAAGCAAGCAGTGATGTACTGAAATGGATGCCACTGATTGTGATTGCTTTGATGATTATGCGAGGGCTATCCGGGTTTGTATCAAGTTATTGTATCTCTTGGGTCTCCGGTAAAGTGGTAATGCAGATGCGTCGTCGTCTGTTCAGCCATATGATGGGGATGCCGGTATCATTTTTTGATCAGCAATCTACAGGGACTCTGCTTTCCCGTATTACTTATGATTCTGAACAGGTGGCCTCTTCCTCTTCCAGCGCACTGATTACTGTTGTCAGGGAAGGGGCGTCAATTATCGGCCTGTTTGTTTTGATGTTCTACTATAGCTGGCAATTATCTCTGATCCTGATTGTGATTGCGCCGATCGTGTCATTAGTGATTCGTATGGTATCGAAGCGATTTCGTGATATCAGTAAAAATATGCAAAACAGCATGGGGCAGGTTACTTCCAGCGCGGAGCAGATGCTGAAAGGTCACAAGGAGGTGCTGATTTTCGGTGGGCAGAAAGTAGAAACTGAGCGCTTTAATAAAGTTAGTAACCATATGCGTCAGCAAGGCATGAAAATGGTTTCTGCGTCCTCAATTTCTGATCCAATTATTCAGCTTATTGCTTCATTTGCTTTAGCTTTTGTTCTCTATGCAGCAAGTTTTCCGGAGATTATGGACACACTGACCGCGGGTAAAATTACCGTGGTATTCTCATCAATGATTGCGCTAATGCGCCCGTTAAAATCTTTGACTAATGTTAACGCGCAATTCCAGCGTGGTATGGCGGCCTGTCAGACTTTGTTTGCTATTCTGGATATGGAACAGGAAAAAGATGACGGCAAATTGGAGCTTAAAAAAGCGGACGGTAACATTGAATTCCGTAATGTAACTTTTTGCTACCCGACCAAGGAACTGTCGGCGCTACAAAATATTTCCATGCATATCCCGGCGGGGAAAATAGTTGCTTTAGTTGGGCGTTCTGGCTCGGGTAAATCCACAATAGCGAATTTGCTGACCCGTTTTTATGATGTCAATGAAGGCAGTATTCTGCTTGATAACCATGATTTACGGGAATATACGCTCTCCTCTTTGCGTGGACAGGTTGCTCTGGTATCGCAGAATGTGCATTTATTTAATGACACGGTAGCGAACAATATTGCTTACGCCAGTGAAAACCAATATAGCCGTGAAGAGATTGAGAGGGCGGCTGAGATGGCTTATGCAATGGATTTTATCAGGAAGCTGGATAACGGCCTGGATACCGTGATCGGTGAAAATGGTGTACTGCTTTCTGGTGGTCAGCGTCAGCGTATTGCTATCGCGCGTGCCTTATTGCGTGATTCTCCGGTTCTGATTCTTGATGAGGCAACCTCGGCGTTGGATACGGAATCTGAACGGGCAATTCAGGCAGCACTGGATGAATTGCAGAAAAACAGAACCTCGCTGGTTATTGCGCACCGTCTTTCAACCATTGAAAAAGCGGATGAAATTCTGGTTATTGAAGATGGGCATATTGTTGAACGAGGTAATCATCTCTCTCTGCTGGAGCAAAATGGTGTCTACTCACAATTACATCGGATGCAATTTGGACAATGATTGAGCGCATATGGTCAGGCCGCTCATGGCTTTATTTACTGTTATTACCTTTTTCAGCCCTTTATGGGCTGATAAGTGGCTTACGGTGGTTGAGTTATAAAGCAGGGTTGAGGCAATCCTGGAAAGCGCCTGTACCTGTTGTGGTAGTGGGTAATCTAACTGCCGGTGGTAATGGTAAAACGCCGGTGGTTATTTGGCTGGTGGAGCAGTTGCAGAAAAAAGGTTATCGGATTGGTGTTGTTTCCCGTGGTTATGGGGGTAAAGCAGAAAATTATCCTCTGTTGGTGACTGAAAATATCACTACGGCTCAAGCTGGTGATGAACCGGTATTAATTCATCGTCGTACTGGCGTACCAGTGGCTGTTGCGCCAAAACGGGTTGCAGCAGTGAAAGCATTACTGGCAGACACGCCGTTGGATATCATCGTGACTGACGATGGTTTACAGCATTATGCTTTGCAGCGGGATTTTGAAATTGCGGTTATTGATGGCATGCGCCGTTTTGGGAATGGTTGGTGGCTTCCGGCTGGCCCAATGCGTGAACTATCTGGGCGGTTGAACAGGGTTAATGCCATTATCACCAACGGTGGTACGCCTCAGTCAGGAGAATTATCTATGACATTGGCTGGCGAATTAGCTGTGAATATGGTGAGCGGTGAAAAACGAGCCGTGAATCTGATACCTCACGCTGTTGCTATGGCTGGAATCGGCCATCCACCGCGGTTTTTTGCGACCTTGCAACAGTTAGGCGCTGACCTACAAAAGGAGTATGCATTTGCCGACCATCAAACGTACACCGAAGATCAATTGTGTTATCTGGCTGATACCAACCAGAATTTACTGATGACAGAAAAAGATGCGGTTAAGTGTTTTAGTTTTGCTCAGCCAAATTGGTGGTATTTACCCGTAGATGCTCGGTTACCCCAGGAAAAGGGAGAGATAATGCTAAACAAGATTTGTTCGTTATTGGAGATGAATAAAAATATTAAGTAAATTTTATGTTTTAATCAAAGCGGCTGTGAGCCGGTAGTAAGCCGATGATAGTCAACAGGGAGATTGCCCTTCTGCTCCTTACCAAAGTGGTTCTCGCCTTACCAATTCGTACAATTTCAGTAATTTTTCCAGATTTATTTGATTTTTCTCTACTGTTGACTGATATTAAAATTATCCATTCTGGATAAACAATGATTGTGTGTTTTTGGGGCAGACATGTACGATTCTGGTAGGATATCCGCTCGTATCTGTTACTTAAACAATACACTAGTCGAATGAAATGTATTTCAAGATCAAGGCATTGAAACTGAGATGAGGTTCTATTCGAAAATTGAATAAAGGGTAAAAAGACATCAAAAACAATAAATTAAATTATTGTGAGATGGGCAAACGGGGGAGTTATTATGACATTACAATTAAAGATGGGTAGAGTGAAATGGTTTGATGAGCATAAAGGATATGGTTTTATTTCTCCACAGGATGGGGGACAAGACATATTCGTCAGTAGAAAAGCGATTGCGAATACAAGAAACAAGTCACTTACAGAAGGGCAGGATGTGGAATTTTCAATTATTCGCAAAGGTTATGATTTAACCGCAGCAGATGTGATAGCATTTTAAAACCCTATCAAAATCAAGCTATTTTATTGCCATTCTTTAAATGGTAAAGAGGAAGCATTGAACCATATGCAAACAAAGGTAATCGTTTATTTAAACGTACCTTTGGTAAAACCCGGAGGGTAGCGAAGTGAGTCATTTTTGACGACGGCGTTTACTCTCCGGTTTTTGTTTATTGTCTATATTGATGATTTATTGGCAATTAGGGATTGTGCCAATTACGTCTACCGAGATGGTTTTGGACTTTCACCAACTTACCTGATACCTGATTTTTCAGTGGGTGATGTTGGGAAAGGGATCGAAAGATCAAATAACAAGAGTTAACGATGATACCAAGCTTATGTTATTCTGGGTCGCATTAAATTGCACTAAATTAAAGCTCCATAATTGGAGGATGTATGGATCACCGTTTACTTGAAATTATTGCCTGTCCTGTATGTAACGGAAAACTCAGTTACGATAAAGAGAATTTTGAACTCATTTGTAAGTTGGATCGACTTGCGTTTCCTGTGCGTGATGGTATTCCCGTCCTGTTAGATCACGAAGCCCGTGAGTTACCTCTGGATGAGGAAAAATAAGGCATGTTCACCGTTATTATTCCAGCCCGCTTTGCTTCAACCCGTTTACCCGGTAAACCTTTGGCTGATATTCACGGCAAGCCAATGATTGTTCGTGTTATGGAGCGGGCGAAGCGTTCAGGTGCTGCACGTGTCATTGTAGCAACAGATCATCACGACGTTGTTGATGCAGTTGTGGCTGCCGGTGGAGAGGCTTGTTTGACCAACGAAAATCACCATTCTGGTACTGAACGGTTAGCTGAGGTTATCAACAAATATCAATTTTCTGATGATGAAATTATCGTTAATGTTCAGGGTGATGAACCCCTGATTCCCGAAGAGATTATTAAACAGGTTGCAGAGAATTTGGCGGGCTGCAAAGCGGGAATGGCGACGTTGGCCGTACAGATTCATGATGCGGAGGAAGCTTTTAACCCTAATGCTGTGAAAGTCGTTATGGATAAACAGGGTTATGCGCTCTATTTCTCTAGGGCAACTATTCCTTGGGAGCGTGACCGCTTTATTCAATCACGGGAAATGATTGGGGATAATTTCCTGCGTCATATTGGTATTTACGCCTACCGAGCGGGTTTTATTCGTCGCTATGTACAATGGGAGCCGAGTCCGTTGGAACAGATTGAAATGCTGGAACAACTACGGGTACTTTGGTACGGCGAGAAAATTCACGTGGGGATTGCACTAAAAGCGCCGGGAGTAGGCGTTGATACCCCGGAAGATTTGGTCGCAGTCAGAAAAATGTTTACTGAGACTGATTAGCAGCTTGAATTTATTTTGGGTTTAACGAAAGCGCTTCATTTATTGCTATTTATTTCTATTGCGCTTTCGTTTCTCTATCTATCTTGCTTCAAGAAGTCGCTTGAGGATTATTTAGCGGCTGAGGATGCTCTGATTTTTGTGGGTGTTCTGGATCTTTCGATGATTTAATGCGTTGCCAGAGGGTACCTAAAGTTTCATACCATACCCGCTCTGAATGAGACAGAAAGTAAGCCGAGGGCAGATATTTTTCCCAAGGATGTAATGGTGAAGTGATCGCTAATTGGTTAGCCGGGCCGGGAATAGGGTTCAACCCATGCTGTTGAAAGAAAGTTATCGCTCGCTGCATATGATTGGCGGAAGTCACTAAAATAAAGGGTTGTTTACCAATCAGTTTCTCAACCTCATTGGCTTCCTGCTCAGTATCCATTGGCTTTGTCAGTGCGATCGTATCTTCTGCGGGCACGCCGAGCGATTGGGCTACGATAGCGGCGACTTCGGCGCTGCTTTTAACATTTGCTCCTTTACCACCGGTAAAGACCATTTTAGAGCCGGGGTTCAGGCGATATAAGCGAATACCTTCTGTCACTCGTGGCAAACTGTTGTTAAGTAAGTTTGAACTGGGTGCCCAATTTGGGTTATAAGTGAAGCCACCACCAAGAACGACGATATAATCAACCGGTGGATTGATGTGATTGGGATCAGATTGGTCGCTGTTAGCATAAACCGATTCCACCGGTAACAGCAGCTTATCGGCAACAGGTTGTAAACTTAGCAGAAGTAGCGTGAGCCAACTGAATGTGAGAACTGTTTTTCCTGTTTTTTGCCAACGGGTAAACCACAATAGTAATAAAGCAGCAAGTGAAATTAGCAATATTAATGGCAGAGGCATCACCATTGCACCGAGGTACTTTTTAAATAAAAATTGCATTTATTTACCTTAATTTGGTTGAATTATAGCCATGTGGTTCACAGTTTGTTGTCAAAAGTGGTTATATCAACGAATGCTGTGCCAAAATAGCAGCCAGCGTAATGAAATCTCAACAGATAAATCAAATCTATTCCATTAGTGAGGCAGTTTTTCATGCGGGATCGCAATTTCGATGATATTGCAGACAAATTCTCTCGTAATATTTACGGCACAACCAAAGGTAAAATCAGGCAAGCCGTTGTCTGGCAGGATATCAGCGAATTACTGGCTCAATTACCTCAACGTCCACTGCGTATTTTAGATGCGGGTGGCGGAGAGGGAAATATGGCATGCCAATTAGCTGAATTGGGTCATCAAGTGATATTGTGTGATTTATCAGAAGAGATGATCCAGCGGGCAAGGCTGGCCGCCGAAGAGAAAGGGGTCAGCCAAAATATGCAATTTATACAAAGTCCGGTACAGGAAATTAGCCAATATATAGAGCAGCCGGTAGATTTGGTATTATTTCATGCAGTACTGGAATGGATTACCGATCAGAAATATGTAATAGAAGTGCTAATGAATATCATTAATCCGGGTGGCGCTCTATCTTTAATGTTTTACAATGCCAATGGTTTGGTAATGCGTAATGCTATTTTAGGAAATTTTCATTTGGCGACACCCAATATACAGCGTCGCAGAAAACGTTCACTATCGCCTCAGAATCCATTGGTGCCTGAACAGGTATATCAATGGCTTGATGAATTAAATATGACGATTACCGGCAAAACCGGCGTGCGTGTTTTTCACGATTATTTGCAAAATCGCCAATTACAGAGCGAAAACTTTCCGGCGTTGCTGGAATTGGAACAGCGTTATTGCCGACAGGAACCTTATATCAGCCTGGGGCGCTACATTCATGTCATGGCACGCAAACCCGCTTTAACAGTTTAAAGGACAAATTATGAGTGAATATTCCCAGACTGTCCCGGAACTGGTGTCTTGGGCCAGGAAAAACGATTTTTCCATCTCCTTGCCCGCAGAAAGATTGGCTTTTCTGATGGCAATTGCGGTGTTGAACAGCGAGCGTCTGGATGGCGAGATGAGTGAAGGGGAGCTGGTTGATGCCTTTCGTGAAGTTTGCAAAGGATTTGAGCAGACCACAGAATCTGTTGCTGTGCGGGCCAACAATGCCATCAATGATATGGTGCGTCAGAAAATTCTTAATCGTTTTACCAGTGAATTGGCCGAGAGCAATGCAATTTATCGCTTAACCCCGCTTGGGATGGGTATCAGTGACTACTACATTCGTCAGCGGGAATTTTCTACCTTACGTCTTTCGATGCAACTTTCGGTAGTGGCGAGTGAGTTGCATCGGGCAGCGGAAGCGGCAGAAGAAGGGGGAGATGAATTTCACTGGCACCGTAATGTTTTTGCGCCGCTGAAATATTCTGTTGCAGAAATCTTCGACAGCATCGACATGTCTCAGCGCGTAATGGACGAGCAGCAAAGCTCGGTGAAAGAAGATATTGCGGCGTTGTTGAATCAAGATTGGCAAGCAGCGATTGCCAACTGTGAGCAACTGTTATCCGAAACATCAGGCACGTTGCGGGAACTCCAGGACACACTAGAAGCGGCTGGAGATAAACTACAGGCTAATTTGCTGCGTATTCAAGAAGCCAACATGGACAGTGGCGGCTCAGAACTGGTTGATAAACTGGTATTTGATCTGCAAAGCAAACTGGACCGTATTATCAGTTGGGGTCAGCAGGCGATTGATTTATGGATTGGCTATGATCGTCACGTTCACAAATTTATCCGTACGGCGATTGATATGGATAAAAACCGTATTTTCTCTCAGCGTTTACGTCAATCAGTTCAACACTATTTTGATAACCCGTGGACTCTCACCATTGCTAACGCTGAACGTTTGCTCGATATGCGGGACGAAGAATTGACGTTACGTAATGAAGAGGTGACCGGTGAACTGCCATTAGCGCTGGAATATGAAGAATTCAGTGAAATAAACGAACAACTGGCAGAAATGATTGAAAAAGCGCTGTTGATATATCGGCAGGAACAGCGCCCACTGGATTTAGGTGCAGTGTTAAGGGATTACCTCGCTCAGCATCCGCTCTCTCGTCACTTTGATGTGGCGCGTATTTTGGTGGATCAGGCTGTACGATTGGGTGTGGCAGAAGCGGATTTCTCTGGGTTGCCAGCGGAATGGTTAGCGATTAATGATTACGGAGCCAAGGTACAGGCACATGTCATCGACACATATTGAACAATTTATGTCAGTTAAACTGGCACAGGCGTTAGCCAATTCACTTTTCCCGGAACTGGATAGCCAACTTCGTGCGGGTCGTCATATCGGGATAGATGATCTTGATAATCATGCTTATCTGATGGATTTTCAGGAGCAACTGGAGGAATTTTACGCCCGCTATAATGTGGAACTGATCCGTGCGCCAGAAGGTTTCTTCTATCTGCGTCCCCGTTCGACGACCTTGATCCCGCGCTCGGTATTATCAGAGCTGGATATGATGGTAGGAAAAATTCTCTGTTATCTCTATCTCAGCCCGGAACGCCTGGCTAATCAGGGGATTTTTACTGCTCAAGAGCTGTACGAAGAGCTGATCTCGCTGGCCGATGAGGGCAAGTTGATGAAATTTGTCAACCAGCGCTCCTCCGGTTCCGATTTAGATAAACAGAAATTGCAGGAAAAAGTGCGCACGACACTGAACCGTCTGCGTCGTCTGGGTATGGTCTATATCCTGCCGAATGACAACAACAAATTTACCATTACTGAGGCGGTATTCCGTTTTGGTGCGGATGTGCGCAGTGGCGACGATCCTCGTGAAGTACAACTGAGGATGATCCGTGATGGTGAGGCAATGCCGATTGAAGGCGGCTTGTCGCTTGATGATAGTGAAAATGATGAAACACCGGATAACTCAGCAGAAGATGCGGGAGATGAACAACCATGATTGAACGCGGTAAATTTCGTTCACTGACGCTGGTTAACTGGAATGGCTTTTTTGCCAGAACATTTGATCTTGATGAATTAGTCACAACCTTATCAGGCGGTAATGGTGCGGGTAAATCCACCACGATGGCGGCTTTTGTCACCGCGCTGATCCCTGATTTAACCTTGTTGCATTTCCGTAACACCACCGAAGCCGGTGCCACTTCCGGTTCCCGTGATAAAGGTTTGCACGGTAAATTGCGTGCGGGGGTCTGTTACTCAACGCTGGATGTGATTAACTCTCGGCATCAGCGTGTCATCGTTGGGGTGAGGCTGCAACAGGTTGCAGGGCGTGACCGTAAGGTTGACATCAAACCCTTTATGATCCAAGGCTTGCCAACCGCTATTCAACCTACGCAGCTATTAACTGAAAATGTGGGTGAAAGACAGGCGCGTGTATTGCCACTGAATGAACTGAAAGATCGTCTTGATGAGATGGAAGGCGTGCAGTTCAAACAATTTAACTCCATCACCGATTATCATGCGCTGATGTTTGATTTGGGAGTGATACCCAAACGCCTGCGTTCGGCCAGTGATCGCAGTAAATTTTATCGTCTGATCGAAGCTTCCCTGTACGGCGGTATTTCCAGCGCCATTACCCGTTCCCTGCGTGATTATCTGTTGCCGGAAAACAGTGGTGTTCGCAAGGCATTTCAGGATATGGAAGCAGCACTGCGTGAAAACCGTATAACGCTGGAAGCTATCCGGGTAACCCAATCTGATCGCGATCTGTTCAAGCACTTGATCACCGAAGCAACTTCTTACGTTTCCGCTGATTATATGCGCCATGCTAATGAACGGCGTACCCATCTGGATCAAGCACTGGCATTGCGTGGAGAGCTATTTAGCAGCCATAGGCAACTGGCAACCGAGCAGTATCGCCATGTCGAAATGGCGCGGGAACTGGAGGAACAGAGTGGAGCTTCTGTTGATTTAGAAGCTGATCATCAGGCGGCCAGTGATCACCTGAATCTGGTGCAAACCGCCATGCGCCAGCAGGAAAAAATTGACCGTTATCAGGGAGATCTGGAAGAACTCTCTTACCGTTTGGAAGAGCAGACTGAGGTTGTTGAAGAAGCAGCGGAAATTCAGTCTGAATATGAAGCCAGAGCGGAAGCGGCAGAGCAGGAAGTCGATGAGCTGAAAAGCCAGTTGGCGGATTACCAGCAGGCGCTGGACGTTCAGCAAACCCGCGCTATTCAGTATCAACAGGCGCTACAAGCGCTGGAACGTGCTCGTGAGCTTTGTCGGTTACCGGATCTTGCCGCTGATAATGCAGAAATATGGTTGGAAACTTTTCAGGCTAAAGAGCAGCAGGCGACAGAAGCCTTGTTGGCATTGGAACAGAAATTAAGTGTTGCTGATGCGGCACATAATCAGTTCGAACAAGCGTATCAATTAGTCAAAAGTATGGTTGGTGAAATCAGCCGTAGCGAAGCGTGGCAGAGCGCCCGGGAATTGCTGCGTGATTGGTCGTCACAGCGACATCTGGCGGATCGAGTTCAGCCGTTACGCATGCAGTTGGCTGAATTGGAGCAGCGCCTGAACAACCAACAAAATGCGGAACGTTTATTAAGCGAATTTTGCAAACGTCAGGGACGGCAGTATCAGGCCGAAGAGCTGGAAGGATTACAAAATGAACTTGAAGCCCGGCAGGATGCGTTAAGTCTGAGTGTCAATGAAAGCGGTGAACGCCGTATGGAGATGCGCCAGGCGCTTGAACAACTGAAACAGAAAATTCAGTCACTGACTGCCCGCGCCCCAGTTTGGCTAGCTGCGCAGGATACCCTGCATCAGCTATGCGAACAGAGCGGTGAAACACTGACAAGCAGTAATGACGTGACTGAATATATGCAGCAACTACTTGAACGTGAGCGTGAAGCCACGGTAGAGCGTGATGAAGTTGCGGCGCAAAAACGTGAACTGGAAAAGCAGATCGAGCGCCTCAGTCAACCGAGCGGAGCGGAAGATAGCCGGATGATTGCGCTGGCGGAACGTTTCGGTGGGGTTTTGCTGTCAGAAATTTATGACGATATCACCATTGATGATGCACCGTACTTCTCTGCCTTGTATGGGCCTGCGCGACATGGCATTGTGGTGCCCGATCTCTCCTTGGTGCGTCCACATCTTGAAACGCTGGAAGATTGCCCGGAAGATCTCTACTTAATTGAAGGTGATCCGCAATCCTTTGATGACAGCGTATTTAACGCCGAAGAGCAGGCAAATGCGGTACTGGTCAAATCGTCTGATCGTCAATGGCGTTATTCCCGTTATCCTGAATTGCCGTTGTTTGGTCGTGCCGCCAGAGAAAACCGTCTGGAAGCTTTGAATCTGGAGCGCGATACCTTGGCAGAGCGTTATGCCACGCTCTCTTTTGATGTGCAGAAAATTCAGCGTGCGCATCAGGCATTCAGCCAGTTTGTGGGTAAACACCTCTCTGTGGCATTTGATACCGATCCGGAAGCGGAAATCCGCGAACTGAGGCAGCGTCACACGGAACTGGAGCGTGAACTATCCCGGTTTGAAGAACAGACTCAACAGCAGCGTCAGCAATATACTCAGGCTAAAGAGAGCCTGACGGCATTAAATCGCCTGCTTCCTCAAATCACGTTATTGCTGGATGAAACCTTAATCGATCGCGTAGAAGAGATACGCGAAGAATTGGATGAAGCGCAAGAAGCAGCCCGTTTCCTGCAACAACATGGCTCGGCACTGGCGAAATTGGAGCCGATGGTTGCGGTTCTGCAAAGTGATCCACAGCAGCATGAACAGTTGCAACAGGACTATGAAACGGCCAAACAGAGCCAGCATCAGGCTAAACAGCGGGCTTTTGCGCTGGTGGAAGTGGTACAGCGCCGTGCGCATTTTAGCTACAGCGATTCTGCCGGTATGCTCAACGAAAATGCGGATCTGAATGACAAACTGCGTCAGCGTCTGGAACATGCAGAATCGGACCGCAGTCGCGCCCGCGAACAATTGCGTCAACAGCAAGCGCAGTATTCCCAATTTAACCAAGTGTTGGCATCGCTAAAAAGCTCTTACGAAACCAAACAGGATATGCTGAAAGAGTTGCACCAAGAGATGAAAGAGATTGGTGTTCAGGCGGACGCGAATGCTGAAATGCGCGCCCGCGAGCGCCGTGATCGACTCCATGAAGCACTCAGCACTAACCGTTCCAGAGTCAACCAGCTTGAGAAGCAGATCGCTTTTTGCGAAGCGGAAATGGATAGCTTGCAGAAAAAACTGCGTAAGCTGGAACGTGATTACTATCAAATCCGTGAACAGGTGGTTTCTGCCAAGGCGGGCTGGTGTGCAGTGATGAGGATGGTGAAAGATAATGGCGTTGAGCGTCGTCTGCATCGCCGTGAACTGGCGTATATGGAGGGTGGCGCATTACGTTCCATGTCGGATAAGGCGTTGGGTGCGTTGCGTTTAGCAGTGGCTGATAACGAACATCTACGCGATGCGCTGCGTTTGTCCGAAGATCCAAAACGCCCTGAACGTAAAATTCAGTTTTTCATTGCCGTTTATCAGCACCTGCGTGAACGCATTCGTCAAGATATTATCCGCACTGACGATCCGGTTGATGCCATTGAACAGATGGAAATTGAACTGGCCCGTTTGACGGAAGAGCTGACTGCCCGCGAGCAAAAACTCGCCATCAGTTCGAAGAGTGTGGCGAATATTATCCGCAAAACCATTCAGCGCGAGCAGAACCGCATCCGCATGCTAAACCAAGGGCTGCAAGCTGTTTCCTTCGGACAAGTCCGTGGTGTGCGGTTGAATGTAAACGTGCGTGAAAGCCATGCGATATTGCTGGATGTGCTTTCTGAACAGCAAGAACAGCATCAGGATCTATTTAACAGCCAGCGATTAACCTTCTCGGAAGCAATGGCAAAACTTTATCAGCGCCTAAATCCACAAGTAGATATGGGACAGCGCTTGCCGCAAACCATCGGTGAAGAGTTGTTGGATTATCGCAACTATCTGGAACTGGATGTTGAAGTTAACCGTGGATCGGATGGTTGGTTAAAAGCAGAGAGTGGTGCGTTGTCTACTGGTGAAGCGATCGGTACCGGCATGTCCATTCTGGTGATGGTGGTGCAGAGTTGGGAAGAAGAATCCCGCCGCCTGCGTGGTAAAGATATTTCCCCTTGTCGATTGTTATTCCTTGATGAAGCGGCGCGTCTGGATGCTAAATCCATTGCCACTCTATTTGAACTATGCGAACGACTGCAAATGCAGTTAATTATCGCTGCCCCGGAAAATATCAGTCCTGAAAAAGGGACCACTTATAAATTGGTGCGTAAAGTATTTAAAAACCACGAACATGTGCATGTGGTAGGGCTGCGAGGATTTGGTCAGGATGTGCCGACAACCCAATTGATTTCAGATGCTACTGCTTAATCAAATGGATGGCTTGCGATAGTCATAAAAATAAAGATATTGATTGCGCCACGGATGGTGCAACAGATTATTGACAAAGTGCTGGTTTTTTCATCCAGCACTCTGTTTTAATTCAGCTCCGTTCACCAGACGGAGCTTGCTGCTATTTAAGGTGCTGGCGTAAACAGGGGAGTTAGACGAGTTAAATCTATTTCCTGTTTAACTTGTGCCAAGCTATACGCTTCCTGGAGTCTCAGCCACATTTCCGGCGTACTGCCGATCACGTTGGCTAAACGAACCGCCATTCCTGGCGTTACTGCCGCGCTACCTTCAACAACACGCCCAATAGTTGACGGTGAGACATCCAGCGCACGTGCAAGCGCTCTAAGACTAATATTTAAGTGCTCCATCTCGTCAGAGATGTAGCGCCCCGGATGGGGTGGCATACGTTTAGTCATTAATGATAGTCCTCGTAGTTCAGTATATATACCCGTTATCTTTCAAGTTGCCTCTTTGTTGGCTGCACTCACTCACCCCGGTCACATAGTTTGCTATGCTCCCGGGGATTCGCTCCCTTGCCGTCGCGATGCACCTTGAAATCCATAGGGTATAAACATCACCATCGTTAAATTCGAAAGTTAACCTCCAGTTATCCGATACGTTTACCGCCCAAATGCCCTTTCGATCTCCTGTAAGTGGGTGAAGTTGAAAACTCGGTAAACTCAAATCATTCAGGCAGCTTGCTAAATCTAATGCGTTTAACAGCAGGTCTAGCCTGTTAGCATGGTGGGCAACAATTCCCGCTGTGGTTCCCTTCTCATAACCCTTTATGGTTCCTAAAAATCATTTGGTCCGTCAAATCGATGCCACCATTGATTTCGAATTTATTTATCCGCGAATTAGTTGCCTCGTTGTATTGCCACAATAATAACGCCCTAGTGGGGGATTAAACTGGGTTAATGAGGAAAATGGATGGCGCAATAGATATTTAGCTTGAAAGATTTGTACCATTATTTTTTGCTTATTAAGATTCGGTATTATTGATACGAGAAAAGGACATATTATGCGGAAGACAACATATATACCCGTCATTTTTCAAGTTGCTTCTTTGTTGGCTGCACTCGATCACCCCGGCCACATAGTTTGCTATGCTCCCGGGGATTCGTTCCTTTGCCGTCGCGATGCATCTTGAAATCCATAGGGTATAGCGTTGCAAAGGAAAATCTTGCTTCGATAATGGATCAAGTTGTTCAGGATTGTACACCAATATTGATCACCAGACAAAACGGTGGCGATTGCGTTATTATTTCAAGTGCAGAATATGCAAGCCTTGAAGAAACTGCTTATTTACTACGTTCATCCGCTAATGCAAAACATTTACTTAAATCATTGGAGCAGGTAAATAGCGGAAATTTGCAGGAAAGGTAACTAACCTGAACTTCGCTTAAGAAGGAAATTAAAGTATCTGAGATACGATCAAAGTTTTTGTCAAAGAAAATTCAAGACATCTCAGTCCGCTTGGTTTCTTGCTTAATATTCCTTCAATATAAAAGAAAGTATGCTACCATTCACCGATGAAGAGAAAAAATACCCCAACGCCACATGACGCTGTTTTTAAACAGTTTTTAAGTCATATTGATACTGCCAGAGACTTTTTGGAGATACATTTGCCTGCGACATTACGGGCAGTTTGTGATCTGGATACACTGCGGTTGGAATCAGGGTCGTTTATTGAAGACAATCTGCGGGCGCATTATTCCGACATTTTGTATTCATTGAAAACGGCTCAGGGTGACGGTTATGTGTATTGTGTGATCGAGCACCAAAGTTCTCCGGACAAAATGATGGCATTTCGATTAATGCGCTACGGTATTTCAGCCATGCAACGGCATCTGGAGCAGGGACATGAAAAATTGCCGCTGGTCATTCCGGTGTTGTTCTATCACGGTAAAATACAGCCGTATCCTTGGAGCACCAATTGGCTCGACTGTTTCGATGATCCGGCCCTGGCGGAGGAAATCTATTCCAATAAATTCCCGCTGGTAGATGTGACGGTAATTCCGGATGATGAAATTTTGACGCACAAACGGGTCGCGCTACTGGAAATGGTGCAAAAGCATATCCGGCAGCGAGATATGGCAGAGCTGCTGCAAGAGTTGGTTATACTGCTGACGTATGATTACTATACGGATGAACAGCTAAAAAGCGTGCTAAACTACTTATTACAGGTGGGAGATACCGCCGATCCAGAGGGTTTTATTCGGCGACTGGCAGAACAGTCCCCGAGGTATGAGGAGGTACTGATGACAATAGCACAAAGATTGGAACATAAAGCACGTCAGGAAGGGCGTCAGGAAGGGCGTCAGGAAGGACGTCAGGAAGGACGTCAAGAAGCAACGTTAAAAATTGCTCATGCATTGCTGAACAGCGGAATCGATTGTGAAACAGTGATGAAAACCACCGGTCTGAGCCAGAACGAACTGGAGCAAATACGCCACTAACTCGTCTTGAGAGTTCTCAATCAGCATTCAACGATTCGTGTGAGAAGAGGATCTTACGGAGACTGGCAGAACAGTCCCCGAGGTATGAGGAGGTACTGATGACAATAGCACAAAGATTGGAACATAAAGCACGTCAGGAAGGGCGTCAAGAAGGACGTCAAGAAGCAACGTTAAAAATTGCTCATGCATTGCTGAACAGTGGAATTGACCGTGAAACTGTGATGAAAATCACCGGTCTGAGCCAGAGTGAGCTTGAATAAATGTCCGACAAAATTACTGTATTTCTTCCAAATACTACTATTTATTTTACGGTAGTCATATGAGTGGGAAAAAATGCGCCACGGAGGGCGCAATAATTATTCGAAACCAAGTATTTTTAGTTTATGTCAGAGGCCAATTTAAAAACACTACGCTATCATTGTAATGACTATTGGTACCATTTTCAGTGCTGATAATAGCTGTTCCCGGTTTTCCATCAAATATATTATCGAAATAATGTAGCTTACATGGTTTGCTATCCCCTTCAATCTCAATACAGATTTTGCCTGTACCTGATGTGTAGGCTTTAGTCGCCATTAAATTATTTTGCCCTTTACCGGTTAATGTATCTACCAGAAGATCGTCAATATATACTTTTACAGTTTGCGAAATATTTGCCTCCACTATTTTCTCGGTGACTTTACTATTTGCATTTAAAATATAAAAAGCGTTTATCACTTGGTTTTTATTGAAAAATATAGCTACCGCAATAACATGATTTATAGATGTTATTGTTTATATTTAAAAATTTAACCAATGGTTATTTAAATAATTTCCAATGAAACAAAACAATTATGGGCGGGGGATTTTTATATACAACATTAATTAATAACAGAGATTGTTAATGGATGTCTATTTTCTCTAGTTGTTCAATTTTAAGTATGATAAGTCGGTGGTAATGAATAAGGTTATTTTTATTGCTGGCCTTTTGCGACACCCTCTTTAGGGTGAGGAGGATATTAAAGTGGAGTTTTGTTTCATCACGAAGAGTGAAGGTGGATTACAGTAAGCTCAGTATGAAAAATAGAGCTTAAAGTAATCCAATAATCGTTTATGGCTTAATAACCTGATCTCTAATATTAAATTTGAATAATGCATCCTCATTTAAAGTTCTTGGTAGTAGCATTTTAACAATAGGCAAAAATTTACCTGTTGCGTTTTTATAATCACGCTGATCTTTTTGGGCATCAGCTAAACCTGAATTCTCTGAATAAAAAAGGGCTTCAATAGGTAATTTGTTAGGATCATTTTCTTCCCAGGTTGAAATTCTGATTTCATTCTGTTTTGGTGGAGTATTAGGAGTACGTGGAAGTTTTTTGATACTTTCTAACATTTGATAGAAAGCTATAGCTGGATTATTTACATCTTTAGTAACATTAAATCCACATTGAAAAAGATCTTGAGAGTTTACTTTCCTATAATTTTTTATCCAATCATCGGAATTCATCACATTTTGTTCTTGGCAAGATTTACCTTTACCTTTCGCCTTAGTAATATTTTCACCACAACCTTGATTCGCTCTCTCATTTGTATAGCCATCAATAGGAAATGCACATAATACAGAAAAATCGACTCTATCTTTAGGTGCGATATGTTCAGGGAAAACAATAAATCCATTTTTATATCCATAAGCTAAGCGTTTAAACTTGGCGTCTTTCCTTAAATATGAAAAAGAAACACCACCACTTTTTATAGATGATGGGCTAGGTTGCCAAAACTTATGATCATTTGAATGTATGGTGCCACGCAATATAACTCCAGAGCAAAGAAAAGCAGGTGATTGAGCATCACCACAATCTTTGACGGTATTATTATATTGTTGGGTTAATATATTGGCAATATCATTTTGTACATCGATTTCATTTTCCGTTTGCGTGAAAGCAAAAGTATTTTCTGAAAAAAAAACAATACTAAGGAGCAAACCTATGGCAGGCTTTTTCATAAAATCCTCACTTAATTTAAAGTGCGTTAATTGAAATTAAATTGTTCTTCATTCACTTCCTAATGAAGTTTTTCATTGTTTTGCTTATATCACAACTATCAGATTTGATAGTTGTTCTAGTCAATTATTGGACTAATCTTAGTATTAACGTTTTGAAATATTTAACAATACCCAGGTTAAATTATGATTGACTTATATGAATTTTATTCGGATTGTGTTGTTGAGGAGTTTAATGATCTCCATTTTGTTATTAAAACCATTCAATCTATTACTAATATAGAATGGTATTCTCTCTTTTACTCTTCAACTAAAAGTAATATTAAAGAATCAAATTTCATCACCAATAATGATCAATTAGCCTTAAACTATCAAAAAGATAAATATATCAATAACAATCCAATTTTTGAATATTGCATAAAAAACACTATCCCTTTCATATGGGATTGCAATAAACTAGAAAAAAAATCACTTTTTTCCCATGAAATTAAAGATTATGGAATAAATCATGGCATATCTTTTCCTATGCATGGTATTAATCATGAGTTTGGAATTTTAACTTTATCTTTTTATTGCAAAGAAGATGATTATATAAGGACAATAAATAAAAATTTCAATCAATTAATAGCATTAAGAGACATAATACTACACTATTTAATTATTTTAAAAAACAAAAAAAACAACATTAAATTAAGTAAAAGAGAAAAAGAAGTTTGCTCTTGGTATTTAATTGGAAAAACAACATGGGAGATATCACGCATACTTAATTGCTCAGAAGCAAATATTAATTTTCATTTTAAAAAAATTAGAGAAAAATTTAATGTTAACTCTAGAGGTGCAGCCATAATAAAAGCCATTGAGAATGGTCAAATAGAATTATGAAGCCTTGTTTTGCTATCAAAGTTGATAGTTGTGATATAAGCAAAACAGTGAAAAACTTCATTAGGAAGTGAATGAAGAATAATTTAATTTCAATTAACGCACTTTAAATTAAGTGAGGATTTTATGAAAAAGCCTGCCATAGGTTTGCTCCTTAGTATTGTCTTTTTTTCAGCAAATACTTTTGCTTTCACGCAAACGGGAAATGAAACCGATGTACAAAGTGATATTGCTAATATATTAACTCAACAATATAATAATACCGTCAAAGATTGTGGTGATGCTCAATCACCCGCTTTTCTTTGCTCTGGAGTTTTGATGAGAGGGACTCGGCCTGGATTTAATTTTTGGAAGTTAAATCCATCTTCTATAAAAAATAATGGAGTTTCTTTTTCATATTTAAGAAAAGATGCTAAATTTGGCAATACATTTGCTAGCGTAAATGGTTTTATTCTTTTTCCTGAACAGATGGCCCCTGAGGATAAGATTAAAGTTCCTGTATTATGCTCCTATGTTATTGATGCGAATACTTGGGGGCGTCAGGGAAATTATTGTGGCGCACCGCCTAAACCCTCAGATGGAAAATCATGCCAAGATTTTGGTGTTTTCACCGCTCATCAATTAAATAAAGCTATTGTAAGAAAATCTGCATGGGGAGTCTGTGCATTTGATGTTAGACCGACGGCTAAAGATCCAGCAGATGCTTTTTATCAAACATTACTTGCAATGCCTTATCATGGTAATGGTTTAAATTATAATGAGATAGTGGTTCAACCTTGGGATGAGAATAAGCCACAAACATTACCTATTGAAGCCCTTTTTTATTCAAACGGTGCAGGTTTAATTAATGCACAAAAAGATCAACGTGATTATAAAGATGCAACAGGTAAATTTTTACCTATTGTTCAAATCGAATTACCTAAAGGTACAAATGTAAAACAGGCAACAGATGCTGTATTTACATTTAACCCTAAAGATCAAGTTGTGAGTCAGTAATATAATATTGTAGTTATACCCTATGGATTCCAAGATGCATCGGAGCGGCAAGGGAGTGAATCCCCGGGAGAATAGATAACTATGTGACTGGGGGGAGCGCGTGCAGTCAACAAAATGATAAGAAGCTCGTTAATTCACTTAACGAGCTTCTTAAAGATATAGAAAGAACACCATTTTGCGGTGTTAATAAGTCTGAGCTAATACAGATTAGTCATTCTTTCTTGCCAGTATTATTAGTGAGATTTCCGGCTAAATCTGGCCATGCCCGGTTTTTGTGGATTGGAAACGAATCCGGGATTTCCAGCGCCCGGTTTCCAGCTTGTTTTCATTTTTGCGCCAATACTATTATAAAACTGATTCAGTTCATCGATATTATTGGCAATTGTCCATTGCCCTTTGCTGACAATAGCCACCGGAAATTCGCCGGGTTCAGCAACTGCTTTGACAATTCCCCCGCGTTTCTTTATCTCTTCTTTTTCTTTATCCATCGCAAAAGCAGGGTAGCTTACCTGAGGACCATGCCTAATAACATTATGTTCTGTATCTTCAAATGGTCGGTTTGAATCAGATTTAGCGATATATTTGTTAATGCGGTCGATGATTTTCTTTTCTGCTGATGAATTAGATGGCATTGAATGCGGTTGAGTGGTGAAACTAATCATGTCATGCATATCATAATCACCGGTGAAAGGCAGTGCGGCCCAGTTCTTTTTTTCTTTTAAAGGAGCCAGACTTGCTTCGAGGTTGTTTAAATCTATGGGATAAATTTTCCCATTGACCTGTTCATCTGATAAACCGTGACTGCTGCTCATATAAATACCTTCGAGACGCCCCGTTTCTTTATTCCAGTGGCCTACATAGCCTTCAATACCTGCATCTTGTACTTTCTTTATGACATCCGAGGCTTCATTTTTGGGATAAGCTTTGTTAATTGAACCGGGTTTAATGGTTTTTTCCAGAATATCATGCCCCTTGGCCGCAGCACCTTTACCTAAAGCTCTGAGTGTTGGTTCACCTGCTGCCCGAAAACTGACAGCAAAATTACCAAGTCTGGACGCTTTTTCAATTGCCTCCATATGGCCCTCCCAGATAAATTGTCTCTTAACTTCTTGGCGAACTGAGGAGTCGTTAGTCAGATTATTTGAAAGTGAAAGATGTCCATCTGAGGGGATTGATGATGGAGATGTTCTACGGCTATTCTTACTATTCTGTGTGGGTATTCTCTGAGAGTTAGAATATCTTGGCATGTTGATAAATCCTTGGTTATTAGTTTGATCTATTAATCTGTATAATTTTCTCTTTATTAATGATTTTATATTGAAATTAAATCATCAGAATTTTCTTTGGAGATAATAATACCTATCCCATTTACTTTAACCACGGCTTTTTGGCTATTTACCCAGATAGAAAGAATATCTTTTATTTTAGGTAAATAGGTTGAAAGGGTCATGCCGGAGACTTCAAGAACAACATGTTCATTTTCCTGATTATAATTATTATCTGTTGTGGGTTCGGTTATCAGATTCACTTTAGCCAGGGCAAGGCGAATATCTTCTGTACCACCTAAATCGGCACATAATTTATCTGCCAGAGCTTGGTTTATTTGTGAATTGTCCAGACTGGGTTTTTGAACCATCGAAGTGGATATTTGACTAATTGGTGTCATATTGTCTTTAATATCTTGCAGTTTCATTGGTACAGTAATGGAATAGAGTAAAGAGAGGCGAGGGCGATTACCCAGGGCTTGCCAAAAATTACCTAAGCTATTTAAATTTTCCTGTTGAGGAATAACTCGGGTATAAGCACCGGGAATACCGGTTAATTGGCGATTATTGATTAATGCATTTAAAATCCGTGTCATCACCTGTGCAGCTTGATTATTAGGTTGGCTGTCTGGGCTGGAGCTGTCACTAGAGGGTTTACTGGCATCCCAGTAGGTAATTAAATAGTTACAATTGATATTGATCCATCCCGGTAATAATGTGTTAGTTGCCGGGTTATAACGTCTTGATTCGGCAGATCGTAATTGTAGATCTTCGTGTATCTCATAAAGAAATACACTGACTGTCGGTTCCGATTGAATGGAGTTAATTTCGGGTAGATCAAAACGAATATCAATTTTTTGACCGGAAATGTCTAAATATTGAGATAAAATAGTATTTAATGCTTGATTAATCTCGATAATCGCATTGTCAGAAGCAATTATAGTAGCCATGTTTATATTCCTATTCTATTGAATATTTAAAAAGCTAATCGGCCAGTTTTATTTAATTCAAGTATCACGGCTCGATCTATATGTTTATTTTCGATTTGTGCACAGTTATCATTTGTTGATAATATTGATGACAATAGAGCAATATTTCTGATATTAGCCCCGGTTAAATCAGCTCGTTTAGCCAGATGGGCAAAATCAATTTCATTGGATAGTGTCAATTGTTCCGGCCAAATGACTTGCCACATTTTTTTACGTAACTCTTCATCAGGATAAGTAAAACGGGTAATAAAGGTAAAACGGCGGTTAAACGCACTATCTAAATGACTGCGATTATTGGTGGCTAAAATCACTAACCCCGGATAATTTTCCAATCGTTGTAACAGGTAAGAGACTTCAATATTTGCGTGCCTGTCTTGCGCATCTTTGGTCTCGCTGCGTTTGCCAAATAGGGCATCGGCTTCATCGAAAAACAGTACTCCGGAATCCGCTTCGGCCAGATCGAAAATACGGGAGATATTTTTTTCCGTTTCACCGATATATTTATTCACCACGGTAGAGAGATCAACTTTAATCAGATCAACATCGAGATAACCGGCAATCACCTCAGCAGCCATTGTTTTGCCGGTACCTGATTCTCCATAAAATAGGGCGCTAATACCGGTACCATAATTGATTTTTTCCTCAAAGCCGACGCTCAGCATTTGGTCGCGGTAATTAATCGCTGAGATAATTTCTTTTAATTGTTGCGCTAATGTGTCTGAAACCACTAAATCGTTAAAACTGCGTTTTGGGGTAATTCGTTGAGCCAGTTTGCCAAAATTCTGTTGGGCGCGGAAACTTAATGCTTGACGCAGATCAGTTTCTTCCAGTTGGCCTTCTGGTTGCCGAATCATTTGATATTGATAAGCTTCTTCAACAATCAGCGGTAATGTTTCCGCGGTAAAAGAGAAGCGTTGACATAGTTGAGTAATATTAATTTTTTGCGCGATATTTTCCGGTAAGCTTGCTTTCAGCAAGGTTTCTTTATCCGTCAATGTCGCAACGGGCATATTAATTTGCACCATTGGCAGGTGCTTAATCCAGACTAATGCATCTCCCGGTTCTACCAAGCAAACCACACGTAATTTCGGCTGATTCAGCAAAATAGATAAATTGCGCTGTAATGTTTTCTTTGTCTCTGTAAGCAAAGAAAAATTGCGAATTAATAAACAAGCGCTATGTAGCCGGGTTTCTCGGATTGCGTCTGCGAGCAGTCTGGATATTAGGGTTATGTTTTCTTCATCGGACAGGAGGGCTAAATCAAGAGTTAAGGTATTAATGCCATGAGATCCCATAATATTACTGATTGCTAATTCTCTGGCGCTACCCTCTTTTCCTCTGAGTATTATCAATGGGCGTATTTCGTTGGTTTCATTCAATAATATCTTTTTAAATGCATGATAAAGAGTTTGTGGATACCAATTATATGAGGCTGGCGTTTGCCAGTTAGCACAGGTTATTAGGGGCGGTAAAAGTGTTCGTTGTCCCGATAAAAAATGCCAGACAGTACTGTGGGTTAAAAATTGTGTTTGTAACCAGATAGATTCTTCGTGATTATTGAGTCGTAATAATTGATTATTGATTAACGGTGTTTGCGGTAGAAGACTGTTTTGCAGTAATTGCCGGTCACCTTGATATTGGAGAAATAACTCTATGGCTAAAGTAAAACTGGGCCACTGTTTTTTACTGCTACCATTTAGAACGGCAAATAACGCATGATAACGGCTATCGAAATGGGGTAATAAACCTAATAATAAAACATCACGTTCAAATTCAGTCAGTTCAAAACGTTCGACCAGCAATGATAATGCATCAAGGGTAGGGCTTGCCTCGATTTCTGGATTGCGAATAAGATTATTCGTTGTAGCTAGCCAATGAGGTATACCTTGCGGTGATATTAAACATTGTTCTACATCCTCTTCGGCCAGTAAAAAACTTTCCGGTAATGCATCGTACTGATCTCCCTTTTGATAATAGTATTGCTGTAATAGCAGGTCGATACGTTCCAAATGGGGATAAATCCAGTGTAGTTCAGCCACGTTACAGGGGTTATTTGTTAGTAGGTAATCCATATAAACCTTCTAAATATTTTTCCAGTCAATCTTTAAAGGGTGAGCCAGCCAGGGAAGCTTGGCGATATTTAATGGCCACGGCCAATCGGTTAATAGCACATCAAACGGCTGATGCTCTACTGTGATGTTGATTTCCTGCTCATTTATCAATAATTCACCTGGTCGTTGTAAAAACAACTGACGAGCATCATTGTGGCTTAACTTTTTCCAGCCGGGAAGTTGGCTGATAATGGCATCTAGCCATTGAGCTATGATCAATTGTTTTTCTGGTTCAACAGGGGTTAATTCAATCATTTCGTCAGCCATTAATCCACACAGAACGCTATTCAAAATATTTTGTTTTCCCGGTATTTCTTCTCTTCCCCAAATTAGATAGTCAAGGAAATTAACCGCGCTAAATTGGGCTTGACGATGAATAAATTTTTGCTCTTCAAGTAAGCCAAGTTGATTAAATAATGCGGGTAGCATCGGCCATAAAATCAATATTCCGGCGTTATTCACTTGATATGGTAGAGTTTGTTTAGGCAATAAAACTGATTCAGAATCTGTTTTCTTGATATTTTGTAATGGATTATCGTTATTTCCTGTAATATGCGGGTTGTTAGATGTTGATAATATTTTATGATTTTCAGAATATTGATCTTGGTGAGTGTTATTAATATCAGCGTGAGTAACAGGTAATTGCTTATTGGATTTATTTTTATTTGCATGGCTTGAAATAAAATGCTCTGGAGTATATTGATCTTCCTGATTATTAATAATTGATTTTTTACCGAATGTATTTTTATTCACATGGTTTGGAATAGAATGCTCAGGTAAATATTGATTTTCCTGAGCATTGATACTGTCATGATTAGTAGTAATTGATTTTTTACCGAATATATTTTTATTCGTATGGTTTGAAATAAGATATTCAGATAAATATTTTTCCTGCTGGATTTTAGAGATATTTCTATGATCAGTAGTTAATTCTATATTAGGGCAATTTTTATCTGTGTAGTTTGCAGTGAAACGTTCTGATAAATATTGATATTCTTCATCGGATAGATATTTTTTTCTGAATTCCGCGACAGTAATAGTTTGCCAAATCTGTTTTAACCAACTATTTAATGGAATATTATGAGTGATAATTTGGCGAAATAACGTAATAATGGATTCTGCATCAAGTGTACCGTTATCTAATTCAGTGGTGATATGTGATATTACTTTTTCATCCAGTTTAGGTATCTCCTGTATATTATTTATATGTATATATTGCAACGCATTTAGTATCAATTTTCCGGGGAAGACAGGCTCCCTTGGATATTGTGGTTTGTTTATTCCTTCGGATAGTCTGTGGTTGATAGCGCTTAATAAATTGGGTTGATTCAGCGCTATTAACTGTTGCAGACTTAGTTCAGATAAACAGCTTTTTGCTAATAACAAAACCCATTTATCTTCTATTCCAGCTAATTGATTAATTAGCTGTTGAATATTGATATCAATATTCTGATAATTATCTATTACCTCCATTGAATTTAATTCTTTATTTTTATGATTTAAATAATAAATAAAGTTTTCAATATTCATTAAGTTATTATCGTGTAATAAAGATGGATTGTTGTTTGTTTCCTGTGATTTTGATTGTTTTAGGGATGTTTTTTTCTCCTGATTATTAATTTGATAATGGCTTAATGCTTTACTCAGTTCGGTATTAAGTCGCACCGGGAATAGTGAATTAAAATTATGTAAACTTATTTCTCCAAGATCCAGAGTTAATGTGTCTAAATAGATATCCTGATTAATGGGATATTGGGTAAAGAATGTATTAAATAAGTTATTGATATCAGCTTGATTAAGCAGGGAGCCATGTAATACTTTTTTAGCCACCTGTAAATTATTAGCCTCAATAGTAATGGTAATCCGGTTTAACAGATTTGGCTCCCAAGGCATATTAAACTCTCATTGTTAATTGATATATGGTGAATATGAATGGATTTATATTACTGTGACTAGCTAATTTATTTTTTCATAATATATCTCATGAAATATACATTTGCTGCTACATGTGTTCCATATTCTAACTGCCAATAATTAGTACTTTTATTTGTAGAACCTGAAATTAAATTAATATAGTCAGTTGAGCCATGCTTATCACTATTAGTATTTAAGTTAGGAGTACCATTACTTCCATCACACCATACCCAACCAGAAGGAGGGTTATCATAATTATTGCCATAGAATGGCACAATTGTTCCTGATGGGATAATTAGATCAGCGAGTGCTGATGCAATTGATTTAAGATCAATGCTTACGCCATCACTGTCTACTTTAATACCATTACCAGCCTTAGCTTTTACAGAGACGCCATTACTATCAACGTGAATACCATTGCTGGCCTTAACATCCAATCCTCCTCCAACTGTTACCCCCCAACCAAGATTCACAGAGATTCCTGTGGGATCAACTCTAATTGTGTTATCTTTGGATTTTACAGAGACACCATTCCAATCAGCAGTAATACCATTGCCGGCCTTAACATCTAATCCATCACCTATTTTTATTCCCCAACCAAGTCTTACAGATATCCCTGTAGATTCGACGTTTATTGTATTATCTTTGGCTTTTACAGCGACACCACTACCATCAACATTAATACCGTTACCTGCTTTAACTTTTACACCTTCGTTAACTATTTCAATCCCGTCATGATTATTCACTTCAAGTTTATCGTTATTAATCCACAACCCCCTGCCGGTATTTACCGCTAATCCACCAGCGTCAGTTAGTAGGCTTTTATCTTTGACTTTTACAGCGACGCCATTACCATCAACATTAATGCCATTATTTGCCTTAATTTTTACACCGTCTGTACCCAGACTTAATCCACTTACGCCACTCCAACCATTACCAGAATTACCTCCTGCTAATTTTAAATAAAGGCCAGAACCGTCAGTTACTGTAATACCACCGCTCGGCCAACATTTAACAGCTATGCCGCTTGAATCAACGGAAATACCGCCGGTAGGATTAGTTTTTACTGATAGTCCATGATTATTATCCAGTTCCAGCCCTGAATTTGGATTATCAGTCTGATCCGGTGCTTTGCCCACTGTCCGGCGACCGATATCAGCAATATCAATCAAGTCTGAATAATCCGTTTGTAGGGGAATACTGCCTTCTTTAAATCGATTTTTTAGTTCATCTGATGAAGGTCCTATTGATTTAGGATTGGTATTTTCTGTATTGGATTGCGAAGTAGACAGATTATGTTTTTTTTCCATTTTAATAACCTTGTATATAATATTGAATGATTCTGTTTTAAATATTCTGTCAATATTGCCGTATAATGAAATGGCAATCAGAGAGAATATTTTATTTAACTCTGAAATCGATATTATTTAACTTAAATTTTTGGTACATATAATAACTGATTATCTTCTATTACCTTTTCGTTCCATTCGGTTCCAGAATCGCCAATAACCTCTTTGCGCTGCTGTTCGGTGGCAATGCGCATATTACCGGTACCGGTTGCCATTGAAGGTAAACGCCCTAACGTTAAGGTTTCTAAAATATTATAGGCTTCATCACCCAGAGGTGCGCCATTATTCTGCCAACGCTTATAAGTGCTGGCAAAATTCTTGAAATGTTCTGGTGATAGCCAGTGGAAAATCATGGAAAGATGAGCGGGAAATTCGGCTAAGATTTCCGTTTTTACCCACGCCTCCAGTTTATAAGGATCGACCTTATCATTCTCAATAAGTTGACGATTAATCACTACACTGACTATAAATGAGAAACGGTCCGCCAGCGCGTATTTTTCATTAGAAAAGTACCAATGATAGTGCCATGCGTCTTCTGATTTCGGGAAATCATATTGTTGACCTGATATTTTTTTAAGTAATATTCGACCTTGAATACGATCAAATTGCACTACCTGTGCTTTAAGTTCATAATCGGCGGGAGAATCACTACTAACTAATGTTTTTGTCGGTGGCCCATCGGGGGTAATAACATATTTCAGGGTAATTTCATCATTTTCTTCGATCATGGCAGGGAAGGGACTTTGGGGGCTGGAGGTAATCCAGCGTTCATCTTCTGTTCCCGTTTGATATATCTCACTGGCATAAACCAGTTGATAATCCATATCTTCCATCCATACCGGGCTATTACACCAGCGTAAATTACCTTGTTCAAACGCGGTTTTCACGCGGTCTAGATTACGCTCTAGATCAGTGCTATTACGGGTGTCAAGCGAGAAGGTGTCTCCGGTAATATCGGTGATCATTTGGCCCCGTAATGTGAATTTTCTGTCGCCTTCAATAATAATCAGATTAATCACTTGACCATGCAATAATTGGTCTGCCGTTCCTTTCTGGGTAATGATTAATTGATGATTTTGAGCATCGGACTCACTTTTTATTGCCAGATTATCCGGCTTTTGCTCACTGTCGAATTTCTTGTCAGGTTTTACCGGTAATAGCCGACGATGTTCAATCAGATAGAAAGGCAAATTAGCCAGGTTGGGTTTTTCTGTGAAACATTCTCCTCCCAGGCCAATGCGGGCAGCAATTCGTTTTTGTAGCGCAGACACTTTATCAACCCGAATATTATTACGCTGATAGGTTAATTCAGGTTGTTGCGCCAAATAACCGCGCTGAGTAAGGAGAAATTCCGATGAATTCAGGGTAAGTGGTCTGGCCGCGCGATGGGTGCCAAAATATTCCAATAAGTAATTCAGAATCGATAATTCTTTTGCATAATTTTGCGGATGGATATTCTTATCTTTGCCAATTTGGGCATCATCATTTAGTTGTTTGATTAAATCAGGCATGATCTCCTGATGGACTTTCTGACCGACAGTATTGGCTTTAAAAGGCCATTGTGCACCGCATATCTCATTTCCCCGTTGTTTAAAGGCTAACAGCTTCGGCAGAATAGCGAGTTCGGCGCAACCGTTAGCCAGCATCTGTTCAAAAGGCAACATAAATTGGTGCAAGTGTATTTGTTGTTGAGTCTCCGCGTAGGTCTGTAATTCATAGCAGGCGGGTAATTTATTGCTGACTGGATAATAGTCCCGAACTTTACGATGTTTGCCCCAGTTTAATAATTCGGGCTGTGTCTCAATCAAGGTCTCTGCAATAATCTTGCTCGCTATATCTTGTTTAGAAACGGCGACTTTTACTCCACCTTTGACGGTAATGGTGAGCGGGCTTGCCGGTGAGGAAATTAAGCCTAAGGGATCGTTACCCCATAGCCTGGGATAATATCCTTGAGCGATTGTCCAGGACCAATTATCGTCCGCTAGTGGAGAAATGTTTTTATCGTGCTGGTCTAATGACAATTGGGTAATACTCTGTATCCCCGGGATGGCCAGTAAACGATTAGCCAGATGGCTGAGCTTTAATTCTGTCGGCTTGGTGTAATCTTTGGCCGCAGGTAATTCGGGTATCCAGCCGTGATGTAAATAAGGTCCGGCGAATATTTCTTCATTGCTGTAACCTGATTCTTTCATGGCTTGCGTGGTATAACGTAACGGTGTTGTCAGTACCGTCTGTGCGGTTGTTATATAGACTTTGGCGAAGATGTCAGTAATATCTTTCACATCATCATCCAGCTCAAGATTAAGCTGTAATAGCAAATCCGTGGGTTGTAGCCAGATAATTTTACTGACGGATTCCCCCAGATTACGGTTGTTTTTTAAGAAAGCCGCCAGACTTTGCTGCGCTAATGTTTTATTGCTCTCAGTTTCCCGGGCAGGGAGGAGGTAAAGCCAGTAATTGCCTCTCAGCGTTAACTGTTGGCTGTCTGGCGTTTTAATGAAACTATATTCACGTTTTTCTTTGTTATACCAGTATTCATAGCGTTCGCTTTTAGGTTCACGAACTAGCTGTACATCGTTAAAGAAAAAGTAACCTCCGCTGGTGTCATTAACTGTGTCGCTGCTGTGCAGGTCCAGTAAGGCACGACGATAATCTTCCGCAGTAATGGGGCCACAGGTCAGCATTTGTTGTGGACCGAATTCCTGTGGAAAAATGCCATCGTCCGGTGTCTGTTCTTGTTTTTCCGGGGTAAGCAGATCGCGCAGGGGAAGCGAATGGCGATAGGCCAGATCAGATGCACCGTAACAACAGGCTTCTAATAAGGTAATACCGGGATCATTTTCTGCTGTATTGCTCCAGAGTTGCCCAGACTGTTGCTCAATGGCTGTCTTGGCTTGAGTGAGTAAGTTCTCAAAGGCGATGTCGTCTTTAACGATGGGAAACAGGGCATCCTGATTATTCATTGTTTGCTCCTTTATTAGCGGAACCCTTTTCTGACCAGACTAAGATTAGTACTTCATTGTCAGCGGCTTCTACACTGTCACCGACTGCTTCTGCGGTTTTGGACGATTTTTTCAACGTTAAGTTGGTGACTCGTTCAACTAAAGGTGACTGCTGAATGGTGGCTAATAATGGGTAGTAATCAATGCGGTTGCCGGTTGTTACGCCGATAGCGCTATCTTCCGCCCACGGCATATATTTTCGGCTGAGTTCCTGCTGTAACTGATAACGGCCATAGTCGGGATTAACTCCTGTGACAAACACCAGTTGATAGCTGATCAGCACGTCAACATAGGTAGGGTTGTCGATTTTAAGGGTGGTCCAGGGGCTGCTGAGTTGGCTTATCCATTCGACCATTTCCGCCAGTCGGGCTGGATTCAGGATCGGGCGCAGTGCATCATTGTTGTCTTTGTAACGGCTATTAGGGATCACAATCAGTTGTTGCGTTTCCGAGGCCGGGATTTTGGTTAATTCATTAGCGGAAGGGTATTTGACATCAAATATGCTGACGAATTGTTCTTTCAATAAAGTGACAATGTTATCCCAACTTAAAGCACGGTTACGGTGGGATAACCGAGGTGGAATTCGCGTGAGAAACGCGGGTTCTGTTTCTTTCGGCCGACCGTTCCAAGAAGCCCAGGGTTGCGTTACACGGCTAATGGCAGCGGATGTGCTGACTGTCTGTTTAATGCTATCGGCAACCAACCCATTGATAAAATGGTCATTTTCAATGCCTTCTGAGTTGATTAACGTGGCGGTGGTGGCGTTGTACAGTAGTCCTTGCATTCTTGGGTAATCTTGAGGGGCGGTCTGCTGAGTTATCTCTGTTTTCAGCCAGTATCGTCCTGCCGGCATCAAGGCTGATTGATTTGACGCGTCCTGTGGCAATAACGTACTCCATATCCCCCGGTCAAACAGATTGTGAGTTTGATCGTGAACCAGTTGATTTAATGGTTGCCAGGTGTTTTGCTGATTCAAATAAGACCAAGATAGCTTAAGTTCTTGAATACCGACCAGTTGCCAGTATAGGGATAAAGTTTGTCCCGGTAATACGTTGGTAAAGCCCAAATAGAGTGCGTCATTGGCGAATGAAGGGAGTTCTTCGTTTGGGTTTCCCCAACCAAAAGGCGTCAGGGGATAAACGGTGTATTGCTCAGTGTTGACTTTAGCGCTGAATGTGATTTGCAACGCGCTGATTTGTGGGGTGTAGGGTAAATTTTTACCGGTCGGATCTTGCCAGTATTGGGTGTGCATAAAATCCTGTTCAGCCAATTCTATGCGCACTGATGCAGGCCAGTCATTGGGGGATGGGCTATCAGTAACAGAGTAGTCCATTGCCGGTAAGGTAAAACTCAGGCTTTGTCCTTGAGGTGCATCGGTTCCGCCAAATAACGATGGGGTGCCAGTGAGCTGCTTTCTTTCCTGAGGTGTGACTAAATAGCCCTGAACTTTAAACGCGCTATTATCAGGTTCAGGGGTGTACCCTTTATACCACGCTTTAAAACTCATTGTGGGCAAGCCAACCCATTGCGGCGTCAGGGTAAGCGTCGCGTTTTCAGAACCATACCATTCAGGGGCAACCAGATTAAAGCCGGAACCCAACGAGGGAAATTGACCGAAGGGGAAACTGGTTTTATCTGTTTGTTCAGTTCCGCCATCGGAGGCATAGCGCACACTGCGGTTGCCGTTAATCTTGATTTCAATACCGGTAATTTTCGGCAACATAGGTTGCTGAGTGGTGCCTAATTTTAATACCGGTACGTTGAATGTCATGCCATCAAGGTTATCTGGCGGGCTGATAGGATCAGCCGTGGATGATAATCCAAGCTCAATATTCTTGTTGTCGATAAGTTTTACCGACAATGATAACCAGTGATCTTCTGCACTGATTTTCGCGGTGAGGTGTTCAGCTTGACCTGTCCAATCATTTTCCAGCGTCAATGTGATGTGACGTTCTCCCGTGGACATCGCAAATAAAGATGAGGTAATCAGATAACCGGATAGAACCGCCACATCATTGGCTGTTGGGCTAAAAAGTTGAATACCATTTTCGGGTAATGCAATGTTATCCGAAAGGTTAAGAGGTATCGCTGATTGCCAGCCATTGTTGCCGTCTTTCCGATACCAACGCAGGTCGGTCAGCGCTCCTTGATTCGCTAATAAATCCGTATCTGACGCATAGTGTAACGAATGACCGGCGCTATCTTGCCCGGCATCAAACAGCGTGCCTTGTGCGACCAGAAATTCCGCGTTATCCGTATTCAGAGTCACGCTGATGGCAACACTATCCGCTTGGGCGTTTCTGGGGTTCAGTCCCAATAATTCCCGGTAATAAAGATCACGGTGTCGTGCCGGGAAGGTGTTTAATAAGTGTTTGGTTGTTTCTAATAGTTTTAAAAAAGCCAATATAAAAGCCTGATGTGGCGGTAAAAGGCCATTGGCTTGATTAACATTTTGGTAAATATCGGCTAATTGCTGAGGATTATTTTTCTGAATAAAATAAAAACTGTCCCAGAACTGTTTTTTCTCTTGATCGAAAGGAATAATTGCGGCGTATTTTTTAAGCCAGTTTAAAATATCCAGCGTACTTCTTTCATCAAGTTTAAATGCAGTCTTTGGCACGATAGCGGTGAGTTTATTATCTAACTCGGCCTGTCCCATATTTACACCACCTATTATTTGAATATATTTCTGATCGATTGTCAGGAGATCATCGATAAGGTTGAAGGGAGAATTTATCCGGCACTGACAGTATATTGGCTGGCAATAAAACGACCTTTTCCCATACTCGGCGTGGTTACATCCGGGCCACTCGATGGATTATTCGCCGGTTGTGTCGGGGTGAAACGGGCGGTAAATTGCTGGCCGACAATAATCACCGTGGCCGGGCTGCGGCAAAAGTTCGCCTGCTGGCTGGCATCCAACTGAGCAATAGTGACCATTCCCATACCGGGTATCGGGTGGCTCGGGGTAATATATTGCGCTTGAAATTGGACCTTTTTTTCGTCACCTACAATGGCGATCTTTTTGCCTTGGATCTGGGCGTGTCCGCTGCCTCTAATGGTTGCCGGTCCCAGAAGCGTGACTTGCCGGTTGCCGAATAACGGTTCAAATAGCAGATTGTCGCCATCCACCACACATTGTTTACTCATAAGTGTACCCGTATTCGGCCTTCGCTGACTTCAAGGGCACCTTCAATCTGTTGGTTGATGTCGCTGCCTCTCAGGGCGTAAGTCACCTGAACATGCAGGGTATTGGGCAAGTCCGTTCTCTGATTGACCTGAATCATCGTGATTTCCGCGCGTGGTTCATAGCGCAGTACTCGTTCTTCAATGCGAGTTTGAATTTCTGCTATCAGTGCATCATTGATATTGGCAAACAGATAATCATTCAGGCCACAACCGTAATCTTCACGCATAATTCTTTCACCGGGTTCAGTGAGAAAAAGAATTTTCATGCTTTGACGAACATTCTCTGCCCCTGCTGCCATTTGGACACCGGTGGGTATTTCTGGAGGCGTATTATCTTTAATAAAAAACTTTGGCGGAAAGGCCCAACCCCGGCCATAAATATCGGCTAATATGTTGTCTGTCATTTCGCTGTCCTATTATTGTGTTAAGTTAATTTTCGCACCTTTAATATCGACGCCGGACTTTCCAGTGGCTGACAGGGATTTTTCAGCCTGTAGGTTAATTTCTTGGGCTTTAGTGATGAGATTTTTCGCCGAATCTAGCGTGATATCTTTATCCTGTTGCAGTGATAACGAATGTTTTCCGCTATTAAGGGCGGCAATTTTATCTTGATGATTGAGCACTAATGCCTGCTGATTATCCCCTTGTTTAATAACCAGGGTTTTTATTGGATTTTTTTCACTGGGTTCGATTGGCGTTTTATTTTTCGGGTTGTGCATAGCGCCTAATATCACCGGGAAGCGGGGATCACATTCAAAGAAACCGATAATCACCTCATCCCCCGGTTCCGGGTAGAAACAGAATCCGCTTTCATGACTGGCATAAGGTTTACCCAGTCGGGCAAAAAGAACGCTATTGGTTAAACTTAACGCCGGTATTCTGACCGGAATTCGGTCCAGTGACTGCTTGTCCTGTTGGTATTTTTCCACTATCCCCACATGCAGCTCTCTAACCGGTGGGACCGCCGGTTCTGTCTCTGGCAACAAGCCCAGAGTTAACCGAGTGCGCCAGCCTTGCCGCTGATTGATGGTTTGACTGACGCCGGTGATAACGCCTTTACCATCCATTCCCTGCCCAAAGCCGCTTAACGCCAGAACATCCCCCGGTTGATAACGATCACCGCCTTCGACTTCAACATTGCCGGAGACATTATGACTGCGCAGGTTATTCATCATGCCTTGAGCAAGGTATTTGGCTTGTTCATTATCTTGCGGATAGCTAAAAACCCATTGCCATGTCTGATCGGATAAAGTTGCCAGACTGTCTGATGCGAGTTGACCACTGCCAAGCCGACTGTTTTTTGCTTGAGTGGCTTGAGACAGCTTCTGTTGTGCGATATCCCAGGATTGTACGCTCACCGTTTTGGGACTGTGCCGGTTATCCCATTGCAGATCCGCCTCAAACAGCACAATGTCTTGATCGCCGGCACGTTGTTTAATTGTGTGCACGGTTGATTGATTAAGTGATTCTGGCGTTGCCAGCGTGACTGTTTCGTTACCGGGTAATAACCAGATATTGGTAGCGGCCAGCCGGTTTTTTAAGAATTTCCAGTCATGGCAGCGAAACTGGACCATTTGTTCATGCTTAGTTTTAAGCTGAGGAGCTTGTTTTATCGTGACGGGTATACCTGCTTGACTGAATAGTTTTCTGATAATGGCTTCATCACTTTGCTGACTGAATAGTTGTGAATGGAAATTATCAGTGAGTTTTTGCAGTGGATGTTTCGCCGTTAGAGTAATCAGACTGTCGTGACCTTTGAACTTAAGCGCTTGTCGAACAATGATCCCCTTAAACAACACGGTTTTTTGCAGTCGCACGATCAATTCTTGATTGGGCCGACAACGGGTGAGTTCAGCTTGCGCTTTGGCGGCAAAAATCGCGTTGGCGTCACCGGCTACGCTAAGCGTGATATTGGCTGTGGGGATACCGTTGATTTGATGGTTTACGGTCAGACTAATGACAGAAAACTGGCTGAGTGTTTTTCCCGCTATGTTAACGTCTATCGCCGGTATCTTCATGCGTCCCCCTGTGCCTGTAGCGTTTGTCCTGGGGTGAAATCATCAAGATTATCCAGATTGTTTTGCCAGGCGAGGGTAAGGTAATCAATGCCGCCTGCCAGAGAAGCCCCAGCGCCTAAGGCGATTAACGGCAGAGAGAGCATATCGGTCACGCTGACTGCGGTGATCGGCGGTGATTTTAACTGCTGTTCAGTGGCTTGAATAACAAAGCTTTCGTCTGCGACTAAGGATAAGGTGGCGCTAGCCCGTAATGGCGTCGCATCACGATCAAATAGGGTGTAATTAATCGCAAGGCCGCTGGCTCGGCAGGCGAAATAACCTTTGTTTTCCCAGCGCATTTTGCCCCATTTGATTTTGAGGAAGTGGGGAACGCTGGTGCTGGCATCCACCGTACACAAGGCTTTCAAAGTTGCGAGTTGGGTTTCTACCGGGATAGTGTTGCCCGGCATGGTGGCGTCAAATAGCAGGACTAACGTCAAACCGGCGGGTTGTGATAGAACATAGCGGCTGCTTTGGCTGGCATTGTTAATGCTTTCATCCTGTTGATAGCGGGTTTGATAATCGAGCTGAATCCCATCGGGGTTATACATCGCCTGTAAGCTACCGACGGAGATTTTTCCTTCCCGGTCTTTAAAGGCGGTCAGGGTGAGTTTGGACAGGCTGCGTTCAATTAAGCTCATAATAGCCTCCGGTTTCACGCAACGCCTCTAACACTTCCCGTTTGACTCTCTCGATCAGACGGGCGTTATCCAGCGTCTCTTGGGCTAATGTCGGTGGTGTGGTGGGATTACGCTCGGAATCAGTCACTTTAGCCTGAATAATCAGCTCTTTAATTTCGACGGTCATACTTTCACTCCTAACCAGCGCATATCTTGATAACGCAACTCCAGTGAGTTCACCAAAACAGTGTTGCTATTGGCGTCAAAGTCTCCGGTGGACCAGCGCACCGGGAGCGCGTTGCTTAATGTCCAACTTGCCACGGGTAATGAATGTTCATTCAGTAACATAATCACGACATCGGCATAGACCGCTTTTTCGCCACGCAGGACACGATCAAACACCAGCGTGAGGGGTGTTACCGTCATCACACCGCGCTCCAACATCAGACTGCCATGTTGGATTTTTTCGGCCAGCCAGGTATTTCTGGCGTTTTCCCCGCCTTGGCTGTGTTGGGTGGTTTGCAACTCGCGGCTCAGGCCCGATATCCGTTGAAAGGCGATATCCAGTGGACTGGGAATGTTGTTAAAAAGAAAACTGGCGATAAAACGGTGTGACACTGCCGGGGTGTAGAGGTTGTTCATATTTTGCCTCTGTTTAACTTTTACTTCTGTTTAACTTAGCGGGTGGTACCGGTATGGGTATCAAATGTCAGGTTTAGCTCAATAAATTCGGCGGGAATTAAGACCGCGAGGCTGATTCTGATGATCATTTTTCCGGCCCGGATATCGGCTTCACTCATTGATTCACCCACACCTAATAACACTTTGAACGCCTGATCTTCTTCGGTTCCCCGTAGCCCGCCGTTTAACCATAATTGACGCAGCCAGTTGTGGGCTTGACCTTTAAGCTTCATCCAGGTGATGGCGTTATTGGGTTCAAAGATGAAGGCCCGGCCCAGTTGAGTCATATGAGTTTCGATATAAGAAACTAGACGGCGGATCTGAATATAACGCCAGAGAGAGCCGGGGGTGTTGTCCAAGGTTCGGCATCCCCAGATCCTAATGCCTTTACCGGGAAAGCTGCGCACCAGATTCAGTGAGGTGCCATCCGGGTTAAACAGGGCATTCGCTTCAATATAAGCGCGTACCGGGCTAATCACTTTGGTTAACGCGATGTTGGCCGGCGCGGTCCATACGCCTTGTTGGTTATCGTTACGCTGGATGACGGCAGCCACGGCGGCGGTCGGTGAAAGCACGATAGGATTTTGTGTATTATCCTGATAGGCACTTTTTAGCAGCGGCCAGTATACGGCCCCCCATTGCCGATCAGCGGAAGAAAACCGTTTTAAACACTCTGCGGCTAATGTGGGATTGTCCGGGGCATCCAATAATCCCATGATACCGCGTCGGCTTTTGCAAAGATTGAGCACCGATTGCCAAAATTGTAACCAGAGATCTCTTTGAGTATAGGAAACCTCAGCCTGATTAAAGCGGATAACATCCGGGGTGATAATCAGGGTAATGTCGTTTTCTGCGGAAATCGTTTGTGTCAGCCACGCTTGTTGCAGCGCGGTGATCAATGACGAAAAATCGCTTGATGGCTTCTCCGTACCCAGTGACAGCACATAAGCTTGCTGGCCGCCGTTTTCAAAGAAATGGCGCACGGAATAGTACATTAATCCTGACTCAGGAAATGACCGGGCAAAATCGGCCAGGCTGTTGAGCTTGATAGCGATTTTATTGACCGGCGATGAGGTATAACCAATAAAAACCGGTATACCGATAAACGAGTCATCTTGCTTTGGGGATATCAGATTTTCTGTGACGGTGACGCTCGGCTGTATTATTTCCATTATCGTCTCCTTAACGACTGAGACGCGGCGTTTAACCGCGTCTCAGTACGATTACTGTGCTACCTGTTGTGAAAACTGAAGGATAATAAATTCAGCCGGACGAACAGCGGCCATACCCACTTTGACAATCATTTTCCCTTGTTTAATGTCGTCGTCAGACATGGTGATACCTTTGCCAATCTGAACAAAATAGGCTTCCTGTGGTTTATTTCCCGCTAATGCTCCTTGTTGCCATAAAGAGTAGAGATAGTTGTCAATGGCTGACTTCACCCGTTCCCAGGTGGGTTGGCTATTGGGTTCAAAGACGACGGATTGCATCGCTTGTTTGATATCCCGCTCTGCGCTATTAAAGAGCCGCCGTACCGGAATGTAACGCCAGTTGTCATCATTTTTCAGCGTCCGTGCGCCCCATACCACAAATCCCCGATGATTGAAGTAGCGGATGGCATTAATGCCCTGTTGATTCATGGTGCCTTGCTCATCGTCATTGAGTCGTTCAGTGACATCACTAATTCCGCTTAGCACGACATTCGCCGGGGCTTTCCAGACACCACGGCTGGCATCGGTAGCACAATACACGCCTGCCATCACTGCACTGGCAGGAATCGTGTTGCCGTTGGCGGCTATTTTGTCTTGTATTGCTTTAACCGCTTGTTGGTAGACAGTTGAGTTTTTCTGTTTGAGTTGTGTCAGGTTGGTGATGGCATCGGGTTTTGTTGCTGCATCTTCATAACCTGAAACTGTTATAGCACTATCTTCCGCTTGCATAAGTTGTGAGACTTTCACCGCCGGATAGTAAGTTGCGGTTTGCGATTGCACATTAACGCCCGGTATGCTGGTTTTAGTTTGGCTGTCAGCGATAAGGAAATAGCCGGTATTCAATAATGCGGGGGTTAAGCTGCTATATATTGCACTCTGGTAAGAAGAATCCTGTTCAGGGCAGACGATTAAGGTAATCTCCAGAGCCTGCTCAATTAACTCAGGGATTAATGCCGAAGTGGCAGTATCTTGGGGATTAGCAACCGGCAGGATATAACAAGGCCCACCGCCATTTTGAAAATAAAGTTTTACCGCATCACTGCTGGTTGTATAGGTACCAACAGCGACAGCGTAAGTGTAACCGGAACTTGTATCACCCGCGTTAAGAGCGATATCGGTTGTAGCAACAACCGCAGCATCACTTTCAACTTTCCCGGAAGGCGGAGTGGGAGGCGGTGGCGTTGGTTTAGTCGATGTGATGGCGATTGACGTAATACAACCGACATTAAAGAGATTCGTAAAATCCAGCCAGCTACTAACACGTATCGCTTTTAAGGTTGCGCTGGTTTTTTTAGGCTGGAAGCGGCCAATAAAAACAGGTATTGCGGTGTTCCCGTGGCTGATAGAGAGCGATAATGACGCATCTTCTTCAATATAAACGCCGGGATAGGTCGGTGTTGTTGGCATGTTGCCTCCGATTATTGTGCGATATTCTGTGTGAACTGCAAGATAATGAATTCGGCTGGACGAACAGCGGCCATGCCGATTTTGACGATCATTTTGCCCTGCTTAATATCGTCATCAGTCATGGTGACGCCTTTACCGATTTGAACAAAATAAGCCTGTTCAGCTTTGCTACCCATCAATCCGCCTTGTTGCCAGAGGGAATGGAGATAGTTATCAATCGCCCGGCGCACCGCTTCCCAAGTGGGTTGGCTGTTAGGCTCAAATACTGCGAAACTCATGGCGTTTTTAATGTCTCGTTCCGCGCTGTTAAACAGGCGACGAACCGGGATATAACGCCAGTTATCGCTGTCCTCAAGGGTTCTGGCTCCCCAGACCAGCGTACCGCTCTTAGGAAAGGTACGGATCATATTCAGCGCCTTACCTTGGTTATATCTCCTTTGCAGGTCGTCAGTCATCGGATATTTAGGTTGTAATCCGCCCTGAACAGGAACGTTGGCGGGAGCTTGCCAGACGCCCCGGTTGTTATCGACACTGGCATAAATACCAGCCATGACGGCGCTCGGTGGAATGTCAACCAAGGCTCTCTTTTCTCCCCATTCAGCGGTTAGCCAGGGGTAGTAAACCGCGCCATATTGAGTTGCCGGATAAGATTTAACAACATCGTCTGGCTGTAGGCTTGAGGTTATTTGGGTGGTTGGGCCATCAAAAATGGCGAATAATCCTTTGCCTGATTGACAAAGTGTCCCGACGGCGGTGGTGATCTCTTCTCCGGCGGCAACCAATAGCGTGACATCATCAAGTACCGGAACTTGCTGTTCTAAATCTTGAGTTTTGACGAGATAAGCATATCCACCGCCATTAATAAAATAGGCCCGCAGTGCGATATCCAGTTTATCGGAAGGATTAAATTGCCCACCTTTTAATGTCAAATACTCTAGCCAGCTACTAACGCGAATATAGGGTTTACCTGATATTAATGAATTATTATTTGCGACGGCAAAAACAGGTACTGCCGTTGCACCCGCACGAACCGAGAGTGCGGGTGAAGCGTCCTCTTCAATATAAACGCCGGGATAAGTTGGGGTTATTGGCATATTGCCTCCAGGTTATTGTGCGATATTTTGCGCAAACAGTAGGATGATGAATTCGGTCGAACTAATGAGCCATGCCAATGTTGATCATCATGTGTTAGTGCATGGATCATTAGTGATGTCAGCCGATTGTTTTCTTTAATATAAACTCCGGGATAGATCACTATTGTGGATCTATTAAGGTGCTTGAATGGTGACTCGATCCGCGACCAGTGCTATTTCTTGAATAGCGATATCATTGCTGGTGGCATCAAAAGAAGGGGAGGTGAATGACGTTGGGAAAGCATTTGTCACATTCCAGGTCATTAGAATTTCGGTGCCGGCTTCGTTGGTCAGGCTAATTGCGATATCTTTTTTCTCAACTTGATTAAGTTGAATAGAATTAATCCAGTCAAAAAGCTTAGTGTCGCCGGAGAAGACGCCTTTACGCAGAGTCAGATTGATCGATTGACGTTGGCCCGGCATTTTATAGTAATTACCGGTACCATCTTTATATTCGATGACGTCATGAGAAATATCGAGCCCGGAAACGTTGTTAAAAGGGATTTTTTCATCACCAATAGAGACAACAAACCGATAAGCAGGAATGGGATAGTCAACAGCAATTTGTTCTGGAGTTATAGCCATGATTTTTTCCTTGATTGTTTACATTTGAAATATGAGGAAAACGTCTATTACTTTGTTTTCCTTAGTACCTAACGATTGGGTATAGCTACCGCAACAACCTGATTTATAGAGGTCTTTGTTCGTATTAAAGAATGTGTTCAATGATTATTTAAATCACTTTTGATAAAGCGAGGTGATTATAGAGAATGGATTTTTAGGTGGTAGCATCAATTAATAATGATGTTTATTTTTAATTGATGTGGCGGGTTTTGATGATTTTGTGTATCAGCGTTAGTTTATTGCTTTCTGTAAACGTGAAAATAAATAACAGGTGTGATTTTCATGTTGAATAATATCATGCGATTATGGGGTTTTTCATTGTCAGGTGGTTTTGTTCTTTAATAATTTCAACAATAAATTAATTGTTGAATAAAAATATAATCATGAAAATGATTGCTAGTGAAATTAGTTAGAATGATTATTGGGGTGAAAAGAGAGAACAGCGATTTCAGAAGCACGTGGATTCAAACCCAGTCTTTCGCTTGGAATGTAAATGTGTCGCTTCTATGCGTTTTGTGCATTGACTCAAGCATTTTTATGCCGATAACGTATCAATAGTAAGTTTGTCGGACGTTTGTCCAAGTCCACCCTGGTGATTTCCATCACCGTTTCACGGTCAAGATTCATGCCTCGGTGACTGTTCTGCCAGTCACCGTAAGATTCTCTTTTAACACGAATCGTTGAATACTGATTAAGAACTCCCAGCACGAGTTAGTGGCGTATTTGCTCAAGTTCGTTCTGACTCAGGCCGGTGGTTTTCATCACCGTTTCACGATCAATTCCGCTGTTCAGCAATGCATGAGCAATTTTTAACGTTGCCTCCTGGCGTCCTTCTTGGCGTCCTTCTTGGCGTCCTTCTTGACGTCCTTCTTGGAGTCCTTCTTGGAGTCCTTCTTGACGCCCTTCCTGACGTGCTTTATGTTCCAATCTTTGCGCTATTGTCATCAGTACCTCCTCATACCTCGGTGACTGCTCTGCCAGTCGCCGGATAAAACCCTCTGGATCGGCGGTATCTCCCGCCTGTAATAAGTAGTTTAGCACGCTTCTTAGCTGCTCTTCCGTATGGTAACCATACGCCAGCAATATGGACAGTTTTTGCAGTGATCCCATCATATCACGCTGCCAGATATGCTTTTGTACCATTTCCAGTAGCGCGACCCGTTTATGCGTCAGGATTTCATCATCCGAAATTACCGTCACATCTACCAACGGGAATGGACCGGAATAGAGCTCCTTCGCCAGAGCTGGATCATCGAAGCAGTCTAGCCAATTGGTACTCCAGGGATATGGCTGTATTTTCCCGTGATAGAACAACACCGGAATGACCAGCGGTAATTTTTCATGTCCCTGTTCCAGATGCCGTTGCATGGCTGAAATACTATAGCGCATCAATCGAAATGCCATCATTTTGTCCGGGGAACTCTGGTGTTCGATCACGCAGTACACATAACCGTCACCTTGCACCGTTTTCAGTGAATACAAAATGTCGGAATAATGCGCCCGCAGATTGTCTTCAATAAACGACCCTGATGCCAATTGCAATGTATCCAGATCACAAACTGCCCGTAATGTCGCAGGCAAATGTATCTCCAGAAAGTCTCTGGCCGTATCAATATGACTTAAAAACTGTTTGAAAATAGCATCATGTGGCGTTGGTGTGTTTTTTTTCTTCATAGGCGAATAATAGCATACTTTCTTTTATATTGAAGGAATATTAAGCAAGAAACTGAGCGGACTGTGATGTCTTGAATTTCCCTCTTAATCGAAGTTCAGGTTAATTATCAACATAACTTGTTACTGGATTTGTATTGATATAAAAGCGCAAAGCCTGATCATTGCGACTAAAACAATATCCTAAAATAACATGATAATCCGCGGAATTAATAATTTCTTCCATCTCCTTATAGGTAGTTTTTCTGACATCTTTGATATGTATTGGCTTACTTTTATAATAACTTCCTTTTCTATCATCTTTGTCTTCATTAAAAAATAGCTTTTCACGTAATTCTTTTCTTCTGACTCCATTAATATTAGCATCCCAATTGAACCCGAAAGTGTCACCGTGAGATCCCGTTAGCCAGAAAACCTTATCGCAAACGCTATGGTCGCTATGAAAGAAGAGGCAAAATTAAAAACCGGGTCAGTATTGATGTTCGCCCGGAAATCGTTGATAAAAAAGAACGTATTGGCGACTGGGAAGGGGATACGATAATGGGGAAAGACAAAAAAAGCGCCTTACTCGCCCTGGGAAAGAGGGATAAATGAGAATATCAATGGACTCATCAGACAATACTTTCCAAAGGGAACTGATTTTAATGAAGTCTCTGATCAGGAAATAAATTTTGTGGTAAACCGATTAAATAATCGCCCCCGAAAAACCCGGGGAGGGAAAACCCCGAATGAATTATTTAAAGGAATACGAACATGTTTACTTCCGGATTAACGATGTTGCACTTATTATGTGAATCCAAGCAATGGTTTTGTTGATGTTGAGTTAGGATACTGAATGAGGTTCAGTCTATAACTTGGAATAAAAAAACTGTAGTAAGAAATGAAAAAGGGGAAAGATTAGTAACTTCTTGATATCGAATTGCTTATTGTAACCAATTATACAAAATTAGTTAACCTTATAAGGAATAAGAACAACACTTTATTATTTTTCTAAACTAGACTTTGATTGGCATGAGTTGCAAGGTGATTGTTTTTATATTGATTTAAATATATTGATTATGAAATGGTATTATTTTATTTAAGGAAGGTATATGAACCAAAAAAATGATTTTAAAGCATTTTCTATTAGTGATGATGCTAATATAGTGAGTCAAGAAAAATATGAAGAAAGTCAGAATTTACAGACGGGGTTTCCACCGGAGAATGTTTCTACACATGTGTTAAATAAGGTATTACGCCAGTCCTCAATAATATCATCTGTTGTGGCTAATTTTATTGCAGAACAATCTGGTGCTGAGGTTTTGGATAATGGAGACATAGCCAAACTTACCGCACAATTAAATCAAGCATTAGAACAAAAAATTGCAACAAGCATTCCCAACGCTTCATTAACACAAAAAGGTGTTATCCAGCTTACAAATGTGATTGGCAATAGTGACACATTGGCTATTACACAAAAGCTTGCTCAGGAAATAGTAAATTCATTACGTGAATATACAGATAATCGAATTGAAACAATCAGTGAAGTTCCTGTTGGTTCTCCTATTCCTTGGCCATTGCCTCATCCACCTACTGGCTATTTTACTTGTAACGGTTCAGCTTTTGATAAATTACAGTATCCAAAGTTAGCAGAAGCTTATCCTGACGGTAAATTGCCCGATTTAAGAGGGGAATTTATTCGAGGCTGGGATGATAAACGAGGTATTGATAGTGGCCGTAGAATTTTAACTTCTCAGGGGGATGCCATCAGAAATATTGAGGGTTCATTCGCCGGCATGATAGCACCAAACTATCATTTGGCAACAAGAGGGGCTATTTATGCTAGTCAAGTTCTTGGAATAGCCTTAGATGGCACTTTCAAATCATTAAATGTCTCTAACGGGGATACTCCATATGGCTTTGGATTCCTGGCGTCAAGGGTTGTTCCTGTAGCTTCAGAGAATCGTCCTCGTAATATCGCATTTAACTATATTGTAAAGGCTGCATAATGATAGGGCCATTTGGCCCTTATTGTTCACAGTGATAGCAGCTTACTTTCCCATTATTCAATAATTTCTCTCTTTTCTTTTAGGTAGTCGTAATTTAATAATGATATTTTTATCATTGCAGTTATTTGGTGAGATATATTACAAGCAGTTTTATCTGTAAAATTAATGTTTATTTCTGAGTAGTTAATTGTTTTCATTTATTAATAATGTAAAAGTGGTTCGGTAAATATAATTGGATGTGAAATATATTCATGAGCTTACTAATATAATATTTGGTGGCTTAATAATGATTTTGTTCGGTAGCAGAAAAAAGGATAATCAAGAGAATTACGTAAACTGCCCGTTTTGTGCTGAAAAAATTAACCTAATGGCTATTAAATGTAAGCATTTTGGGTCTGAGATTAAAGAATAAATGGAACTAAAAAAAGAGAAAATGGATCTAGAGAAACTTAAAAGTTTCACTCCATCAGAACTTGCTCCTTTTTCATTTTATCGGTGGGGAAGAGACGGTAATGAGCTGGTTGAAGATAAGATTAAAGAATTAACGGAACGATTAATTAAATCTAGTCCAGAAAAAATGGTTAATGAAATTGAAAGCTATTACCGCATAGAAATAGAAAATTTGGCTAAGAGACTACCCAAACAACTCAGGAAAGAATTTCATGAGAAATATACTTATTGATTATATGCATCGAAATCTCAAAATAGTTAATAAAAATCCATTGGAAATAAATTGTTTTTTAATAAACTCTGATATTTTAAGTAGCTCAGTGAAACAATATAAAATCACAAGGATGTGAATTTGTCTTGATTTTCTAGCGATAATGATTAAAAATTGATGCTTAATAACTTTTTATTCTATTAATCCTTATGTTCGACAAATTCCAAATGGTTTTTTTATAATTAATTTTAATTGAAATGCATGTGATTTTTTAGAATTAAAAATAATGGTTTATAGATTTTTTAATGCAAAGAATTAATTTGATTTTTATATGAAAAATTAATTTATTTAAATGGTTTTTACCTTCAATAATATAGATGGTTTAAAATATCAGGGGGAGCATGGAGTAGAAAAAACTAATGAATTATTTAAAGGAATATGAAATTATTTATTCATAGAGTGATAATATTGCATTTGTTAGTTAAATCAGGAGTGGTTGAATTCTATTTTCATACAGTAACTATACCAAAGGAGATTGAAACATGATGTATTTGGTTAAAGGTGTTCAATATCAAACATTGGTAAATATCCCTAAAAATATTGGGTTAGGATATTCGGGGCGTAACGGTAAGGTTCACCTTATTGATGGTGAATTCCTATTTTATGGTTCTGTTGATATTCAAGGTGAGAACGGGCCTATCAATAAAAAAACGGAGGTTGATGCTAACTGGACGGTAAAATTTAATGAAATGCCTTGTGATAGTCAGGGGAATATCTTACTCAAATCTCACTGGCTTAGTCCTGCGAGCAATGATAGCTGGCTTATAAAAGATAAAATGCGGCTCATGATTCTTTGCTCAAAAGAACCAACTCATCGATTGATTCTTGAGACCGGTGAAATCATTGATAATAAAATTGACAACGATTATCTTCGTAACATGATATTTTCTTACACCATACTACGGCGCTAAGAGTAAGCAATGCGTTTAACTTAAGAAATGTTCTGATATTTTTGGGGCATTTCCTTAATTATAGAGATAATCCACCATTGTTTAGATGGAATGGAATATGGGATACATGAAAAAATAACCTAATGTTTTTATTTAAGTATGGGAATAGCTGCTGAAATGGATTAATAATTAATTGATATAATGGTGATATATTCTGGAGGTGAGTCATTATAGGACTATTAGCTAATAAAATAGGTGAATGAAAATAAAATAATTCATGAGTAGATGAATTTGATTGAAATGGTGGCAGTAAATAATCATTTTTTACCTGTAATGTTTATATTTGGTTTCATAATAACATGTAATATATATTATATCTTTAATCAAGATAATTATGTTGCTGGAAATATGAATTGGATACTTGGTAAATTGGGTAACATTGAATTTTTCAATATTTAAGTACATGGTGAAATTAATACAACTGTTGGAATATTGGATGATGTCACTATTGAAAGAGGCTGCGAGATTAAGAGGTACTGATTTTTGTTGATAATCGAGTTCAGTGAATTGGCTTCATCATCGTTGAACGCTTTATAGGCAACAATTCTCACTTACTGCACAGATCTTAGGACAGACGACTTAAGTATGTGATGATATTTTTGCTGCTACCTTATTTTTACCCTTTTTTTGAAGGGAGTTGTAATTGATTGATTTTATGGATAAATTAATTATCACTTATAAAAAGGGTTTTTTCACTTTTTAGTAGCTATGCTCTTTAAAAATCAACACGTTGAAGTTAATATGTAACAGTGCACTGCCGTACAGGCAGCTTAAAAAACATGGAAAAGAATCTCATCAAAGTCCTTAATGTGCACTGCCGTACAGGCAGCTTAGAAAACTCGATTTGTTCGTCACGCAAAGCCGTATAAGTGCACTGCCGTACAGGCAGCTTAGAAAATGAAGAGATGGTGGAGTTGACTGGGTATGAAGTGCACTGCCGTACAGGCAGCTTAGAAAAGGCATAAATAATTGGACGGTAGCGTGGATGAGTGCACTGCCGTACAGGCAGCTTAGAAATTAGCCGCAGAGCCGTGAACGTAACGGAGTTCGTGCACTGCCGTACAGGCAGCTTAGAAAATTTGCTGCGTATCGAACGCATTGGTATTGATGTGCACTGCCGTACAGGCAGCTTAGAAAGCTATCGGCGCAGATTGTCGGCGGTTTGTTACGTGCACTGCCGTACAGGCAGCTTAGAAAAGTCAGGTGGGCATCCTTGAACAGTCGGAAGCGTGCACTGCCGTACAGGCAGCTTAGAAATGAAAAAACTGACTATGATACGGCTTTAATGGGTGCACTGCCGTACAGGCAGCTTAGAAATTGTTGATATGCGCCTAGATTCTCATCTTCACGTGCACTGCCGTACAGGCAGCTTAGAAAACATGATAATACGAGCGGCGTATTTTCTGAGGGTGCACTGCCGTACAGGCAGCTTAGAAATACAGCAGAGAAAGATGATTGGGATAAAAGGCGTGCACTGCCGTACAGGCAGCTTAGAAACCGGCGCGGAGGGCTGGCTTAATCGCTCGGGAAGTGCACTGCCGTACAGGCAGCTTAAAAACAGAAGGTTTTCCTCTTCTCCTATCGAGTGTGCTGCTACACAGATAGCTTAGAGTATAATTATTCCTGTTTAGGAAAGGTACTATGCTGTTAATTAGTAAAGAATTGTAAATTTTTTTAATTTACCTTTGTGATGTTTTACTTATGTAAAATTTATACATAGTATTTACCATAAGTTAAATTAATTAGTTAGGTAATTCTACATTATGGATAACAACTTTTCTCCGAGTGACCTTAAAACTATTTTGCATTCCAAACGCTCGAATATTTATTACCTGCAATATTGTCGAGTATTAGTCAATGGTGGCCGCGTTGAGTATGTCACTGATGAGGGAAAGCAATCCCTGTATTGGAATATCCCAATTGCAAATACCACCGTTATTATGTTGGGAACGGGTACTTCTATTACTCAGGCAGCAATGCGTGAATTTGCTAAGGCGGGTGTTTTAGTTGGTTTTTGTGGAGGTGGAGGTACACCGCTATTTGCGGCTAATGAAGTTGAAGTTGATATATCTTGGCTGACACCGCAAAGCGAATATCGCCCTACGGAGTATTTACAAGATTGGGTGAGTTTTTGGTTTGATGACGAAAAACGATTAGCCGCAGCAATTGCTTTTCAAAAAATTCGTATCGCACAAATTCGTGAACATTGGCTAAGTATTCGAATGTTGCGAGATAACGCTTTTATATTTAATAGTGAGAGTTTATTGTCATTACTCACACGTTATGAGCAGAATCTTGCAAATTGTCGCGATAATAAAGACTTAATGGCTCAAGAAGCTGTGATGACTAAAGCATTATACAAATTGGCGGCAAATGCAGTGAGTTATGGCGATTTTGTTCGGGCAAAACGCGGCGGCGGTGTCGATTTGGCCAACCGTTTTCTTGATCATGGTAATTATCTGGCTTACGGATTGGCGGCTGTTGCGACTTGGGTCATTGGTTTACCACATGGTTTGGCGGTGTTACATGGTAAAACCCGTCGTGGTGGTTTAGTTTTTGATGTTGCTGATCTGATTAAAGATGCGTTGGTATTGCCACAAGCATTTATTGCGGCAATGGAAGGAGAAGATGAACAGGAGTTTCGCCAACGCTGTATTAGTGGATTTCAAAAAGCTGAGGCATTGGACACTATGATTGATGCCTTGCAAACAACGGCTCAACAACTGAGTCAGGTGGCACGATGAATATTCTTTTAGTCTCTCAATGTAATAAACGCGCGCTAACAGAAACCCGCCGAATTTTGGATCAATTTGCTGAACGTAAAGGTGATAGAACTTGGCAAACGGCTATCACACTGGAAGGTTTAAATACTTTGCGTAAGCTATTGCGTAAAACGGCACGTCGTAATACGGCGGTGGCTTGCCATTGGATAAAAAGTGGTGGTCAAACTGAGCTGTTATGGATAGTCGGGAATTTGCGGCGCTTTAACTCACGAGGAGTTGTACCTACAAATACAACACAACGTGATGTGCTGAAAAGTCAGGATGAAAATCATTGGCATAGTGTAGAGGCTATCAGCTTATTGGCAGCGATTGCCGGGTTATTTCATGATTTTGGTAAAGCTAATGCGTTGTTCCAGCAAGGTTTACGAGGAGATGGGCGGTTTCAACCATATCGACATGAATGGGTATCTCTGCGGTTATTTCGGGCATTTGTTGATAATCAAAATGATAAGGAGTGGTTGACTTCGTTAAGTCAGATTGAGCCTAGTGATGAGGATAAGATTCTTTCCCGTTTGGTTAAGGATGGTATCAATTCCTATGTAAACCCTTTTACTGATTTACCGCCATTGGCAACCACTGTTGCTTGGCTAATCCTCTCTCATCATCGTCTTCCTGTTTATCCTAGTTATGACGATCGGTATGTACGCAGACCACAATTAAAAGATATTGATAGTTGGCTGATTCACTTAGAACCGTCATGGAACTCAGTCAACATGGATAATAAGGACTGGAGTAATCAGGATAAACGTGATGTCTGGACATTCCCAAATGGTACACCTATCCGCAGTCAGACTTGGCGTCAGAAAGCACAAAAATTTGCGCGAAGAGCGCTGCAATCAACGTCATTATCGCAATATGGCAATCTGAACCAGCGTTTCACCAGTCATATGTCTCGACTGGTTTTAATGCTGGCCGATCATCATTATTCATCGTTGCCTGCAACTTTGGGTTGGCAGGATGTTAACTATGATGTGTTTGCCAATACTGATAGAACCACCGGTAAGTGCAAGCAGCGATTAGATGAACATAATATTGGTGTTGGGCAGAATGCTTTATTATTAGGGAGAAGCTTGCCACATATCCGCAAAACGCTACCTGCAATTACTCGTCACAAAGGATTTAAACAACGTAGTAAAGACGAAAAATATCGCTGGCAAGATCAGGCATTTGATGCGGCGTGTGCTTTGCGTGAGCGTTCAGTAGAACAAGGTTTTTTTGGCATTAATATGGCTTCTACTGGTTGTGGTAAAACTTTTGCTAATGCACGCATCATGTATGGATTAGCTGATGAAAAACAAGGATGCCGTTTCTCTATCGCTTTGGGGTTAAGAACGTTAACGTTACAAACCGGTGATGCATTACGTAAAAGATTGCATTTGGAAGAAGATGATCTGGCGGTGCTTATTGGTTCTCAGGCAGTGAAAGAATTACATCAACTCCGCCAAAAGGCGCTTGAGCCTGATGTGGGTAGTATATCCGCAGAAGAGTTATTTGCAGAGCATCAATATGTCAGTTATGACGGTAGCTTAGATGATGGGCGTCTGAGTCATTGGCTACGTAAAGATAATAAACTTAATAAGCTACTTAGCGCCCCTGTGTTGGTGGCAACCATCGACCATTTAATTCCCGCTACTGAGGGTATTCGTGGTGGAAAGCAAATTGCACCTATGTTGAGATTGCTCACTTCTGATTTAGTGTTAGATGAACCTGATGATTTTGATATTAACGATTTGTCGGCTTTATGCCGATTAGTGAATTGGGCAGGACTATTGGGTTCGCGGGTATTGTTTTCATCTGCCACGTTACCACCTGCGCTGGTTCAGGTGTTGTTTAATGCTTATCGTGCTGGACGTCAAGATTACCAGTTGGCATGTGGTCAACCAGGTGCCCCGGTGAATATCTGTTGTGCTTGGTTTGATGAATATGAAACAACTCAACAGGATGTGGTCGATGCATATCAGTTTCAGGAACAGCATAACATTTTCGTTAATAAGCGTATTAGCAGGCTTAAAGAAACGGTGCCATTGCGTAAAGCTGAACTTGTACCGATTATTTCTGAAAGTCGTAAAGTTAATGGTGTTATTAATACTATCGCCGAAGTGATGCATCACTCTATATTGAAATTGCGTGAGGAGCATCATCAAACTCATTCGTCGGGTAAAACCGTCTCTATTGGTTTAATCCGTATGGCAAATATTGATCCATTGGTTGCTGTTGCACAGCGGTTATTACAGATACCATCCCCTAAAAATGTACGTATCCATTATTGTGTCTATCACAGCCAGCATCCTTTGGCGATACGTTCTCATCTTGAACATCGGTTGGATTCAACGTTAACACGATACGATGAAGAATCGTTGTGGCAGGTGGCGGAAATTCGCAAAGCATTAGAAGAGACACCAGAAAGGCATCATATTTTTGTGGTAATAGCAACCTCTGTAGCTGAAGTAGGGAGGGATCACGATTACGACTGGTCCATTGCCGAACCCAGTTCAATGCGTTCATTGATACAACTTGCTGGACGTATTCAACGTCATCGACGAAAAGAACCACGGGTGCCTAATCTGCATATTCTGGCGAAAAACTATAACGCACTTAAAGCGACTAATTTAGAACATCCGGTTTATTGTCGCCCAGGGTTTGAATCGAAAGATTATCTTTTTGCTAGTCATGATTTACATGAATTACTGGAACCTTATCAATATGAACTAATCAGTGCATTGCCGAGAATAAAGGAACGCGATAATGCTGGAGATAGTTCACCGTTTGAAAATTTGGTCGATCTTGAGCATCAACGTTTATGGGAAGAGCTTCAAGGTGTTTCTGATAATAAACACGGTTACTGCTCAGCTCTTTGGTGGCGAAAACAGGTTTCATGGTGTGCGGAACTTCAACTCTATAAGCCATTTCGTAAGCCTGAAATTGGTTATAAATCCGATCGATTGTATTATCTGTGGCTTGAAGAAGAGGGTGAAAAGGCGAAATTTATGGCTCCAGACAGTGGTCCTGCTGGGATAAAAGACGATGGTAAGTTTAAGGATGTACAGGAGCTATTGTTTGCGTCGGGTGTAAATATTTGGATTGAACTTGATACTGAGACCATTTACCAGAATCTGGCTGGTATCCATGAGATGGAACTAAAAGATATCAGCCAGCGTTTTGGTGAGATTTGCCTCAGGGAAAAAAATGACGGAGAAGAATGGTGCTACCACCCATTTTTAGGGGTGTTTAGAGAAGTTAGTTGAATAATATGCGGTGTTTTTAGGTAATGATCGTGGTGATTGTCGTTCGATTCGATCAAACTAAGCGAGTCGAACGATATCGATATTAGCGAGACTACAAATATGTATGCACTTTTTGCCAATGAAGCTAAAACTCACTTTGGTGATGTGTTGTTAAGAGCGCAGCGTGCTCTAATCCAGATTAATAAGAACGGCAAGCCAGTGGCTGTTGTTCTATCAATAGATGAACATGAAAACATTGAAGCGCTTAAGATTCAGTTTTTGAAATCCAGAACAATTCAAGCCGAAGCTGATATTGAAGCAGGCAACCTAGTTGATGGTGAATCGTTTTTTGATGAACTAGAGACAGGCAAGTACGACTAATGTTGTTCTTCTATTGTTTAACACCGTATGCCCAAAGAGATCTGTTCGAAATCCGCCGATTCGAGAGAGAAGTGATTTAATGTGGCTGATTGTTTTGAATTGAGGCTAGAGATGGAAAACATTAAATGTATTTGGCTGTTATCACGTATGGTAGTCGAAGAATTTTATGCTCGTTTGAGCTTAATGCCTATGGATAACGCCCAGTGTTTTGTATTAAGCTTATTTATAACGAGCAGTACTATGAAAATTATATATAAAATTGCGAGTTACCCCTCAAAAGTACTTAAAAAAGGGAGACTTTTTTAAAATAAATTGAACGTTTAAAGAAATAAACTGTCTAATGAATATGTCGTTGATAATGAGATGTTATGAGCATACTGATTCATCTTGAATTGGCAGAAGAAACAAATTTAATACCATGACTTGATTGATACCCTATTTCTCATTACTACAGCGATACATTAGGGTGATTTTTAGGTATTTTGTTGTGGAATATACAGAGGCCAAATCTTGGTAAAGAGAATGAACGGAGTAAATTAAAATACCTTGGTTAAGGTGATGAGCTCAAAGCTGAAGTATTTATTCGTTGATGATGTACAAAATCATGTTTTCGCGCTAAATTTAGCAGACAACCAGATAATCATTTTGATAAGGTAGGTAAGAGCCTATGAATGAAAATGGATTGAGTCGATTTATTGTCGATTATATTGAAAGCCGTAAACAATCAAAGCTGGAGGCTTTTGATAAAGAGGCTGAAAAAAAATTGGCAAAACTAACCTCTATGGAGGATATTACGCTAGCTAAACAAGAATTAGCTGAAAAACGCAAGGAATGGGAAGAGCACTATGAAGTTAGAAATTGGTTGGATGATGCGGTTAATCGAGTGGATCAAATCCGCTTAGTGACACATGTGCTGAAATTTACTCATACTGATGCAAGAGGTAGCAGTATTTTTGCGGTACAATCAAAAGCAAATGTAAAAAAAGATATTAAATATCTTTCCACGGCAGCTTTAGATAAACCTGCCATAGATGCGGCAGGAAATGCGGCTGCTCTTGATATTGCGAAATTATTATTAACGGAATATCGGGAAGGTGATTCATTGCTGGCAAATATAAATCGGGCAGACTATTCAGCACTAGCTGCACTGGCGAAAAATCAGCAGCAGCTTGAATTATGGATCAATGGGTTTAGTCAAATTTTATCAGATAAACGACTTTCTTCACATAGACTAGCGAAACAGCTTTATTTTCCTGTTGGCTATAATAAATATCACTTATTAGGCCCACTATTTTCTTCATCTCTGGCACATACCATGCATCAGCGTATTACTGGAGCACGCTTTGGTGAATTATCTAAAGAAATTAGCAAAGCGAAAAAAGAAGAATCTTGGCGTCCTGAAATTATCGCGATTTATCCTAATACTGCTGTGCAGTATTTTGGTAGCACTAAGCCACAAATTACCTCTTATCTTAACAATATGCGGGGTGGACGAGTCTATCTTTTACCATGTTCAGCTCCTGAATGGAAAAATATGACTAAACCACCTATGAAACATAGGTCTATTTTTGATCTGGATTGTGAGTTTGTATCATTAGTCCGTAGCACTATTTGGCAGATGCAACGGTATTTGTTAAGGGTACAAAAATATGAAAACACATTAGAGATCCAACAATGTCGTCAGGGATATGTTGATGAAATTATTGATATTTTATTTAACTATGTCGTTGTCATACAAAATTTGATTGAGATGAAAGGTTGGAGTGCTAATGAAGGTTGTGAGTTAAAACGAGCTCAACAACTTTGGCTTGATCCTTATCGTTGTCAGCAAGATGAAACGTTTAAATTTGAACGCGAAGGTGGTGACTGGAAAAAAGAGATAGCCGTAGATTTTAGTTACTGGCTGAATCAGAGTTTAAGGCATGAGCGGTTAGAAATGGGATTATCTGAACGTCGTGAGTGGGCTTCTGTGTTTAAAGAGCGGCTACGTGAATTTGAGGATGAATTGCCAGAGGTACCGTTATGAGCCATTTAATTATTTTACATCATATTCGAGTAGAGAATGCTAATGCTATTACTGGTTTAACCTATGGTTTTCCGGCAATCACTCACTTTCTTGGGTTTACTCATGCTATCTCACGTAAGCTACAAGAAAGCTATAATCTAAGACTAGAAAATTGTGGTGTAATTTGTCATAACCACCAACTTCATGTATATCAGTCCGATCCAATTAAAGATAAAGTTTTTGCATTAACTCGCAATCCTCTAACCAAAGAAGCAAAAACGGAGACGATTAATGAAGAAGGTCGTATGCATATGACAGTTTCTTTATTAATAGAATGTTCTGGTGAAATTGCTGGCGATACAGAAGCTAACGAATTGGAACAATATTTACTGGAGATATGTCCAACTCAGCGACTAGCCGGTGGTACAATCACTGAAATTACTAAAGTCAATGTTATTGCTTTTCCGCAAGAAGAACAGGCAACCCGTAAATTAATGCGTCGTTTATTACCGGGTTTTGCCTTGCTAGATCGCTCTGAATTGTTAGCTGAACACTACGAAGAATTAAAACAGGATAATCCTCAAGCAGAGATGATTGATGCCTGGCTTGATTTTTCTACTATTAAAATGCGGGCTATTCCTACTCAGGATGATAAGCAACCTGAAATTGGTGATCCTGCATCTTGGGAATATATTCCTAAACCAGGTTCTGGATATTTAGTCCCTTTGATGACAGGTTATCAAGCGATATCACCATTATATTCCGCCGGGACAGTAGATAAAACTCGTGATCCTAATACTCCATTTCGTTTTGTTGAAGCAATCTATGGGGTAGGTGAATGGAAAAGCCCGCACCGTATTGATGATATTCGCCAGTTACTCTGGTGTTATGACTATCAAGAGGGAGAGGGTATATACAGGTGTTGTAATCAACAGTCTGTTTCCCGTCAATCCAAACCCAATAAGAAAGTAAGAATAATCGACTGATTAATTTAAAGAAGGATATCTACATGTCTAAATCAACTATTAAAACAGCTTCTGTACTGGCATTTGAACGTAAACTTTCTAACTCTGATGCTTTAATGTTTGCTGGAAATTGGAGTCAAATAAATGAATGGAAGCCTATTGCTATTCAGGAAAAAGCGGTTAGAGGGACGATCTCTAACCGCTTGAAAAACACATTAACCAGCGATCCAGCCAAACTGGATGCGGAGATTCAAAAAGCAAACCTGCAACGTGTCGATGTTGCCGCATTGCCTTTTGATGCTGATACCCTAAAAGTTAGTTTTACATTACGGGTCTTAGGCAATCTTTCAACACCATCAGTATGTAATGATCAGGCTTATCAAGCTGAACTGGCAAACGTGATTAACGGTTATATCGCTGAACATGGTTTCAAAACGCTTGCAGCACGTTATGCAGAAAACTTGGCTAATGGACGGTTTTTGTGGCGTAACCGAGTTGGAGCAGAAGAAATGAAGGTTCGCGTAAGTGGTAAGAGTGGCAAATGGTGGGAGTTTGATTGCGAAAATTTTAGCTTACGTGGATTTGGTAAGGTAGACGGTGAGTTAGCTGAACTTGCTGCCGAAATTGAAGAAGGATTGTCAGGCGATAGATCAACATTATTCAATGTTGAGGCATTTGTTCGTTTGGGGCATGGGCAGGAAATTTTCCCTTCTCAAGAGTTGGTTCTCGACAGTAACAGTAAAAAAAGCAAAGTGTTATATCAGGTCAATGAGATCGCTGCATTGCATTCGCAGAAAGTGGGTAATGCGCTCCGCACCATTGACACATGGTACCCAGACGCTATGGAATTAGGTCTTGGCCCAATAGCGGTTGAACCCTATGGTTCTGTCACCAGTCGTGGTAAGGCTTATCGTCAGCCTAAAGTAAAAATGGATTTTTATACTTTGTTAGATAACTGGGTTGTTAAAGGAAAAACGCCAGAAGTAGAGCAACAACACTATGTTATGGCGACGCTAATTCGTGGCGGTGTTTTTGGTGAAAAAGGTGAATAAGGGGATCAGATGGATTATTACTTTGAAATCCGTGTTCTTCCCGATCCTGAATTTAGCCAGCAAGACCTTATGGAAGCGTTATTTGCTAAACTGCATCGGGCTTTGGGGCAAGTAGGTAACGGACGTATTGGGGTCAGTTTTCCGTGTGCGAGAAAAACACTGGGGGATACGCTGAGAATTCACGGTTCAAGCGAAGCGCTGAATGACTTGCAAACATTATCTTGGTTAAAAGGACTCAGGGATTATACTGAGGTGATTGATATCAAGCTGGTACCTAAGGATGCTCGATATCGTCGTGTTAGCCGAGTGCAGGTAAAAAGCAATGTTGATAGGATTCGCCGTCGTTCGATTAAAAAAGGATGGTTAACGGAGGAACAAGCTCGGCAGTGTATTCCAATAAGCAAGGAACAACGTACTCATTTACCGTTTCTGTACCTTAAAAGCTTGTCATCAGGACAAAGTTTTCCGTTATTTGTCGAACAAGGGCCAATACAAGACAAACCGACGTCAGGAGTTTTTAGCTCATATGGATTAAGTTCATCAGCTACCATCCCTTGGTTTTGACCCTTTTTTAGCGGCTAATTATAACTTATTGATTTATTTAAGGGATTAGCCGCTGCTAATAAAAAGGGTTTTTCTGCTTTTTATCATTATGTTCTTTAATAATCAGTAAATTAAAGGTAGTATCTAACAGTTCACTGCCGCACAGGCAGCTTAGAAATGAATCAGCATAGCCAAAGCAGCCCGAACATGGTTCACTGCCGCACAGGCAGCTTAGAAAAGAAAATCGATAGAAGCATAAAGCCTTATATAGTTCACTGCCGCACAGGCAGCTTAGAAAATCGTGCGACGCGAGCAATCTCATCAGGGAAAGTTCACTGCCGCACAGGCAGCTTAGAAAGCGTTTATTGAAGAAATTCACGATATCGAAGAGTTCACTGCCGCACAGGCAGCTTAGAAAACGTGAACGTTTCAGACATTTATCTTCTCCATGTTCACTGCCGCACAGGCAGCTTAGAAAATTCATTGCCGAAATCATCCGTCAACCAATCTGTTCACTGCCGCACAGGCAGCTTAGAAATGAAAAAGGAATTCGGTTCGAAGGAAGTTTCCGTTCACTGCCGCACAGGCAGCTTAGAAAAGCAGCGACATTGCCATTCGTAAATTCGCCGTGTTCACTGCCGCACAGGCAGCTTAGAAATCCACTGAGTTTCAGTTGGATGGTCTTACCTAGTTCACTGCCGCACGGGCAGCTTAGAAAATTTCGCGAGACGAATACGCAATTCAGCATCAGTTCACTGCCGTACAGGCAGCTTAGAAATGCCAGCGGCTTATCTGTGATTGATGCACGCCGTTCACTGCCGTACAGGCAGCCAGAATAAAAGAGTTTTGCTTTAATAGCAGAACTCTTTTTTCCTTAAGGTTTTGTATTAATAATATTAGTGACGTGTTTATCTTAAGAAATATTTAGGGAATTGAGGACGATATGCCCGTAGGAAAATAATGTAGCTTTGCCTGATAAATGTACCCGATCTCCATGCAATTCACACATAATGTTTCCACTGCGTTTTGACAATTGGCGTGCATACAATCTCTGTTTATTTAAACGGTCGCCCCAAAATGGGGCCAATACACAATGTGATGATCCGGTTACTGGATCTTCTGGTACACCCTTAGCAGGTGCGAAATATCGGGAAACAAAGTCAATTTGTTGTTCACCTGGTGCTGTTATGACAACTCCTGGCAAAGGCAGAGTGGCTATTTTGTCAAAATTAGGTTTTGTATTTAAAACTTGTTCTGTGGTTTCGAGTAAACAAATGTAGCGATTATGAGAGACAAAAAGCTCGGATATTTTCTGACTTAATGCATTTTCGATATTTGCTTGTAGAGCGAACTCTTCTTTGTAAGTAGTTCTGGGTAAATCAAGTGTATAAGTACCGTTGTCATGATAAACGGCAATATTCCCGGAGCGAGTTTGAAATACGATAGGATTATCAGTAACAGATAAATGTTCAACCATCACGCAAGCTGTCGCTAATGTTGCGTGCCCACATAAATCAACTTCAACTTTTGGTGTAAACCAACGTAGGTGGTTATCGACCAGGAAAGCAGTTTCAGAGAGATTTATTTCCATAGCAATAGATAATAGAGTTTCATCTGGAAGCCAATTATCTAATATAACAACAGCGGCTGGATTACCAGAAAATGGGCTATCGGTGAATGCATCGACATGATAAATGGGTAGCGAAGTCATTTGTGTCTCTCTTAAAATATAATTAGTCATGAAAAAGGGAGCAATCTTCTTAATTTTTATAAAAAAATTACCCGCTATTTTATACAACTATATGTGATCGTAAAAAGAGTAAGCAGCTCAGTTTTAGGATATTTAGTTGGTTTTTTGAAGCATTGGGTATCATTGCATTAACCAGATGTGCGACCCTATTTTTACCCTTTTTTTGCGGTTGATTTTAACTTGTTGATTTTTATATAATATTATATGGTGCTAATAAAAAGGGTTTTTCTGCTTTTTATCATTATGTTCTTTAATAATCAGTAAATTAAAGGTAGCATCTAACAGTTCACTGCCGTACAGGCAGCTTAGAAACGAAGGCTGCTAACACTGTCCCGAGACTACCAGTTCACTGCCGTACAGGCAGCTTAGAAACTGAATAAAGAAACAGAACACTTTTTCTCTCAGTTCACTGCCGTACAGGCAGCTTAGAAAGCTTGACTCATATTGACATTTCGATTTGATCAGTTCACTGCCGTACAGGCAGCTTAGAAAATGACGGTTTGAACGTAAAATCAGCTCTGTTAGTTCACTGCCGTACAGGCAGCTTAGAAATTTTGCTCAACATAGACAGTTCCGGTTTTACCGTTCACTGCCGTACAGGCAGCTTAGAAAGTTTAGAGAGGCATTCTTTATTCGACGGTGTAGTTCACTGCCGTACAGGCAGCTTAGAAAGGATTGGGATGATGCTTTTAAATCGGCAATAAGTTCACTGCCGTACAGGCAGCTTAGAAATCGAAGAACACATTTCTGGTGGCGCACTAAAGTTCACTGCCGTACAGGCAGCTTAGAAATTTGAAACCCCGCATAGCGGGAACATCGTCATGTTCACTGCCGTACAGGCAGCTTAGAAATTGGTTTGGTCAAGAATTGCGGGTTCAGTGGTGTTCATTGCCGTACAGGCAGCTTAGAAATTTTGCATATTGTGTAACTCTTCCGCTGTTGCGTTCACTGCCGTACAGGCAGCTTAGAAATAATGCTGAAGCGATTGAAGGAACCTGCCTTAGTTCACTGCCGTACAGGCAGCTTAGAAAAAGACCCCAAAGGCAACTGTCGATGCGGTATTGTTCACTGCCGTACAGGCAGCTTAGAAATCATCGGTTAAGCGGGAACGGCGGCGAGTGTTGTTCACTGCCGTACAGGCAGCTTAGAAAGTACCGGGAAATTTATAATTTAGACATCGAATGTTCACTGCCGTACAGGCAGCTTAGAAAATCCTGAGATAGTTGGAACTAAGCTTAAGAAAGTTCACTGCCGTACAGGCAGCTTAGAAAGTTATGTACATTGACACTAAAGCCTATGGAATGTTCACTGCCGCACAGGCAGCTTAGAAAACAGAAAACCACTTAACCAGTATATTAGCTAAGTTCACTGCCGCACAGGCAGCTTAGAAAAGCCAAGGATGTGACGCTGTTTCAGTTCCCGCGTTCACTGCCGCACAGGCAGCTTAGAAATTTGTTCTCTGCGTCTGTTTATCAGCATATCTGTTCACTGCCGCACAGGCAGCTTAGAAAGTGAGTTACCGCTTGAAGACGGTTTCTAAGTAGTTCACTGCCGCACAGGCAGCTTAGAAACGATAGCATTCGGGTTAAACCTTGATTCTTCTTGTTCACTGCCGCACAGGCAGCTTAGAAAATACGAGCTAAAAACTCCCGGTATTGGTTTGTGTTCACTGCCGTACAGGCAGCAGCGCACTCGATTGAGTGCGCTAAAAAAGCAATCTATTTTCTTCTCGATATGCATCAATTGATATGCTTTTGTGCATATTCTTCACTATTAACCCATTGGTGGTCTTTTTCCCAGGTAAATAGCCACTTACGAGTTGGCCCGGCCATTACGTTGAGATAATAGTTGTCGTAACCGGCAATGGTTGCCACTGGGTGATAGCCTTTGGGCACCATTACCACATCCTTGTTGTAAACAGCCATTGATTCATCCAGTGAACGGTCATCGGTATAGACGCGTTGTATGCAAAACCCTTGAGAAGGGTTCAGGCGATGGTAATAGGTTTCTTCTAAATAGGTTTCCTGTGGCGCATTGTCGGTATCGTGTTTATGACTAGGGTAGGAACTGGTACAGCCTTCATCGGTAAAGACTTCAACCACCAACAAGCTATCAGCAGGTTTATTATCCGGTAGGATGTTGTGAACATAGCGTCGGTTGTAGCCATTGCCACGTTGTTCTGCATCAATATCCTGTGGCGTAATTAGTCGAGTCGGGTAGCTTCCTTTACCCGGCGCTTGGCATACCGCGAGTTCAAGTGCGGTATCGGCAATAATTTCAATAGATTCCCCCGCAGTGATGTAAACAGCATAAGGTTTTTTGCGTTCAAATGGCTGCATGCGATCGCCAATATGCTCAAACCGTTGATGTGGCGTAGTCACTGTGGCTTTGCCTGCCACCAAAACCAGACAGGTTTCATTTTCTGATGCGGGTAAGGTGATTTTTTCACCCGAAGCCAACTCATAAACATCAAAATGGACATACTTCCAGTTTGCTGATTCCGGCGTGATATGTTGAGTTCGTTTGTTTTGATCCGGTGCATGATATTTTGATAATAATTTGGACATATTATCTACCCTCAGTACTATTTTTGTATGAATCAGGTTGTGATTAATTAAACCAATCCGGCATCTCTGGCAAATTTGCGCAAATTGTTATAACCCATCGTTGCGTAGGTGAATGGGTGAGCAATAGCAGGATCTTGTTCTGCTTCAACTACTAGCCAGCCTTCATAATTTTGTTTTTTCAATACTTGAAAAATTGCCGGATAATCAACGCAACCATCTCCCGGTACTGTGAATACACCACTCAGCACGGCATCAAGGAAACTGGTTTTACGATTTTTTATATCGTTGAGTACGTCAAGGCGGATGTCTTTACAGTGAACATGATTAATGCGTTTTACCCAGCGTTCTGCGATAGCCAGCGGATCAGCGCCAGCAAAAGTCAAATGGCCGGTATCCAGCAACAATCCAACTTCATCTCCGGTATTTCCCATCAGATGATCAACATCTTTCTCAGTTTCGATGACAGTTCCCATATGGTGGTGATAAGCAATCTGAACACCTTGTTCTTGAGTGTAACGGGCAAATTCAGTCAATTTTTCACCGTATTCTTGCCAGCGGCTAGCTGGAAATTGCGGACGAAGATGGACCGGTTTATTTTGATCGCCGTGAATGCAGTTTGTCACTTCCGCAAATACCATGACATTAGCCCCCAGTTCGCGTAGCAGGGTCAGGTGGGATTGTACCGCTTTAATCTCTTCCGCTACCGAACGGGTGAGTAATTCGCCAGAGTACCAGCCAGATACCAGCCTAAGATCATGGGCGGTAAGAATGGGGCCTAATATGTTGGCCTGACGAGGGAATTTATGGCCCAATTCAAAACCGGTAAAACCTGCTTGGCGGCCTTCGATTAAGCAGGTTTCCAGTGGTGTGTCCGCGCCGAGAGTGGGTAAGTCATCATTAGTCCAGGTCAGAGGGTTGATACCAAGTTGAACAGCCATGATGGTGCTCCTAGTTGAATAAAATAACTTTATACCCGTCATCTTTCAAGTTGCCTCTTTGTTGGCCGCACTCGCTCACCCCGGTCACATAGTTTGCTATGCTCCCGGGGATTCACTCCCTTGCCGTCGCGATGCATCTTGAAATCCATAGGGTATCTTAATGTTGCTATCCGCGCTGACGCCATAGGCTAATCAGGTTGTGATAGTTGGTTTTTATTTTCTGGATCAAACGGTTATCATCAATCTCGTTTTTTAGCCATTTTAGGGATGGTTGACCAAATAGGGTTCTTCCGACAGCAAAACCTTTGACGATAGATTTGCCGGCTACGGCATTAAAGCCTATTTCCAGCTCTTCTTGTGAAGCATCGAGACCAAGAATAACGACGCCACGGCAATAGGGGTCTCGCTGCTGGATGAGATAGTTAATGTTGTCCCAACTTTCAGAACTGAGAGGTGGGAGTTTCCACCAATCCGGTTTAACTCCAAGGTTATAAAATCGTCTAAGTGCGCGAATATAGAACTCATCTGAGTGTTTCATTCCCGCAGGCAGAATCACTTCCAGTAAAAGTTCGTGACCAGATTTACAGCATGCGGCATAAATCTCCCGAATTTTTCTCTCTTGCTCCAGGCGGAGTGGATGAGCATCTTCTGGATGGAAAAACACCAGGCATTTGACGATGTGTTCCAGTGGCCAGTCAATAAGTTGGGAACCGATGTTACCGTGTTCCAGACAAAGCGGGCGAGAGCCGGGTAGCTCAATTGGGCGGCCTATCCACCAACCTTGACCGGTAATTTCGTTTAAAACATCCTGACCAAATGTGCTGTCACATAACAGACCTATTTTTCCTTGTAACCCGGCTTCTGTGGCAACTTCTCGGCTGGCGCGCAATAGAAGTTGTTTTAATGATGAGATACGTTTGATGCTGGCATTTGCTTGTCGGGCTAATTCGATAAATTGAATACGGTGATCAAATGCCATGACGCACAGTTCGTCCCATTGATTTTTACGGGCGCTGATGCGATGGAGGTGATTAAGTGTTTCATCCAAATCAGGGCGTAGTATTTGATTGGCGCGTGATAGGTAGTTATCAAGCTCTGTTTTATCTGGCATTGCCGGTGCGCACCCATGACGAGAAACGACTAATGCGCCACAAGCATTAGCGTAGGTACAGGCTTTTTCCCAATCTTCGTTATTAAGATAACCGCGTAATAAGCCGGACATAAAAGCATCCCCTGCACCGAGTACGTTAAGCACATCGACAGGAACACCCTGTATGGTAATGCCATCATCCAAATCGTTAGGGATTTCATCGGTAAAGACAGAGCATCCCCGTGATCCCCGTTTGCAAACCAATACAGCAGACGTAAGTTTACGAATGTTGTGTAGTGCTTCGATAGTCTCTGTGGAACCACCGGCAATATGGAACTCTTCTTCTGTGCCGACAATGAGGTCAAATAGTGATAATACTTCCTGTAACTGAGCTGTTACCTGTTCTGATACGATATAACGTGTTTCACCATCTCCCAGAGAAGTTAACCCCCAAAGTACCGGGCGATAATCAATATCTATGACCGTTTTCACACGATTACGGCGAGCGTAATTGAGGGCCGTCAGCACGGCATCGCGGGTTCTGGGATGGGAAAGATGTGTACCGGTGATCGCCAGACAACGGGACGATGCAATGTATTCTTCACTAAAATCATCACGGGTAATTGCCATATCGGCGCAGTTATCACGATAGAAGATCAGGGGAAACGTTGTTTTATCTTTGATTCCTAGCAGCACCAGTGCCGTAAGGCGTTCTTTATCAATGGTTAGATGGCTGGTATCACAACCAACACTTTGCAACTCTTCCCTAAGGAAACGTCCCATATGCTCATCACCGACTCTGGCTAGCATGGAGGATTTAAGCCCCTGCCGAGCGGTACCGTAGGCAACATTACCGGAAGAACCCCCAAGATATTTTGCAAAACTTCCCATGTCTTCCAGACGTGCTCCGATTTGTTGGCCGTAAAGGTCAACGGCGATTCGTCCCATGCAGATGACATCAAATTTTTTTTGCTGCTCCATTGAACAATTCCTTATAAGTACCAGCATCAAGTATTGCTATGACGAGCTCCGACAGTGGAGCCTTGATAAGAGGGATTAATTAATTTCAGTGATATTCACCCAACGTTGCTCTTGATAAGAGCGAGCAATGGCATCCAGAATACGTGAGACTTTCCATCCTTCGGTGAAATCTGGCCATATCTCTTTATTGCTGGTGATGCCATTAATCAAGTCTCTGATTTCCACGGCTTTTTGATCATTGAAGCCGATGCCGTGACCTGCACCATGACAGAATGGTGCATAGTCAGGATGTTCCGGTCCAATAAGAATAGTTTTAAAGCCTTGGCGGTTTGCCGGTTCATCGTGACGGTAAAGTTTTAGTTCGGCCATTCTTTCTTGTGTGAAGCTCAAAGCGCCTTTTGTTCCTGTAATGGTGTAGCCCAAACCCATTTTGCGACCGCAAGCAATACGGGAGGTTTCAATAATACCCATTGCTCCGCTGTTGAAACGTACCATAGCATGTGCTTGATCTTCGTTTTCTACGGCAACCATAATGCCAGAACCGGTTTTTTCCGGGCGTTGTTTGATAATAGTGGCCATGTCTGCGCAAACAGTTTGGATATCACCAACCAGGTACTGCGCCATATTGATGATATGAGCAGCAAGATCGCCTAATGCGCCTAATCCAGCTTTATCTTTGAAACAGTGCCAGTGAATAGGGGTGAGTGGATCAGCCATATAATCTTCGTTATGAGTGCCGTAGAAGTGAATGACCTCACCAATTTCGCCATTCGAAATGATCTCTTTAGCCAGTTGTGCGGTAGGGTTTTTTATGTAATTAAAACCGACTAATGTTTTCACTCCGGCTTTTCTGGCGGCTTCGACCATTAATTTTGCATCAGTTGAGTTGAGTGCCAGTGGTTTTTCACAATAAACATGTTTGCCATGTTTGATCGCTTCGAGAGCCATCTCTTTATGCAGGAAATTTGGTGAGCAGATATCAACAACATGAATATCGGGATCTGATACTAATTCGCGCCAATTGTCAGTAAAGCGCCGGAAACCTAATTTTTTAGACCGTTTTGCGGCGAGTTCGGCAGAAACTTCCGCTACCATTTCACAAACTAGTTTGCCTGCCAGAGGGAAAACCGTAGGTGCTTGTGCGTAAGCAATGGCATGCGTGCGTCCGATGTAACCGGTACCGATTAGGCCGATACGAATCTCTTCCATATAGCTGTTTCTCCGAATAAAAGCGGATTGGTCGTTTGTTGTTGTAGTCAATAGTGTTTGCCAGTTAACCTTGGTTGTTGTCATATACCTGTTATAGGAAACATTTGTTCCATTTTCAACTTAAATGAAAATATTAATTTCAAGGTGTGATCTGCTAAGGAATTTTTTAGCTAACGTCGCGTTATATAGGGTTAATTTGCTAATAAGTTAGGTACTATTCAGAGATAAGAACAGAAAAAATAGAATATTGGAATTTTTGTTCCATTTATGGCTTGGTATATATGGAATGTGGTAGTTAGCAAAAGGAGTCGCTATACTCCCCAGGATTTCCTCTTTCGAATATAGGATGTAGGGAAATCCTGGTAGTGGGTTATGCTGATAATAATGTTGGAATAATAAAATCAGTTAGTTATCTTTATTCGGTTTTTTGCGGTGTACTATTTATCACAAGCTTCCTGAATAGCGTCTTACCTATCTGGTATAGCGCATAAAATAGTATTAATGCAGCAAACAGGTAATAAATAATCATAATTACCTTGGGAACATTATGTGCGAGAAATATGTATATCGAAATTGAACATAATGTAATTAACCATGCAACCGGTTTCACCATAGACCACGGTGTAATATTTACTTGTTCGGTATAGACATCTTCAAATGGTTTAGTTGGAAAAAAGTAGCCAATAGCCAGCATGAAAATAACATTGAGAACGAATAAAATGCCAACCAAGTGAAAAAAGTGCAGGTTAATTTTTAAAATGAAATTACAGATAATATAGGCAGACATACCGAATAATAGGCCAAGTTTAGCAGCAATAGGCGGTACTCGTTTAGTCATCAGACCGACTAATACCACACTGAGAATGGGGGCGTTAAAAATCCCCTGTAATTGTTGAATGAGATAGAACAGACCATCCGGTGCATTAGCGACTAACGGTGCGACGATCATCGTGATTAACGCTAACCCGATCCCCAGATATTTACTCATAGCGACTGTTTGAGTTTCGGTGGCATTTTGGTTGATTCGCTGTTTATAAATATTGACGATAAACAGAGTCACAGATGAATTAAGTCCTCCGCTGAATGTGGAAAATACAGCGCCAACGACCACAGCGGCAAAGAAACCAACCAATACTTCCGGTAGAATTAAATGGACTAATTCTGGATAGGCGTTATCTGGATTATCTATTTGTCCTTTGAAAATATGGAAAGCAATAATGCCGGGTAGAATAATAATAGACGGCATAATGAGTTTAAGTAAAGCACACAACATAACGCCTTTTTGTCCTTCGGCTAGATTTTTTGCGCCAAGGGCTTTTTGAACAATGGATTGATTGGTACACCAAAAAAACATATTGGAAACAATTAGGCCGGTAAATAGCGTGGAGAAAGGAACCAGAGAATCTTCACTGCCGATGGAGTTAAATTTATCAGGATTAGATTGATAAACTTCAACTAATCCTTGCCAGGCGTTGCCATTACCAACATAGAGTAGGGCAAAAATAGTTACCATTAACCCGCCAACGATTAAGCCAATGCCGTTAATGGTATCCGCGGCGGCAATGGCTTTAATACCGCCAAAGATGGCATAGACCGCACCTAATCCACCAACACCCCAAACCATAACCCATAGCGCTGTAGTTTTATCAATACTGAATACATTGGAAACTTGGAATAGACTTTCCAATGCAATTGCACCGGTATATAGCACAATGGGGAGTAGTGAAATAATATACATAGCCAGGAAAAGAATTGAGGTAATAAGCAGCGTATTTTTATCAAATCGGCGTTCAAGATATTCTGGGATGGTTGAAATACCAAGTTTCAGATATTTAGGCAGAAAATAAATAGCAAATAGAACAATTGTCACGGCAGCTATCACCTCCCAAGCCATAACGATAAATCCGGTTCGGAATGCTAATCCATTTAAACCGATTAAATGCTCTGTGGACAGGTTCATTAATAACATAGAGCTACCAATATAAACACCGGTGAGAGATCGCCCGCCAAGAAAATAGCCTTCTGTGGATTCTGTCAGACGGGCATTATGGGTTTTGTAATAAGCGAAGCCTGCTACTAATAGGGTAAAACCAATAAATGAGAGAAAAGCTAACATACTATCCTCCAAGCCTGATTGACTGTTTTCAGGCAGCAATATGCTGACGGGAAAGCCGCCTTTCCCGTTTTTAGGGTGAAAATAAATGTGAGTCAGTTAGAGATGTAGGCCTGTTTTATAATCTGATTTCTTTACCTGAATGTAGGGATTCGAGAGCTTTATCAGCCAGATAAAGTGCCTGTTCGCCATCAGCGCCACTACATTCTGGTGTGGCGCGACCAGCCATGACATCGACAAAATGATCCCATTCAGCAATGTAGGCTTCCCGGTAACGTTGCAGGAAGAAATGCTCTGGTTTGGCTGTTAAACAACCGCTGTTTTCCCAGAGTTCAACACTGTTTTCTTTAATGTTGCCAGCGCTAAGTAGCCCTTTTTCACCATGCAATTCAATCCGTTGGTCATAGCCGTACCCGGAACGACGGCTATTGGTAATGGTTGCCATTGCCCCTGATGGGAATTTCATAATGATAAAGGCGGTGTCAATATCACCCGCTTGCCCAATTGCTGGATCAACCAGATTACTGCCTTGGGCGTAGATTGAGTAGGGTTCCTCACCGATAATGAAACGTGCCATATCGAAGTCATGTATTGTCATATCCCGGAACATACCACCAGAAACTTTGACATATTCAGCAGAAGGAGGAGAGGGATCACGGGAAATAATCAGCAGAGATTCGGCTTTTCCTATCGCGCCAGCGTCAAATAGTGTTTTTACTCGGCGAAATTGCGGATCGTAACGACGGTTAAAGCCAACGAATAAGGGAACCTGATACTGTTTAACAGTTGCAAGGCAATGACGAACACGTTCAATATCAAGATGAACCGGTTTTTCACAGAAGATTTTTTTATGATGTTTTGCTGCGAGTTCGATCAGGTCTGCATGAGTATCTGTTGCTGAGGCGATAAGAACACCATCTATTTCAGGGTCAGACATTGCCTGTTCAATAGTTTGTCTTTTTGTTTGGTATTTCTGTACTAAAAGTTCAGCATTTTTCTGATGTGGATCGACAACGGAATAAAGAGAAGTTTCTTTATGATGAGTGATATTCACTGCGTGTACTTGTCCAATTCGTCCTGCGCCAAATAGTGCAATGTTGAACATGGATGCTCCTTGATACCTGGGTATCTGCTGATGAGATACTTTAAAATATATCAAATAGAATATTTATTTCAATTTTTAAATATTTGGAAATTATATTTTTGAGTGCGGCGTAGCATTTTGTTAATAACAATATTAAATTTGTGTTAATTAGATCACGTAAAGTAAGATTGCTGCTGGATGAATTTGGATATTTATCTTTTAAAAACAAATTATAAAGTGCATTCAACTAAGTAGTTACTACACTTGGTCATAGGGATTGAAAGGAGAGAAAAGAAATTCGTTTTTGGAATAAGAATTTCAAAAATAGCATTAAAATGATTAGAGAAGGGAAAATGGCCTGCTGTCTTACAGGCCATCACTTTTTAATATTGGCGTGTTTTGGTTGCAACCATCTCCTTTATTTTCTTTGCAGCAGATTCTATAGCTGGATTTTTGGCTACCTGTGCTGTGCCTACTCGCCACCAAGATTCATAATCATGCGTCATTGTTTTAGGTAACACTTTGATATCTATGAGTACTGGTACAGTCAGTTTTTGGGCTTCTTGTAACGCATAAAGCAGTTGTTGCTTATTGTGGACTCGGTAACTTTTGCAGCCGTAGCTTTCTGCATTTTTGGCGAAGTCGACTTTAATCAGTTTGCCATCCATGTTGCCACTTTCTGGGTTCCGGTAACGATTTTCTGTTCCGAAACTGCCCATCCCTTGGCTCATTTGCAAATTATTGATACAGCCAAATCCCGCGTTATCAAATAGCAACACGGTGATCTTGATATTTTCCTGTACTGCGGTTTGCAGTTCAGAATGCAGCATCATATAAGCACCATCACCGACTATGGCATAAACCGGTTGGTTGGGGCAGGCTAGTTTAGCACCAATAGCAGCGGCTATCTCATAGCCCATACAGGAATAGCCATACTCAAGATGATAGGTATCCGGTTGTTTGGGTTGCCATAATCGCTGTAAATCGCCAGGAAGGGAACCTGATGCACCAACAATAATCGCTTCGGGCTCAAGATATTTGTCTAATAATCCCAATATTCTGGTTTGTGTCAGGCGGGTTTGTAATGTCTGGCTGTACTCTTCCAATTTATCATCAAGATGACCGGGAATTTCTGGTGTGAAATCCTCCTGATACTCAATTTCGAACAGACGATTTAACTCTTTTCTCCATGCCTCTCGCGCCTGATGAATCTCATTTTGATAACCACTGCGATAATGCAATTGAGTAAGCTGCTTTGCAATAGCGTTTAACCCTGCTTGGGCGTCTGATACAACGGGGATTGCATCCAGTTTACAGGCGTCGAATTCCGCGACGTTGATAGTAAGAAATTCAACTTCTGGATGTTGAAATAGCGATTTGGATGCAGTGGTGAAATCAGTAAACCGGGTGCCAACGCCAATAATCAAATCGGCTTCTTTGGCTATCAGATTGGCAGCAAGACAGCCGGTTGTGCCTAAACCACCACAATTAAGGGGGTGTTCGGCAATTACAGCACTTTTACCTGCCTGTGTTTCAGCAAAAGGAATATTGAAGTGTTCTGCAAACTGACGGAAAGCGTCATGTGCTTCTGAATAACGCACCCCGCCACCGCAGATAAGCAAAGGTTTTTTCTTGCGGCTTATGAGTCCCACGGCATCGTTAATCATGGCGATAGAAGCAGGGCGGCGTTCAATGCGGTGAATTCTTTTTTGAAAGAAATAGTCAGGAAAATCCCAAATCTCGCCTTGAACATCTTGTGGCAAACAGATTGTGACGGTACCGGTATCCGCAGGATCGGTTAGAACTCGCATCGCATTAATCATAGCGCTCATTAGTTGTTCTGGTCTGGAGATACGATCCCAGTAACGAGAAACAGGGCGGAAACAGTCATTGGTGCTGATAGTATAGTCATGGAACTGTTCAACCTGTTGTAAGACTGGATCAGGCTGACGGCAGGCGAAGAGATCTCCGGGTAATAACAGCAGAGGAAGGCGATTGGCTGTGGCAGTTGCCGCAGCGGTTACCATATTGGCGGAGCCAGGGCCAACAGAGGAGGTGACGGCAAAAATCTGTTTGCGTTTTTTCTGTTTAGCAAAACCTGTGGCGATATGGGCCATACCTTGTTCATTGTATCCTTGGTAAACGGTTAAGTGACCGGGATCTTGCTCCAGCGCTTGCCCTAATCCAACAACATTACCGTGACCAAAAATGGTAAAGATTCCTCTGATAAATGGATATTGTTCTCCGTCTGCTTCCACATATTGCTGGTTCAAGAACTTCACCAATGCTTGAGCCGTTGTCATTGTTGATTTGCTCATATTACAGAACTCCATCTTATTCCATTGTTGGCATCACAAAACTACTGGAATGATGTTCTAACCTGATACTTGCTGGCCAACGGCTGGTAACGGTTTTCATGCGAGTGTAGAAGCGCACGCCATCATTACCGTGAACGTTAAGTGGACCAAAAATTGAGCGTTTCCAGCCGCCGAAGCTGTGGAAGGCCATTGGTACCGGAATGGGGATATTGATGCCTACCATACCCGTTTGTACATCTTCGCTAAATTGGCGAGCTGTTTCTCCGTCGCGGGTGAATATCGCGGTACCATTACCATATTGATGGCAGTTAATTAATGTTAGCGCGGTGGCATAATCGGGTACACGAACAATTGACAGAACGGGACCGAAGATCTCTTCTTGATAGATTTTCATCTCTGGCGTGACGTTATCAAATAGCGTCGGGCCAATAAAATAGCCATTTTCATAACCCGGAACCTTGAGTTGACGGCCATCAATTAACAGGCTAGCCCCCTGTTTTTCGCCACTATCGATGTAATCACAGATTTTAGCTTGGTGTTGGGCAGAGATAACTGGCCCCATATCGTTTTCTTTAGTTGCGACAATACCGGGACCGACAGATATTTTGCTGATCTGTTGACGTAATTTTTCAATCAGCGCATCTGCTGTTTCATCCCCAACCGCCAATACAACAGACAGTGCCATGCAACGTTCACCGGCTGCGCCAAAAGCCGCACCTGTAATAGCATTGCTAGCCATATCAAGGTCGGCATCTGGCATCAGAATACAGTGATTTTTTGCACCACCGAGGGCCTGACAGCGTTTCCCGTGAGCTGAGGCGGTAGTGTAGATATACTCAGCGATAGGAGTCGAACCAACAAAGCTGACAGCTTGTACCCGTGGATCTGTTAGTAGTGCGTCAACAGCTTCTTTATCGCCGTTGACAACATTAAATACGCCATCGGGTAAACCGGATTGTTTAAGCAGTAATGCTAATTCAATCGCGAGAGAAGGATCTTTTTCTGAAGGCTTCAATACAAAAGTATTCCCTGTCGCTAATGCGATAGGAAACATCCACATAGGAACCATTGCCGGAAAGTTGAAAGGAGTAATGCCGACACAAACGCCTAAAGGTTGCATTAAAGAATGGCTATCTATGCCTGTTCCGGTATTCGCGGAATGTTCACCTTTTTGTAGATGAGGAATGCCACAGGCAAACTCAACGACTTCCAGACCGCGAGTTAATTCACCGATGGCATCTGAATAGATTTTTCCATGTTCTTCTGAAATCAATAGCGCCATTTTGTCTATATTGGCCTCTAGCAATGCTTTGAACTGGAACATGACACGAGCACGTTTGAGAGGTGAAATTTTAGACCATTCACTGTAAGCCTGATGAGCAGCTCCAATTGCCTGTTCAACTTCATGGGCTGTGCTTAGTGTTACCTGACGTATCTGTTTTCCCGTCGCTGGATTAAAAACCGGAGAAAAGCGGGTGCTATGACTAGGAATGAGTTGCCCATTAACATAATTCTGTACTTGTTCCATTCTGAGCCTCTTTTGCGGATTTGATGTTAGTACTGAATCAGAAACTTTGATAATAGATATATGAAATATATGTTTTATTTTCAATGTTATTTGGAACAAAAGACAATTAGTGTGATCGGAGTAAGGTTTTTATGAATTACCGATAATTAGGTGACTAATTAGATGTTAATCAATATATTAGTAATAATAAATCATTACAATGAATGGATTATGTGTTTCATTTTTAACTATAAAAATGAAATATGATTCAGCTTATACGGTAAAACGATTACAATTGCTGGCGATAAATTTTATGGGGGATTTATGTCTGTCGCATCGAATCTGAATGAATTTCAAGAACAAGTCCGTTCACGCTATAGTGAATTGAGTAAACGCCTGCAACAAGTAGCTCGATATGTGCTGGATAATACCAATAGTGTCGCTTTTGATACTGTTGCTGTGATTGCCAAAGAAGCTGATGTTCCTCCATCAACATTAATTCGTTTCGCTAATGCGTTTGATTTCAGTGGTTTTAATGAAATGAAACAGCTATTCCGCATGCATATGGTGGAAGAAACTGCCAGTTATGCAGACCGAGCCAGGTTATTTAGGGAATTGGATGGTGAACAGGAGCCACCGGAAGACCCTCAGCATATTTTGCAGGAATTTGCTCGTTCAAATGTGCAGGCTATGCAACAGCTAGCTGCCAGGACAGCCCCCGAAGATTTAAGGAACGCAGTAGACTTATTGGCTCAGGCTAAGAATATTTACATTATTGGGCTGCGCCGTTCTTTTAGTGTGGCGGCTTATCTTTCTTATGCATTGAATCACTTGGAATGTCGCCCTTTACTCGTGGATGGTTTGGGGGGAATGTTCAGGGAACAGATTAATTTAATTGGGGAAGAAGATGTTGTCGTTTCAATCAGTTTTACCCCTTATGCAGAGGAAACTCTGATGGTCAGTGAGAGGGCGGCGAAAGCCGGAGCAAAACAGATCGTGATTACGGATAGCCAGATTAGCCCGCTTGCCAGTTTTAGTGATGTTTGCTTTGTCATTAAAGAAGCACAGGTGGATGCATTCCGTTCTCAGTCTGCTACTTTGTGTTTAGTGCAATCTTTGGCGGTTGCTCTGGCTTATCGGCAGGGAAACCCGATTTAATTGTGAGATAATCCCGTATATTCCCGATTAACCTCTAATGACTATTGACCCGCAGATTCCGGCGGGTTAATTCTTTACCGGGCCAGTACAAAGCACATAATTTAAATAAAGTGTAAACCTGATATTAATAACTGGCTTGTGGACATAAATACTATTGATTCTTATTGGCAATAATTATTTAATAATTATTCGAAGTTATGGTTTTGAAAAGGGAGCATATGATGATTAAGGGATCACGTTATATTTTTGTTATTTTATCCGCAATTTCTTGCCAGGTATTTGCCTCAAATTTTGACTACAAAAGTGATATTCCGGTTGATAATAAGCCATCTGAAGAGTATTTAAAGAAACGGGAAAATCTTAAACCTCAGCATTGGAATGTGGATAAACTCATTACAGATAATAATACGGCGGAGAAGCGGGAACTGGCGAGACAGGTGAAAGAAGATGAACTTAATCGGAAGAGCTTGGAGTTTAATGATCATGTCAATGAGAAAATCCATCGGGATCTTGAGCGTACTGCGCGTATTAAAGAGAATAACGGTATGACCAGAAGTAACTTTTTCGATCGGGAATAACTGTTACTCAAAGCAACTCGATAGTGAAGTGAATGACTTGTCGGGAAAAATAGGCAGTTTGTCGATAATTATTGACGCTCTTTCGAAAGAATTTTCTCCATTAGCGTGTGAGTATATACCCTATGGATTTCAAGATGGATCGCGACGGCAAGGGAGCGAATCCCCGGGAGCATAGATAACTATATGACCGGGGTGAGTGCAGCCAACAAAGAGGCAACTTGAAAGATAACGGGTATAATGACTTCGCACTAAAGGAGAAGAATATATGGAACAGATCGAATGGACTGATTTTGAAAAAGTCGATATGAGGGTTGGCACAATTATTTCCGTAGAATTGAATCCTAAAGCCAGCAAGCCTGCCTATAAATTACAAATTGATCTTGGCGAGTTGGGTATTAAAAGCTCAAGCGCCCAGATAACTGTGCATTACACACCTGAACAATTAATTGGTCGTCAGGTTCTTTGTGTATGCAATTTTCCACCAAAACGGATTGCTGGCGTTAAATCAGAGGTGTTGTTAACCGGCAGTGTGGATGAAAATGGTGCGGTGGTGATCGCAGAATTTACTCTTCCTGTCCCGAATGGTCATAAATTATTGTAAACCAAGCTATTTTGTTGTCGAATAAATGAAGTGTATTTTAATCAGCGACAATAAATATGGTTGTTCAATTACCTTCATTACATTTACGCCGGTATTCTGCTGAAACTATTAGCCATAGCCACCAAGGGTTATGGCAGTTCGTTTTTGGCTATAATGGGCAACTTGAGTTAAACGTAGAAGGGCAACAAAGTACCGTTAGTTTTGGCAGTGTTGTTATGATCCCACCGGATGCGAAACACAGCTTTTTCGCTAGTGGTGAAAATCAGCAATTGGTGCTGGAGTTGCCTTCGGCACTGTTTAATCAATTACATAGTGATTCTTTCTGGCAACCATTACCTGATTCTGCTCTTGCTCTTATTAAGTGGTTGCATGATTACCCACAGGCACCCGCTAATCACGCTGATGCTGCCCGTTTACTACTCGCTCAGCTACCACAAGTAGGTTCGTCAACGTTGATAGTCAAACTCCATCAGGGGCTTGTTGGGCGTCTGCATGAGAAAGTGACGGTGATGGATATGGCTGATATTTGCTCAGTATCTGCCAGTACCTTGCGCCGTAAACTTTTTATTGCAACAGGAATGAGTCCAATGGCTTATTTGAAAACGTGCCGGATGGAATTTGCCTCTAATCTGTTGGCTTACAGTGATAGGACTTTGGCTGACATCGTTTTTCTGTCTGGTTATGCCTCCCAATCAGCCTTTACCTTTGCATTTAGTCAACATTATGGTTGTACTCCAGCGAGGTTGCGTAAAGCCAAATGATATTTTCAGCATTTTATGACTTGATGCACAACATGATTGTGCGTAATATACAAACAACGAGGATGTTATGGCTGTTGAATTCAAGGATAGATGGCTAGAAAGATTTTATGAACAGGATTTACCGCACAAATGCATACCCGCATCTTTACAGCGTGCGTTATACAGAAAACTACAAATTTTGGATGCTTCGGTTAAAGAGGCTGATTTAAGAATCCCTCCGGGAAACCACTTTGAATACTTGAATGGCTATTTGAGGGGATGGTGCTCAATAAGAGTAAATAAGCAATATAGGCTTATTTTTCAATGGATTGATGGTATTGCGGTTGATACATATCTGGATACTCATAACTATTAAACTGAGGGAAATAAATGATGAGGAATACAAAACGTCGCCCGGCAACAGTTGGTGAAATATTGGTGAGTGAGTTTCTGGTACCTTTGAATATCGAAATTAATGTGCTTGCGGAAGCTATGGGTGTTCACCGCAATACATTAAGCAGGATTGTGCATGATAAAGGTTCGTTAACCGTTCCTATGGCGATCAAATTGGCAGCGGCTTTGGGGAACACAGCGGAGTTTTGGCTTAATATTCAGCATGCCGTTGAACTATGGGATGTGCGTAATCATGCATATCAAGCGGAACTACTGAATGTAAAACAGGTAGTTGAGCCATCAGTTGCAACGGCAATGCACTAATGTGTTTGTTTTCAAGAGCACGAATGCGTTGAAGTACGTAAAGCCATCTTATGATGAGATGGCTTTACGTGAGTGATAAGTATTATTGAATTTTCGCTTCTGATTTATCAGCACTATTAAGCAGGCGGCGAATAGGGACAATTAACGCCATCAATACCACTGCACAAATAACCAGAGCCAAAGATACACGGGAGAACAGATCAGGTAGATTGTCCAGTTGGTCAGCGCGCACGTGTCCACCAATCAAGCCGGCAGCTAAATTACCCAAAGCATTTGCACAAAACCACAAGCCCATGATTTGACCACGCATTCGCGACGGGGCCAGTAGCGTCACCGTCGCGAGTCCAATTGGGCTAAGGCACAGCTCACCGAGTGTCAGAAACAGAGAACTTGATATCAGCCAGAAAGGAGAAACGGTTTCACCTGTTGCCAGCACATTTTGCGCAGCCAGAATCATCACGCCAAAACCACCGGCAGCGAACAGAAGACCAATAATGAATTTACTCATACTGCTCGGGTTGATGTTGTTTTTGGCCAGTTTGGGCCAGAACCAGCTGAATACGGGGGCCAGCAGGATAATAAACAGTGCATTAATTGATTGGAACCATACTGTCGGGATCTCAAACCCCATCACTATACGGTTAGTATAATCATTGGCGAACAGGTTGAATGACGTTGGCGTTTGCTCGAATGCAGACCAAAAGAATGCAGCAGATACCAGCAGGATAAAACAGACCAGCAGGCGCGAACGGTCACTACTGCTTAAACCGGCAAACAGGAACAAATAGGCGAAGTAAAGTGTTACACAGGATGAGATCACATAGACCATTGCGCTAGCTACGGCTACCGGATTGAATGGAATTACACCAAGGATTAGCAGAGCAATAATAGCAATGATAGCGATAACAGTGGTAAAGACCCATTTGCCGACGTTTTCACGCTTCACTGTAGGGTGGTCCCAGCTTGAATCCAAACCACCTTCTTTATCATATTGGCGCATCAAAGGGATCGTGTAGAAACGGAATATCAATAGGGCGACCAGCATCCCCAACCCTCCGATACCAAAACCCCAGTGCCAGCCATAGTCACGAACTAGCAAGCCTGTAGCCAGAGGAGCGATGAAGGAACCGATATTAATTCCCATATAAAATAGGGAAAAACCACCGTCACGACGTGGATCATCTTTTTTATACAGCGTGCCGACCATGACGGTGACACAGGTTTTAAACAGTCCTGTACCTAATACGATCAGTAATAAGCCAATAAAGAACAAATAATGACTTAAAAAGCCGGAGAGAGCGATAGACAGGTGCCCTAGTGCAATAATGATTGAGCCATACCAGACTGCTTGACGTTGGCCTAACCAGTTATCCGCTAGCCAACCACCGGGCAGTGCGGTCAGATAAACACTACCTGCAAAGATACCGACAACAGCCGCGGCCTGTTCACGGGGAATACCCATACCACCATCATAGATAGTTGCCGCCATGAACAAGATCAGCAGTGGACGAATGCCGTAGTAAGAGAAACGTTCCCACATTTCTGTGAAGAACAAAGAACTTAATGGGTAAGGATGCCCAAAGAAAGTTCTGGTTTTTGTATTGTTAATGGAAGATTGCATCTAAGTTTTCCTATAAAACTACACTTTAGGAGTGCAGTGTGTGTGACAAATCAAGCTTTTAAAAAGCTCTTTCAAATTTAGGTTTAGAGCAAACAAAAAAGCCACGTTTTTATTAAATGATGTCATGTCTTGTTAATATATTTTTAACATATTTTTCGGTCAATTTTATTAACAAGTAGGGTATCTCTTACTTATATTCCATTTTTCAGAGCAAAATCCGACATAAATCTCATTTCTCATAATTGATAGGTTAAAATAAAGATAATACCTATTGACTTATTTCTATTTATATTTGATGTCTTTTTATGGAGAAAATATTTTAAAATAATAAATTAAGTAATAACGGTAATATATAAGATATCTTTTCAAAGGCTAGATATTAACGGTGATAGTTAATGATAAGAAAAATAACGTGATTTGATTGTCAACTTGGTATTTATTATGAAGTTTTAGATGAGTCCTTGTTTCTTATAGAAAAATTGGGAAAAAATTAAATTAAAAATTATAACCTCAGCACTGAAATAAGATAGTCAATTATTGGGTTGCATGCGAAAGTGATTATGGCTGTTTCCTGGATAAAGAAACAGCCATTAATAAATTTAATGGACTTTATCAGCTTGTCCGTACAGAGATGGCATCCCCTTAGGTCGGGTTTTAAAGCGACGATGCAGCCACATATATTGATCAGGTGCTTGTAAAATTTCCTGTTCTACAACTTTGTTCATAAAGGCAGCCGCTTTCACTTCATCGTCTTTTGGAAATCCTACTACTGCCGGTTGAATAATCAGTTCATAACCTTTTCCATCAGGTAGACGACGGGGGGTAAATGGGATCATTGCCGGATCAGCGAGGCGCACAAGTATTGAAGTGCCGGTGGTGGTTGCAGCATGTTCTACAGCAAATAGCGGTGCAAATACGCTTTTTCGTGGGCCATAATCATGATCGGGGGCGTACCAGACAATTTCGCCGTTTTTCAGACAGCGGATCATGCCTTTGACATCTTTTCTATCCAGCATGTATTTGTTGGAGCGCAGTCGTCCCCATGTTTGTAGCCAATCCATCACTGGGTTATCGTTTGGACGGTAAACGCCAATGCCGGGATTGAGCAAACCGAGAATGCGGGCACCGAGTTCCAACGTCAGGAAGTGGATGCCAATAACAATAATTCCTTGCCCGGTAGTTTGAATTTTCTGAATGTTTTCTCGCCCAGTCACTTTAAACCAGCGTTCTATCCGCCAGTCAGGCCAAAACCAGGCCATACCCGTTTCAAATATTCCCATTCCGACGGATTCGAAGTTTTTTATTAATAGTGCGTCGCGTTTCTCCTGTGACATATCAGGAAAACATAGCTCAAGATTTCTTTCGGCAACTTTGGCACGTTTTTTCAGAAAGCGCATAGAAAACCTGCCCAGACGAGTGCCTATCCAGTAAATAACGGGATAGGGGAGCAGAACCAGTAAGTAAAGCAGACTGATACCAAACCAGGTAGGCCAATAACGGGGATGAAGTAGTGAACGTTGAAAAGAAGGTGCTTGTATCATGGATTCTCGGGTTTTTATAGTTCCAATAAGATGGACAAAACAATTTCTCTATTGTGACATTTTTTAACGGGATATCGAAGTTTTCAAGCATGAAATGTTTATGATCTCAATTTTAGTCGATAGTGGGGTGATTATTTATTATCCCGTTTTGCCATTGATGAAAGAATGGTAGCTCATAATTTACTGATAAATAAAAATTAAAATAGTTTTACAGAGCTATTTACAATTCATGTAGATAATATTACTGTTTATATGAACAGTATTGTTTGTGGAGGGAAAAATGATGCATGTAGAAGTCACTATCGATAAATCTAAAAAACTACCAAAAGGTGCTGTCCCTGCGCTTGCTGAGGAACTGGATAACCGTCTTAAACGTCGATGGCCTGATATTAAAACCAATGTGAAGTTGGCAAGTCATGATGGGCTATCTGTTCGTGGTGGCACTTCTGATGACAGGAAAGCCGTTGAAGAGATTCTACAGGAGACATGGGAAAGCGCTGATGATTGGTTCCAGCCCTGATAAGAATTAAGCTACTGCTAGTTAAACCTGCGGGTAACTTATCTATCCTAATTGCTTGTGTCTAAAGGGCTGCATGCTCAATTAATGGGAGGGGTGCCTCCCGTTTTACTACGGATTTCCTATCGCTGCGTTATAAATGACTACTCGTTGAAAATCATTTTCGTTATCATATTACGCTTGATGGCGGAGGCTATCATTTATACATCCCTATTTTATGACTTGAAATTCAGGAAAGTACACCATGCCAGTGTTACACAACCGCATTTCTAATAAAGAGCTGAAAGAACGTATGTTGGCGGAGACCCAACCTCGTACTACCATCTCTTTTTACAAATATTTTAATATCTTAGATCCTCTGGCTTTTCGTAACAGCTTGTATCAACAATTTATCGACCTCTCAGTATTTGGCCGGGTTTATATTGCTAAAGAGGGGATCAATGCTCAGATAAGTTTACCAACTCATAATTTGGAAGCATTCAAGGCGTTATTGTATAGCGTTGATCCTGCATTGAATAATTTGAGGCTGAATATTGCCCTGGATGATGATGGGAAATCTTTCTGGGTTCTGCGTATGAAAGTACGTGATCGCGTAGTGGCTGATGGGATTGGAGATGAAACTTTTGATCCATCAAGAACCGGCGAGTACCTTAAAGCAGAGCAGGTCAATCAGATGCTGGATAATCCTGATACGCTATTTGTCGATATGCGCAATCACTATGAATATGAAGTCGGGCATTTTGAAAATGCAATTGAAATTCCTTCTGATACATTCCGTGAACAACTGCCAATGGCGGTGGAAATGTTGCAGGATAATAAGGATAAAAATATTGTAATGTACTGTACCGGGGGTATTCGTTGTGAAAAAGCCAGTGCTTATATGTTGCACAATGGCTTTAAAAACGTCTATCACGTAGAGGGCGGTATTATCGAATATGCTCGTAAAGCGAGAGAACAGGGATTACCGGTACGTTTTATTGGTAAAAACTTTGTCTTTGATGAGCGGATGGGAGAGCGTATCTCAAATGATGTGATTGCTCATTGCCATCAATGTGGTGCATCTTGCGACAGTCATACTAATTGTAAGAATGAAGGGTGCCACTTGTTATTTATTCAGTGCCAAGAGTGTGCGACTAAATTTGAAGGCTGTTGTAGCGAAGTGTGCAGAGAAGAAGTCAGGTTACCGGAAACCGAGCAGCGTGCTCGCCGTGCTGGCCGTGAAAATGGAGCTAAAATATTTAATAAATCCCGGCATCGTCTACAGGATGGATTGAGCAGTACTTCACTACAGTCTGTTGAATAACGTGATTAATCGCTGGCACAGAGATCTAATGTGCCAGTTTGTTTGATTGAGTTAATAGAGATATTTGAATACATTGTAAATAAAGCAGAGTTCAATTCTATTGCGTACATTTATTTTTTCAGTAATGTGTCTTTTATGGGAATAGACTGTGCTACTACTGATTTTTAACTTTTTTGATATCTGGTAATTAGGGATTTCTTGCATCCAGTAATCGATAACTTTGTGCTCTTGAGGACTGAAAATAGAACAACATTGGTCAACTGTTGTTTTATGTCTCTGAATTTCTTGTAATGTAGTTTTGCTAATCTTATTAAGCAGATAGGTAAGATTTCTCTTTGACAGAATAAAAGCGTTATCCTTCAATGTAATATGATTGTCACAATAAGGATAAGCACTATCAAGGTATATATATATACGCGTGTTATCTATAAGAGTAATGAATTTCTGTAAATCGGAACAGTAACTGGCATGATGACAATAATGTGTCAAGTTAGCTAGAACGATATCAGGAGAAAAATGGGTTACAATATCTATAGCCTCGTTAATTGAAGGCGCATCAACGATTTCAAGGTTTTCAGCATTATCGTTTTGCTTTAAAAACTCGCTGATACCTGAACGGGTATAATAGCACTCTTCAACAATTAAGATTTTCATTATTGTACATCCCTGTTCCTGTTTGGCCAAACTCACAATAAACGCCCCATCTATTAGTAGTCAACTCGGCAATTGTGATGGTTAAGTTAACTTAATCCGAAATTATTATATAGTGATATGGTATTCCAGACAAAATCTTTGAGATGAATTGATGTGTCTCCTAGCCGGACACCCATTTATACGGGTGTCCGGGTTTAAGATTATTAATGTTTCGTATGGTTTAGATCGCTGTATTCTGAAGATTCGATCTTTTCAATTCCTGCCTGGAGGATGTATATCAATTGCTTTGCAATGTCAGTTGTCAACCATAAGGTTCGATCTACCATGACATGTTCTGGTGTTTGATCTTGGGAGGACAAATAGTGAAGGCGTAGCATCATTGCATCATATGTATCAACGGTACTGACATCCCAACCTACTACAGGATGCGTTTGAATAACCTCATCTTTACTGCCCATAAAACCTCCTAATCAGATCACTGCATTATTTATTAATATCATTGACTAAGAGCAAACTACCTCATTCTTGAATGAGTCATTAGTTAGTATATGCTTTTTAATGAAAGTAAGAAGGTTTTTTGTTAGGAATTATGAGCCAATTTGTTGGTGTATTGATAACTATGTAAATTATTGACATCTTTGCATCTTAGTTCTTTATGGCTCAAGCGGGCTGGACAGTTATCACCTGACCGCCTCGTTAGCGCGGTTTGTACCCAAGCTGGTGGCGCATTTCATACCAACCTTGATCCACTATCGCGCGATTTAGCTCAGATTTTGCTGATGCGTGTGGCGATGCTCGAAGTTGTGAAACAATATACGTGGCTAATGCTCGGTCGAAATTCTTCTCCCGACTTGTATCGGCGGGAGAAGAATTTCGAAGGAAAGAAGGATGGGGATAATGACTATCCCCCCATGTTATATCAGTCTACTACTTTCACATCCCAACGGGCATCTTCGCCAGCTAAAAATGGAATAAGTCTTTCATTGTTGCAATCGATGTGTTCAATGATGGTAAAAGGTTTGCGAGTCAGTTCAATAAAGCCTTCATTGACAGGTAGCCCGTAAAATTTAGGGCCATTAAGTGAACAGAAAGCTTCAAAATGCTGTAATGCATTCATCTCTTCAAACACTGTTGCATAAGCGGGTAACGCTGATGGTGCGTTAAAGACGCCGGCACAACCACAGGAGGACTCCTTTTTATGTTGTGCATGTGGTGCCGAGTCTGTGCCCAGGAAGAAGCGATCACAACCACTGGCGACGGCTGCCCGTAAAGCCTCTTGATGCACATTACGTTTCAGCACAGGCAGACAGTACAGGTGTGGACGAATCCCGCCAACCAGCATATGGTTGCGATTGAACATGAGATGCTGTGGAGTTAATGTTGCTGCCAGATTGTCATCGCTTTCCAGCACATATTGTGCAGCTTCTTTGGTAGTTATGTGCTCAAACACAACTTTCAGTGCTGGGAACTGGTTACGTAGTGGTTCCATAACTTGTTCAATAAAACGGGCTTCTCGATCAAAAATATCAATATGAGAAGCAGTAACCTCACCGTGAACCAGCAGAGGCATCCCCAATTTTTCCATCACTGCTAATAGTGGATAAATATTCTTTATATCAGAGACGCCGTGACTTGAATTGGTTGTGGCATTGGCAGGGTAGAGCTTACAGGCGGTAAAAATGCCTTCTTTATAACCTATTTCTATCTGAGAGCTTTCAGTAGTGTCAGTAAGATAACAGGTCATAAGAGGCTGGAAGTTATGCCCTTCGGGAATGGCTGCCAATATTCTGTCTCTATAGGACTTGGCACTGACCACTTCTGTAATCGGCGAAAGCAGATTAGGCATGACGATAGCTCGGCCAAAGCAATGACTGGTATAGGGAACGACAGTTTTTAGCATTTCACCATCACGGAAATGAATGTGCCAGTCATCAGGGCGGCGGATTTTTATTGTGTATGATTTAGTGGTCATGAGAAACCGGCTCCAGTATATATGATAGGAACGAAAGATGCTGAGTTCAGCATATTCAGGCCGGGAATGGATGATAAAGCTAAAATGGTCGAATAGCTATTAATGAATATAATTTTTAGCAAAATTATCAGCTAAATCAACTAGGTTAGGGTAATCAGAGGTGGATTTTCTTATAACAAAGGAAAAATTGAAATATGAGGGTAAAAAAGAAATGAAGTTGGCTCCTCCAACTGGACTCGAACCAGTGACATACGGATTAACAGTCCGCCGTTCTACCGACTGAACTATGGAGGAACTCCTTCACAACGAGGCGTATATTAGTGATATGCTTCGGCTTTGTCAAAGTAGAAAATGATAAAAATAGTTTGTTTGCTGACAAAATGCACTTGTTGTTATGTTTTTATGCTAATTAATTGAGGGTTGATGGAATTTTATTCCATTAAAGTAAGTTGAATAGAATTACTGTGCTTATGCTGTGAGCAAATAGTGGTGGAGAACTAAGTAGAGAGGTCACAATAGCAAAAATCCCGCACTAAGCGGGATTTTCATAATTTGGCTCCTCCAACTGGACTTGAACCAGTGACATACGGATTAACAGTCCGCCGTTCTACCGACTGAACTATGGAGGAACTCCTCAACAACGGGGTGCATATTAACGGTATGTTTTTGCTTTGTCAAAGCGGAAAATAACAAAAATGGTTTGTTTGCTGACAAACTAAACTTATTGATCTGTTTTTATGCCGAATAAGGGGTATTTGCTGGAGATATATGCTATAGGAAGCGGGTTGGTCAGAATTATTATATTACGTTGTAAGCAAATGGTGGAATTTAGGAATAAAAAAAGCCCGCACTGGGCGGGCTTCTTATGAATTTGGCTCCTCCAACTGGACTCGAACCAGTGACATACGGATTAACAGTCCGCCGTTCTACCGACTGAACTATGGAGGAATTGTCCTTGACAACGAGGCGAATAATATCTGGGTATTTTGGGCTTGTCAAAGGGCAAAAATGAAAATTGAGTTTGATTGGTTAACTGATGTTCAAAATGATATTTTTTTACCATTTTTTAGGCAATTAAATTTTTCAGTTCAGGAAATGAGAGAATTAACTGATATTTATCTATGATAATTGGATGGTGAAAATATCATCTATGTTTTTTATTTAGAAAATAATTAATCATAAACATTAAAAATATGATCAAGTATATACCAGGTGATTTTATTCTAATTTTCCCAAATGGCTTTGTATTTTATGATAATTTTCCTATTTTATCTGTTTTAATAGAGTGCTTATTGTATTTTGATATTTATTAGCTGATTTACTGGTCTATAATTCTTAACTGAAAAAGTAATTTGTTATCTGAACTCTGATTTGGTATGTATGATATTAATCCAAACCAAAGAGGATATTAAAGAGTTTGCCATTGATAATGAAATCTCATTTACTGCTAATATACTAAGGTATTCTCAATTTAATAATATATTTTCATATGTGTATAAAATGAAATAAATAAAAGTTGTTTCAGTAAGTATTGAAAACCTGAATATTAAGATTTTAAATATTATAAAATGATTAATAAGGAGGTGTAAATAATTTTGAATATAAAATCGGTAAATAATATTTCCTTCGAAAGCAATGGCTAATTTTCTAGTGATTTTTATAAAGATATGAGGAAAAGTCATGAAGTTTTTAATTAATACTGATGTCGCTAACTGGGTTTCGCATAAAGATTGGTTTAATGTTCCATTGCGGTTATTTGTCGTTCTACAGGATGATGATGGTTCTGTACCATTAGATACTTACAAAAGTAAAATTGTAGTGAATGGCTTGAATGAGGGCGAATATGAAGTTGTAAATAGCGATAACGCATTCAATCCTGTTAGTAGAGCATTTGAAATATTAGTAAAAATTAAAACAGATCAGAAGGTTAACGCCACAATAGGTTTTGAGGCTGAAGTAACGGATGCGAGTGGTGGTGTGGTAGCGAAAGCGGTTCTGAATCGATTTAAATTGAAATCTGTAGGATTGGTAGCACCTGTATATCCAGCGTATTATGATAATGTCATTAGTGGTGATGATATAAAAGCAGGAGTTAAAGTACTTTTCACTGATTCCAATATATTAGATAAACATGAGCTGAAATTTGTTTTTGATAATGATAATGTTGAAGTTGTTCCTGGTGTGCAAAATAGCGGTGATATTCGTAGCTTGCCGGTAAAAGATGTTCTCCTTACTGAAGGTAAGCATGATAGCCTTTATTATACTATTAGCGAAAGCGGTGCTGCTAGATTTTCTGCTATTCAGCGTGTGCTTGTAGAGCTTGATGAAGATTCTGAGACGGTTCAGGTCCGTCGCGATTTGGAAGTACCTTACATTGAAGAGTATGATGAAAATAGGGGGCGACCAATTGGTGAAAGTATTATTGAGTATGACATCAATATTTCGGTCAGTGATGTTAAACTTAAAGAGAAACAATTGAAAAAAGGTACAGTACATATAAGAGGATATTCTGCTGACGATCGGGATACAGGGGAGTTAGTATTAAAGATAGATTCTTTACAAAGTAGTGAAGATAATGTTTTCAAATTGGCTGTAATTAATCCTGAAAAAAATGCTGATGGTCAACCGGGTGGAATTGATTTCTTTAATTATATAGGTAATGGTCAGGTAAAAATTCATTACGAAATATCATTTGTTGGTGAAGTGAATATATTGCATAAATCTAAAGAGAAAATTTACAAAGTAGTTCTGGACTAATCGGCTTGGTGCTCGCGAATGTTTGTTGCTTGCATAGAAAAAAGCCCAATTCATATTGGGCTTTTCTTGCATGTTAACCGTTTTTTGTATACTAGCTATCTCATGCATACTAGAGATTCTCTTTAGCATCTCCAAATTTGAATTTGGCTCCTCCAACTGGACTTGAACCAGTGACATACGGATTAACAGTCCGCCGTTCTACCGACTGAACTATGGAGGAATCGTTCTTGGGAACGGGGCGAATACTAGCGATCAATTGAAATGCTGTCAACGCCAAAAAGCTTACTATTTTATTATTTGCTTGTCATATGAGCACATTGCCTTATAACTATGCTATTTTACTGAAATTGAGTATCTTTGTTCATTATCGACTACCCATGATCGGTAACGGTGTTGTGATATGTGCTTGTTCAGGAAATGCTATGATATAAACATCATAAAAATGAATTTCACCTTTCATGTGCACAATACGTTTGATTTCATCTTTTATTGCTAATGGAACATGGGGATGAGAACAAAGATCTTTGATTGCGCAATCTGAGATTCTTTCGCTGACGAACCATTCACCGTTGTAACATACTCGTAGATCAAGTACGCCGATATCATCAAACCGATACACTGGTTTGATTTCGAATAATAAAACCGCTGACATAATAATGAAGAGTACTGTAAAAGCTAGCAGTGAAAATAAACTAAAATATGGGGCGTACCAGATAAGTGACGCGAGAAGCAGGTAGGATACCAGCATAGCTAGGCAAAGATAAGGATGGTTACTGATAAACTGGCTGTTAAAACGAGGTTTACCATCACGTTGCTCTTCAATGTTGATTCGTTCAAGATCCTGAATCAGTATCTGTTTAATGATATTCATATATTGACCTGATTAAGCAAAGGGAAAATGAAATATTTTCATCGCTATTTATTCTTAAGGTTAGCATGGGGGAGGTTATCTTACGTAGATCAGTTGTTTTATTTTAATCTGCCAACTGTTATTGACTAAGATTAACTCTAACGCTTTCATTAAGATAAAGGTTGAATAAATCAAAAAAATTTATAACTAATGACATTATTTGTTTAGTTGTTGCTTTAATAATGAGCATAAATATTTTTTTTAAAACACCAATGCATAAAAAGGTTGCTATTCCTTTTCTATCATGAGTTAATGCAGCCGGCCTGATAAACAGACCTACTTTATGTACGACATCTTGAGTTAATGAGTTATGTGTAAGTGTTATCCTCAGATAGCCTTTGTTGACGCGTTTCCTTCTTAGTGCCTCCATAAGTAATAGCTGATATAACTGGCCAATACATGCCCAATGGTGGCAAAATTTTTTTGATATATAGGAAAGTCACAATGTCTGACAAAATGAAAGGTCAAGTGAAGTGGTTCAACGAATCTAAAGGCTTCGGTTTCATCACCCCAGCTGACGGTAGCAAAGACGTATTCGTTCACTTCTCTGCCATTCAGGGTAACGGTTTCAAAACTTTGGCAGAAGGCCAGAACGTAGAATTCACCATTGAAAATGGTGCTAAAGGTCCAGCGGCAGCAAACGTAACAGCTATCTGATTGCTTGGATGATTTTTTAAGCCCGTCGCTATTTTCTATAGCGGTGGGCTTTTTGTTGGTTAGAGTCATATCTTTCTTTACTTATTGATTACTCCTGATTATACTTCGTCCAAATTTCGTTGGAGAGATAACCCATTGGACAGTCAAAATTTTCAGTTAAATAGACAATAAAACGGCAAGCTGTTCATTTCCTTCCGATTTGCTGCTTGCCGAATAAAGCGGGCAGTACCACTCAAAATATCTGAGCTGTACTTACTCAAAAAATAGCGTTATCCGGTACTTAATCAAGTAGTCAGGATAGTATATTGGGTTTTTATTATGCTGTTATATATTTACGCGTTGTTACCTCCTGGTATGGACAGAAAATAGGGCTGAATTAAACATTCAGCATACATTTCTGTGTGCAAAATAAATGCACATGATTATTTATCCATTTAGCTGTATGGAGAATGTCATGTTAATAACTCCTTTTGTCTTTCATTTATTATCGGCTATGTGCTTTGGCGCATTAATTGGTGCTGAGCGCCAATGGCGCCAACGTATGGCAGGTTTAAGAACCAATGCATTAGTTGCGACCGGCGCAGCAGTTTTTATCCTCAGTTCAATAACAACTTCACCCGATAGTGCCGGACGTATTGCTGCACAAGTTGTTTCAGGCATTGGTTTCCTCGGAGCGGGTGTCATTATGCGGGAAGGTATGAATATTCGTGGATTAAATACCGCAGCAACGCTATGGTGCTCTGCTGGAATTGGCGTGTTGTGTGGCCTTGGGCAATATTGGCTAGCCGCGATAGCAACCGCGATTATTCTTTGCGCAAATATATTGTTACGTGAAGCTGCTCAACGAATTAATTTACAACCCAGGCAGCAGACCATTGATCAGGTGCAGTGTTATAAAATTCACATAGTGTGTGACAGTGATGACGAAATTCTGGTGAGAACTTTGGTATTACAGGCTCTCAATGGAGTAGCTGTGAGGTTACAATCACTGAGTTTCCCTGATAGGGTTCAACCTGGAAAATTTGAAGTACGTGCTGAAGTGTTAGCAACACTGGCGGAGCAAAAAGAGATAGAAGCAATTGTTTGTCGTATCAGTCTGGAAAAGAGCGTTAGCTCAATAAACTGGAAAATTGCTTCTGAACCACCTATCTGAAAATCTTTTATATAAAGCAGCAATCACTAGTTTGATAAAGAATCGTCATTGACGGATGGTGCTTCGTCATAAGAAACAAATAAAGCGTTGCCTATGGTGTGTTTTCACGGTTAGGCAACGTGTAATTAAGAAACTATTTAGCACTATTTTCTGAATAATTAAGGTGAATATTTCGCCCGTGATGCTTTTATTTATACGCAGGTGATTTTGGCAAGGATAAATTATAAACAAAGTTGTGAAGTTTGTGATTAACGGTAATGACAGTACTTTGTTGTAGTTTTGCCGCTCTTGCTACTGAGAATGACTGATTGAATATCTTGTACCAGGTGAGATCAGGTTTTTGTGCTATTTGAGGCAGAGATGGAAAGCGATACTAGTCAAACAGTTACCATTGTTACAATTATCTATCATTGACTGTAGATTTCAGGTTACGTTTGGCCGTAAGCCAGGTTGATTACAAATTTGCTTTATATCAGTAATAGTTTTAGATGGTATTGTTGATTAATAGCTTCACTGGGTAAAATTCGTTCGATACGGTATTCTTAGCCTTGGTCATTGTCGCTGGATTGATTGTTAACATTGTTATTCTCATACCAGAATTTAGTCGTAGTAAACCTGATATAGGTATCATGCGCGGGTACAGAAAAATTGATGAGTTGATATTTAATTTGGTTTGTCATCAGTTACTCGTTACAGCTCAGGATTTTCAGTGAAAATATCAATTATTTTCAAAGGATAAGTAGAAGAAATGATCTAAGTTTGTTCTTATATAAGAGTAAAATAGATAATAATTCTGCTTGATGGAGAATGTCGTGAAAAAATAATGGAAGTAGTCAATGGTTACCATCAGACAAGATTTTAAAGTATTAATTTAACCGTTCGATATTTATCCGATGATAAAGTAAAAACTTTGGTCATCTTTATGGTGAGCAACGAGTGATGATATTACAGGAGTTGCTAACTTTCCTTGAGCCAGTAGAGAGGGGGGTAGTCTCTGTTATTTCTGTATTAAGAGAGAATGGAGAGGCAGCAAGAGTTCTTACCAAGGGTAACTCTGCTATTACTATCAGGATTTGTCATGATGTAGGGTTAGAATTCAAAGTTATTTTATCATTCTAACAAACAGAGCTGATGGTTACTGAAATCTTGAGAAATGAAATCAAATTGGTATTTAGTAAACTATGTATCGTAAAGACTCTGTGTTGCAAAAGAACGGACATTCGGTTGGTTTCTTGATGATAACATTAATGATGCTATGGTATTGAGATCTGTTGATGTGGGAGTTTTTGTTAGCAAGGGTACAGATAGTGCAAAAAAAGCGATAGATATTACCAGCCTTGGTAAGAATTTAAGGGGGTTAAATGAAGGGTAGTTAAGAGAAGAGAGAGAGCGAGAGGATTATCAAGTGCTTGAATATAACGGTAAGTTTGAACTTTGGTTATGTTCTTTCCATGCTGATTATCAGAGCTTTTATTCCATTCTTTCTGGTAAGCGATATTCATTTACTAGTACAAGATTTGATGAGTGATATTTATTAGCTTTTTTATATTGGGATAAAATGGATTAAACAGTTCCTGAGAAGAACATTATAAATGAGGTATTAAAAATATTGGATATTCTATAGTACTGGCAGAGCTAGCTTGTATCATTTTTGGTTGTGTGGATATATATATTGATATTGATTATTTTTTTAGTGAAAAATTCTGTTTGTCGAATTTTATTTTAGCCAGATTAGCGTATTGAATTGTTACTTTCTCAGATATTTTTTGTTCATATATTGTGCGTATAAAGGATGTGTTTTGCCCAAAAAACAGGAACATTTTCAGTATTATCGATTACATAATTGATAATGATTCTCGATAGCTATATTCCCTTCTTGTTTGATGAACTATTGGGTTTAGCGTCTTTGTTCTGAGAGTATTTTCTGTGATTAGGTTGGGTTGTAATCGATTGTTGCATTAACTGTCATGTTTGATGAATAATTATAATTACTTGGAAAATTATCATTACTATTTATATGGGTAAATAAATTTCTTATCAAAATCCTATTTCTTCCATTTTTTTATGAAGTATCATGGTATTTCTGTTACCAATAATTATTAAATTTATCATTTTGGTTAGCAATGATATTGATTTTTATTCCTGTGAATTATATTTCCAATAAATCTCAATTAACTATTTTTTTCTGTGCAGTTAATTATTTAATCTATTCTTATAATATAAAAATGATGTCTATTGTATACATTAATGACGTCATTAGCTATGTTTTTTATGTGTGTAAATGATATTTTTGGGATGATGATCGTAAATGTCACATGAAATAATGAAATATTAAAAGAATGACTTTTAATATTTTATTTGGTTTGTATTATAAGAATATGTGAGTTCGAAAATAGTATGTATTTTTTATTTAAATATTAATGTGTAAACCATCAATTTATTGTATTATATAAAGGTTGGTAATTTAATTTATGATAGATATTTAATAAGGTTATATATTTGTGTAATTTGAAAATTTCATTTATGGGTTTTTATCTCTTATAGGGTTTTAAAGCAGATCTTAAGGATAATAAATTACATTCAATTAGTTTAAAATGCCTAATGTTTTTTCAATATATATATTGAAAATATGTAAATTTAATTAATTTTTAATTTAAAGCATGAAGATTAAAAATGAAAAAGATAAAGTAATCAATAGAAGGATTTTGCATATTATTATATTATGAGGCATGAATTTAGATAAATTTTTCTAATGTTTTTTGCTGCTATTTGGGTTGTCAGAAGTCGAAATAGATCGATTTTTATGGCCATCTCCATGCTGGATATTGATTATTATACAATCAATAAGATGTTGTTATAGTTGTTTTTTTATTCATTATCTTACTGTATTTTATGCTATTTTTGTATGGTTAGTGTTATCTGTACGTGGTGGTATACATTTTTAGTTAAGCCTTTAGGTTAAAAAAAGTACAAATCTAAACGAAAAGTGATCATACCAGTATCTTTTTTGCAACCAAATTTTACATAAAATTAATCTGTTTTATCGTACAAGCGGAGATGACGGATCTCAGAATAAGATTATTGTTTACACTTATTACTCAGGGATAAAACTGTCTTTTTTGGTGTTAGTTTGACTCAGGATAGGATTTTTTATCGTTATTTTAAATTTATAAGTTTAATAGATCGTATAAAATCAAAAAATATATCTAATATTTTTATTTAGATAATTTAACTTATTAAAATTGAGAATTCGGATTTTATTTAATTGTTTGAATAGTTAATGAGCAATTCATCGATTAAATGCATATTAAAAGCCGTTGTTTTTGTGAGTTATGTCACATAGTATTTAAAATTGCGCCCTCTTTCCGTTGTATAAGTTGATGATTCAGGAGTAAAGTTGTTCCGCATTAAGAATATTCTTAATCGCCAATGAAAAATGTTATATCAGGTAACGCAATAATACTTTTGTAGCTCACTACCGTAATATTTTTGAAGTTGGATGAATCAAAAGTAATACAAAGGATGGTTACTGCTCTGACTAAGCCTGTATATTTTAGTTATGTAAGAGATTATTAATCCCTAAGCTATTTTAGGAATTTTGTCACGAGTGGTTTTTCGAACACTTAACTGATTTTTTAATGTAATCGGACGGGATAGAGAAATGAGTACGGTTGAATTGCTCAAACATATTTATGACATAAATTTATCGTATTTGCTTTTAGCTCAGCGATTAATTAACCATGAAAAAGCATCAGCGATGTTCCGTTTAGGTATTAGTGATTCTATGGCTGATACGTTGTCTGAATTGACATTACCTCAGTTGGTCAAGCTCGCTGAGACTAATCAATTAGTCTGTAATTTCCGGTTCGAAGACAGTGAAACTATTCAGCAGCTTACTAGGGAATCTCGAGTGGATGATTTACAACAAATACATACAGGCATTTTGTTATCTACTCATTTGTTTCAGAAGTTATCTTCGAAAGACGATACGTCAGTGAAAAAAAGAGCATAAGAGATGGCCGAGAAAAGTATAGTTCAAGAAGCTAAGGATATACAGTTGGCGATGGAACTCATCACTTTGGGGGCACGATTACAAATGCTTGAAAGTGAAACACAATTGAGCAGAGGGCGATTAATTAAGCTTTATAAGGAGTTGAGGGGGAGTCCCCCGCCTAAAGGAATGCTGCCTTTTTCAACAGATTGGTTTATGACGTGGGAACAGAATATTCATTCATCGATGTTCTATAATGCCTACCGTTTTTTACTCAAGAGTGGTTATTGTGAAGGTGTAGAAGCTGTTGTTAAAGCGTATCGACTCTATCTTGAACAATGTCCCCCTGTTGAAGGAGACGCCCCGGTTTTGGCGTTGACTCGTGCCTGGACTCTGGTACGTTTTGTCGACAGTGGCATGTTACAACCTTCGCAGTGCCGTACCTGTGGTGGAACTTTTATTACTCATGCTCATCAACCTGTGAATAGCTTTGTTTGTAGCCTTTGCCAACCGCCATCACGCGCAGTAAAAAAACGTAAACTTTCCTTTCAGTCTGCCGATACTAATTCACAACTGCTGGATGGACTTGCTCAGCACGCAGTATGAATTTAAATGGGAAAATTATTCCTACAGGTTACAGATTAGTACTTTTTCTCCTGTAACCTGTATTGAAACCGCAACCATTCTGGATTCAGACTGTTCAACTTCCCATCCGCTCGCCAACTTAGCTAAAGGATATCGCGTGTTAGTACTTTTAGGATATATCGTAGTTTTTGGTGCGGTAATCGGTGGTTACCTGATTGTAGGTGGTCATTTGGGCGCACTTTATCAACCCGCTGAATTTTTAATTATCACTGGTGCTGGTATCGGTGCTTTCATTGTTGGCAACAACGGAAAAGCGATTAAGGCAACACTGCGTGTTTTGCCAAAGGTAATGCGTAGATCTAAATATAACAAAGTGATGTATATGGATCTGATGGCGCTACTTTTCCGGTTGCTAGCAAAATCCCGCATGCATGGTGTCTTAGCATTAGAGCGAGATATCGAACATCCTCAGCAAAGTGATATTTTCACCCAGTATCCGCGTTTGCTTAAGGATAAGCATTTGATGGATTTTATCACTGACTACATGCGATTGATTGTGAGTGGCAATATGAATCCTCATGAAATTGAAGCTTTGATGGATGAGGAAATTGAAACTTATGAACAGGAAAGTGAGATCCCGGCAACCAGTTTGACGATGGTTGGAGATTCTCTTCCTGCTTTTGGTATTGTCGCTGCTGTTATGGGGGTTGTTAATGCTTTGGGTTCGGCAGATCGCCCGGCAGGAGAGCTTGGTGTGCTGATTGCTCATGCAATGGTTGGGACATTCCTTGGTATTTTGCTGGCATATGGTTTTATCTCTCCGCTGGCAACATTGTTGCGTCAACGCAGCGGTGAACACATTAAAATGATGCAATGCATTAAAGTGACATTGTTATCCAGTCTGAATGGTTATGCGCCGCAAATTGCTGTTGAATTTGGCCGTAAGACACTGTACCTCACAGATCGTCCTTCTTTCACTGAGTTGGAAGAACATGTCCGCCGGGTAAAAGCACCAGTCCAGCAAGAAACTGAAGAACAAGCATGAAGGCGCGTAACGTCTCTGTCATTAGGGTAAAAAGACGTAAAAGAAATGGCATCAAACATCATGGTGGTTCATGGAAGATTGCTTATGCTGATTTTATGACCGCCATGATGGCATTTTTTCTGGTTATGTGGCTGCTGGCAATTTCCAGCCCGCAAGAACTGACCCGAATTGCAGAATATTTCCGTACCCCATTACAAGTTGCAATCAATAAAGGTGAACGTAGCAGTGATAGCTCCAATCCTATTCCAGGAGGGGGGGAAGATGTGCTTCATCAGGAGGGCGATATTCTGCGTCAGTTTGAAGTCGTTGAAGCTAATGATGAAGCTCGCAAATTAAATAGGCTGCGTGAGCAACTTGATCAATTGATCATTACTGATCCTCGCCTTAAAGCATTACGTCCACATCTGTTGATTGACATGATGGATGAAGGGCTGCGTATCCAGATTATTGACCGGGAGAACCGGCCAATGTTTATGGTTGGCAGTGCAAAAGTTGAAAGTTACATGAGTGACATTTTGCGGGCTATTGCACCAATCTTGAACGATATTCCCAATAAAATCAGCTTATCCGGTCATACCGACGACTTGAAATATGCCAATGGTGAACGCGGTTACAGTAACTGGGAACTCTCCGCAGATCGGGCGAATGCATCAAGGAGAGAGCTGTTGCTAGGTGGGCTAGATGAAGAAAAGATATTGCGGGTAGTTGGCATGGCTGCAACGGTTCGCCTGAAACAGGAAGATGCCAGTGCACCGGTTAACCGTCGCATCAGTATTTTAGTGCTCAATAAACAAGCGGAAGAGCGGATTGAACAGCAAAACACCGGCAGCGATTCCTTGATTATTAATGATAGTAAGGAAATTCACGAGGTGATTGGAAAGGATTCGGCTGAAAGTAGGCCAACACAACAGTCCAATGAAATCACAGTATTAGCCCAGCCAGCACCACTGAGTGCTGAACCTAATCGTGTACCGACCAAGGTGACAAAGTAACAATGGATATTACCGCGTTTTATCAGACCTTTTTTGATGAAGCAGACGAATTGCTGGAGGATATGGAGCAGCATCTATTGCAGCTCGATCCTGATGAGCCAGATCAGGAGCAATTGAATGCTATTTTTCGTAGTGCTCACTCAATAAAAGGTGGTGCTGCGACTTTTGGTTTTATCAAACTACAGCAAACCACGCATGTTCTGGAAAATTTGCTGGACAGCGCCAGACGAGATGAAATGAGTCTGACGACTGATATTATCAACCTGTTTTTAGAAGCGAAAGATATTATGCAGCAACAGTTGGATGCCTATAAAAGTTCTCAGGAGCCGGATGAAAGTGCGTTTACCTACATCTGTGAGACTTTGCGCCAGCTTGCATTGGAAGTACAGGAAGAGAATGAAGGCGGGGCTGAGTCTATTATAGATGCGGTGACGCCAGAGGTGCCTGAGTCTGAGCCGGAATTAAAATCGGAGCCTGCTGCGACTGAGAACCAGCAAGGTAGCGTTCGGGTTCATCTTTCTGGTTTGAAAGAGCGTGAAGTTTCTCTGATGCTTGATGAGTTGAGTAATCTGGGGGAAGTTTATGATGCCGAACAGACTAGGGATAGCGTTGAAGTATCATTGGTAACATCAGCCACAGAGGATGATATCACTGCGGTGCTCTGTTTTGTTATTGAGCCGGAACAGATCACTTTCTTGCCGGTGGCTGAACCCAAAGACAAAGTTAAAAATCAAGATACAGCTAAAGTCGTTAAAACAACCACGCCGGAAAAAGGTTCTACTCCTCCTGTCGGACGCCCTGCGCCGACACCACCGGCTGGATCGCCACGTCAGCGGGCAGAATCTTCCAGTATTCGGGTTGCGGTTGAGAAGGTTGATCAACTGATAAACTTGGTTGGTGAATTGGTTATTACCCAATCTATGTTGGCTCAGCATTGTAACGCTCTTGAACCGACTTCACATGGTGATTTGCTAAATTGCATGGTTCAGTTACAGAGAAATTCCAGAGATTTGCAAGAATCTGTGATGTCTATCCGTATGATGCCAATGGAATATGTGTTCAGCCGTTACCCGCGTTTAGTCAGGGATCTGGCTAGCAAACTGAATAAAAAAGTGGATCTAACTTTAGTAGGCAGTTCCACTGAGTTGGATAAGAGTTTAATCGAGCGCATTATTGATCCCCTGACTCATCTAGTCCGTAACAGTCTGGATCATGGTATTGAAGAACCAGAAGCTCGGCTTGCTGTGGGCAAACCTGAAACAGGCAATTTGACACTTTCTGCTGAACATCAGGGAGGAAATATCTGTATTGAAGTCGTGGATGACGGTACCGGGCTAAATCGTGAAAAGATTCTGGCTAAAGCGATGTCACAAGGATTGTCGGTTAGTGAAAACATGAGCAATGAAGAGGTTGCCATGTTGATTTTCGCTCCTGGTTTTTCCACGGCTGAAGTTGTAACAGATGTGTCTGGCCGCGGTGTAGGAATGGATGTGGTTAAGCGGAATATTCAGGAAATGGGCGGACAAATCCAGATTAACTTCCAGGCCGGTAAAGGGACAGTGACGCGGATTTTGTTACCCCTGACACTGGCAATTCTTGATGGTATGTCAGTGAAAGTTAATGACGAAGTGTTTATTTTGCCATTGAGTGCGGTGGTGAGTTCTCTTCAACCGCAGGAAGAAGATATTTATCCTCTAGCTGGCGATGAAAAATTACTGCATGTCAGAGGAGAATACTTGCCACTGATTAAGTTATATCGAGTCTTTGATATTCCTGATGCAAAAATAGATCCGACGAAAGGGATTGTTGTGATAGTGCAAAGTGCCGGCCGTCGTTATGCCTTGCTGGTTGATCAATTAGTTGGGCAGCATCAGGTGGTTGTGAAAAATATCGAAAGTAACTATCGCAAAGTACCCGGGATCTCCGCTGCCACAATTATGGGAGATGGCAGTGTGGCGTTGATTGTTGATGTTTCTGCCTTGCAGCAGCTCAATCATGACCAATTGGCACTCAGTAAAGCTAAAAAATAAGCACTGAATGAGGAGGAATCCTCATGGAAAATCGTTAATCTCACAGTGAAAGGTAAGATCATGTCGGCCATAGAAGCGTTTAATAAATTGTCAGGAGAAACTGCCGGGGAAGGATATTTGGTTTTTACCCTCGGTGATGAAGAGTATGGTATCGAAATACTGAAAGTACAGGAGATCCGGGGCTATGATCAGGTTACTCGTATTGCGAATACTCCGGCATTCATTAAAGGAATAACCAATCTACGTGGTGTTATTGTGCCTATTATTGACCTGAGAATTAAATTTGCTCAGGAAACGGTTACCTATAATGATAATACCGTTGTTATTGTTTTGAATCTGTTAAACCGGGTGGTCGGTATTGTAGTTGATGGTGTTTCGGATGTCTTATCGCTCAAAGCTGAACAAATCTGTCCGGCACCTGAATTTGCAGTAACATTATCTACCGAATATCTAACCGGATTGGGTTCACTTGATGATCGCATGCTGATTTTAGTGGATATCGAAAAACTGCTTAATAGTGAAGAGATGGCGTTGGTAGATTCAGTGGCTAAAAACTGATCATTAAATATGACTGCCATCATCGACAGATGGCAGCTACTTTTTGTCTATATTCCCCCGTTAAGTCCAGATCAGAAAAATATTCAAATTTCTTTTATTCAACCAGTAAAGTTTCCTTTGGTGATGCCGATAACAGAGCCATGCTGATCTATTGTAAAAAGGGAAAACATGTTTAACCGAATGAAAATAGTGACCGGACTGATGGCGGTCATCATATTATTTGGTGCTTTGCAATTTATATCCGGGGGACTTTTCTTCCATGAGTTGAAAAGTAACAAAGAAAACCTAGAAATACTGGATAAAATGCGTGAACAGCAGACATTTTTAAATGACACTTGGGTTAATTTGTTACAAGCTCGTAACAGTTTGAATCGTGCTGGCATTCGCTACATGATGCAAAAAGATGAGGGTGTCAAGGGTGTCGATAATTACTACACATTAGAACAGTTACTGACTGATGCCAGAAGTAACTTGTCTATAGCAGAACAGCGCTTTGAACAATATGAACAAACCGCTAAATTGCCGATTCATGAATCAGAAAGTCTTAATCGTCTTAAAAAAACCTATGATGTTTATATTTCAGCACTGCATGAACTCATTGTTCTGATTGAACATGATCGGACGGTAGAATTTTTCAACCAGCCAACGGGCAAATATCAGAGTGCTTTCGAGGAAGAATATAACTTCTATTTGACCCAAAACGATCATCTCTATTCTGATGTTGTATTTGATGCGAATATCTCCTACAGAAATGCGATGATTATGTTGGGTATTATCATGCTGATTCTGGTTTCAGCCATGATTTTTAGTTGGGTTAGCATCAAACATAGTCTGATTAATCCATTAAACAAATTATTGGAGAACATTAAGGCGCTTTCTACCGGTGATTTGACGCAAAATATTACTGTTTCAGGCAGAAATGAGATGAGTACGTTAGCCATTGGCCTGAAACATATGCAAAAAGAATTTATCACTACTGTCACTAGTGTTCGTCAGAGCAGCGAAGGTATTTATAACGGAACCAGTGAGATTGCCGCAGGGAATAATGATCTTTCCTCACGCACTGAGGAACAGGTTGCTTCTTTGGAAGAAACCGCCGCCAGTATGGAACAATTGACCGCAACTGTACGTCAAAACGCAGAAAATGCTCGTCAGGCAAGTAACTTGGCTGATAGTGCTTCTGACGTTGCCCGCCAGGGTGGGAAAGTTGTAGCGAATGTTGTACAGACCATGCGTGAAATTGCCGGCAGTTCTCAGAAGATTTCCGATATTACCAGTGTTATTGATGCTATTGCGTTCCAGACTAACATCTTGGCGCTGAATGCCGCGGTGGAAGCCGCACGCGCCGGTGAACATGGGCGAGGTTTTGCGGTTGTGGCAGGCGAAGTGCGTAATCTCGCACAGCGTAGTGCTGAGGCGGCAAAAGAGATCAAAGCATTAATAGAAGATTCAGTAAGCCGTGCGGATACCGGTTCAGTCTTGGTTGAGAGCGCCGGTGAAACAATGAATAACATTGTCAGTTCAGTCACTCGTGTAACTGACATTATGGGTGAAATTGCATCTGCATCCGATGAACAAAGCAGAGGGATAACTCAGGTTGGTCTGGCTATCTCCGAAATGGATCGTGTAACACAACAAAATGCTGCTTTAGTTGAGCAATCCGCTGCGGCTGCGGCTGCACTGGAAGATCAAGCGGCTGGATTGAAGAAACTGGTTTCTCTATTCCAATTACCGAATCTTGACGATAAATCTCAACCCGAAATGAAAATTGAGCATTTGCCTGTGGTTAAGACTCCTCCTGCTAAATCGAATCCACCGGTGTTGAAGAAAGTCAACAATGTGGAAGAACAAGCTAATTGGGAAACATTTTAAAACACTAAGCGATAACTGCGGCTGCATATGCAGCCGTTAACAGAGGTGATTACATGTTAGGCAGGCTTCGTATATCAACCAGTTTATATCTGTTACTGATGATGTTTTGTGTAATGCAGATAATCTCAAGTGGTTTATCACTTGGAATCATTCACGCAGATCAATCTTATATTGAACGAATCGATCTGGGGACACAGAAGAGGGATACCTTAGGATTGAGCTGGGCAGCTTTGCTGCAATCGCGTAATACACTGAATCGAATCGCTGTAGGGAAAACGCTGCAACAATCTGAATCTCACATTGAGAGTATGGTCGCTAATGTTAAGGAGACCTTGGATAGAGCTGAGATGCATTTTGCCGAGTTTATTGCGCTACCTAAATTAAATGAAGAGGATGGCAGTAGCGTATTATTGGCCTCGGTAGAGACCAGTTATAAAGAATATATCGGAGCGCTTAGAGAGCTTTCGGTGTTTTTAGAAAGTGGTAATTATGATGCATTCTTAAACCAGCCGACAGAAAAGTATCAGCAGCAACTTGAGTCCGATTTCAATCATTATATGCAGTATATCGGAGAGGAGATTACAACCGCTGTTCAAGATGGTCGTCTTTATTACCGAATTTCAGTTGCCATGTTTGCAGGTGCGATCTTAATGGTTCTGGTTGTTGCCTGGGCGGCTCATTGGTGGTTAAAAAAGAATCTGCTCAGACCTTTTGCCAATATGCGTAGTCACTTCCAGAATGTTGCGGAAGGAAAACTCAATAAAGAAGTTTCTGTTTTCACCCAAGATGAAATTGGTGAAGTGTTCCTCAAATTACGTGAAATGCAACGCTCACTGGTTAATTCCATCACTTTGGTAAAAGAGAATACTAATTTGATGTATAGCGGTATTCAGGAAATTACTCAGGGTAATACCGATCTTTCTTCCCGCACTGAAGAGCAAGCGGCATCACTGGAAGAAACAGCCGCCAGTATGGAACAACTGACTGCAACTGTGCGTCAGAATGCGGAAAATGCTCGTCAGGCCAGTGAATTGGCGGTATCTGCATCGAAGACAGCCTCTAAAGGTGGAGAACTGACAGTTGATGTTGTGGAAACAATGGATGCAATTGCCAATAGCTCACAGAAAATCAGTGCCATTATCAGCGTTATTGATGGTATTGCATTTCAGACCAATATTCTGGCACTGAATGCCGCGGTAGAAGCCGCGCGGGCAGGAGAACAAGGCCGAGGTTTCTCTGTTGTTGCTGGCGAAGTGAGAGACCTTGCTCAGCGAAGTGCCGAAGCAGCGAAAGAGATTAAAACGTTAATTAGTGAATCCGTTCAACGGGTAAGCCAAGGTTCTGAATTAGTTAGCCATGCAGGAAAAACCATGAATGAATTGGTTGTTTCTGTGAACCAAGTCACAGATCTGATGGCTGAAATTGCTGCGGCATCTGATGAGCAAAGTCGGGGTATTCATCAGGTAGCACAAGCTGTTACACAGATGGATCAGGTTACTCAGCAGAACGCTGCATTGGTTGAACAGTCAGCCGCGGCAGCGGCGGCACTTGAAGATCAGGCAGATATTTTGGTGCAAATAGTGGCACAGTTTGAGTTACCAGATAATTCAGAAAATAAGATTGAAAATGAACTTTCACTGACGCTGAGGTCTGCGGATAGCGAAGGGGCAGTCAGTCAGACTCGCTGAGGCCAGATGAAATCAAATTTAATTGTTTCAGCGACAAGTAGTTTGCCGTCTTCGCCACTGAATCACATGATTCAGCGTTATACCATGTCAGATGCGCATTTTAAGCGTATCTGTCAGCTTATATATCAACGTGCAGGTATTGTGCTGGCCGCGCATAAACGGGAGATGGTTTACAACCGTTTAATTCGGCGTTTGCGTACCCTTGGAATACGTGATTTTGGGCAATACCTGTTCATTCTTGAAAACGACATGAATAGCGAGGAGTGGCAGGAATTTGTCAATGCGTTAACAACTAACCTGACGGCTTTTTTCAGGGAAGCTCATCATTTTCCTCTGTTAGCTAAACATGCAAGTAAGAAGAATGGATCGTACCGGGTATGGAGTGCCGCGGCATCGACAGGAGAAGAGCCCTATTCGATTGCCATGACGCTAAGCGATGTGTTGGGGGAGCGTTTTCACCGGGTAAAAATTATTGCCAGTGATATTGATACCCATGTACTGGAAAAAGCCCGCAAAGGGGTTTATCGATTGGATGAATTGCGTCAACTGACTGATCAACAGAGAAAGCGTTACTTTTTTAAAGGCGTTGGATCTTATGAAGGTTATGCTCGTGTCCGGCCCCAACTTGCTGACATGGTGACATTCCAGCATCTAAACCTGTTAGATCCCAATTGGCCGTTTGAAGAGAAGTTTGATGCCATCTTTTGCCGTAATGTTATGATTTATTTTGATAAAAAGACGCAGGAACGGATACTGCGCCATTTTGTTGCTTTGTTAAAACCCGATGGATTGCTCTTTGCGGGGCATTCTGAAAATGTCACTCAAATAAGCCGGGAATTCTACTTGCAAGGACAGACCGTTTACGGTGTAGGCCAGGCAAGGAGAGGTCATGAATAAAATAACTGTTCTTTGTGTCGATGATTCAGCGCTTATGCGTCAAATCATGCGAGAGATCATCAATAGTCACCCGGATATGGAGGTAGTGGCTTGTGCGCCAGATCCACTGGTAGCACGTGATCTGATTAAAAAGCATAATCCACAAGTACTTACACTGGATGTTGAAATGCCACGCATGGATGGCATTGATTTTCTGGAAAAATTAATGCGTTTACGGCCAATGCCGGTGGTTATGATCTCTTCTCTGACAGCCAAAGGATCTGAAATCACATTAAGGGCATTGGAACTTGGTGCTATTGATTTTGTAACCAAACCTCAATTGGGTATTCGTGAAGGCATGCTGGCTTACAGTGAACTTATCGCGGAGAAAATACGGACAGCAGCACAGGCCAAACTATCTGTGCCAATAGCCACGTCAGTAAGTTCTGCTCCTTTAAGTTTTAAGCCTTTGTTATCCAGTGAAAAACTGATAGCAGTAGGTGCTTCTACTGGAGGGACGGAAGCAATAAAGAATTTGTTGCAACCGTTACCTGTTACCAGCCCGGCACTACTCATTACTCAACATATGCCACCTGGTTTTACCCGTTCTTTTGCTGAACGACTGAATAAACTTAGCCAAATTACCGTAAAAGAGGCTGAAAATGGTGAGCGGATTTTGCCGGGGCATGCCTACATTGCTCCGGGTGATCGCCATATGGAGCTATGCCGCAATGGTGCTGATTACCAGGTTCTAATCACCGATGCGCCGGCTGTTAATCGTCATCGCCCATCTGTGGATGTGTTGTTCCGATCAGTGGCTAAATTTGCCGGGAGAAATGCTGTTGGAGTGTTATTAACCGGCATGGGCAGTGATGGCGCGGCAGGTTTACTGGAGATGAAACAAGCGGGAGCGTACACATTGGCGCAGGATGAAGCAAGTTGCGTGGTATTTGGTATGCCAAGAGCGGCAATACAAATGGGGGCTGTGCATGAGGTTATGGATATACTCAAAATGAGCAAGAGAATGCTGGCAAAAATAAGCTCGGGGCAAGCTGTCCGTATTTAACGGCTGTCGGATAAATTTAATTTTTTAAGTGGCTCTGTGCTGACTGGTAAATAATTTCAAGGAGTTTTTATGGCGAATAAGGATCTAAGATTTTTGGTGGTTGATGATTTTTCAACCATGCGTCGCATCGTTCGTAACCTTTTAAAAGAATTGGGCTTTAATAATGTAGAAGAGGCTCAAGATGGGGCAGAAGCCCTGGCTAAGATTCGTTCATCTCAATTTGACTTTATTATCTCTGATTGGAATATGCCTAATATGGATGGTTTAGAGTTGCTAAAAGTCATTCGAGAAGATGCACAATTGGCTAAGATACCGGTTTTGATGGTGACAGCAGAAGCGAAGAAAGAAAATATTATTGCTGCGGCACAAGCCGGTGCCAGTGGTTATGTTGTTAAACCTTTTACCGCAGCTACTTTGGAAGAAAAGCTTAATAAAATATTTGAAAAACTGGGCCTCTAAGGAGACATAATGAGTGTAAATCCAGTCATGCCAAGGGATGAGACCATTAGCGCCAGTGAAATTATCAGCCGTATCGGGCAACTTACGCGCATGTTGCGTGATAGTTTACGTGAGTTGGGATTGGATAAAACTATTGCTCAGGCGGCTGAGGCAATACCTGATGCAAGGGAACGTTTGGACTATGTTGTGCAGATGACGGCGCAAGCGGCGGAAAGGGCGCTTAATTGTGTTGAAGCGGCGCAACCTCGTCAGAATGAGTTAGAGTCATCGGCAATATCACTGAAAAAACGTTGGGATGAGTGGTTTGAAAACCCTGTTGAGATGCCTGTGGCACGTTCGTTGGTTATGGATACCCGGAATTACCTCAATACGGTACCTGAACATACCGCATTCACTAACGCTCAATTGCTGGAGATCATGATGGCGCAAGATTTCCAGGATCTTACCGGTCAGGTTATTAAGCGGATGATGGATGTTATTCAGGAAATAGAAAAACAGTTGGTGATGGTATTAATGGAAAACATGCCGGCTGATCAGGTGATAAAAACCAAGAAAGAGGCTGACAGTTTGCTAAATGGTCCGCAGGTGAATCAAAATGGCGTGGGTGTTATCGCTAATCAAGCTCAGGTTGATGATTTACTGGATAGCTTAGGTTTCTGAATAAACGTGGCAGGGGTAAATCTGCCACTCAGGATTAAAGATTTTCCGGAAAAAATATGATTGATAGTATTGAACGATATTAATCTTATTCTCCCTGACGGAACAAAATAGAATGGTTATGGTTATCTTTGCATGAAACGGTTATACGTAATCATCCATGTTGTTACATGTAGCAACTATTACTAAAGGTGAAACAGTTTATAGCCACTGTTTCACCTTCGCCTTGCAAGCCAGACGAATAAAATAAGAGCGTAGCGGTAATAGCTAAACCAAATACAACATCCAAAAAGCACCAAGTTTTTATTACAGCGATATCCTGCTTAATGCGGCACTTCAAATTTAAAGTAATCGCTGAGAAGAACTATTTTGTCGTCCATAATTTCTATTAATGTCACGCCCATATTGCTATAAATATCACTATTTTTACGGCGTCCTTCATTTTCCCAAATAACGCAAGCTTGGTTATTACTAGCAATAAAACCAGTTTGCTTAAAATGTAAATATTCAAAATTTGAGAAAAGTTTCTTGAGAAAAATAAGCGACATCTTTTTACCTACCATTGGAGGAAGGCCCGGATAATAAAGTGAAATATCTTCGGAAAAAATATTATCCAGTCGTTTAAGGTCATACTGATTCATTGAGCTAAGAAGTTCTGCGGTTAACTCACCTATTCGGTTCATCATGTTTTGTCCTCTATTTTATTTATTTACCGACATAATCACGTTAAAAATTTAGGTCTGGCTGACGACTTCATTTTCCTGCTGCAAAGCGTTCAATCGTTGTACCAGTTGGCTGACCCTCGGTGCGTTAAATAGATCGCGTAACGTTATTTCAACGCCGAAGTCACTACGCACTCTTGCTATTACCCGCATTGCAACCAAAGATTCGCCGCCGAGCTCAAAGAAATTATCCTCTGGAGAGATATTTTCTAATCCCAACAACTCGGCAAATAGACGACAAAGCGAGAGTTCTTGTGGGCTGGAGGAGCTATTTTCATTGACTACTACACTGTTCCACATGGGTTTCGGCAACGCCTTTCGGTCTAACTTTCCATTAATGGTCAACGGGAAGTGATCAAGCTGCACTATTGCCGCTGGAATCATCGCTTCGGGCAAGAATGTGGCCAGACTGGAACGTATTAACTGTGGTTCAAGTGTAATACCCTTATGAGCAATGACATAACTCACCAACCGCTTCTGTTGACCTTCATCTTCACGCACAATGACCTCAGACTGTACGATATCAGGATGTGCATTTAGCGCCGCCGCCACTTCGCCCAATTCAATACGGAAGCCGCGGATTTTAACTTGATCGTCAGTGCGGCCAAGGAAGTCCAATACCCCATCCCGACGCAATCTTGCCAGGTCACCCGTGCGATACATACGCGCATCTGTGCCGGCAAAGGGATCAGCAATGAAGCGTTCAGCAGTAAGTTCAGGACGATTCAGATAACCACGGGCTACTCCCGCGCCACCCACATATATCTCACCCACAAAACCTACCGGAACCGGGCACTGAGTCTCATCAAGAATATAAATACTGAGATCATCAATAGGTTCACCGATAAGACTTGAGGCAGGCAGCGCAATGACTTCACGTGAAAGAGGGAAATAGGTCACATGTACAGTGGTTTCAGTAATACCATACATGTTGATCAACTGAGGAGCGTTATCAGCGTGCCTTTGATACCACTCCTCCAGGATATGCGTATTCAGCGCTTCTCCGCCAAAAATCACCGTGCGTAGCATCAAACTGTGCCCAAGCTGAGGGGCTTCGCGATCAGCATGGATCAGCGCCTGAAACGCTGAGGGTGTTTGGTTTAACACCGTCACTTTTTCGCTAACTAAAAGCCGCAAAAAATCTGTAGGCGAACGACTAACTTCCCAAGGGACAATCACCAGTCTTCCGCCATTGAGCAATGCTCCCCAACACTCCCAGACAGCAAAATCAAACGCATAAGAGTGAAACATTGTCCAACAATCAGTTGCAGAGAAATTAAACCAGCGCTGAGTACTTTGTAGTAAACGCATCACATTATGATGAGTCACTACCACGCCCTTGGGCACGCCGGTGGAGCCAGAAGTGTAAATGATATAAGCAGGATGTGCCGAAATCAGCGGTTGCAAGCGCTCTTTGTCAGACAGATCAGCAACACTCTGTATTTCCAGATGGGTGAGTAATTCGGGATCATCTAGCAGTAACATGGGGGTATTGGTTGTCAGGCGTTGCACAATTTCACTGGTGGTGATCACACAAGCAGGTTCAGCATCATCAATCATAAAATCAAGACGACTTTGCGGATAATCCGCTTCTACTGGCACGTAAGCAGCACCAGCCTTGATGATAGCCAGCAGTGTCACCATCATCTCAATAGAACGGGGTAAACAGACTACAACACGCTGTTCAGGACCTATTTGTTGAGATACTAAATAGCGCGCCAGTTGGTTAGCACGTTGGTTCAATACCGTATAACTCACATTCTCCTGCTGATAAGTCAGCGCCACACTATCTGGCATGGCAATTGCCTGTTGTTCAAAGCGCGAGGTCAGTGTTTCCTCATTTAATACTGTACGCCGTGCAGGTAATAGGCTGTCTCCTATGTGCCAACCTGGCAATGTCAGTTCACCAATAGGACGTGATATATCCGCCAGCAATTCAGTGATGAAGTGCTGAAAAAGAGATTTTTGCAGGTTAATATCGTGGGGAGTGTAGAGGTTATCATTGGTATCGAGCGTAAACTGCAAATTGCCGCCTTCGTCATGATAATAAATGGTCACAGAGAGGTCTTCTACCGGACCACTGGACAAATTTTTGGTGCGCCCAAAATTACCCGCAAAGCTCACATTGCTGTTAAACAGCATCACATTAATATTCTGCGCAAACAAGCGGGGGGCAGAACCATTTCGCTGTAAATCACGATAGATATCTTCAGAACGATACTGCTGATGTTTGAGTAACTGGCGGATTTCTTGGCTGACCTGTTTACTAATGTCGCCTATGGAATGAGCAGGATCTATGGTCAGACGCAGAGGTAATACATTGGATACCATACCTGGAATAGCGCGTAACGCCCGCCCTGAACGCGCAGTGACTGGCATACCTAAAGTAATATCCTGCTTATCGGTCATGCGAGAAATCCAGGAAGCAACGATAGCAACAATAATTTGTGCCATACTACTTCCATTCTCTTCACTCAGAGCACGCAGGATATCATTGACTTTTGCCGGAATTTCACACTGGGTGCAACTGAATGAACCCAAATCGGCAAACTGACCGGGTTTCGCTCCTACGGCAAGGCTCTGTGGCTCACTTCGGCCTGCCATATACTGTGACCACCATTGACGGTCATGTTGAAAATTTTCCGAGCGACGATATTCTTTATCAAAAGCCAACAGATCGCTCAGAGGTCCGAAAGGATTTTCCAGCTCATCAGCGCCAGTCAATTTCTGGGTATACAGTTCAGCAAGCCGCTGAATCAGCAACGTAGTGCCAAAAGCGTCACTAGCCAGATGATGGACGCGAATAAACAAAAAATAGTGTTCATCACTGATTTTTAGCAGCGCAAAACCAAACAATGGCCCCTGTGTTAAATCCATTGGCCGCACCAATTCAGCCTTCATCCAGATTTCAGCTTCTGTTAACGCATCCACATGGTGAGATAGATCAATAAGCGGGCAGCTCCATTGCAGATTAGTAACGATCTGTTGCTGGGGTCCTTGTGGGTGCTGTACAACCACCACTCGTAAACACTCAGCTTCATCTATCAACTGGGACAATGCCGTGTTAAGTGTCTCAATATCGATAGCGCCTGAAATATCAATATAACAACCCGTGTTATAAATTCCTGCGCTTACATTTAATTGTTCAGCCAGCCAAATTTCCTGCTGTGCCGCGGTCAGGGGGTAATAGGTCCCTTGATGTTGTTTCATAATTAATCCTCACAGGCTGGTGATATTTTTATTTATACAAATTGCGTAATGTGACGTCTGCCTGAGAACCACGCAGCAAAATCAATATGGCGCAGAAGCAAACAACGACAGCAATAACAAAGGGAAACCCTTGAAAATAGAGAGATTGTCCTTGGCGAGATGAAAAATGCAGCAATAACGCTCCCAACAGCGGTGAAACAGTGATAGCCAGACCCAACATACAGTTCTGTGCTCCCAGATATTCCCCTTGTCGCTCATTGCCCGCACGTAATGAAATCAAAGCACGAAGCGTCGAATCGCTGATCAACGCTAGTGCATGCAGAGTAATTGCACCCGCAACAATAAGTGGTGATACAGCCAGGCTATAAGCGATAAACGCCAACATATAGAGTCCGTAACCGATGATCGCTGTGCGGTATTCGTTACAGCGCGCCACGAACATTTTTAGCAACCAAGTTTGCGTTATGATGATTCCGATGCCGAGTCCGGTGAGAGCCAAACCGTTTTCACGTGGCCCCCAGCCCAAACGTATTTCATTGAGTAAGACAAAACAGGCCAGAAAAATGCCATAAGCCACCATGCCAAGAGCCGAAGCATAAACCAGTCGTCTCAGTACCCCATCCGTCGCCAGTAGTTTCAGGCTGCCCAAAGGGTTGGCCCGACGCCAGTCGAACGAACGCCGGTTCTCCTTGGTCAGACTTTCGTTCAGAACGAACATAGCGGCAATCGCGTTCACGGCTGCCAGTGAGCCAGCAATGACAAACGGAAGGCGCGGTTCAATCATACCCAATAGCCCTCCGAAAGCTGGCCCGGCAACCATGCCGAAGCCAAGAACACCACTGACCAGACCAAAACGCGCGGCCCGTTGTGTTTCTGGTGTAATATCTGCTACGTAAGCCGATGCAGCGGAAGTACTGGCGGCGGTGGAGCCTGAAAGAAATATACCGGCCACCAGCCATCCTAGCGATGGTGCTGTTGCCACCAGCGTATAGCTCAGCGCTGTGCCAAACAGTGTTGCAAGCAATACCGGCCGCCTTCCCCAGGCGTCGCTAAGCGTCCCTAACAACGGGGCAAAAAGGAACTGTGCAAAAGCATATAGTGAGACAAATAACCCGATTAATGGCACACCCGCTTCCGGTGGTTGAGGGGCAACCTCCCGCAACAGATCGGGTAAAACGGGAAGGACAATCCCGATACCCAGAGCATCCACAGCCAATGTCATTAGGATCACGGCCAATTGGCGTTTATGCTGGTGGTTTTCAGCAAGGTGAACTGTTGGGGAAGAATCACTCATACTTGTCCTCCTTTTATTATTGATGGAAAGTGATGGATTATCGCTTGCGATACATGCGCCACGTGCTCTTCCATCAGACAGCTATAATGATTCCCCGGCACTTCTGCGATACGAATGGGAAGAGTGGAGAACTTCTCCCAACCCCAGCCATTGGTCTCCCGGATCTCCGGCACAACAACCCCTTTTGGTAAGGGTTCTACCGCTTTTACTAACAGCATAGGAATTGGCAACTGTACGGGTATTGGACGATATTTCGGTGACATATCCGACGCAGCCCGATAGACATTGAACAATCCGTTAATTGAGCCCATATCATTCTGTGCCTGAATCAACGAGAAACGTTTTAGTTGCTCTTTTATATAGCTCAGTAACGCCTCGCGTGGTAATGCACGCATTTCGTTGTCATCCAAGCTGTCGATCATTTCCAATCGGTCAGTGTAGTAGGCAAAAATACCAAGAATAACTTTGGCAATATCAGCATCTTCCTGATACGGAACCGGTGCATAGGGTGGTGCGGCAGAGTCGAGTAGCACCAAAGAACCGATGCTTTCTCCCTCAGCATGAAGCTGTCGTGCCATTTCATAAGCCACCTTGCCGCCCAATGAATGGCCGCCGATATGATATGGCCCCTGCTTCTGTACTGAGCGCAAACAGGCAATGTAATGTGTTGCTATCTCTTCCACCGATTGGTGCGGCGCAGTTTTTCCATCAAGCCCCAAATACTGCATACCGATAAATGGCAGTTCTCGTGGTAATGCCGCTGCCAGAGGCATAAATTGGGTAACGTTGCCGCCCATACCCGGCACACAAAAGAAGGGTGAATAATTACCATCACCGCCGTGATTAATTGGTACCAGGCAGTAGCGGATATGGGCATTATCGGGAGCCAGGCTCTTTTTATCGTCAGATAGTGAACGGACAACACGTGCCATTGTTGGTTGTTCGAGAAACTCCGCCAGCGTCAAACAGTGTTGGAAATGATCACGCAAACGGGAAATCATCTGCGTTGCCAACAGTGAATGACCGCCTAGTTCGAAGAAATCATCTTCCAAGTGAATCGTCTCTTCACCTAGTAGCTCATACCACAATTGACGAACTGCTTCCTCTGGGCTGGCGGAATCAGATATCACTGATAAGTCCTGTAATTGTGTGCGTCGAACAGTAGTAAATTTACTGACAACGATCTGTGCTGCCATTCCGGCGATAGCCAGATCGAAAATAGCGCAGCCCTCTTGATTACTGAGGCCGATCACACTTTCTTGACGGCGTGCAGCATAATTCACGGCCATTCCCACTTCTGCCCAGGTATCCCAGTTAACTGACGTTACCGGTATAGCCTGCTGTCGCCAGTAGTGCGCCACGGCATCAAGATAACGGTTCGCCGCCGCATAGTCGGCCTGACCCATTCCACCTACCAATGAGGCAAGTGAAGAGCACAACAGAACAAAGTCGAGAGGGTCCTGACTAATCGCCGTCATCAGTTGTTGTGTACCACTGACTTTTGCTGCCATCACATGCCGCCAGTCCTGCGACGTGCCATGCTCCAGCAATCCACTGGCTTCAATACCCGCTGAATGAATCACACCGTTGATAGCACCAAATTTTGCCCGCATTTGTGCCAGTGCTTCATTTAATGCTGCACCATCAGCAACATCAGTGCGCAACATCATGATTTCAGCACCAGAATTCCGTAACACATCGAGTAAAGCTTCACTTGCCGCATTAGCTCCTCGGCGGCTCAAAATACCAAGTTTAACCTTACTGCATTTATTGCTGATGTGACGCGCTAGTAACTGACCGATACCTCCCAATCCACCAGTAATCAGATAAACACCGCCATCACGCAGAATTTGCCGACGAGGTATCTCATCAAGCTCAGTAAATGTCTGTAATTCACGCTCACCTTGTTTAAGCTTAATGCTGGTAACCGGAATTCCTTCTGCTGCTTCTTCCGGTTGCATATCCGTATACAGTTCCGTAATCAGCGATTGATATGTAGCAAAAGTGTCATCATCCAGATCGATATGACGAGCAGAACACCCCGGATACTCGGCCGCCAATATTCCGAGCAAACCAAGCGCGGGGGCGGCATTACAGGCTTCCAGCACTTTGGCTGCCTGTAGCCCGCGAGAAATCAGGGTAATATTAAAAACCCTGTGATGACCGGTAAGCGCTTTAATTGCAGCCGCCAGTTGTTCAAACGCGGCCTCTGGTTGAGAAATCCCTGCCGCAGTCCAGCACCAGATAATATGTTCTGGCAGCATTTGTTGCTGTATCAGGCAATCTATCAATCGTTGATAATCTTCGGGCTGATCCTTCCGCAAACTAAAGCGGTAGGTATTCTGTCGCAGAAATTCATCAGCATCTTCAACAACGATACTGCCGGGTACCGCCGCTTGCCATAAATCATTCAGCTCAGCGGCTTGGGCGCCAAAAATCAGCCACGGCGCACGATTCTGTTTTGCTTCGCCTAGCGGCTTCGGCAACCATCGAGGGTAACGACACCACTGTGCTACATTCACCTCATGTGCTGGCTGGCGTGGTAAAGAATTGAACTGCCGTAAATTGTAACCGTGGATTTCAGCCAGCACCTGCTTGCAATTCTGATTTTCATCCCAACTAAATAGTGTTATGTCATAAGTCCGTGGAGCCGTCTCAACCGCCAGACTGTAAAATTCGGCGCGTAATGGCTGATGCAGCGTCAGCGAACCATAATGGAACGGTATTGAAGCATCACCCGGCAACAGGCAGGCATGTAAGAACACTGTGCCCAAGTCGAGCAAAGCAGGGTGTAATGCAATATCAGGCAAATCATCGATAAATGCCTGATTGAGTCGCAACTGTGCCAACGCACAGCGATCCCCCATCCATACACCTGCAATGCATCGCCAACGTGGTCCATAGTCAGCAAATGCCTGATTAAAACGCTCCGGTGCCTCTGCAACTTCTTCAAGCTGCAAATTCCGACTCAACTCATAAGGTGAGACAATCTCTGCTGGTGGAGAGCATATGGCAGTAACATTGCCGCTTGCATGGAGTTGCCACATGTCATCATCACCGCGAGACTCCAGCGTAAAGGCAAAGCTGCGATCAATAGCAGTCAAGCTGATGCGTATCTGACGCTCAACACCTGACGGTAGTATCAAAGGTGAGGGGAAGTAAACTTCACTGAAAGTGGCTGTGCCACCGGGTTGCAATTCGTGAAAAGCACGACGCACTAATTCCAGGCAACCGGTACCCGGTAATACACCTTGCCCCTCGAATATGCGATGTTCATCAATAAACCAGACATTATCATCTAGCTTACAAGTAAACCGTGTGACTCCCTCTTTATCTGATGATGGTGTGAAAGTCGGTAGTTTTCTCCGCTGTGTACCTATGATGGCGGCTGATGTAGTGACAGGATGTTCCAACCAGAGATGTTGGCGTTGGAAGGGGTACACTGGCAGCATAACCCGATGTAATTTGTGTGAATGACCAAATGCAGCCCAATCGATAGCGATTCCTTGCTGCCACAACTGCCCGATGGTATTGAGCAGCACCTCTTCATCCGGTTTTTGCTGGCGAGTATGGCGCATTGTGGTCAGTATCTGAGCTTGACCTGTCTGCTGTAGGTTTTTCAGCATACTGGTCAGCGCACTCCCCGGACCCACTTCAAGCAGGATTGGGTTGTCATGATGGTTCAGTAACGTAAGAATACCGTCATAGAAGCGTACCGGCCGACGCAGATGCTCTCCCCAATAACCAGAATTATCGCGATCCTGTTCACTGAACCAACTGCCACTGATATTGGATATCATCGGAATGGTACTGGATTGTAGCGTGAAGCCTGCGCTGAATTCCCGCATTTGTTGTGCGGCATCATCCATCAATGAACTATGAAATGCATGTGATGTCGTGAGTCGCCGGCAAGAAATACCTGCCTTGTTACACCGTTCTTCCAGTACAGCAATGTTGTCATGGCTACCAGTTATCACGCACTGTTCAGGCCCGTTGATGGCTGCAAATTCACACTCTGGTGCCAGGGAAACTATGCGTTCAGATGATGCCTGTACCGCCAGCATCGCCCCTGTGGGTTGGCGCTGCATGATTGCAGCTCGATTGGCTACCAATGCCAGTGTATCTTCCAGTTCAAGCATACCCCCTACACAGGCCGCAACCAGTTCACCGAGGCTATGACCAATCATTGCTTGCGGTGTAATACCCCAAGCTTGTAGCTGGCGGGCCAGCGCATACTCAACAGTAAACAGCGCAGGCTGGGTATAACGTGTCGCATTTAACCGGCTGATAGCATTATCGCGTTCCGACTGTGGATAAATTAACTGCCTGATATCCAGTTTGATGTGTGGCTGTAGCAGTTCAGCACAGCGATCAAATTGCTGGCGGAATACTCCATCACGCAGATAGAGCGATTGACCCATTTCAATAGATTGACTGCCTTGTCCCGGAAACATAAAAATCACCGCTCGATGCTGTTGTTTGCGACTAACAGTCTGAGTTTGCGGTGATAGTCGGTGTAGTTGGTTGATCAATTGCTCCCGATCTTTTCCTACAACAAAAGCACGCTCACTGAAAACGCTGCGTCCTTGTTGCAAAGTCCCGGCAATATCCGCTAATGGCTCATGACAGGTAGTCAGTGCTACTGCCAAGCGCTCCCCTTGCTGAATCAATGCTTGTGGCGTTTTCGCTGAAATTGGCAGTAGATGCCAGCGTTCGTCATCTAATAGACGGGTATCTTGCTGACGCGGAGCTTCTTCCAGAATAAGGTGCGTATTAGTGCCGCCAATACCGAAAGAACTGACGCCGGCACGACGTGGTTGATTTGTTTGCGGCCACGGACATGCTGTATTGATCACGGAAAACGGAGTCTGTTCGAAGTGGATTGCAGGATTGGGTTGATGATAGTGAATACTTGGCGGCAAAGTCTGATGGCGCAGTGCCAACACGGTTTTGATGACACCCGCTATACCGGCAGCAGCATCAATATGTCCTATATTTCCTTTCACAGAACCTATTGCGCAACTCCCTACAGGCAACATTTCACCATCAGACTGTTCCAGAAAAGCCTGAGTCAGCGCACGTACTTCTATCGGATCGCCTAAAGAGGTCGCAGTACCATGTGCTTCGATATAACTGATACTGGCGGGTGATACACCGGCATTACGCAGCGCGTCTTTAATCACCGAAGATTGGCCGTCAATACTTGGTGCCGTGTAACTCACCTTTTGCGCGCCATCATTATTAACAGCAGAACCTTTAATTACCGCATGGATGGTATCGCCATCTTGCAGAGCAGCGGACAGACGTTTCAGTAATATCATCCCACCACCGCTGCCGCTGGCTGTACCGTTGGCCGCAGCGTCAAATGGCCGACAAAGGCCATCTGGAGACATAATTCCACCACTGACATGGACAAAGCCAACCTGTTGCGGATCGAGTGCTACAGCGCCTGCCAATGCCATATCACATTCACCGCGTCGTAAGCTTTCGCAGGCAAAGTGAATAGCGGTTAGTGATGACGAACAGGCGGTACCAATACTGACAGCCGGTCCACTAAGGTTCAGCTTGTAAGCAGTACGTGTAGCGATAAAATCCTTGTCATTACCTATTTGCCACTGACCAGGGTCGAGATGCATCCGGTCTTTATTTGGCATGACGTTTTCCAGCAGGTAATAATTGAAGCCGCTGCTACCAAAGACCCCCACTGAACGCGGTGTACTATCATTGCCATAGCCAGATAATTCCAGCGTTTCCCATGCCATTTCAAGAAACAACCGCTGTTGTGGGTCCATCACTTGTGCTTCACGTGATGAATAACCGAAGAAACGTGCATCAAACTCCGCACAACCCTCTAGCAAACGTGCTCGTCTGACAAATCGAGGATGACTTAACAGAGTTGGATCAACCCCACGTTGCAACAATTCCTCGTCGGACAACTCCATACTGGCATCATAACCCGCCAGTAATTGCTGCCAAAAAATGTCGAGATCTGGCGCTTGAGGGAAGCGGCCAGTCATACCAATAATCGCAATAGCATTGCTATCTTGAGTCGGAACATCCAACGTTGGTGTGGTTGTCTTTTCCGTGACTATCAGCGGTGTGACTGCAACCGGTGTTTTTTGCTGCGATAGCGTGTCCAGTAGTTGAGCTTGTTGTCGAATGGTGGGATGAGCGAAAAGATCGGTCACAGACAAGTCGCTACCAAACGCTTCATTCAATTGCTGGAATAGCGCCATGACCCGTAGGGAGTGGCCGCCCGCATCGAAAAAGTTTTCGTCATAATCGATCTCATCCCTCTCCAGCAGTTCACGCCAGATAGCCTCAACGCGGCTAAGTGATGACACAACTTTGGCGGGCAAAGGAGAAGATTGATGCTGACCGGCGCGTGTCAGTTTCATTTCAGCCAATGCTTTCAGATCGACTTTTCCCGTAATGCCGGTAGGCAGTGCATCAAGAAAGAACAATGCTGTCGGCACCATGACTTCACTCACCTGTTGGCGTAATGCACTCAGGATCTCATTACGACTGGTTTCACCAACAATGTATCCCGCCAACTCTTTATTCCCTTGGCTATCGGTGATCGCCAGCGCTTCGGCCTGACGTACACCCGGTAGCGAACTTAGGGCGGCACGTACAGCATTCAGTTCAATTCGGTGACCACGGATTTTGACCTGACGGTCAACCCGACCAACAAACTCCAGTGCGCCATCCATGCGTTGGCGCACAATATCGCCAGTACGGTACATGCGAGCCTTTAATTGTGTTGCAAAGATATCGGGTAAAAACACCTCAGCGGTTTTTTCATCCATACCCAGATAGCCCTGTGCAACACAGGTTCCCGCTAAATAAAGTTCACCTATTTCCCCCGGTGCCACGGGCTTTCTCTGTTCATCAAGCAAATAGAAGCGAACATCGCCCATTGGACGCAGCACCAGATTTTGTCCTGCGGCATGATAATCGGTAAGGGATACCACAATCGCACATTCAGTAGGGCCGTATCCATTCATCAGCCTGCGCCCTACAGACCAGCGCTGAGCGACTTCGGGCATACAAGGTTCACCGGTTACGATAAGCACCTGGAGATTAGGCAGCGGTACTAATGGCACTATCGCCAACGCGGAAGGGACAATCCACATATGCGTAATCTGTTTATGTGCCAGCCACTCTGTCAGCTCACTGCCAGGCAACAGTTGCTGTTTCTTACCGAAGACTACGCAAGCACCTGTTGCAAGCGCTGGAAAAATTTCTCCCAACATCACATCAAACACGGGTGAAGAGTACTGCACTATGCGAGAAGAAGGTTCAAGCCTCAGTTCATCGCGGATTGCCAGAATGTTATGGCAGGCACTGCGGTGGGAGACAGCAACACCTTTCGGTTTACCCGTCGATCCAGAAGTGTAAATAACGTAAGCGCAGTCATCCGGCTGACAGACTGCCGCCATAGCCATATAGGGTACATTGGCTGTATCTAATTCATCGATATTAATTGCCGCCAGACCAAGACGCTGGCACAGAGGCGCTGTTTCATTTCGGCACAATATCGCTTTTATTTCCGCATTATCAATTACATATCGATTTGCTGGTTCGGCGTTATCAGGAGCCAGTGGCACAAATACCGCACCGATCCGGTTAATTGCCAGCATTGCGGTGACATTATGTGGATGGTGCCCCATCAAAATGCCAACTCGATCACCACGGCCTACACCTGCTTGTTGTAATTGCTGCGCCACATAGGCCGTCAATGTATCAAGCTGCTGATAACTCAGACTTAATTCATCACTTTCCAGCGCCACATGTCCGCTATGTCGGGACAGGCTTTGCTGAAACAACTGAAACAGTCCTTGTGGCTTGTCAACAACGAGTTCTGGTTGAACATTACGGTCAGAATTAACCGTCAACAAATCAGCCAATGCAGTATCTGGTTTTTCAATGAGTTGTGGCAACATCGCCAGCAAATACTCACTCATCCGTTCCAGAGTGACGGCAGATAACACTCCCGGCATGGCCATAAAGTGAGCGTAAACCTGACCATTTACACGGTTAATTGCCAGCTCCAAATCAATTTTGGCGCGATAGGCCCCCAATTCGACGTCTGAAACCTTCATGCCCCCGAATGTTGCATCGTTTGGTTGATCCAACTCACAGGAAAAAATAGTTTGGAAAACAGGATTTTTACCTGCCACACGAGGTAAATTAAGTGCTTGTACCAAATAGTCGAACGGCAAATCACGATTTTCAAGAATGTCGAGACTAACCTGTCGCGTGTGCATCAGGAGTTGCTGAAAAGTTTGCAACTCACGGCTATTGATACGTACCGGTAAAGTATTAGCAAAGTAGCCAATCAGCGCATCCCATGCAGGTATGGTGCGCAGCGACACTGGTGTGCCGACGATAAGATCTTGTTCACCACTTTGCTGACGCAACAGGAGTGCAAACAAACTCAACCAGACCATAAACGGTGTACAGTTTTGCTCACGAGCCAGTTTCTCTACACCTTCAACATACACGTGGGGAATAACACAGCTTATTGCTGCCGACTCGTCAGTTGGTGTAGTCATATCATTCAGTATCAGAGTAGCTGGCGTATCCGCTAATTGTTGACGCCAGAAATGAATCTGTTGCTGTACTGCTGGCTCAGTCAGTCGAGTACGCTGCCAGCTAATGAAATGCCTATAGTTTGCTTCTAACATAGGTAGCATGGGGGCTTTACCGGCCAGACGTGCCTGATAGCACTGCCGTAACTCATCAAAAAGTATTGCCAGCGAGCGACCATCGGAAATAATGTGATGCAGAGTAATACAAAGCACATGCTCTTGCGGGGACAACGTAAACAGTATCGCACGGATGAGTGGCCCATTGGCGAGATTGAAACTTGCCATCATCTCTTCCTGCAATTTCGATGCCAGCGCAGACTCGCCGCCGGAGATATTTTGTTGACGCAGGGAGAGTGTTAATTCAGGCGCAACCTGATGACTGGGTTCAAAACTGGATGTCCCATCCGGCGCATTTACTTTGCTGACTTGATTGGAGAATGTGGTACGCAATACATCATGACGTTGCACTACATCATTCAGCGCCTGCGTTAACGCACTAAAATGCAGATTACCATGCAGACGCAATGTGAAAGGCACGTTGTAACTGCAATCATCCGGCTGTTGCATGGCAATCAACCACAAACTGCGCTGACCGAATGAGAGTAAATCACTGCCCTGTGAAACGTGCTGCACAGCAACACTCTGTTTCGCGCCGCTCTTTTCAACACCGTCCTTTTCAGTACTGTTTTTTTCAATATCGTCCAGTAACGAGGCTAACCCGACGATAGTCGGATGATTGAAAATAGCGGAAAGTTTAAGCTGAACATTGAATGTCTTATTGATCTGCGTAATCAGATTGGCAGCAATTAATGAATTACCCCCACAATAGAAGAAATTATCTTCCGTACCAATGACTTGAACCCCTAATGTCGTTCTCCATAATGCCAGCAATTGTTCTTCACGGGCGTTAGCTGGTTCTGTCATAGATTCCTGATTTTCTGGTAGTGAGAAATCTGGAACCTGCAAGCGCTTGCGATCAACCTTTCCGTTGGGGGTGGTTGGTAATTTATCGAGAAACACAAAAGCACGCGGCATCATATGGCTGGGTAGCCGCAGGGATAAATAGCCACGTAACTTGTCAGTATCTGCGGATGATACAACATAGGCGACCAACACTTTATTGTTTGTACTGTCATTACAGGCGACAACCGCACATTGGCGCACGTCTGCGTGTTCCAGTAATGCGCTCTCCACCTCGCCTAATTCGACGCGAAAACCGCGAATTTTAACCTGATGATCACTGCGTCCCATGAAATCAATAGTGCCGTCAGCCAGGAAACAGCAAATATCTGAGGTGCGATAAAAACGCATACCACTATTCTCTGCTACAAGACTGTCTGCCACAAAACGGCCTTGGCTATCGAATTTGCCGGTAATAAATTTCTCTGCCGTGAGTTGAGGATTATTGAGATATCCTTTCGCTACGGTAACACCAGCAATCAATAATTCACCACTAACGCCAATCGGCACTTGTTGCAGGTGTTTATCAACAATGAACAGCTCACAGCTAGCCAGCGGCCTGCCTAATGGAATGACTCGCCCGGCTGCCAATGGATGTGTTTCTGGATCAAAAACAGTGCTGTCAATGGTGGCTTCCGTCACACCGTAAGAACCTAGAATACGCGCATCCGGGCGGCAAAGCGCTTGCGCTGCATGCAGCTCATGACCGAACCAGACATCAGCCCCACACACCAGTGTTGATAATCCATCCAGACGTTGCCCATTATCCTGACAGAATTGAATTAATTGACGCAGTACCACAGGAGGAAAATCGCCGAAGGTCACGCTTTCACTCATCATTAAGCGGTGCATTTCAGGGGCATCCAGCAACCACTCACGCGGACACATAACCAAGCATCCACCACAGCCTAGAGTACGACTGAAATCCCCTATACTGAGATCGAAAATCGGTGCAGCAAGTTGTAGCGATACCGGCTCACCGGGTTGGGTGAAACGATAGTCCCGACACCAGGCATGGTACGATGCGTGCAGACTACCGTGGCTTACCTCCACCCCTTTTGGATTACCCGTTGAACCAGAAGTGTAAATAACATAGGCGGAATCACTCTCCTGAACCGGCCAAATTGGTTGCGCTTCCAATAACGCTGGTTGACGAAACAGCCCATCAACTTCTAGCACAGTGGCACGAAAATCAGCTAAACCAACAGCATCTTGTTCACTAGTGAGGATCAGTACTGGCTGTGCATCATTTATCTTATCGGCGAAGCGAGGATCAGCGGGGGACAACGGCACATAAACCGCACCCGCAGAGAGAATTGCGTAAAAAGAGATGACAATTTCTGGCCGGTAGCTCATCAATACTGCAACCCGGCTACCCGGTCCAACGCCACACTGGCGCATCTTCGCGAGCAGGCATTGTGCGTACTCGTCCAGTTGAGCATAGGTGAAACGTTGATCACGCCAAACAATCGCTCGGGTATCTGGATTATTACGCACCTGTGACTTGATGCGTTCAGCTACCGAAATAAATTCTAATACCGGCAGAGGTTCTGACGGCCGGGAGAATCGAGCCAGTGCCTCCAATTCTTCTGGCGGCAGCATGCTACATTTGGCAACAGAACGTTCAGGTTCACTTAACAATGTATCCAACAATTTCTCATAGTGATTCACCATGCGAGTAATGGTCAGGTTATCAAACAAATCAGTATCAAATTCAACCAGACAAAGTAGTGAATTCGGGGATTCTTCTATCGATAACGTCAAATCATATTTAGCAGTGCCAGAATGGATAAATTGTACTTCTATTTCTAGCTCATCTAGTTGCAATGCTTGTCCCGGACTCTTCAAATAATCAAACATAATCTGAAAAACAGGGGGATGGCTCAGAGAACGCACAGGCTGTACCACATCGACAATCTCATCAAACGGCAAATCAGCATTTTCATATGCATCAAGTAATATATCGCGCGCTTGGACCAATAGATCACTGAAACTTATCCCTTCGTTAAAGCGAAAACGCAACGGTAACAAATTGATAAAAAAGCCAAGGCGGACATGTTCATCAACACTGTGACGATTCGCAAACGGACTGCCAATAACGATGTCGTCATCGTGTGAATAACGATTCAGTAATACCGCAAAAGCGGAAATCGCCACCATATAAGGTGTTAATCCATAACGTTGGCAGATTTTAGAAATACGTCCAACGAGAGATAAAGGCAGTGACTTATGATATATCGCGCCACGTCCCCGTTGTTCCAATAGCCGTGGCCGATCTGTAGGTAATTTATGTAGTTCAGGCAATTCCGCTAGCTGTCTTCCCCAATAGCTGCGTAAGCGTTGCCGACGAGCGCTATTCATATGAATATCTGTTATAGAATCACTGACATGCGGGTAGGTAATCGTCGCCAACTTAGGCTGTTGAGCGACTTTATACTGATTATAAGCATGGCTAAAATCATTAAGAAAAACGTGAGTAGACCAATCATCAAATACAATGTGGTGAAGAGTAAATATCAACTGATGATCGTTCTCCTGTCGCCGAAGCAATAAACAACGAAAAGGCAAATCACTACTGAGATTAAAACAATATCTCACTTCGCTATCACAGATTGACTGTATTTTGGTTTCTCGCTCCTCCGAGGAGTAATCGCTGAGATCACTGATACGTAATTCAGGCCACTGCGGATTCAATGTTATCTGCAATTCTCCATTGAGAACATGAAATTGTGAACGCAATACCGGATGACGCTCAATCATAAAAATAATAGTTTTTTCAAGCGCTTCCCTATCTAACGTACCACGCAAGCGTAGCGAAAATGGCACGTTATATAATGCTGAGTCCATATTTCCTTGGCTAATAAGCCATAGTCTGCGTTGAGCAGGCGTTGGTAATAAGAATGGAATGTTCGATAAGGTGTTTGAATAATTACTCACAAAATTTTTCCTAAGATAAAAAGATTCTTGCAGCTTAGTGATTGCCGTAAAAGCTATCATTCTTGGCACTCTTGGTTGTCAGCCACTTTCATGGCAAAAGCGCTACTGGGAACACCTGTCACTCTATTCGAGTGGGGTGAAATCAATCAGAATGATAGTACGGACTCCAACACTGGCGTTTTCATCGCAAATTACCGGATTGATGTAATGACAAATCGCTGCATCATCGATGATGTAGCTATCAAGGGGATCATTAAGGAGAAAGCGAGTTATTTCATGAGCAGGTACTGATTCAAGCTGGCAATTAGCATAATAAGGGGGCGCGATATGTGTTGCACCGCCTTCGACATTGCAACGTTCAATCAAATGTACAGCGGTGAACGGCTGACCGTCACGATGGAAACAGTTAGGCGTAATTTTTGCCGGTTTACCCGGTAGTGCCTGCATTCGGATCAGATGTACACCACACAGTAAATGGGAATAATGCTCTGCCATGCCGGTTAGACTCAGATCGTGCCAAATGAGTTTATTAAGTAGTCCTTTATTCAGTATCTCGTCAGGCATGCGCAGGAATTTACGTACCACACCACCAAATTCAGGTTGATATTCACTTCCCTGATGATAATCAATCCCTATGCTACCATCAGGCTGCTGATAACCGGTTTTCCAATCAATAGTTTCTGTTTCACGGCTCCATACTCCTTCACAATAACTGCGGTGACGTCCACCTTCACCAAATCGATCTAACGGCAGTGACTTCGATAATTCACAGAGAGAGATAAGATCGATTTTTTCACTGTCAGAAAGGTCAAGATCAGTGGCATTGAAAGTGGCAAACCCTTGTTGGTGCAAGCTGTTGCGGATATGTGCGGTAGTAAGACGGTAACTCTCTGGTGCGTTAATAAATATATTCCAGCCCATTATAATATCTCTTTATTAGGGTGAACTAAAATGACACCGTATTAAAATAATTACGATATCTTAGGAAAAACCAGTTAATACTAATTAGCTCAAAAAATTATTTAGTTATATTTGATGGTTTTAAAAAACATCTATTAAGAATATCTCGATTTAGCATAGTCAGTGCAACAACATTGCCATGCTTTTTGTCGATCTACAAAATCAATCAATCAATTTCTGACAAATCAGATAGTAAAGAATATTGCTAGATAAATGAGAGAGATAGTTTTAAATAAATAGTCTGTTAGACAAACCTGCTATATGATAATAACCGTTTTTTGAGTGAATTAATGGTCTTAATAGTATTGCCTTGCTTGCTGGGTGAAACAATAGCACCCTCCTATAATACTTTGAAATTTATCTCCCCTAGCCAGCAACGCATAAGGATTAGCAAAGTCAACTTTTGTATCTAATTCTTCATTGTTCATTTCATGACTCGAAAATTCTAACTCATTATTAAACATCATTATTTTAACCCTTTTTTAATAGGTAAAATGCCTTTACTGTAGCTTCTGCCAATCACATAAGCAGTCCAACAATAAAAATATTTTCACTAAAATTAAATAGAAAATAGATCGCATAGTATACAATGTCAACTTGGGTTTTTATTTTTTATTTGGCAAAGAAATTTTACATATAAACAGGCATTAGAATATTAAATTTAATTGATTTTAAATCTAGTATATTATCAACTGCTTTTATTGATTCGACCAAAATTACCGTTTGTCACAACCTCCATATTCCCCATCATCAAGTATTTGAGAGAGTCGCGTAGCGAGGAAAAACGAGTACGGGCTGGTTCTTATGACTTTTTAAACGAAACCGAGGTTAATTAAGACAAAGTGCCGGAAAAAAAACAGCACTTTGTCAATGAGTTGAAGAAAGTCCGTAGAGCGGGTTTTCTTCCTTAAAGAAGTTTACAGATCTGTGGGTTCTCCCACAGGACCCGAATTAGAATAAATATTTAAATCTGGCGCGTGCGCCGTAGCGTCGGTCATTATTGCTGTTGGCAATTTTGTTGTTATTATTTGCTTCCAGCATAGAGACGTAGGCACCAAGATAGAGATTAAAGTTCTTCATATTCATGATACTAGGAATCTGATATGACATATGGATGGTATTTATATCGTATTTACCCGGTTCATTGAATGGGTGATTAATATGTGCTGTCATATCGTCAGTATTGAACGCTTTGATATTGTTGTGGGCATAGATATAACCCAGTTCGAAGCGATGCCACATCACATTAATTCCGGTAGTGAAATTGTGTTCATCCGAGGCATCCAGATAGGCGGTATTCAGGTTAGCGACAATGCCATCATCAGGATCGGCCTCCAGACCGTTCCAGCTTAATGTCATACCGTAACCATTGCGTCTGGATTGATCGATCCATTGCCCTTGATTATTCTGGTAGCCATAAGCGTTATTGACGACATTACTCTCCATCGCTACGGCTGCACTAAACTGATCTTTTTTCCAGGCTGCTACCGGGCGCAAATAGGCGACATTTTTTTTATTTTCCAGTGTATTGCCGTGGTAGATGTTATCTCGGAATAGCGAAGTGCCATCTTCAAGTAGAGTATTGAGTTCGAAATACCAGTTGCCCGCGTATTTACTCAACATCAAGTTGCCACCGCTGTTACTGCGGCCACGTCCTTCTTTCATCATGTAGATATAGCCAAAACCATCGGCATATAAATCGTTGGCGGTATTACCAGAATACTGAATAAAAGTATCTTGGTTGAGTGGGAACATATCGTAAGCTTCAAAACGCCCGATCTTTACCTGCCAGTTTTTCTCATTGCCGAAGAAGAAAGCGGCGTCGTCGAGATTCATTTTGCCGGTCATGTCTGCTAACGGTTGCACTCTAAAGCCGGCAAAGTTGTTGTTTTGATCACGGCGATAACCGTCTAGCCCGATCAAAATGCGACCGTTAACATTCCAGCGTTCTTTATCGCCAGGTTTCCAGTCTTTATTATCGCTAGTTTTAAGTGAAGTAAGCTGACCGGTTCGGCTGGCGCTATCAAGATTGAATTCGACATCACCGTACAATTTTAGATCGCCAAAATCATTCAGTTTCAAATTGCTGGTTGATGAAGCACTATTTTCCTGCGAAGTAGGGTGTTGCGCTACTTGTGTGGCCTGTTGTTTGGTTTCGATAGCGTGCTGTTCCAGTCGCTGTGCGCGTTGCTCTGCGGCTGTGGCTCGTGCTTCCGCTTGGGTGGCTCGTTGTTCTGCTTGTTGTAGTCGCTGCTCCAGTGCATCGAGGCGTGCTTCGATGCTATTAGCAGGTGAAGCAAGAACAGAGGCTGAAAGCATTAATCCTGGTGCGGCAATCAGATAGTGAAGATTTCTCATGATACTCTACCCTTTTGGGATATTAGTTATTATATCGTAGTTAAATTATCAAGCTGGTTTTTTGGATTAGAAGATAATTGAGTTGATTGGCAGATCGCAATCAAGTCTACTAACTAGATGAAACTATTGTGATCGGATACGCAAATTTGACATGAACGATAAGTAACAGTGGAATGGATGACCACCTGGTATTCAGGTTTACATTTGCAAGAAAACGGTTAATTCGTCGGCGTTGGGTAGTGTAGTCATTGCGCCTTTGGCAGTAGTTGCTAATGCGTCACAGGTTTGAGTCTGAGTGATTACCATGTTTGATCCTTGCTTTTCATCAAGACCAAATAGCGAAATCAAATAGTGAAATAAAGTAGAAGAACCGATTTGGTGATGCAATTAAATAATGTTGAACAGTGTCAATAGGGTGAGGCGGATCAAAAAACAGTGGAGAATCAACAGTGCAGAGAGCTGTAGGTTCAATAATATCCTTGGCTTTTTCTCATATTGAATATCGCCAGATGTATTCAATTATCATTGATTATGTATTGGGTGGTATATCACTGAAAACCACGGCTGAACAAAGGGAGCTGTCGGTTATAGCCTTTTTTGTTTAAAATAAGAAAGAGTATCTAAAGTAGAAATAATTGCATGAATTAATCATTTTACGAAGTGTGAAAATGATATTTCTTTTTATCATTTTTTTAATTTACTATTTGAATGATTGATAATATATTCAAAGAGTTATGAAATATATTTTTATATGTTGATATCCTATTAATTGCATTATAATATCAGTGCTGTTTGGGATGATAAATTCATAATAATCATATAGTTAAAATTTTTGGTGCCCTTTTTGTGATCATTCCCGCATTACTACAGTTTTTTTTATGATAAAACATAGGAGATAATAAGCTAAATTTTAATAAAATATCAGGATTGATGCTGGATGATTTCGTCAATTCAGCTTTATCTATTGTTTGATATGAGGAGGTCGTTATTGACATTCATCACAAAACATAATGAATTCTAATGTGAGCATAAAGTCTCAAGTCCGATTGATATAATACGTGTTATTATTGAGGCTATGTCTTGGTTAAACATAAAAATACCTAATGAAGAGCTTGTCGAAAAAATCTGATCATTAAAATAATTTAGCAAAGTAATGAATTATTCCTATGTCTCATCATTGCAGGATTTAAAGACATAGGTAAGAGCCTGTTTTTTAATTGTATTGTAATTATATTGTAATCATGGAAATGCCGATGCTTGTTGGTCCTACTCTTAACGAATGGCTGTTGTTCATCGGTTGGAGTTTTTTAAATGGTGTCACATTATGTTCAGGACAATGCTAAAAATTTAGGGAATACCATGACAGCCGAAACCATTTATGGTTATGGAGATAATTTTTCCCCCCATGTTAGGTGTATATACCCTATGGATTTCAAGATGCATCGCGACGGCAAGGGAGCGAATCCCGGGGAACATAGCAAACTATGTGACCGGGGTGAGTGAGTGCAGCCAACAAAGAGGCAACTTGAAAGATGACGGGTATAAACGTAATTAAAAATTGTGACCGTATACCTCTATCTTTTGTAATTCGTGTAGGCAATAACCCTACGTTCACTTCTTTATCGGGATCTATAGTCTCTCAAGTAATCATGAACGGGACTACCCCGTGTTCGCTTTTTTATCAAGCATTAAGCGCAATGACGACAACTACCACGTTAACTATTTGTGAGGAAAAAGAGAGTGATAGACGTACAGATCAATGAAGTACCTCTTAAGGAACACAGCCCTTCAATTAATGATTGTTTGGATGAGCAAAAGTTACTTTATGACATGCTGCTGTCACGGGAATTTGATAATCGTAGTGCAATAGTCACACGACAAGGCCGAGCTTGGTTCCATGTGTCGGCTGCTGGACATGAAGGGTTGGCTGTGCTACCTCAGCTTATGGAAAAAAATGATGTGCTGGTTCCTTACTATCGTGATCGGGCATTAGTGTTAGCGCGTGGTATGTCTATTGCTGAAATGACAAGGGAACTTATGGGTAAGGCCACTTCTCATTCAGCCGGCCGAACCATGTCGAATCATTTTTGCTCCAAAGAGCATAATATCTTCTCGGTAGTCAGCCTGACGGGGACCCAATGTATTCCCGCGGCTGGCGCTGCTTGGGCAAGCGTGTTGGATAATAAAAATGGGCTTGTCGTGTGTGGTGTCGGCGATGCGGCAACCCGGCAGGGAGAATTTTATGAAGCGGTCAGCTTTGCGGTTGAAAGGCGTTTGCCGGTAGTCTTTGTGGTTTCCGATAATAAATTGGGTATTAGTACCTCAACGGAGAAGATGGCTCCGTATCGATTGGGAATATTTAACGAGTGTTTGATCCGCCGTGTTGATGCCCGCAAGCCGGAAACTTTGTTTCCTGTTGCACAGGAGGTATTCAATAAGGCACGATTTGAGCGGACTCCCTGCATATTAGTTTGTCGTATGGATCGGTTAGATTCTCATTCCAATTCAGACTCTCACAAACTGTACCGTACTCCGGATGAGCTGGAGACACTACAGGACCCGATTGAAAATTATGTCGCTTATTTGAAGGAAAAGGGGGCGATAACTGAACAGGCTCTGGCTGAACAAAAAGAGCGTATTAAAGCTGATGTCGCGGAAATATTCGAGCGTGTTTATCACGAAGAAGAGCCTGATCCTGCAAGCGTCAGTACCTATTTATGCAATCGTGAAGAAAAGCCTACCGTACATGTTGAGATAGAAGCCGAAGAGACACAGTTTAAAGCGGTGAATCAGGTTTTGGACGAGGCGTTGAGCCAGAATCCGAAAGTGCTGATATTTGGTGAGGATATTGAAGACCCTAAAGGGGGGGTTTTTGGTTTCACCCGTGGCTTATCCACTCGCTATCCTGATCGCGTTATGAATGCTCCCCTTTCAGAAGCCACGATTATTGGCTCATCTGTTGGGTTATCCGCCTGTGGTTGGCGTCCGATTGTTGAACTGCAATTTATTGACTTTGTGGGGTTAGGTCTCAATCAGTTACAGTCGCAACTTGGCACGTTAAGTTGGAGAACGGTAGGTAAATGGCGCTGTCCGGTGGTGATATATGCGCCTTATGGCGCTTATCTCCCAGGAGGCGGTATATGGCACAGCCAAAGCTCGGACGGTATCCTGGCGCATATTCCCGGTATTAATGTTATGGTTCCAACGACACCGGCTGATACCGTCGCATTGTTCCGTACCGCGTTAAGTCTGGACATGCCGAGTCTAATCCTGATCCCTAAACACCTTATGAGAGAGCGCCATGAACGTCGGCTGGTGAGTCCAGTATCGCTTGGGCAGGCAAATATCGTCAGGGGAGGAAAGGATATTACGCTGGTTGCGTGGGGAAATACGATTCAGCTTGCGACGATGGCGGCTCTTCAAGCGGAAAAGGACAATATTGACATTGAAGTGATTGAATTACGTAGTCTGGTACCTTGGGATAAACAACGGATTGCGGAATCTTTACGCAAAACCGGGCGGCTTATCGTTGTGCAAGAGGATACCCGGACGGCCAGTGTGGGTGCATCCATTATTGCTGATATTTTGGATGAGAATGACAATTTCTTCTCTCTACTGGCACCGCCTCGTCTGGTGACGCGTGAAGATATTCATATTCCTTTTAATCCTTGTTTAGAGAAAGCTGTTTTACCCGGCACGGATGACATTTTAGCTTCCGTCTATGCGGTAATGAGCTAAGGAGAACTTATGGCACAGTTGTTTATTCCCCCGATGGGAGAAGGAACCACGGAAGTCGTCATCATCCAGTTACTTAAGCAGGTGGGAGATCATGTCAAGCGTGATGAACCTGTTTATGAAATGGAGACGGATAAGGCCGCCTTTACCATTGAATCCGATGTTGAGGGGATCTTGGAAAAATGGTTGGCTGCGGAAAATGATATTATCCCTGTTGGAGCGCCTATTGCAGTCATCAGAGCCGTTGGCGAGATGGCCGAGACTTCCCCTGTTAGTGAAGAGTTAATTAATGAAGCGTTAACGCCTCCGCCGGAGAAAATGGAGAGCGTGGAGGAAGTCGAAAAAATAGAACCAGTGGAGGCGGCTCCTAAAGTATCTGCTCCTCCTGCGCGTATTCCGCCAAAAACCCGTCAATACGCACAAGAACACCAAATTGAGCCGCACATTCTTAATCAATTGGCGGAAAAATATGGCACATTATTGCCTGGTCATATAGATGATTACCTTCGACAACACCGCGAAGCTAAGATATCAGAAGAAATCAGGCCATCAGAAAAGAGCAATGCAGAAGATGGCAATGTCGGCTTTCTGTCACGAGATCAACAGCGTCTTAATCGTGCAATACGGTTAAATAGTGCGGCGGTACAGCCTTGTTGGGCAGCTAAACCACTCCCGATTGAGCTTGTTGATAACGCCATTCATCATTTAACGGAAACCTCCGGGCAACAGGAGTGGATAACGCCATTTCAGGTCATCACTTATGCAATTTCTCAGGCATTGAAAAAATTCCCGATGTTGCGTTCGAGGCCGCTTGATCAAGAACGCTATCACACTTATACCGATATCAACCTGGGGATTGCTTTTCTGGATGAAAAAGGCGATTTGAGCTCATTAAAGGTACCGAAAACACAGACAATGGACTTTTTTGAGTTCAGACAGCATTTAAATAGCGTACTTGATCCAGATGCAGAAAAATTGCCTGTCGATGTTGATGTTCCTATGATGGTCTCATATACCGGTAACGATGGTGCCACCTTTGCCGTACCGGTTATTGTGCCGCCGTCCCAGTCAACATTGTTCATTGGTGCTCCTCACAACAAAGAGATGAACCTCGTTCTGGCATTTAACCACTATTTGCTCAATGGGGTAGAGGCGTCTGAATTTATTTCCGAGATTATTGCTCAGGTTCGTACTCTGTCTGGATCACGATCAGTTGCACATCAGATAGAAGCTAAACCGGTTAAATCGGTTACTGGGCAGTTACGTACGCTGCTGGCGGATTTCCTGAATTGGGATGAAGATTTTACTGAATCAATGATGCAGCGCACTTGGGCTGATTTGGGTATTGATTCGCTCAAGGCAGTCAAACTAGCAGAGCGGATGTCAGGGCATTTTCGTCGAAAATTATCACCAACGCTGTTCTGGCGTTATAGCTCACCGCATCGATTGATTGAATATCTTGACACTGCCAAAACTGAACTGACCGAGAACAAACATTCCTTAGATGACTTTATTAATGCGATGCGTAGTCTTGATGGCGAAGCCGCATTAAGGTTACAGCGCCTCATAGAAGGAGGAAAGCGTGGATAATCTGCATCACATATATCATTCGCTTAGTCCGGATGAACAACGGATAGCTAAATCTGCCTTGTTGGAACATTTAAGTTCCATTACTCCCTCAGTAAGTAGCTCGGGTGATACGAAACAGATGCCTATTGCTATTGTGGGAATGGCTTTCCGACTTCCTGGGGCGGAAGATTCCCCAGAGCAAATGTGGGAGATCTTAAGAGCTGGACACAGCGTAATAAAAGAGATTCCCGAACAGCGGTTTGCATCCGGGAAGCCTTACGTCATTCCGTTGCCTAAAAAAGCCTTAAAAGCTGGGTTGCTTGATAGTATTGATGGTTTTGATGCGCCATTCTTTGGCATTTCTCCACGAGTTGCGGCCATGATGGACCCGCAACAGAGAATGTTGCTGGAACTGACTTGGCAAGCGATCGAAGATAGTGGTGCTAATCCGCTGGGTTATTCAGGATCAAAGACCGGTGTTTTTATTGGCTCGTGCAGTAATGATTATCGTGAACTGGTTGCGGCCGATATGGCGATGGCAAATGCTTATGCAACGCCAGGGACACTGAATTGCCTGCTGGCTAACAGATTGTCATTTTATTACAACTTTATTGGCCCGAGTCTACAAATTGATACTGCGTGTTCAAGTGGATTGACAGCACTGACACTTGCGGTGAACTCATTGCGTTCTGGGGAGTGCCAACAGGCGGTAGTTGGCAGTGTTAATTTATTGAGCAACACATTCAACATGGCTGCTTATTACCGGGCGGGAATGTTATCTAAAGATGGCTGTTGTCGAGTTTTTGACGCAGATGCTAATGGTTTTGTCCGTGGTGAAGGGGCCGTGTGTCTGTTCTTGAAAACGCAAAAACAGGCATTAGAGGATCGAGATCCTATTTATGGATACGTTCGGGCATCGGCGGTCAATCATGGTGGGCGTGCTAATTCACTGACTTCACCTAACCCGGAACAGCAAATTGCGTTAGTCAATGATTGCTTGCAACAGGCTGGCGTCTCTGCGGAGCAAATCAGTTACCTTGAAGCGCATGGAACGGGAACCTCATTGGGCGATCCCATCGAGTTCAATGCGCTTAATGAAATCTTTAATCGCCATGAATCAAGAGAAACGCTACAACCTTGCTATATTGGCTCAGTAAAAGCCAACATTGGGCATTTAGAAGGCGCTGCGGGGCTAGCTGGCATAGTTAAAGTTTTATTAATGTTGCAGCATAAATCCATTGTGCCTTGCGCCGCGTTTCAGCGTTTGAATCCTGAAATTGATAGTGTGGATTCGCGCTTACAACTGGCTACAGAGGAAAACCCTTGGCGGGTGGGGGCAGGACAAAAGCGTTTCGCTGGGCTGAGCTCTTTTGGATTGGGGGGCAGCAATTCCCATGTCATTCTGGAGGAGGCACCAACTCAAGTGCAGCAACAGATTAAAGCCAATTTGGAGGGATATTATTATCCCATCTCGGCTAATAGCCAGGCATCGCTACAAAGAATGGTGGCTATGCTAGGGGATTTTATTGAGAACGATGAAAACATTGAGCTGCCAGCGGTTAGCTGGACATTGCAGTTTGGCAGGGCAGCATTGTCTTATCGGGCACTGTTTGTTGCAACATCACGACAGGATCTACTCAGACAGCTACGAGATTTTGCGTCGTCTGCTTCAACCAAAGAAGATCAATGGCTTCATATGGCAGAGGATGACTCTCGATTCTTATGGTTACAAGGTCAGGATATAGATTGGCGTACCTGCTGGCCTTCCGGGCAGAAACCGTTGCGTATTCGATTGCCTAAATATGCTTTTGAACATCGGCATTACTGGTTGCCTCACAATGAATCGGTGGTTGCAAAACAGTAGGCAGTGAAGCGGAACAGGAAAACCGGAGAGCATGGTAAAAACCCCACAATCTCGGCAGAGGTCGTGGGGTTTCTTTGAGGCACAACTTATGCTGTTCACCTTCTGTAATAAGAGGTGAGCAGTGAATAAAGGAATATTTTGCGTGAGATGTTAGAGAGTTTGATGTTTGGGTGATTAATGTGGAACGTGATTTGTTTAATAAACTAAAATAAAAAATCGCATCTTCATATCTCTGGAATAGTTATTTTTAGTGAGAGTTAATATCAAATTAATTAACTCCATTATTGTCCTGATTTAATAATATAATTAATCTGACTTTTGTCTGATGTTATTTTTAATCGGGGTTATCTTCTACAAAGAAATTTAAAATAAGAATTTTACAGTGATTGTTGTCACAGAGTGAGCTTTTATAAAATACTACTATGGAATTACATATTTCTATTTGATATATTGTTAATAACCAGTTAATTTCTTCGTCGATATTATTTTGTGATGATTGAAATTTTACTGTGAAATATTTTTTTATTTGCTGGAGAGATAATGTTATTTCAATTAACAAAGAGAGATGATAGTTACTTTAAAATAAAATTTTATTTGTAGAGATAAAAGGAAGGTAATATGGAACTTATTAAAAATAGATTCTGTCACTGGAACGGTGAACATCTCGTTGTAGATACAATGGCGAAAAGTCATAAAATGGTTAACAGTATGGGAACGGGCGAGGGATTAGTTTCGTTTGATGGTTTTGGTGCTGATCTAATTCGTTTCAGCAAAGATGAAGGGATGCAGAATCATACTCACTTAGGGCATCACATCTTATTTGTACTCGCAGGAACGGGTTATGTTATTTATGCGGGTAAAAAGCATGAAATAGAGCCTGGAGTTTGTTATTTTGTGAATGGGGAAATAGATCACGCGATTAAAGCAACCAGTGATTTGGTTATGCTGGTTGTCGGTAATAATCATTGTGCGGTTGATTCGCAAGATAGGACGACGCTGGTGCCATATAGAGAGGGAACGCCAGAGGAATTAAAGGTTTAACTTGGGATAAATTAAATATGTGCTAGTGCTTGATGGATTGCGAGAATGCCATGATATTCTGCCAGATATTATATTCATAAAGATAATTACAAATCAGGATAAGTCATTGGAGTGATAAAAGGATGATATAAGATTTTTTCAATTAATATAATATGGGCATCTCATGAAGGGGATCAGGTACTAGCCTATGAAACATTAGATTTACTGGAAATAAAATGGAGAAATATATTAGAGATAATGTTTTATTGTAATAATAAAGGTTGGAATGACTATTGAAATTATTTTAATATGACATTTAGATTGGTAAATAATTTCAATGAGTGGTGGTAATGAGTTTTCGAATTGAAATTAATTTAAATAACTTGAGTTCTGGTTAAGCTGTTACTAACATATCCATTTTTAAGCAGGAAATATTCAGTGATTTTGTTCTCTTTGTGACAATAAGTTATCTGTCGCCCTAACACATTTAACATTAATCCTTGCACACTACAGTGTCGTGAATGTTCTATCTGAGAAATATTGGGTATCCGTATTTGGGGATTGATGAACCAACTAAAGGATTCCCTTTCTCAATATTTATATCCCGTATTTAATAGTTGAGTAGTGTCAATCTTAGTGCTACGGTGAATATGAGGCTATTATCTCAATTAAAACTTTGGAGGTCATGGAAGGCTCATTGCCCAAACGAGCAAAGGTATTGATAGCTATCATACTATCCGCTGAATCTCTGTTTACCACAAATCGCGATAATCAAAAGAGATTTGATAGTCATAAGCTGATAAATCAATTTGATGCCTGAAATAGGTCTGTAGAATACTCACCCATTTAGATTCCACATCAAAGCCGCCGTTATTGATATTACTTTCTGTTGATATGCCTAATCCACTAACCATAATATCAGCATCATCTTCAAAATCTTTGGAATATTCACATCCTTCCCCTAATTCTGTTTGTTTATCAAACCACTCCAATCTTAATTTTAATCCCATTATATATGCCTCACAAATAGTGTCTAATATTTCCCCTTTTGATAGCAGGGTTTAACTCTTCCCAGTCTTATAATCTATGAACTTTTCAATCTGTTAACTAATGAATTGGCTCTTCAAGAAAAACCATCTCTTTTATTGACTACCAACGTACTTCTGAGGTGAGTAAAAAAGTCAAAGATTCAACCTGTTCAGTGGAATCATTAAGAAAAAGGACGTCAAGGTTGTCATAATATCAATCACCATTCATCAACGGTTCAAATAAGATTGCATGTAAATAAGATTCCAAAATAGCGCTACATATTATACTACTCATAATTCTATGTATAACAATGGGTTGAAGAAGGTCATGTGTAGCAGAATTATGAAACGTTATTTACACGGAGGTCAGGCCGATAAAGAAAGCGAATTTCTGCCTTTGGATATTGATCATTCAGCTTACGAATATAGGCATCAAAGCCACCTATTAGGCCAATTACCGGAATTCGTTTCGGACCACTGCTAGAATCCGGTTTTCCCATCAATTCTCTAACAGTAATTTTATCCATTTGATGAAAAAGTGGAGTTGGCATCTCACCACAAGATATTATTCTTGAAATCAGCTTTATATACTTATTTCCGGTATATTATTCTAGTTCGTTTTTTTAATTCCATCTTACATACTCTCTCATTCTTACAGAGTTTATTATAGTTATAACTGAGCTCTGCTGGTCGCAGAACTCAGTCCTTATAAGTCACTATTTTTTATTGATAATGTTATGCGAATAATTCATTTGATAGTAATTTCATATAAATATTAATCACTTACAAGAAAAGCAATGAAATACTACAAAGAATATTTGACTCCAAAATCAATCTTTCTTTGAGAGATAGAGTTTTTTCGCATCTTCTAAACTCATAGAATTAGCGCCTCCTGAAAAATGTGGGTCTGCTGATTGAACAGGATCATCCTCCCAATTACATATCGGACATATTTCATATTCGCCTAAACGCTCGATTGTCCGTTTACCACAACATGGACAAGTGTTATATCCCATCATTGTCTGTTCCAATATTCTATTCCTCTTTCCGGTTTAAACATTGTCCTGGGAATACCATCTTTGCTCTTTGACGCAAATGTGTTCGAAAGTGGATGATAAAAAATTTCATCACCATTTGCTCTCTTTTTCCTCAAGGTTCCATTAGGAGGATTATTAACAAAGTCATGAGTAGCATCAACATATTCTTTGGAGTTTTTGAGTTCAGGAAATTCATGCTTATGTTTTTCCCAATGATTATATGCATTTGATACAGGTAGTAATTTCTTTGTTTTAGTCCAAATCTGAGTGTCCTTATTTTTACTCAAATACACATACACCGGTGGCATATTCGGGATGGGGAGTATCAGAATATAATCCCGAAAATCCTTCTCTTCCGGTATTGGCAACGATTCAATATCGCTGCCGACTTTATCCGGGATCGGCAATACGGTTATCTGTGACGGAATAAACGGCTGTTCCTCATTTCCGGTATGGGGTGGAACTTTGAATTCCTGTTCGTTTGGTGTCCATAAAATCGTTGGCCGGTATTCTCCTGGTTCCCAGAACTCGTAATTACCGGTGACTGGATTCAGTTTCATCATATGAACCGGCACTTTATCCAGACCACTTTCTGGGCTGACGTGATACCCCTGAACCGTCATCCTGCCGATTTTTTCATCTCTGATCCAGCGAAAACGGACACGGGTCGGTGCTTTACCATACTGACTGGCAATTTCACTAAGATGATATTGGTTTAAATAATCTTCTTCGCCTTCATTTAACCCCGATGAATAAAACAAGCCCATTAACCCGACTGTCAACGGATTCGGTGCCGCCAGCCAACGTCCGGCACTGGTAACGCCACCGCCAATGAAACGCATAACCAGCGCTTCGCCATCCGCTATCGCACTGCGAGTCGTTGCAGCTACAGCAGTCGCAGCGGCTTCGGCCTTACCTTTGCTGTCGCTAAACCACCGTTTATACCACGGTAATTTTTTATCCTGTGGCTTATCCGGTTCTGGCGGGTGTTTCTTGCCTTGCGGAGGCTGTTCAGGCTTTGATTCCGTGACAGGAGCGGGCGATGATAGAACCTGATATATCCCCATTCTACCGAAATTATCTGCCGGTTCAGTCTCCGTACCGGCGTCGGTACAGCCTTTGCCTCGTTGACGAGATTTAGCAAATACCGGGATCGGTGGAGGCGGCGCTTGTGTCACCGGTGGAGGATTGGGCTGAACTATTGTTGCTTCCTTCATTGGTGATGAGAAGTTTTGCGTCGCCATATAAGCAGGCGTTACCGCTTGTTGACGAGGCTGTTCCTGCTTCTCGTAGCTGTCCATAACTGAGTTAATAAACCGGGCCCGGCAAGGGCAGGTGCTGACACTATCCAATGTGCCAGCTAATCGTTGCCCCATATCAAACATGTCGGATATGCCGCCGACAATCGTGTAAGTACCGGGATGTTTACCACAGGTAACTTTATCCCCTTCACGCGCAGTTGCTCGCCCGTTAAATGTCATGGTGTGATCACCAGTAATAATCTGTCCGCCACAGGTGGTTTTGTCACCAACGAGCAGGTAATACCCTATTGCCATCTGCTTCACTTCCCCTTTGATTAACCACATTAATCTTTTGTTTAACTAAAATAATTACCGTATCGTTACAACTTAAAAGGTAATAATTGATCGGTAATGCAATATATTTGAGTTAAAGAGATATAGAAAAGTTCAGAAATTAATGAAAATAAAATCGAATTTTTTGCGGCTAGCTCTATCCCGCAAATACCCGGTCAAATTTCTCATTGTTCCAGCCATCGGATTTTTTCTCTTTTGTCATGCTAACCGCCATTTGATTCCATATTTTCTGATCGATAGCGTTTGAAAATCTGACAAGGAAAGCCGTGGCTGAAGATAGCGATCTTGAGAAAACAGAAGAACCCACGCCTCATAAGCGGGAAAAAGCCCGAAAAGAGGGGCAGATAGTCCGCTCCAGAGAGCTGAGTTCTATCTTGATGTTGACCAGTGGTTTAAGTTTGCTCTGGATGAGTGGTCAGTCAATGACGCATGAATTGTCGTTGATGGTATTTGAAGGGTTTAGCTTTGATCACAGTATGGTCAGCAATGATAAGCAGATGGTGCAACAGATTGGCAGGTTGCTACAACAGGCTGTTTTGGCCCTGTTGCCGGTTTTCGCTGGATTAGTGTTAGTTGCGTTAAGCGCCCCAGCGCTATTGGGTGGATTAGTATTCAGTACCAAATCCATCAAATTTGATCCAAAAAAATTGAATCCCATTTCTGGCCTGAAACGTATTTTTTCAATGAATGCGTTGGCGGAATTATTCAAAGCACTACTTAAAGCGGGATTTGTCGGTATTGGTGCTGCTTTATTCCTTTGGATGAACTGGCCTGCCATGTTACGGCTTATAGCTCAACCGCCATTGTTGGCGCTGGATGATGCTATGCAAATGCTGATATTCGCCGGTTATGTGGTGGTTTTCATGTTGATACCGATGGTGGCTTTCGATGTTGTTTATCAGATATACAGCCACTTGAAAAAACTGAGAATGACCCGGCAGGAAATAAAGGATGAATTTAAAGAACAAGAGGGGGACCCACATGTTAAAGCGCGTATCCGTCAGCAACAGCGGGCGGCTGCCCGTCAGCGTATGATGGCGGATGTACCGAAAGCGGATGTGATTGTCACCAACCCAACTCACTATGCTGTTGCGTTGAAATATGACGAAAAAGCGATGAGTGCGCCAAAAGTATTGGCGAAAGGGGCGGGGCTAATTGCTTTACGTATTAAGGAAATAGGTACAGAAAACCGCATTCCATTACTTGAGGCACCGCCACTTGCCAGAGCGCTTTATCGCCATAGTGAAGTCGGCGGGCATATTCCCGCGACACTTTATGCAGCCGTCGCGGAAGTCATTGCCTGGGTTTATCAATTGAAACGTTGGAAACGGGAAGGCGGCTTGAAGCCGAAGAAACCTGAAAATCTGCCAGTGCCGCCAGCACTGGATTTTGCTGGAGAAAATAATCGTCATGGCTAATCTGGCCTCTATACTTCGTTTACCGGGCAATATGAAAGGCTCGCAATGGCAAATGCTTGCCGGGCCGGTATTGATCCTCTTGATTTTGTCGATGATGGTATTGCCATTGCCGCCATTCATGCTGGATTTGCTGTTTACGTTTAACATAGCGTTATCAATCATGGTGTTGCTGGTGGCGATGTTTACCCGGCGTACGCTAGATTTTGCCGCGTTTCCGACCATTTTGCTGTTCTCCACGTTATTGCGCTTATCTCTTAACGTAGCTTCAACCCGTATCATTTTATTGGAAGGGCATACGGGTTCTGCGGCAGCCGGGCACGTTGTGGAGGCATTTGGCCATTTTCTGGTTGGTGGCAACTTCGCTATCGGTATTGTGGTATTTATCATCTTGGTATTGATTAACTTTATGGTCATTACTAAAGGTGCAGGGCGGATTGCCGAAGTGGGTGCCCGTTTTGTGTTGGATGGCATGCCAGGTAAACAGATGGCAATTGATGCCGATTTAAATGCCGGATTAATTGGTGAAGAAGAAGCGAAGAAACGCCGTGCTGAGGTGACACAGGAATCGGATTTTTATGGTTCGATGGATGGTGCCAGTAAGTTTGTGCGCGGCGACGCGATTGCGGGATTGATGATCTTAGTTATCAACGTCGTTGGTGGCTTAATTGTTGGTGTGGCCCAACATGGTATGAGTCTGGGGGATGCGGGAGAAGCGTATACCTTGTTAACCATTGGTGATGGTTTGGTTGCACAGTTACCTGCTCTCATTATTTCTACTGCGGCTGGTGTTATTGTTACCCGTGTAGCAACGGATCAGGACGTTGGTCAGCAGATGGTGACTCAACTGTTCAACAATCCCAGAGTGATGATGTTGAGTGCGGGTGTTCTTGGATTGTTGGGCATGGTACCGGGAATGCCCAATTTTGTTTTCCTGTTATTTACCGCGGCATTAGCTGGTCTTGGCTGGTATTTATATCGCCGCACTGATGCGCCGGCAATAAACACAGAAAAACCAAAAATAGAAGAGCAGCAACAGGCATCAGAGGCTTCATGGTCTGACGTTCAGCTTGAAGATCCTTTGGGGATGGAAGTGGGATATCGCCTGATCCCGATGGTTGATTTTCGGCAAAATGGTGAATTACTGGGGCGAATCAGCGGCATTCGTAAAAAATTTGCTCAGGAGATGGGATATTTACCGCCGGTTGTTCATATCCGGGACAACCTTGAACTCGCTCCGGCGGGCTACCGTATTCTGATGAAAGGGGTAGAAATTGGTCGTGGTGAAGCGCATCCGGGGCGCTGGCTAGCGATTAATCCCGGTGGAGCTGTAGGGGAATTGCAAGGTGATATTACCAAAGATCCCGCTTTTGGTCTGTCTGCGGTTTGGATTGATGATAGCCTCAGAGAACAAGCTCAGGTTCAAGGATACACTGTGGTTGCCGCCAGTACGGTGGTTGCGACCCATATGAATCACCTGTTGACGCAATATGCGAATGAGTTATTTGGTCGTCAGGAAGCTCAGCAACTGTTTGAGCGGGTCAGCCAGGAGATGCCTAAACTGACGGAAGACTTTATTCCTGATGTTGTTAATCTGACGACCTTGCATAAAGTGCTGCAAAATCTATTGTCTGAACAAGTGCCGATTCGAGACATGCGGACAATTATTGAAACCTTGGCTGAACATGCACCTGGACAAACTGATCCTTATGAATTGACATCTTTGGTTAGAATCGCGCTTGGCCGGGCAATTGCTCAACAGTGGTTCCCCGGCGCACAGGAAATTCAGGTCATCGGATTGGATGCGGGCCTTGAGCGCTTGTTAATTCAGGCGTTACAAAATGGCGGTGGTCTGGAACCCGGATTGGCGGATAACTTACAACGGCAGGCGACGGAAGCACTGCAACGCCAAGAAATGCTGGGCGCGCCTCCGGTACTGTTGGTCAATCATGCATTACGCCCGCTGTTATCGCGTTTCTTGCGTAGAACTTTGCCTCAATTAGTGGTTTTATCTAATCTTGAAATCAGCGATAACCGTCAAATTCGTATGACCGCGACCATTGGTGGTAACTGATAGCGGTATCAATAGAATAGTGGGCCATTTCTTCCAAAATGGCCTGCTATAATCATCTTGAAATCCATAGGGTATACATAAAACTATTAATTGAGGTCTGGAAAGTCACAAATTATACCAAAACAGTTAATTTTATAACTAATAAGAATACCCCATTGTTATTTTTCTGAACTAAACTGTTATTTATGAGAAAACAGCATATTTATATCAATTAATTCCTTTGTATAATAACATTTCTTTAAATGTATTTATTTTAACTTTTCCATCTTGGATGAATATAAATAATGGACATAATCTATATGTTATTTATTTCCAATATACTTTTTATTTGAAATTCATAAATGATGATATTATGTCCGTAGCTGATGTTAAAAAAGTTTTTTAAATAGCTAAAAAACAGATCAAATTATACTGAGTGAGAATAATAAATAACGGACTAAATAGTCGAGTGCTGAATAAAATAATGATAAAGGAAAGATAAAAAATAATACACAGAATTGGGTGACGAAAAAAGAAAATTCAGTAATATCGGATGCCCTAAACAATTCAAAAGGATGAGAGTTAAATATGTATAAAAATATGTTAAATCCCGTAACATTAAGAAAAACAGCAAACGGACCTCAACTAAAAGGAAATGAGGGTACATATGACACGTCAATATTAAAAGGCAGCCCTGTAGGACGAAGAGATATTGGGAATTCCGCACCACTACCCGCTCAGGCAGAAGTTTTTCAAAAAGTTGTTGACGAAAAAATAGCAAACTTCAAAACAAAGGGAAATCCAATATCAATCGTTGTCTGGCACAATAGCCGGACAGGACTTACCCATATCATGGATGGCCAACATCGATTTATTGCTGCATGCATACTTGGAGTACCGGTTAATTTGACATGGAAAAAGTTCGGCATACCGCCTAATCAGATAGACTGGAGTGGTACAAAATTTTCAGATGGAATACCAGCTAAAACCAAGATATTTGGAAAATGATCGATTAAATTAATTTAATGTGTATTAAGCGCAACTTGAGCTGATACAGCACCTTGAAAAATTGAGAGTTACCGGTTTTAGTATAGATTTGAAATCTTAAATAAAACGCCAGGTAACTCTCATGCTCCATATTACTAACCCTATTATCAAATATATAAATCTGGAGAATGATGTCTATTTTTATATTTTGTTAATTTTAAATCTCTATATTTTTAATTCCTTACAATTAACTAATAAACTTCTTCATTTAAATGGATTGTTAGTTATATTGGAAAAGTTATTTTTAATTGTTGTATTTAGTCTGATTTGCCAAATGTTTTTATTATGTGGCAGTGAGATGTCTTGGTATAAATACGTAACATTTATAAACATCATTGATTATTATGTTTTCTCTAATAAAGTCTTTGGTTGATTAGTTTAAATATAATTAAATTAATGGTTATTGCGATACCAGTGGAATATTGTTTAAACGATACTTTTTTATGTGAGATTTTTAAAAAAAAGTAATTAAAATTTTATTAAATGGCTGGCAAAAACTCACTTTTCTATAATGCTTAAATATAGCTGATTGTTTCATACGAAAAACGAATAACGTAGTCAAGTTAAATATTAAATAAGTGTTATCGGAAGCGAGTCTGCCGAGGATAGTTTCAGCTATAACACATAACCAAGGTCTGACTTTATTAATAGGGGGAACATTATGTCCACCGAACCGCCGCTATATCAAGAAGATATTGTCGTGATACATGTTGCCACACCCGACGATTTGGCGAAGTTTGCCGATCAATCGCTCTTCTGGAATGAAGAAACCTATGAACAGATGAAAACTGCCGAAGTGTTGTTTACACCAGCGGGAGAGATTTCACTTGGCCTGGGAATTAAATATGTCGCCACGCCCGGTGATTTGGTGAGGTTTGTCGATGAAGAGGGTTACTGGAGTGAGGAAACCTACGAACAGATAGAAGTTGTAAGGGTGTTGTTTATACCGGCAGAAAAAATACGCGGTGTGGGGATTAAACATGTTGCCACGCCAGACGATTTGGCGAAGTTTGCCGATAAAGAGCTTTTCTGGAGTAAGAAAGACTACGAACAGCTAAAAGCCGCAGAAGTACTGTTTGTACCAAGAGAAGGAATGCCCGGTTCGGGGGGTAAATATATCGCCATGCCAGACGATTCGGCAAAGTTTATCGGTAAAGCGGCCAGTTAGAATGAAGAGAAACGTCAAGCGGGGGATAAAGGCAGGATATTGTTTATCTCGAAAGTAAAAGAATAGAACGAGGTGTGGCAACGTTAATTTATCTGTCATTCTGCATTGGAGGTATCAATGGCTCACAATAAGATATCTACATCCAGCGAAAATAATTTGTTGGATAAAGAAGAAGTTAAGTCTTGGTTTAAATTATATTCTTTGCCGAAAAGTGAAAATTATACTCAATTGGTGCAAATAGCGGCGGAAGGCCGGCGTTTGGCCGGGCTGGACCCTAGTCAGGTCGATAATAATCCAGGGGCAGGATTAAACCGAGATCTGGATGAGGTGAATTTACTCTTAGTGAATCCCGGAGAAGGGATGCATATCGGGGAAGACCGTGAAATTGCGGTCAATATTGATAAGGACAGCGGCTTACAGTTTATTAATGGCGAATTGGGGTTACGCCCTGACTTTAAATTGTCGCTGGAATTGTTTGAGAGTTTTACAGAGGAACAACAACGAGAACTTTACCGTTGGCTGATTCATGCTGAGGAGATGGCAGCCAGTAAGGTGCAATTGCCCGCGTTTGATTTGCCGACTAATGGTAACAATAAAAACCTTGGCGCTGTTGTCAGTGTCAGCGGCGATGGGAAAACTATCGCGCTTAGTGGGGCAGAGGCTAAGGAACCTGTATATCTATTTTCTTATACCGATAACGGTTGGCGGCAGCAATTCGCTGATTACGTCAGTGGTTATGGCGGCAGAGCGCTAAGTCTGAATCGAAATGGTAATGTTCTTGCGGTGGGTATTGATAACCGAAACAGTGATGGCGGGCATGGCTCAGTGTTCGTTTATCACAGATTGGCAAATGGCGCGTGGGAAAAATCGGCCAAACTTTGGCTTAGTGAGGCGAACGTTCAGCAGCATTTCGGTTGCGCTGTGAGCTTGAGCGCGGATGGCACACTATTAGCGGTAGGCTCTTATGGCTGGAGATCGGGTTTATTGGCTAACTGCGGCGCAGTGTATCTTTATCAGTATGACGGGAAGAAATGGTCACAGCTTGGTGAGCGTCTGACCTTAGCTTCTCCGGCACAGGGCGATATGTTTGGCGGCAAACTAAGCTTGAGTGCGGATGGTTCAACCTTGGCAGTGGCGGCAACGGGGCGTAATGGTAATGGTGAAGTGACGATATTTCATCGTCATGGGGAATACTGGCAGCCGCAACTGCCACTCAATTCGCTGACTTCGCCTTTAACCATCAGCAATGACGATTTTGGCGCCAGTCTCAGCCTGAGCGATAGCGGCGATATTTTGGCGGTGGGGTGTCCGGGAGAGAAGGGCAATATTGGTGCGGTTTATTTGTACCAGCGTCATCGTAATGGATGGCAAGTTATAGGGATACTGAGAGAAGCGGTGACAGCCGGAGAAAGGTTTGGCAGCGAGTTGTCTTTGAGTAGTGACGGCCAGATACTGGTGGTGTCAACACCTGTTGGTAAAAATGACACAGGTGTGCAAACCGGTGCGGTATGGTGGTTTAGCTATCAGGATGAACAATGGATTATGCAGGGCAGGTTACTGGAGCTGGATGGGGAATCAAACCATAAATTTGGTGCCGGTGTTTGTCTTAGCGGTGACGGCAATACGTTGGCGATTGGTGCCAGTGGCTGGAAAAGTGGAGAAGGGAAAGTTTACCTTTACGACTAGCTAAATGAGGAAAAGACGATGGCGAAAGAGATAACAGATGAAACGGTCAGCCAGCTTAGTACCCACTTCGCCCCTGGCAAGATCCCGACTGAGGCGGCATTTTATTCACTGATTGATTGGGCCACATTGTGGCGACAGCTTTTTGGTTGGCAGGATGGTGATCAAGCTTATCATCCGGGGGTCGGATTGCAGATTATCGATAACCGTTTGGCGGTTAAGACTGGCGATGGCATCGCGGTGGAACCGGGAGGGCTTGCGTTAAGGCTACAGCCCAATGGGGGATTGATGTTGGATAAATCTGGGGCGTTGTCGGTGGATGGTACTGTAGCGGTTTCAGCACAAGCTTTTAAATTGCTTCCTGAGGAGACACGGAAACAAATTGCCGGGTTGTTATTGAATGCTGAGACAAAAGGCAGAAAACAGGGAACAGAAAACAGATGACGGTGACTGTCTAATACGGCTTTTGAGGAAATATTATGACTGATAAAGAAATTAGTTCTGTTGACTCATTGAAAGCGAGTTTTAAGTCCGGTGTTCCGCCCACGCCTGAAGCATTTTCCCTCTTGATTGATGAGGCATATAAGGCATATGAAATCATTGATGGTGATAAGGGTGATGGCCCGACCGCAGGGCTGAAACGAGATGACAAAGTAAAACTGGCCCTCAACACTCACCATTCTGGCGGGTTAAACCTTGAACAGAGGGCTTTGGCGTTGTCACTAAAGCCAGACGGTGGGTTTTCTTTTGATGGAGGAAGGCGTCTGAAATTGGATGCCGATCGGCAAGTTCAGTTTGCCGATTTTTTCAGTTTATCGCGGCGGGAGCGGATGGAGATCGCACAGTTGTTGGGTTTGAAACGCAGTACCAACACCAAGATGACGCGTATTGTTGCTCCTTCCCCTAAAGAGAATGAACGCTTTGGCACTTCTGTTAGCTTGAACGCGGCGGGAGATTGCTTAGTGGTTGGGATGGGGAAAGTACTCTATTTGTATATGTGCCGGAAGGATGAGTGGTGGAATACAAGCACGCCCATTGTGTTTGAGGCTTATGGTGATAAATATCGCAGTGCTTCATGGAATGTCAGTCTGGATGCGGAGGGAGATAACCTGGCAGTGGGATACTCAGATGAAACTGGTAATCAAAAAGTGGAGGTTTGTGTGTATACGCGCACGAATGGTATCTGGGATACAAAAAATCCCATTGTGTTTCCGATCGCGCGTTCTTATGGAAACTATGGTGTGAGTGTCAGCTTGAGTGCAGCAGGAAACTGTCTGGTGGTAATGGGGGACTATACGTTCTATGTGTATACACGCACAAATGGGATTTGGGACAAAGAAAACCCCATTCAGCTTCGTTTTACGGATGTTGGTAACGGGGTTACCACGATTTGTCTGAGTGCCTCGGGAAACTGCCTGGCAGTGTATGGAAACTATTCTTATCATCCCGCACGAAACACGGTTTATGTGTATACACGCACGAATGGGACTTGGGGTGAAAGCTACATTAGGTTCCATCCCCCTGGAGATAGCTCACCCGGTTTTGGCAAGGTTTTTAGCCTGAATGCAGAGGGAGATCGTTTGGCGGTGGGGGCGGATGATGATTCACCCATTATTAATGGGAAGGTTTATCTGTATACGCGCACGAATGGGATCTGGGATACACAAAATCCCATTAAATTTTCGGCTCCTGCAAGTGGCGTAACGTATTTTGGCTGCGCTATCAAACTGAATGATGCGGGAGACCGTCTGGCAGTGGGGGCGGCTTCCCGGGTGTATGTGTATACCTATCTGAATGGTAAATGGAATATGGAAACACCTATCGAGATTTTGGACCCTTCAGGCAATTTAGATAATGTAAATGGTTTTGGTAAGGCTGTCAGTTTGAATAAGTTAGGGACGAGTTTGGCGGTTGGTGCGGTTTTAACCAAGGTTGGTTCTGCGCCTGAAGCTGGTGCAGTTTGTATCTTTGAGAATGTCAAATGAAGACAGAGGACAGAAAACGGAGGACAGAGAACAGATGACGGTGACTGTCTAATACGGCTTTTGAGGACATATTATGACTGATAAAGAAATTAGTACTGTTGACTCATTGAAAGTGAGTTTTAAGTCTGGTGTGCGACTTATGCCTGAAGCCTTTTCCCACTTAATTGATGAGGCATATAAGGCATATGAAATCATTGATGGCGCTCAGGGTGATGGCCCGATCGCAGGGCTGAAACGAGATAGCAAAGGAAAACTGGCCCTCAACACTCACCATTCTGGCGGGTTGAACCCTAATCAAGGCGCTTTGGCGCTATCATTGAAGCCAGAAGGTGGGCTCTCTTTTGGTGGGGGAGGGTATCTGAAATTGGTTGCCGATCGGCAGGTTCAGTTTGCGGATTTTTTCAGTTTATCGCGGCAGGAGCGGATGGAGATCGCGCAGTTATTGGGTTTAAAACGCACCATAGTGACGCGTATTGTTTCTCCCTCTCCCGAAGAGTATGAGTCCTTGGGTTATTCTGTTAGCCTGAATGCGGCGGGAGACTGCTTAGCGGTTGGGATGGCTGATAAAGTCTATGTATATATGCGCCGGAATCGTGGTGAGTGGGGTACAAGCACGCCTATTGTGATTGATTCTTTTGAACGTCATTATAGTACCACGTCATGGAATGTCAGTCTGAATGCGGCGGGAGATTGCCTGGGATTGGCAAATAGTAGGCCCGATGATTTCCGCAGGCGGGTTGGTGTACATATGCGCACAAATGGCGTCTGGGATGCGAGAAAGGCCGTTTGGTTTCCGGACCCGAACAGCTATGAAATCTTTGGTGCGAGTATTAGCGTGAACGCAGCGGGAGACTGCCTGGTAGCTGGAAGCGAAGAATCCACTACGGTTCATATGTATACACGCACGAACGGGATCTGGGATCGAGAAAATCCCATTAAGTTTCCGCTCCCTTCGGGTTCTTATCGGTTTGGCACGGCTGTTGACCTGAGTGCTGCGGGAAACTGTCTGGCGGTGCATGATGACCATAATTTCACATTAAGTACGGTGGTTTATGTGTATACACGCACGAATGGGATCTGGGATACAGAAAATCCTATTAAGTTTCTGGCTCCTGCAAGTGACGTACCGTATTTTGGTCGTTCTCTCGATCTGAATGCTGCGGGAGATCGTCTGGTAGTGGGAGCGGCTGCCAGAGTGTATGTGTATACCTGCCTGAATAATAAGTGGAATATGGAAACACCTACGGAGATTTTGGACCCTTCTGGCAATTCAGGTTCTTTTGGTAGATCTGTCAGCCTGAATAAGGCGGGGACGATTTTGGCAGTTGGTTCAAAGTCAGAGAGTGTCGATTCTAAATCCCAAGCTGGTGCAGTTTATGTTTTTGAGGATATCAAATAGAGGACAGAAGACAGAAAACGGATGACAGAAGGCAGATGGCAGTGATTGTCTCATACGGCTTTTGAGGACATATGATGACTGATAAAGAAATTAGTACTGTTGACTCATTGAAAGCGAGTTTTAAGTCTGGCGTTCGGCTTATGCCAGAAGCCTTTTCTCATTTGATTGATGAAGCATATAAAGCATATGAAATCATTGATGGCGCTCAGGGTGATGGCCTGACCGCAGGGTTGAAACGGGATGGTAAAGGAAAACTGGCCCTCAACACTCACCATTCTGGTGGGTTAAACCTTGAACAAGGGGCTTTGGCGCTATCATTGAAACCAGAAGGTGGACTCTCTTTTGATGGGGGAGGGTATCTGAAATTGGATGCTGATCAGCAGGTTCAGTTTGCGGATTTTTTCAGTTTATCGCGGCGGGAACGGATAGAGATCACGCGGGTATTGGGTTTGAAACGCACCATGATGACGCGTATTGTTTCTACCACTCTCTCTCCCGAGGCGCGTGAATTTTTTGGCTATTCTGTTAGCTTGAATGCGGTGGGAGACCGTTTAGCGGTTGGGATGAATACTAAAATCTGTATATATACGCGCCGGAAGAGTGGTGAGTGGAATACAAGCACGCCTATTGTGCTTGAGTCTTATCAAAGTGATTCTTCATGGGATGTCAGTCTGAATGCGGCGGGAGATTGCCTAGCGTTGGCAAATAGGTTCAGACAGAGGGTTGGTGTACATATGCGTGCAAATGGCGTCTGGAATGTAAGAAAGCCCGTTTGGTTTCCGGCTCCGAGCCGCATTGAATTCTTTGGCCTGGGTGTCAGCTTGAGCGCAGCGGGAGATTGTCTGGTGACTGGGTGCGAATTCAAATCTGCGTTACATTCTACGTTCCATATGTTTACACGCACGAACGGGATCTGGGATAGCGAAAATCCCATTAAGTTTCCGGTCCCTTCGAGTTCTTATGAATTTGGCAAGGCTGTCCGCCTGAGTGCCGCAGGAAACTGTCTGGCGGTGCATGGTTACGATGATTTCACAATAAGCACGATTTATGTGTATACACGCACGAATGGGATCTGGGATAGCGAAAACCCTATTAAGTTTATGGCCCCTAAAGATGAATTACGTCGTTTTACCAAGGTTTTTAGCCTGAATGCAGAGGGAGATCGTCTGGTGGTGGGTTCAAGTTCTTATCAATCCACTAATGTTGTTAGGGAGATTTATCTGTATACGCGCATGAATGGGGTCTGGGATAGAGAAAACCCCATTAAGTTTTCGGCTCCTACAAGTGACGTATATTTTGGCGATTTTCTCGAACTGAATGCTGCGGGGAATCGTCTGGCAGTGGGGGCGGCTTCCCGGGTGTATGTGTATACCTGTCTGAATGATAAGTGGAATATGGAAACACCTATGGAGATTTTGAACCCTTCAGGCAATTCAGATAATTTAAATGGTTTTGGTGGGCCTATCGGCCTGAATAAGGCGGGGACGAGTTTGGTTGTTAGCGCAACGTCAGAGAGTGTCGATTTTAAGCTCAAAGCCGGTGCAGTTTATATCTTTGAGAATATCAATTGATGCCCATACAGAAGACAGAAAACAGATGACGGTGACTATCTAATACGGCTGGCTTTTGAGGGAAATGTGATGATTGATAAAGAAATTAATACCGTTGACTCATTGAAAGCGAGTTTTAAGTCTGGTGTGCGGCTTATGCCGGAAGCCTTTTCCCATTTGATTGATGAGGCATATAAGGCATATGAAATCATTGATGGCGCTCAGGGTGATGGTCCGACCGCAGGGCTGAAACGAGATGGTAAAGGAAAACTGGCCCTCAACACTCGCCATTCTGGCGGGTTAAACGCTAATAAAGGCGCTTTGGCGCTATCATTGAAACCAGAAGGTGGACTCTCTTTTGATGGGGGAGGGTATCTGAAATTGGATGCTGATCAGCAGGTTCAGTTTGCGGATTTTTTCAGTTTATCGCGGCGGGAGCGGATGGAGATCACGCAGGTGTTGGGTTTGAAACGCGCCATGATGACGCGTATTGTTTCTCCCACTCCTAAGAAGAATGAATCCTTCGGCGGTTCTGTTAGCATGAATGCTGCGGGAGACTGTTTAGCGGTTGGGATGGGTAATAAAGTCTGTGTATATACGCGCCGGAAGAGTGGTGAGTGGAGTACAACGCCTATTGTGCTTGAGCTTATTCATAATGAATATTATAGCTCTTTATTTAATGTCAGTCTGGATGCAGCGGGAGATTGCTTGGCGTTGGGAAATAGAGCGCCCGCTGATGGCGGAAAGATGGTTGGTGTATATACACGCACGAATGGCGTCTGGGATGCAATAAATCCTGTTTGGTTTCCGGCTCCGGGTGCCAGTGAATTATTTGGTGTGAATGTCAGCTTGAACGCAGCAGGAGACTGTCTGGTGGCTGGGGGCATATACCACTCTACGTTCCATATGTTTACACGCACGAACGGGATCTGGGATAGAGAAAATCCCATTAAGTTTCCGGTCCCTTCGAATTCTTATGAGTTTGGCTGGATTGCTCGCCTGAGTGCTGCGGGAAACTGTCTGGCGGTGCATTGCCACGATAGTTACGAGCTAAGAGGCATGATTTATGTGTATACACGCACGAATGGGCTCTGGGATAGTGAAAACCCCATTAAGTTCGAGGCCCCTGAAGATAGCTCACGTGGTCTTAGCAGGGCTTTTAGCCTGAATGCAGAGGGAGATCGTCTGGCGGTGGGGGCGGATGATAATTTGAAGGTTTATCTGTATACGCGCACAAATGGGATCTGGGATAAAGAAAATCCCATTACGTTTTCGGCTCCTAGCGGCGTAACGTATTTTGGCAGCGCTATCGAACTGAATGGTGTGGGAAATCGTCTGGTAGTGTGGGCGGCTTCCAGTGTGTATGTATATACCTGTCTGAATAATAAATGGAATATGGAAACACCTATTGAGATTCTGGACCCTTCAGGTCCTCCAGACTATTTCAAGGGTCTTGGTAAGGCTGCCTGCCTGAATAAGGCAGGGACGAGTTTGGCTGTTGGCGCAACGTCAGAAAGTGTCGATTCTAAATCCAAAGCCGGTGCAGTTTATGTTTTTGAGAATATCAAATGATGGTCTAATCTAGGATAGCCCCATTTTTTGTATATATTACAAGGAAATGGGACTACCACAATGGGTGGTGATACACTGACACAGTGCGTGGCTAATGGTCGGTAAACTATATAAGTAAGCCGCTGAAATTTACGTCAGACTCAGCGAATTCAATATTGTTTGAAAAAATAATCGATAATTTCCTGTTCAAATTCAAAGGCATCACGTCGTTCTGCAAGGTAGCTTTTTAGTACAGTCAGTGAGCGTAGGCTTTCGCGCAGTTGGATTTCGTTTTCTATATTTTGTCGCAATTTTTTGCAATGTTCGCGGAGGTTATTCTCTATTGCTTTCGATGTGTTGCCTCCCAGTGTGCGCCAAATCATGCCCGGTAACGAATCAGATTTTTTTAGCTGATTAAGCTCATTGGCTAATATGTCTATACGTGCTTTGAGCAATTTATTGATGTCGGATATATCCTGGCTGTTAAAACTGAAAGTTGGATCAATGTACGTGTGGTACATGTTTATTATCGTCCAGACATCATTATCTTTCTTGGCTTGTGATAACTGTACCATCAATTGGTTTTTTTTCTTTTTCTCATCCAAATCCTGTTCACGATCCGGATGCAGTACCTTGGCTATTTTTCTATACATTTGGCTCACTTCCTGCGATTTAAACAAAGAATCCAGTTTTTTCTGGTCTTCTGTCGCAGGATCGAAGTCAGAGGTCTCTTCTGCATCATATTCATCGTGGAAATGTTCTGATTCCCGTTGAAAATGCTGCTCTATGGTAGCACGCATTTTTTCAGGGCTTTTTATCATATCAAGTAATTCTTCATCAGATATTTCTTCATTAAAATCAAAATATTCATCCAGAGTCTGCCGGATATCAGCCATCTGTTCTGGTGTCGGAATTTCTTCTTCTTTAAACGCATGAAGATTGGAAAAGTGATCGGTCAACTTATTGAGATCAAGGTTTTCGTTAAAGGGGTAAGTACATAATTCAGCAAGCTCTTCTTCTATCCAGCAAAATAATTCTCTCCGCTGGTTTTTCCCCAGCGATTTTTTATCGGCAAATGAAAGCAACCGCGCCGCTTTATCATATCTGGACTGCATATATTGATGCTCTACCGGTAAGACCTCCTGTTGAAAGCGCATGAACAATTCGTCTTGCTGCTGTTGTAGCTTGGCGATCTTCAACTGGTATTTCTCGATGGACGTCCAGTAAGCTTTGAATTGTTGCTGAGGCGTTTTTGGCACCTGTTGTCCGCTAGATTTGCTTTTTTTTAATTTCTTGTGCATCAATGTGTTATTCCCAAGATAGATCAATGAAATGAAGGGTGTTCTCGCTGTTAATCCATTAGCCTGATTTTTGATAATTCCCCGTTGTTACTTATTCCTATTTTGCAGTATATTTTTGCAACACGCAAAACGTTATTGTTGATCAATTGTTACGTTGGCTTACAAACGGTGATTTTTGCTAATCCGTTCTTCCCTGATTGCAACAATCGTTTCACAGTACATTTCGTTTGAATTATTCATGCTTGAGGGCTCCGTGAGCAGATACGAAGCTCGGTTTGAACAGGAAGGTGGTGCTTACAAATACGATCAAAACAATAAAAAAACGGCACTACCGCAATGGGCGGTAATGCACTGAATCAAACCTGAACTTTGTGGCCGGAAAGCATGCCGTGACGAGCAGCCTGGCCGTCTGAACCGTAAAGAGAGGGGCTATGATGACTTTTTAGGAAAGCAATGGCTTTACTATTCAAATCAAGATGCTGGGTTAACAACGAACCGTTATGGGTATTTAAATCACGAACCTGGGTAACCGCTTTGCCGATCTGTTGCCATAATGTAGCAAGCAAAGGTTGCTTATCATAAGGCGCAATGATGTTTAACGCTTTGCTCAAATTAAGACGTTGCTGTTCTGAATGGCTAAGCGCAGATAACAAAAAATTTTTTCGTTCTGTTATCTGGTGCAAATCTCGTGCTTCAATAAAACCCTCGCATAAAATACGCTGTTCTTCCGCCATAGTTTGGGTCAGCGAGGTCAAATAGGTCACTTGCTGTTCGAGTAATTGTTGTAGTGCTTCCATAGCGGGTTCAATTATTTCTTATCGTACTGAAAGTTTTCGGCGGCTTCTTTGAGCAAAGCGTCTGCGATTTTACCGCTGTTCATTTTTAACGTTCCTTGAGCAATAGCTTCTTTCAACTTTTGCACCTTTTGGATATTGATATCCTGGCTGCTTGGTTGAACCAGTTTTGTTTGTGCTTCGCTCAGTTTTACTTGTGCATCGCTGCTTTGTAAGGTAACGCCGGAGGTTTTGCGGGTGCCTTGGGCGCTTTCATTAGTTGGTCGCTGTTGAACAGCAGCGATAGCTAATAAGGGGTGAGTGCGTTCGATACTCATAATTATTATCCTTTGTGGCCAGGCATAGGTTCACCTATGGATCGGAGCAGGTTACATGCCATTTGCATACCTGCAAATCGTGCTCTGCTGGTTATATCGGCACAGTGAAAGAAAACTTTAGGAACTTATAACATGATTTTTACACTGCCGTTTTCTAATGCCTGGCCGGTTATAACATGTCCTGAATTCATTCGAACCCTGACTTTATCAGAAATGGCGGCGTTATTAATAGCTTTCCCTTCATTCCGTATCTGAAAGCCATTTCCCTGTACAATCACCACCACACTCTGGCCTGACCGTATCGCCCACGGGCGGCGTAACATATTACGTGTAATGACTTGCCCCACCGGGATGTTACGTATCGCAACGCTGTTTTTTATTTCATTTTTGTTAATAACCAGATCATGGGGTAGTTTTTCCAGTAATCCGCTTCTGACCTGCAAATCGCCCTCTGATAAAACATCATTTCGTGAGAGGGCTCGGCGGGTAACCAGATAATTTCCTGTCACACTGACAGCGATTTGAATGAATTTGCGTTGTTGATGGCAGATAACCGGTAAGGAGAGATTTCCCCAGTTTTGACCGCCGATAGCAGGTTGAATTTCTGGCCGTTCACATTGAGGCCATTGTTGTTCAGGGGTTCTGATGTTGACAGAAACTTTGCGATGATTATCCCTATGTATCTGTTGGAAATAGTGCTCTATAGCTTGGGGTAAATTATTGCCCCATGCCATCGAAGCGATAAAGAAAAATGCGAACAGCCCGATAATCTTTATAGCTTGCATCTTCTCGCTCTCATTATTTCTGTAGGTCAATACGCTGCTGCTTAGTCGCGTATAAGTGTACCTGTATTGAATATCGGTCAATGGGATAAATAGCAATCCAATTAGCGTCTATTCATCCGATAGGCTTTTCCTTCTGCGTTTATCCTGTTTACTGCGAATTTCGCGATCGCGAAAAGCGCTATCAAAGGTTCACAACACAGGTCAGTTACATCAGAGGGAGGAATATGCTCGATAAATTAGATGCAGCCTTTCATTTTCAGCAGGAAGCCTTGTCATTGCGATCACGGCGGCAAGAAATATTGTCCGCTAACATCGCCAATGCGGATACGCCCGGTTATCAAGCGCGGGATATTGATTTCGCCACACAACTGAAAAAAACCATTGCACATGGTCGGGTCACCGGAAACGGGATCGGGCTGACGCTGACATCCGATCGGCATATTCCTATTCAGCCTCAGAAGAGAATGGAGATGGACTTGCTGTATCGGGTGCCTTATCAGCCAGCGATGGATGGCAACACGGTGGATATGGATATGGAACGCAGCAATTTTATGGATAACAGCTTGAAATATCAGGCTGAACTGACTGCGACCAGCTCTCAAGTTAAAAGCATGATGTCAGTCTTACAGCAAGGATAAGGGCAATGTCTTTACTTAGTGTTTTTGATATTGCCGGCTCGGCATTATCAGCTCAATCCCAACGATTAAATGTCAGTGCTAGCAATATGGCAAATGCCGATAGTGTTGCGGGGCCTGATGGTCAGCCATATCGGGCTAAACAAGTTGTTTTCCGTGTTGCCGCACCGGCAGGGCAAGAAACCGGCGGCGTTAGAGTCAGTGAAGTTGTTGATGATCCCACTCCTTTCCGCCTTGAGTATCAGCCAGGGCACCCATTGGCCGATGAAAAGGGGTATGTACGGATGCCAAACGTTGATGTGGTCGGAGAAATGATTAACACCATTTCCGCTTCCCGTAGTTATCAAGCCAACGTTGAAGTGCTGAATACAACTAAATCGATAATGTTGAAAACATTGACGTTAGGTCAGTAACAGGAGTGACTCATGGCTATTACCGGTTCAGTGAATGAATCACTGAATAACATGACTGTTGGTGAGTTAGCATCGAACGGCAAGAAAAAGAACAGTGAAGAGCTGAATAGCAACTTCATGAAATTGCTGGTCGCGCAAATGAAAAATCAAGATCCAACTAACCCAATGAAGAACAATGAGCTGACTTCCCATTTGGCGCAGATTAACACCCTTGCGGGGATCGAAAAGCTGAATACCACACTGGGGTCTATTGTCGGTCAGATAAATAATAACCAGCCTGTACAGGCATCGGCTCTAATTGGACGGAATGTGATGATCCCAGGGGATACCATTCTGGTGGGTTCAAAGGAAAATGGAAGCATCAGCTCGTCACGATATGGTATTGAGCTGGCAAGGCCGGCAGATAGTGTGAAAGTCACCATTACTGATAAGCAAGGCGGGGTTGTACGCCAAATTGACCTCGGTGCGTTGGACGCGGGTGTTCAGAATTTCACTTGGGATGGCGCAAAAGAAGATGGTGCTATGGCTGAGGATGGTGCTTATAAATTCACCATTTCGGCCAGCTATCAAGGCAGCCCGAGCGTATTTCAGCCGCTGAGACATGCGGAGGTGAAGGGTATTACTCGTGACGCGGACGGTGCCAGGTTAGATTTAGGACGGATCGGGGCCGTCACTATGGATCAGATACGTCAGATTCTTTAACAAGCAAGAATTTTAACGGAGAATAATATGGCTTTTTCACAAGCAGTAAGTGGTTTGAATGCCGCGGCAGGTAATTTGGATGTTATTGGTAATAATATCGCTAACGCGGCGACATATGGTTTTAAATCCAGCACGGTTGCTTTTTCTGACATTTTTGCCGGTTCTCAGGTGGGACTAGGGGTAAAAATATCGGGTGTTAATCAGAATTTTAAAGATGGTACGCCAACGACGACCAATCGCACACTTGATTTGGCGATCACTCAAAGCGGTTTTTTCCGTATGCAAGGCGGTGATGGTAAGATCTACTATTCCCGTAACGGTCAATTCAAGATGGATGAGAACCGTAATATTATCAACATGCAAGGCATGAAATTGACCGGCTATCCCGCCGCCAGTGTCAATGGTGGCGCGCCGGAGATTCAGAAAGGGGCTAACCCAGAGCCGATTACAATACCTCAAGGTATATTGATGGCTAAAGCAACAACTAAGGTTACGATGACAGCCAACCTTAATTCGATGCATAAAAAACCGACAGAGGCTTTCTCGCCAGAAAATAAGGATTCTTATAACTATCCTACCAGTGTCACCACCTTTGATAGCTTGGGTAACCCACATAATATCAAGGTTTTCTTTGTGAAAACGAACGATAACGAATGGCAGGTTCATGCTCAGGATAGTGCGGTTGAAGGCGCTAAAGCCGCTTCGTTGGGGACGTTGAAATTTGATGGCAACGGTAAACTGATTGGTGACAATAATCAGTTTACATTTAATGTTCCTTCTCTGAATGGTTCTAATGCCGCTGATATCACTATTGATTTTAATGGCAGTAAACAGCAAAAGATTGACGCTGACAGCATATCACCACCCAAGCAAGACGGTTATGCCGCAGGTGAATTCAGTGGCTACCGTATTGAGTCAGATGGCAGCGTTGTCGGCATTTATTCCAATAAACAATCCCAGTTATTGGGTCAGATCGTTCTGGCTAATTTTGCTAACCCAGAGGGGATGTCAGCGCAGGGGGACAACGTTTGGGTAGAGACGGGGGCTTCTGGTAGCCCAGTGGTTGGCATTGCGGATTCTGGCGGTTTTGGCAAATTGCTCAGTGGTTCGCTGGAAGCATCCAACGTCGATATGAGCCAGGAGCTGGTTAATATGATCGTGGCGCAGCGCAACTACCAATCCAGTGCGCAAACCATTAAAACCCAAGATCAGATCCTACAAACGCTGGTCAGCATGCGCTGATAGTTTCAGGATAGCATTATGGATCATGTCATTTATACCGCAATGGGCGGTGCTCGTCAGACACTAGAACATCAGGCAGTGACGGCAAATAACCTGGCTAATGCATCGACGCCGGGTTTTAAGGCGCAACTGGCTGCTTTGCGAGCGGTGCCTGTTGAAGGGGCTGCTTTTAATACCCGCACTTTGATTGTGGCTTCAACGCCGGGTTCTGACAATCGTCAGGGGCCGATGAACTATACCTCTCGTCCGTTGGATGCGGCGATTGGGCAAGGGGGATATCTGGCGGTTCAGCTTGAAGATGGTTCTGAGGCTTATACACGTAACGGCAGCATTCAGATTTCAGCGGAAGGTCAGTTAACCGTCCAAGGTAACTTGTTGATGGGGGACAACGGCCCGATCAATATTCCGCCACAGGCTGAGTTAACCCTGGCGACGGATGGTTCTATATCTGCCCTGATTCCTGGTGATCCGCCAACACAGTTGGGGCAACTTGGCAGATTAAAAATGGTGAAACCGGAGAGCGATCAGCTAGTCCGTGGTGATGATGGCCTTTTTCACATGACGGAACAGGCGCAAGAGTTACAGGGTGATGTCTTGCCAGCCAGTGATGAGGTGAAATTAATGCCCGGTGTGCTTGAAGGAAGTAACGTCAGCCCAATGGAAAGCATGGTGAGCATGATTGCCAATGCCCGCCGTTTTGAAATGCAGATGAAAGTCATCCATAGCTCAGATGAAAATGCACAACGTGCTAATCAGCTATTAGCAATGAGTTGATTTAGACACAGAGGATAAAACCGATGATCCGATCATTATGGATTGCTAAAACTGGGCTGGATGCTCAGCAAACCAATATGGATGTGATTGCCAACAACTTGGCAAACGTCAGCACCAATGGTTTTAAACGCCAGCGTGCCGTTTTTGAAGATCTACTTTACCAGAACATTCGTCAACCGGGGGCGATGTCATCGGAGCAAACCCGCCTGCCTTCTGGTTTACAGATAGGTACTGGGGTGCGCCCGGTAGCAACAGAACGTATACATAGTCAGGGAAACTTATCTGAAACTAATAACAGCCATAATGTTGCTATTAGAGGAAAGGGTTTCTTTCAGGTTCAGTTACCTGATGGTACCAGCGCCTATACCCGTGACGGTTCATTTCAGGAAGATCAAAACGGGCAGTTGACGACTGCTAACGGTTTTTTGATCTTCCCTACCATTACTATTCCTGATAATGCGACGGACCTCGCCATAAGCAGTGATGGTATTGTCAGTGTGAAAGTACAGGGGCAATCTGCATCTCAGCAAATAGGTCAATTTACCCTGACGACTTTCATCAATGAGAGTGGGTTAGAAAGTATTGGTGAAAACCTTTATGTAGAGACTAGCAGCTCTGGCGTACCGATTGAAAATACACCGGGAATCAATGGCGCAGGGTTGCTCCAGCATAAATATGTCGAAACATCTAACGTCAATATCGCGGAAGAATTGGTCAATATGATTCAGACTCAGCGTGCTTATGAAGTTAACACTAAGGCGGTGTCGACGTCTGATCAGATGCTACAAAAACTGACTCAGTTATAACCTAATCGTCAATCAGAACCGCGGGGAAACACTCAGTTTCCCCGTTATTCAGGGATAAATTAAGAGTATCGAAGATGGATACAATGGCTGTTGCCGAGACCAGCGCCGTTTGTCAGTTCCGCCATTTACGGAAAAATGTGGCGCATAAATGGCGTTGTAGTATAGCACTGGCGGTATTGTCACTAACGGGCTGTGCGTATATACCGCAAAAACCCCTGGTTGAGGGAGCAACCACCGCAGCACCTTCTGCGGCAACCGCGCCAGTCCCTAATGGCGCTATTTTTCAAGTAGTACAGCCAGTTTATTATGGTTATCAGCCGCTATTTGAAGATCGCCGACCCCGAAATATTGGCGATACCCTGACGATCACATTGCAGGAAAATGTCAGCGCCAGTAAGAACTCTTCGGCCAATGCCAGCCGTAATGGAAAAAACACGTTTTCCGCAGCACTGACTCCCCGTTTCCTGAAAGGGCTAATTGGTGGAGATAAAACCGATCTGGATATGGAAGCTGACAATACTTTTGGTGGGAAAGGCGGCGCTAATGCGAATAATACTTTCAGAGGAACGATTACCGTGACGGTCGATCAGTTACTGGCAAATGGCAATTTACATGTGGTCGGTGAAAAGCAGATTGCTATCAATCAGGGAACCGAATTTATTCGTTTCTCCGGTGTCGTTAACCCACGGACAATTAATGCTAATAATACTGTCAGCTCCAATCAGGTCGCTGATGCCCGCATTGAATATGTGGGCAATGGCTATATCAATGAAGCGCAAAACATGGGGTGGTTACAGCGTTTCTTCCTGAATGTCGCACCATTTTAACAGGGGATGGTTATGATAAAACAATTTGCTGTCAGCCTTCTTCTTGTATTGCTGACTCTGGTGACAACGACGGTATCAGCGGAACGTATTCGTGATCTCACCACGGTTCAAGGAGTACGGGAAAATGCGTTGATTGGTTATGGATTAGTGGTTGGGTTGGATGGAACCGGTGACCAGACGACTCAGACGCCATTTACCACCCAAAGTTTAAGCAACATGTTATCCCAATTGGGGATTACCGTTCCTCCGGGAACCAATATGCAGTTGAAAAACGTGGCTGCCGTGATGGTCACCGCGAAGTTACCGCCGTTTGGCCGTGCCGGGCAGAATATTGACGTAGTGGTTTCCTCACTGGGGAATGCTAAAAGCTTACGTGGTGGTACTTTGTTGATGACACCACTAAAAGGTGTGGATAATCAGGTCTATGCTCTGGCGCAGGGTAATATTTTGGTTGGTGGTGCCGGTGCCAGCGCGGGGGGAAGTAGTGTAAAAGTCAATCAGCTTGCGGGTGGTCGGATTAGTAACGGTGCAGTGATTGAACGCGAATTACCTACCCAGTTCGGTGAAAATGGCATACTGAATCTTCAATTAAATAACGAAGACTTCACACTGGCGCAGCAAATCAGCGATACCATCAATCGTATGGGTGGAACGGGAACGGCAACGCCGCTGGATGCCCGCACAGTACAATTGCGTATGCCGAGAGATAAAAGTGAGCAGGTTAAATTTCTCGCCCATGTGCAGAACCTGACTGTCCGTGTTGATGTCGGCGATGCCAAAGTGATTATCAACTCTCGCACCGGCTCTGTCGTGATGAACCGCAATGTCATGCTGGATAGCTGCGCGGTTGCTCAAGGAAATCTTTCGGTCATTGTTGATAATCCGGTGGTTGTTAGTCAGCCAAATACACCGTTAGCCGGTGGCAGTACCGTTGTTACCCGTAATCCGACAGTTGCTGTCCGTGAACAAAATGGGGCGTTGCAGCAGGTTAACGCCAGTGCAAATTTGAGCCATGTTATTCAAGCATTGAACGCATTGGGTGCGACCCCGAATGATTTAATGTCAATCTTACAGGCAATGGAAAGTGCGGGTTGTCTGCGGGCGAAGCTGGAGATCATTTGATGAGTGATTTTTTAACCCTGCCCGGTGCGGCTTATGATGTACAGTCGGTTAACACATTAAAATCCAATCTGGCAAAAGATCCACAACAGGGGCTACGGCAAGTAGCCCAACAAATGGAAGGGCTTTTTGTTCAGATGATGCTGAAAAGTATGCGTTCATCTCTGCCTAAAGATGGCATGTTGAGCAGTGAACAGACACGCCTCTATACTTCGATATACGATCAACAAATCGCGCAGAATATTGCTCAGAAGGGGTTAGGTTTTGCCGATATGATGCTCAAGCAGCTTGCTAGCGCTAAAACTACCCCTGCCGAAATGGCGGGTAAGGTACCCATGACGCTGGATAACGAAGTTTTGCAAACCTTGCCAAGGCAGGCGCTTGAACAATTTATCCGTCGAACGGTACCGAAACCCGAGACGGTGCCTAAACCGCTGCCGCTGAACAGTACGAATTTTGTCTCTACGCTCTCAGCTCCTGCCCGGATAGCTAGCCAACGCAGTGGTATTCCTCATTTGCTGATTATTGCTCAGGCCGCATTAGAATCTGGTTGGGGACAAAGAGAGATTCTGACCGCTGATGGTAAGCCAAGTCATAATCTGTTTGGCATTAAAGCGGGTAAAGGTTGGAAAGGGCCGGTAACCAATATCCTGACCACAGAATATATCGACGGTGAGCCGCAGAAAATGAAAGATAACTTCCGTGTTTATGGCTCTTACGTGGAAGCGATTGAGGATTACGTCAAATTACTGACAGAGAGTCCCCGTTACGCCAACGTTGCACGCTCTGCTACCGCTGAGCAAGGGGCTTATTCCTTACAACAGGCAGGTTATGCGACCGATCCCGGATATGCGAAAAAACTGGTCTCAGTTATTCAACAGCTAAAAGGTGCGGGAGAACAGGCGGTGAAAGCATATAGCTACGATTTGAGTAAACTATTCTGATCGCTATTTTGCTCAAGTTTTATTGAACTCAGCCGATAAATTAAAACAGTTCAGACATTGTTTTTATTTTTAGTTATCTGAAAGATTGTTTGCCGCCACCCACTAGCGGAGACATAAATAAAACGTAAAAGGATCTTCTGATGTCCAACAGTCTTATTAATACCGCGATGAGTGGCCTGCAAGCTGCTCAAATTGCTCTGGGAACCGTGGGTAATAACCTCGCGAATTCCAAAGTTCCTGGTTATAACCGGCAATCGACAGTTGTCAATCAAAACGGTGGCACGATGACGTCCGTTGGCTTTATTGGAAATGGTGTTACTGTCACCAGTATTAACCGTCAATATAATGAATTCATTAATCAACAATTGTCTGAGGCGCGGGCGAAACAAGGTGAATTAACCACTTATTCTCAGCAAATTTCCCAGATCGATAATTTGCTGGCAGACAAAGCGAATAACCTGTCAAACACCATTGATGACTTCTTTACCAGTTTACAAAATGTTGTCAGTAATGCGGAAGATGATGCAGCCAGAACGACAGCGATTGGTAAATCAAAGGGGCTGGTAAACCAGTTGCAAAGTGCGGATGCTTTCCTGCGTAAAATGGAAAATAACATTAATCGGGGAATAGCTAATTCGGCTGAGTCTATTAATACCTATGCGCAGCAAATTGCTAAACTCAATGGTGAAATTACCCGTATGAGAGGCGGTGGTAGTGCTGAGCCGAATGCATTACTGGACCAGCGTGATCAATTGGTCAATGAACTGAATAAACTGGTTGGCGTGAGTGTGATTCAGCAGGATAGCGATTCTTACAATGTCTCTTTTGCCGGGGGATTGACACTGGTTCAGGGAACAACTGCTTACCGAGTAGAAGCGATTTCATCCAATGCGGACAGCAGTCGCATTACATTAGGTTATGATCGTGGTTTTGGTGATGTTGTTGAGATTGATGAAAAATTCATTAATAAAGGGCAATTGGGCGGCACATTACGGGCGCGTAGTGAAGTGCTGGATAATTCCCGTAATCAGTTAAACCAATTAGCGTTGGTATTGGGCGATCAATTTAATCAGGTTCATCGTGCTGGTTTTGATTTAAAAGGCAAACCGGGTGAAGATTTCTTCACATTTAATAACCCGGATGTGATTGCCAATAGTAAAAATAAAGGTTCTGCTAATTTTAACGTGGAATATACAGATACCTCAGTGGTAAAAGCCAGTGATTATCATATTAGCTACGATGGGGCTAATTGGAAAATCCAGCGTGCCTCTGATAAGGCGGATATAGCTGCCAAAGTAACAGGTAATACACTGGAATTTGATGGATTAAAAATTGAAGTTGATCCAACCGATGCAAAAGAAAACGATCGATATACACTAAAAGCGGTCAATGGTGTTATTGGCAATATGGCGGTTAATATTAAAGATGCATCGCAATTGGCGGCTGCCGGTGCTAACGATGGTGGGGCGAGTGATAACGTCAATGCTAAAAAACTCATTGAATTGCAGAACAAAAAATTGGTGGAGGGGAAAGCATCATTTTCTGGTGCTTATGCTTCGATGGTCAGTACTGTTGGTAACCAGACCAGCACGGCGAATGTTGATTTAGAAACTCAGAATAATATTACTAAACAACTTTACGCTGAACAGCAATCGGTTTCCGGCGTCAACGTAGATGAAGAATATGGCGCATTACAAAACTTACAGCAATATTATCTGGCCAATGCGCAAGTTATCCAGACTGCTACAACGCTATTTAATGCTATTTTGGAACTCCGTCGCTAATAAACGTGCCATTTAATAAAAAATAGCCTGAGATATCTTAGGCATTTAGCTGAATATTTAAAAGGAATGAAATTGTGCGCGTAAGTACCAATATATTGTACGATCAGAAAATGACGAGTATCACTACTGCTCAGTCGAAATGGATGCAGCAGGGAGCACAGTTATCCAGTGGTCAGCGGGTGATAAATCCATCCGATGATCCGATGGCGGCATCTCAGGGTGTCATGGTTGCTCAAGCTGAAGCTCAGAACCAGCAATATATAACAGCTCGCTCGTTTGCTAAGAACGCGATTTCCATGCAATTGAGTGTGGTATCCAAAGCTGTCGGTGTGGTTCAAGATATTCATGAAAGTTTGGTAGCCACAGTAAACGGTGTATTGAGTGACGAAGATCGTAACTCGTTGGCTATTCAACTGACAGGGTTTAAAGAACAACTAGTGAATTTGGGTAACACCACCGATGGTAATGGCCGCTATATTTTTGCTGGTTATAAAACGGATGTGAAGCCTTTTGATGAGAGTACAAGCGGTACAGTTAGCTATCGAGGTGGCTCTGAGGAAATGACTCAGAAAGTGGATAGCAACCGCTCTATGATTATTGGACATACCGGGGCGCAGGTCTTTCTTTCGTCTACCAGTAATCCGATAAAAGAGCCGGATGGCAAATCGAGTGAATCTGATATATTTAAAACCATAGACATGGCGATTCAGTCATTGAAAACACCATTTACCGAAGCAGATCAAAAGAGTCGTGATGATGCGCTGGAATTGTTGAATAAAGCTAACCGCGGCGCTCGCAACGCGTTGAATAATATCTCTTCGGTGGAATCGGTATTGGGTTTACAACTGAGAGAAATAGAAGACTTAGATAGCTTGGGGGCAGAACGCAGCCTGGCGAATAAAAGCCGTTTGAGTCAACTGGTTGACGTAGAATGGAACTCAGCGATTTCGAATTATTATCAACAACAAGCTGTACTTCAAGCATCGTATAAGACATTTGCTGATATGAAAGGCATGTCGTTGTTTGAGATATTTCGTTAATTCGGTTTTCCTTATTTATATTAATCGCTGGTTTTCAGACCAGCGATTTTCTCAATTAAATATCCTGCATAATTATTTATTATTTAAATAATCCTGTTCTCTGTTCTCCGTTTTTTCGCAGTTAAATATATACTGAAATAAAAAATCATATTAAAAAATATATTGTTGAAGCTTAAAGTGCCGGATGTGGACTTGGGTAGAAATCAGTAATTTCAACTTCTGCGTGTAGGTAATTATTGAGATTAATAACTTCCACTTTATAGAAATAAACCGGGTTTGGCAGTTTTTGGACAAACTTAGTTTCACCGGGTAAAATATCGATAAAAGCATACTGATTATAACTTCCGAATGGAGGTGACCAGTAATTTATTGCCCTAATAGTTGCTGGGCCATTGTTTTTTATATTAAAACTAGGGTAGCGAATAGTGGGCATAATTATACTTCCACCAGTATAAACCTCATAGGTTTGATTAGAGTTTATATATATCAGTCTCATTTTATTGTTTCCTTATCATGACGATTATTATTTTACATATAGTACAGATAATCTTATTTGCGAAATTTAACTTAACACTTTCCCATGACAGTTAAATATTGAAATTTATCAGTGATGTAAAAGGAATAATATAAATGAATTTATTGTATTTGAATGCTAATTTAATAAGCATATACCCAATGGATTTCAAGATGCATCGCGACGGCAAGGGAGCGAATCCCCGGGAGCATAGATAACGATGTGACCGGGGTTAGAAAGTGCAGCCAACAAAGAGGCAACTTGAAAGATGACGGGTATAAAAGAAAAGGCATATCGTTTGAGCTATTACGTTAATTCGGTTTGCTCTTTCATTTGCATTTCTGATTCGGGCCAGCGATTTTGATAAATCAAATCATTATGATTCATTTTAACGTAACTCATTCAACATATTAAAATTTCCCACCAAAACCCGCCTTTTTGATTAGAATAAAATGTCGTTATTTCAAAAAAATAAGTTGATTATTTCTTCCATCTTCTACTCTCCCGTTCATATGTTGAACAGAGAAAAGTTTGGTTAGTGAATCTACCGGTGAATATATTCGGTAATCATTTAAGTAAAAGAGGGTGGAATTATGGTTGTTTTACATGATCTGTTTAACTTCCTGAGTCTCGACCTCCTGCTATCAGGAGGAATGTCATGACAGATTCAGGGCTGGTTTTTACACTTACTGCGGGCTCTCTCCCGGAGAAAACTTTTGCTGTGGTGGAGTTTACTCTAGATGAAGCGTTGTCAGAGTTATTTTGTCTGGAGGCGATATTAACCAGTGCTGATCCGGATATTAATTTCGCTGATGTTCTGGATAATTTTGCGACACTGACCGTTTATCGTGATGGAAAACCCGAGCGCAGTATAACTGGGATTGTGACTCAATTTGAACAAAGTACGACAGGTCGTCATCGCAGTTATTATGCCTTGACCATTCAACCTGCTTTATGGCGTGCGGGATTACGAGTTAATTCCCGTATTTTTCAGCATCAATCTGTGGCTGAAATTATTGACATATTATTGAAAGAAAATGGCGTTAGAAACTTCTATTGCCAATTGCGTTATGAACATCCTGAACGGGAATTTTGTGTGCAATATGATGAGAGTGATCTGGCGTTTCTCCATCGTTTATTGGCTGATGAAGGGATGTTTTATTATTTCGATTTCACTGAGGAGCGGGGTGAACCGATAATTATTTTCATTGATTCTCATCGGATAAATAACAAATTTTCATTGCCCTATCACCCAGAATTGGATGCTACAGGAAGCCAATGCAGCATCAATCGATTCTGCTGGCGTGAACAGGTCGGGATTGCCAACATTGTGTTGAAGGATCGTACTTTTAAAAATCCGCTGTGGGGGGCTGACTGTTACTATCACGAACGCCAAATTAATCACCAGCGTTCAGATTTACCCAGTTACACTTACTATGATTTTCCCGGGCGCTTTAAAGATGAGTATGGCGAGCGCCTGAGTCAATATCGTCTGGAAGCACTCCGCACTGACGCTATGTTTGGCCGTGCACAAAGTGACTGTTTTGCTCTGGCACCGGCATCAGGGTTTACGCTTACTGATCATCCGAAAGAGCAATTTAATACCCTGTGGCTGGTCATTAAAATCAGCCATTACGGTAGACAGCCGCAGGCGGATGAATCCCGTTTCGGTGAAATGGGGACGACCTTAACGAACAGCTTCACCTTTGGCGATCGCAACCGGGTATGGCGCCCCTCGCCTTATCCCAAACCGCGCATTGACGGCCTGCAAATTGCGACAGTGGTTGGCCCGGAGGGGGAAGAGATCTTCTGTGATGAATACGGGCGTGTGCGGGTGCAGTTTGCCTGGGATCTCTATGGCGAATTCAATGACCACAGTTCTTGTTGGATCAGAGTCAGTCAGGCTTGGGCTGGTAATCGCTGGGGCATGATTGCTATCCCCCGAGTGGGGCAGGAAGTGCTGGTGGATTTTCTGCATGGCGATCCAGATCAGCCAATTATTATTGGGCGTACCTATCATGCCACTAACGTTGTGCCTAACCGCCTGCCGATGGCAAAAACCCAAATGTCAATTCGTTCAAAAACCCATAAAGGGGATGGTTTTAATGAATTGAGATTTGAAGATGAAAAAGATCGGGAAGAGGTATTTATTCATGCTCAGAAGAATCTGGCGATTAAGGTGCTTAATTCCCGGGATGAGCGAATTAATTACAACCGTACAACCAGCATTGGCCATGATGACGAACTGGTGATTGCCAATAACCGTAAAGTCACTGTTGATGGGCAACAGGAACATAAAACCATCGGGAACTATGTTGTTCAGGTTGAGGGTGACAAAACTTTGCAGGCCGGCGGCAATGTGGCACAGAAAATTCAGGGTATGCTCAGTATCGATACCAATGGTGATATTACGGTGCAGGGTGGCAACAAAATCAGTCTGAAAGTAGGTAATAGCTTTATCGTTATTCATGCTGATGGTGTCGATATCAAAGGTCCATCTATTAATCTGAACTCTGGGGGAAGTCCCGGGGATTTATTGCGTCCGGCGAATCCGGTCATTTTGCAAGCTGCCGCCAGTGTCGGTTCCTTGTTTGTTGCACACTGTCCGAAGGAGGATAACGACTGATGGCCGCTGAAAAATATTATGTCGTCATTGACGGTGCGATTGAATACCGATTGTTTTTTATCTTGGAAAATTTTAATCCCCCTGCGGTTTGTCTTTATGACGAATCTTTATCACCTGAACTGCTTAAGGTGGCACCTTACTTGGTGGAGGTGACAGAAAAAGTCGGACTTTATTTGGAGGAATGGCAAACATGCTGGGGAATTTGTCTTCACTCAAAAGCGGATATGAAAACATTGCGTCAGCATTTACGCAAATATCTGCAAGTATTATTACCCGATCAAGATAAACCGGTATTTTTCCGGTTTTATGATCCGCGTAATATCTGGGAGTTTCTCAGTGTCCTCAGTGACTGGGAAATTCACTGTTTCATGGGGCCGATAAATAAAATTAGCACTTCTCTGATGGGTGTTAAGCATGAGGATAATTTTCACGTGGTCAGAAAACAATTTCCCGCGGAGGCTGGCTCCAGACAAAAGATGTTGCGGATCACAACAAAGCAATATGCTCAGTTAAATGAGCTATTCGAACAACGATATATTAATAAACTGACGCGATTTATTAATGAAGTCAATTACCATAATGGTGCCGGTACCATAGATCTGCCATACGATACCCTGTCGGCACATTCAGACCGGGTATTGAAAAACACGCTCCCTGATACACATTATTCTCCCGCCTATATGGATGAGGAGACATTTATTCAACATAAAACCTTAGCGGAGGATTGTTTTTATTTTTGTCGTGATAATGAAATCACTGATGAACGCGCCATTGGCGGGTTTCTCTATTTACTGATGGCGAGACATATCAATCAGTTTGAGCAAATCCCGCAGGCATGGTTAACCGCGCTCAGAGACCCCCAGTGGCCGGGTTATTATCGGATGGAAACATTATTAAAAAGCGAATTGGGTTTTATCCCCGATTAGGTAATTAAAAGGTAATTGATATGGTAGAGCAAACTATTTCATCCCGCGCTGGTGTTGCTTGCATGACATGCGACAACCCAGACCCCTGTATTTATAAAATCAGCGTCACTTTTGGTCAGAATACGCAGGTATGGCCTGAAAAACCGGCAATTAAGATGAGCCTGATTGATGATGGAAAAGGTCAAAAAGGGACGATACAGATTGAAGGTAAATGTAATAACACGGCTAAACATCATGCGGTGCTAACGGGGGGGCAGAAAGAGAAAACGCTAGAATTTAATGCGCCACAGGAGGTGACATTATTTTATAAAGATCAGCTAAAAGACGCTGAGATTGAAAGTGACCTGGAAAGTGTCTGGTTTTATTTATCTAATCTTGCTAATCCGACAGATATGTACAGTGAACCGCGTTATTATAAGTTAATAACCCAGGGTTGCCTGGATAATCAACAGTACGCGACGATAGCGGTTTACCCGTCGGTCAGTTTTATGGTTTCGGTTGGGTTGAGCTTTGATTTTTCCCACGGAGAACGTTCTGTAAAGGAGCGGCGTGATGAACAGAAAAAAGCGCGTCAGGCGATGGAAAATGTCAAGCCTAAAAATGGCAATAAACTGCGCAGTGGGTGGACAACCCATACGGACCCATTTTATCTGACCCGACAGACGGCGATTAACGTCGAATACGCTTTAACGGTTCAGGATATGGATTACTCGGCGAAGTTTGCGGAAGTTAATCAGGTGAGGAAAACCCTGCCCAATTTAGAGGCTATCAATCGAGTGGAAAAGCTACTGGGTTATACCAAGGAATACCTGGCACCCGATCCGGATTCAAAAGGCACCCGCAGCTACCAACTGCTTGAGCTCAAAGTGGACCCCATCAATATTGGACTGGCTTATGCTTATGACCGAACCACTTCGATGGATGACCGTACCCATTTTTTAGGTTTCAGCGCCGCGCCTTTTATGGGGATGACGGCAAAATTGGATCTCATTCAAATGGGGGCGGCGTATTGCAAGATAGAGAAGGTGGCAGCCAAATTCAGGAAGGCGCTGGCTCGCAGGAATTCAAATGATAAAAAATATTTAGATCTGGAATGTTGCATTATTTTGACATGCAATTTGTCCTTTCAATTGGGTGCCGCTTATAAACAAAAGCAGTGGACTTTTGACGCCGGTGATAAGAATGATTTGAAATTGAGTCTGGTAGGAAAAGTGAATGTCGCCTTTAAGACCCATATTATGATAATGGAAGTTGCAATAGGAGCGGGTGTGGCTGTAAAAACAGCGGCGGGTTTTGAACTTGATCAGCATGATAAAGGGATCGATCTGGCTGGCTACCATAATGGGATTGTTGCTGAGATTCAGGTAGCTGCTGATGCAAAGACAAAGAATAAAGAAATGGATAGTACAAAAAGTTTATTTGAAATCAAAAAGAAGTGGAAATGGGTTATTGCCGATCCATTAAAAGCCAAAGAATCCCCGTTAAGAATTAATCTGATAGGAGAAGAACGGTCTGTGGTTCGCCCCGAGATTGTTCCAGGTGCTGAAACAGCGTCATGGGAAATGGGTTATGACTCTAACTTTAAGCCTAAGATGGATAATATCCCATTTATTACCGGATTCCCAAGAATGTAAAGAGGCATGAAAGGATAAAAAATGAAATTAAAATTGTTATTACTATGGTTAGGAGTGATTGCTATGTCTGATGCTAACGCAAGTGAACCGCAGTTGTATATCCGCAGTTTATTCGATATTCAATATGCCTTTTGTGATATTAAAACCAATGGCGTAACGGGAATGGATAACCGTGATTCGGCTCGGGAAGGTCGGGGATTTGGTACCGGCAGTACAGCATCTATGCTATTCATGACTAATGGTGAAAATGAAATCAGCTTGGAGTTTGGTGCTTTGGATTGGTTTTCTCCAAGTGAAATGTCAGATAAAACTCGTAATCACTTTGACCCTGAAGCTAAATGCACGCTGGAACTGATGGCTATGCGTGGTAAAAAAAGTGAAGTATTGACGGCAATTGAAGTGGCAATTGATAAAAATGGTCAGCCAGTGGCAACAACACCCGCGAATGAAGCTAAATATGCTGCTATTAGTACACCAGTGGTACGTCATGTGATACAAGCAGAAAAGGTAGAGGCTGGGCATAAAGATAAAAAATTCTTTAATAGCCGGAAATTTCCACCTAATATGACCTTATACCGATTTAGCCGAAATGTAAAAATCAGTGGCTTACCTGAATGGGAGTGGATAAAGGCAACACTTTATACGGATACCCCAGAACAGCGCCAGCAATTGCAACAGGCTTATATGGCGGTCTGGCAGGCTTATAACGCCAAAGATGTGAATACTATACGGGTACAACAAAAAGCATCTCTCAAAGCTTGGGCTTGGGCTACTAATGAAAGCGAAGAGAGTATTTTCGCTGATCAATCTGTTTACAGTGATATCAACGAAAAAGGTTTCAAAATGAGACCAATTAATTGGAACGACTACACTGTTAAAATAATGAACCAAGGAAGAATGGTCAGATTGGTGAATAAATCAGATCCAGAAAGTTCCCCAATATCCTATTATTATGTTGATGAAGATGGCGATACGGTTTTAGCGACTGTTGCGCCGATTTTCTCATTAATTAATGGCCGTTTTGTTCAGGTAATTTAATGGGTAGCAATATCGGGTTATTTGACCCGATATTTTTTCTGGATGGGAAATGCAATAAAAGTAGGTGATACCGATACAGCATTTGGTGATTGTAAAACGGCATTGGGATTGTGGGTTTGGTTAATATTAAAGTTGAATAATATTCCACTTATCACCGGATTACCCGGAATGTGAGGATAAAATGAAATTAAAATGGTTATTGCTATTATTAGGCGTGATTACTATGTCAGGTTTAGGCGTGATGGTAATGCAAGGTGCTAATGCAAATGAACCGAGGTTGTATATTCGTAGCTTATTCGATATCCAATATGCCTTTTGTGATATTAAAACCAATGGCGTAACGGGAATGGATAATCGAAACTCAGCCCGGCGAGGTCGGGGATTTGGTACTGCCAGTACGGCTTCCATGTTATTTATGACAAACGGTGAAAATGAAATCAGTCTAGAATTTGGCGCACTAGGTTGGTTTTCCCCGGATAAGATATCAGATGAAACCCGCAACCACTTTAACCCTGAGGCCAAATGCACGCTGGAACTGACGGCTATGCGTGGTAAAAAAAGTGAAGTATTGACGGCAATTGAAGTGGCAATTGATAAAAATGGTCAGCCTGTAGCAATAACACCTGCAAATGAAGCGAAATATGCTGCTATTAGTACATCAGTGGTACGTCATACGATTCAGGCAGAAAACGTAGAGGCTGGACATGAAGATAAAGATTATTTTAATATCCGACAATTTCCACCTGATATGACTTTATATCGGTTTAGCCGAAATGTAAAAATCAGTGGCTTACCTGATTGGGAATGGGAGAAAGCAACCCCTTATACCGATACTCCAGAGCAACGTCGGCAATTACAACAAGCTTATGTAGCGGTCTGGCAGGCTTATAACGCTAAGGATTTGAATACACTCCGTGATCAACAAAAAGTTGCGCTCAAAGCTTGGGCTTGGGCTTCTGGTGAAACTGAAGAGAGTGTTTTTGCTGATCAGTCTGTTTACCATAATATCAAAATAAAAAGTTTCAAAATGAAGCCAATTAATTGGGATGACTACAGAGTGAAAATAATGAATCAGGGAAGAATGGTCAGGTTGGTGAATAAATCAGACCCAGAAAGTTCCCCAATATCTTACTATTACGTTGATGAGGAAGATGGAGATACGATTTTAGCGACTGTTGCGCCGATTTTCTCATTAATTAATGGCCGTTTTGTTCAGGTAATTTAATGGATAGCCAATATCGGGTTATTTGACCCGATATTTTTCCTAAGGATGGGAAATGCAATAAAAGTCGGTGATATCGATATAGCATTTGGTGATTGTAAAACGACATTGGGATTGTAGGTTTGGTTAATATTAAAGTTGAATAATATTCCACTTATCACCGGGTTACCCGGAATGTGAGGATAAAATGAGGTTAAAATGGTTATTGCTATTATTAGGCGTGATTACTATGTCAGGTTTAGGCGTGATGGTAATGCAAGGTGCTAATGCAAATGAACCGAGGTTGTATATTCGCAGTTTATTCGATATTCAGTATGCCTTTTGTGATATTAAAACCAATGGAGTAACGGGAATGGATAATAGAGATTCAGCCCGGGAAGGTCGGGGATTTGGTACCGCCAGTACAGCTTCCATGCTATTAATGGCAAATGGTGAAAATGAAATCAGTCTGGAGTTCGGGGCACTAGGCTGGTTTTCTCGGGATACTTTGTCAGATAAAGTCCGCAGCCATTTCAATCTTGAAGCGAAGTGCAAGTTAGAACTGACAGCCATGCTCGGTAAAAAGAGTGAGGTACTGACGGCTATTGAAGTAGAGGTGGATAAAAATGGTCAACCCGTAGCAACGGTATCTGCGGATGAACCTAAATATGCCGCTATTAGTACACCAGTTGTACTTCGTGTGGTACAAGCAGACAGTATAGAAGCTGGACATAAAGACGAAAACTATTTTGATATTCGAACATTTCCACCCAATATGATCTTATACCGGTTTAGTCGTAATGTGAAAATCAATGGGTTACCTGAATGGGAATGGACGAAGGCAACACCTTATACGGATACACCTGAACAGCGCCAGCAATTGCAACAGGCTTATATGGCTGTTTGGCAGGCTTATAATGTAAAAGATGTGAATACTATCCGTCATCAACAAAAAATCGCTCTCAAAGCCTGGGCTAGGGCTACTAATGAAAGTGAAGGGAATATCTTTGCTGACAAAGATTTTCATAATGATTTCAAAGAAAAAAGTTTCAAAATGAAACCGATTAATTGGAATGACTACCGGGTTCAGATAATGAATCAGGGTAGAATGGTCAGACTGGTGAATAAATCAGACCCGGGGAGTTCCCCAATATCTTATTACGTTAATGATGAAGATGGTGATACGGTTCTAGTTACCATTGCACCAATCTTTTCATTGATTAACGGTCGTTTTGTACAGGTGATTTAATGGTAGCAATATCGGGTTATTTGACCCGATATTTTTACTTGATGGGAAATGCAATAAAAGTCGGTGATATCGATATAGCATTTAGTGATTGTAAAACGACATTGGGATTGTGGGTTTGGTTAATATTAAAGTTGAATAATATTCCACTTATCACCGGATTACCCGGAATGTGAGGATAAAATGAAATTAAAATGGTTATTGCTATTATTAGGCGTGATTACTATGTCAGGTTTAGGCGTGATGGTAATGCAAGGTGCTAATGCAAATGAACCGAGGTTGTATATTCGTAGCTTATTCGATATCCAATATGCCTTTTGTGATATTAAAACCAATGGAGTAACCGGGTTTAGTAACCGTAATTCAGCCTTGGAAGGGCGAGGATTTGGTAGCTCCAGTACAGCTTCTATGCTATTAATGGCAAATGGTGAAAATGAAGTCAGTCTGGAGTTTGGTGCTCTGGGTTGGTTTTCCTCAGATGCGTTATCAGATAAAGACCGCAATCATTTTAACCCTGAGGCCAAATGTACGCTGGAACTGACGGCTATGCGTGGTAAAAAAAGTGAAGTATTGACGGCAATTGAAGTGGCAATTGATAAAAATGGTCAGCCTGTGGCAACAACACCCGCGAATGAAGCGAAATATGCTGCTATTAGCACACCGGTAGTGCGCCATGTGGTACAGGCTCAAAATATAGAAGATGGGCATGTAGAGAAAAAGTATTTTAATCCGAAAGAATTTCCTCCTAATATGACCTTGTACCGATTTAGCCGTAGTGTAAGAATCAGTGGCTTACCTGATTGGGAATGGGTGAAAGCAACCCCTTACACGGATACACTTGAACAGCGTCAGCAATTGCAACAGGCTTATATGGCGGTCTGGCAGGCTTATAATGCCAAAGATATAAATACTCTTATGGAACAACAAAAAGTTGCGCTCAAAGCTTGGGCTTGGGCTACTAATGAAAGTGAAGAGAGTATTTTTGCTGATCAATCTGCTTACAGTGATATCAACGAAAAAGGTTTCAAAATGAAGCCAATTAATTGGGATGACTATACCGTTAAAATAATGAATCAGGGCAGAATGGTCAGATTGGTGAATAAATCAGATCCAGAAAATTCCCCAATATCCTACTATTACGTTGATGAGGAAGATGGAGAAACAGTTTTGGCTACCGTCGCACCGATCTTTTCATTAATTAATGGCCGTTTTGTTCAGGTAATTTAATGGATAACAATATCGGGTTATTTGACCCGATATTTTTACTTGATGGGAACAGAAAAAGAAAGCTATTATCGGTTACGCAAGATAAAGACTAATTATGTTAATTCTGCCAGATATGGAGGAAGAAATATGGGTAATGCGGTAAAGATTGGTGATATTGGTACAGCGCATGATGATTGTGGAGCGACATCGGTTATTTCGGGATCGACCAGTGTAAAAGTTGACGGTATTCCTTTAGCTCGTCAGGGCGATAGCTTGGCGTCACATTCATCTCATTCACGCATAATTGCTGGTGGTTCCAGTACCGTTTTTGTTGATGGTAAACCTGCGGCGAGAACCGGTGACGCAGTGAGTTGTGGTGGAGTTGTGATTGGTGGTGGTAGCGTTAATATTGGTTAAGGAAAAAACATGTTCTCAGTTAATATGCGCAGCGCCGTTTGTGATTGTAAAACCCCGGACCCTTATATTCACAAAATTAGTGTTAAAAGTCGGGAAATGGGTTTTTCATTATAACCAGATTGAATCGATAGGGGATATTTGAGTGGTTGATAAAGCGGGTGGTATACCGGCAGCAATTTCATTGGTGGGAAAACAGCAGGGTGAGATCTCAGCCTGGTCGTATTGGTAACTTTTTACTAACTTTAATCAGTCGAGCACTAGTTGACTTATTCGGCAATCATATAAATCCGCTAATTTTTCAATCGTTGCTTTGCGTGGGCGATCTGATTTCTCAAACTGAGAAACGGCAGCTTGTTTTATACCCAATTTTTCCGCTACCTCAGTTTGTGATAGTCCACGATAAATGCGCCAAGCGGCTTGTAGTGAAACTTCATCGTCTACCATGATAGAAACGACTTCATGAGGAATAGTTTCATCGTCATTTGGTCCCGTTGTATAGGGAATAATTTGATAATTTTCATCATGATCCGCAGCTGCCAACAGTCTTTCGTACTCGTCCATTGGTAAAATAACGGCTTGTTTTTTGCCATGCTCGTCTGTAATAAATTGAATACTAGCCATATTCTTTTGCTCCGTATGTTTACGTAGTTACGTAGCCCTTAGAGGTATCTTGAAATCCATAGAGTATATATGTTTATTTCCTCTGCTTTCTTTTCTTTTTCTTGGTATTATTTTTTCTTTCTATTTTCGAATGTCTCTGGCGCATGGCGTCATCCTGTTCAGCCAGTTTAAACACGGCTTCTTTATTAATAAACCAAAAAGACAAACAGGCCGTTTGGGCAATAATCAAGCTCCAGAACAGGCGGATAATATCGTTTGTAAAGATTAAATAAATGACCACGACACAGAGTAAATTAACAAAAGCAGAGGTTAATAGACTGATAACCAGTGTCTGAATAACCTGGCTAATTCCCGGTATTCGAGCAAAGGGAAGTAGGCATAACATTGCACCCACAGGGCCGAAAACCGCCGTGACGATTAAAATACCCGGATTACCACGGATGGCATCAACAAATCCGAATAAATCAAATGGAATGGTAAACATGGGTTTTATCCTTGTATGGGGTTCAGCATTGGGCTAGGTTTATATCTTAATATCCGGGCGAAAATGATATTGGGAAACTGCCGGAGCCCGGTATTGTAAAGAGCAACACTTTCATTAAAGAATTCACGTCTGTCTGCAATCTGATTTTCCAGCAGAGTGATCTGCGCTTGCAAATATTGAAAAGATGGCTGACTAATTAGGGCCGGGTAGTTTTTTGCAAGTATCAGAAATGACAACAACTGATGTGCTAATGTATTACCTATTTTCACCTTTTCATCGGTTATTTTTGCACTGGGGTAGTTTTTCCTGACTTCTGATAGTTGCAGAAAGAGCGATTTTTCATGGGCCATTGCTTGTTCTGTTATCGTGATAAGTTGTGGAATTAAATCAACCTGTTTTTTCAGTAAAATATCAATATTAGCAAACGCTTTATCCCGGTATTTTTTTAACATAATGATTTTATTAAAAACGCCTACGAGATAACGAACCGCAATAATCAGGATGACGGCCAGAATAATAAAAGCGAGAAGATATCCACCCATTGCTGTTATCTCTAAAATAGCCATTTCAGTAATGGAGATTCACGATAAAAAACCGTTAAATGATGAGACTGATATTCATAAGGAACGGTCATAATAAAGGCAATCAGGATTGCCGCACTAATGACGGTAATTGCAAGATTACGGCGCATTGGCGCAACTTCATTCCAGGCACCCAAATATCCCTTAGAGGCAATTCCCAGTAATCTGTGAGGAGCAGCCTGAGTAATAACAACTTGATCGTCTTTTTCAATAGCTGTACCAATAATTAAATACTCTTCATTTGGAAATAACAAATACTCTTGGTAAGAAACGGAATTGGTTTCATAATTCTGATAGGAAGAAAAATTCACAAATGTCAACGTTTCTGGTGTTGCATCAATACGGACTGATCCTGAATCATCGGTTAAAGTGAACTGACGGATTTTTTCTTCCGAATGACGCAAAGAATAACGTTTATCGCCTTCTGAATCTTCGCTGATATCATATTCATAATAACGATAGCCATAGCATAGCTTTCTGCTCAGAGGGCTTTTAAAGTGAGTTCCTGCTGTTATTTTTCCTTCTACTTCTACCAAGCCCATAGCGATTGAACGGATTTTTGATGTGGGCAAAATTTGCTGAAATTTAAGGAATTTTTTTTCCGGTGTTGTTTTCAGACGGTTATAGATAAATAGTAAGAAAAATAAGCCAAATAAGGCATTGGGTGAAACAAAAAAAGCAATCAGAAAAATGGCAATAGCCGTTGAGCCTAAAATCGCCTGCCAAGTTGCCTTGCTGGCAGATTTACCGGACTGTCGTGCTTGTCTATAATACTCTACCGCATTTTTCCCAAACGAAGTGACGTTTATTAAAGTCGCTATGGCAAGGATAAGAAGAAGGATACCAAAGAATATATAGAAAAAATGTTTGAAAGGATAATCGAAATAAAAAATCGTGCTGGTGATGATCAATCCGATTAAAAGAACGGAAAGCCAGTGAAGGCGTTTAAATCCCACGACTTCTTTTAAAAGAAGGTTGATCATGAAGATTAATACACAGGAAAAAACAAAAATAAAAGTAAAAAATATCATAGTCATCATAAGGTTTACCATCTGATTTATTTAAACTTGATACCGTCATAGGCTTTTTCTTCCTGACTGATTTCTAACAAAGGCAGCCTCTGATAATGAAACATGCGGGCAAAAATCAGATCAGGGAATAGATAAATCGCCGTATTATACTCCGTTACCGCATCATTAAACATTTCGCGGCGATGAGCAATTTTATTTTCTAGATCCGTCACCGATGTCTGCAATTGTGAAAATTGGGAACCTGAAATCAGTGTCGGATAGTTTTCAGCTACGGCCAGTACAGATCGGAATGCATTGTTCATTTCATTGGAGGCTTTGATTTTATCCGTGAGGGTATTGGCATTAAGATATCCCTGCCGTGCATCACTTAACCGAGTAAAAATATCACGTTCATGTTCCATAGACTTTTCCAGCACGGTTACAAGCTGCGGGATCTGTTCTGCGCGCTGTTTTAAAATAATATCGATATTGGCAAATGTATTGCTTGTCTGCTCTTTCAGAGCAACCAGGCGGTTATAAATAGTGATCCCCCAGCCGATAAGTCCTACCGTGATGAGAGAGGTAATAATAGCGGTTATTGTCATCTTTTTCTCCACGAAAATCCGGTTATATTTACTATACTGGTTATATTTACTATATAAGTCATGCCCTCCCTGCTGACTGGGGTAGCACCGTAGCACCAGGGAAAGATTCCGCTTTGTTTAACCTGTCATAATCATTTAAAAATGAGAATACAGAAGTATTAAGCATACTATATCGAGGACAGATTTATACCCGTTATCTTTCAAGTTTTTCTGCAACTTCTGATTGTGACAAGTCGCGATAAATACGCCAAGCAGCAATGATATTAATTTGTTGCTCAACCATGATCCCAACTACTTCATGTGGGATAGTTTCTTCATCATTTTCACCTACTTCATATGATACTAATACATAATCTTCATCACGATAAGATAGGGCTAGTAGACGTTCATACTCCGCGATAGGCAGAATTACTGATTGCCGCGCACCGTTTTCATCAGTAATAAAGTTGATTTTGGGCATGGAATTTACTCCGGTTAAATTTCCCTTGCCGTCGCGATGCATTTTGAAATCCATAAGGTATATATTTCCTCACGGTCTTGAATGGCTTCTGGCGTCCAAAATAATTGCATTACTTGGCCTCAAAACGGCGAAGTGTGGCTTTGCGGCGGGCTAAAAATTTAGCCTCAACTTGGTCGGCTGGCACTAGACTTCCTGCATCGGCAGAAGCTTGGCCTATTTCTATTTGCCTGCGGAGCCAAGCATCATGAACGCTCGCTTCTTGTTGCTGACGCACGAAATCGCGCATGAAGCCACGTAGTAGCTGTGCGCCTTTGCGATCGAGTGATTTCGCTGCCGCTGTAAAGTCATTTTTCAGGGCATCATCAACCCTAAAGGTAAAAGTAGTTTCGCTCATAGCTAATGATTCCATCGTAATGTGTTACAAAGTAAGTACAGTGTAGGACTTAAATGGGTAGAATATTACCAGAAGGACGGTAAAATATAATATTTAGATAAAATTAAATCCGAATAGTGTCACCTATTGTAAAAAATTTATTATTGCCTCTTATTTATTCTCATAAATAATATTGTGAATTATTTATTTAAAATATCTTTAATAAGTAAAATGATATATTGATAAGTCTTAGTTAAGTTAATAAATGAAGATGATAATGATTGCTTTTAATTATAGTTTGTTAAAGTTTTAAGTTAATGTGTCTTGATGATTAAATTATTGTTATAGGAGGGTTCAACTAATAATTTCATTTAATATAACCAAGTATTAACCACTGGAAATAGTTAATACTTGGCAATAAAATAAGTAACCAAGTTAAAATAAAGCACATATATTAGAGTTTTTCGCCATTAACGGCCGACCAATGATAAGGTTGCAATTCACGAATGGTTTTAAATAACAGCTCGTTTTTCTCATTAGTCACCGCCGCTTTTACGGAGCCTCCCCAATGAACCAGACGTTCCCGACATATTCCACAGGGTGACAAAATGATATATTCACAACCGGCATCTTCACGGTAGAGACATATAGAGTGCGTTACCGCTTCATTCAGTTTATGAGCCTCCAAATAAGCGCCAACTTCCATACAAAGGGATAATGCGTCATTTTTGGTATCAGGGGCAATGCTGGTTAAGATCTTGCCCGATTCTGTTCGTACTGCGGCAGCGCCACCCCATCCCTTTGGGTATCGTTTTTCAATTAAGTTAACTGCGGCATGATATAACTCTTGCTCTATATTCATTAATTTATTGCTCCTATCTCGTTAGTCTATTTTATTTTTCTGGGTTAATAATATCTTTGAAAATAAGCTGTTAGTTAATTAAAACCCGCGTTTTTTTTACTTGTCGATAAGATCTTATAGCATAAAACAGTACAATTTATATCGTATAAAATACGGAAGGTTTTTTCTAGGTGAACTTTGTGTTAAAAAATATCTTTAAATAATCATTCCATTTATAATTATTGCCAGTCGATTAAATAATTCACTAAACATACGCTCGGTAAATGGCGCTAACATCGGGATTAAAAGTGTGAGTACCAATATACCGGTAGTCAGTGTTAATGGAAAACCGACCACAAAGATGGAAAGTTGCGGCGTCATCCGGTTTAAAATCCCCAATGATAAATTCAGTGTTAATAACAGCGTAATTAATGGCAGAGCCAGCATCATGCCGTTGATAAATATCATACTGGCGCTTTGTGCTAGCAATAAAAACCCTTGAGCGCTGAGTTGCAGTGGTTGTACCGGAATAATCTGGAATGTGTCCGCCAGAACCGATAATAGCCATAGGTGACCATCAAAAGCCAGAAATAACAGTAAGGTTAAGAGGTTAAAGATTCGTGCCAATATAGGCATGTTCGGACCGCCGGAGGGATCAAAAAAGGTAGCGAATGAGAGTCCCATTTGTAAACCAATCACTTCACCGGCATGACGCACTGCGGCAAAGGCAATTTGCATTGTCAGGCCAAGTGATGCCCCAATCAGGATTTGCTGGAGCAGCACCCAGAATGCCGCAACAGAGAAAATAGGCACTTGCGCAGGTTGCAGGTTTGGCATCAAGAGCAGTGTTACCATCACTGCCAGTCCGATTTTGACTTTTTTAGGTGCCTGTTTTTCACTGAATAATGGCGCAGTACTGAACAGCGCAAGCACCCGAACCAGCGGCCAGAAAAATTCACTGACGAACTGGATCAGCATTTCACTGTTAAAGGAGATCATAATTAGCCAATTATCACCGGTATGCTGCTATAGAGTTCACGCATGTAGTCCAGCAATAGGTTTAGCATCCAGGGACCGGCGATAACGGTAGTGACAAATACCGCCAGAATTTTGGGAATAAATGATAGTGTCATTTCGTTAACCTGTGTTGCAGCTTGCAACAAGCTCACAATTAAACCACATAATAAAGCCGCTAATAGCAACGGCGCAGCCAGCGCCAGCGCGACTTTCATGGCTTCTGTTCCCAATGCCATGACTGATTCAGGAGTCATAATGTTTGCCTCTTTTCAGGTCAACCGTAAAAACTTTGTGCCAGAGAACCCAGTAGTAATTGCCAGCCGTCAACCAGTACAAATAACATGAGTTTGAAGGGCAGTGAGATGGTGGCGGGGGGCACCATCATCATCCCCAATGCCATCAATACGCTGGCGACCACCAGGTCAATAATCAAAAATGGAATAAACAGGGTAAAACCAATCTGAAAAGCGGTTTTCAATTCGCTGGTGATAAATGCCGGCATTAATACTCGCATAGGAACGGAATCGGCAGTTTCAAATGGCGGTTGATCAGCAAGACGAGCAAATAGCGCTAAATCGTTTTCCCTTGTTTGACGCAACATAAATTGCCGTAATGGTTTAGCACCATTTTCTAATGCGGTTTCCAGACTGATTTTATCTTCACTGAAAGGCAGATAAGCATCTTGATAAACTTTATCGAAAACCGGTGACATAATGAAAAACGTCATAAATAGCGCCAGTCCAAGTAAAACCTGATTAGGCGGCGCTGATGGGGTGCCTAAAGCATTCCGCAATAAACCCAACACGATAATGATGCGGGTAAAACTGGTCATCATGAGTAAGGCGGCGGGAATAAAAGTCAGCGCGGTAATGAAAACTAACGTTTGAACCGGTAGTGACCAACTTTGTCCGCCGTTTGCCAGCGGTTGACTGATGATGCCCGGCAACTGTGCCGCGGCATCCAGCGGTAAAATAAGCGCAGCGAGTATCATCCCCAGGCGGCATGACAATGCAAACTTATCCCTTGTCGTAAAGAGAGAACTACTTTTTTTCATCATCCTTGCCTTGTCGCATCAGCGTATTTTTTAAAATTTGACCAAACAGTGCCGGTTTTATAGTTTGACCTTCGGCGTTATCACGGTTCGATTCAGGTATTGGCATCTGATGTAATAAATTAATTTGCTGAGCAGTGACACCCAGTACTAGCCAGTTATCTTCAACTTCTACAATGACGACACGTTCACGCTGTCCCAGAGAACAACTGGCTTTGATACTTAATTGTTGCTGAGTTTTCCCTTTGTTGGCAAACAACCCCATGCGGCGTATTAACCAGGTGAGGGTGAAAATCAATAGCAACACTCCCGCCAGTGCGCTGCTGACCTGCATCAGCGTCTGACCTGCGGGAAGTGGCGCGGATGTGGCTACTTGAGTAACCGCTTGGGTTTGCGCGGCAGGTTGTGCCGCGCCATTATGCAGAGAGGGCTGGAAAGCCATATTAACGACTCAGGCGACGCATACGTTCAGAAGGGGTGATGATATCGGTGATACGAATACCGTATTTATCGGATACAACCACAACTTCACCCTGAGCAATCAGATATCCATTGATTAAAATATCCAACGGCTCCCCGGCAAGGCCATCAAGGGAAACTACTGAACCTTGAGATAATCTCAGTAGTTGTTTGATGGTCATTTTGGTCCTGCCCAATTCTACGGATAATTTGACCGGAATATCCAGTATCAGGTCGATATCCGACAGGTGAGCCAGTGTATCTTGAGGCTCCAGAGATTCAAAAATCGCCGCGCTACTGTCAGAGGTTTGTTGTTGCGCGGCCTGTTGTTCCAGAGCTTCTGCCCACATATCTTCGGCAGATCCGGTTGCAGCGGTATCTGTGGGTTGCTTAGCATCACTCATTGGGCTGTTCCTCATCCAGAGCATTTAAAACAGGGTTAATAAGATGTTCGACACGCAGGGCATATTGCCCGTTTAATGTTCCGTACTGACTGGTGAGCACCGGCACACCATCAACGTGAACGATCAGGCGTTCGGGTTTATCAATAGGCAAGATATCGCCCGGCTGAAGTTGCAGGATTTTTGACAGCCTCAGCGGGATATCAACGAAGTTAGCGACCAGTTCCAGCTCTGAATGCTGAACCTGTTTTACCAGACTTTCCCGCCACAGGCTGTCTTCTTGCCGCACATTGTCCAGCGGTGGATTGGTTAGACGTTCCCGTAGGGGTTCGATCATGGCAAACGGAATACAGATGTTAAATTCACCACTCAACGCACCAATTTCTACTTGAAACGGCGTTGTCACCACAATATCGTTCGGTGATGTCGTAATGTTGGTGAATTTCACCTGCATTTCAGAGCGGATGTATTCCACTTCAATTTTGAAAATGGCACTCCAGGCGTCACGATAGGAATCCAGCGCCATACGTAACATCCGGTTAATCACGCGTTGCTCAGTATGGGTGAATTCACGGCCTTCTACTTTAGTCGGGAAACGACCATCCCCGCCAAACAGGTTATCTACCGCGATGTAAACCAGGCTTGGTGCGAATGCAAACAGCGCTGTTCCTCTCAACGGTTTCAGATGAACCAGATTAAGGTTGGTCGGTACCGCCAGGTTACGGGCGAATTCATGATAAGGCTGAGTTTTTATTGCGCCGACGGTAATGTCAGGACTACGGCGCAGCATGTTAAACAACCCCATCCTGAATTGACGGGCAAAGCGTTCATTAATAATTTCCAGTGCTTGCAGACGTTCCCGAATAACACGGCGTTGGGTATTGGGATCGTAAGGGCGAACTTCATTTTCCCTAGACGCGGTATTTTCTGCGTCGTCACTGGCACTGTCGCCATTGAGCAGAGCATCAATCTCTGCCTGTGAAAGAATATTGTCACTCATGGTGATTATCGCAGAATAAACGTGGTAAACAGCACATCGGTGATGACCTGATCCGGTTCACCGGGCACCAAGGTTGGGAGTAGTGTTTGCTTGATGTCGTCCATCAGACGCAATTTACCGCTGTCATGAGCCAGCTCGGCCGATTTCTGGCGTGATAGTAGTAACAACATACGGCTACGAACTTCCGGCAGATACTCGTGAAAGCGCTGGCGAGTTTTTTCATCGGCTAAACGTAAAGTCACGCCAATGTAGAGCACTCGGTCAAAGTGATCTTCATTGTCGATCAGGTTGACGGTAAAAGGCTCCAGAGTCATAAAGACAGGGACTTCTATGGCTTTAGATGCTGTAGAATCACTCTCTTTTGCCTGTTTAAGCGCCCACCAACTGTATCCCCCAATGGCGGCACCGATAACGGCAATCAGTACTAACAGTATCATCCCAAATGGATTTTTGCGTTTATGTTCGTAACTATAGTCAGACATGGACAGACAAGTTCCTGTTTTTGTTGCGGATAAGTGCCCTCGCGTTCCGTGGTGGACTGACTTATCCATCAATATCGATGATCATTATCCCGCGTATTTCCGTAGGCAATAGCTGGAACAAACGGGGAAAAAACTACTAACTCGTTCGTTTGTTGTGAATCTGGTTTATACCCGTTATCTTTCAAGTTGCTGTTTTGTCGGCTGCTTTCACTTACCTCTGTCACCCGGTTACCCAGTAACATAGTTATTTATGCTGCTGGGGATTCGTTCATTATCAGGCGAAAATATCCACACCTCCCCGAACCGATGCCAGTTGATGAGGGGTTAAACGTACTGTGGATTCAGTGGCGGAATGGTTTTCTGAGGTGGTATCAGCATGACGACTTGCGGTTCCGCCTGAATGTTGTGAATCAGAGCGTTGTTCTTGTTGCCACGGACTGGCGTTGTCACTGCCGACACTGCTTTGGGTCAGTTGAATACCACTTTCTGCCAGTGCGTGGCGAAGTCCAGGTAATGCGGCTTCCAGTGCTGCCCGGACATGGCTGTGAGCCGATGCAAGATGCAATTGCGCTTGATTATCTTCAACGGACATCCGGATTTGCAAGGCACCTAGCTCTTGTGGATGCAGGCGCAACTCTGCCTGTTGCAGGCCGTTGCGGTTGAATAAAATAATTTGCTGGTTTAGTTGTTGTTGCCACTCTTCACTACCCAATTGGGCATTCAGTAAGGGGGTAGAGGCACTAGATAACTGAAACTGGGCTGTTTGATTGTGCCCTGCGGAGAGCAGGGGAGAGGTTGTTACAGCGGCGATTTGTTGATTTTCAGTGGCGGTCGGTGCGTGCTGGATCTCAGCTTGAGTGGTGGTCTGAATCAGTGCGGATTCACGCGGATGATTTTGCGTTGCACTTTCAGGTTGAATGCCGTGTTGAATAGTTGCTGAGGCAAGCTTAGGTTTTACTGGTGAATGTTGCACCAGTCCGTTTTCAGGTTTGGCTTTAAAAAGCATTTCTGCTTTTTCTGCTTCCTGTTTTAGCTGTTCTGAAACCGCTGTCAGAGGACTTTCCTCCGTCGATAATCCTGTAGCGACTAATTCTTTAGCGCTAATTTGACGGTTCTTATCATTATGTTTGATGAGTCCGTCAGGTTGGAGGCCACTTTTCGGGTTTTCTGATTTGATAGCTAACCCGGATAATTGTATAGGTAAACTTGCCGCCAGCTCTTCTGCTGACATAAGTTTCTCATCAATAGAAACCGATTGTTTGTTTGCATCGGCTGTTACATCAAGGGGAATCTGCGAGGAGGTAATAGACTCCGTTGGTATTTCATGTGGGATAGATAATTCATTTGCGATAGAGAGTTCATTTGAAATAGATAGTTCGTTGGAAATAGATAACAGTGGCGACAAACCGTTGTCTGTATCATCAATCTCTTCTTCTTTGGATGACACTTTTTCTGATTTGGCCACGCTTTTTTGTGCCAGTTCGGTTTCCAGATTAAGAAACTGCGCAAAAGTTGAAAGCTGATCGACATCAGCGAGTGAATCACTACGGGTTGGCTGGTTTTCTGTCGGTTTCAGGTCGGCAGGCAAAAGAGTGAGATTCATTATTTATTTCTCCGTTGTGCGCTACGTTGGGCATACTCATCCATCTGTTTCTGCTCCGTTCTGTTCTGATGTAATCTTCGGTTGTTATCTGCCCGTTGTTGCAAAGTATCGAAAGCATTGAGGCGCTGTTGTTTTTCCCGCCACTGTGATAAAGCCGTATCAAGTCGCTGCTGCCATTGATTGAGCTGCAATTTGTGCTGTTCAATCGCTTTTTCCAGCGTTTTCATGAATTGCTGATAATTTTGCCAAGTGGTACATGGCATACCATTACTCAGTGTGTCATTCAGGCGTTCCCGGTATTCATCCTGATAGCCCATCAACGTTGTGAGTTGTTGCTCCATTTGCTGATGGTTCTGACGAACCTGTGCCAGGTGAGTAGCGGCTTTTTCCACTGCATTTTGTGCAAGGTCACGCAAGGTCATGAGAGGTGATTGTTGCTGCATCTTATTCCTCGCTTTAATGGCAACACCCAAAAAATCGTTACGTTACGTAGGTAACAACTGCTGTAATTGAATACAGGCCGCTTCATATTCACTACGTTCTTCAATATCTTGTTGTAGAAATTGCGCCATGTAGGGATAAAGCTCAATGGCTTTGTCCAGTAGCGGATCACTGCCTGCCGCATAAGCACCGACGTTAATCAAATCACGGTTACGCTGATAGCTTGCGAGTAGTTGTTTGAACTGCTGTACCCGCCGATAGTGTTGCTTATCAATGAGTGAGGTCATCGCGCGGCTGATAGAGGCTTCAATATCAATGGCCGGGTAATGCCCTGATTCTGCCAGCGAACGGGAGAGGATGATGTGACCATCCAGAATTGCTCGGGCAGCATCGGCTATCGGGTCTTGTTGGTCATCACCTTCGGTGAGTACGGTGTAGAACGCGGTAATTGAGCCGCCACCATTCACTCCATTGCCTGCACGTTCCACAAGTGCCGGCAGTTTGGCGAAAACCGAAGGCGGATAACCTTTGGTTGCCGGAGGTTCGCCAATTGCCAGGGCAATTTCACGTTGCGCCATACTGTAACGGGTCAATGAATCCATAATCAGCAATACATGTTTACCCCGATCACGAAAATCTTCAGCGATACGGGTGGCGTAGGAGGCACCTTGCATGCGCAACAGCGGTGAGATATCGGCGGGTGCGGCGACAACCACTGAACGAGCTAAGCCAGCAGCACCAAGGATGTTTTCAATAAAGTCTTTAACTTCTCGGCCACGTTCACCGATCAAGCCAACGACAATCACATCAGCCTGTGTATAACGCGCCATCATGCCAAGCAGGACACTTTTACCTACCCCGGAACCGGCAAACAACCCCATACGTTGCCCACGGCCTACGGTCAGTAGGGCATTAATCGCGCGTACACCGACATCCAGTACATCACTGATTGGCGTACGTTGCAGAGGATTGATTGGCGGTGTGGTGAGAGGGGCGCGATAGCCGGTATCTGGCGAAGGAAAACCATCCAGTGGACGACCGGCACCATCTAAAACTCGTCCTAACAGTTCCGGGCCAAGTGGTAACTGGCGTCCACTGCCACAATCTTCACTATACGGACGGGCGTATACCCGGGCACCGGGTACAATGCCTTCCAGATCTTCAAGTGGCATGAGGAGAAGTTTTTCGCCATTAAAACCGACAACTTCACTTTCAACTTCTTCAATATTGTTGCCATTTTGGCGCTCGATCAGACAGGTTGCCCCCAGAGGTAGATGTAAACCTGTCGCTTCCATCACCAGTCCGGTCGCTCTGGTCAGACGTCCATAACGACGAACTGGCGAGGTTTTTGCTAATTTCTTCTCAAAAGCATCCAGTGTCGCCAGCCAGCGCCCAAGTCTTGCTGTCATTACAATTCCCCCGGCGCGGCCAGCCGACATAACTCATGCCAGCGGGTTGCCAGACTGGCATCTAAATCGCCTTCCTCTGCGCTGATTTTACAACCGCCAGGATGTAGCTTGTTATCTGCCAGTAAGCGCCAACCGTGTAGCGAGAGCGTATTGCCTAACTGTTGTTCAACCATTGGCATATCTTGTGGGTGAACCCGCAATTGGGGTTTACCGCTCAACATCGGTTCCTGTTGAATAAATTCACGGATCTGATTGAGCAGGGCAGTGCCATCACAGATCGCGGGCTGACCTAAGATCTGTTTTGCGGCGGTCAATGCTAGTTGCATCAAGCGGGATGCAATGATCGTGTCAAGCCCTTCCAGTGAATGTTGGAAATCCGCTAGCAGATTTTGCCACTGCTCGGTGATAGGTTGCTGTTGCTGAATAGCATCTTTTCTCCCCTGTTCCAAACCGGCTTCTAATCCAGCTTGGTAACCTTGTTCATAACCTTGCGCTTGACCTTCGCTAAATCCCTGTTCATGGCCTGCTTGTCGAGCCTGTTCTTTCAGGTCATCCAGCATTGCCGCCTGTTCAAGGATTTCGTTACGCTCCGAGTCTTCTTGCGAGTCATCAACGGGCTCTGGTTTGGCTCGTAGTTTTTCCCACTGCGTCAGTTCGTTTGGTTTCCAGGGTTGCCAGTCAGCATGGTTTAACTTATCAGACATAGCTATCGTCGCCACCATTCAGGATAATCTCGCCGCTTTCTGCCAGACGACGAACAATAAGCAGAATCGCTTTCTGTTCGTTTTCCACTTGCGACATACGTACCGGACCACGGTTTGCCAGGTCATCTCGCATAATCTCTGCGGCACGCTGAGACATATTGTTGAGGAAATGATCGCGCAGTTGCTGGTTGCAGCCTTTCAGTGCAATGAGCAGGGAGTCAGTGGTGATTTCCTGCAACAGACGCTGGATACTGCGGTCATCCACATCGATAAGATTTTCGAACAGGAACATTTCATCGATGATTTTTTGTGCCAGCTCATTATCGTAGGCACGCATGGCTTCGATAACATTCTCTTCTTGCTGACTTTTCATCAGGTTGATAATTTCAGCCGCGGTACGAATGCCGCCCATTTTGCTGCGCTTGAGATTCTGGCCGTCCAGCAGGTTATTGAGCACTTCTGTCAGTTCAGCCAGTGCCGCCGGTTGTACGCCACCGAAAGTGGCAATACGTAGCATGATGTCGTTACGCAATTTGTCATCAAACAGCGCCAGAATATCGGCTGCCTGCCCGCGATTTAAGTGAACCAGAATGGTGGCGATAATCTGTGGATGCTCTTCACGGATCATATCGGCTGCCATTTGAGGCTCCATAAAGTTGAGAGTCTCAATACCGGTAGTGGTTTCACGGGATTCGAGAATATCCTCAAGCAGACTGGAAGCGCGTTCTTCACCCAGCGCTTTAATTAACACCGAACGCAAATAGTCACTGGCGTTGATACTCAGGGCCGCATACTGGCCGGCATCTTCTTCAAATTCTGCCAATACATCCACCAGTTGCTGGTTAGAGATTTGGCGCATGCCTGCCATTGTGATACTGAGTTGCTGGACTTCCCTGGAGTTCAGGTGTTTAAACACCTCGGCCGCCTGATCTTCTCCCAGGGTCATTAACATGACGGCGCTTTTTTCTGTTCCGTTCAGGCTCATTGTTCGTTACTCATCCATTGACGGATCACCAGCGCCACTACGCGAGGATCTTTTTCTGCCAGTTCGCGAATGCGTTGGCTTTGAATTTCAGCACTGACTCGTTGACGTGTCAGTTTCTGGCGCGTTTTTTCATCCATTTCCGCACTAGATTCAGTCACTTGTCTCTTCTGAACTTTCTGTGCTTCGAGGGCGGCTTTTTCCGCGGCGCGTTTTTTAGCAAGTTGAGGAACCACCATTTTGCGCCACAACAGCCATGCCACCAGAATTAATAGCAGGTAGCGGCCAAAATCGAAGGCTTTTTCCAACAGAACCGGGTTCTGCCAGACAGGAATAACCTCGATATTTTCTTTGCTTTCAGTAAATGGCGTGTTAACCACATTCAAGCTGTCGCCACGCTCTTTAGAAAAGCCCATCGCTTCTCTGGTCAGCGCTTCTATTTTTGCCAATTGCTCAGGGGTTAGCGCCTGAGTTTCCGGGCCATTTTTGCCTTCTACCGTGACATAATTGACGACAACGGCGACGGATAAGCGTTCAACACCGCCGGCTTGCTGTTGCACATGGCGAATAGTCCGGTCCACTTCATAGTTCGTGGTTTCGTCACGGCGGTTATTGCGATTATTGTTCACCATGCGCTCATTATTGTTACCGGCGGATGATGCTTTCTTATCGCTCTTGTCGTTTTTATTGTTCTCTTTGGTGTTTGGTTTATCAATCGGCGCACTCGGCGGAGGGCTCGGCTGATTGGAAAGCGCACCGGGAATACCGCCAACCTGAGAGCCGCCGCTCTGCTCGCTTTCACTCAACTGTTTTGAGCGAACCGCCGCCTGATTAGGGGGTTGGTTAGGCTTATATTCTTCCGCCGTCTCTTCACGGCGTGAAAAATCCACCTGTGCCGTCACTTGTGCGTGAACGTTACCACGACCGACAACCGGGGTTAGAATCGCTTCGATACGATGCTGGAAACGATTTTCCACTTCCTGAATGTATTTCAGTTGACTGGTATTGAGATCGCGTCCGGTCGCATCGGCTTGGGTCAATAGACGTCCGGTCTGATCAACGATGGTGACATTGCCCGGTGGTAAGCCAGCGACACTGCTGGAAACCATATGGACGATAGCGTTTATCTGGCCTTCATCCAGAGTACGGCCTTGCAGTAATCCGACAGTAACGGAAGCTGAGGGCGATTTCTGTTCACGGACAAACAGCGAGGGTTTGGGGAGTGCCAGGTGAACACGGGCATTTTGCACCGGCCCCAACGATTCAATGGTGCGTGACAGTTCACCTTCCAATGCCCTTTGGTAGTTAACTTGCTCACTAAATTGGCTGATGCCAAACTTTTCTTTATCGAGTAGTTCGAATCCCGCAGCCCCACCTTTGGGCAACCCTTGTTGTGCCAATCTTAGCCGTGTCTCATGCACCTGTTCAGCAGGGATCATGATCGCAGCGCCGTTTTCGGCAAAACGGTAAGGGATATTTAATTGGGTTAATTGGGTGACAATATCGCCACCATCTTTATCGCTCAGATTACTGTAAAGCACCCGATAATCGGGGCTGCGTAACCACAGGAAAAGGGCAATGACAATCGCAACGGCTGCGCTGCCGGCAACTAATAATGGCACTTTAGGATCAGCTTTTATCTGGTTAATGATAGCACTGAAACCTTTAGTTTGATTTTCAACGTCGGTTGTTGCGGCACTCATAGACGATCCTTGCCTTGCTGTTCAACATGAATACTAAAAGCGTGGCGTAACAAAACAGACTCCCCATACGCAAGCGAAAAAATTCTTCCTATTTTCAGTTTTGTCATTATTCGCTGTTCACTCATCTTTTAATGGCACAATAAGCCCTGACTTTTTACTTTAATTACCCGCTTTAGATCGAGAGGGCTATGTTAGGGTGGCAGTCTAAAAATATGCCGTATATACCCAATAGATTTCAATTTGCAGCGCGGCGGCAAGTGAACGCATCCCCAGGAGCATAGAGAACTATGTGACTGGGGTAAGTGAAAGCAGCAATTTGAAGGATGAAGGGTATAAGCTTTGGGTTAATATGGCATTGAATTGCGTAGGTTATAGGGCGGTTTAACACGAGGTTTTTATGTCAATTCAGGCAATTGAAGGCGTGCTGCAACAGATGCAAGCTCAGGTATTACAGGCAGCCAGTATCGCAAAACCAATACCGTTGCAGAGCGGATTTGCCAGTCAATTAATGGCGGCGGTGGGTAAAATCAATCAAACACGTTTGAATGCCACAAAGCAAACTCAGGATTTTACCCTAGGTGTACCCGGTGTTGAATTGAATGATGTGATGGTGGAGATGCAGAAATCCAGTATCGCTTTGCAAATGGGCGTCCAGGTAAGAAATAAATGTGTGGCTTCTTATCAGGAGATTATGAATATGCAGGTGTAGATATATTAAGCTATTGATGTCTATCGTTATCAACCTTTTGTATTTGCTGTTTGGGGCATGAGTGGGGTATTTGGGCTAATTTTTTATTTTAGTAACGAATTTGAACATCACTATTTTCATTCATGTCTCATAGATGTTATAAACTATTTGTGTTGCAATAACGAAGGATTGAGAACGCCAGATGATACCCTGAATATATATGTGAGTCTGGTTTGGTATTTCTTTCGTGGTAACTTTTCTCAGTTAATATCTTTTTGTCAAAAAAGCTTGCTTTTGCTGGTAACTCGTCATCAGTGTGAACAAACATAATAATCACAATGCAAAACATATCACTCTTATAATTTCAATATTCTATTATGTAGGTAAGTAAAGAGCGACATTAATCATCAGTGTTTTCTATTTAAAATCATGAAAAACATCAAATGAGTAAATCATATATTGGTTTAGTTAATGAATATAATTGTTATAGTATTAGTTTATAATAATTAGTTTCTTTGGTGTTGTTTATCTTAATCATATAATTTTTTTTTGTAACTTTTGAATTGTATGGTTTTGATAATTAATTGTTTCTAAATTACTCTCTTGAATTGTTGGTTAAGTTAGTCTATTTTTGTTTGATTTATACTAAAATATATAGTTATATGTAATAGTTTCCCTTTAAGTATTGATGAATATTTTTGTTCCGAAATTAATTTAATTTCGTGCGGTAGCTTTTAATATTAGTGTGTTTTTTATGAATTCTGCTCTATGAGTGTTTCTGGGTTTTTTATGGATATCCATATTAACTTTGAATGTTTATGGTTTTATATAGTGAAATATTTTACAAATGTAACTTTAGCTCGATATAAATAAGATTATAAAATAGTGCTACATTTTATACCACTAATAATTCCATATATAACAATGAGTTGAGGGATTTTGTGTGTAGCGGAATTATGAAACGCTATTTAGAGTAGGGTTATTAGTAAGAATAAAATTCTACCGATATGATAAGTGGGTTAGAGTTATAATTTTAACATTAAATACTTAATATGTTATTGGAATTGCATTAGTTTTTATATTTTTTGATTTAGAGTGTTGTCGTCTAATTACTCATTTATTAAAAAACTTATTCGTTTTTTATTTTTAATATGAATATAACAGGTTCATATAGAAACTTTATAGGTGAATTTATGGATAAGATAAATAATTTAAGTCAAGAAAAAGGTAGGCAACTTCTGCAGAAAATTAAACAACGTAATTCGGAAAAAAGAAAAATAATAACTCAAAAATGCAACAATAATTTAGTTTCTTTTTCGCAACGTAGGTTGTGGTTTCTAGACAAAATGGAAACAAAAAACATTAACTATAATATTCACTTATGTTTTTCTATTACTGGTAAACTCCAGACCGTTATTCTCTGTGAAGCTTTGAAGAAAATTGTTGAACGCCATGAAAGCCTGCGTACAGTCTATCAGGAAATAGATGGGGAGATATTACAGGTAGTGTTAGTTCCTCCGCAATTTGAGGTGCCGGTAATCGATATTGCTGGGTTGGATGAGGCAAAAGTAGAAAATATTCTGGTAACAGAAGCAAGGAAAACATTTGATCTTTCTGTGGATCTGATGCTGCGTGCCACATTGTTGCGGCGTTCAGAGCAAGAGCACCTGTTGTTGCTGATGGTACATCACATTGCGGCGGATGGGTGGTCATTGGGGATTATCAGTCATGAATTGAACTTGCTTTATGAAGCGGGTCTGAAGGGAACACCGTATCCTCTGATACCGTTAATACTACAGTATAGAGACTATTCTCATTGGCAGCGGGAACAGCTTCAGAATGGTAGTCTAAAAGAAGCTGAATGGTATTGGTTGGAGCAGTTAAAAGGGTTACCGGCGGTGCACAGTCTGCCGTTGGATCATCCTCGATCAGTAGAACAGAGATTCCGTGGCGCAGTTCACCGTCAGACGCTGAACGAGGAGCTGACAGCGAAGCTGAACTGTTTAAGCCAGGCACAAGGAGTCACTCTGTTTATGACATTGCAGACGGCCTTTGCTGTCTTGCTTTCCCGCTATAGCAATGAAACGGATATTGTGATGGGGACGCCGGTTGCGGGAAGGGCGCGGGCGGAGTTGGAAAATCTGGTAGGTCTTTTTGTCAACACGTTGGTATTAAGGACCGATCTGTCTGGAAATCCCCGTTTCAGTGAACTGCTGGAACAGACAAAGGCAATGGCACTTAATGCCTATATGTATCAGGATTATCCGTTTGATTTACTAGTAGAGAAATTGAATCCGGTAAGGTCACTGAGTTATAACCCGGTATTTCAGATTATGTTCATTTTTCATAATCATGATAAGGGAAAGATTAAGTTATCAGATTTAGAAACGAGTTATAGAGATTTTGCGACTAATAATACTAGGTTCGATTTAAGTTTAATTCTTTTCCCCAATGAAAAAAACATTGAGATAAGTTGGGAATTTAATATCGATATTTTCAATGTATCGATGATAGAAAGTATGGCATCAGTATTCAGATGTATTCTTGAAGACATCATTTTGGATTTGAATAAGCCAGTAGATAAAATTTCATTTATGCCTTTAGAGGAAATGACTCGACAGTTTGATATTTCTTTTTGTGAAGATAATTGTAAAGATTTTTTAATGCAGAGTTTGCAAGAACAATTTGAGGCACAAGTGGCACGGACGCCGGAGCGGGTGGCGTTAATTTACCGGGAAGCGGCGCTGAGTTACCGGGAGTTGAATGCGCGGTCGAACCGGCTGGCGCATGCGCTGAGGCACCGGTATGCAGAGGAGACCGGCGGTGAGTTGGTGGCGGACACGCTGATAGGGTTGTATGTTGAGCGGGGTCTGGAGATGGTGACGGGTATTCTGGCGATATTGAAGGCGGGCGGGGCGTATGTGCCGCTGTCGCCGGAATATCCGGCAGAGCGGGTGGCGTGGATGCTGGCAGATACGGGGGCGCGGTTGGTCCTGACGCAGGGGGCCTGCCGTTCGCAGCTGGCGGAGGTGATA
>NZ_RCWC01000002.1:109739-310420 GCF_018448935.1 Photorhabdus noenieputensis | reverse complement strand
AGGCCTGCCGCCAGCGTTCAATCTGAGCCATGATCAAACTCTTCAATTTAAAGTTTGATGCTCAAAGAATTCTGACTAATTAGTTCGTAATGAATTAACTGTTGTTCACTCTTCAAGACTTTAAAACGTATTTTTTTGTGATACGGTCTTGTGAGTGCCCACACAGATTGTCTGATTAATTGTTAAAGAGCAGGCTGAATTAAAATTTAATATTCTCGTTCAGCCGGGCTGCGTATACTACGCTTTTCGCCCGCAGAGTCAAGCGCTTATTGGCTGGTTCTCTGCCCGACCTCACAATGTTTATCAGCGTTGTGTCGGTCAGTGGTGGCGCATTATAGGGAGTTCTTTGGCGCTGGCAAGCGTTTATTTAAAAAAAACTGCCGTTCGCGGATTTTTTCAACAAAACACTGATAAAAAGAACAAATCAGTTATTTTTTACTCACTACTTTAAGAAAATCATCAGCAAAACGATCAACTTGCTGCCAGTCGGTATATTCAATCTCTTTAGTTGTATCAGTTTCCCCACCAGTCATTTTCATAATCATTTTAACCATTACCCGATCCAACCAATGATAACGAGGATAAAGTAATGCGCCCGCAAAAACACCACACAAATCTGGCTTCCACGGAGTATTAGACAGGAATTTACGAACGTAGACATTCGTTTCTGGTGTACGCTTCTCTGGCTTCCTCGCTGTCAGATTTACACCAAAAAACGCGGTTGGCATTTTATTAAGTTGTTGTTGATGACAGATTGCAAATTTTTTCAGTGCCGAACTGAAATGACCATATCTGATCGAAGCTCCAATCATAACCTTGTCATAAGATTCCAAATTGATCTTTTTTACTGCTGATAAATCTCTGAGCTCACATACCTCCCCTGATCTGCGTAGATTTTCAGCAATTCGGGTAATGATTTTCTTAGTCTGCCCATCCCGACTGGAATAAAGTAACAAATAATTCATAGCCATATCCCTCTCCCATATAGACTATTCACGCCAGAAGGTTGGTGTAAATAAAACTAATAAAGTGAATACTTCCAAGCGCCCAAACAACATCGTTACAACTAATATCCATTTGGCTGCCGGATTCATTGCAGTGAAGTTATCCGCAACAACACCCAACCCTGGTCCTAGATTATTTAGTGTAGCGGCTATTGCAGAAAACGCAGAAAGTTCATCTATACCAGTTGCGATAAGTAATAATAAACTAATGATAAATACCAAAGCATAAGCAGAAAAGAATCCCCATACAGCTTCAATAATCCTTTCAGGTAATGCTCTTCGCCCTAGCTTGAGGGTATAAACCGCATTTGGATGAACCAATCTCTTCAATTCACGGGAACCTTGCAGGAATAGCAATAAGATACGAATCACCTTCAATCCTCCTCCCGTCGAACCCGCACAACCGCCAATAAAAGCGGAACACAATAGCAGTATTGGCAAAAATGACGGCCAACGAGCAAAGCTATCTGTGCTGAACCCTGCTGTTGTCGCCATTGAAACAACCTGAAAAAAAGCTTGGTTTAGTGTCTCTATCCCCGATTTATAAACAGTGTGATGCCATAAGATAAGAGTGCAAATAATGACAAGCACTAATTGAATGGAGATAAACATCCGGAATTCAGGGTCCCGCCAATATACTGTCAGGCTACGTCCCGTTAATACTGCGAAGTGCAAACCAAAGTTACAACCAGAAATCAGCAGAAAAATCGCAATAATGGTATTTATCGCAGGGCTATTGAAATAACCAATACTCGCGTCATGCGTAGAAAATCCACCAATCGCGATAGTTGAAAAACTGTGAGAAATGGCATCAAAAACTGACATCCCCGCAGCCCATAATGCTAAAGCGCAGGCGATTGTCAGTAACACATAAATCAGCCATAAAGTTTTTGCCGTTTCAGCAATTCGCGGGCGCATTTTATTATCTTTCAAGGGGCCTGGCATTTCAGCCCGATAGAGTTGCATTCCCCCAACCCCAAGTAGAGGCAGTATTGCAACAGCCAGCACAATAATCCCCATACCACCTAACCATTGCAGCATCTGCCGATAGAAAAGAATCGCTTTAGGCAGGGAGTCAAGCCCAATCAGTGTCGTAGCACCCGTTGTTGTTAAACCGGAGAAAGATTCAAAAAATGCATCTGTAATAGAAAGATTTGGCTGTTCAGAAAAGATGAAAGGTAAAGCCCCGACGCTACCAAGCACTATCCAAAATAAAGCAACGATAAGAAACCCTTCCCGGGGCTTTAATTCATGTTTTTGCTCCCGATTTGGTATCCAAAGCATCAAACCGATCATTAAGGCAAAAATAAATGTCTGACTAAATGCACGCCCAGCGCCATCACGATAGATAAGTGCTACCAATCCTGGAATTATCATGGTGACAGAGAAAAGAATAACAAGCAGCCCAACAATACGGGTTATGGCACGAAAATGCATTTAGCTGGTTCCTTAGAAATCCAGTGACAGAGAATATTTACAGATCGGGTGTTAAATGCAGTACACCACGACTTAGATCACGTAATTTATCACCGACTTCCCCCACTAAGGTAGTTGGAAGTGAAATTCGCAAAGTAACATTCTCTGCATACTCACTGGAAATAATTTGCCCTGATGATTTCTGTAATAACTGTTCAATCATAGAGATATGGGCATATTCACACTGCAAGGAACAGAGTTTCTGTGGAACCTTATATTTTGTTTCCAGCAATTTCAGTGCCTGTTGGACACCACTTCCATATGCCCTTACTAACCCACCGGTACCTAATTTTATTCCACCAAAATAACGGACAACAACTGCGGTTATTTCACCAATATTATTTCCCATAAGCTGGGATAACATTGGCTTACCTGCGGTCCCTGAAGGCTCACCATCATCTGAAAAACCCAACTGTTGTGAATCATCCGGCGCACCAGCAACAAATGCCCAGCAGTGATGGCGGGCATCAGGGTACTGAGCTTTAACTTGTTGGATAAACTCCTTGGCCTCATCCACCCCGCAAGTATGCTCCAGCAAGGTAATAAAGCGACTTTTTTTAATCTCTTCAGTAAAACTCACTGAAGCTGCGGGTATCAAATAAGGCTTCATTATGGCAATTGAAGATCCCTAGTCATGTTTTCCACTTTATTTTCATGGATCACAATGTTGTCTTCGATACGAATACCACCGAAAGGTTTAAACATCCCGATTTTATTCCAGTCAAAATGTTTGCTGAATTCACTTTCACGCCAAGGTGCAAGCAGAGATTCGATGAAATAAAGACCTGGCTCAATAGTCAACACCATACGAGGCTCCAGAATACGGGTACAACGCAGATAAGGATACCTATCGGGAGCAGCTAAATGTGTACCTGTATCATCCTGCATAAACCCTGCCGCATCATGGACCTGTAATCCAAGAGGATGACCAATGCCATGTGGAAAGAATGGCGTTGTCAGCCCTTTCTCAACCATAACTTCTTCACTAATATCTTTCACAATACCATGTTTTTTCAATAAATTAGCAATACGATGATGCATCTGAACATGATATTCGGTATAGCGAACGCCTGCTTTAATTGTACTGATTAGTGCTTTTTGTTCAGCATTCATATCTTTAATTAAAGAGGAAAATTCGTTATTGCTTTTTGCTGAATAAGTACGGGTGATATCTGCTGCATAGCCATTATATTCAGCACCTGCATCAATCAGGAAACTACGTATCTCTGAAGGAGCATTGTGCTGCAATACAGTGTAATGCAAAACAGCAGCATTCTCATTCATAGCAATAATATTGTCATAAGGTACATCTGTATCACGATGACCTGTTGCCATAAGATAAGAGATATTAATATCAAATTCACTCATTCCAGCCAGAAATGCTTCATAAGCTGCCAAATGTCCTACAACAGCCGTTTTTTGTGCTTCACGCATACAGGCTAGTTCATAATCTGTTTTGTATGAACGATAGAAATGCAAATAATCAAGGACAGACTTTGGATTAATATTGTGTTCAGAGAAACCAATCTCTTTTGCTCTTTGTGGTGAACAACCAATGTAAGCAACATTCTGTTTCACATAAGTGCTTAACACTGAATTGATATCTCCAGCATTTGCCAGATGAATCATTTCAACTTCTTTAGTCCAGTAACTAGTCGGCAGAGGTTCTACGCTATGCCAATAATCTACCGGTGAGTAAAACCATAATTTAGGCTTATTAATACCATCTACCCACAACCAGCAATTAGGCACTTTAGTTACTGGTACCCAAGCTTTGAAGTGAGTGTTAACTTTGAAGGGGTAGTCTCTATCATCAAGAAAAATACGCTGTAACTCACCGGAGTGAATCAGCAAAGCATCAAATTGATTACGAGCCAATGCTTCACAGGTACGTTGCTGCAATGTAGAGATATGTTCGTGGTACAGAGATGCCAACTTTTCCATTTCAATTGACCTTTTTTATTTTATGGCTAAACCATTAGCTTATCACAGCCATTGATATTTGCAGGTATCACGCAAAACCCTCTCAATTTATCGGCTCCCGCTAACACCTTATTTATCAAAATATAAAAACAATTATTGTCAATGAGATACAAATCTCACTTGTGATCACCCTTGCAAAAAACTAATCACTCATTTGCATTTACTTAACATAATAACCACAATCAAACCCATCTGGTCATACCAGATGGTATGCGCTCATTTAGGAGAACGACATGCTCTATCAAAGTGAAACAATTCAAGTAAGCTGGCTGAAAGATGGCATTGCTGAACTGGTTTTCAATGCCCCAGCCGCGATTAATAAATTAGATACCAAAACCGTTGCATCTCTCGATAAGGCTGTTGCCAGCCTGGAGCAACAAACTGGACTGAAAGGCGTTTTATTACGTTCTGAAAAAGCTGCATTTATTGTTGGTGCAGATATTACTGAATTTCTCTCTTTATTCGATTCACCTGTAGAAAAACTGCAAGAATGGCTTAACTTTTCAAATAGCATTTTAAACCGGATAGAAGATTTACCTGTGCCAACCATTTCGGCAATAAACGGTTATGCTCTTGGTGGTGGTTGTGAATGTGTTCTATCTACAGATTTCCGTATAGCCTCCCCGGATGTACGCATTGGGCTGCCAGAAACCAAACTTGGTATTATGCCTGGTTTTGGCGGCTCTGTTCGCCTTCCACGCTTGATCGGGACTGATAATGCACTGGATATCATTGCTGCCGGTAAAGACATTGGTGCAGAAGAAGCATTGAAAAACGGTTTGATTGATGCTGTTGTTCCCAAAGAAAAACTGGTTGATTCCGCAGTATCAATGCTGGAACAAGCAATTGCAGGAAACCTTAACTGGAAAGCCGCACGCCAGCCGAAATTAGAGCCTTTGAAACTCAATGAAATTGAACGAGGCATGAGTTTTAGTGTGGCAAAAGGTATGGTGATGAAAGTCGCTGGTCCTCATTATCCAGCGCCTATCACCGCAGTTAAATCCATAGAAAAAGCCGCTACATTTGGTCGCGATGAAGCATTAAAACAGGAAACTGCCGGCTTCATTCCTCTAGCACAGACAAGTGTTGCCCGTGCCTTAGTAGGTATTTTTCTTAATGACCAGTATGTAAAAGGACTGGCAAAAAAACATCTGAAAGAAGTCACAACACCTGAATATGCCGCAGTTCTAGGTGCAGGAATTATGGGTGGTGGTATAGCCTATCAATCTGCCCGCAAAGGGATTCCTGTCATGATGAAAGACATCAGCCAGCAAGCCCTTGAATTAGGTATGAATGAAGCTGCGAAACTTCTAAACAAACAGTTTGAACGTGGCCGCCTGGATGCCATAAAAATGGCAAGAACCCTCTCTTCTATTCAACCGACTTTAAATTATGCCGGTATCGAACAGGCTCAAATCGTGGTTGAAGCTGTAGTAGAGAATCCAAAAATCAAAGCGGCTGTACTATCAGAAACTGAAACTCTGGTTAATGAAGATTGCGTCCTAGCCTCCAATACATCAACAATTCCGATTTCAGAGTTAGCTAAATCCCTAAAACGCCCAGAAAACTTCTGTGGTATGCATTTCTTCAACCCGGTACACCGCATGCCGTTAGTTGAAGTCATTCGCGGTGAAAAAACGTCTGAAAAGACAATTTCAACCGTAGTCGCCTATGCCAGCAAAATAGGTAAAACTCCGATCGTCGTTAACGACTGTCCAGGGTTCTTTGTAAACCGGGTACTGCTTCCTTATCTCCTTGGCTTTGGTCTGCTATTGCGTGATGGTGGTGATTTCCGCCAAATAGACAAAATCATGGAGAAAGAATTTGGTTGGCCAATGGGTCCTGCTTACCTTGTTGACGTTATTGGTCTTGATACTGCACATCATGCCCAATCAGTCATGGCCCAAGGGTTCCCAGATCGTATGAAACGTGACTATAAAGATGCCATTGATGTTTTATATGATAATCAACGTTACGGACAGAAAAACGGCCTTGGTTTCTACAAATACACTCAAGATAAGAAAGGTAAGCCTAAAAAAGAGCAGGACGAGCAAACAGATCAACTGCTGGCAACTATCTGCCAACAGAAGAGTAATTTCTCCGGTGAAGAGATCATTGCTCGTACTATGATCCCGATGATCAACGAAGTTGTCCGTTGTCTGGAAGAAGGCGTCATTGCCAGCCCGGCAGAAGCAGATATGGCTCTGGTTTATGGCCTTGGTTTCCCTCCATTCCACGGTGGTGTTTTCCGTTATCTGGAAACAATGGGAACAGCAGCTTACGTAAAAATGGCTGAAAATTATGCTCACCTCGGTGCTCTTTATCAGGTACCACCTGGTCTGAAAGCCAAAGCTGAACGTAATGAAAGTTACTACCCTACAGCAGCAACAATTGCTGTCAGCACCGGAAAAACAGCGTGAGGTCTGGAAACATGGAAAATGTAGTCATTATTGATGGCATCCGCACCCCAATGGGGCGCTCAAAAGGTGGTGCATTCCGTCAGGTCCGGGCTGAAGATCTCTCCGCTCACCTGATGAAAGAGCTATTTAAACGTAATCCGGCAATACAGCAACATGAAATCGATGATATCTACTGGGGCTGTGTCCAACAAACGCTAGAGCAAGGTTTCAACATTGCCCGTAATGCAGCTTTACTGGCTGATATCCCTCACTCTGTACCAGCCGTGACGGTTAACCGGCTATGCGGTTCATCAATGCAAGCGCTGCATGATGGCGCTCGTATGATCATGACCGGAGAAGCTAATGTCACACTGATTGGTGGTGTAGAGCACATGGGCCACGTTCCAATGACTCATGGAGTGGATTTCCATCCTAAAATGAGTCTGAGCGTTGCCAAAGCCGCAGGCGTCATGGGCTTAACCGCTGAAATGTTGGCAAAGATTCACCATATCAGCCGTGAAATGCAAGATGAATTTGCGCTTCGTTCGCACCAACGTGCAACACAGGCAACGCAATCAGGCGCATTCTCCAATGAGATATCGGCAATTTATGGTCACGATGCCGATGGCATATTGAAGCTGTTTGATTACGATGAAGTGATCCGCCCGGATACTAATCTGAAAGATCTAGCCGCACTGCGTCCTGTATTCGATCCAGTAACAGGCTCAGTCACAGCAGGCAGCTCTTCTGCTTTATCCGATGGTGCGTCCGCAATGTTGATAACCAGTGAAAGTTATGCCAAGAATTTGGGGCTGAAACCTCGTGCCCGCATCCGTTCTATGGCCGCTGTTGGTTGCGATCCTTCCATTATGGGATATGGTCCAGTCCCTGCTACGCAAATGGCGCTCAAGAAAGCAGGTTTAGAACTGGGTGATATTGGTGTGATGGAACTAAACGAAGCATTTGCCGCTCAGTCACTTGCCTGCCTGAAAGGCCTGAACTTGCTGGATAGTATGGATGACAAAGTTAACCTGAATGGTGGCGCAATTGCTCTCGGTCATCCTCTAGGCTGTTCAGGTGCTCGTATCACAACCACGTTGTTGAACTTAATGGAACGCCGTGATGTTCAGTTTGGCCTGGCAACCATGTGTATCGGCTTAGGCCAAGGTATCGCCACCATTATAGAAAGAATGGATTAAGAACTTATCTGTAAGAATTATTATAACTGAGTCGTTGTTGCCGTAATTCCCGCCTGTCAGGGGCGGGTTTTTTTATTATTTTATATGAATTCGAAAGCATCACCATACATGCTGTCAGCAGAAGCATCACGCTCACTACAAAAGCGCTCACGAGCAATTTTTGCCATTTCAAATCGCCCTGCAATGTAGATATCATAATTGGCTAAACTACCAAAATCCTCTAGTACTGCTTTAAGCACGGTTCCTGTACGTCCACACCAACCATTCTCTGACTGTTCAACAACCGGAACAACCTTCAAATTAGGATAACGTTCTGTAAGTAACCGTAACTCAGCAAGATCATATAAATGTTGTGATTCTCGGCCTCCCCAATACATAGAGATCTGACGTTCAGGTTGTTCTTCTAACGCTGTCAGTAATATTGAACGAGTGTAAGAAAACCCCGTACCGCCAGCAATTAATAACAGCGGATTAGCGCTGCTTTGACGGAACCAGGCTTTACCATGAGGGATATCAATATCGATCACTTTCTGATCCAGAATTCTATCCATCACAGCCATTGCATACAAATTCAGTTCAGAAGCACCAATATGTAACTCAATAAACTCCTTTTCTGAAGGCGTTGATGCCATTGAAAACGGACGTTTATCTCTCTCACCCATTACCACCATCAGATACTGACCGGCGCGGAATGAGAACGGAGAATCGGGAAATAACCGTACCCGATAAACCGTATCAGTAATAGCCTCTACAGAGGTTACTTTGCAGCTCAGTGTTGTCATGCGTTCCCTCTTATGGTCCTAAAATATCTAATTCATCCCAGATTTTGTCGACGCGGGTACGCACTTCTTCACTCATCACAATAGGACGTCCCCACTCCCTCTGCGTCTCTCCCGGCCACTTATTCGTTGCATCCATTCCCATTTTCGAACCTAATCCTGAAACTGGCGATGCAAAATCGAGATAATCTATCGGAGTATTCTCCATTAATACGGTATCTCTTGCCGGGTCCATTCGCGTAGTGATTGCCCAAATGACATCGTTCCAGTCTCTGGCATTAATATCATCATCACAAACAATAACAAACTTTGTATACATAAATTGCCGTAGATATGACCAAACCCCCATCATGACCCGCTTGGCATGACCCGGATATTGTTTCTTCATAGTCACGACGGCAAGACGATAGGAACAACCTTCCGGAGGCAGATAAAAATCGACAATTTCAGGAAACTGTTTTTGTAAAATTGGTACCAGTACTTCATTCAATGCAACTCCCAACACAGCAGGTTCATCTGGTGGGCGGCCAGTATAAGTCGAATGATAAATAGCATCATGCCGCTGAGTAATATGTGTCACAGTGAACACCGGGAACATATCGACTTCATTATAATAGCCCGTATGATCACCGTATGGCCCTTCTGGAGCTAACTCGCCAGGCTCAATATACCCCTCCAATACAATCTCGGCACTTGCTGGCACTTCCAAGTTACTTGAAAGGCATTTCACAACTTCTGTCTTATATCCTCTTAATAACCCGGCAAATGCATATTCCGATAATGTGTCAGGAACTGGCGTCACAGCTCCCAATATTGTCGCCGGATCAGCACCCAAGGCAACAGCTACCGGGAAACGTTCTCCTGGATGCGCCTGACACCATTCCTGAAAATCAAGCGCACCACCACGATGAGATAACCAGCGCATAATAAGTTTATTTTTACCTAATACTTGTTGTCGGTAGATGCCAAGATTCTGCCGCTCTTTATTCGGGCCACGAGTTACTGTCAGCCCCCAAGTAATCAATGGCGCAGCATCCTCTGGCCAACAGTGCATGATAGGAATACGGGTTAAATCTACATCGTCACCAACCGAAACATGTTCTTGACAAGGCGCAGTATTAAGCCGTTTAGTTGGCATATTAAGGACTTGCTTAAATTTCGGTAGCTTATCCAGTAAATCACGAAAACCTTTCGGAGGATCGGGTTCTTTCAAAAAAGCTAGCAACTTACCTACATCATGCAAAGCTTTAACATCTTTCTGCCCCATTCCCATAGCAACACGCTCAGCAGTACCGAACAAATTACACAATACAGGCATCGAATAACCTTTGGGATTTTCAAACAACAAGGCAGGCCCACCAGCGCGAAGGGTACGATCTGCAATCTCAGTCATCTCCAAATAAGGATCAACTTCAAAACTGATGCGTTTCAACTCACCTTTATGCTCCAATAAGGTTAGAAAATCTCTTAAGTCACGGTATTTCATACTATTCATTTATGCCGGTTTTTAAGGGGGTAAACATTATAAGCCATCCCACTCAGCTTTTTTGTGTTTTTTTCGGAAGACTACAAAGTAAACCAATAAGTTACTAAAAAGCAACGGGGTTAATTCAACCTTGCGACATTAAAGTCAAATACAACGAAATGGAACCTAATGAGTTAATATTTGAGCATCAAATTATTCAGTAAAATGTTTAGTTGGAACATCTTGATACCTTCACTCTTACCACAGAAATAATGCTATCACTATCTCCACCGGGTTCACTGCTCAAGATACAGCCAATCGTTCACCACAGATTTCCCATATGATTTCTCAATAACTATCAAATTTTGCAATTACTCAACAGAAATACTGATATTTTTCTTTTTATTAATATTTTCCGAACAAATAACAACCAATTTTATATTAATTACTTTATCTGTCACTTACCAAAATATTACTCATCGCTTTTTTACTGAAAAACATAAGCCCCACTCATAACAATAAATATGCATCATTAAACAATTATCACTAAGATAATGCCTGTAATGCCCTTTTCTATTTTGCTATGCTTAATAGTCATTGGATAAAGGTTAATTAAAGATGGAAAACTGGTACCTCATTTACTGTAAACGTGGGCAAATTTCACGAGCAATAGAAAATCTGGAACGACAGGATGTTGCTTGCCTAACTCCTACCGCGAGAATTGAAAAAATAACCCGTGGTAAACGTACTGTGAATATAGAACCACTTTTTCCTAATTATCTGTTTGTTCAGTTTGACCCTGAAACTATTCATACCACAACTATCAATTCAACGCGCGGTGTTAGCCACTTTGTCCGTTTTGGCGTGCACCCTGCTATCGTACCGGAAACGCTGATTAAAGAGATCGTATCAGCAACTGAGCAAGAATATGTATCACCCGATACACCTGTGGCTGGCGATACGGTATTAATCACCGAAGGAATTTTTGAAGGATTGCAAGCCATCTACAATGAGCCAGATGGAGAAACACGTTCTATTCTGTTACTTAATATTCTGAATAAACAATTACCTAAGGCACTCGATAATAAGCAGTTTGTAAAAATTTAACCAAACAAAAAACGGGCAGAATTTACATTCGCCCGTTTTTAATCAAACCTTAACGCTTCTGTTCATATAACTGTTGAGCAACCTGTTTCGCAAAATAGGTCAGTACACCATCTGCTCCTGCACGCTTGAAGCATAACAGAGACTCCACAATTACCTGTTCCTGTAACCAACCATTCTGAATAGCAGCCTTGTGCATGGCATATTCGCCAGATACTTGATAAGCAAAGGTTGGTACACCGAATGTGTCTTTTACCCTGCGGATAACATCCAGATAAGGCATACCTGGTTTTACCATTACAGTGTCAGCGCCTTCCTGCAAATCCTGTGCAATCTCCTGCAATGCTTCATCACTATTCGCAGGGTCCATCTGATAGGTTTTTTTATTGCCCCCTTTCAGATTACGATTTGAACCGATTGCATCACGGAATGGGCCGTAATAATCAGAAGCATACTTAGAGGAGTAAGCCATAATTTGAGTATTTACATGTCCTTCCGCTTCAAACAGTTCACGGATTGCACCAATACGTCCATCCATCATGTCGCTCGGTGCCACAATCTCAGCACCAGCTTCTGCATGTGACAATGCCTGTTTGACCAAAATCTCTTTGGTGACATCATTCATTACATAACCATCCTGGTCGATAATCCCATCCTGACCATGTGTAGTGAATGGATCTAATGCCACATCAGTTAGCAACCCTAGTTCAGGAACAGCATCTTTCAACGCACGGACCGTACGCTGAATCAACCCATCAGGGTTATAAGCTTCTTCCGCCCCCAGAGACTTTTTATCTGCTTCAATAACGGGGAACAGAGACAACACAGGAATCCCCAGCCGGGCAATCTCTTCAGCTTCTTTCAGCAAAAGATCCATCGTCAGACGATACACCCCTGGCATAGAAGGCACTTCTTGACGACGATTAGCGCCCTCCATCACAAATACAGGATAGATTAAATCATTAACAGTTAATTGGTTTTCAGCAACCAGACGGCGGGAAAAATCATGACAGCGCAACCGGCGCATACGTCGACCAGGGAAAGTTCCTGGAAATGCATAGCTCATATAGCTCTCCTAACTCAAACCCAGCGTGAGGGCGCTGGGTTAATTAATATGCTATCGCTTCGTGTTAATTATCTTAGCACTACAGAACAACATGTTAAGATTACTATTATCACTTTTCCGTATTGGTTTTTGGTGACTCCTGCTCATCGTCCTCTGAACGATCCCCCAATTTCCGCTGTCCGATATAAAAATGGGAGAGCAAAATCCCCAGTTCAAACAACAGATACATAGGAATAGCCAACAAGGTTTGCGAGAAAACATCCGGCGGCGTTAACAACATGCCAACAACAAAAGCACCGACCAGAATATACGGACGCTTTTTCTTCAAGGACTCAGGGGTAACTACCCCACTCCAGCATAATAAAATAATGGCAACGGGCACTTCAAAAGAGACGCCAAAGGCCATAAACAGTGCCATAACAAAGCTTAAGTAGTTGCTGATATCCGTTGCAATCAGCACCCCTTCAGGTGCCGTTTTAGCAAAGAATCCAAAAGCAATCGGAAATACAACAAAATAAGCAAATGCCATCCCCAAATAAAACAACAGGCTACTGGAAACAAGCAGAGGGATCATCAAGCGGCGTTCATGTTTATATAACGCAGGTGCAATAAATGCCCATACTTGATAGAGAACCATAGGTGCAGATACGAATATCGACACCATAATGGTCAGTTTTATTGGCGTAAAAAAGGGAGAAGCAACATCTGTCGCTATCATACTGGCACCTTGAGGCAATTGCTTAATCAAAGGCGCAGAAATCATTTGATAGATGTCGTTAGAAAAATAAACCAATGCTAAAAAAACCACTAATACAGTAAGTAAACTGTTTAGAATTCTCTTACGCAGTTCAATAAGGTGACTGATAAGTGGTTGGGTATCATCAACAGCCATGTTTTAGTGTTCACCATTAACTTAATCAGAAGTTTTCTTCTTCGTTGCAGAAGCCGTTTGATCATTCACTGGAGCAGAAGGCTTAGATGAAGCCTCAACCTGAGACGCTGCCGACTTTTGTGCCACCTCATTTATTTCTGATGCTTTCATACTCTCTGCATCAGGTTCATTTTGGTATGCTTTTTTCAAAGACTCAGCAGCTTCTTTTAGCTCATCCATCGACGCTTTTAGTTCTGGGGATAAATTCTGCAACCCCGCTTCTTCTTGAACTTTTTTCAGGCTTTCCTGAAGCTCCTGCAATTTCAGTTCTTGTGCCAGCTCATTTTGGACGTTAGTCGCTAAAGAGCGCAGCGCCCTGATCCAACCAGCAACTGTTTTTACTGCCACCGGTAGCCGTTCTGGCCCCAAAACCACCAAGCCAATAACCATAACCAGCAGTAGCTCACTAAAACCAATGTCAAACACGGTTTATACCTGCTCTTTGTTTTTGCTCTCAGATGTTGCAGATTGAGCTACAGATTGTTTTTCAGTAATGTTTTTAGTCTCAAAATCGGCATCACTACTGGTTTTCTGAGCCTGTTGAGGCTGATTATCATCCCCTATTGCCTTTTTAAAACCTTTAATAGATGCCCCAAGATCAGAACCCAAAGTACGGAGTTTATTCGTGCCGAACAACAGCACCACAATGACCGCAATAATGAGTAATTGCCAAATGCTTATACCGCCCATTCTGATTTACCTCTATTTAACAGGGATTATTTTAATAGCTCATTATACATAAGACGAACTATAACCGACCTTCAAAAAAAATCTGCCCTAAAACAAATTTTACTCAATTTTACTCAGACGACACCAGCCAAAAAACCATGAAACCGTACCCGCGCCTATAAACAACCAAGGAATATTTGCCAAGCCAGACAACAAAAATAAGCTACCACAGAGAAACAATGTCGCACCAACACCAAGCAAGTACTGCGACTGTCGCTGTTTTATCTGTTGCCCTTTTAAATGACCTGATAACTTCTCAATACTCACTTGCAAATGTTTATGCTGCTGAAGACTGTCATACACTAATTCAGGTAGTTCTGGCAACTTTTCGGCCCAATAAGGTGCCTTTTCTTTCAACGCTCGGATAACAGCAGGCAATCCAACCTGGCTATGTAGCCATTCCTCCAGAAAAGGTTTTGCTGTTTTCCACAAATCAAGCTGTGGATAAAGCTGCCGTCCTAATCCTTCTACATACAAAAGCGTCTTTTGTAGAAGAACTAATTGAGGCTGCACTGCCATATTAAAACGACGTGCAGTATTAAATAGATTCAGAAGTACATGACCAAATGAAATTTCAGCAAGTGGCTTCTCAAATATTGGCTCACAAACCGTACGGATTGCAAATTCAAAATCTTCAACATTGGTATCACCAGGAACCCAGCCTGAATCCACATGAAGCTCAGCAACTTTCCGGTAATCACGATTAAAGAAAGCAATAAAATTCTCAGCCAGATAACGTTTATCATCTTTATTAAGAGAACCAACAATACCGTAATCAATACCAATATAAAACGGATCTTCAGGGTGTTCATAGCTGACAAAAATATTTCCCGGATGCATATCCGCATGGAAGAAGCTATCGCGAAAAACCTGCGTAAAAAAGACCTGTACTCCCCGTTCAGCCAACAATTTCATATTGGTATTCTGCGCTTCCAATGCTTCAATATCAGAAACAGGGATACCATAAACCCGCTCCATTACCAGAACATTTTCACGGCAATAATCAGGATAAATTTCTGGTACATAAAGCGTTGAACTATTTTCGAAATTACGGCGGAGTTGAATTGCATTCGCCGCTTCACGCAGCAAATTCAGTTCATCAATTAACGTCTTCTCATATTCCCGCACAACTTCACGAGGACGTAAACGGCGTCCATCGGGTAATAACATCGGTACCCAATTAGCTAGGCGGTACATTAACCGGATATCCGCTTTGATAATCGGTAGAATATCAGGACGAATGACTTTGATAACAATTTCCTGTCCATTCTCTTTTAGCCGAGCAGTATGGACCTGAGCAATTGAAGCAGAGGCCAGAGCAATAGGTTCAAAATCATCAAACCAGGTTTCCAGTGGTCCCCCTAAAGCAGTTTCAATATATTGACGCGCCAAAGCACCATCAAAAGAGGCAACTCGGTCTTGCAACAATGCTAGTTGATCCGCTATCGCGGGAGGAAACAGATCACGCCGCGTTGAAAGCATCTGTCCAAATTTAATCCAGACAGGCCCTAATTCCTGTAAGGCAAGTCGCAGCCTCTCTCCAAGTGATTTACCTTTATGTCTATTCGGGAGCCAGAACAATAAATAACGACCAAAACGAAGAGGCCAAGTTAAGCGAATTCGAGGAATGAGCTCATCCAATCCGTAAGAAAGAAAAACCCGAATGATCAAATAAAGGCGCCTTAATTCACCTGGAGTCATATTTTCCCTCTAATGCTGCCAATCGTTGTTCTATTTGCTCGATATCTTTGGCTAACATACTAACTTCTTCACTGAAATAAGCCACTTCAAGCTGATTTGGGGCTAGTTTCCATTCTTCTGTTAACGCTTCCGCCAGATAATTTTTCTGGCATTCCACTGAACCGGAAACAAACTGAAATCCTTTTTTAAGGACTTGACTAATACTTTCGGCAGCAATATCCCCGAAATAAGGAGAAAGATAATGGGCCAAATCCCATTCAACCATATCTAACAAAGCAGACCATTGCTGAACAACCTGCATATCCCCTTCAATAACCATTTCACCGCTACTGAGCAATTTGGAAATTTGTTGGCGATCCCGTAATTTAAGCAAAGCAGAAAAGTGAGTTTTAACCGTGCAATCAGCAGATTCGCTCCATTGGCTTAATACGTCCACCTGTTTCTCACTAAACACCAATGTGAGTGGTGTGCTCATTTCTTTTAATTCGATCGACAAAACTTTGTCTACCAGCCGCATACGGGCTGGCCTTAACACGGGTTCACGATATAACAGGTAATTCAACGATGTTTCCATCACTGCGGTTAAAACCGGCGTAAGTGTGGAATTAATAGCTATACTCAGTGATGGTCTTTCCATCTCAGAATTTAAAACCTCTATGTAGTGCAACAATGCCGCCAGTCATATTGGTAAAAGTCACCTGTTCAAAACCAGCCTCTTCCATCATCGTTTTAAGTGTTTCCTGATCAGGATGCATACGGATGGATTCCGCCAGATAACGATAACTATCAGCATCCCGCACAAAAACCTGACCAATTTTTGGCAGCACATGGAAAGAATAAGCATCATACGCTTTGCTTAACGGTGCGAACAAAGGTTTAGAAAATTCAAGCACCAATAAACGTCCACCCGGCTTCAACACCCGAAACATAGAACGCAGGGCTTTTTCTTTTTCGGTAACATTGCGTAAACCAAAAGAGATAGTGATGCAATTAAAATAATTATCAGGGAAAGGCAACGCTTCCGCATTGGCCTGTACATAGCTGACATTACCAATAATACCAGCGTCACGTAATTTCTCACGCCCAACCTTCAGCATAGATTCATTGATATCAGCAAGAACAACTTCACCTTTTTCACCGACTATACGAGAAAATTTGGCAGTCAGATCGCCAGTACCACCAGCTAAATCAAGTATCCTCTGACCTCGGCGCACCCCACTGGCATCAATAGTCACACGCTTCCAAATACGATGGATGCCAAACGACATTAAATCATTCATTAAATCGTATTTTGTCGCAACAGAATGAAACACATCAGCCACCATGCCTGCTTTTTCATCCTTTGCTACCGTACGGAAACCAAAATGTGTGGTTTGTTTCGTTTGGTCTACCATGTTATTTGCCCATTTTTTATTCAAAGCGTTATAAAAGTGTATCAGCCTTTCAGATAAAACCCTATCCTGGTATTAATCATTAGCACAGAATGGTTGGCTAGCCTTATCAACCAATTCGGGATCAATCGGACGTTTCACCTCAACACCTAAATTACGAAAACTCTCCGCCTGGCTTATCAGGTTGCCGCGCCCCTCAGTCAACTTTTTCATTGCCTGTCGGTAATTAAGTTGGGCCTTATCCAGGCTTTGCCCTAAACCTTGCATATCCTCGACAAACAAGCGCATTTTATCGTACATACGGGCGGCCTTATCGGCGATTAAACGCGCATTCTGGCTTTGATACTCATAGCGCCATAAGTTATTAATAGTACGTACAGCAACTAACAATGTTGATGGACTAACTAGCATAATATTGTGTTTAAGTGCTTCATCAAGCAGCTCAGGTGCCTTGTTAAGCGCAACCAGATAAGCTGCTTCAACCGGAATAAACATCAATACATAGTCCAACGATTTCAGCCCAGGCAACTGTTGGTAATCTTTGCGGCTCAAACCACGAATATGACCTTTAATTGAATCGATATGTTCTTGAAGGGCTAACTCCTGCTGACGCCGCTCGCCACTGTTAAAATAACGCTCATAAGCAACCAGCGACATTTTGGCATCAATGACCACATCTTTCCCTTGCGGTAAATGAACAATTACATCAGGTTGGAAACGGCGGTTATCCTCTACCTTGATGCTTACCTGAGTGCAAAACTCATGCCCTTCTCGTAAACCAGAAGCTTCCAGAATACGGGATAACACAACTTCTCCCCAATCTCCCTGAATTTTATTATTACCTTTAAGGGCATTTGTCAGATTGATAGCTTCCTGAGCCATCTGGGCATTCAGTTGCTGTAAGTTACGGATTTCATGTGCAAGTGTATGACGTTCACGGGCTTCCTGACCAAAACTCTCCTGTACCTGCCGATGAAAGCCATCAAGCTGTTCGCGAAATGGCGCTAAAAGCGTATTGAGACTCTGCCGATTTTGTTCATCAGTACGACGACCCGTTTGCTCAAAAATACGATTAGCCAAATTCTCAAATTGAGTATTCAAACGTAGTTCACTGTTGATCAGCAACCGCTGTTTCTCTTCAGCCGCAAGGCGACTCTCTTCCAGACGTGTCGTCACTTCCCGCAGTTCAGATTCTTGCACGCTATTGATTTCTCTCTGAGCTCGCAATTCCTGGTTCAACTGTTCACATTCAACCCGCCAATAAGTGGATTGTTCAAGTTTCTCATTGGCAACGGCAAGTTGGCTGTCCAATTTCCGTAATTCCAACTCTTGCTGTTGAATACGTTGATGGACGGAGAACCAAACGAGAATACCACCGCCCAACAGGCCACCAAGTGTACCTATCAACGTATATAACAACTGGATACCCACCGGTACTTCCTCTATCTAATGCTTAGACCAGATAAACTAAATTGCCACTGTATAGATGTCCAGAATGATTTACACAGATAGTTCAGTCTGCGAAGCCGCTCCCAATTAACTCACCCATTTCACTAACCATTGCAAACCAAACGTTCCTGGCGCTAATACGCCAAAAGACCAGATAAGTGCGGAACAGATATTCGCTATCTGGAAATAACGCAATGGCATGGCACAAATACCCGCGACTAATGGCACAATTGCCCGAAATGGCCCAAAGAATCGACCGAAGAAAATGCTCCAGATACCCCAACGTTCAAAGAAATGGTGTACTCGTGTCAGTAATTGTGGTTTACGGGAAATCGGCCAAATTTTACCAACATCACCTTTAAAATGGGCACCTACAATATAAGATACCCAATCGCCCAAAAAAGCCCCTGCTGCGGCTGCCAACCAAATTGGCCAGAAATTAAGGCCACTTTCACCTATTAATGCACCCAATCCAAGCAATATAATTGTTGCAGGTAATAACAAGGAGAAAAAAGCCAGAGATTCACCAAAAGCGAGCAAGAAAACAATCGGCATGATCCAGGTATCATGAGCTTTAACAAAAGCGATTACCAAATCAACTATTTCATGAAGACTCAAATTCATATTCCTATATTGATTAATATCCCCTATGGATTTCAAGATGCATCGCGACGACAAGGGAATGAATCCTCGGGAGCATAGCTAACTATATGTGACTGGGGTGAGCGCGCGCAGCCAACAAAGAGGCAACTTGAAAAATAACGGGTATATACCCTATGGATTTCAAGATGCATCGCGACGGCAAGGGAGTGAATCCCCGGGAGCATAGGTAACTATGTGACCGGGGTGAGCGAGTGCAGCCAACAAAGAGGCAACTTGAAAGATAACGGGTATACCACATTCAATTTAACCACCGCTGTATTAACCAGAATTAAACCAACTTTTTATTCAAGGAAATAACCTTGTAATTTCTTACGAGCAGAGAAATCAAGGCCAAGATCTTTCTCCAGCCATATATCTACACTGCCATAATGCTGATTAATACTGTTTAATGCCGTCATTAAAAACTCTTCTCTCACTGAATAAACATAAGCGAATTTATCAACTACATCATCACTCATGGTTTTCGCATGCTCATTTAACAAATATTCACGGTAAGGAGCCAAAGTAGAGTGAGTCACTAAATAATCGTCCATTACCGTATCCAAATCAGCCCCCAAAGCAAACAATACCAGAGCAGAACCTACACCGGTTCTGTCTTTACCTACCGCACAATGCTGAACTATCCCACCTTTTTCCGGTTGTTGTAGTAAGTTAACTAATGTCTTATAGGCTGAATTTTTCAGGGGCAGTAATTCATAAAGACGGAACATAAACGTCTGCGGATTAAATTGTTCTAACATGTCTGACGTCAATTTTTCCAGATTCGCATTCACTTCATCAGATAATGGATTGGCTGGAGCATGATGATAATTAGCGCCATTCCATACCAAATCTGGCTTATCCGCTATTTCACTGATATCACGATAATCTATGATTTGAAAGAGATTTTTATTTGCCAAGAAAGATTGGTCTTTTTCTGTTAAGCGATCCAGAGAACCAGAACGGAAAAGTAAACCTGATTTGATTTTTCCACCACTCGCTACTCTTTTACCACCTAAATCACGAAAATTAATTCCTCCATTGAGGGGAAGCACTGATGGATGCAATAAAGATGTTGTGATCATGATGACTCTTAATCCATTGTTAGGTGTTAAGACATTAACAGATTTCTCTTTAAAATAAGAGTGAGCCGGAATACTCCGGCCCAAAAAGTATGATTTACAACAAACGGCGAGCAGCTTCTACTACAATCCCCAATGCATTACTTTCTGTTTTCTCAAGTAATTCAACATTAGGAATCTCCTGCTGAGTACGGTTAACAATAACACCGGCAACCATACCCGCTCGCAGCCCTTGGCTTGCACACATTGTTAATAAAGTTGCCGATTCCATTTCATAATTCATGACCCCCATCGCCTGCCATTCAGTCATTGAACCTTTGAAACGGCTCACAACACGGCCAGAATAGGTATCGTAACGCTCCTGACCGGGATAAAAAGTATCGGAAGAGGCCGTTACCCCCACATGTACCATTGCACCCAAATCTTTTGCTGCTTGGTACAGAGCCGTCGTACATTCAAAATCAGCAACCGCCGGGAATTCCATCGGAGCAAAATGCAGGCTGGCACCATCCAAACGAACAGCCGCGGTAGTCACCAGCACATCACCAACATTGATATGTTCCTGAATTGCACCTGTTGTGCCGATACGTAAAAAAGTACGTACCCCTAATTGCGCTAATTCTTCAACAGCAATAGAGGTTGATGGGCCACCGATACCCGTAGAACACACAATGACAGCTTTACCATCAATCTCTGCCCGCCATGACGTAAATTCACGTAAAGAAGCAAGATGAACTGGGTTATCCATCAATCTTGCAATTTTTTCCACACGTTTCGGATCACCCGGAACAATAGCTAAAGTTGCGCCTTGCAGGTCGCTTTTGGTCAGACCTAAGTGAAATACATCAGACATATCAGACTCCTCAGCAAGAAGAATTTATAATAAAATTAGTTGAGATCTACTGTATTGAGCATTTAGACATCTTTTAGTGATAAATGTCACTTCAAAGTAATATAAAAAAGAAAAACGTACATTATTTTGAGACATAAATCACAAAATAACCATAAAATGGACAAAAAACAGGGCGTTTTACTCCATCCATAAACTAACTTAAATGAGTTCATATTATGGAAAAACAACTCATTGTTTAGCTATATTTATGTTTCATAACGTATCGAGAAAAATATATCACGGATTATCTCATCGAAATATTTTCTCCTTGAGAGTTAATAGAGGTTAATATCCATCCCGTCAAAAAGAAAAAATTATCGTTTCACAACCCGGCCATAAAAAATATTTCCAATAAACTATCAACTTAACCAAATATAAATCACTGTCGTCATTAAAATATTCACCTAACATTTATAAATCAACAAGGCAATAAACTGGACTATTTTTAAAATAATTTTTTCTTATGATGAATATATTAAAAAATCAACTGCATTCCATTTCTATAACTAAGGCGGATTCGACTAATAAATAAATTTTATTGCTTATTTACCAATATATTACAATTATATTTTCAACAAAAATAAAACAATTACCAAATATAAATATCACAGTTATCTTTTTATAGGATGCATATTGTTTAGATATATTAGACTCTTTCCACTATACTAAGGGCACTATTACTATGACGACACAAAAAACAGTTTTAATTACAGGTTTCGAGCCTTTCGACCAAGAAACGATTAATCCATCTTGGGAAGCTGCTAAGCAATTACAGGGACGAGAATTATGCGGGGTCCGTATTGAAGCGCGTCAGCTTCCATGTGTGTTCGACGTCTCTCTGGCTTGTCTGTATGCCGCTATTGATGATGTACAGCCTGATCTGGTCATTGCCGTAGGGCAGGCAGGCGGCAGGCCAAATATTACTGTGGAACACGTGGCAATTAATATCAATGATGCTAGCATTCCTGATAATCAAGGTAATCAGCCTATCAATACCCCCATAGTCGCAACAGGCCCTGCCGCCTACTTCGCCACGTTACCGATCAATGCGATAGTCAAGGGGTTGCGTGATGCAGGAATCCCTGCCTCCATTTCACAAACCGCAGGCACTTTTGTCTGTAATCACGTCATGTACGGCTTATTGCATCATTTGGCATGCACCTATCCTGAAATACGCGGTGGATTTATCCATATCCCTTATCTGCCTGAGCAAGCAGCTCGGTATTCAGGAACGCCAAGTATGGCCCTAGAAACAGTTATAACAGCGCTGGAAATTGCTATCGATGAAGCATTAAAAAACAGTGAAGATATCACTATTAATGGAGGCACAACTCATTAATTTGATATTCTGCTCGCGGAACTAAAAGTTTTTCTCTGGGAAAATGACAGGCACAGAAAATATGTTCTACTGATAATATTAATCAAACAGTAAAGATAATTCTCTCTGTGCCTGCATAGTATCATTATATGATTATTATGAATAATAATACTCTCTTTAAAGAGTTAATCAAAATGATATTTAAACAAATTGCTTCATAAAGTTAACTGCTATTACACCAAAACCCGATTTATTCAAAAAAGAAAATTATACGGTATGAGAATAGAGTTCACTCTTAGTGATATATTTAGATATATTTTCCAAGTCTATCGATAAAACTATTTCACCCAGTATCCCACGGTTAATATCAGATTCATCTATTTTTGTTACTTTTATTTCTGAAAGATGACCATTCATATTTTTAAAATATACATCCTCATAATTTTTAATTCTGGTTATCTTCCGTTCTGAATACATGTCATATTTATAAACCTCTGTATTGATTTCTTCTGGAAAATACATTTGACCAACAAAAGCAAAATGCTCTTTGTCAGTCACATTTGCGCTCAATTTTCTGATTGCAATATGAATATGAGTCGCCCTACCAGCATAAAACCCAGGGTAAATAGTCGTAAAATTAACTATTCCATTTTTATTTGATGATTGAGCGCCCCTCAGAAAATTTTGCTCATCAGTTCTATTGACCGAAGCTATTCCATCAACGTGAGGTACTACATCGGGGCTGATATGACTCCAGCCAGAATATTTTCCCCGACTATTACAATGCCAGATATCAACAAATAAATTCTCAACCGGTTTACATGTTTTATTATCCATAATAGTAATTTTCAATAAAAAAGGTATTCCTACTTCTGAATCGGTAATATCCCTTCTTATAATTTTGTCATTCCGGAAATACGGCCCTGATATCTGCTCTGGCGCAAGCGTACATACGCCTATTCCATGTTGTGGGGATAACGTTGTTTCCGTACGAGCTAAAGCAATCGGAGCAAGTGCAGCAGTCGCTGTAATAGCTGCACTACTTTTTAAAAAATTTCTTCGAGAGCTACTTTTCTTACCTTTCAACTTATTAACATCCATATAATCCTCTCTTTAATTATTAAATTTCTATTAAAATGCTTCCATCTTGTTACTACCCGAGTTATTTTGTTAATAAAATGCGTTTTTTCAAATACCAATATGGCATATATAAGTTACTAAAAGTTTGGTAATAGAAAAGACTCATGCGAAGCCGCATCACCATGCGCTACTTACAATAAAGAAAGATTATTTTTTGAAAAATGCCCATCACCAATTAAAGGTGACAGGCAAATTGTTGGATGAGTTATTTCACTGATTCACGCAGACGTTTCGCCGCTTGCACCATATTTGCCAGTGACTGCCGAGTTTCAGTCCAACCACGGGTTTTCAGGCCACAATCCGGGTTAACCCACAAGCGCTCAACCGGAATACGATCAGCCGCCTTACGTAACAGTGCTTCAATCCATTCAACACTCGGTACATTAGGTGAATGAATGTCATAAACACCCGGCCCGATCTCATTCGGATAAGAGAAGTTTTCGAATGAATCCAACAGCTCCATATCTGAGCGGGAAGTTTCAATGGTAATCACGTCCGCATCTAATGCTGCGATGGAAGGCATGATGTCATTGAACTCGCAATAACACATATGAGTGTGAATCTGTGTGTCATCTTTAGCAATTGCCGCATTCAATTTAAATGCTTCTACCGCCCAATCAAGATAGGACTGCCACTCTTCCCGGCGCAGTGGTAAACCTTCACGCAATGCTGGCTCATCAATCTGGATGATACCAATACCGGCTTTTTGCAAATCGTCCACTTCATCACGCAGTGCCAATGCAATCTGCTTAGCAATCGTCTCACGGCTGACATCTTCCCTTGGGAATGACCAACAAAGAATTGTCACCGGCCCGGTTAACATCCCTTTGACAGGTTTTTCCGTCAACGATTGAGCATATTTAGCCCATTCTACAGTGATAGCTTCTGGACGGCTGACGTCACCAATAATCACTGGTGGCTTAACACAGCGGGAGCCATAGCTCTGAACCCAACCATTCTGCGTAAAGACAAAACCGTCGAGGTGTTCACCGAAGTACTCCACCATGTCGTTACGTTCAGCTTCGCCATGAACCAATACATCTAATCCTAAACGTTCTTGTTCGTTAATTGCCTGCTTAATATGTTCACAGATATTGGTACGATAACTGGCACCATCTACCCGACCTTTTTTGAAATCCAAACGCAAGCCGCGGATTTCCGTTGTTTGCGGGAATGATCCAATGGTTGTTGTCGGCCACAATGGCAAGTTATAGCGCTGACGCTGTATTTCTGCACGCTGTGGATATGGTTGATTACGCTCACTGTCCTGTGGATTAATTGCCGCAAGGCGGTCAGTCACAGCCTGATTATTCACCCGTTTAGATTCACGACGGGCACGGATTGGCGTACTGTAGGCATCCAATTCCGCTTGTTTACCGCCTTCCGGCTGATTCAATGCCGCAGCCAGCAAGGCTAACTCTTCGCATTTCTGCAATGCGAACGCAAACCAGCTTTTCACCTCTGCATCAAGCGCAGTCTCATCATTCAGATCAATAGGGCTATGCAGAAGAGAACAGGAAGAACCGATCCACAGTGTACGGCTACCTACCAATGGCTTGATCAACTGATGTTTGGTCGTTAAATCAGCACGCCATACATTACGACCATTAATCACACCAAGGGAAAGCACCCACTCTTTTGGCAATGACTCATTCAGTTGCGCGACATCATCCTGACCTGCAACCAGATCCACATGTAACCCTTGTACCGGTAAGGATTTAATCGTTTCTAGATTGTGGCCAACGCTATCGAAATAGGTAGTTAGCAATAATTTAACCTGCCCTTGAAGCGCCTGATAAGCAACCGGATAAGCTGCCAACCACTCTGCTGGCAGTTCCAGTACCAACGCAGGTTCATCAATCTGAACCCACTCGATACCACGTCTGGCTAACTCAGCTAATATTTGCTGATAAACAGGAAGAATATCTTTCAATAAAGAGAGACGATCAAATACCTGACCTTTCACTTTACCTAACCACAGGTAAGTCACCGGCCCCAGTAAAACTGGTTTTACTTGATGCCCCAGAGCCAACGCTTCATCTACTTCTTCTAGTAACTGAGTCCAACTCAGTTTAAATTCCTGCCCTTGCTGAAACTCTGGCACAATATAATGGTAATTAGTATTAAACCATTTAGTCATTTCTGCGGCGGCGGCAGGTTCACCCGTCGGTGCACGACCGCGAGCAATACGGAACAAGGTATCTAGATCAATCGTGCCATCTGAATTTTGGTGACGTGGCGGCACATTACCGAGTAGTAAACTGGTGGTTAGAACATGATCATACCAAGCGAAATCACCAACCGGCACTAAATCAACACCAGCCTGCTTCTGTTGCTCCCAGTGACGGGCACGTAACTCACGGCCAGTTTCCAATAATTCTTGCTGAGAAATTTTCCCTGCCCAATAGTTCTCCTGAGCCTTTTTGAGTTCTCTTTTCAAACCGATACGTGGAAAGCCAAGTGTGTGATTAATAATCGTCATTTCATTATCCCGTCATTTTTAGCCGTCTAGATGTTTACACATCCATAATCAACAGGTAAGGTATAAACCACAAGCGCAATTTATTCATTATCATCCTGAAGGTTTCTCATGATCGAAATAAAACATTTAAAAACATTACAATCATTGAGTCATTGCGGTTCATTAGCGGCGGCAGCCAATCATCTGCATCAAACACAATCCGCTTTGTCTCATCAGTTCAGCGATCTTGAACATCGCCTTGGCTTCCGGTTGTTCATTCGTAAAAGTCAACCGCTTCGCTTCACGCCACAGGGTGAAATTTTATTACGGCTAGCAGAACAAGTGCTCCCTCTGGTTCAAAATGCCCTCCGCGAATGTAAAGAGCCGGGACAAACAAATCTGCGTATCGCTATTGAATGCCATAGTTGTATTCAATGGCTGACACCTGCACTCAAGCATTTCCGAGAAACCTGGCCCCAAGTCAATGTGGATTTCAAATCCGGTGTCACTTTTGATCCACAGCCTGCACTACTGCAACGGGAACTGGATGTCGTTTTGACATCAGATATTCTCCCGGAGAGTCATCTGCACTACACACCACTATTTGATTATGAGGTCAAACTGGTTGTCGCTCCGGATCATCCTCTGGCAAATAAATTGCACATCCAGCCAACAGATTTAATTGATGAAACATTGATGATCTACCCCGTTCAGCGTCAGCGATTCGATATCTGGCGGCGTTTCTTGCAACCTGCGGGGGTTGCCCCTACGTTGAAAAATGTGGATAACACCCTGTTACTGATCCAAATGGTCGCTGCCCGCATGGGAATCGCAGCCCTGCCACATTGGGTTGTTGAGACATTTGAAAGACAAGGGTTAGTGGTAACTAAAACACTGGGAGAAGGTTTATGGAGCAGGCTGTACGCTGCCGTTCGTGAAGGCGAACAGTATCAGCCTGAGACTGACGCATTTATCCATTCCGCACGCCAACATGCGATGGATAATCTGCCATTCGTAAAAGGAATTGCAAAACTAAACGTTGATGCCCCCAGAACAACGCAGCAACCAAATCCCCTCCAATGGTAAATTTTACCCGCCACTCCACCGGAACCAACGTATTATTCATCATTGCCAGGGGTTCCGGTATCTATGGCGGAAAAACGAGTACCATCAGCCAGACACGAGTAAACGCCACAAATCAGCTATCAACCTGACGGCGAGATACTCACCGATCAGGCTGAATAAAGTGACTCACAAGGTTGTCGTGACAACCAACAAATTACAGGATATCAGTGCTCTTTCTCTACCAATAGAGCTTCCAGTAAATCCAAATCATGCAGCAAGGTTTGCAGTGTCTCATTACTGATTTTTCTGGTTGCACGCAGGTGATACAACTCACCGCGCTCCGCCCTTAATGCGGTCAGACGAAAACGACGTTCCAAGTCTTCCACTAGCAGGTTATGTTCGATCTCATCCTGCCCCACAGTACGGCGACGCAAATAGCCAATCACCCTCGAAGCAACTTCAGTAATCACTTCAGCATCCAATTGCTCTTCGGGACTAGCAGAAAGACGTTCTTCCATCTTATTCATACTAACAATCGCCACTTCCGCCATAGCGGCCCGCGCCATTCGTACCTCACTGAGATCTGCCTCCTTATCGGAAGTTTGCATTCCCCGTAACAGGAATGGCAAAGAGAGGACACCAATTAACAACGAGAACAGAATGACCCCCGCGGCAATAAAGATAAGCTGATAACGGGCCGGGAATGGCGTACCATCCGCCAAAAACAGAGGAACAGACAGTGCACCAGCAAGAGTGATTGCTCCACGAACTCCGGCAAAAGATGCCAGCCATAACTCACGAGTGGTATAAGTCGCAAAATTCAGTGGATTTTTTTTCATAAAAACTTTGCTGATATTCTTCATCAGCCACAACCAGCAGAAACGCAGTAATAGAAGGGCTCCATAAATCACTGCGACCGCGGCGAACAGCATCCAGATTTCAACGGTTGGATCAAGTTCTGCCTGTACAACGGAAGTTTCCCAGATCCTCGGTAGTTGCAGGCCCAACATAATAAACACCAGACCGTTAAACACAAACGCCAGCATCGACCAGACACTATCAGCGCGTAAACGCATCGCTAATGGCGCATTACGGATAACCCCAGATTTACTGATAGTCATACCCGCAGCAACCGCAGCCAAGATACCGGAAACGCCAATATGTTCCGCAATCAAATAAGAAGCAAACGGCAACAGCAACATGAAAACAATTTGGGTTGCTGGATCGCCACCGCTCCAACGGTTCATTAAACGCAGGGATTTACTGTACAGCCAGGTTACTGCAATACCGGATAACAAACCGCCAATAGCAACCTTGAAGAATTCTATGGTCATGTCAGTAACAGAAAATGCCATCGTTCCCATTGCTATCGCGACAGCGAACTTTAAGGCTACCAGGCCGGAAGCATCGTTCATTAACGCTTCCCCTTCCATCACATTCATCATGCGCTTAGGCATGCGCCTTTTTCCAACAATGGACGATAAAGCCACTGCATCTGTTGGCGATAGCACAGCAGCAAGGGCAAAAGCAGCAATTAACGGAATGCCAGGCATTAACCAGTAAATCAGATAACCAATACCGATAACAGTAACCAGCACCAATACCAGCATCAGTATGAAAATTTCCCGTCCGTACTGGAAAAACTCTCTGGTTGGCATTTTCCAGCCATCAACGAATAACAAAGGAGGAATTAGCAGAACGAGAAATAGCTCAGGATTAAAAGTAACATGTAAGCCAAAGTGTGGCCAAGCCAGCAATGCTCCCATTGCAATCTGCATTAACGGCAGAGGTATGCGGAACGGAATCACTTTAGTCAAAACGCCAGAAACTGAAACCACCAAAATCAAGATCAGAATAGTAAAGAATATTTCCATGTTGCCCTTACAATTTACTAAGAACCGTTGGTATACAGATTGAAACTCTTTTTCTTCCCGTTAACACAAAACAGTGAGAATAAATCTTAATACTAAAGTAACTGAATCAATCGAAAAAGGTAGATACACGCGGAGCCGTATCCGAAAGAATTGCAGGAATATTGTAAACTAATCAGATAAATAGAGGGGAAATAATTGAGAATTTAAAAGTAATCGCAAGAAATGGCAAAGTGCGCAGGGATGAACAGACCTTACGCACTTTTTAATCAATCAAATAGCCCAATCACCAGCATAAAATGCTACTAAAGCGATCGTAATTACCACTGTACCGATATTCAATTTGCGCCATTCACCTGAACAAATACGACCAACAACCAGCGAACTGAAACCCAACATAATACCAGTTACAATATTGCAGGTCAGAACAATAAAGACCGCACAGAGCATACCGGACATCGCCCCAACAAAATCATCGAAATCCAGCTTTCTAACATTACTCAGCATCAACAAACCAACATACATCAACGCTGGTGCCGTGGCATACGCCGGTACAAGATAGGAAAGTGGAGAAAAGAACAAAATTAACAGGAACAGGATACCGACAACTGTTGCGGTTAAACCTGTTTTACCGCCTGCGGCGGTACCCGCGGCTGATTCGATATATACCGCAGCCGGGGAAGCACCGATAGCACCGGCAAAAATACTACTAACAGAATCAGCAGTGAGCGCTTTACTGCCATTAATAATCTGTCCACCTTTATCCAACAGATTCCCTTGCCCTGCTACCGCACGGATGGTACCGGTCGCATCAAACACCGCAGTCATTACCAGCGCCAACACACTAGGTAACACAATTGGCTGCAAAGCCCCAATAATATCCATACTAAAAATCAAGGACAGACCGTCATCTCCCAGACTTGGTACCTTAAAAAACCCTTGATATCTCACTGCCGGATCAAAAATCAGCCCAATAACAGAAATCATCACGATCACTAACAACACACCACCGGGAACTTTCAATTTTTCCAGGCCAAAAATAACAGCCAGCCCAAGCAGAGTCATCACAACCGGAAAAGAGGTGAACGCTCCCAGAGCAACAGGCAGACCTTCCAGTGGATTCTTAATGACCAGACCAACACCATTTGACGCAATCAGTAACAAAAACAGCCCAATACCAATCCCTGCGCCATGCGCAATGCCCATTGGAATATTGCGTAAAATCCAAGAACGAATACCGGTAACAGAAATCACCGTAAACAAGCACCCCATCAGAAATACCGCACCGAGTGCAACCGGAATAGTGATTTGCTGCCCTAAAACCAAGCTAAAAGCGGTAAATGCAGTCAACGAAATTGCACAACCAATTGCCATAGGCAAGTTAACCCACAACCCCATTAACAAAGAACCAAAACCGGCAACCAAACAAGTGGCAATAAAGACAGCAGTATGGGGAAACCCTGCCTGCCCTAACATTCCCGGTACAACGATGACTGAATAAACCATCGCCAAGAAAGTGGTGATCCCTGCCAGAATTTCACGGCGTACCGTTGTGCCACGTTCGGTCAATTTAAAATACTTATCCAGTTTGCATTTAACTGGTGCCTGAATGCCTGACATGTCGTTCCCCTGCATTATGTTCATGGTACTTCTTCCACTTCCCCATCAAACGAAAACGATTACCTCGCTTAATAACACAACAACTTAATGAACATTGCACCAATCGGTTCAACAAATCACAAAAGCAATCGTTTGGTTTTTAGAATAGAAAGCAGTGAGAAAATTTGAGGCGAAAGATTATCCAGTGATCATAGTGCTGAAATCAATAGCTAACAGTTTTATTTGGCTAAGTATCAGAAAAATGACTTTCGGAGATTAAACTTTTTACAATAATTAATCGCAATGTTTCAAACTTAGGATTCCGCTTACTATCCATTTGAAAAACAAAAAGATTTATACAGTGCTGACTGCTATTCACAGCCAGCTTTTACACCGGTACAACTATCGACTGAACACTTCACTTTTATCACTTTTATTACTTTGTGGATTAAACCGATCCATTGTTGAAATCAGAAATAGCGCTGCAATGATGACAAGTAGAATAGGTAAACCTGATGGCGTCACTGAACTCGCTATACCGGCAAGCAGTGGCCCAAACAAACTGCCAATACCCCACAACATAGCCGCCGCGGCATTAGCCACTATCAGATCATTTCCTGAAAAATACTGACCAATTTGGACTAATGCAACGGTGTAAATAGCCCCCGCAGTTGCCCCTAAAACAATCAACAGAGGCCAGATAAGATATTGATGCGCCATAGCAAATGGCAATAACATACTTGCTCCGAGCGTTACTACACCGCAAATCTGGTACAAACGCATACGATTCATATGATCCGCCAGCCAACCAAACGGTAACTGCATCAATGCATCGCCAGCAAGAACAACACTTATCATTAGTGCAGCTACCGCTTCGACATATCCACAACTCATTCCGTAGATGGGTAACATAGAAAGAATGGTGCCGTCGAAAAAGGAAAAAAACAGCACACCACCACAGATCGCCGGTGCAACTTTCACAAATTGAACAATAGAGAAATTGGATTGCTTACTGTGTCGCGGCAACATATCACCTTTCTTCTGATCTACCATGACAAAAAGCACCAGAGAGAAGATATGGATCAGAGTACAAATTAGTATCGGCGTTTTATCTGCAATACCATAAAAAGCAATGATAGAAGGGCCAAGCAACTGACTGATAGTAAAAACCGTCGTATAAACAGCTAGTATCCTGCCTCGTTTATTCTCTTCACAGAGTTCATTAATCCAAGTTTCACCTAGACAGATCATTAAGCCGTTAGCAGCACCAGTCATTAGCCGCAGAGGAAAAAGCACCTCCATCGGCAACGAACCCAAAAGTGGAAGCAAACTGCCAGCAGAAACTCCTGTTGCAATCATCATGGCGTGTTTCTTACCTACCAGAGCTGCAATTTTCTGGACTACCGGAGCACTCAAAAGAACCCCCAATGCCGGAGCCGCAGAAATTAAACCAATGTACAACTCATCAATACCTTGGCTATGCAAGCGTAACGCTATCATTGGGATAGTCAAACCAATAACAATGCCAATAACCGCGACACTCGTGGTAATAGTAAAGATGGCAAAAAAATTACTATTTCTATAATCACGACGGTTCATTTTATTTATGTTTATCCAGCAAAAATAAAGAGCATAAATATGAAATGAACTGAAAACAACAAATTAATAATATTATATTGAATATATTAATTCTGATTGGTTACTATTTCAAATAGTAAATATATAGCGATATATCAGCATTAAGCCCGAAGCTAGCACGATAATATTGATAAACTTCAAGAATGTTTCTCTGGAGATTTTTAGTGTCACCTGGCGGCCAAAATAGATTCCCAACAACATGGCTGGAATAAATACCAGTATCAATAACAAAAATGAGGTGTCCAGATAGATACCCATGACAACAAAAATAATCACTCTCGTCAGAGTACTGAAACCAATTAAAGTTGTCTGAGTGATCCTGAAAATTTCCTTATCAGATATACGCCCGGTTAGATAAATTGCATAAAGAAACCCTCCACTACCAAATAACGCACTGAAAATACCTCCACTCAGCCCAAACGGAATGGCGGCCTTAACAGGGAATTGGCGATAGGTTTTACTGAAAAATAACGAATAAATTGAATAGAAAACAACAAATAACCCCAACACCAGAACTAAAACATCAGGTCGGGCCATCAATAAAATGGCGGCGCCAATCAAACTACCAGCAATCATTAATGGAATAATTAACTTAATCTCACTAAACTCTGATTTTTTACCCTCTCTGGTAATATTAATCACTGCGGCGGTTAAATCTACCAACGCGAGCATAGGCACAATTTTCGCTACAGGAATATAAAATGCCAGAATTGGACTGGCAATAAGCGCAGAGCCAAACCCGGCCATACCAAAAACCAGATAAGCAAAGAAAACGACAAAAATGCAAATAAGCAGATCAGGCCATGCAAGTAGATGTAACATTTCTATTTCCCTGAAAATAGCTTCTAAACCAGAGTGTTTGTTTTCTCAATACTAATAGTTTTTACTATCACTTGTCAGGCCAATCTGCAAAAAATGGGATACACCAGTTAAAGATGTCCTTATGCACACATGGCGATGGTATGGTTCTAATGGAAAGATAACATGTTAAAATTATAGTTAATTGCAAATATTTACTAAACAATAAATGATCTACCATATATTGAGATCATAGTAAGAGCATTGGCAAGATAAAAACGATACCACCAACAAACCAGAAGGCGATCTTAAAAAGAATGGTATTTCGTTAGATTAGATTGATATTGTCATTAATACCATTCATACAACGATGTAGAAAGCTCTGACGGATTAACCAGGCAAGATTATAACGGTTTAACAGGTATTTAAGCGTTAATCGAGCGAGAAAATAGTTTTTAAAAACAACAATATGAAATTATTTTAACGTATTAAAAGCATAAAAGAAGAATGGTTTAATTTACTGAAAAATACAGTGCTAATTATAAATCGGCTACTATTTTATCAGATGTTTTCTATACGAAACAACTAGAAACATAGGCAGTAAAACTCATGAGCTACGAAGTTTTGTAGGTACATCACACAATTGTCGGTATGTTAAGGGGAATCTGCCAGCTATCATTGTTTTAAATTATCTTAATGCCGAGTCTTTTCTTTGGTATCTTTCCCTATTTAATTGATTTTTAAGAACTTTATTATAACTTGTGACCACGGTACATGTCGTTGTAATCTAATGGCATATATGGATAGAAAAGATGTTAGATAAAAAATGATAGAGCGCCAAATTTTTGAGACCTTATTAACTAAGACAACAGAAAAACTCACTCAAGACTTGAGATCATCAAACGAGCATCATAACTCAAAAAAATTCGAGCAAAGAGTCAGAGAGGTTTTAGGAGAGATATTAACGGACATGAGGTTATCTGTAGATATGAATCCTCCTGCACAAGAGTTTCCAGACATAATTATTGGAAACTTTGGTGTAGAAGTAAAATATTCAGATAATAATACATGGAGATCAATAGCAAATAGCATTTTCGAAGGGAGTCGTAAGCAGGGAGTAGATTATGTATATCTACTTTTTGGAAAAATTGGCGGAGAACCAGAAGTTAAATGGGGGCGTTATGAAGAATGTATCATGCACGTAAGAACGTCTCATGTTCCAAGATTTGAAGTGGAAATTAATGCCAAAGAACCATTATTCGATAAGCTCAATATAAGCTATAACGACTTCAGGATTTTAAGTCCGGAAGAAAAAATGCCCTTCATTAGAAAGTATGCAAAAAATAGGTTAAAGCCCGGTGAAAGGCTTTGGTGGATTGATGATCAACCTGATGAAAGAACTCTACCATTGGAAGTAAGGCTATATACAAAACTTTCTCAGCCGGAGAAGCGAAAGTATCGAGCAGAATCAGCAGTACTTTGTCCACAGATTGTTAAATCTAGCCGAGTATCAGGAAAATACGATGATGTGACAATGTTCCTTCTAACATATTATGGCATATTATGTAATCAAGCTAGAGATTTATTTTCTGCTGGAAGTGTCGCAATGAGATCGTCGCCAGAAAGAGGTGGCAATTATATAGAAAGGGCATTAAAAGATATAGAGATCGAAATGCTTAGAGCGTTTTATGAATTAGAAGATGCCTTATTTGAAGAGTATTGGAGAGTAGTTCTTCCCAAAGAAGAAAGAATTAAGTACTGGTTAAAACTGGCAGATACCTATGCTGTAGGATGGAAACCATCAGAAACTCTATTTATAACCGCTAAATATTAAGTCTTTGCAACAATACCATGACTGATAACAAATAACAGTCATGGTATTCTAAATATATTGTTTATAATTTATCGAGATATTCTTCAACGGATTGCGCTAAATGCCAAGCTAAAACCGGTGGAACAGCGTTTCCAACCTGTCTTTCGGTTTCCCTCAAGTTCGATTCGAAAACAAAATTATCAGGAAATGACTGGAAACGTGCAGCCTCTCGCATCGAAATACGACGATCTAATTTATAATGGAACTGAATATTACCATGACATTCCGCTCTTATAGTCTGAGATGGCTTATCTTTCTTTAAACGTCTACTTCCTTGGTCTGGGCTTTTTTTAGCCTTACTCCAAATATGATTAAGATTGCGATCTTCATCAACGGTTTCTAAATCATGAATCGCATCATAACAAGTCAACCATTCGTTTTTATGGAGAATATCAACAGGTTCTTTGAATAAAGGATTTCCATGTAATGTTCCAACAATAAAAACTCGCTCTCTCGTTTGGGGTACACCAAAATTGGCTGAATTATATAGTTTATAACTAACATTATAACCCAATTCACTGAAATCCTTTATAACACGGGCTAAAGACTCTTCATTATACTTCATGAGTAGCCCTTTGACATTTTCAGCAATAAAAATCTTTGGTCGTGAGCGTTTAACAGCTTCGACCATAGCAAGATATAAACCGCTGCGCTTTCCGTCTACGCCAGCTCTTTTACCATTGATAGATATATCTTGGCAGGGGAAGCCTCCTATCAGTACATCACATTCTGTAGGGGTTGAATCGATAAGTTCCCATATGTCGCCTTCAACGATATCATGAGAAAAGTTTTTTTTATATGTTTTTACTGCATTGGGGTTGAATTCATTAGCCCAAATAATTTCAAATTTTGTTTTTTTATATTCTTTATTCAAGACAGAAAAACCGCCACAGAAGCCTAAATCCATTCCGCCACAACCAGCAAAAAGCGAAACCAATTTATACTTTTCTTTTTGAAAGATATCACTATTCGATGCTAATGCCATCGATATTTTATTTTCAATCCATGCTGCTAAACTTACACCTTGCGCCTCAGCTAAAGCTTTCCATATTTCCTTTTGAGATGGAGTAATCCGTAAATGGATTTTCTCGCTTTTAATTTCTGATGTAATGCTTGTTGTCATTTCTTCACTCTCGTTCTCATCGGCCTTAACCTGATCTTTTATACATGATAAACAAAACCTGATGTGTGCACAACATAAGTTGCAAATAATTTAATTATTTTTATCTTGTTGTTTTTATTGATTTTTTATTTTTTTAAATGTGCGCAAAACCGTATAAAAAACGCCATAATGAAGGATGGAGTGAGAGCTTAATGAGTCAAAGAAAGGAGAGAGGGATGATTTCTCGATCTTCACTGTTTAAGCTTACTAGCACAACGACTGCATAAGTTTAATCCCTTGATAGTCTATCTCGCAATTTCTAATACCTGTAAAAATCCACTCTTCAATACAATCCTGCAAAATAATGCTATCCAGTTTTTTCTTCCCTAACAATGCACACTCCCATACAACCAGAACCCTATAACCAAGATTGCTCAAATTAGATATAACACGCATATCTCTTTCTATATTATTTTTGAGCTTTTTGGTCCAATATTCACTTGTAGATTTTGGCGGTCTAAACATGTGGCACGAATGACTGTGCCAAAAACAGCCATTAACAAGTATGGCTGCTTTATGCTCGACACACACAAAATCTGGTTTGCCATATATTTTTTCACATTGGGATATGTGATTAATCTCAAGATTATTTAGGATTTTTTCGACAATGATTTCTGGCTTTGTGCTTTTTGAGTGTATAGATCTCATGATATGCGAGCGTTTAATTTTTGATATCGCTTTCATTCCATTTTCCTCCTTAACAAAAACAAATAGAATTATAGCATATTTCACAAACTAAATTTACCTCCCCTCTATACTATCTAAAAATATCTGACCTCTTTTTTGAGACTGTAATTTAAACTGACGTATTTAAGGCATCACAGAATTGTACAACAAATGCAATATAATAACGCTGCAAGTAACCCAATTTGCATTCGGTTAAATCATTTATCTAGGGATTTTGTTATGCCGATTTTTATCATCAATTATTTAACTGGTTTATGACATGGTTTATTCTCCGATTGAAAACACTATTAAAGCGACTCATTTTGAAAAATAGATTATCGAATTAGCAGATTCATATTCTTATTTATCTTTTTTCCTGTAAATATAAGCATTAATTAAACCCATTTTTATTTCTCAGTTTTCATTGACAGCTTTATGATGGGTAGGCTTTAAACTATTGTTAAAAGTAATTTTTTCAACCACTGATTTTAAATAAGGTTTCATAATTACGCTATACGTGGTTTTATTCAACCAATTGTTATAAATAACATTTCGTAATTATGATACACATAGCCCTCTTCAACTCATTGTTATACATAGAATTATGAGTGGTATAAAATGTAGCACTATTTTGGGATTTTATTTATATAGAGTTATATGTTATGTTACGTAACGTGTGTAAGGTGTAGCACTATTTTGGAAAGTTATTTAATCAGTATAAAGATTTAACAGTTTTTTATTACTTTTGACGCCTACTTTTTATATTTACTGACACTATCTTATCAGGAACTTTAATCAGTTTTTATAGGTCACTACCCTTATGTTTTTTCGGATAACAACCTATCTTTAAGAGATTAAATCCTACCAAATCAACCATTTTATCCTTTTTTATTTCATTATTTTTTACGGTTTTTTTTCATAAAATAACGGTAGTAAAATACTTTCATATCCTTCTGTTTCAATAATATTATTTTACGCGCTGGTTTATTTTAAATTATCTGTTAATAAATTTAGATTCAATTAACTATTCTCATTAAAAGCTAATTTATTTAAATCAATTACATAAAAAACACCACCCCTGCATTTATATTTTTAAATAGCCATTGCTGGTTATAGTTAAATATAAAAAAAATCGAATAACACCATTACTGATAAATACATTAAACATGGTAGTAAATAGGCCGTTTTTAGTCACCCTTCACCTTTTAAAAACCTCGCATTAATGGAGCACCTGTTTTTTTACTCTTAGCTGATTAATCACTGTTAAAAATAAGCGTATAATCACACACACAAAAAAAGAATACGCAGGTAAAAAAAGATAGTAAACCACGTTAATGAAGATAATAAATCTGTAAAACAATTCCCATTCCGAGGTTTTTCATATTTTTAAATAAAAATTCATTTAACAAATGGTTTTCATTAGATAGTTTATGCAAATATAATAGTTTTTTTCATCCCCTAACGCGGCTTAAAACCAGAAAGGGTAAAAGGTATATTAATGGTATTAAAATCAACGCCCATTTCTTTAATAAATTTTAATCCCGTTAATCCCGTTAATCCCGTTAAATGTTTTGATATAACATCATATTATTGGGTTAACACTGTTATTTTACACTTTGGTTAATCAATTTAAAACCTGTTTTCTCCGATGTTTCCTCTTTTAATGTCAATATAACATCAGATTTTTTACCCGCCTTTAAAAATCCTTAATCACTTCTTTTTACCTTTGATGATTTAAGTTTTTACCTATTTACTCATAGTACACTTGCCTCTTTTCCCTGATTCTAAAACCACACTGATAGACAAAAACGGCTTTTCTTAAATACCTGTTTTATCACGTTCAGGATAAGGCATATTTACTTTTACTCGAATGAGTGAAAGTTTCTGTAACCCTTTGCTTTCAGATAGCACGAAAAACGATAAACCATACGGTCTAACCTGAACAAATCGGGATCTTATGGAGTAAGTAAAAAGCGCTCTTTAGGTTAATTGGCTCGGTGTATAAATCCACTTTCTGGTCGGTCATATCGACTTTCACCTTTCTTTACCGCTCTTTTATGACAGGCTTCAGTTTTTTTCCAACCGTAGCTCAATCTTCATTAACCGCTTTCTCCAACATTTTAACGAAACAGAGATAGGTCTCCAGACTATGGAGACTTAAGTTACATCAATATGAAATAAAAAACCTTCGTAATGATTGTAACGATAACTATTCTCACATTAAGATGATACCGTGATTATTGACTTTTGATGTTATAGGGTATGTCTGACCGCATTGTTGTTTCTGCTGAGCTAACGTTTGAATCGCTTTACGGCGAGCATCATGGCTGGCTGAAAAACTGGCTCACGCGCAAACTGCAATCGTCCTTCGACGCCGATGACGTAGCGCAGGATACCTTCCTGCGTGTGATGACCGGCGACTCGCTACAAGCCATTCGCGACCAAAAATCCTTCCTCTGTACGATCGCCAAAAGGATAATGATCGATCTATTTCGCCGCAACGCGCTGGAAAAAGCCTATCTGGAACTACTGGCGCAACGGCCCGAGGCGCTTATGCCCTCGCCGGAAATCCGTCAGTGTCAACTTGAAACACTCCAGCAAATCGACCAGATGATCGATGGTCTGAGCAACAAAACACGTCAAGCGTTTTTATTGTCTCAGCTTGAAAATTTGACCTACAGCGACATTGCTTCACGCCTCAATGTGTCCGTCAGTTCCGTGAAAAAATATATGGCCAAAGCCACCGAGCACTGCCTGCTGTTTCGCCTGGAGCATGGACTCTGATATGGATACCATGTTAACCCATTCTCGCCGCCAGGCATTAAAATCAGCATCACACTGGTATGCGATACTGAGTAGCGATCAGGTCAGTCCGCTGCAAACTGAAAAATGGCAACGCTGGTACGAACAGCATCCAGATCATCAATGGGCGTGGCAGCAAGTGGAAAATCTGCGCAACCAGATGCTTGTCGTGCCAGGTAATGTGGCAAGCCACACACTTCAGGAAACTTACCTGTCACGACGCAGGGTGATGAAAGGCATACTGTTACTACTAGGGGCTGGCGGTGGCTGGCAACTGTGGTGTTCGGAAGTGGGAGAAGGTCTGCGGGCCGATTACCATACTGCTAAAGGAGATATTCAGCATTATCGACTGAGCGATGGCACACTTCTTACACTCAATACCGACAGTGCCGCAGATGTCCATTTTACTCCTCAACAACGTCTGGTACATCTCCGGTACGGCGAAATTGCCATCACTACCGGGCATGATACCGAAGCAAAGCTGTTTCGTGTACAAACCCGTCATGCACAACTGACTGCGCTAGGTACCAAATTTACGGTTCGCCAGGAAGCCAACGCCACACTACTTAGCGTTCAGCAACATGCCGTAGAGGTGATACTGACCGGTGCCGATCATAAATGCATTGTGCGTCAGGGCGAAAGCCTAAGATTCAGCGCCACAGATTTTGGTGAACTGACTGCGGCAACCGCCGAAGACAACGCATGGACGCAGGGTGTACTAAGCTTCAGCGATAAGCCACTGAATGAAGTAATAGCAACCCTCTCCCGCTATCGAAGCGGTATATTACGCTGCGACCCGGCCGTTGCCTCGCTGCGGTTAAGCGGCACTTTCCCGATAAAAAATACCGATACGATATTAACCGTCATAGAGAAAACACTTCCCGTTAAGATTCAATACATTACCCGTTATTGGGTGAATGTTCTGCCCGTAGAAAAATCGTTAACGTAAAAAATTATCATTTTCAATTGTCCTTTTTGTTTCCTCGTTCGACTTCATAAGTGAATACAGCAACAAAATGATTATGGAGACGTTATGATGCCTTTACGTGCACAGCCACTGCGCGCGCTTCACAAAGCAACACCGCTGGTAATGGCGATTCGTTTGAGCCTGCTACCGGTGGCTTGCCTAACCTCAGGGATAACGTATGCTGCGGTAGAGCCAGCTAGCGTACACTATGACATTAATGCAGGCGAACTGGATAAAGTTCTGAATCAATACTCCATCCACGCCGGTATTACCCTTTCAGTAGATGCCAGCTTAACCCACGGCAAACAGAGTCGCGGTCTACACGGCAATTACTCCATCACCGATGGACTGAATACCTTGCTGGTCGGCACTGATTTGCAGGTGAAAACATTGGACAATAACACGTTCACACTCGAACCCGCCCCTGTTGCGCAAAAAGACGTGCTGACCGTGGTAGGAGACTGGCTAGGTAGTGCACGTGAAGCTGACGTGTTTGAACATGCAGGCGCACGTGATGTCGTCCGCCGGGAAGATTTTGCTAAAACAGGCGCAACCACAATGCGTGAAGTGCTGAACCGCATTCCCGGCGTCAACGCACCAGAAAACAATGGTACCGGCAGCCACGACTTAGCGATGAACTTTGGCATTCGTGGCCTGAACCCACGTCTCGCTAGCCGCTCTACGGTTCTGATGGATGGCGTTCCAGTACCCTTCGCGCCTTATGGACAGCCACAACTATCGTTAGCGCCAGTATCTCTCGGCAACATGGACGCAATAGACGTGGTACGCGGCGGCGGCGCTGTACGCTACGGGCCACAAAGCGTCGGTGGTGTGGTGAATTTCGTGACCCGCGCTATCCCGCAGAATTTTGGTATTGACGCAAGTGTGGAAGGACAACTCAGCCCCACATCCTCACAAAATAATCCAAAAGAAACCCATAATTTCATGATCGGCGGTACGGCAGATAACGGTTTCGGCACGGCTCTTCTCTACTCCGGCACACGCGGCAGCGACTGGCGCGAACACAGCGCCACGCACATTGACGATGTGATGCTCAAAAGCCGCTATGCACCCAATGAAGTGCACACTTTCAACAGCCTACTGCAATATTATGATGGCCGCGCGGATATGCCCGGGGGCCTTTCACGCGCCGATTACGATGCCAATCGCTGGCAATCCACTCGCCCATATGACCGCTTCTGGGGCCGCCGTCAGCTTGCAAGTCTCAGCTATCAGTATCAACCTGACCAACAGCATAAATTCAATATTCAGGGCTTATATACTCATACCTTGCGCAGCGGCTATCTTGAACAGGGCAAGCGCATTACCCTTTCCCCACGCGAATACTGGGTGCGCAGCATCGAACCACGTTATAGTCAGCTCTTCAATTTAGGTCCTTCGGCCCACGAAGTAGGGATTGGCTACCGTTATGTGAATGAATCCAGTCACGAAATGCGTTACTACACCGCCACCAGCAGCGGCGAATTACCTAGCACGTCAAGCCCTTATGACCGTAATACCCGTTCCGGCACCCAGGCACATGCTTGGTATATTGATGACCGCATTGACATCGGCAACTGGACCATCACGCCGGGGATACGATTCGAACATATCAAATCCTTCCAAAACAACAATGTGAAAGGCACCCGCCAAGAAGTCAGTTACGATGCGCCGCTGCCAGCACTCAATGTTCTTTATCACGTTACTGATAGCTGGAATCTTTACGCCAATACGGAAGGTTCATTCGGTACCGTACAGTACAGCCAAATTGGCAAGGCGGTGAAAAGCGGCAATGTAGAACCGGAAAAGGCGCGAACCTGGGAAGTCGGAACTCGCTACGACGACGGCGCATTGGCTGCGGAAATGGGGCTGTTCCTGATTAACTTCAACAACCAGTACGACTCCAACCAAACTAACGATACTGTTACGGCACGTGGAAAAACCCGACACACTGGGCTGGAAACTCAGGCACGTTACGATCTTTCCGAACTTACGCCCAAATTGGAGAACGTTTCGGTTTACGCCAGCTACACATATGTGAGCGCGGAAATTCGTGAAGAGGGCAACACCTACGGGAATCAAGTGCCGTTCTCACCGAAACACAAAGGTGCATTTGGCATAGATTACAAACCGGGTAACTGGACCTTCAACCTCAACAGTACATCCCAATCCAGCCAATTTGCTGATAACGCTAATACCGTGCAGGAAAGCGCCAATGGCAGCACCGGTCGCATTCCAGGCTTTATGCTGTGGGATACGCGCGTGGCGTATGACTTCGGTCCACGCATGGCTAATCTGAGTGTGGCCTTGGGGGTGAAAAACATTTTCGACCACGAGTATTACACCCGTTCCTATGATGATAATAACAAAGGCATCTACGCCGGGCAGCCACGTACGTTCTATATGCTGGGTTCTGTAAAATTCTAACGTTACATTAATCCGTTCGCCGGGCTATCGCCCGGCTTTGCTATTTCTGGAGCTAAGTTATGCTTACACCGATTCACGTTATGTTTATCGTTTTGCTCTTCTTCACCAGTCTGCCCCACGCCATTGCGGTCACAGTACAGGATGAGCAGGGCAGTTTTACCATCAATACCGTTCCCCAACGCGTGGTCGTGCTGGAGTTGTCGTTTGCTGATGCATTGGCCGCCATCAATATCAGCCCGGTGGGTGTTGCCGATGATAATGATCCGCAGCGCATCCTCACCGATGTTCGACAGCGTATTAAACCCTGGCAATCAACGGGCACTCGCGCCCAGCCAAGCCTTGAAGCCATCAGTGCGCTAAAACCAGATCTCATCATTGCAGACAGTCAACGCCACACGGGGATTTATCGGTCACTCAAGGGCATCGCTCCCGTTCTGCTACTCAAGTCCCGTAACGAAACTTACGAAGAAAACCTGCAATCTGCCGCGATCATCGGCAAAGTCATGGGGAAAGATAGTGAGATGCAGAAACGGCTGGCAGAGCACCGTGAACGCATGAAAGGCTATGCTAGCCAGTTGCCACAAGGCGTCAGCGTGGTTTTTGGTACCTCGCGCGAACAGCAATTTAATCTGCACTCCAGCGATACCTATACCGGCAGCGTCTTAGCGGCATTAGGGCTGAAAGTTCCCACTCCAGTTAACCATTCAGCAATGGCTTCTCTCAGCCTTGAACAGTTACTGGCTTTCAATCCTGACTGGCTTATCGTGGCCCACTATCGTCAGGAAAGCATCGTCAAACGCTGGCAACAAGATGCGCTGTGGCAGATGATGACAGCACAGCAAAAACGTCAGATAGCGGCGGTAGACAGCAACACATGGGCTCGCATGCGCGGGATATTTGCCGCAGAACGCATTGGCAGTGATGCAATAAAAATCTTCCATCATCAGCCAGTTAATGAAACACCATGAGGTGCCGCCATCATCCAGTCTGGCTTTGGGGATTGCCGCTGGTAGCACTGTTTAGTGCATTCTGGCTCAGCCTGTTTTGTTATTCTGCGATTCCCATTCCCGCCATCAGCGCACTCAAGGCACTGGTGCCAGGCCATACACCGACGCTACCTGAAGCGCTGGTTATCAACCTGCGGCTACCACGCAGTCTGGTTGCTATTCTGCTCGGCGCAGCTCTGGCATTATCCGGCGCACTACTCCAGACGCTCACGCATAATCCGCTGGCCTCCCCCTCCTTACTAGGCATTAACAGTGGCGCTGCACTGGCTATGGCGCTGGTTAGCGCTTGCAACCCGGCACTGCTGGCCGGATATTCCATTTCTTTGGTGGCGGCCTGCGGCGGCGGCATTAGCTGGATGATGGTGATGGCCGCAAGTGGTGGCTGGCAACAAAAATACGATCGCAACCAGCTAATTCTGGCAGGCATTGCCTTATCTGCCTTATGTATGGCACTAACACGTATTACGCTACTGCTTGCCGAAGATCATGCTTATGGCATTTTTTACTGGCTGGCGGGGGGAGTCTCCCATGTTCGCTGGCCTGAATTCTGGCAACTATTCCCTTTCGTGGTGGTCACTGTACCTGTGGTTTTATTGTTGGCGAAATCGCTTAATCTGCTCAACGCTGGCGATGTCAGTGCCCATACGCTTGGTGTGAACCTGACGCGACTGCGTATCTTCGTCAGTCTGGCGGTACTGATTCTGGTGGGAGCCTGCGTCAGTGTGGCTGGGCCAATCGTGTTTATTGGCCTGCTAATGCCGCATCTGGCGCGTTTCTGGGTTGGCTATGATCTACGCCGCACACTGCCAATGTGCATGTTGCTGGGAGCGGTGTTTATGCTACTTGCGGATTTACTGGCCCGTGCACTAGCCTGGCCAGGAGAACTCCCGGCAGGCGCGGTACTGGCGCTGATTGGCGCACCCTGCTTTGTCTGGCTGGCAAGGAGGCGAACATGAATCGTCAGGTTATCTTACTTTTAGTAGTGTTGCTGGCTGTTACGCTGGTGCTAGCACTACGCATGGGCGCACAACCACTTCCTTGGGAAGCGTTAATAAGCGGCTGGCAACCCAGTGACAAACACCACTTTGTGCTAACGCAGTACCGCCTGCCGCGTATTTTACTCGCCATCACTGTAGGCGCTGCGCTGGCGCTTTCCGGCGTTCTGGTTCAGGGTATTGTTCGTAATCCATTGGCCTCCCCCGATGTACTAGGGGTAAATCATGCAGCAAGCCTGGCGTCGGTAAGTGCGCTGCTCCTTTTCCCTTCTCTGCCAGTGCAGTGGCTTCCGCTACTCGCTTTTGGCGGTGGAATGGCTGCGCTAATCCTGCTGCGGGCAATTGCCGGACCCTCTTCGCCACTGCGCCTTGCACTGGTTGGCGTCGCACTTTCAGCTACCTGGACAAGCATCACCGACTACCTCATGCTCTCACGCCCACAAGATATCAATAACGCGCTGTTGTGGCTGACCGGCAGCCTGTGGGGACGCGACTGGCAGTTTGTGGCTATAGCCTTGCCAGTATTGATAATACTGATACCGCTCAGCCTGCGTTTTTGTCGCGATTTAGATTTGCTGGCACTTGGTGATGACAGCGCCAGCACACTGGGCGTCTCGCTCCTACAGGTACAATCCTGGGGATTAATGCTGGCAGTAGCGCTCGCCGCAACAGGCGTTGCCGTTTGCGGGCCGATTGGTTTTATCAGCCTCGTGGTACCCCATCTCGTTCGCAAACTTGTGGGAGGACGGCATCGCTGGCTTATACCAACATCCATGCTTATGGGTGCTCTGGTTCTACTACTAGCCGATTTGCTGGCAAGGACCATAGCCCCACCAATGGAATTGCCTGCTGGCGTACTGACCGCCATCATTGGCGCCCCTTATTTCTTCTGGCTTTTAGTGAGGACACGTTAAATGCAACTGGCTACGGAAAAGTTATCTGCGGGCTACGGGGAGAAACGTATTCTAAATGACCTGTCGCTCACCCTCCCGACCGGAAAAATCACGGCTCTGCTCGGCCCCAACGGCTGCGGAAAATCGACATTACTGAAATGCTTTTCACGGCTATTAACGCCATTATCTGGAAAGATAACAATAGATAGTGAACCTTTAGCGCACTTTTCCTCACGCAAGCTCGCCAGACATCTGGCGCTTTTACCGCAACATCCTCTCACACCAGAAGGGATCGCCGTCCATGAACTGGTTGCATACGGACGCAGCCCTTGGCTGACGTTCTGGGGGCGTTTAGCACCTCATGATCGTCATCTTGTACAACAAGCAATGGAAAAAACGCAGATTAGCCATCTTGCCAATAAACGCGTTGCCGACCTTTCTGGTGGGCAGCGCCAGCGCGCTTTTCTGGCGATGGTTCTGGCCCAAGATACGCCGGTGGTGCTGCTCGACGAACCCACGACATACCTGGACATCAACCATCAGGTGGAATTGATGAAGCTGCTGCGTGAACTGAACAATGAAGGAAAAACGGTCGTGACCGTACTTCATGACCTCAATCAGGCTAGCCGGTACTGTGACCACTTGGTGCTGCTTTCCCAAGGGCAGATTGTCGCCCAAGGCTCACCCGAAGAGGTTATGACACCGAAATTATTACAGCGGGTATTCAGCATCGAAGCGGAAATTCATCCCGAACCCGTTTCAGGTAAACCAATGTGTGTGGTGTGTTAAGCGGGAATCTAATGTAACGTGTTGGTTCTCTTCTCCAGTACGGCTTAATATGCTCGGTTTTTTGTTAGAGGTTGTGTCGGGATTCATTATTTATACCACCCAACCCAAAAAGCCGAGCTTGAATTTATGTGATGGTGAGATTGCTGTTCTTAAGTAAAGCTGATGTTATTTAGGCTTTACGGTCTCGATTTGACGGACATTGGGCTTCATTTTGGGGCTCATGTCTTAATCTTTCTCTACAATTGCGACAGATTCAATCCCCAACGCATCCGCAACATCAGGGAATAATTTTGTTAAATCATCCATTTAATTTGCTGTTCTCCTCTGGCTATTTCTTCATCATAGCAAACATACGACACTTAACCCATCTTGTAGCTAGCATTCCCGAATAGTGCTTCGTGATAAGGAAGATGAATAAAGTATAAGGGGCTTTGTTACCAGACTGTGACGTATGTCATAACGCTTAAGCCAAACGACTACAAAACCCATATTGATTGCTGTACTCTTATCATTCAAGGCATTTATTAGATAATTCAAAGAGCTATGATGGCCGCAACTTCCCTTTCGAATGATATTCTCCGTACCTGGCAACGTATAGAATTCTTCCAACCTTATGCACTTGAAAAAAAAGATAAAAGTTTACTAATTCCGCTTAAAACACTCTATCAACTAGGAGATAAGGCACTCCCCTGGCTTTCATCAGAACTCCGTCAACAACATGATATTCCCGATCAAAAAGTCTTATACAGCTTGTACGTCGGTTTGTTTGATAAAGCTATCGCTAACGCGATCAGCCAAGCGGTGTTTGGTCCAGATGAAGGGTATTATGCAGAAGAATTTGAGCAACGGCTGGATAAAGAAGGAACAACCTGCTTTGCCAAAATTCCACTAGGCGCGGAAGGAAACCCTGCTCTGGATAAATTTTCAGTGAGTTCTCTTCCCTGGGCTTTAGGGCACCTGCGTGATGAACGTTTTGAGCAGCTTAATACGAAGGTATTTTCAGCCAGTTGCGAGCATCTTAAAAATACCCTCGGCAACTTTAGCGTCTCTCTGAAGCCAATACGAGAAAATGGCCCCGGTATTTTAAAAGCAAATGATATTTTAACACTGTTGACGACACATCTGGTGAATTGGGCAGATTTTGAACCCCAATGGCAATATGCTTTACAAATAGACTGGATGGAGGGAAAAGGCGACGATACAGAAGCATCACAAGAAAATAGCGATGAAATTGAAGAAGAAGTCAGCGCTAATGATAAAACCTTTGCACTTCCTATTTTAAATAGTTTTTTCTTTGAGGACATTGAATACGCTATTACGGCCCTAAAACGAGGAGATAGATGCAAAGCTCTCAGAGCATATCTTTCTCATCATAGTGTCCCCAGGAATCCAGACCTTTATTCACAAGACGGGCTTGCCTCCATCATCAGTAAACTCCATCCAGCGAAGATGCCTCATGGACGCTGGCCTTCCGATCCCAAACATGCCATGTCGCTAATGCAGCAATTTGCTATTAATACGGCGATAGAAGAGCTCGCTGACGGTGGGCTGCTTTCCGTCAACGGCCCTCCGGGAACTGGAAAAACGACGCTTCTGCGCGATCTAATAGCACATAACATTGTTGAACGAGCGAAGATACTTACGCGTTATCAAAAAGTTGATGACACGCTGGACAATTCCGGTTTTATTGTGAATGCGCTCACTGGTTTCGAAATGGTCATTGCGTCATCCAACAACGCCGCAGCAGAAAACATATCAAAAGAATTGCCGCAAAAGAAATCATTGTCTGAAGAATTCCAATCGCTTGACTATTTAGCACCAACCGCAAACCAGATAGCTGCCGAGAACCGCCCAAAGCGCGAACATAAAAAAAATAAAAATAGTCAGGGAAAAGTTAGAACCTATCACCTCTATCGTCCATTGAAGGAAGAGAAACAATGCTGGGGGATCATTTCCGCTGCTTTGGGCAACAAACCAAACCGGACTAAATTTTCTGATCGCTTATTTTTTGATGAACATTTTTTACGTGACACCCCAACTGAAGCCTCTCGTCCCGCTGAAGAGAACTTTCTCAGTCTTTGGCGCTGGAGGCATTATCACAACCCCATCTCTTTCGCCACCGCTAAAAAACGTTTCCTCGTATGCCTGGAAAAGACAAAAAAACTTCAACAGCAACTAGAAATGTTTGTGCATCTGATAGAAAAACAGCATAACGATTCATTCGACACGTTATCACTGAAGTTGAAGCAAACAGAAGGACTGTACGAAACACAGCTTAACAGGCTGGAACAGGTGAAAACAGAACAGGATGTATTAGGAAAACAGCTCCAACATGCGGAACAGCAACAAAAAATTATCGAAAGTGATGCACCAGGATGGCTAATGCGTCTGATGAATCGCAAGCGAGTGCATGTGTATAAAGAAACGTTGCAGTGTGCACAACACGAAGTATTAAGACTGATGAGATTGCAAGCCGAACAAGCCCAGCGTGTTGCGGAACAACGCAAGTTAATTAATGACATAGCTGAAAAAAAGCGAACCTTACAACAGGATATCGAAAAAATTATCCAACAACGGGAGAATGACCATCGTTCTCTACAAACTTTGAAGCAGCAGTTTTCCGATATCACATTGCCAGATATCAACCAACCTATCACTGATGCAACATTACAACGAACGGCCCTTTGGCAGAACGCACAGATAAATCGTCAACGTTCCGCATTATTTATCACAGCGATGGAACTTCATCAGGCTTGGCTTTATGAAGCACTAGGAGTATCTCGTTTTAGAGACTTCATATTTAATCTCACGGCTTTTTTAGCACAACCTCATTCCAAAATCACGCCTATACGCTGGTGGCAAACGCTGTTTATGTTTGTGCCCGTATTATCCACAACTTTCGCATCTATGGGACGCATGTTCCACGGAGTGGGAAGCGAAGAACTTGGCTGGTTAATGATCGATGAAGCCGGCCAGGCACCTCCACAACAAGCTGTCGGGGGACTCTGGCGTGCAAAACGGGTACTGGTTGTTGGAGACCCTTTGCAGATTGAACCGGTATTTACGACCCCTCCGCCGTTGGTTGAACGTCTTTGCCTAGATGCTCTGAATGAAAAGGCTAAAGACTGGAATCCGGGATTACTTTCAGTGCAGCAGGTTGCTGATCGCGTCAATCATTGGGGATGTGAATTAGAAGTCATGAACAACCTGATCTGGCTAGGTATTCCATTGTGGGTACACCGTCGTTGTATTGAACCAATGTTCAGTTTGGCTAATAAGATGGCCTACAATGGCCGCATGATTCATGGGCTTGATGCTGACAAGATTCGCTGCCAACCTGTGAACAACATTCTGGAAAACCATTGGCTGGCATCGGTTGGAGGGACAGGTGAAAAACAATATCGTGACAGCCACGGTAAAGATTTGCTCAAGTTATTGGACCAACTGCTTGTTGCAAATGTTTCTCTTCATTCGATTTATGTTATTACACCGTTCAAAGCAGTTAAGTCAGCATTGTGTGAATTATTAGGAAAGCGTGATCTGGCTACCTGGCGGCAATCTATGCCATTGATGACACGAAAAGAACTCAACGTATGGCAAAAAAATTGTATTGGTACAGTGCATACTTTTCAGGGCAAAGAAAACGATATTGTCATTTTTGTCCTAGGCTGCGACGAAAATAATGATGGCGGCGCAAAATGGGCTGCCAGCAAGCCTAATTTGTTAAACGTTGCGCTCACCCGAGCAAAAAAACACATTTTCATAATTGGCGATCCAGCGGTATGGCATGGTTTGCCTTGGTTTCGTGATGTAGCCAAGGAGTTGCCAGTGGGGACATATCATCATTTACAATAACCCCAAGGTGGAATTATCAAAAAACGAGTAACGAAATGAGTAAACAGTCCTTATGCCGTTAGGTAATACTGCCTCATAGATTGCATTATTCGTAACATGAACCTGAAGGTGATTAGGGTTATCTAAGCCAATGAATGGCGAGCTAATTGTATAAACAAGGAGTGATAATGAATCGAGCTCAGGCCCAACAACTACTACAAACTGCGCTAGCCAATCCAAATGCTGAGTTTCGCGATGGTCAGTGGGAGGCTATTGATGCTTTGGTTAACCAACGGCAGAAACTGTTGGTAGTACAGCGTACTGGCTGGGGTAAAAGCTCAGTTTACTTTATCAGCACCAAAATTTTCCGTGATCGCGGCATGGGGCCGACGATTATTGTTTCTCCTTTGCTGGCCCTGATGCGTAACCAGATTGAGTCCGCCCAGCGCCTGCACATCGTAGCCGAGACTATGAATTCCACCAATACAGCGGACTGGCAGACGGTGACACAAAGGATTATAAATAATCAAATAGATTGCCTGCTGATTTCTCCTGAGCGGCTCGCCAACGATAACTTCATTGAAACCGTGCTTCATCCTATTGCTGACCGTATTGCTCTGATGGTGATCGACGAAGCCCACTGCATTTCCGACTGGGGCCATGACTTCCGCCCAGACTATCGGCGTATAGTAAATATTTTGCGCCAGTTGCCACCTAATACACCGGTATTAGGCACAACGGCCACTGCCAATAACCGCGTGGTGGCTGATATCCAAACACAACTGGGTAATATCCAGATCCAGCGTGGTCCACTGATCCGTGAAAGCCTCTCGCTACAAGCGATGGTTCTACCTGATCAATCCTCTCGCCTAGCTTGGTTGGCGCAAGTGATTCCCACCTTGCATGGTACTGGCATTGTGTACACCTTAACAGTGCGTGATGCCGAACAGGTAGCAAATTGGTTGAACGTCAATGGCATAAATGCCAGAGCCTACCATAGCAGTATTGCGGCTGATGGTTTTGAAAACAGTAACGATTACCGACAATATCTTGAAGAGTTATTGCTAACCAATCAACTTAAGGTGCTGGTGGCAACTACTGCATTGGGTATGGGGTACGACAAGCCGGATTTAAGCTTTGTGATTCACTATCAAGCACCAGGTTCTATCGTGGCTTACTACCAGCAGGTCGGCCGCGCAGGGCGTGGTATCGACAACGCTATTGGTGTGTTGATATCTGGTATAGAAGATCAAGATATTCATGAGTTTTTCAGGAATTCGGCATTCCCATCAGAAACTCAGGTAAACGAAATTTTGCAAGTACTAGCTAATAGTGATGGTTTATCGCTTCGTAGCATTGAAGAGCAAACCAATCTACGCTATGGCCAGATTGAAAAGGTATTAAAACTGCTAAGTACAGAGAACACCGCTCCTGTGATTAAAGTCGGAAACTTATGGCGCAGAATACCCGTGCCTTATGCGATGGATCGCACCCGTATCGCTCACCTCACCAACCAGCGTAAGCAAGAGTGGGCTGAAGTACAGGCTTATCTGTCAGATACCGGATGTAAGATGACTTTCTTGCGCCGTGTACTGGATGATCACGACCCTACACCTTGTGGCAAATGCTCGTCATGCATCGGCCAGCCTATTGTTAATCAGACTATTGATCCAGTGTTAGTTCATCAGGCAGGCACTTTTCTTAAACATGCCGAAATGCTCATCCAACCAAGAAAACAGGTAGCAACTTCTAATCGAGCCTTTCCTACATATTGTTTTCCACGGCAGTTAGGTTGCTTAGTTGCTCAGCCAGGTAGGGTTCTCTCTCGATGGGGAGATGCTGGTTGGGGGAAAATTGTTATTGAAAATAAACATTCGGGTTATTTTTCTGATGAACTAGTTGATGCTATGGCTGAAATGATCTCACAGCGTTGGCAGCCTCATCCTAGTCCAACTTGGGTATGTTGTGTTCCTTCCTTAAGACATCCGCATTTAGTCCCTGCATTTGCACGTCGGCTAGCACAAAGGTTGAACCTGACATTTGTTGATGCGGTAGCAAAAGTTCAAGATAACCAGCCCCAAAAGGAACAGCAAAATAGTTTTCATCAATGCCACAACCTTGACGGTGTTTTTGAGATAATACAAATTGTACAAAATCAACCAGTACTCCTTATCGACGACATCGTTGACTCTGGTTGGACTCTTACCGTTATTGCAGCTTTGTTACAGCAAGCGGGTAGTGGTATTGTGTATCCCGCAGCACTTGCCTCTTCTTCGGTGAAAGACTCATGAATTTATCGCCAACAGCACAAGCCACATTATTGCTCACTAGTTATTTTTCCAAGGCGAGCAGTGATGATATCAAACCCCTCACTAATGCTGAATGGGGTAGGTTTGCGTTATGGCTGAAAGAAAAATCCACAACACCAGCAGATTTGTTGGTATCTGAGCCTAAATCAATATTAAGCAACTGGCAGGATTCTCGCATCAGCACAGAACGAATTATACAGTTACTGAATCGTGGTCACAGCCTGGCATTGGCCGTTGAAAAATGGTATCGAGCAGGTCTTTGGGTAGTTACCCGCTCTGACCCTGAATATCCCAAGCGCTTAAAACAGCAATTGAAAACCGACTCACCGCCTGTGCTATTTGGTTGCGGTAATAAAGCCTTACTGAATGTTGGTGGTTTAGCGGTTATTGGCTCACGTGAGGCCAACAATGCGGACTTGTCTTATACCGAGCTGGTCGGTTCAAGAGCGGCATCAGAGGGCATTGCGATTGTATCCGGTGGTGCCCGCGGTGTGGATGAGACGGCTATGGTGGGAGCAATGCTTGGTGGTGGCAACGTTATTGGGGTACTGGCAGATAGCCTACTGAAAGCCGCTACCAGCGCAAAATGGCGCAAAGGTTTGATGAATGGCAGCGTAATGCTGATTTCGCCCTTTTACCCCGAGGCTGGCTTCAGCACTGGAAACGCTATGGCCCGAAACAAATATATCTATTGCTTGGCAGACAGCTCGCTGGTAATTCACTCGGGGAAAAAAGGCGGCACACTAAGCGGGGCAGAAGAAAACCTGAAAAAGTGCTGGGTGCCATTATGGGTAAAACCAACGAATGACAGTAGCGCGGCAAATACTGATTTAGTTGCGAAGGGGGGGCATTGGTGTGAGGCAGATGTTCACAACCTTAAGGTTTCTGATTTGTTCTCCGTAGAAAACTCTACTGCTTCGCAGAAAGAAGCTGAACAGGTTGATCTATTTTTCATGCCAGCACAGTCAGAATTATTTGCGAAACCTGCATCGGAATTTGATCTAGAGGTAGCAGAAAATCGAACAATTGCTACTCATTCAATCGAACAAGATGAAATCCAGGGTTCAATCGATCACGAAGCAGAAGCAGAAGCAGAAGCAGAAGCAGAAGCAGAAGCAGAAGCAGAAGCAGAAGCAGAAGCAGAAGCAGAAGCAGAAAAAACTGTAATGCAGGCTGTGGATTTTTATCAATTGTTTATTACTGAGCTCCATCGATTGACAGTAAGCCCTATTACACTTGATACCCTTATCGAGAACACTGGTCTGCATAAATCTCAATTGAAGGAATGGTTAAAACGAGCTATTGATGAGGGACAAGTGAAAAAACTCGGTCGTCCTGTTCGTTATCAAATAGAAAAGAAAAATCAAAAAGTTGTTTAAATGATTGTTGTTGTGACTATGACAAAAAAACCAATGTTCAAGAGGTAACGACGGTTTACTTGCTGAATAGATTACAGTTGGATGGAATCTGTTATGAGCATGTATGAGCGGTTGGGTAAGGAATATGATTCACACCAAGCTTAAGGGTAGCTTCAGAAATGCCTTACCTGATAACTTCACTATATGTCAAATAGCTAAAATTGCGATCCTCTGGTTATTCACCAGCACAAACCGAGCTTTGACTTAGTGCTTTATAGCTAGCGGAGAAAGAGGCGTTGCGCCTGGCACTGTATTAGTGTGCAGCTAAATTGCTGTGCACCTTTGCCAATATCAAATAATACTTGGGGTTATTAAGGGGCTAATAATTCAGCCCCAGTCTGACATTTTCTTGTTTTTCTACTTCTTTTTTTACTGAGATTGATGCCATTACGGATCATTATCTTAATACTATCGCGTTGCTCCCTAGCTTTCCCTACCTGCAAACCGATATTTCAGATACCACCATTTCGAACAACTGGGTTTGATGAGAAGATACAAACCTTATACATCAGTAAGTTTGTATTCTTTTTCACGGGACTTTGCCTCACAAGCTTCCATGTCTGTTAAAAGCATAATTAACCCGAATTCTGGATAAGAAATTGACGAGAAGCCTGTTCCAGGAGCAAAGTTTTGGTGCAGACTCAAAACCAGCTCCGAGGGGGAACAAGCTATGGACAACTTAGTTGAAATTTTCTGTGATGTCGATGATTTTTGCCGTTTTTTCATCCCTCAATGGGAACAATTTTGTCTCGATAGCGGGCATCGTTTACGTCGCCGACAAGGTCACATGTCTCCCAGTGAAATCATGGCCATTTTGATCCTTTTTCATCGGTCGCATTACCGGGATTTTAAACATTTTTATTGAGAACATATTTGGAAATATCACCATAACGATTTTCCCACCTTACTCAGCTATCCCCGTTTTGTCAGTGTGGCCCCTTCCGTTTTGGTGCCACTATGCAGCTATCTGACGCAATTAAAAGGAAAACCCACAGGCATTGCTTTTATTAATTCCACCCGTTTGAGTGTCTGCCATAACATTCGCATTCCTCGGCATAAGGTCTTTGCCGGGATAGCCAGGCGCGGAAAAAATTCAATGGGGTGGTTTTACGGTTTCAAATTACACCTGGTTGTCAATCATCAGGGGGAAATTTTGGCGCTTAAAGTCACTGCCGGTAATGTAGATGATCGGGAGCCTGTTCGCGAATTAACAACAGAATTAACGGGTTCTCTGTACGGCGATAAAGGTTATCTCAGTCAGGAATTGGCTGACGACTTAGCCAAAGCGGGGCTCACTTTCATCACCCAAAAGCGCCGAAATATGAAAGCTCACCTGCAAGCTGAGTGGGATAAGATAATGTTATCAAAGCGTTTTATCATTGAAACGATTAATGGGCAATTAAAAACTATTTCTCAAATAGAGCATTCCCGCCACCGAAGTATAAAAGGTTTTATGTTGTGCGTTTTAGGTGGATTGATTGCTTACTGCCTTAAATTGAAGAAACTATCACTGAAAGTTTTCTACTCAGAAGAAGATTTTTCAATGATGGCTTAAGCAGAATTCGGGTTAATTATATATGGCAGTAAACTCCTTATTTTTTATTGTTGATTTGATATAACTAATGTTGATCTTATTTAAAATAAGAATCATAAATTTATTCTATCAGTGTTGTTTGCAGGAAAGGCAACTACCTGATAAAGGGAAAAGTTTACAATAGCTAACGACCCTTTTAGGATTATCCCATTAACGGCTACCAATTAAGGTGCCGCTAATGTTGCCTAAAGAAATTATCTATATTTTCACATATGTTTCTAATAATGATCTAAAAAGTAAATCTGTCATATCCTTTTCGTGTTTAGTGTCTATCACCACTAATCCTGTTCGAGATATTTTTACTTTCCCAGGATAATTAGGACTTATCATAAAAAGGTGAACTTTATCTACTCTTGATGTACTTTTGTCTGAAAATGTCTTTTCATAATATGAACGTAAGTCTTTACTGCTTGAGACCTGCATTTTAGCTAATGCGCATTCATTAATCTTTATTTGAGATAATTCGATTTGAGTTAACTCTAGAGGCGTTAACTTTGATATTGATTCAACCCAAACCATAGGTTCAATATTAATCTCATCCAAACTCACCCCTAAACCTAAAATTTTCACTAAATTTAGTGCAAATGGTTTTAAAGTTCTTGGTGGATTAATTATAGCAATCACAGGAAGAGTATTTTCATTAATATAGAATTCTACAATTCTGTATTCAACTCGTTCAAAAGTTGTTGCCTCTCCATACAATGATGGAATAACTTCTTCGAATGTTAATTTTTCAACAAATCTACCAACCAATTCATTATGTCGAACCTTATTAAAAATAAAACCTTTTCCTTTTTCATCAGTATAAGAAGATGATTTCAATTTATCAACCATGTCTGTAATTGATAAGGAAACATTAAGCAACATCCACTTTATTTTTTTCATTTTCGCTTCCTCCAGACATAATATTTTTTATTGAATTGTATGCTTTTTCAGCAGAATTTTCAATTAATTTTCCAATCTGTTTCTTTTCTATTTCATTAACACTTCTGGTTGTTACATTAAATTTACCTTTGTTAAAATTGTTTATACCTTTTATATTATAAGCAAAGTCCATACATGATTCTGAATTTTTAAAAAATGCCTCCAATATAATTTTATCTCCATTACCAGACGAGGGAATGCTAGCCCATGAAACCTTACTTATATAGTAACCTTTGTTGTGAAGATCAGAAAAAATTGAAGATGAGTTAACCGACTCTCCTTTTAAAACAGCTTTTCTAACATATCCTGCATCAATTTTTTCATCATCATCGTCCTCATCATTATTAGCAATTTTATTTATAAATCTATTAACTTCTTGGATTCACATCTTCAACTTCGTAACCTTCAAGCCCATGCATTAAATCATGAAAAAACTGGCTACGTAAGTTAGGGCTTGTCACTACTTCTAAACTTATTTCAAATCGAGGAATTTCTACATTCTTAATTCCTGCCAGTTGTGTCTCTATTAATTTTACTAATTCTTTTGATTTTGAATTTTGTGGCATTCTTATATCTATTTTTTCTTCACTTATAGAGAATTCAAGCTTTACACTTTTTTTATCAATTTGTCTGAGTGCTGTACGTGATAAATCGATATCATCATAATGTAATTCAACAGAGAGTCCACCATCTTTCTTTGTAGTTACTTTAAATACTTCTGATTTAGTCTTTGGATAAAGATCTTTCATTTTATTTATAGCATCCTTTATTTCCTGCTGATTCGTTGAGGTGGTAAGAGATACTTTAGTAACGCTTTCTTTAGGATCGTATGTTTGTACTTTCTTTTTTATTTCCTGCAAATCAATAAATCCATGAGGTAATTTACATACTTCTTCAATTAATTCCTCTTTATCAAGATGTTCAGAAACGATAATTCCTTTTCTCAAAAGAATATCTTGTAACATAGCGGTAGTAATACGTTTATGGTGCAATGCATCATAAATATTTTTTTCAGTAGCAAAGTATAGATTGTTATTACCTTTCATTATCTAATTCCCATTCCAATTTCTTCTAGATTAAAATTAACAATAGTTTTTTCACTAATTTCCATTGTAATTTTATCAAAAAAACGCTTTTGTTCACCAAGCAACCAGCAAGAACTATATTTCTTTTTTGCATTAATAAAATTCTGTGGTGATTCGTAGTGAGGATGCGTATGAATTAATCTGATTTTTATATTTTTATTTTCAGTTAATATCTGGAAGTTGGACAGCATATCAAAGAAATAAACGAACTCATCAACACTGCTACCTTCTTGATTATAATATATAACATACCCCTCATCACTATGTTCATCGCCATAATTAAATTCTTCATGTTTTATAATGAGATATGGCGATGTGAGAGCCTCAATTGTAGCAGGTGTTGATTTGGTTAGTGGATGCTTTAATCGAGTTAATGACATATCAGGATAGTAGAAATAGTATTTATCTGAGTAAGGTAGGTTTCCCTCGCCAGTTAGATATTTAATATCAAACGCAATATTAATTATGTCATATATTTTAAAAGGATCCAGTAAATATATTTTTTGCCCATTTGGTAACATTAATTTGGACATATCTATTTGCTTCATTATTACATTATAAAAATCAGAATCGTAAAGTTGATCATGATTGTAAAGAAAAAGCAATCCTCTTACATCAAAGCCTAATGAATCGTCTTCAAGATATTTTTTACGCCATTCTTCGTTAGAATTAGCACATTCAACAGCTAGTGAGAGAGAGCTTAAAGCTGACTCAACAGTACCTTTTTTGATTGAGTTTTTACCATAACTTTTTAAGTCCGTGTTTAGATATACAACTTCTTCTTCATAGGGATTCGTATAGTAAAATACTACATCGCTTGGATGTGTATCTTTTCCGTGCGCTTCGGTTTCACAAGGCCAATTCATGTCTTCTCGTAGTGCCCTTTTCCATTTGAAGACTGTAAATATTTTTTGTGTTATTAGGTTAGCTACCCGTTGGATTGCTGCTGTTTCACCACCAGCCATAAAATGCTCCTTAATTTGCTCAACCGATTATTATTAAATACAAAAATGTACGATATGCTCATATCCAAAGTAAACTTACACTTACTTTTATGCATATGTCTACTCTTGCATTTTTTTCATAAATTGAATGATATATAAAGCAACTCGGTTCAAGATGCTGCCCTATCCTGATGAGAATTCATAAACATTATGCTCCTTGTTCGCATCCAAATAATCCGCCCACCACTGCACCATCAGCCGCCGTTCATCCAAATGTTTGGATGTGTGAATATACGCCGCCCGGACATTGTTTCTTTCGATATGGCTTAACTGGCGCTCGATAGCGTCATCACTCCACAGGCCAGATTCACCCATTGCACCGCGTGCCATCGTGCGGAATCCGTGCCCGCAACCTTCTGTTTTGGTGTCATAGCCCATCGCTCGCAACGCATTATTAACGGTGTTTTCACTCATCACTTTTTTTGGATCGTGGTCACCGGGGAACATTACCTCACACTCTCCGCTCAGGCTGTGTAAGGTTTCGATAAGCGAAACCGCCTGACGGCTCAACGGTACAATATGTTCAGTTTTCATTTTCACACCACGTTGAGAATGCTTAACACCATCAATGGGTTTTCGTGTCGCTGGTATATGCCAAACAGCCCTTTCAAGATCGATTTCTTCCCAACGGGCGAATCTCATTTCACTGGAACGAACAAACGTTAATAAAGTCAGTTCTACCGCGATTTTAGTAAGCAAGCGCCTACGGTAGCAGGAAAGACGAGCCAAAAATTCAGGTAGGCGTTCATGAGGCAATGCAGGGTGATGTTTGGGTTTTACTATGGTGAGAGTGCCCGCCATATCATTGGCAGGACTATATTCAAGAATATCATTTTGGACGGCATAACGCATGATGGCAGCTACACGTTGTTGTAATCTCTGTGCTATATCGTGTTTACCATCAATATCAACGGATTGGATCGGTGCTAACAGTTGGCTGGTTCGCAAAGTGCGAATATCGAGAGTACCAATATAGGGGAAAATGTACTGTTCGAAACCTCGCATAATTCGGTCTCGATGGTCTTCGCTCCACCGCTTATTGCTGGCGTGCCATTCACAGGCGATCCGTTCAAAGGTATATGCACCCTTTGATTCGGCTTGTGCATCTTTTTTCTCTGCTTTGGGATCAATACCTTGAGCAAGCAATTTTTTGGCTTCGTCCCGTTTAGCGCGTGCATCAGCTAATGAGACAATAGGGTAAACACCAAAGGCCAGCCGATCTTCTTTTCTATCGGTGGGGCGGTGGTACTTCATGCGCCAGTATTTAGAACCGCGCGGCGTGATTTCGAGATATAAGCCAGCGCCATCCGCTAATTTATAGGATTTCTCTTTGGGTTTCTCAGCCTCGATTTGTCGGGCATTTAGTTTCATTTTTGGGGCATATTTAAAATCGAAGTGTAGGTGCCCCGGATTATTCCCCTTGCTACATATTGATTGCAACAGACTATAACAAACGCCGAAATAACGAAGCTTGTTGATTTATTGGGATTTTTAGGTAATTTTTAGACTTAGGTAGACGTTAGTAAACTAACGAATGGTGCCGAAGGCCGGACTCGAACCGGCACACCCGAAGGCGGTTGATTTTGAATCAACTGCGTCTACCGATTTCGCCACTTCGGCACTGAAGTAGTATGCGGAAAACGAGGGCCATTATACCTGTCAGCGATCTGTTAGCAACTGTTATCCTTCTAACTTCGGTTTAAGTGTTGAAAAAAAGATCAAACCCATCTCTCAACACAAATGTACGTTCAATTACTGAACATCAAAACCCTAAAAAGTACACCTAGCAATGTCTTTTCCACCTGAAATAACGCCTTCTCTACAATACCAGAGCAAAAACGACTCTCCCCGGAGCAATAATTTTACAATCATAGTAGCCGAACCACCTGACGCTGATAGACAACCTATAATCACCTTATATAATCTCAGCATGATAATTCGCGATGAGGTAAATGGTTATGACGATTATTAGCTGGATTGGTGCCGGAATCTTTTTAGGCATTGTCATTGGTGCGTTGATGGCATTGTTTAAAAAGAATAAATAGCCGCTTTTGCTATCTTTATCCTGTTTGTGAATTCACTGGAAATCTGCCTGATTGGTTAATTCAAAATGAATAAACAGTTTTTTAAGATCTTCTCCATTTCTACCATGATGTTGGCTCTTACAGCCTGCTCTTCTTCAAATAAAATATATTCGGCAAAGTTTCTGCAACCGAAGAAACAACCATTGAAATGGGAGGTGTTCGAAGGAAATGCGAGAACTAAAAAGCTGGCTTCACAGTTGGTTGATCAGTATGCACAGGATATTTTCAACGGCAGCAATGCGCAAGGCATGGCGATGGTGGTGATTGATAATAATCAGACGGTTTACCGCAGTTTCGGTGAAACTCGTCCGGGAAACGGCATCCGTCCCAAGCCTGATTCAATCATCCGTATTGCCTCGCTAACTAAGTTGATGACCAGTGAGGTTATGATCAAACTAGAAGAGGATGAGGTTCTGCGCTCCACCGATCCATTGCAGGATTATAGCTATTATGGCGCGAAAGTGCCCCAATACAGCCCTCTTCAACCTATCCGATTATTCCACCTGGCAAGCCATACCAGTGGCTTACCTCGTGAGCAACCGGGAGGTAAATGGGGACGCCCTGTTTTTGTCTGGCCTACACAAGCCAATCGCTGGACTTGGTTAAACACAGCCCAATTAGACTGCGCACCAGGCACAACAGCATCTTATTCCAATCTGGCTTACGATTTATTGGCAGATGCGCTCTCTAAGGCTACGGGTAAGCCATATACCCGTTTGTTACACGATAAGATCACCGGCCCTTATTACATGAAAGACACTACACTGACGCCAAACCGTTCTCAGTGTGCTCGTTTGATGGAAAGTTATAAGCCGAGTCCGTGTCTTAATACAATTGCTGCGGCAGGCAGTGGTGGAATCTATTCAACGCCAAAAGATATGCAGCGTTGGATGCAGCAATTTTTATCATCAGACAGTCAGTTACGTAAACAAACTGCAAGTCGCGAACAAGGTATTTATTTTAAGCGTTCCGCTCTGGCTTCAATTAAAGGGATGGATGTTGCCGGTCAGGCAGATGGCGTTGGCCTTGGGTGGGTTTATATGAACGCCCGTGGCGATGTGCCGGGTACTTATCAGAAAACCGGCGGCGGCGGGGGGTTCAATACGTATCTGGCAATGATCCCCGAACAAAATATCGGGGTGTTTGTAGTGATCACTCGTAAACAACACAGCCAGTTCAGTAGCGTAACAACCGGGGTTAATCAACTGGTAACTGCATTGTCGAGGAATCACCATCAAGCTTGATTCTTTTACGTTCTAAAAATCGAGATGCTCAGAGATAGGGTTTCTTAGCCAAAAACCCTATCCCTATAGTTCCTCGATTTCTAAAACCTACTGTCTCTTAAGGAGTAAGTAAATACTCACAATAAGGAACAATAAGCTTGGCAATAGTGCCGCCAAAACCGCTGGCATGTTGTACACCAGGCTCAGTGGGCCAAAGATCTCATTAAGTACATAAAATAGGAAGCCAAAGGTTATCCCTGTTACTATCCTCACTCCCATCGGCACGCTACGCAGTGGCCCGAAGATGAATGAGAGTGCCATCAACATCATGACTGCAACTGAAAGTGGGGCAAATATCTTTTTCCACATATTCAGTTGATAACGTCCTGATTCCTGCTCACTCTGCTTAAGGTATTTGATGTACTGATATAGGCCACTAATGGAAAGTGCTTCAGGCTCAAGCGCTACCACATTCAACTGTTCTGGCGTCAGGAGAATTTTCCAGTCAGCAGAAATACGTTGTGAACCAGTAATTTTTTTGCTGTCTGTCAGATCGGATTCTTCCACCTGAGAAAGTTTCCACAGGTCGCTATCCTCATCATAAACCGCACTGGTGGCATATTTTACAGAGAGTAGTTTTTTATCATCACTAAAATGGTAGATATTGACGCCTTTAATCTCTGTATCACTCACAATCCGCTGGATGTAGATAAAATCGTCCCCGTCTTTCGCCCACATACCTTTAGTTGTTGAAACCAGAGAACCACCAAGCATTTTCTGAGCCCGGTAATTACGCGCCATCTGCTCACCTTGTGGCGCGACCCATTCACCGATAACCATCGTCAGGATCACCAACGGAATAGCCGTTTTCATCACTGAGCCAGCAATCTGCATACGGGTAAATCCAGAAGCCTGCATGACCACCAATTCACTACGGGTTGCCAGCGTACCAAGCCCCAATAAAGCGCCAAGCAAAGCTGCCATCGGGAAGAATATCTGAATATCTTTCGGTACGCTTAACAAAGCATAAAGACCCGCGGAAATAGTGGTATATTCCCCCTGCCCCACTTTTCTTAACTGCTCAACAAACTTAATAATGCCGGAAAGTGATACCAGCATAAACAGCGTCATCAGAATAGTCTGTAGAATAGTCCGCCCGATATAACGATCCAATACACCAAACATCAGACTACTCCTCTGTCTTTGAAACGAGCCCTAATCTTACGCATCGGCACGGTATCCCAAATATTGAGAACCAGCGCCAGCATCAAATAAGCCCCGTTAGCCAGCCACATCCAGATAAGGGGGTCCAATTTGCCTTTGCTACCGTTAGAACGCAGAGAACTTTGCAGTAAGAAGAAAATGAGATATAGCAGCATCGCCGGCAACATACTGAGTACCCGCCCTTGACGTGGGTTTACCACACTTAAGGGTACAACCATCATGGCCATAATCAGTACCGAGAGCACCAGAGTCAGACGCCAATGGAACTCGGCGCGGGAATCCTTATCATCATCCTGCCACAACTGAACAATAGACTTCTGTTCAACTTTATTACTATCTACGATTGAAGCCTGATGCCCGACAATTGCTTGATAATCATGGAACTCAGTGATCCTAAAATCACGCAACATTGCAGTACCTTCATAACGGGTACCATGATTAAGAATAACCACCTGTTTGCCATCAGGCCGCTCCACCATATGGCCGCCATCAGAGATCACCACGGAAGGACGCTGGTTATCAACGGGACGAAGTTGGGCAAGGAATACGTTTTTAAATTCATTGCCGTGCACGTTGCCAATATAGAGCACCAGATTACCATCGTCGGAAGGTTTGAACCGCCCTTCCATGATAGCCGCTAAACTTGGATTAGCTTTAGCATCAGCCACCACATGTTCTTGATATTTCGAGGACCACGGCATGAGCCAAATGACATTCACTGCCGCCAGCGCAGAAGTAAATAGCGCCAGAATCAGTGCCGAAACCACTAGCACACGCTTACCCAAACCACACGCATGCATAACAGTAATTTCACTTTCAGTATAGAGTTTACTGAAAGTCATCAATACCCCAAGAAACAGACTCAGGGGCAAAATCAACTGTGCCATTTCAGGCACGCCTAATCCTAATAAGGATAAAACTAAGTTTGCCGGGACGTCCCCTTCCACTGCGGCACCCAAAATTTCTACTAACTTTTGACAGAAAAAGATCAGTAAAAGGATGAAGAGTATCGCAACTTGGCTTTTCAGGGTTTCCCGTATCAGATATCTAATGATGATCACGCTTATTACGCCTGTGAAAACTTGTCTTTTTGCAGGAAAATCGCTAACTTCATTGTATATATACCATTTATTATGTGCATCAGTTTGGCTTCCTCACTGCTAAAATGATATCGAAGCATTCCATATTCAGGTTCCCAATCAGAACATACTTATATAGTTAGCTAAACAATAACAAATGGTGCGTTTAGCTTAACATAAATAGTTAATTTTCTATGGGGTAGATTAATGCGGAACGCTATATTTTAGCGATAGCATCCGTCTTTGTCTTTAAGATTCAGGAGAACGCATGGAGTTTAGTGTAAAAAGCGGTAGCCCGGAAAAACAACGTAGTGCATGTATCATTGTCGGCGTTTTCGAACCCCGTCGCCTTTCCTCTATCGCTGAACAACTCGATAAAATAAGTGACGGTTACATTAGTGCATTGCTACGCCGTGGTGAACTAGAAGGCAAAGTTGGTCAATCACTGCTGCTGCATCATGTTCCCAATGTGTTATCTGAACGTATTCTGCTTATCGGCTGTGGTAAAGAGCGCGAATTGGATGAACGCCAGTATAAACAGATTATTCAGAAAACTATCAATACCCTCAATGAAACGGGTTCAATGGAAGCAGTTTGCTTCTTAACAGAACTGCATGTTAAAGGCCGCAATAATTATTGGAAAGTGCGCCAAGCGGTAGAAACAGCAAAAGAATCTCTTTATGTTTTCAACCAGCTAAAAAGTAATAAAAATGAGTTGCGCCGCCCACTGCGTAAAATGGTTTTTAATGTTCCGACCCGTCGGGAGCTAACCAGCGGTGAACGTGCAATCCAACACGGCCTTGCCATTGCTGCCGGTATTAAAGCAGCCAAAGATCTTGGTAATATGCCACCCAATATCTGTAATGCGGCGTATCTGGCTTCTCAGGCACGTCAGCTCGCAGATTCTGCCAATAGCCATATTACAACAAAAGTGATTGGTGAAGAGCAGATGAAAGAGCTAGGCATGAATGCCTATCTGGCGGTTGGTCAAGGTTCTCAAAATGAATCTCTGATGTCAGTCATGGAATATAAAGGCAGTCCTGATAAAAAGGCCAAACCCATCATCTTGGTTGGTAAGGGACTGACTTTTGACTCCGGCGGTATTTCAATCAAATCTGCTGGCGGCATGGATGAGATGAAATACGATATGTGTGGGGCTGCAACGGTTTATGGCGTGATGCGTGTGGTTTCTGAGCTACAATTACCACTTAATGTCATCGGTGTCATGGCAGGCTGCGAGAATATGCCAGGGGGTCGCGCTTACCGACCTGGAGATATTTTAACCACCCTATCTGGTCAGACTGTCGAAGTACTCAACACCGATGCCGAAGGCCGTCTGGTTCTATGCGATGCGTTAACTTACGTTGAACGTTTCGATCCAGAATTGGTCATTGATATCGCCACACTAACCGGCGCTTGCATAACGGCTCTTGGTAACCATTACAGTGGATTGTTATCCAACCATAATCCACTGGCCCATGAGTTACTCAATGCTTCAGAACAATCCGGTGATCGCGCATGGCGTTTGCCAATGACTGACGAGTTCCTTGAGCAAATCGATTCTAACTTTGCCGATCTGGCGAATACCGGTGGCAGTGGCGGTGGTGCGATTACCGCAGCCTGTTTCCTGTCCCGCTTCGCAACAAAATATCACTGGGCACATCTGGATATCGCAGGTACCGCCTGGCGTTCAGGTAAAGCAAAAGGCGCAACAGGTCGCCCGGTTGCACTACTGTCACAATTCCTGTTAAATCGTGCGGGAAGTGCCGGTATCAATAACGACGATTGATTTGATTCCTCTCTTAGTTTATCAAAAGGGCATTTGACAATGCCCTTTCTCCGTAACAGAGACATTATGAAAAGTGCCACGTTTTATTTACTGGAACAGCCATCACCTCAGGCAGATTTGCAAGCTCACGAATGGCTGGCATGTCAATTTGCGGCTGACCAATGGCGAGCAGGAAAACGGGTGCTAATTGCCTGTGAAAATCAGCAACAGGCAGAAAAGTTAGATGAAGCCTTATGGCAACGGGAGCCTCATCAGTTCGTCCCACATAATCTTGCTGGTGAAGGGCCAAGATATGGCGCGCCGGTCGAGTTATGTTGGCCGCAAAAACGGGGAAATGCCCCCCGTGATATCCTAATAAATCTGTTGCCGCAATTTGCAGACTTTGCCACCGCTTTCCATGAAGTGATAGACTTCGTTCCTATAGATGAAAATTTGAAACAGTTGGCGCGTGAACGATATAAATCCTATCGTAGCGTCGGCTTTAATTTGACCATGGCAACGCCGCCAACATACTAAGTATCAAGATAAAATGGAAAAAACACCCGCAACTCAAACGCAAGCCGAGCCATCTCTCGATAAAACGTACAATCCTAAAGAAATTGAACAGCCTCTTTATAACCATTGGGAGAAAAGTGGTTACTTCAAGCCTAACGGCGATACCAGCCGTGAGAGCTTCTGTATTGTTATCCCGCCACCAAATGTGACCGGCAGCCTGCATATGGGCCACGCGTTTCAGCAAACCATTATGGATACCATGATCCGTTATCAGCGAATGCAGGGTAAAAATACTTTGTGGCAGTCCGGTACTGACCACGCAGGTATTGCTACTCAAATGGTGGTTGAGCGCAAGATCGCAGCAGAAGAAGGCAAAACCCGTCACGATTATGGCCGTGATGCGTTTATCGATAAGATCTGGCAGTGGAAAGCAGAATCCGGCGGCACGATCACCAATCAAATGCGTCGTCTGGGTAACTCCGTTGATTGGGAGCGCGAGCGTTTTACTATGGATGAAGGTCTATCCAACGCCGTAAAAGAAGCCTTTGTCCGTTTGTATCAAGAAAATCTCATTTATCGCGGTAAGCGTCTGGTTAATTGGGACCCGAAATTGCACACTGCAATTTCCGATCTGGAAGTTGAGAACCGTGAAGTTAAAGGTTCTATGTGGCATCTACGTTATCCATTAGCCGATGGCGTCACAACCGCAGAGGGGAAAGATTACCTAGTCGTTGCAACTACCCGGCCTGAAACGATGCTAGGCGATACCGGCGTAGCAGTTAACCCAGAAGATCCGCGCTATAAGGACTTAATCGGCAAAGAGATTATTCTGCCATTGGTTAACCGCCGCATTCCTATTGTCGGCGATGAACATGCGGATATGGAAAAAGGTACCGGTTGCGTAAAAATCACACCTGCCCATGACTTCAATGACTATGAAGTTGGTAAGCGCCATGCCCTGCCGATGATCAATATCATGACACTTGATGGCAACATCCGTCATGAAGCCGAAGTTTTCGATACCAATGGCGAAATTTCTGATGTTTACAGTTCTGATATTCCGGCTGAATATCAAGGCATAGAGCGTTTTGCCGCCCGTAAAGCAATGGTTGCTGAGTTTGAAAGACTGGGTTTATTGGTTGAAATTAAAGCTCATGATCTGACCGTTCCTTATGGCGATCGCGGCGGTGTGGTTATTGAACCCATGCTGACTGATCAATGGTATGTCCGTACCGCGACTCTGGCTAAAGTGGCTATCGAAGCCGTTGAAAATGGCGATATCCAGTTTGTACCTAAGCAGTATGAAAATATGTATTACTCCTGGATGCGCGATATTCAGGATTGGTGTATCTCTCGCCAATTATGGTGGGGCCACCGCATTCCGGCATGGTATGACGCCAACGGTAATGTTTATGTTGGTCGCAGTGAAGAAGAAGTCCGTCGTGAAAACAATCTGGGCGCAGACATCTCTTTGAACCAAGATGAAGATGTACTGGATACCTGGTTCTCTTCCGGTTTATGGACTTTCTCTACCCTTGGCTGGCCTGAACAAACTGAGGCGCTGAAAACTTTCCACCCAACCGATGTGTTGGTGAGCGGTTTTGATATCATCTTTTTCTGGATTGCCCGTATGATCATGATGACCATGCATTTCATCAAAGATGAAAATGGCAAGCCTCAAGTTCCCTTTAAGACTGTCTACATGACCGGTCTTATCCGGGATGACGAAGGCCAGAAGATGTCCAAATCCAAAGGGAATGTTATTGACCCGCTGGACATGGTTGACGGTATTTCTCTGGAAGATCTGCTAGAAAAACGCACCGGCAATATGATGCAGCCACAGTTGGCTGAAAAAATCCGCAAACGTACCGAGAAGCAGTTCCCGGCAGGTATTGAAGCGCATGGTACCGATGCTCTACGCTTTACGTTAGCAGCACTGGCCTCAACTGGTCGTGATATCAACTGGGATATGAAACGTCTGCAAGGTTACCGTAATTTCTGTAACAAATTGTGGAATGCCAGCCGCTTTGTGCTAATGAATACAGAAGGTCAGGATTGCGGCCAACATGGCGGTGAAATGGCGCTATCACTGGCTGATCGTTGGATTCTGGCTGAATTTAACCAGACAGTAAAAGCTTACCGTGAAGCACTGGATACATATCGTTTTGATATGGCAGCCAATATTCTTTATGAATTCACCTGGAATCAGTTCTGCGACTGGTATCTGGAGCTCTCTAAACCGGCAATTAACAAAGGTTCAGAGGCAGAAGTTCGTGGTACTCGTCATACTCTGATCGAGGTTCTGGAAGGGTTATTGCGCCTGGCTCACCCAATTATTCCATTTATCACCGAAACCATCTGGCAACGGGTGAAAGTGGTTAAAGGAATTAAAGCAGATACCATTATGCTGCAACCGTTCCCTGAATTTGATCTAGCGAAAACGGATGAGTTGGCGCTGAACGATCTGGAATGGATTAAGGAAGCGATTGTTGCGGTACGTAATATCCGTGCTGAAATGAATATCGCACCAGGCAAACCACTGGAAGTTCTACTACGTAATGCCGATGCTGATGCACAACGCCGTGTAGCGGAAAACCTGAATTTCATTCAGGCAATGGGCCGCTTATCTTCTGTTACGCTTTTATCTGCGGGTGAAGAAGCACCGATTTCTGTCACTAAACTGATTAATGGTGCAGAAGTATTAATCCCAATGGCTGGCTTAGTGGATAAAGAGGCGGAACTAAGCCGTTTGGATAAAGAGATTGAGAAACTGGATAAAGAGATTGGCAGCATTGAAGGCAAGCTGTCAAATGAAGGTTTCGTCAGCCGTGCGCCAGAAGCTGTTGTAGCCAAAGAACGTGAACGTCTGGCAAGCTGCAATACATCAAAAGAGAAGCTGCTGGCTCAGAAAGAAACAATTGCCGCATTGTAATATGCTCAAAAAGTAAATTCTCACCAAAGCCACTGCAATTTATTGTCAGTGGCTTTTTAATTCAAATAGTAAACGATGAAATTAATAACAAAGTGTAAATTCAATCTATTCCATATAAATATCATCAAGAATATTGAAAATAACAACACCTATTTCCTTAACACAAGTGAATATTAATTTTTAAATTTACATATCTTAAACGACCATATAATATAATTTTATTTTATATATAAATCATTACATTTAGCATATTATAGAGAGAGTAAGATCATATAAACACATTATTACAAGTGAAAAGGAAAATAATAATGCAATTTTAGTCAAACTTAACATTCAATTATTTATTATTATGAATAATTTATTTCATTAAGCACTATCAAGGTAGCAGTAAATTAATTTATTAATTTATAACAACCCGGAGAAATAGAATGAAAACAATTCTTACCCTATTATTGGCAAGTACTATCCAATTTGGCCTCGTACATTCCGCTAATGCAGAATCAACCCTTGATAAGATTAAATCCACCGGCACATTCAAAATAGCGACGGAAGGAGCTTATCCACCCTTCACTTATCACGATGCCTCCGGTACTTTAACTGGCTTCGACGTTGACATTGGCCGTGAAATTGCACGCCGATTGAATGTCAAACCAACATTTATTGAAGGAAAATGGGACGGACTGATTGCCGGGCTGGATGCTGGACGTTCTGATGCGGTAATCAATCAAATTGCAATTACACCTGAGCGCAAGAAAAAATATGACTTCTCTATCCCCTATATCACATCGCAAGCGGTACTTATCATTAACAAAGATAACAATAACATAAGAACATTCAGCGATTTACAAGGTAAAACCTCAGCACATACTCTGACCAACAACTTCGCCCAAATAGCAAGAGATAACGGTGCAGAAATTATCGGCACGAATGGATTTAGTCAGGAAATCGAACTGGTTAGTACCGGCAGAGCCGATGCCACGATTAATGATAATCTATCTTATCTGGACTATAAGAAGCACAAACCAAATGCACCGGTAAAAATTGTCGCAACGAGCCCCAATGCAGGGCAGACAGCCGTTTTACTTCGTCAGGGAGAGTCAGAACTAAAAGTTGCTATTGATAAAGCAATAACTGACATCAAAGCCGATGGTACCTATCAGAAGATCTGGTCTCACTATTTTGGCGATAATCCTTCCGAATAAGTGCAATATTTCCTTAACAGTTCCCTGGAGGTTAAAGACAAATTCTATCCAGGGAACGTTATCATTAACATCATTAACCTTGTTGGATTAAATAAATCAGAAAATATTTTAATCAAATATTACATATATTAATTTATATATCAAAAATGACAATATGATATAACTATATTTTATATATATAAATTGACGGCTTGCCATATGATATTTAAAAAAATCACATATAAATATATTGCTATATTACTCACGATAGGGAAAATATATGGAACCCTCTTGGTTCAATTTAGTACTCGATTCTTTTTGGCCTATGCTTTATGCGGGCTTTACTTTCACTATTCCACTCACTCTTATTACCTTTACTCTCGGTATCATATTGGGTTTTATCGTGGCACTTATCCGGCTTTACGGGCCAAAACCGCTTATTGCCGTCGCCAAATTCTACGTCTGGCTGATCCGTGGCACACCGTTGCTGGTACAACTGTTTCTTATTTTTTATGCCTTACCTAGCGTCGGCATTACATTAGGCGCATTCACCTCAGCGGTGATTGGTTTCACTTTAAATATTGGTGCCTATACCTCCGAGGTGATTCGCGCTACTTTATTGTCTGTACCAAAAGGGCAGTGGGAAGCAGCTTACTCTATCGGTATGAGCTGGACACAATCATTACGTCGGATTATTCTACCTCAAGCCGCAAGAATCGCGATTCCACCACTTTCAAACACGTTTATTTCACTAGTGAAAGACACTTCACTGGCCTCAGTCATCACAGTACCGGAGCTTTTCCTTGCCGCACAACGTATTGCTGCGGTGACGTATCAACCTCTCATTCTTTATACTGAGGCGGCAATACTTTATCTGATCATCAGTTCGGTGTTGTCATCACTACAAGCCCGTCTGGAAAAAAAGTTTTCGCAAAAGAGTGAAACACAGGAATTAAAAGATGATCCAACTCTCCGGCATTGAAAAAAGTTTTGATGGGCACAAAGTCCTGAAAAAAATCGATCTCACCATTGAGGAAGGCAGTCTGACCGCACTGATTGGCCCATCAGGAAGTGGCAAAAGTACGCTATTACGCTGCATCAACTTATTAGAAATTCCCCAAGCCGGGACGCTCCAAATCGGCAATGAAAGCATGACCTTCACCGGCAAAGGGCGGATTGCCCACAAGGATATACAACGAATTCGCCAACAAACCGGCATGGTGTTTCAAAACTTTCAGCTTTTCCCTCATCTCACAGTCATTGAAAATATTATGGAAGGGTTAATCTGGGTTCAGAAATGGTCACATGAACAAGCTAAACAACGAGCGCTTGAACTACTGGAAAAGGTTGACATGTCACATAAGGCCGATGTCTTTCCAACCACACTATCCGGTGGTCAGCAACAGCGCGTAGCCATTGCCCGGGCACTGGCACCTTCGCCCAAAGTGTTATTATGCGACGAGCCAACTTCCGCACTTGATCCAGAGTTATCTCAGGAAGTTGTTGCCGTATTAAAGCAGTTGGCTAAAGAAGGAACCACGATGTTAATGGCTACCCATGACCTGCGTTTGGCAGCCAACCTTGCCCACGACGTTATATTTTTAGAATCCGGGGAAATAGTCGAATCGGGAACGTCGAAAACGATTTTCATCCATGCCCTTAAACAACGTACGGTAGAATTTGTTTCAACCTTAACCAATACTTTACCGGATTGGGAGATATAACCACCGTTAAAATAACCTTGCCGTAATTGATCTGAGAATCAGTTGATGACCATCAAATAAATTTTTTAACAGTTTGGAGAAAGAAAATGAAAGCGTTGTTCACCGCATTATTAGCGGGTGTTATTCAATTCGGCATTGCATATTCTGCGCATGCAGAGTCTGGCCTTGATAATATTAAATCAACCGGTGTATTCAAAATCGCTACCGAAGGAACCTACCCGCCATTTACCTATCACGATGCCTCAGGAGCCTTAACTGGGTTTGATATTGATATTGGCCGCGAAATCGCACGACGCCTGAATGTCAAAGCTGAGTTTACCGAAGGCAAATGGGATGGGCTTATTGCCGGGCTGGATGCCAAACGCTATGACGCGGTACTCAATCAGGTCGCTATTACGTCAGAACGCAAAAAGAAATATGACTTTTCCGCGCCGTATATCATATCTAAAGCCGTACTTATCACCCGGAAAAATAATGACAATATAAAAACGTTTAGCGATCTGAAAGGTAAAACCTCAAGCCATAGCTTAACCAGCAATTACGCCCAGTTGGCAAAACGTTTTGGTGCGGAAATCGTTCCTACCGAAGGATTTAATCAGGCCATCGATTTGGTTGCTACAGGCAGGGCTGATGCCACTATCAACGATAATCTGTCCTATCTCGATTTTAGGAAACACAAACCTAATGCACCGGTAAAAGTTGTCGCGACAGAACCCAATGGCGATCCGGTCGGTGTACTAATTCGTAAAGGCGAGCCAGAACTACAAGCCGCTATCGATAAGGCACTAGCCGATATCAAAGCCGATGGCACCTATCTACGCATTTCCACTCAATATTTTGGTACCGATGTTTCCAAATGAGAAAATAACCGCCTCTTCTTGCAAGAGGTGGTTTTCTATTAATAGTTGCATAGCAATGACATAGCTTAGAATAGCTACTTAATATATGAGTCGTGAAAATTAACACAGAATAATGTACAGACTCGCAACGTCTGATTTTAAAAGAAAAATACTAGTGGATAGCAAGCCTGTTCTTATTTATAAAGGTACTACTCTATCAACTAAAGCGTACTTGTTAATAGATAAGTATTTCATCAACAATGAAAATAACTAAGAAAGTAAATAACCTTTGCTTTCAAATATAATGATAAACTTATTTTTTATCTAACGATATTAGAATGGAAAAAGAGATGATACTTATAATGCATATAAAAGCAAAAACGTAAAATATAATTAATGGGTCATTATTGCTTTTATATCCCAGTGAAACAAATTAATAAGCCACTCATCATAGTCATCTATTGAGTTTTTTTCTTTTTCATATGATTCCATCAAAGATTTAATATCTTTTTGTGATATTCCATTTAATAGATAAATATTGTTTTTTTATTTTTATTTTTATTTTTATTTTTATTTTTTCATAAGGTGAATTACCTTTTCGATTAACATTATTTTCTGAGAATTTAGTACCTATTCTTTCTATAAAAGCATTTTTAAATTTAAATTCATGTGTTATTTTGTCATCAATTAATTGAAATATTGTCAATTCTAAATTTTCATTTTTATCAATAGCATTAAGTAATAAAAGTGATGATCCATCTAAATTTTTTCTAAAATTATTGTTTCTATATATACCCTATGGATTTCAAGATGCATCGCGGCGGCAAGGGAGCGAATCCTCGGGAGCATAGATAACTATGTGACCGGGGTGAGTGAGTGCAGCCAACAAAGAAGCAACTTGAAAGATGACGGGTATAACTTAATTCATCAATACCTTTTGATAACTCAAGGTAGTTAACCTGTATTTTATCTTTATGGGTATCATTGCCTGAACGGTTTCTAGACAACAATCCTTGATCTGCCCCTGTAATTTCTATGTAAGTGGTATATTGCATAGCACTTCCTCCTTTGTTACTTATTCCTAAATAAGCCTTATCGCTTGCGTTCTTTTCCGTTTGGGATTCTTTTAAATGCAATAGTCCTTATTCGCCAAAGCAGATAAGGACTATTTCATTTTGAATCACATGTATCAATTACGACCAGAACTAACACAAGATTCTTAACATACCGATCATACTAATGAAGTCTACTCTCACCCTGCTCCGGCAAATCATCTTCATCTTGCTCATCAGGATCTTCGAAGTAAGTGCCCCACCCGTCATAATTAATGCCAATTTTTTCAGCCAGATTCACCAACTGTTCAACTTGGGCATCAATCAGTTCCGCATTCAATCCACACTCACTGATAACATCACAACACATCAGAATAGTCCCATCTTCGACTTCCAATTCTTCCGCATCAGTTACTTCATAACCTAGTTTAAAGGCTTCAACCGCTGCCTTTTCCAACAGGCCAAAGTCCTCAGCGGAAAAGTGATGTTCAATGGCATAAAGTGCATCAGGATCACTACCATCTTCCAGTAATTCTTCAATAATAAGGCGCGTTTCTTCGCGTTGTTCTTCTAAGTCTCTTTGATTTGCCATACCAAATATCCTCAAGCAGTTGGCCGTCCCAATACCCATTCTCCCACACCACAGGCGGGCTAACCACTGTTTACATCAAAGAAATCTAATACGGAGTTGAAATTGCATTTTTATAGATATAGATTGAATTTAAATGCAAACAATAAATACGGAGACAACAAACAATGAATCCGTTCTATCAGCGTCATTTCCTAAGGTTACTTGATTTTTCCTCGGCAGAAATTCACGCCCTGCTAAAGCTATCTGCTGAATTAAAATCGACTAAAAAATCTGGTACGGAAAAAGCCCTGCTAACAGGCAAAAACATCGTGCTGATTTTTGAAAAAGATTCCACCCGTACCCGCTGTTCATTTGAAGTGGCAGCTTACGATCAAGGAGCAAATATCACCTACCTCGGTTCCAGTGGTAACCAGATTGGTCATAAAGAGTCGATCAAAGATACCGCTCGTATACTTGGCCGTATGTATGACGGTATTCAATATCGCGGCTATTCCCAGACAATCGTTGAATCACTGGCAAAATATGCAGGTGTTCCGGTATGGAATGGGCTAACAGATGAATTTCACCCTACTCAGCTACTGGCAGATCTGCTAACTATTCAGGAACATCAACCGGAAAAACCGTTGTCAGAAATCAAATTCGCCTACTTGGGGGATGCCCGTAACAATATGGGTAATACCATGCTAGAAGCCGCGGCACTAACGGGCATGGACGTTCGTTTGATTGCCCCTGAAAAGTATTGGCCCAATGCCGCGCTGGTTACTGAATGTCAGAAACTGGCTGAAAAAACAGGCGGTAAAATTACTCTGACGGAAAATATCGCCGAAGGGGTTAAAAATGCTGATTTTCTTTATACCGATGTCTGGGTTTCTATGGGCGAGCCAAAAGATGTTTGGCAACAACGAATTAATCTTTTAAAACCTTATCAAGTGAATATGGATGTGGTGAACATGACAGGCAATCCACAAGTCAAATTCCTGCACTGTCTGCCAGCATTTCATGATGAAGAAACGGCATTAGGCAAACAACTCGCTGCTGAATTTAATATGTATGGAGGGCTGGAAGTTACCAATGAAGTTTTTGAATCAGAGCACAGCATTGTGTTTGATCAAGGAGAAAATCGCCTGCATACCATTAAAGCGGTAATGGTAGCAACATTAGCAAATGATCTTAAAATCTAGTTAGTTGGACTGTCGGCAGGATTATGTCTTTAAAGATATGATCCTGCCGATATTATTTTTCTTCGGTCAAATGCTTGCTGTAAGATTTTTCATGCGTATAATGCGCCACAATTTGCCGGGAGAAATCATGAAAGACAGCGCTTATTTTTGCCATCAAGCACAACTGCCTGAAAGAGGGCAGCTAGCCGTCATTGTTTTCCCGTTGCTAAACCAATCATTTAACGCCCCTCAATAGAGGGGCTTTTTTTTGCCCGGTAATCAATTCATGATCGCCACCCCGGATGTCAGCATTAGAGGAGAGTGAAAAATGGCTAATCCGTTATATCGCAAACATATCATCTCAATAAATGATCTGAGCCGCGAAGATCTGGAATTGGTGTTGCAGACTGCTGCCGCACTGAAAGCCAGACCACAACCTGAATTGCTGAAACCCAAGGTTATCGCCAGTTGTTTCTTCGAAGCCTCCACCCGTACTCGCCTCTCTTTTGAAACAGCAATCCATCGCCTTGGCGCTTCAGTTGTCGGTTTCTCAGACAGCAGTAACACCTCTCTGGGTAAGAAAGGTGAAACGCTAGCCGATACTATTTCCGTTATCAGCCAATACGTTGACGCTATCGTGATACGCCATCCACAGGAAGGCGCTCCACGTCTGGCTTCTGAGTTTTCCGGCCACACTCCGATTATCAATGCCGGTGACGGTGCCAACCAACATCCGACTCAAACTTTGCTGGATCTGTTCACTATTCAGGAAACTCAGCAACGGCTGGATAGTCTGAATATCGCGATGGTTGGTGATCTGAAATATGGCCGCACGGTCCATTCGCTATCACAAGCACTGGCGAAGTTTAATGGCAATCACTTTTATTTTATCGCCCCGGAAGCATTGGCAATGCCAAACCATATTCTTCATATGCTGAATGAAAAAGGTGCGACCTATAGCCAACACGCTAATATTGAAGAAGTATTACCGGAGCTAGATATTCTGTATATGACTCGTGTACAGAAAGAGCGCCTTGATCCATCCGAATATGCCAATGTAAAAGCACAATTCGTTCTGCGCGCTTCCGATCTGATCGGCGCGAAAGAGAACCTCAAAGTTCTGCATCCGCTGCCACGTATTGATGAAATTACGGTTGATGTCGATAAAACACCCTATGCTTATTATTTCCAACAGGCAGAGAATGGTATTTACGCTCGTCAGGCTCTATTATCTTTAGTTTTAAATGAATGATTAAAGCAGAGAAAGTATTTTTTTATCCACAAATATAATGGGTTATTATTTTCTTCTGGAATAGCGATTAATCAGTCTGTTTACCACCTTCGGTATCGAAGACAAACTCGATGTGGTACCCAAATACGTCTTGCCCATCCAGTGAGCAAGACAGTATCTCCGGGCAGTAAAGTGCGCACAAAAACCGTCACTTTTATCTACATGCTGCCCGGTTCCCTCCTTTGGCAACAAAGGAGGGAAAATAATCTAATGAAATAAAATTATAATTTTTTAATATTAACTTGAGAATATTATGATTAATTTCACAAAATCTCTGTAACAATAAAATAAACAATCGTCCCAATATAGTTGCCAATCATATATCCTACCGTTCCAATAACCATAATAGGCCCAACTAAGCCTATCCAACCTCGACTAATCGCTAACGCTGCGGCAGTTGTTGGGCCTCCAATATTTGCATTAGATGCAAGTATAATTTCCTCAAGGTTAAATTTAAATAACTTACCAAAACCAAGAGTTAATAATAAGTTCATCATTACGATAATGAATACAAATAAAAACAACAAAGGCGCATTGTTAATAATCAGACCTATTGAAGCAGGAATACCTATTACAACAAAGAATATATAAATTGCATAAGTTCCCAATTCATAGCTGCCATTTAAATTATTAAAAGTTTTTTTGAATATCGAAACCACAGTAAAAGTTACAGTTGTTAAGATAAGATATTTATCTGATATCAAGCTAAAAAGCAATTCCTGATAAATACTCCCAGTCTGTCGTGAAATTGTTTTTACCCAAGCTGAGAATTGAAATGAAATTGCTACAATAAAAATAGCCCAGGCTAAAGATAATGCAATATCCTTTAAAGAGATATTTTTAGGCTGCCAATAACAGGCGGTAAAATATTTTGATTTATCTAAACTGGGATCACTCGCCATAGCATCAGAATAAGGGCTCCCCCAAAACTTTCTTGCAAATGACCAACCCGCTAATGTTATTAATATTATGCAATAACAGACCATCATGAGATTATCAGCAACGATCGTGGATGCCGTTATATCTTGAGTGGGCTCCAATTTGGCAACCATTGCCGCGAAATTCACTCCCCCGCCAGTATATGATGCTGCAATCATAGCGCTTATTTTATCCAACTCCGGTATATAATTTTTTAAAATTTTAAAAGCCAAAACTACACCCATCATCGTCGCGATAGAAGAGAGTAAGAACAGTATAAGCAATCTCCAACTTTCTTTAATAATGCTATGTAAATTAATTTTAAATAATAATAAAGGTATCGCCAACGGAACAATATATTCCCAAACCGCATCGTATACTACTGATTGAGTAGGAATTATTTTTAAATTAGATGCTAAGAGGGCAATAATTAATGCGATCACAGCGCCAGGTATTTTCGATGCCCACTGATATCTTTGTTCCATTATAATCGCTAGCGTAGCTGCAATCATTACAAAAGCCCAAAGGGCTAAGATATTATCAGGGTTAATTAATGTATTATTCATTATTTCTTCCTAATATGTGCCAAGTTAATATTACAAAACTCACCTTCTCTATTTAAAATAAACTCATCATAGATTGATTTATTCAATTATTATAAAACAACAGCGCCAGATTACCATAGCTATAATACCATCATTCGGTCGGTAATTGTGTAAAACCAGCTAGATCAGTTCATTATATAATAAAGCAATCAACGCTATAAGGTAACTGGCATATTTTTACAAGATTTACATGTTAAAGTAACCGTATAAATTAAGCTACTCATTTTATGAAATCCACATAAACAACCTTTTCTCTGACACCATAATTCATTTTCCAATAATACTTTCCCTCACTACACATAATTTAATAAAACCGTTTACCCTAAGGTTAAAAAACTAATTGTTGCTTAAATCTATATATTATTAAAACAATGTCTAAATATTCACAGCAATCATTAATAAAAATTTTATTAATAACTTACAAACCAAAATATCTTTTTAATATAAATAGTAAAAAATACATCTATCCCCTTATTATTTAAATAAATACTTTAAAGTTTTATCCTTAATTTTAAGATATTAAATTACCTGTTAATTTAAAAACAATAACTTTTAATCAGATAGATAATTTAAACAAAATAGCCAAAATAAACAAACTCAATATAGTATTATTATAACAATGACGGCGAAAGCTAAGTATATGGAATAACAACCGTAAGATAATATTGATTTGTCTACGTCTTATCTGGATAAACAGGATGACACCGCCTAAAATGGAAGACGTGTCGATTCTTAACAATATTCTCTGGAGGATGAATACAGAAAGTTGTCACTACAATGTATTCATACAAAACACTATGACCCAAGATCATAAACTACAAGTCGAAGCTATTAGGTGCGGTACGGTGATTGACCATATCCCGGCTCAGGTCGGCTTCAAGCTACTCTCTCTGTTTAAGCTAACTGAAACCGATCAACGCATTACCATCGGCCTGAATTTACCTTCCAATCAACTAGGTAAAAAAGATCTCATCAAAATCGAAAATACATTCCTGACAGAACAGCAAGCTAACCAACTTGCTATGTATGCGCCGAATGCCACAGTGAACTGTATTGAAGACTATGAAGTTGTGAAGAAACTTCCCATTAACTTGCCTGAATGTATCGATAACGTATTAGTCTGCCCTAACAGCAACTGCATTAGCCACAATGAACCCGTAGAAAGCAGTTTTCGCGTCAAAGTGACAGTGGACGATGTGGTGCTAACCTGCAAATACTGCGAGAAAGAATTTGACCGCAATGTGGTGATTCTCAACGATTGAACGATCTATGTCAGTTGCTGAGGCAGAAGCGGACACTATAATAGTACCCTTGATGAAATATTTATTCAGTTATCACATTAACAGGAGAACCTATGTCATACGAGATTAATACCAATAAAGCCCCGGCTGCAATTGGTCCATATGTTCAGGGTGTTGATCTAGGCAATATGGTCATCACTTCCGGCCAGATCCCAGTCAATCCAGAAACAGGTGATGTCGCAGAAGATATTGCCGCTCAAGCTCGTCAATCACTGGAAAATGTTAAAGCTATCGTTGAAAAAGCCGGTCTCACTGTCGGTGACATTGTTAAAACAACTGTCTTCGTTAAAGACCTGAATGACTTCGGTACCGTTAACGCAACTTATGAAGCATTCTTCAAAGAACACCATGCATCTTTCCCGGCACGTTCTTGTGTTGAAGTAGCCCGTCTGCCAAAAGACGTTAAAATCGAAATCGAAGCTATCGCGATTCGTAAATAATCCCTGCACTGTTTTCCACACCCCGTTGGTTAATTACCGACCAACGGAGTGTACTTCTCACTGGACTTTAAATATAAGTCCCCATTCTTTGTTTCAGATCAAATGAGATCGTGATTATCTCACTTCAAATTACTATATATTGTGCTTAAATATAAAAATAAAACTATATATAGCAACATCTATCTTTAAGCTGAATATCAAAACGAGAATAGTTTGCCCTTTGGATAACATTCTCAAGGAGTCATATTGTGAAAACTGTTGTGATAAAACGGGATGGTCGTCAAGTACCATTTGACAAGAGCCGTATCAGAGATGCCGTAAAACGGGCCGCTTCTGCCGTTGGCATGACGGATGATGAGTATTGTATCCAAGTTGCATCCGCAGTAACGCAATTAATCGCTGACTACAGGCAAGTTGATGTACAAGATATTCAGAACGCAATAGAAAAGCAATTGATAGCAGACAACCATAAGCACCTTGCCCACCACTATATTCAATATCGTCACGATAGGGATACTGTCCGAGAATTACACAGCCGACTTCATCAAGAAATCCGTGGCCTGGTTGAACAAAGTAACATTTCCCTGCTCAATGAGAACGCCAATAAAGATAGCAAGGTGATTCCTACTCAACGGGATCTGTTAGCCGGGATTGTTGCCAAACATTATGCCAAACAACATATTCTTCCACGTAATGTGGCATTGGCTCACGAAAGAGGCGAAATACACTATCATGATCTCGATTATTCCCCCTTTTTTCCAATGTTTAACTGTATGTTAATTGACCTAAAAAGCATGCTAACCAATGGGTTCAAAATGGGGAATGCTGAAATAGAACCGCCAAAATCTATTTCAACCGCCACAGCGGTAACGGCTCAAATTATCGCTCAGGTTGCCAGCCATATTTATGGCGGAACCACCATTAATCGTATAGATGAAGTGTTGGCACCCTTCGTTAAAGCCAGCTATGACAAACACTGGGCAATTGCCGAAGAGTGGAATATCACCGATAAGAAATCCTACGCCGAAGCGCGAACAGAGAAAGAGTGTTATGACGCTTTCCAATCACTGGAATATGAAGTTAATACGCTGCATACCGCCAATGGGCAGACTCCTTTTGTCACTTTTGGCTTTGGCCTGGGTACGTCAAAAGAATCCCGCCTAATTCAGCAATCTATTCTGCGTAACCGCATTGCTGGTTTGGGTAAGAATCACAAAACAGCAGTATTCCCCAAACTGGTATTTGCTATCAGTGATGGCCTGAATCACAAACTCGGTGATCCTAACTACGATATCAAGCAACTGGCTCTCAAATGTGCCAGTAAGCGCATGTACCCAGATATTCTTAACTATGATCAAGTGGTTAAGGTCACAGGCTCCTTTAAAACCCCAATGGGCTGCCGCAGTTTCCTCGGTGTTTATGAGGAAAAGGGCGAACAAATTCATGAAGGACGCAATAACTTAGGGGTTATCAGTTTGAACCTGCCTCGGATAGCTATCGAAGCCAAAGGAGATGAAAAACATTTCTGGCAATTACTGGACAAACGTCTGGCACTGGCAAAGCAAGCACTCATGACCCGTATTACCCGCCTGGAAAGTGTCAAAGCACGAGTTGCCCCCATCCTTTATATGGAAGGTGCCTGCGGGGTTCGCTTGAAAGCCGATGATAATATCGCTGAAATCTTTAAACATGGCCGGGCTTCTATCTCCCTAGGCTATATTGGTATTCATGAGACCATTAATGCATTGTATGGCAATCAAGTTCATCTATTTGATGATCAACAATTACGTGTAAAAGCACTCTCAATTGTTGATCATCTGCGAAAAGCCACCGATCAATGGGAAAAAGAAACGGGTTATGGTTTCAGTTTATACAGCACTCCAAGCGAAAATCTATGTGACCGTTTCTGCCGCCTTGATACCGCTGAGTTTGGCGTGATTGAAGGTGTGACAGATAAAGGCTATTACACCAACAGTTTCCATCTTGACGTTGAAAAGAAAGTCAATCCTTATGATAAATTGGATTTTGAAGCCCCTTATCCACCACTAACAAATGGCGGTTTTATCTGTTACGGCGAATATCCTAATCTGCAACATAATCTGAAAGCACTGGAGGATGTCTGGGATTACAGCTACTCACGTGTCCCTTATTACGGCACCAATACCCCCATCGACGAATGCTATGAGTGTGGATTCACCGGTGAATTCTTCTGTACCAGTAAAGGGTTTACCTGCCCACGCTGCGGCAATCATGAACCTTCCAGAGTATCAGTCATCCGCCGCGTCTGTGGTTATCTGGGAAGCCCCGATGCCCGCCCATTCAATGCAGGCAAACAAGAAGAGGTGAAACGCAGAGTAAAACATCTGACAAATGGGCAATTAGGTTAATGAAAGCAGGCTGGCAAAATGAATTATCACCAATACTACCCTGTTGATGTGGTTAACGGCCCCGGAACCCGCTGCACACTATTTGTCGCCGGGTGCGAACATCAATGCCCCGGTTGTTATAACAAAAGTACCTGGCGGGTGAACTCCGGCCAGCCATTTACACAAGAAATGGAAGACCGTGTAATTTTTGATTTACAGGACAAACGCATTAAACGACAAGGGCTATCTTTATCTGGCGGAGATCCCCTACATCCATACAATGCACCCGCGATCCTGAAATTGGTAAAACGGATTAAAACAGAGTGCCCAGACAAGGACATTTGGCTTTGGACGGGTTATCGGCTAAAGGAACTTAGCGAAATTCAACGGGAAATTGTCAGTTATATTAATGTGCTAGTGGATGGCAAGTTTATACAAGATCTTTATGAACCCGGTTTACTATGGCGTGGTAGCCGCAACCAGATTATTCATAGATTAAGATAATTTTATCGCTGCCAGCAGATTTTCTTACCAAATCCAAGCGTATTATCAGTCATTTTTATTTCACTGAGATTCAATTGCCAAATAGGTGTTTTAACAGCAATTGCTACAGGAAAACGGCGGCAATAACGTGCTCTGGCCGTTTTATCTTTTTCACCCTCAAGACGAATGACTTCCCCTTTGAACTGAATACCTTTTATCTGGGCAATATTTCGAATCTGTCCGGCAATGGTACCTGCAACCTGCGGGTTTACCTGCATCATTTCACCGTGGCGAGTATGCAGTTCAGTCATAAACCAGAAAGCTATTTCATCGGCATTGAAAACATAGAAACAATTTGCGCACCAAATATCATTACCGGCTGCTGTACAAAGCGTTAGAACATGCTGTCTTGCGAGGTATCTATGGATAATCTGAAAGTTTTCAGTGGCGTTCACTCTCTCTCCAATAGCAGGATTATATCTGCCTGGAAGCCCAGAACCACGCCGGGATAAACATCATCCTACGGCGTGTTCTGACATCTCCTGACAGGGCCAGGGTTCAGTGTGTTCTACTATAAATTAGTTATAAATTTCAGCAACACCTGATAATTGATTCTTACCACCCGCAGAGATAATACGGAAAGAGGATGCCCCTGCTTTGTCAGCTTTTTTGGACAATTCTGCACTTAGGGTTTCCAAAGTATCAACCCCCGTTACAGAAACGACACCAGCTTTCGGAGAGGAAGAAGTTTGAACTTCTTTTGCCGCCATACTACCAAAAGAGATAGCACTTAAAGTTAAAGCAACAGCGATATATTTTACGTTTTTCATACTATGATCCTTGATCAATTTTTAGTGGAATGAGTTACTCTCTGTGATGTGGATCATAGTATGCTCTAAAGGCCGGAATAAAAATTAGCAATTATTGCTATTCTATTTCAATTTTTTTGAATAAATGATGCGGCGTATAGCAAATCGATATGTAACGGGCTTTATAAAACTGTTATATTATAATAAGTTAAACTAAATTATTCAGAAAAACGATATAGAAAAACGTTCGAGTAAAATATAAATATCAAAAATAGAAAATTCAGAAAAAAATTATATGACTGAAAATCAATGGGTTATTTACTTACTGAGAACAAAATCAGGCATGCTCTACACCGGGATAACAACAAATATCCACCGCCGTTTTGCACAACATAAAAACGGGAAAGGAGCCAAGTCACTGAGGGGGAAAGGGCCATTACAGCTAGTTTTCAGTCGTCATGCCGGAGACCGCTCTAGTGCCTCACGGCTGGAATACCAAGTAAAACAATTAAGTAAACAGCAAAAAGAGAGGCTGGTTATTTGCCAGCCTGTCTGTGTAGCAGAATATTTAGCATCAATTAGAAACGGCCAAAGTGTGGGGAGTAAGTAACCAATCCCTGATGGTCAGCCAAAAAACTATCAGCTAATTCATACACCTGAAAATAAGATTCACACGTTGGCCACTGGCAATACAACTGGTGCTCACTGGCAAGTGTAAAACCAAACCGACGATAGTAGTGTGGATCACCTAAAACAACGACGACGCCATAACCAAATTCATTCAGGCTATCCAAACCCTCATACACCAGCTTTTCACCAATCCCCTGCCGACGATATTCTTCAGCAACCGCTAACGGTGCCAGACCAACCCATTGGTGATCTTCACCATTAATATCCACCGGACTAAAAGCCACGTAACCGATTACCTGGCCTTCGTCATCTGTGGCGACCACGCCTAACGTCAATAACCCATCTTCCCGCAATTGTTGGACCAATTCCGCTTCCGCCGAGGTATCAAAAGATTGCCGTAATAACCGATCTATTCCCGCTGCATCTACCGGAATTTCTACCCTGATCAACATGACAATCGCGCAAGATCGGATTGATCCGCGCCCTCCGGCAAACTCACTCTTATACACTCAACCAATTGCAACAAATCTGCACAAAGAACAGTAAGCATGAATTTCAACGCTATCGCATCTACCAAATTTTTAACACACAACCCTAATTCTGTACGGATAACTATCAGAATCAGATCATTGGCTTCGTCGCTGAAACTAACCTCTTCCTGCTTATACTGGTTGACAACTAAATGACTAGCACGGACAGTAGTAAACCAGCACAGAGTAAGATTGTGGATTTTTCCTAACACAGCTCAGACTCCTTACTTGATAAAGTAACGTAGCTATTTAGCCAAAATATATCGGCATTCCCCGATCCTACATCAAGAATCCAATACAGACCTAACTGTAAATATTACCTTTTAATTATTGTGGTAATATCTGACTATAAACTGCGCTAAATCAAAACATCTCATCATTCCTTTAATTACAATATCTAATCATTTATTGTTTTATTCCGGTATCTTATATGGAGTAACTTTGTCTTACGAAAAATTTATTTACGTGACAAGTTATACAGATAACGAAGCAGATACTCATTTATATTTGTCTGAAATATGATATCGAAACCCGTTATTCCTCAATCTGATAGCAAAATAAAAATATCATATAAACATACAGTTATAGAAAAAAATGTAAACATAAGTTGCATACTAAAATTAAAATTTACACATACTGATTATAGCCGATGGCAAACTTTTGGCTTAAGGTATGACTCTAGTCTATATGTATTTTTTAAGTTATTTAGAGAGATAATGTTAAAAAGCACATATAGACTTTAATTAAGATTCTCTTCTGGATTGATTATCCTTTAGCTGAACTTTCACAAGTGTATATAGTTTAGTCTTTATACAATAAATAGGAATGATGTATGGAAAGCCAAGATATTTATTCAAAATCCATTGGTAAGAGGATCAAGCTATGGATGGATGAGCGTTTCCCACTACAAAATGCGCCGCTTTTCTTTCTCTTTTATATCATCAGCTATTCCGTAGCTTTTTATTCAATTGGAGAAAAGCCTGTTTTGTCATGGGAAATCCTGCTCGGGTGCCTGATGTCCTTCTCCTATTTCTTGCTATTACGGATATTCGATGAGCACAAGGATTATCAACTGGATTGTGAACATCATCCACAGCGGATTTTACAACGCGGCATTATTACGCTGAAAAATCTACGGGTGCTTGGTATCTGTTGTATCGCATTACAACTAGGTGGAAGTCTATTTTTAGATCGGGGAATTGGCTCAGTTACTTTTGCCTGGCTGTTGGTCTTTATCTGGACCTGTCTTATGGGGAAAGAGTTCTTTATCGGTGAATGGTTAAACCAACACCTTACTTGGTATGCCATTTCCCATATGCTGGTCATGCCACTCATTATCTGGTGGTTGGCCAATATCGCCACTCCTAACCTCACACTCAATTTCCCAATATGGGTTTTGATGGGGTTGTGTTTTTTCTCTGGATTCAGTTTTGAAATTACACGCAAGTGTAAAGGCCCAGATGAAGAACGTACTGAAATACCGACCTATTCATCTATTTTCGGCAGAAAAGGGGCTGTCGCTATTATCGCGTCATTACTCACCGTAATGTTGATATTACAGATTTGGCTAATCCGTATCACCACTGATGGTATAGCGTTATGGGCGTTAATTATCTTGGTCGTTTGTTATGCATTATGTCTATGGCAATTAAGTAAATTCCTCCGTAGTCCCACTATCCAAAATCGCAAACGTGATGAAGCTGTCGTGGGAATATTTATGGTGCTAGGTTACTCGGTTTGCGCTGCCAGCATCTTAATAAAGCTTGGATTTGCTTAGGTATTAAAGGAAATATAGTTATGTTGCAAAAGAATATCCAATCATATGTAAGTGATGCATCAGATAATACCACTGATCACATAGAAAACTGTGCGCGAGGTTCTATTCTAGAATTGTCACGTGACATATTCAGCATCAAAAAACACCAAGGGGCATCTGCCGTCCGTACAGAAACAACCCAAGTAAAACTATTGCCCCGCCGCCACCTCTACACCTACACCGAGGAGGCCCGACAAAAACGCCTGGATTATTTGGCAAAACATACCGGGCATACATTGGAACACGTGGCACATACCCATCTGGATGCGACCAAACTGACAAAAACCATTGAGGGATTTATTGGTTCAATAGAAATCCCTGTGGGGATCGCCGGCCCTCTCTTGATAAAGGGGCAATATGCTCAAGGGATATATTATGCTCCACTTGCTACCACAGAAGGCGCTTTAATTGCTTCGGTATCCCGTGGTTCTTCCGCCATTACGCAATCAGGGGGGACGACCGCGCGCGTACTCGGTCAACGCATGATACGAGCCCCGCGTTTTGAATTTCATAGCGTCTCACATAGCATTATGTTCAGTGATTGGATCAAAGAACATATCAGCGAATTACGGTATGAAATAGGACGCCATTCCAAACATGCTCAATTGTTGGAAATAAAACCACATATCATCGGTCGCAGCGTCCATCTGCAATTTATCTACAATACAGCCGCCGCCGCAGGTCAAAACATGACCACCATCTGCACTTGGTATGCATGTCAGTGGATCCAACAACAGTTAGCCAAAATGGCGTTTATACCACTATGTCACTTTATGATCGATGGTAATACGTCTAGTGATAAAAAGGTGTCTTATCAACCTTTCATCGAAGGGCGTGGAACTCGTGTAGTGGCTGAAGTTTATTTAGATGCTGAATCCTGCCAGCAAATCTTGCGAGTCACGCCACAACAACTTGTCACGGCTTATCATCATGTCAGCGAAGGCGCTATCGCCTCAGGGATGATCGGCATAAATATTAATGCCGCAAACGTAATTGCCGGGATGTTTACCGCTCTAGGGCAGGATATTGCCTGCGTACATGAATCGTCAGTCGCCCACTTGCACATGACATTAACTGCCGATAATCGTGTCTATTGCAGTATTACACTACCCTCTCTAATTGTCGGTACCATTGGTGGCGGAACCAATCTACCGCACCAACGTGAATGTCTGAACATGTTGGGCTGCACCGATGAAAACGGCACCGCTCGCCTGGCTGAGATCATCGCCAGCTATTGTCTGGCCCTTGATATTTCAACGCTGTCAGCCATTGCTGCGGATGAGTTCGCCCAATCGCATGAAAAACTTGGCCGCTATCGCCCTGTCACCACTAACAATATTACTGCGCATACCCCACAGGAACTTGATCTCTCCTTCTTCCAGCAAGCAGATTTTAACCCTGTATTACAAGGGGCCCATTTGACCACGATCAAACCTAAATTTTCTGGCAGTGATGAGCACAGTATGCTGACCCATCTGAGCTCAAATTATGCGGAACGTTTAATTGGCTTATTTCCTTTTTCCATGACGACATCCGCACAGAACAATTTACCCGTGATGCTGAAACTGAAACCTCTGGGGAGTGAAGTCGTTAATATGATACTGGATATTGCCAAACACTGTTCTCCTGAGTTGTTTGCCGTTTTCCAGGATTTTGAACATCAGCTTGAATTCAACCAAAGCCATAGCCGTGAGCTGGCTATTATGAACCAGCAAGATCCACGGCTGATGCTCTATATTCCAATTATCTATGGTGTAATTGAAAACGAAGCAACCGGAACTTATGCCCTGATTGAAGAATTGCTCCACGATATGGTGTTAATGAACAACATTAACCTGGAAACACCTTGGAAGCAGTATCACCTTGAAGCCGCCATCCGAGGAGTCGCCGATATTCATTCTATCTGGTTGGGACGAGAAGAAGAGCTCACGTGGAAGTTCCCACAAATGCAAATTGCGAATGCCGATACAGTTTCCCAAATGAAGCCCTTGTGGCAAAAACTGGGCAATTTTGTCCACCAAACATTCCCTGAGTTGTTCACCGCCGAAGAAGAGAAAGATTTCCAGTACTGGGTAGACAATGCCGCCACCTGGTGGAAAGAAATCGAACAGATGCCAAGAACATTGATCCACGGTGATTTCAACCCACGCAATATTGCTTTCCGGCAACAGGAAACAGAGCTACGTTTATGCGCTTGGGATTGGGAGTTGTCTACTTTGCATCTACCACAACGCGATCTGGCAGAACTTCTGGCCTTTAGCTTAGACCAACAAAGCGATGCGGATAAGGTGGCCTATTATATTGAACTACACCGAGTTGAACTTGAGCAAAAATCGGGGCTATCTCTTGATCCAATAAATTGGCGTCGTGGCTATGAATTAGCGCTGCGTGATTTATGGATGAGAAGAATTCCGCTTTATATGATGGCCCACAATGTTGTTGGCTATCCATTTATGGAGCGCACAATGAAAACGCTCCGCTGGCTTATTTCATTAACACGGAATAAATAATCAACCGAATAAACTATTTAATTTACTCTTCCTCTAGAATAAGGGTGCAGCAATAGCTTGTAATACATTCATATCTTATTGATATATTCACGCCAACAATATTACGTGCAAATAAGACCATGATGTAAGCAAAGTATCCTATTGCTGCATTGGTGGAATAATATGAAATATCTCTACACTCAAGATAACGCTATTGAATTGGCGGAACATTCCTTAGGTGGCAAAGCGGCCAATTTATTATGGCTTACGCAAAACGGTTTTCCTGTGCCTAATTATTGGATCATCAGCAGCGAGGTACTCAATAGCCTACTCATCAAAGACACATTTGCAAGCAACATCATAGAGCAGTTGGCTACCGTACCAAATAATATCAATCAGGAAAAACTCGACGCTATTGCTGCGCCATTACGTCAGTGGATACAGTCGATTCCATTGCCTGCTGAATTAGAAGAAGAATTGGCTCTCTTATCGGAGAATCACCCAGATACATTTTTCGCTGTTCGCTCATCAGCCATTGGCGAGGATGCCGCTAATGCCTCTTTCGCCGGGCAGATGGACAGCTACCTATTTCAACGGGGTAAATCAGCTCTGGCCAATAGTTTACGTGCTGTGATGGCCTCAGCTTTTAACACACGGGCATTACAATATCGCCTACACCAACAGCTACCGATGGGCAATATAAGTAGTGCTGTCATCATTCAAAACATGGTTGCCGGTGAGGTTTCTGGTGTCATGTTTACTGCCCACCCAGTTACGGGTAGCAGGCAACATTGCCTCATCTCATCCGCTTGGGGCACCGGAGAAGGTGTGGTTTCCGGCGAATGCGATACCGACGAATTCTCAGTTCATCTCACTACACCTGAGATTGAACGCCATATCACACAAAAAGAGACAGCAAGTGTTTTCGATACCACCAATGGCAGCGGTACAGTAACAATACCCGTCGAGGAAGAAAAACAGTGGAAGCCGACCTTACTCGATAATGAAATCTATGCATTACGAAATATCGGCAAAAAAATCGCGGCAGAACGGGGATGCCCACAAGATATCGAATGGACGATTCAAAACCATAAAATCTTTATTCTACAGACCCGGCCAATAACCCGATTGCCACGTCTGGATGATAAAAACGAACGTTATATTATCTTCGATAATTCCAATATTCAGGAATCTTATTGTGGAATAACAACACCGCTGACTTTTTCTTTTGCTCGCGCCGGTTATGCCACCGTTTATGAACAGACAATACGTGCCTTAGGTTGCTCGGATAAACAGGTTAACCAGCATCGTGCCATGTTGGAAAACATGCTCGGTTTAATTAAAGGCAGGATCTATTACAACATCAACAATTGGTATAAAGGGCTATTATTACTCCCCTCTTTCCAAACCAATAAAAAAGATATGGAAAGAATGATGGGGCTAGAAGACCCAGTTGACTTTGTTGAGGATAAAACACTGTCGCTCGGCGATAAAATAAAGAAACTGCCAAAAATGGGGTGGGCACTTCTGCGCCTGTTATACGCTTTCAGAACTATGGATCAACGGGTAGAACTATTTTTAGAGCAGTTCAAATGGCATGCCGCCGCCATAAAACAAACAGAACCGCATACTTGTAACAACGGCCAATTAATCGAGAAATTAAAATATCTGGATGAACATCTGCTACGACGCTGGACAACGCCGATCCTGAATGACTTCTACGTGATGATGTTTAATGGCCGGGTAAATCGAGAGCTAATTGCTGCCGGTATTGAGAATTCATCTGCATTATTAGGTGATCTTCTCTCTGGGGATGAAGATATCGAAAGTACCCAACCAACCAAAGTGTTGTTAAAGATGTGCCAATACGCGCGCCAGCACCCTGAGTTGTGCAACCTGTTAACCCACGGTGATGCTCGTACCCTGTTGACCCAAGTACGCCAACTCGATGAATCATTCCACCAGCAGTGCACCGATTATATTAAAAAATATGGCGATCGCACGATGGGTGAATTGAAGCTGGAAACCATCACGTTAAAACAAGATCCCAGTTTTCTATTTCTGATACTAAAAAATTACCTTGCTATCGATACTCTTACTCCAGAGACGTTATCTAGCCGGGAAAGAAAATTGCGCACTCAGGCCGAAAATACGGCATTTCAGCAAATACACGAGCGACTTGGCTCCAGCCGTATGAACGCCTTCAAAAAGAATTTGCAGAAATTGCGTCAGGCGATACGTCACCGGGAAAATATGCGCTTCACCCGGACTCGTATGTTTGGGCTATACCGGGATATTTTCATACAACTTGGTCAAGCCTATGCACTAGAAGGCATTCTCGCTGAACCCCGCGATATTTTTTACCTCACGTTAGAGGAGATCTACAGCGGCTACGAAGGAACAGCAATACAAACCCAACTTAAGCCTTTAGTTGCCATACGCAAGCAAGAATATGCCAGCTACGAAAACGAGGATGAACCCGCTCATCACCTTTTCATTAGAGGCTCACTGTATCAACAGCAAGATTACAGTTATCCCTATCGGGAAAAACAGGCCCCAACTGATAGCAACGTGCTACAAGGCATAGGTTGTTATCCAGGGCAGGTTGAAACAACTATCCGATTAATTAAAAACCCACAAGATGAAATGTCGCTGGCAGGTCAGATCCTATGTACTGTGCGTACCGATCCCGGTTGGGCACCATTATTCCCTACAGCCGGTGGGTTATTAATCGAACGCGGTTCTACTCTCTCACATTCCGCCGTTGTTGCCCGTGAACTGGGTATCCCCGCAATTGTTGGTATTCCTGCCGTCACACAAATTTTGCAAGATGGCGATCGAGTACGCATGGATGGTGCAACTGGAAGTGTTGTCCGCTTGCACGACACCACAACAGAAGAACAAGCATCAAGGAGTGAACATGTCTAATATCTTCATGGGAGAATGGTCTCCGGCCAATCCACTGCCTGAAGGTTTTCTTGACCTTCCGCCAATGATTTATCGCGATTGGCCGCTCTGGCCTGGCGAAGACCGGGAAAAAGTGCAACAACAGTTCAGCCCAAAGAATTCCTGGTTTAATCACAGTAAAGCTTGGGTTGGCTGCATTCCTGGGAAAACCCGTCTTGTCGGCTTTTTAGTACCTCATAGGGTTGATGGCCGATCTGCCGCATTTTTCGGCTTTTGGGAAACCGATAATGACATAGCAAGCAACACTATGCTGTTTAGCGCCCTGGAACAATGGGCCAAGGAAAATGGTGCACGTAATCTCTACGGCCCCATTAATTTCTCAACTTTCGGAGATTACCGCGTTCGACTTGATCATTTTGAGGTCCCTCCCTTTGAGCATGAGCCTTATAACCCTCCTTACTATCCTCTTTTGTTAAAAGAGTTAGGGTTTGATATCCGTTATCGCTATACCTCGCTATTCGACGATACTCAGGCAATAGCAGGCAACTTTCAACAAGCTCATCAACGCGCACAAAAACTTCCTGATATTCAAGCAACATTATTGCCGTTAACACCGGAATTATGGATGCAAGAACAGGTTAAACTTTATTCTTTTATCGACTCAGTATTTGGCGAAAATTTCGCTTATACCACGCCATCTTGGTCAGCCTTTCAACAGCACTGTGGTGAAGAGTTTATTAAACCTTTTTGCCGTTATCCTGCGTCATTTCTGGCTAAAACCACCAATGGCGAAATTGCCGGGTTACTTCTGAGCCTATCAGTTCTACAAAAAGGTCAGCCCGCTATCGGGTTGTTGAAAACCGTGGCAGTCGCACCGCAATACCGGGGCAGTCGGTTGTACAACACGCTGTATTGTTCATTTGAACAGAGCGCCAGGCGTATTCACCCTCGTCTGGGAGGCGCTCTGATGCGTGAAGATAATACATCGCTCAAGACCGCAGGACGGCTTTTCAATACACCGGCCGCCACTAAGCATCAATATGCGCTTTATTACAGGAGGATCGCATGACAAATATTTGTCAGCCAATTGTCAATGCAGCCCAAAAACACCCTGAGCATTTAGCCCTGCAAGTGCCACATTCATTGGAGCACAGTAGTGGCTTAAGCTTTCAGGAGTTTTTTTCTCATGCCTCCCATTTCCAGCGTCTATTAACCCAAGCCGGATTCGTCGCTGGCGATCGCTTATTGGTGATTGTTCAACCAGGCTTAGTACTTTATCCATTGCTTATCGCTATTTTGGGGCTAGGGCTCGTTCCAGTTATGCTTGAGCGCGGGCTTGCCAAAAAGCAACTGAGGGAGATACTGCGCCGCAATAAATTATCGGCGGTGATCACTCAACCTACGTTAGGAAAATTCTGGTTTTTGATCCCTGAGCTGTGGCGACTGCGACGTTTTGTCATCGGCCAACGTATCTGGGGCATGAAAGTGCTGGAAACATCCAGTCAACATTTACCTCTGAATAGCTTTATCTGCCGAGACTTACCGCCGGATACAACCGGGTTAATTACCTTTACCTCAGGTTCCACCGGCATACCCAAAGGCGCAAACCGCACTCATGACAGCCTGCTAGCACAACTTTATGCCATAACAGCGCTTTTTTCTGAGGGAAAGAGGGAAATTGACCTACACAGTTTCCCCGTTATGGTGCTGCACTCATTGTGCTGCGGCAACAGCAGTATTCTGCCTGATTTTGACTTTGCCCATCCCGCAACCGTCGATCCACAGAAGATCGTCAAGCAAATGCAAGACGAAGGTGTTACATGCCTCAGCGGCGCTCCCGCCTATATGAGCAAAGTCACCGGTTATGCTAAGAGCAAAGGGTTGTCATTCCCCAACGTGCGAACAGTCATCGTAGGTGGTGCACCTGCTAACAAGGCTTTGCTTGAGAACTGCCTGACCGTCTTCCCACATGCTCGACATTTAGTGGTCTATGGTTCCACTGAGGTTGAACCGATCAGTACCGTCGAAATGACGACTCAATTAAACCACTGGGCAACGCATGATGGTTATCTGGTCGGAAAACCGGTGACACAAGCAGAAATATGTATCCGGGAAATAACTACCAGCCCCCAACAAATTACTCCACTGCTCGCCGGTAATGTCGGTGAAATCTTGGTTGCCGGGCCTCATGTGCTCAAAGATTATATTGATAACCCTCAAGCAACGAAAGAAAACAAACTCCCACGTAAACAGGGAGGCATTTGGCACTGTACCGGTGACGTTGGCTACCTAGACACCACAGGACAGCTCTGGTTACTTGGACGGGTAAAAGACAAAGTGGTGCTAGAGGATGGTCGTATCATTCATCCCTATGTACTGGAAAAAAGGATCAATGAACTACCAGAGGTCACTCAAAGTGCGTTGGTGCTACATCCTTTAGGCGGAGCCGCTCTGATACTGGAAAGCGCTACTCTACCGACAGATTTACCCGCTATTTTAGACCAGTTGGCGCTCACGCTAGTTACCCGTATTTATTATGTTAATTCTATTCCGGTCGACATTCGCCACAACAGCAAAATAAATCGCATTGCGCTGATCAATATGCTTAGGAAAGGCCAATTGTCCTCCGTTCCATACAAGGAAAAATAAGGAAAAGCTATGAACAATAATCATTTTATTATCCAGTTAAACAGAGCGGACTATATTACTATTGGTGGGGCGGTATTTAGCGCTCTTGCCGTGGCAGCCGCGTTACAACACTGGTATTACTTAGCCATTGCTTTTTTGTATCTTGCCATGCTTGGCGACGCGCTCGATGGCATGCTAGCCAGAAACTTAAATATTACGCGCCCATTTGGTCGTTATCTTGATGGATTTATGGATCAACTTATTTACTTGATCTCTCCAGCCATTATCCTCTATCTTTCCGGTTATCAATCTTGGTATTCCCTGTTTATTATCTTAATGATCATTAGCGGTTGCCTGCGATTATCTGTATTTAATGAAGTCGGGAATATTCAAAATGAAAACCAACTCTCCTATCTCGGCATGCCCGTATTCTGGAGCTTATTTATTATCAGTGGCTACGCTTTAGTAAGCTTGGTAGTCGAGCAGTGGTTAAGTCATCTCCTACTGACATTAGCGCTCCTTACATTCAGTATCGCTATGTTATGGGATCGCCCGTTTTATAAGTTCAAGAGTCTCAATACTATCATCAGTACAACACTTGCAGGGTTTGTTTTATTTACAGGTCTTCATTTCTGGAGTCTTTATGCTCAATAGTTTTTATCATGGATGGATTTTAATAATCCCCATCATCCTTGGTGGTTGTTTACATATGGTGATTGTGACGAAAAACTATTTTTCCCGCTGGGCTATTCCAGTACATCAACGTTATTTTGGTCGCAACAAGACTTGGCGTGGTTTTATTGTTGTACCCATTATTACCGCACTATTTTCACTATTGTGGTTAGTTCCCGGCTTCGGAATACAGGACACTGTTATTCCCCAAACTATTTCCTCCTGTTTATTTGCTGGTTTTCTGGCGGGTTTCGGCTATGTTCTTTTCGAACTGCCAAACTCCTGGCTAAAAAGGAGACTCGGTGCCCCACCGGGGCAACACCCGGAACAAAATAAGCGATTGTTTATTTTATTCGATCAACTTGATTCTGCTATTGGCATCACAATAGCCTATTTCATTTATCTTAATCTTACTTATATCGATGCATTTTTCGTTTTCCTCTGTTTTTTAATCAGCGCCTTTGTCGTTAAGAATATACTGTTTTTACTTTCGCTGAAAAAAACGAGATTTTAAGCGAGGAAATCAGACAGAAATATTGCAGGAAAATGGCTTCCTTTAACGGAAGCCTCTTAGAACAAGTAGATCTTAAGTATCACCACCAATAGAACACACATTCTGTAGTATTACTTCGCAGTTAAAGATAACTCAACACCACATGCAGCAGCATAACGTTTAAGTGTGTGCCAACTAGCTTTCGTTACATTCTTCTCAATACGGGTAACCGCAGACGGATTAATTCCCATCCGTTTAGCTATATCTATTTTCTTTAGACCCGCTTTTTCCCGCCACTCAGTGAGTTGTTCCAGCAGCTCATATTCTTCTGTAGCCTCAACATAGGCTTGTATAGCTTCCGGTGTATTAAGAAGTCGCTTTCTCACTTCTGAATGTGAGATAGGAGTTACTTTAGCCATATGTCATATCCTCCAATCGTTTCAGTGCTAACTCTATTTCAGATGGTGGTGTTTTATCTGTTTTCTTCACAAAGCATCGTAAAATGTAAACCTGCTTCCCTTTCTGAAAAACAAATAATGTTCTTGCAATGTCTGAACCTGAAGCCCGTAACTCAAATAAACTATCCCGAACGAGTCTTGTCAATGGATAACGTAGTCCATTACCACGTTGCTCTAACTGATCCAGTAATCTTGCCATCTTACCCCGAAGTACGCCAGGTAAGTTCTCTACTTCCTCAGCAGCTTCAGGATGATACAAAAGTTCAAACATCTTTCGATCTCCCTCAATTGAGTTAAAATTTAACCTATACGTGAAATTCATGCAAACGATAAATTAATTTATAGGGCAAAAGATCAGATTTTCGTACAGAAATCAGCTAAGAATACCGAAGCAATCCGTTTTACCAACAATGACTTTGGTATATCACGGATAGTATTTCCATAAGTATTTTCCATCTCATATCGGTGAAATTGACCGCTCCTGACAACACACCAAAACTATTATTGGTTCTGTTATATGATTCTGAAAAAACAATACATAGAGAGATATTTAATGGTAAGTACTAGTTATTAATGCGATTACCATGACTTTATCTACCCAACTGAATTACATAGATAAAAAATTATAATGAGTATAAAAATAGAACATATATGCACCACTCTATCTGGTCATTTTTCTATCGCACTAGAATAAATCACGAATTAGGAAATATAAATCATCACTTAAACACCTTACGCAAATAATAGGTTATTTTCCTTAATTCACCGTTACGCACCATACCTATCAAAATTCCTAGCAGAGTATAAATCACACCAAGAACCAACATCATAGCGATATCTCCCAATACATTCTGTACTGGCAATCCCATCTGGTTAACACCGGCAATCGCTTTTGTTGCCCAAGTAGACGGTAAAGCAGAAGAAATTGCTCTCACCCAATCAGGCATTGCTTGTACCGGCCAGATTGTGCCGGAAATATAGAACACAGGCGTGGTAAGCAAGGCGATCGTTAAATAGATCATTTCTACACTGCGCATACATTCTGTTACTAATTTACCTAATCCAAGTACAGCCAACATAAACAAGAACGTCAGCATTAATAGCAACGGAATAGACGCCTCCTGCCGGTATCCCAACACCCACGGCCAAAGTACAAAAAAGATAATGGAGAGAAAAAGCCAAATCGGTAATAACGCCGACAACGCTCCCAAATAGACAGGCAATGGGGGTTTACCTTTCGGTGTCCCACGTATCGTAATACTAACCCGCACACAAGATATCAATAGCGAGTGTTGTAATAACATCACCAATAAACCGGGAAAAACAATTGCGGCAAAACTAACACCAGGGTTAAATAGCCCAACAGTTTCACTACGAATCGGCATCAGTAATAATTCTGTCTGTTCAGGACTAAAACCATATTTTAATAATAATTTGCTGTTATATTCGTTTAGCAATTGCCGGTGAGCAGAGGTCAACTCTTGCTGAATTTGTCCATTGGCAAGCCGACTGGTTGCATCGCCATAAATCGGAAAAGTGATATTTTTTCCATTAAGGATATTTTTCTCCAGATCCGCCGGGATGATAATGATCGCAAAAATTTCACGCAACAGTAGATCGTGACGAGCATCAGCTAAATTATCATAGCTGTGGACAGCCATTTTAGCCGTAGAATTAAGCTGGCGTATCAAAGCCCGACTAGCAGAGCTGTGATCCTGGTCGATCACGGCAACCGGAAGATCCCATACTGTTGGCCGGACATATACCAAACTCATCATACACAAGGAAACCAGCATCAACATCCACATAGGCTTTTCCAACATGCCCATTAATACCCGGCGAAAAGTTTGCCAATACATCTGCATTATTCATCACCCTGTGGCAAGCCAAGCCGTTTAAATAACCGGTTTCGTACTAGCAGAAAGCAAACGACCGGATAAATAAGCAATAAAGCACAAACAGATAAAATACCCAGTAAAGAAACTTCACGCAGAAAAATATCAAACATCGCATTTAGCGCATGCGTCAAAGGCTCAATATTGGCAATTATCCGCGCCGGCCATATCATTGATAATTCCGGTACCGACATACCTGAAAAAGTCGTCGCAATACTGACTAGCACTCCAATTAAACTGTAAGCCGTCAATATGCTATTAGTGAAAGTAAACAGCAACAAGCCAATACTTTGAGCAGCAATGACATAGCAGAAACCCACTATTACCATATATATCGGGTTACCATTCACTTTTGCATCAAATACACCAATCAGAGCAGCCAATTCAACAATCAACAACAGAGTAAAAAACAGGGTATAAGGTGCCAATTTTCCCAACAGCGCGAAAGTAAATGGTTTCATTGTCATCAGTGTTTTGCTGCGTGCCATGCTATAAATCGTGCAGGTTACAACAAAAAGCTGTAACAAATGGATTGTGGCCGCAAACTGCTGATAATAGATGTAACTACCGCTGGCATTAAAAAGGCTGTCATAAACGAGCGTAACATTGGCTAATGGCGGTAACTGATGGCCCATTTCTGTCGCCAATATGGAACGATACTTCGCATTAATCTCTGCCATTAACCCACTGAGATCTTGAATAGAGTAACTTCCGGCACCATAAAACAACGCGTTGTAATACATACGCACAGTTGGCTGGTTTCCTCTGAGCGCATTAGCTTCAAAATCGTGTGGAATATAAAGTAAAGAGTAATCCTTGGCACTACCAAGCCGTTCAAGAGATTCCTGTAATCCCCCATCATAAGATTTAATCTGCGCATGAGAAGCCGCATTCAAGTTACGTATTAGATGACGTGACAGCGGACTCTGATCATTATCAACCACCGATACTGGCAGATTGAGCAATGTCCCTTCTGAGAAATTAGCGCTGATCAGCACGAATAGCATCAACGGAAATAACCAGCTTAACCAGTGAAAAACTGGGCTACGAATCACAGCCCGAATTTCTTGGCTAAAAGCGCGTTCGAAACCACGCCATGCAACCTTGCTTCGCATCAGTCACCTACTTATCCCAACGCCACAAGGCACTCATACCAGGACGTAAACCTTCAATAGGCTGTAAGGAATACAAGCGCACTTCAAAGGTTCTTAAATCGAAATCACCGGTGGCACGAGTGGCACGTTTAGTCGCGTAATCACCCATCGGAGAGATATAACGAACTTCGGCTTCAACCTCTTTATCACCTAGCGCAGGAATACGAAGTTTAACTTTATCCCCTTTGCGCACCTTTGCCAGAATGTCTTCCCGCAGGTTATAAATAAAATAAGCTTCTGGTACACGGATTAATGTCACTAAAGGACTATTAGCACTAAATAATTCACCAACTTCTGCCGGAATCGGCCCTACTTCCCCCGCGACAGGTGCTTTGACCTGCAAATCATTACTCTGGGTTTGTAACTCAATCAGTTGCTGTTCAGCCTGACGTAAAGCCGCTGCATATTTCTGGCGCAGTTCAATCCTGTCACCATGCCTGCCTTCATCCAGTGCCGCTTTTGCGCTCTGCATTTTCTGATAGGCAACATCTCTACTTCTGTGAGCATTATCCAGATCGTTCCGTGAAACATAACCTTTAGATGCGACATTCTGAATACGATCATATTCACGTACCGCATTATCATATTCGGCCTGAGCTTGTGCCAAATTTGCTTCCAAATTCCGAATACTTTCTTCACGGGTTCCATGAAGAGATTGTTCCAACTGCGCTTTGGCTTGATCACGAGCAGCTTCCAGTGAAGCAACCTTGGCCAGTAATTCAGGGCTTTCGAGTGTAATCAGCAACTGGCCTGCCTTAACATCATCTCCTCGTTCAACGTGACGTTCGATCACTCGCCCCTTAGCTTTAGATGCCACAATCACTTCCGGTGCATCAACTTCACCTTGCAACAATAAATATTGGTTATGAGAATGAAACAACACAGCCATTGCTGTGAGCAAAATCACCAGTAAAATCGTAAAAAGTGTTCTTTTTTTCATGATGTCTTACACATCCAAAATTACCCGACTCGAAACTAACGCTATAGCTTCTCATTGTTCTACGGAAAATTTCTTATATGTTTGTGCGTATAATCACTGACAGAAAGGAAAACGCTTTATAATAGTGTAGTGGTTTATGATTATTGTCAAATATTAACCTACTTAAACTAAACTTTTAATAATATTATTAGCTGTTTCTGTAAACTAATAACATCCACAAATCCTCCCGGAAAGTCTATGTACGAATTTAATCTCGTGTTGTTATTACTACAACAGATGTGCGTTTATTTGGTTATCGCCTGGCTACTAAGTAAAACACCACTATTTATTCCGCTGTTACAAGTTACTGTACGTTTACCTCATAAACTGCTGTGTTATGTCACTTTTTCCATTTTCTGTATCATGGGAACCTATTTTGGTCTGCATGTAGGTGATTCCATTGCCAATACTCGTGCTATTGGCGCAGTCCTTGGCGGACTTCTGGGTGGGCCCGGTGTCGGCGCGCTGGTGGGATTAACTGGCGGGCTGCATCGCTATTCCCTTGGCGGGATGACCGCTTTCAGTTGCATGATATCGACCATTATTGAAGGTTTAATCGGCGGCATTATCCACAGCTATCTGACGAAACGTGGTCAGATAAATCGACTGATTAATCCCTGGACAGCCGCTATCGTCACGTTTTGTGCTGAAGTAATACAGATGGGCATTTTGCTACTGCTCGCTCGTCCATACAGTGAAGCATTAGTGTTGGTCAAAAACATCGCCATCCCCATGATTGTCACCAATAGTATCGGCGCAGCAATGTTTATACGTATTCTACTTGACCGACGCGCAATATTTGAAAAATATACTAGTGCATTTTCTGCTCAAGCCCTGAAAATCGCTGTCTATACGGAAGGTATTCTGCGAAAAGGATTTAATGAAAATAACAGTATGAAGGTAGCAAAAGTTATTTATCAGCAACTGGGAATAGGCGCAGTGGCTATTACAGATAGAGAAAAACTCCTGGCGTTTATTGGCATCGGTTCCGATCATCACCTCCCTGGAACGCCTATTTCTTCAGAACAATCCCGTCGAGCAATTGAAAATAATGAAGTGGTTTACGCCGATGGCAATGAAATACCTTACCGTTGTTCAATCAATCCAACCTGCAAACTCGGTTCCACCCTGGTCATTCCGCTACAGGGAGAAAATCAGCAAGTTATCGGCGCAATCAAACTTTATGAAGCCAAAAATCGTCTGTTCAGTTCAATTAACCGCCCCCTGGGGGAAGGTATTGCCAGTTTGCTATCCGCCCAAATCCTCGCAGGACAATATGAACGTAACAAACAATCACTGCTACAATCAGAAATTAAGCTGCTTCATGCGCAAGTGAATCCTCACTTTTTATTTAATGCTTTAAATACCCTGCAAGCAGTGATCCGACGGGACAGTTATCAAGCAGGGCAATTAGTACAATATCTCTCAACCTTTTTCCGTAAAAACTTGAAACGGTCAGAAGAGATTGTCACGCTGTCTGATGAAATAGAGCATGTGAATGCTTACTTACAAATTGAGAAAGCACGTTTCCGTGAGCATCTGCAAATAAATATTGAACTGCCGGAATCTTTGCTTCACGCCAAATTACCCGCTTTTTCTCTCCAGCCAATAGTAGAAAATGCAATCAAACACGGCACATCACAGTTATTAGAAACTGGCAGGGTTACTATTCGTGCTCATCAGCAGAATCAATTGTTGATACTGGCAGTAGAAGATAATGCCGGTCTTTATAAATCAGTCTCTATGGGGGATGGACTAGGAATAAGTCTGGTAGATAAACGGCTACGACTTCGCTATGGTGAAAATTATGGTGTGCAAATAGATTGCCAACCAGAAAAATTTACCCGCGTAATTTTACACTTGCCACTCATTAAAGAGGCTAATAAAACTGTGTGAATATGAATATATTAATTGTTGATGACGAACCGCTTGCACGCGAAAACCTACGTTGTTTGCTAGAAGAAGAGCATGATATCCAAATTATTGGCGAATGCGCCAATGCCGTTGAAGCCATTGGTGCCATATATCATCTAAAACCCGATGTTGTATTTTTGGATATCCAAATGCCACGTATCACCGGGTTAGAAATGGTTGGTATGCTCGATCCAGAGCATCGCCCCTATATTGTTTTTCTGACCGCATTTGATGAATATGCAATACAAGCGTTTGAAGAACACGCATTTGACTATTTATTAAAACCTCTGGAAAAAAATCGTCTAACTAAAACTTTACAACGATTACGGCAAGGACATCAGAAACAGGATATTTCCATCCTTAAAGTGGAAGAGCCGCTGAAATATATCCCATGCACCGGCCACAGCCGAATCTGGCTTGTGCAACTGGATGAAATCCTTTATGTCACCTCCCGTCCAAGCGGAGTGTATGTTATGTGTACCAACGGACAGGAAGGATTTACTGAACTAACACTTCGTACATTAGAAACCCGCACACCCTTGATGAGAAATCATCGTCAATATCTGGTCAATATGACCCATCTGCGCGAAATCCTATTTAGTGATCACGGACAAGCCGAACTGATTCTACGCAATGGTAAAACTATTCCCGTCAGCCGCCGTTATTTGAAGCCATTGAAAGAGGCGCTAGGATTGAAGTAATCATGACATTCATCACATTTTAGCAGGTTAGTCAGTTCTTACTCACCGCTCACCTGCTGAATCTGACCACTTAACCCGCCATACAACCACTCACTCAGACGCTCCCTTATAGCTTCCTTTACCTATGACAAGATACGAGTAAAAATTTATAACTCTCAGGAGAAGAGAAATGCAACACGCTCTCACATTTGTCATTGCAACGTTGTGTATTCTAGTTATCTGCTACCGCTTATACGGCGTATTCTTCGTTAAAAAGGTACTGAAAGCAGATGACAGCGAAGTTACACCTTCCCATTTACTGGAAGACGGTAAGGATTATGTACCCACGAAAAAATGGGTCAATTTTGGTAGCCACTTCGCAGCAATCGCAGCCGCAGGACCGCTGGTTGGCCCTGTGTTAGCAGCTCAATACGGTTATCTGCCAAGTATGCTATGGCTATTAATCGGTTGTGTTATCGGCGGTGCCGTGCATGATACGGTTGTTTTATTCGCCTCAATGAAACATAGCGGTAAATCCCTGTCAGAAGTTGCCAAAACAGAACTGGGCCCAATTGCTGGTTGGTGCACCGGCCTTGCCATGCTGTTCATCATTACTATTACTATGGCAGGTCTATCAATGGTGGTCGTTCACGCGCTAGAACGTAACCCTTGGGGGACATTTGCAGTATTTATGACCATTCCGGTCGCAATCGGTGTCGGTCTATGGGAACGCTTCACAGGTAATATGCGAGGAGCAACTTGGGTAGGTATTATTACCATTATGGCTTGTGTGATTGCTGGCCCTTACATTCAAGCATCCGCCTTCGGTGAATGGCTGAGTCTGCGTACATCAACTGTTAGCTTGGCACTGCCAATCTATGCATTTTTTGCAACCGCTCTGCCAGTATGGATGCTACTGACTCCCCGTGGTTATCTTTCCAGTTTTATGAAAATCGGTGTATTCGGCGCGTTAGTTGTGGGTGTCATCTTTATTAACCCAGAGATCCAATTCCCGGCAGTCACTGAATTTATTCATGGCAATGGCCCTGTACTGGCTGGTCCGGTGTGGCCGTTTATCTCCATCACCATTGCGTGTGGCGCTATTTCTGGTTTTCATGCATTTATCGGCTCTGGCACCACACCAAAACAGATCGATAAGTGGAGTGATATTCTGCCAGTTGGTTTCGGTGCCATGCTGGCAGAGTGTGTCGTTGGCGTCATGGCGTTGATCGCTGCCACTTCTCTATATCCTGCTGACTATTTCGCAATTAACTCCTCCCCAGAGGTCTTTGCTACACTGGGTATGGATGTTATCCATCTACCACAACTGAGTCAGGAAATTGGTCTGGATCTGTATGGCCGTACCGGTGGTGCAGTCACATTGGCAGTTGGTATGGCAGATATCTTCACCCGCATCCCTTGGTTCAGCCAGTTAGCATCCTACTTTTTCCAGTTCGTCGTCATGTTCGAAGCTGTATTTATCCTGACAGCGGTTGATTCCGGTACACGTGTCGCCCGTTACCTGCTGCAAGATTTCCTGGGCGATATCTGGGCACCTCTGAAACGCATTAACTGGTTACCAGGTTCCATTGGTTGCAGTATCGTTGCCTGTTTACTGTGGGGCTACCTACTGAATTCCGGCGATATCAATTCAGTTTGGGCGCTATTCGGTGTATCCAATCAATTAATGGCCTCCATCGGCCTGATGATTGGTGCAACAATTATCCTACGTCTGTCTGAAAAACGCTGGTATATGCTGACCTGCCTAATACCTCTGGCTTACCTGTATGTTACTGTGAACTATGCTGCTTACTGGATGGTGAAGAATGTTTACTTCAACTCCGCAGCAAAAGGTTTCAACATCTTCAACGGAACAATCTCCATTGTGATGGTTATCCTTGGCGTTGTGATTACGGTCTCTTCCATTATGCAATGGCTGAAACTGTGGCGTGCTCGCAGTGCAGGTAATTCAGTTGAAATACTAACTAACTGATCTCTTTTTGCATATCAAAAGCTGCCTTTTGTACAAAGAGCAGCTTTTTTATTATAAAAATATTAAATCAATTAACTGATAACAAAAACGGCTCCTGTAAAAAGAGCCGCTTTATTATTTAAATATCAGTTCAGATGATTACTGTGCGTTACTATTGTTGTAACGACGGCGTGGAGCAGATGAACCATGATCATCGGCACGACCACGGAAATTGCCACGGCTCTGACCTTCACCACGACCTTCTCCACCACGACGTTCACCATTGAAGCGACGGCCACCACCATTGAAATTCTCACGATCACGGCGAGGACCACTACCATTACCGTTACCATTACCGTTACGCCCACCACCACGACGTTCACGGCGCTCAAATGGCTGTGCATCACCCATTAACTGCATATTCATTGGCTTATTCAGAATGCGGGTACGGGTAAAGTGGGACAATAAATCACCTGGCATGCCTTTTGGCAATTCAATCGTGGAATGTGTCGCAAACAATTTAATGTTGCCAATATAACGGCTGCTGATATCACCTTCGTTAGCAATCGCACCAACAATATGACGAACTTCAACACCATCATCACGGCCCACTTCAATACGATACAACTCCATTTCACCGACATCACGACGTTCACGACGAGGACGATCGCCACGTTCGCCACGATCATCAAAACCATTACGACGACGATCATCACGTTCATTGAATTCACGACGAGGACGACGTACCGGATCTGGCGGCAGAATCAATGGACGCTCACCTTGCGCCATTTTTAATAATGCTGCGGCCAGCGTTTCTATATCCAAATCTTCCGCAGGTTGCAACTTAGACAACAGAGTACGGTACTGATCCAGATCGCTACTTTCCAACTGCTGCTGTACATTAGCGGCAAATTTTTCCAGACGACGCTGACTCAACAACTCTGCATTTGGCAGTTCAACTTCCGGGATAGTCAGCTTCATTGTACGTTCAACGTTACGTAACAAGCGGCGTTCACGGTTTTCTACAAACAACAACGCACGACCTGCACGCCCTGCACGACCAGTACGGCCAATACGGTGAACATAAGATTCAGCATCCATTGGAATGTCATAGTTAACGACCAAACTGATGCGTTCAACATCCAGGCCACGCGCTGCAACATCAGTTGCAATCAAAATATCCAAACGGCCATCTTTCAGACGTTCCAATGTCTGCTCACGCAGTGCTTGGTTCATATCACCATTTAGCGCCGCACTGTTGTAACCATTACGTTCCAGTGCTTCTGCTACTTCCAACGTTGCGTTTTTGGTGCGCACAAAAATAATCGCGGCATCAAAATCCTCTGCTTCAAGGAAGCGCACCAAAGCTTCATTTTTACGCATACCGTAAACAGACCAATAGCTCTGGCTGATGTCAGGACGAGTCGTTACACTCGCTTGGATACGTACTTCCTGCGGATCGTTCATAAAACGACGAGTAATGCGACGGATAGCTTCTGGCATAGTTGCAGAGAACAGCGCAGTCTGATGTTCTGCCGGGATCTGGCTCATGATGTTTTCAACATCTTCGATAAAGCCCATACGCAACATTTCGTCTGCTTCATCCAAAACTAAGCCGCTCAGATTAGACAGATCCAAAGTACCACGCTTCAAGTGATCCAAAAGACGCCCAGGTGTACCCACAACAATTTGTGGCCCTTGACGCAAAGCGCGTAACTGAACGTCATAACGTTGCCCACCATACAGCGCAACAACATTCACGTTACGCATATGTTTAGAAAAATCTGCGCACGCTTCAGCTACCTGTACCGCCAGTTCACGGGTCGGTGCCAACACAAGGATCTGCGGAGCTTTCAACTCAGCATTGATGTTATGCAGTAAAGGCAGACTGAATGCCGCTGTTTTACCGCTCCCCGTCTGCGCCATACCGAGTACGTCACGACCATTTAATAAATGGGGAATACATTGTTGCTGAATTGGAGATGGCTTTTCATAGCCAAGATCTTCCAATGCAGAAAGGATAGGTGCTGATAAACCCAAATCAGCAAAAGAGATTTCAGTCTCAGTGGTCATGTAATGGTGCCTCATTAGTTATGGCGGCCAGTCTACATAACGCATCGAAAAAAATTTCGGTCATTTTCATTTAAAATGTGAACTGGCTCAAAGTATTTAATTAAACGAACAAATAAGCCCTCATCGGTCAAGATGATGGACTTTGTTAATCGATCTCGAAATGTTCGTCAGCTATTGCTGGTCCGATTCTGATAGGTCATCTTGTTCCTGGCCTAACAGCGCCAATTCCAACAATGCATAGCGGTGCTCAACAAAGTTATGTGCGTTGTTAGCTACCGTCAGCTTGAATAACGCAGATGCGCTATCCTTGTCCCCCAGACTTAGGTAATGTTTACCTAAATAGAAGTCAGTTTCACTGAGATGCTCAGCGAGCGAAGTGTTATCCGTTGCATTCTCTTTCAAGCGATTCATCAATGTATATTCACTAATTTTGCCTAAATAGAATTCAACTATATTCCAGCCCCATTGCCCCCGGTTCGCTTTTTCGTAGTGTTGCGACAAGTTCAACATCGCCCCTTTAGGATAAAATTCTTTTTCCACCAGGTACAACCACAACGAACGGAAAGGATCATTTGGATCGTCTTGATAAAACGCCTGCAGATCATCCTGCGCTAACTTATACCGACCACCGTAATACAACGCGATGCCACGGTTAAGACGCGCGTAATTGTAAGTTGGATCAAGCTCTAATACAGAATCAAACGCTTCATAGGCAGCATCAAAATTGCTAGCCTGTGTGAAGTAAATTCCCAGATAATTAAAAATCTCTGGAATATTAGGCCGAATAGATAAGGCAACAGAAAAATCATTCCGTGCCAAAGCTCTCAGCCCGAGACTATCATACAGCACACCTCTCTCATATAAAAGCTGTGCGTACTCATCTTCTGTCAATGACCGACTCGCAAGGATCTGTTCCATGCGAGCCAGAATGACTTCTTGTTGCAATGAAGGTTGTAACGGAATAGCAAAAACTTCGTTTTTACGCCAATCCTTGCTGCTGCATCCTGCCAAAAGAAGTATTGCCACAGCATAACACCAGCGCAGAAAAAGATTCATTTCCTACTCCCGAAAGTCAGACATTAAATTAAGAATGCCCTATCACCCATATTGCATTTATTGGGCCTCCTGCCCTGAATCTATAAACGGTGCTTTCTTACAAGACACCGTTTATACCCGTCATCTTTCAAGTTGCCTCTTTGTTGGCTGCGCTCACTCACCCCGGTCACATAGTTATCTATACTCCCGGAGATTCGCTCCCTTACCGTCGCGATGCATCTTGAAATCCATTGGGTATATACATCAAATTTATTCTGCTGATTGTGGTGCCACTGGTGTATCCTCGACAATTACACCGGCTGTCGCTTCTTTAATACTCAGGCGAACACGGCCCTGGCGATCAATTTCCAGAACTTTAACTGAGACTTCCTGACCAACCTGCAAATAGTCAGCCACTTTCTCAACACGCTTATCAGCAATCTGAGAAATATGCACCAGACCTTCTTTACCACCACCGATAGCAACAAATGCACCAAAATCAACGATGCGGGTTACTTTACCAGCGTAAACACGAGCAACTTCGATCTCAGCGGTGATTTCTTCAATACGACTGATGGCATGTTTTGCTTTTTCACCATCAGTTGCAGCAATTTTCACTGTGCCATCATCTTCGATCTCGATGGTAGTACCAGTTTCTTCTGTCAGTGCACGGATAACTGAACCACCTTTACCGATAACATCTTTGATCTTATCAGGGTTGATCTTAATAGTGTGAATGCGTGGTGCAAATTCAGAAATTTCGTTACGTGGGCTGTTAATTGCCTGTTCCATTACACTCAGGATATGCAAACGCGCACCTTTTGCCTGATTCAGAGCAATTTGCATGATTTCACGGGTAATGCCTTCAATTTTGATGTCCATTTGCAGTGCGCTGATACCTTCACAGCTACCCGCCACTTTAAAGTCCATATCTCCCAAATGATCTTCATCACCCAAGATGTCAGACAGAACAACAAAATTGTCGCCTTCTTTCACTAACCCCATTGCAATACCAGCAACAGCCGCTTTAATCGGCACACCTGCGTCCATCAACGCTAGAGATGCACCACAAACAGATGCCATTGAAGATGAGCCGTTTGATTCTGTGATTTCAGAAACTACGCGCACGGTATATGGGAATTCGTTAGCTTTCGGCATGACTGCCAGCACACCACGTTTAGCCAGACGACCATGACCAATTTCACGACGCTTTGGCGAACCAATCATACCTGTTTCACCAACAGAATATGGCGGGAAGTTGTAGTGCAACAAGAAACGATCTGTGCGCTCTCCCATCAATTCATCAATGATCTGTGCATCACGTTCCGTACCTAAAGTCGCAGTAACCAAAGCCTGAGTTTCACCACGGGTAAACAGCGCAGAACCGTGAGTACGAGGCAAAATTCCAGTACGTACGTCCAATGCACGAACCATATCTTTTTCGCGGCCATCAATACGTGGTTCGCCACGCAAAACACGACTACGAACAACTTTTTTCTCTAAGCTACCCAGAATCTCATGGATTTCGCCTTCCTCTAAAGCGTCATCCTGTTCCAACAGCGCTGCCGTCACTTCCTCTTTGATAGCATCAACCTGAGCATAACGCTCCTGTTTTTCAGTAATACGGTAAGCATCACCCAGACGGTTTTCTGCCAACTCAGCTACACGGTTATGCAACGCTTGATTAACAGGTTCCGGTACCCAATCCCATTTTTCTTTACCTGCTTCCGCAGCCAACGCATTGATGTTATCGATAACCACCTGTTGTTGATCATGACCGAATACTACCGCACCTAACATTTGCTCTTCAGTTAGAATGTCGGCTTCAGACTCAACCATCAAAACAGCACCAGCAGTACCTGAAACCACCAGATCCAAACGGCTGTTTTTCAGCTCATCACTGGTTGGGTTAAGCACATACTGATCATTAATATAACCAACGCGAGCCGCACCAATTGGACCATTGAACGGAATACCAGATAATGTCAACACAGCAGAAGCACCGATCATTGCAACAATATCTGGGTTAACTTGCGGGTTAACAGAAACAACGGTCGCTACAATCTGCACCTCATTCAGGAAACCTTCTGGGAACAGAGGACGCAAAGGACGATCAATCAAACGAGCGACTAATGTTTCGCCTTCACCCGGGCGACCCTCACGACGAAAGAAACTGCCTGGAATACGACCAGCAGCATAAGTACGCTCCTGATAGTTAACAGTCAGTGGAAAGAAATCCTGACCTTCTTTAACTTTTTTCTGACCAACAACGGTGACAAATACAGCCGTATCATCCATATTGACCATGACAGCAGCAGTGGCCTGGCGAGCCATCATACCTGTTTCGATAGTAACGGTATGTTGACCATATTGAAATTTACGAACAATCGGATTAAGCAAAATAATATCCTTTCGTTAACATTGTCTTTTATATTCAGCAGACAACAATGAATAATCTCTTCATGCCACATCCTCGCGACTAACGACAGGTCTTACTCCCTTAAGCACTCTCATTAGCCGCGCGAACCTCTGTAACCGAAGAGCCTTAACAAAAACCATCACCAACATTTTTCGGACTGTTGCCATATGATGGCTTCTCAGAAGAAAAGGGGCCATATATGGCCCCTTTCCACTGAAACTTGCTTGATTAGCGACGCAGGCCAAGACGCCCAATCAGCGCAGTGTAACTTGTTACATTTTTACGCTTCAGATAGTCCAGAAGTTTACGACGCTGAGAAACCATGCGCAGCAGACCACGACGGCTGTGGTGATCTTTTTTGTGCTCTGAAAAGTGGCCTTGCAGGTGGTTAATCTGTGCAGTTAACAAAGCAATCTGTACTTCACTAGAACCACTGTCATTCGCATCACGACCAAATTCAGCAATAATTTGCGCTTTTGCTTCAGTACTTAGAGACATATTACAACTCCAAAAATATATAAACTAAAATTACAGGTGCCGATCTCTAATTCAGCTACCCAACATATAACTGCGCCATTCTACGCTGCAAATAAGTTAAGCGCAAGATAGCCCCAAATACCCTAATCCCGGCTTTCAACAACTAAACGGCGGGGAGCAACAAGCCCATCGTCATTGATAACAGCAATACCAATGAATTTCCGTTCATCACCCTCAGTTACACGTACCAAACTTTCAACCAGAGCCGGGGATTTGGCACTGCGCACCGCTTGTCCTTGTTTAAAATAAGCCGCAACTACTGGAATCAAATTAACCTCAGGGAAATGAGTAATTGCACTATCCATTGGTAATAGTAATGAATCAATTAATTCACCCACAGGTATTTCCTGATCTTTAGCCTGCTTTTGCAATTCATATAATTGCTCAAGTGTTACCATACGATCACTTGGATAATTCGCTACCTGTAAACGTCTTAAATAAATAACGTGGGCACCACAGCCTAATAATTCACCTAAGTCATCAATAATAGTGCGAATATAAGTCCCTTTCGAGCAGTGTATTTCCAATTCCAGTTCATCATCTTCCCAACGGATAAACTGTAATTCATAAACTGTAATTGGCCGTGCTTCGCGTTCTACCTCAATACCCTGACGAGCATACTCATACAATGGTTTCCCCTGATGTTTCAGTGCAGAATACATGGAAGGAATTTGCATGGTATCCCCACGGAATTTATCCAAAGCGGCATCAAGTTGAGGCTGATTTAGCGAAATTGCCCTTTCACTGATGATTTGCCCATGTGAATCAGATGTGTCAGTTCGTTGACCAAGACGAGCTATCACTCGATAACGCTTGTCAGAATCAAGTAAGAACTGGGAAAACTTCGTGGCTTCACCAAGGCAAACCGGTAGCATACCCGTTGCCAGTGGATCCAACGCGCCAGTGTGACCCGCTTTGCTAGCGTTGAAAATACGTTTTACTTTTTGTAACGCATCATTAGAAGAAATATCCTGCGGCTTATCCAGTAACAACACACCATGTATATCACGACCGCGACGACGACGCCCCATTACTTCTCCTCTTTGTGATCCGCAGAAGCCCGGCGCTGTTCGTCATTCTTCACAACATTAGTAACCAGATTGGACATTCTCATCCCCTCTACCAGGGAATTATCGTAGGAGAAAGTCAGTTCTGGTACGACACGCAAACGCATTGCTTTACCCAGCAGAGAACGAATAAAACCAGAAGCTTCATTCAATGCCTTAATACCATTCTTCACCACATCGGAATCATGTTCTTCGGTCAACACATTCAGAAAGGTGACAAATACTTTGGCATAAGCCAAATCACGGGAAACTTCAACGCCAGAAACAGTCGCCATACCGATCCGGGGATCTTTCACTTCTCGCTGTAAAATGATGGCAATCTCTTTTTGCATTTCTTGTGCAACGCGCTGAGTACGACTGAATTCTCTTGCCATTGTTATATCTCCTGACATTTGGGGGGCAAAAGCCCCCCAATAATGAAATTAACCAGTGGTAGGAATTAAGCGATAGATCGTTTAACTTCAATAACTTCAAATACTTCGATCATGTCACCAACACGAACATCGTTGTAGTTCTTAACACCGATACCACATTCCATACCATTACGGACTTCGTTAACGTCATCTTTAAAACGGCGAAGGGATTCCAATTCACCTTCGTAAATCACTACGTTATCACGCAATACGCGAATTGGATTATTACGTTTAATAGTACCTTCAGTCACCATACAACCGGCGATCGCACCAAATTTCGGTGACTTAAACACATCACGAACTTCTGCTAGTCCCATGATCTGCTGTTTATATTCAGGTGCCAGCATACCACTCATTGCCTGCTTAACTTCATCAATCAGGCTATAAATAACAGAGTAATAACGCAGATCCAAGTTTTCATTTTCAACAACCCGGCGTGCGGAAGCATCGGCACGAACATTGAAGCCTAGAATAATTGCATTAGAGGCAGCAGCCAGTGTTGCATCAGTCTCAGTAATACCACCTACGCCAGAACCAATGATTTTCACTTTCACTTCATTGGTAGACAATTGTTCCAATGCTTCGCGGATCGCTTCACATGATCCCTGAACGTCAGATTTCAGAACAATATTTAATTCAGAAACTTCACCTTCTTCCATGTTAGCAAACATGTTTTCCAGTTTAGATTTCTGCTGGCGAGCCAGTTTGACCTCACGGAATTTACCCTGACGATACAGAGCAACCTCACGAGCTTTTTTCTCATCACGTACAACAGTCGCTTCATCACCAGCCGCAGGTACGTTGGACAGACCAAGGATTTCCACTGGAATAGATGGACCCGCAGAGAACACTTCACGACCTAGCTCGTCACGCATTGCACGAACTCGTCCATATTCAAAGCCGCAAAGTACAATATCACCTTTGTTCAAAGTACCTTCTTGAACCAGTACTGTCGCAACCGGACCACGGCCTTTATCCAAGAATGATTCGATAACCACGCCGCTTGCCATACCAGAATGGACTGCTTTTAGTTCAAGAACTTCAGCTTGAAGTAAGATTGCGTCCAGCAATTCATCAATACCAATACCAGCTTTAGCAGATACATTGATAAACTGAGTTTCACCACCCCACTCTTCAGGCTGAACACCGTGCTGAGAAAGCTCATTCTTCACGCGATCCGGATCAGCTTCTGGCTTGTCAATCTTGTTAACCGCAACAACCACAGGCACATTCGCTGCTTTGGCATGCTGAATAGCTTCGATAGTCTGAGGCATCACACCATCATCGGCAGCAACAACCAAGACCACGATGTCGGTAGCTTTTGCACCGCGTGCACGCATTGAAGTAAATGCAGCATGCCCTGGGGTATCCAGGAAAGTAATCATGCCACTTTCAGTTTCAACATGGTAAGCACCAATATGTTGGGTAATACCACCCGCCTCACCAGAAGCCACTTTTGTAGAACGAATGTAATCCAGTAGAGAAGTTTTACCGTGGTCAACGTGACCCATGATCGTCACAACCGGGGCACGAGGTTCAGCTACAGCTTCACCGGTATCACGGTCGCTCATCAGCGCTTCTTCCAGCTCATTCTCACGACGCAGGATAACCTTGTGACCCATCTCTTCGGCAACTAGCTGTGCAGTTTCCTGATCGATCACTTGGTTGATGGTTGCCATTGCACCCATTTTCATCATGGCTTTGATGACCTGAGAACCTTTGACAGCCATTTTATTAGCCAACTCAGCAACAGTAATAGTTTCACCGATCACAACATCACGGTTAACAGCCGCTACAGGCTTATTGAAACTTTGTTGCAATGTGCTGGTTTTACGTTGCTTACCTTTTGTACGACCAACTGCGCGGGCTTCTTCACGATCTGCTTTAGATTCAGAATGCTTATTATTTTTCTTCTGGCGAGTAGCCTTACCGCTACGACCACGAGCACGACGATCACCTTCAACTTTAGCATCGTTTTCGTCTTCTGCAGCACGGGCATGACGGGAGGTAGTGACATGATAATCGTCATTCTCAACGGAATCTGAATCACTTGACCACTTGTCCTGATTCTCCTCAGCCATACGGCGAGCTTCCTCAGCAACGCGTCTAGCCTCTTCCTCTACCTTACGACGCATCTCTTCTTCTGCTTTACGTTTAAGATCAGCAGCTTCTGCTTCACGACGTGCTTTTTCACTTTGGGCTGTTTTGTCAGTCTGGGCTGGTTTTTGCTTATGTTCGGTATGTTGATTGGTCACTTTTTCATTTTCCGCTGCCTGGCGCTTAGCTTTTTCAGCTGCTTCACGTTTGGCTTTTTCTTCTGCCTCACGTTTAGCCTGCTCTTCAGCGAGTTTCTTCGCTGCTGCTTCGGCTTCGCGTTGCGCTTTTTCTTCTACTTCGCGCCGTGCTTGCTCTTCCGCTTCACGCTTCGCTTGCTCTTCCGCTTTAGCCTGTTCAATTGCATCGCGGTTCACATATGTACGCTTTTTGCGGACCTCAACGGCTACCGGTTTGCTTTTACCATCGGTGCCGGAAACATTCAGCGTACTACGTGTCTTACGCTGCAATGTTAATTTATCGGGTTTACCAGCCGAACCACCTTGTTCGCGGTTCAAATGTGCCAGTAAAGCTTCTTTTTCTTTCTGGGAGACAAAATCAGTTTCGGTTTTTTTAATCCCTGCATCAGCAAATTGCTGTACCAAGCGATCAACCGAAGTCTGGATCTCTTCTGCCAGTGATTTTACGGTTACATCTGTCATGCTGTTCCTTCCTGCTACGGTTTATTACGCATCATCGCCAAACCAACAGATATTTCTGGCAGCCATGATGAGTTCGCCTGTCTTCTCATCATTCAAACCTTCAATATCAGATAGGTCGTCGATACCCTGCTCGGCAAGATCTTCCAGCGTACAGATGCCACGGGCAGCCAGGTCAAATGCCAGAGTACGGTTCATACCAGTCAGATTTAACAACTCTTCAGTTGGTTGTTTATCACTGAGGCTTTCTTTCTGAGCCAGTTCCAGAGTAGTTAAAGCAGCTTTCGCACGTTCACGCAGGACTTCGATAGTTTCCTCATCAAGGCCTTCAATTTCCAGAAGTTCCTTAATTGGTACATAGGCCAATTCTTCCAGAGTTGAAAACCCTTCTTCGACTAGAACAGTAGCGAATTCTTCATCAATATCGAGATGCTTAGTGAATGTATCAATAGAAGCATGAGCTTCTGCCTGATGTTTTGCTTGTAGCTCTTCAGCAGTCATGACATTTAATTCCCATTTGTCATCACCACGGTGCTTTTTCAACAACTGCGCAGCCAGGCGCACGTTTTGACCATTACGGCCGATAGCCTGCGCTAAGTTGTTGCTTTCAACGGCAACATCCATCGTACACTTGTCCTCGTCGACAACGATAGATGCAACATCAGCCGGAGCCATAGCATTAATGACAAACTGAGCAGGATTATCATCCCACAGTACGATATCGATTCGTTCGCCGCCCAGTTCGCTGGAAACGGCCTGTACTCGCGCACCACGCATGCCAACGCAAGCACCAACCGGATCGATACGCTTGTCATTCGTTTTTACTGCAATCTTGGCGCGAGATCCCGGATCACGGGCAGCAGCTTTAATTTCAATTAGCTCCTCACCAATTTCCGGAACCTCAATACGGAACAGTTCAACCAGCATTTCCGGGCGGGAACGGCTGACAAACAGTTGCGCACCTCGTGCTTCAGGGCGAACATCATACAGTACACCACGCACACGGTCACCTGGGCGGAAATTTTCCCTTGGTAACATGTCTTCGCGAAGAATAACTGCTTCAGCATTATTGCCTAAATCAAGAGTGATATTCTCACGATTGACTTTCTTAACCACACTGGTGATGATCTCACCTTGCTGTTCGCGGAACTGGTCAACAACCATAGCGCGCTCAGCCTCACGTACTTTTTGTACAATAACCTGTTTAGCGGTTTGTGTTGTAATACGATCAAAAGTCACTGATTCAATTTGATCTTCGGTATAGCTGCCCAAATCGATTTCAGGCTCTTCAAATCTAGCCGCTTCTAGCGTAATTTCACGAGTCGGCTGAGTCACTTCTTCAACAACTAACCAACGACGGAAGGTGTCAAAATCGCCAGATTTACGGTCAATACTGACACGAACATCAATATCTTGTTCATATTTTTTCTTGGTGGCTGTGGCCAATGCTGTTTCCAGCGCCTCGAAGATCTTTTCGCGTGGAAGGGATTTTTCGTTGGAAACCGCTTCCACAACAGCCAGAATTTCTTTATTCATCCTAGTTGCCTCATCCGAACTTTAAAAGTGGGGTACCAGGTTCGCTTTCTGGATGTTGCTCAGTGCGAACACTTCATCTTTTCCATCCACCGTAACCGTGATCATTTCGCCGTCGACAGTTTTGATAGTGCCCAGCCATTTACGACGGTTTTGCATTGCTATACGTAAAACCAGACTGACTTCCTCACCAATAAAACGCTGGTAATGTTCAGCCGTGAACAATGGACGCTCTAAGCCAGGTGAAGAAATTTCCAGGTTATAAAGCACTGAAATAGGATCTTCGACATCCAACACCGCACTGACCTGGTGGCTAACATCAGCACAATCATCAACAGTGATACCATTCTCACTATCAATATAAATCCGCAGTGTAGAAACACGGGCACGAATAAACTCCAAGCCGACTAACTCAAAGCCTAAAGCTTCAACTGGTGCTGAAATCATCGCTGTTAATTTTTGCTCTAATGTGGACAAGCCCACCCCCAAGACATAAAAAAAGGGCTAATTAGCCCAGTAGTTCTGTTGTCAAATAACAAAAAACCCCGAAATTCGGGGCTTTATGCAACTGGACCCTATTTGCTGCCAGTGGCTTCAACCACTCACTTCATGCCCCTTTAAATCAGAATCAATATTTCAAATATTGCTGAATTATTTCGTTCAAAAAGGTGCATCTTAATTTAAGAAGTGGTTGCGGGAGCCGGATTTGAACCGACGACCTTCGGGTTATGAGCCCGACGAGCTACCATGCTGCTCCATCCCGCGTTCGAAAACGTGGCAAATATTACGCTGATAACTGCAAAAACACAAGCTATCCGAATAATGGTACCGAGGACGGGACTTGAACCCGTAAGCCCTAGTGTGGGCACTACCACCTCAAGGTAGCGTGTCTACCAATTTCACCACCTCGGCACTACATGAGGCTATCGCTGATTAAACAGCCCCATCTCAATTCTTTCTATGATGATTACTGCGGGATATCACTATTTGGTGCTGCTGGCACCGCCGGAATCTCCATTGATTTCTCAACTTTAGCAGGCTCGCCAATGTTTTCCCACTTGCTGCTTGTACCAGTTTGGTTACTGGTCAGATTACCAAGCACCAAGCTAATAACGAAAAACAGAGTACCGAAAATCGCAGTCATACGGGTCATAAAGTTACCAGAACCCGATGAACCAAATAGCGTTGCAGAGGCACCCGCACCAAAGGAAGCACCCATATCAGCACCTTTACCTTGCTGTAGCATAACCAAGGCAACTAGCCCGATAGCAACCAGCAAGAAAACAACTAAAAGAGCTTCATACATATGTCGTACCTATGTCCTCGTGGGGTTTACCACAATCTATGTGGTTACCTTATACCGCATCACCCACTCAAACAGGCTAATCACCTGACTGAGTGGGTCTGAATACTAACCAAACCACATCTGATACGCAAGGTTAATTTCAATAATCAGAATCACTTGAGGAAAAAAACAACAAATTAACCCGCGAGTTTCACTGCATCAGCAATACGATGAGCCAAGGCCGTGACTTGTACATCATCTTCACCCTCTACCATGACTCGAATCAATGGCTCAGTACCAGATTTACGTAACAATACCCGTCCACAACCATTTAATTCAGCTTCAACAGATTTAGTAATATTAATTACATTTTCCGATTTAAGTGGATCGTGTGAACCGGAGAAACGAACATTTACCAGTACCTGTGGCAAAAGTTTCATACCACTACACAGATCGTGCAAACTCATATGGTTACGTACCATAGCGCTCAGAACCTGAAGGCCAGCAACAATACCGTCACCCGTAGTGGTTTTATCCAGCAAGATAACATGACCAGAATTTTCGGCACCTAAACGCCAGCCTTCTTCCTGCAATTTTTCCAGCACATAACGGTCACCCACTTTAGCACGCAAGAATGGGATACCAAGCTGTTTCAATGCCAGCTCCAATCCCATATTACTCATCAGCGTACCAACAACTCCACCACGCAGTTGTCCTTGTCTCAATGCTTCACGGGCAATAATGTAAAGGATTTGGTCGCCATCAACTTTCTGTCCTAAATGATCAACCATAATAACGCGATCACCATCGCCATCGAATGCCAGGCCAACATCTGCCTTCTCTTCTACAACACGTTGCTGCAATAAACGAACATCGGTAGCACCACATTTTTCATTAATATTGATACCATTCGGCTCACAGCCAATCGTCACAACATCAGCCCCTAGTTCTCTGAGTACATTTGGGGCAATGTGGTAAGTCGCACCATTAGCGCAATCAAGTACAATTTTCAATCCATTAAGACTTTGCTCACTTGGAAATGTACCTTTACAGAATTCAATATAACGACCCGCAGCATCCACAATACGATTTGCCCGTCCCAACTCTGCGGATTCCACGCAAGTCAGTGGCTTTTCCATTTCAGCTTCAATCGCCTCTTCCACATCATCCGGCAGTTTCGTACCGTCAATAGAGAAGAATTTAATACCATTATCATAATAAGGATTATGAGAAGCAGAGATAACAATTCCAGCTTCAGCACGGAAGGTACGAGTCAAATAAGCAACAGCAGGTGTTGGCATAGGACCAGTGAACGAAGCCGACAAACCAGCCGCAGCTAAGCCTGCTTCTAAAGAAGATTCCAGCATATAGCCAGAAATACGGGTATCCTTACCGATAATAATTTTACGAGAACCATGACGAGCCAGTACCTTACCCGCAGCCCAACCAAGCTTTAACACAAAATCTGGCGTAATTGGGCTATTGCCCACTTTGCCACGGATACCATCAGTACCAAAATATTTACGGTTACTCATAATTTCTTCTCTTCCTTTGCTGAAAGTGTTGCTTCGACAATTTGCATCGCCTGCACGGTTTCTTTGACATCATGTACCCGGATAATTTGCGCTCCTTGCATAGCAGCGATAACAGCGCAAGCTACACTACCGACAACCCTTTCTTGTGGTGGCACATGAAGTAACTGACCTATCATAGATTTACGTGACATTCCTGCCAGCACAGGTAAACCAAATTGATGAAATTGGTTTAAATGTGCCAGTAACTGATAATTATGCGTCAAGTTCTTGCCAAAACCGAAGCCCGGATCAAGAACAAGTTTATCTTTTGCTATTCCTGCCATCACACAACGTTCAATTTGCTCAGTAAAAAATTGTTTCACTTCACTTAACAAATTTTCATAATGTGGCGTATCCTGCATCGTACGTGGTTGGCCCTTCATATGCATCAAGCAAACGGGTAATCCAGATTTAGCCGCGCTTTCCAAAGCTCCAGGCTCTTGCAATGCACGAATATCATTAATCAAATGGGCACCAGCTTTCGCTGACTCACTCATCACCAATGCTTTCGAGGTATCAACAGAAATCCAAATATTAAATCGTTGAGCTAAAGCCTCAACAACCGGAACAACACGATCCACTTCTTCCTGCTCACTGACTTCATCAGCTCCGGGACGGGTAGATTCCCCTCCGATATCAATGATCGCCGCTCCCTCGTTAATCATCTTTTCAGCATGTCGTAAGGCCATATCCAGAGTATTATGAGCACCACCATCAGAAAATGAATCTGGAGTCACATTCAAAATACCCATTATTTGTGGGCGAGAAAGATTGAGAACATTATCTCTGGCTCTGAGTTTCATTGTTGGCTACCTTCAATGTCAAAACCCCAGGGCTAACCTGGGGTTTCATGAATATATCAATCAAACTACGAAACAATTACTGGTCTTTATTTCCTGACCGCCCTACTTGTTCACCACCTTGCGCCAATGTATTGATATCATCGGCTGGTTTTGCAGCCTGCGGAGGAGGTGTATTACCTGTTGGGCGACTGCTATTATTGCTGCCATTATCGCTTTCCCACCCAGCCGGTGGACGCACATTTGTTCGATTCATTAAGTCATCAATCTGGGGAGCATCAATAGTTTCGTACTTCATCAATGCATCTTTCATCGAATGCAAAATATCAAGGTTATCCATCAGAATCTGACGAGCACGTTGATAGTTATGATCGATAATTGCCTTCACTTCCTGATCGATAAGACGAGCAGTTTCATCAGACATGTGCTTAGCTTTAGCAACTGAACGGCCGAGGAATACTTCTCCTTCTTCCTCTGCATAGAGTAATGGGCCGAGTTTTTCTGAGAACCCCCACTGCGTTACCATGTTACGGGCAATTGATGTCGCCACTTTGATATCGTTAGATGCGCCAGTAGAAACGCTGTCTGGACCATAAATAATCTCTTCTGCCAGACGACCTCCATATAAGGTTGAAATCTGGCTTTCCAACTTCTGGCGACTGGCGCTGATCTGATCTCCTTCCGGTAGGAAAAAAGTCACCCCCAAAGCACGGCCACGCGGAATAATGGTAACTTTGTGAACAGGATCATGCTCAGGAACCAGACGACCAATAATGGCATGGCCTGCTTCATGATAAGCAGTTGATTCTTTTTGCTCTTCCGTCATCACCATAGAGCGACGTTCCGCGCCCATCATGATTTTGTCTTTCGCTTTTTCGAATTCAACCATAGAAACGACGCGTCTGTTACCGCGGGCAGCAAACAAAGCAGCTTCGTTCACTAGGTTAGCCAAATCAGCGCCAGAGAATCCCGGAGTACCGCGAGCAATGACAGAAGCATCAACATCAGTATCCAGAGGAACCCGGCGCATATGAACTTTCAGAATCTGCTCGCGGCCACGTACATCTGGCAAACCAACCACAACCTGACGGTCAAAACGACCTGGGCGCAACAACGCAGGATCAAGTACGTCGGGACGGTTAGTCGCGGCAATAACGATAATACCTTCGTTGCCTTCAAAACCATCCATCTCAACCAGCATCTGGTTCAGAGTCTGCTCACGCTCATCGTGACCCCCACCCAAACCAGCGCCACGCTGACGGCCCACCGCATCAATCTCATCAATAAAGATGATACAAGGTGCTGCTTTCTTCGCCTGCTCGAACATATCACGAACACGGGACGCACCAACACCAACAAACATTTCAACAAAGTCGGAACCTGAGATAGTAAAGAATGGCACTTTTGCCTCACCAGCAATTGCTTTTGCCAGTAAAGTCTTACCCGTACCCGGAGGCCCGACCATCAGAATACCTTTCGGAATTTTTCCACCCAACTTCTGGAAGCGGCCTGGTTCTCGCAGATATTCCACCAGTTCACCAACTTCTTCTTTCGCTTCGTCACAACCAGCAACATCAGCAAAAGTGGTTTTAATCTGATCTTCTGTCAGCATACGGGCCTTGCTTTTACCAAAAGACATTGCCCCTTTACCGCCGCCGCCCTGCATCTGACGCATAAAGAAAATCCAGACCCCAATAAGCAATAACATCGGGAACCAGGAAATGAAAATAGAAGTTAGCAGACTTGGTTCCTCTGGGGGTTCACCAACCACTTTTACGTTTTTATTCAATAACGTATCTAACAGTTTTTCATCCTGTACTGGTAGGTAAGTGGTGTATCTGCTGTTATCTTTCCTACTAACATTAATTTCACGACCTGTGATACGAACTTCGCGCACCTGATCCTGGGCTAATTCATTGATGAAGGTAGAGTAATCCACCCTACGACTATTGGAATCGCTGGGACCAAAACTCTGGAATAACGACATCAGCACAACTGCGATAACTAACCAGAGAATCAGGTTTTTCGCCATGTCACTCAAGGGATTAACCTCATATTACAACTGTGTTAACAAATAGCATTCAGGGTACTATAGTTTCCGCCCTGTCGCTACAATGTATACTTCACGCGATCGTGCCCGCGAAGCGTCTGGCTTACGAATTTTCACGTTCGTAAATAGGGAGCGAATTTCCCTCAGGTATTCATCAAAGCCTTCTCCCTGAAACACTTTGACAATAAAACTCCCCCCGGGGGCCAGCACATCACGACACATATCCAACGCCAATTCAACCAGATACATGGATCGAGGAATATCGACCGCAGGTGTTCCGCTCATATTGGGTGCCATATCCGACATGACGACCTGGACTTTGTTATCACCAACTCGCTCAAGCAATGCTTTCAATACAAGTTCATCACGAAAATCACCCTGAAGGAAATCGACACCAACAATGGGATCCATCGGTAAAAGATCACAGGCAATCACTCGCCCATTATCACCAATTTGACTCACTGCGTACTGAGACCATCCACCAGGAGCTGCGCCTAAATCGACAACGGTCATGCCAGGCTTAAAAATTTTGTCACTTTGTTGAATTTCATCAAGTTTAAACCAAGCGCGAGAACGAAGCCCTTTTTTCTGTGCTTGCAGAACATATTTATCACTAAAGTGTTCTTGTAACCAGCGACTGGAGCTTGCCGAACGTTTTTTATTGGCCATTGTCCTTTCCAACTATACTACGAATAAAGAGCCAGATATCTATTGCTCCATAACACCAAAACCACAACACACTATTTATGGTGATAGAGATGAGATGGCGGTAGAATGTCCCGTTTTCAATCCTAACTAAGCAAAAAAACAATGGCCCTTAACAAAAAACAAGTACAACACCTGAAAAGTCTCGCTCACCCGCTAAAACCTGTCGTCATGATTGGTAATAACGGCCTGACCGAGGGTGTGTTGGCCGAAATTGAACAAACGCTATCACACCATGAGCTTATCAAAGTCAAAATCGCAGGCGAAGATCGTGAAACTAAAAATTTGATCGCCGATGCAATTGTCCGCGAGACCGGTGCATATAATGTGCAAATTATCGGTAAAATCCTAGTTCTTTACCGCCAATCGGAAGAACGCAAAATTATTTTACCTAAATAATCAAACCACATTTATATAAAATGCCGTGTGCATATTATGGTAAAAAAGGCCATCTCCGGCCTTTTTTACTTTATCCACGATCCTTGTGCAACTTTACCTAACGTAAGTCAATAGCGACAAGCCAATCCTGAAGTTAAATATATTCAACTTTCAGGATTTCATATTCAACTTCACCACCTGGTGTTTTGATAATAACAACGTCATCAACTTCTTTACCGATCAAACCGCGGGCAATTGGTGAATTCACTGAGATTAAATTTTCTTTAATATCTGCTTCATCATCACCCACAATCCGGTAAGTCTGCTCTTCATCAGTATTAACATTCAAAACCGTAACTGTAGTCCCAAAAATAACACGCCCAGTTTTGGGCATTTTTGTGACATCAATCACTTGCGCATTAGAAAGCTTAGCTTCTATTTCTTGAATACGACCTTCGCAGAAACCTTGTTGTTCACGAGCAGCATGATACTCAGCATTTTCTTTCAGATCACCATGTTCACGCGCTTCAGCAATGTCTGAAATAATTTTTGGACGGCGTACGTTCTTTAGATAATCTAACTCTTCGCGCAACTTATCCGCGCCACGTACCGTCATTGGAATCTGTTTCATTTATTAATCCTCTAAATCTTTCCTGAGCAAAAAAACAAGCATCATCCTGATGTTTTCAGATAACAGCACAATGAGCACACCTTGTCGGGCGGGCTTCCAGACAATAAACAATGGTGCAAACCATAGGGCTACCCAGAGTTCGCAATCATATTTTACATATTAATATATCATTCTAACGTAGACTTGGTGATGGGTCATCGTTTACTTTTCCCCACTTTGAGCCTTAGTATTGTGGTACGTCTACATCCATATGCGAAATTTATGTCCTTCTTTAAAATTGCCAGCAGATTAGTTTGCGTTACCGCTCTGTATTTCATTACACCCAACGCAAACGCCACACCCGTTGAGGAATATACGCAATATCTGCCTGATGGTACTAATCTGGCGTTAATCGCTCAAAAAGTTGGTACCAATACCCCGTTAATTGATTATCACGGGCAGCAAATGGCTCTACCAGCAAGTACGCTGAAAGTTGTCACTGCTCTTGCAGCATTGTTACAACTGGGTAAAGATTATCGCTTTATCACCACACTGGAAAGTCACGGAAAAATTTCAAACGGCGTCCTGAAAGGGAATTTGATCGCTCGCTTTGTCGGAGATCCAACACTGACCCGTCAACAACTTCGCAATATGGTCACAGTCCTGAAACAATCTGGCGTGGAAAAAATTGACGGCGATCTTCTGATAGATGTTTCCGCTTTTGCCAGCCACGATAAAGCCCCCGGTTGGGTATGGAATGACATGACCCAATGTTTCAGCGCTCCCCCTGCTGCCGCAATTGTAGATCGAAACTGTTTTTCAGTTTCGCTATATAGTGCTGAACACCCCGGTGATACTGCGTTTATCCGCGTAGCATCTTTTTATCCCGTAAATATGTTCAGTGAAGTTAAGACATTGGCAAAAGGCTCTCCTGAAAGCCAGTACTGCGAACTGGACATCATTCCCGGAGAACTTAACCGTTTTACTCTTACTGGATGCCTTACCCAACGCAGTGAACCGCTGCCACTGGCTTTCGCAATTCAAAATGGCACCAGCTATGCCGGGGCAATTCTCAAAAATGAATTACAAGTTGCAGGAATTAAAATCACAGGTCATCTCAAACGCCAAAGCTTACCAACTGACCCGGGAAAAGTTCTGGCGCAAAATCAATCAGCACCATTACATGATCTGCTGAAAGTCATGCTAAAAAAATCTGACAATATGATCGCTGATACCGTATTTCGGACAATAGGACGACAACACTTTGATATACCTAGTACCTGGCGTTCAGGCTCTGATGCAGTACGGCAAGTATTAAAGCAAAAAGCAGGTATCGATCTAGGAAATACCGTGATGGTGGATGGCTCAGGATTATCCCGCCATAATCTGATTACTCCAGCAACCATGATGGAAGTATTACAGTTTATTGCTCAACATGATCAAGAATTAGATTTTATTTCCATGCTGCCATTGGCAGGTCATGACGGCACATTAAGATACCGGGGAGGGCTGGATGAAGCAGGTGTAAACGGAAAAGTTTCGGCTAAAACCGGTGCCCTGCAAGGAGTTTATAACCTGGCTGGCTTTATAACCACGGCTAGCGGTCAACAAGTTGCTTTCGTGCAATTTATTTCTGCTTACGCTGTACCGCCAAAAGAGCATCGCAACCGTCGAGCTCCTTTGATTCGATTCGAAAGCAGGTTGTACAAAGATTTATACCAAAGCAACTGATAAAACTGGCACCAAAAATATGGTGCCCTTAACTATGATGAGAAAAGATAAAAGTAAAAGAATCAGCGTTTATAAATAACTTCTACGCCTTCGTCATCATCTTCGTCCCAATCGTCATCCCAGTCATCGTCTATTTCCGAAACCTGTTCCAATTGCTTCTTATGGTAGTCATCCCACATAAATTCAATTTTCTCAGGCTGAGCTTCATCTTCTGTTGTGCTCATATTACGGGGCTGAGTTTTCATAAACTCCATAATATCCCAGCAAAGCGCTTTAACCCCCAAACGATTTATCGCTGAGATCATATAAAAGTCGCTTTCCCAACCCAATTCATCAGCAATAGCTTGGGCTCGTTGCTTAGCTTCTTCTGGATCTAACAGATCAACTTTATTGAATACCAACCAACGGGGCTTTTCTGCCAATTTTTCACTGTATTGCTGTAGCTCGTTGACAATAATCCGGGCATTTTCAACAGGGTCTGATTCATCAATAGGACAAATATCGATTAAGTGCAACAATACCCGGCAACGTTCCAGATGTTTCAAGAAACGAATACCCAAACCAGCGCCATCGGAAGCACCTTCAATGAGCCCTGGAATATCAGCCACAACGAAACTTTGTTCATTATCCATCCTTACTACACCCAAGCTTGGTACCAGAGTGGTAAATGGATAATCTGCAACTTTTGGTTTAGCGGCAGAAACAGCACGGATAAATGTGGACTTGCCCGCATTTGGCATCCCTAGCATACCAACATCCGCTAACAACATCAGTTCCAGCATCAATTCACGGGTTTCACCTGAGGTCCCCATCGTTCTTTGGCGAGGAGCCCGGTTGACAGAAGATTTAAAGCGAGTATTACCAAGCCCGTGGAATCCACCTTTCGCTACCATTAAACGCTGTTCATGACGAATCATATCGCCTAGAACCTCACCGGTTACTGCATCACGGACACGCGTCCCAACAGGGACTTTAATCGTGGTATCCTGACCACGCTTGCCTGTACAATCACGGCTTTGACCATTTTGTCCACGTTCTGCCCGAAAGGATTTTTCAAAACGATAGTCAATCAGTGTATTGAGATTTTCATCTGCTAGCAGATAGACATCTCCACCATCTCCACCATCTCCACCGTCTGGCCCACCCTTCGGAATATATTTTTCACGACGGAAGCTGACACAACCATTGCCACCATCCCCCGCAACAACCAGTATTCTGGCTTCATCTACAAATTTCATATTTTTTCTCCGTATGATAGCCATTACAGTGCTGGACGGCCGTGTTACCCAGAGATGGCGTACTTTAGAATATAAAAAGCCCCGCAACGCATGCAGGGCTTCTGATTCGGTTTATACCCGTTATCTTTCAAGTTGCCTCTTTGTTGGCTGCACTCACTCACCCCAGCCACATAGTTATCTATGCTCCTGGGGATTCGCGCCCTTGCCGTCGCGATGCATCTTGAAATTCATAGGGTTTATAACTCGAAAAACTTATTCAGCTTCGATGCTGATAAATTTACGGTTTTTCGGGCCTTTAACTTCGAATTTAACTTTCCCGTCAGCTAATGCGAACAGGGTGTGATCGCGACCACAACCAACATTATTGCCAGCGTGGAATTTAGTGCCACGTTGACGAACGATGATGCTGCCTGCTAATACAGACTCGCCACCAAAACGTTTTACACCCAGACGTTTACTTTCAGAATCGCGGCCATTACGAGTTGAGCCGCCAGCCTTTTTGTGTGCCATTAATCTGCTCTCCTAAATCTTAAGCGATGCCAGTGATTTTAACATCGGTGAACCACTGACGGTGGCCTTGCTGCTTACGGCTGTGTTTACGACGACGAAACTTAACGATTTTAATTTTCTCGCCACGACCGTGGGCAACCACTTCAGCTTTGATTTTAACGCCTTCAACGACAGGAGCGCCGATTTTGATGTCATCACCATTAGCGACCATCAGAACCTGGTCAAACTCAACAGTTTCACCCGTTGCGATGTCCAGCTTTTCCAGGCGAATTGTTTGACCTTCGCTGACTCGGTGTTGTTTACCACCACTTTGGAAAACCGCGTACATATAAACTCCGCTTTCCGCACGCCCCCTTAAATATCATTCCAGAGCGCGCTATAAATATTCATAATAGGGCGCGAATTCTACGCAAAAAAGCCTAAGAAGACAAGTGCAGAATTAGAGCAGATGATAAAAAAACATAGTTGCTGAATTGTCATTTATTTAGGCTGTTTTTCGAGTACAATCAAGACACAGCAATAATTATTTTAATGTTAATATGAACACAGCTCTGCATTAAAACCCATAGCCGAAAAAATATGAATTTAGAATCTATTATCAAGCTAACCGCTGATGATATGGCAGCGGTAAATGAAACCATTCTTAGTCAGTTGAATTCTGACGTTACTCTTATCAATCAGTTGGGCTACTACATAATCAGCGGTGGTGGAAAACGCCTCCGCCCAATCATTGCCATCCTGGCTAGCAGAGCATTAGGTTATCAGGGTGATAAACATGTTACTGTTGCCGCATTAATTGAATTTATCCACACAGCGACTCTGTTACATGATGATGTTGTGGATGAATCAGATATGAGGCGTGGCAAAGCGACTGCCAATGCCATGTTTGGTAATGCTGCGAGCGTACTGGTTGGTGACTTTATATACACACGCTCTTTCCAAATGATGACAACTCTTAACTCTATGCGAGTTCTCAAGTTGATGTCAGAGGCAACTAATGTTATCGCTGAAGGCGAAGTTTTACAGTTGATGAACTGCAATGATCCAAATATTTCTGAAGATGATTATATGCGGGTGATTTACAGTAAAACAGCCCGATTGTTTGAAGTCGCCGCCCACTCTTCCGCTATTCTTTCTAACGCCACCCCAGAGCAAGAAACGGCTTTACAAAATTACGGACGTTATTTAGGCACTGCATTCCAGTTAATAGATGACTTACTGGATTATGATGCCGATAGCGATACATTAGGCAAAAACACCGGTGATGATCTTAACGAAGGTAAACCGACATTGCCTTTGCTGCACGCTATGAATCATGGCAATCCAGAACAATCAGCACTTATTCGTGAAGCAATTGAAAAAGGTAATGGCCGCCATTTACTCGAAACCGTACTGGCAACCATGAAACAGTGCGGCTCACTGGAATATACCCGTAAACGAGCAGAGGAAGAAGCAGATAAAGCAATAGCTGCTTTGCAGGCGCTGGAAAACTCCCCATACAAGCAAGCACTCGTGGGGTTAGCCCATATTGCCGTACAACGCCTTTCTTAATCGATAGAACAAAACCTGGGGTTAATCTGACTCCAGGTTTTTCTCTGCGTCTTCAACACCTACATCAATATAACCAATAAGTTTTGCCAGCCCCTCTCGAAGAATAAATTTCACAATTTTTTCCCGCTCAGCTTTAGTTAATTGATAGTAAGCCTCAACCCAAATTAAGAATGGATCTTGCCGTTTGTTTGCATAATCAATAGTGCTTTCCTCTACGGATAGCACATTAAGTACATCTTCAGGCAAACTATTTATATGGTATTCAAGAGCCTTGCCCTGAACACCCCGTTTACGTCTATATTCCCATCCTTCCCGCCTTGCCATCAGATTTATTCCCTGTGGCGAAGAAGGAAGTCCGGCAATACCAACCAGCTCTTTAGCTGAGTACCATTCTTTTTTCATACTTTTCTTCTCACTTTGCACCGGGATAATGAAGAAGAATCCAAGTTAGTTGGCATTTTTAATTTCCAAAAATAGGTTAAATAACAGAAATTTTTTCTAAAAAACTTCTGATACCATCCCGTAAGATCATGGCTATCACAGCCTGTTTCTCAGATTCTGATAACTGATGGAAAGCTCCAACCCAAATAGATAAAGGATCTTGCTTCTGCACCTGATACTCAGAAGATGATTCATGAAGCTCCAGTGCCGCAATGGTCGTTTCCGGGAAACAGGAGTAGTGATACTCGACTGCTTTACCTTGCACACCTTCTCTTTTCTGACGTAACCACTCCTCGCGCTTTGCTCTGGCGTTAACTCCTTGTGGTGATCCAGGTAACTCACCCACGCCGATTAACTCCTTGGCCGAATACCACTCTTTTTTCATCACGTTTCTCTATTTTTGTAACCAAGTTCAAAAAAGAAGTTTTTAAGAAAAAATTTGGAAATATTTTTAGAAAAATAATGCTATTTTATTTCTCAATAACAGGTTTAAGTTCGTTATTAATCTCATGCGTACCTGTTATTTATACCACTAATGGCATCAAATTTAATAAAAAAAGGATTAAAAATGATTTCAAGGAAATCTGATTGGCATCCTGCCGATATAATTGCAGCTTTACGCAAGCGGGGAACAACCTTAGCTGAAGTATCACGCAAAGCGGGGCTTAGCTCATCGACTCTAGCTAATGCGCTGTCTCGGCCGTGGCCGAAAGGGGAGTGGATAATTGCGAATTATCTGGAAATACACCCTTCAGAAATTTGGCCAAGTCGTTATTTTGATCCAAATACTGGAGAATTATTAGAAAGGAAAATACGAGAACAAACAAATAATTAGCTAACGAATTATATTCGTTGAATAAAAACCGCCGGTAATTCGCTATACCAGCGGTTTTATTATTTCATAGATATATATTTTTTACTTATAAAATATATAAATTAGTTATTAATAAATTTTTCGCCTAATTCTATATCATTTCTCAATACATCTAGCATGCCTTCCAGCGCTTTCTGCTCAAAATCACTCAATTGACCAATGTCCAAACGCTCTTCTACGCCATTTTTACCCAAACGAACCGGCTGAGCAAAGAAACGAGCATATTTGCCATCACCTTCAACATAAGCACATTCCACAACATCACTTTCGCCTTGTAAGCCGCGGACCAAAGAGAGCCCAAGACGAGCCGCAGCTTGCCCCATAGACAGAGTTGCAGATCCTCCACCCGCTTTAGCTTCAACCACTTCAGTACCGGCATTCTGAATACGCTTAGTTAAAGCAACCAACTCTTCATCAGTAAAGCTCAAACCTGGGATCTGCGACAACAGAGGTAAGATTGTCACACCAGAGTGGCCACCGATAACGGGTACTTCGATTTCCTGTGGTTTTTTATCTTTCAATTCAGCAACAAAAGTATTAGAACGAATAACATCTAGGGTTGTGACCCCAAACAGGCGGTTTTTGTCATATACACCTGCTTTTTTCAGCACTTCGGCTGCAATAGCTACAGTTGTGTTGACTGGGTTAGTAATAATCCCAATCAGCGATTTTGGACAAGTTTTAGCCACTTGTTCTACCAGGTTACGAACGATACCCGCGTTAACATTAAACAGATCTGAACGATCCATACCGGGTTTACGGGCAACACCCGCAGAAATCAATACAACATCTGCTCCTTCTAACGCGGGGGTTGCATCTTCACCAGCAAAGCCTTGAATTTTCACTTCCGTTGGAATGTGGCTCAGGTCAACAGCCACCCCAGGTGTCACTGGAGCGATATCATATAAAGAGAGTTCTGAACCCGAAGGAAGCTGGGTTTTTAGTAGAAGAGCAAGAGCCTGACCAATACCACCGGCTGCACCGAGAACTGCAACTTTCATCCTGATACTCCTTAAATCGTTTATACTTTAAAATGCTGTGAATTCATCTGGTTAAGAACCATAGATTACTACGTTTTTGAAAACAATCTGTTAACAGCCAAATTGTGGACTTACGCTCTAATCGTGGGACGCAAAAGTCGCCGTATTCTAGGCAAAATGCTTATCTGTTAATGAGATAACGGACACTATTTTGAGAATTTCCCTATGATTTTACGAAATAATCGGCTAAATACCTTACACCCAACAACAACGTCAAACAACATCATTTGATTAACAATATATTTACCTGATAACCAACTAAAAAAAGCAAATTTTCATATTCATGTTTTATGAATTTCTATATAACATAAGACCAATTTTTCACAGTTTAAATTGGCTACAAAATCATTATTATTGCATAAAAATTCATTTATATGCATAATAGCAAGCTTCATAGCTGATTGAATATGGTGAAATATGCGTACTCCCTCTAAACAGGAAGATTTAGTAAAAGCTTTCAAGGCATTATTGAAAGAAGAAAAATTTAGCTCTCAAGGTGAAATTGTCACCGCTTTACTGGAAGAAGGTTTTGAGAACATTAACCAATCCAAAGTTTCCAGAATGCTCACTAAATTTGGTGCTGTTCGCACCCGCAATGCCAAAATGGAAATGGTCTACTGTCTGCCTGCTGAACTTGGCGTCCCAACAGCCACTAGCCCACTAAAAAACTTGGTACTGGACGTTGATCACAACCATTCAATTGTTGTCATTCGCACAAGTCCCGGTGCTGCACAGCTTATTGCACGTCTGCTAGATTCTCTTGGTAAAGCAGAAGGTATACTTGGCAGTATCGCTGGCGATGACACCATCTTTACCACGCCAGCCAGAGGTTTTACGGCAGAGCAGCTACGTGAAGCAATTCTTGGGTTATTCGAACAAGAGCTTTAAATGAACGCGCCAACAATGGCGCGATTCATTTTCCCACAGTTATTTTCAGGATCGATAAGCTTTTTTATTCAGTGCAAATAGCAATTTTTCATGAATGCCACCAAATCCACCATTACTCATCACCAGAATATGATCACCCTGTTGTGCTTTATCGACAATCATATTTACCAGTGAATCAATATCAGCACTCCAGTAAGCAGGCTGAACACAGCGATCTGCGATTTCTGATACATGCCATTTAATATTAGCTGGCTGAAATAAGAACACTTCGTCAGCACGTCCTAGTGCTGGCGCGATCTCATTCTTGCTGATACCCATTTTCATGGTATTTGAACGCGGTTCCAACACAGTAATAATACGCGCAGTTCCACCAACCTTACTACGCAGAGCTTCTAAAGTTGCCAGTATTGCTGTCGGGTGATGTGCAAAATCATCATAAACAGTAATGTCGTTCTCCTCACCGCGCAGCTCAAGGCGACGACGTGCGTTAATAAATTCACTTAGAGCACAACAAGCATCTGCTGGCTGGACACCAACATGATGTGCAGCGGCAACTGCAATCAGTCCGTTGCGCATATTATGCTCACCCACCAGCGACCAGTTCACTTCTCCAACAACTTTACCATCATAAAACACCTGATAATTACGACTGTCTGTGCTGATCTTTTTTGCCTGCCAGTTACCGGTTTCACCCACTAGCTCCAATTCACTCCAGCAGCCCATAGACAAAACCTGTTTCAGATTAATATCGTTATCTGGGACAAGGATCTTACCACTACCCGGAACGATCCTAACAAGATGATGGAACTGTCTCTGAATAGCCGCCATATCACCAAAAATATCACCATGATCAAATTCCAGATTGTTCATGATCAACGTACGTGGGCTGTAATGCACAAACTTAGATCGTTTATCAAAAAAAGCACTGTCATATTCATCAGCTTCTATCACGAAAAACGGGCTTTCCCCGATCTGAGCTGATGTCTCAAAATTCCCCGGAACACCACCAATTAAGAAACCTGGTTTATAACCACAAGCTTCCAAAATCCAGGCTAACATACCCGCAGTTGTTGTCTTGCCATGCGTCCCTGCAACCGCCAGCACCCAACGTTCAGGCAAAACATAATCATGCAGCCATTGTGGGCCTGAAGTATAAGGGAGCCCACGCTCCAGCACAGCTTCTACACAAGGATTCCCACGGCTCATAATATTACCGATGATGACCATATCTGGCGCAGAATCCAACTGTGCCGGGTCATATCCCTGAATCAGATTAATCCCATGTCTTTCCAGTAAGGTACTCATTGGTGGATAAACATTGGCATCAGAACCAGTCACTTCATGGCCAAGAGAACGTGCCAAAATGGCCAGTCCACCCATAAAAGTGCCGCAGATACCAAGAATATGAATACGCATTGATTTCCTATTCCATAGCATGAAGTTAGCCACTATTCTAACCATCAAAAGCAAGATAAGAAATGGAATAGCCTATGAATCATCCCTTTCTTTGGCTAAACTGCCCGCGTAAGAGTGCAATGGACACTCTAAAACCACTATCAAATCACATTCAGGACTTTCGTCATGAAAACATTAGGCGAATTCATCGTCGAAAAGCAGCACGATTTTTCTCATGCTACAGGTGAACTTACTGCATTGCTTTCTGCTATTAAGCTCGGAGCAAAAATTATACACCGTGATATCAACAAAGCCGGCTTAGTGGATATTTTAGGCACCAGCGGTGTGTCCAATATCCAAGGCGAGGTGCAGATGAAACTGGACCTGTATGCTAATGAAAAACTCAAAGCAGCACTGAAAGCACGCGGTGAAGTTGCGGGGATCGCTTCAGAGGAAGAAGATGATATCGTTATTTTTGAAGGGGACCGCGCTGAAAACGCAAAATATGTTGTTTTGATGGACCCATTAGATGGTTCTTCAAATATTGATGTAAACGTTTCCGTCGGTACTATCTTCTCTATCTACCGCCGTATTACCCCCATCGGCCAGCCGGTGACTGAAAAAGATTTCCTGCAACCAGGTCATCGTCAAGTCGCCGCCGGATATGTTGTTTACGGTTCTTCAACTATGCTGGTCTACACCACTGGCTGTGGGGTACACGCCTTTACTTACGATCCTTCCTTGGGAGTATTTTGTCTTTCCCATGAGAAAGTTCAGTTCCCACCCAATGGCAATATGTATTCCATCAACGAAGGGAATTACATCAAATTCCCTATGGGGGTAAAGAAATACATCAAATATTGCCAGGAACAAGATGAAGCAACTCAGCGCCCTTATACCACCCGTTATATTGGTTCGCTGGTTGCTGATTTCCACCGCAATTTACTGAAAGGCGGCATCTACATCTACCCAAGCACCGCCAGCCATCCATCAGGAAAATTACGCCTGCTGTATGAATGTAACCCAATGGCATTCCTGGCTGAACAAGCCGGAGGTAAAGCCAGTGATGGCGCTAATCGCATTCTGGATATCATCCCATCCAAACTGCATCAGCGCATCCCTTTCTTTGTGGGCAGTAAGTCGATGGTGGAGAAAGCCGAGAGTTTTATGGCTGAGTTCCCAGATGAGTAATTTCATCGGTTAATGACGGATAAGCGGCGGGATTTTTCGTCGCTTTTTTAATTTTAACTAGTTACTTTATTACCACCTAACAGATCACCTTCAATAAAATGGCGATTACACAAAATCGTGCACAAGCTCCAAAAATCGGACTGAGTTCCCTTCCAGTGATCTATTATTTTGAAAATTTATTTAGGTTTTATAGTGACTGCGCCACGGGGCTATCACCAAACTCAGAGACAGCATTTACCAACAAACTACTTGTCAGAAAAATGGAGAGTACTTTAAAAAATGTTTTGGCTATAATACCCCCCACTCTATTCTGGTTTGAAATAAAGGAAACTTTCATGAGCCTGAACTTAGTACCGGCAGGAAAAGAACTGCCTGAAGATATCTATGTCATTATTGAGATTCCTGCAAATGCAGATCCGATTAAATATGAAATTGATAAAGAATCCGGTGCGCTGTTTGTAGACCGTTTTATGTCTACCACGATGTTCTATCCATGCAACTATGGTTACATCAACAACACTTTATCTCTGGATGGTGACCCGGTTGATGTTCTGGTTCCCACGCCATACCCACTACAACCAGGCTCTGTGATCCGTTGCCGTCCGGTTGGCGTTCTGAAAATGACTGATGAATCAGGTGAAGACGCAAAACTGGTTGCAGTTCCACATAGCAAACTAACCAAAGAGTATGATCACATTAAAGATGTGAACGATTTACCAGAACTACTGCGTGCTCAGATCACTCACTTCTTTGAGCACTATAAAGATCTGGAAAAAGGTAAGTGGGTTAAAGTTGATGGTTGGGATAATGTCGAAGCTGCTAAAGCAGAAATTATCTCCTCTTTCGAACGTGCCGCTAAGAAATAGCTTTCCTCTGTTTGAATAATTAAAAAACCTCTGGGGAACATCACCGGCAGAGGTTTTTTAATACCATACTCCCTTTTTATGACAAAAAAGGATTTTTATTTACTCTTCCACGTGGCGCTTCAACCAGTCACCGCTTTTTATCCGCCGTAAACCGGTTATTGGAAACTGATAAAGATATATCCATGCATTGCCATACGGTGTCTGAATCAATTCCCTTACATACTCCCGCGAATTATCTTTCAAATCGTCTAATTCTGTCAGGATAGTAGAATTGATTCGATATACCTCACATTCAATACTTCCGTCACCACGGACAACCGCAGGATAATGCCCAAGGTCATAGAGCTCATAGCCTTCCAACCGATGATCACCTAACCATTGAGCATCGGTCATCCAGTGATGATTGCCCTGTTTGCGCCGTAAGCTGCCATAAACAATAATTCGCATTTTTAAAACTCAAACTGATAGAGCAAATCCAATGTCTGATCAATACCAGACACCGCTTCCAGATACAATCTAGGCATTAACCTATAGCGTAAGGTTAATGTTGCCAGTGAATCAAATATACCAACACCATACTTAACTTGCAGATCTTTTGTAATCTTTCCGCTAACAACTACCTGTGATTTATCACCAACCCCCTGAGTATCCAGTGCTAAGTCGGAAACACCAAATATTTCACCGATCTTACCTACCAACTGTCCACTCTGAGCAACCCCTAAGCCTATTAATATTGCCGTCATCTGTGAGTTGTCCGAGTCACTATTCTCTAACCCTTCACCACGCAACAGATAAGAAAGTGCTTCCAATTGTGATCTAGCAGGCTCTGAGAAAATTTCTACTTTTGGCTGATCCGCCAAACCGGTCACTCTTACCCCGGCAATAACCCGCCCATCGGTAGAATCTGGATTACGGATAGCCTCAATGTTAAGTAATGGCTGATCAGGTGGACCAGAGAACATAATCAGCCCTTTACGAACAATCAGATCCTGCCCATAAGTATGGAAACGACCATCAAGAATATCAACTTGGCCATTCAAACCCAGACCTTGTTTATCTTGAATAACCTTCAAATCGCCTTTGAGTTGCGCTTTAAGGCCGAAAGCACTGAGACGAACATCGTCTCCTATATGAACCGTCAAGTTACTTTGAATCGGGATCGACGCTTTTTTCTCTTGTAATGGCTGAAAATTCTCATTCAATATAACTTCATCCGGTGAAGCCTCTACTGTTGATTCTGGTAGCTCCTTCACCGTAATACGCGCCCAAGGAATACCAACGCTACCATCCAATTTCAGCAACTGAGGAGAAGCCTCAAACACCAGAGCGGGGCTAACATCAATTTTCACCATTGGTGGAAAAACCACTCTTAACTTGTCACCATTAGCCGCCACTCTTGCATGCCATGCATCCACATTGCGCCAGTCTGCGTCGCCATTCAAGTTAAGTTGTCCTTTCGGTGTTTTGATAATCCCCTCAAGAACAGAACGTACTCCATCAAAATTCACACCAATTTGTCCTTGAGTAATATCAAATGGGATCCAATGACCTGAAACTTGCAATGCACCCAAGTTCAACCGACCAAACAACAATGGATTTTTGACATTACCTCCCAGACGCAAGTCAGCCTTCAAATGACCTTCAGCCTTATCGCCTTTCCCCAGAATCGGCTTGATTAACGCCAATGAAATATCCTGAACATCGACATTGCCCGACAGCTTACGACTCCCTGCAAGATCAGCAATCTGAACGTCACCGTTAAACTGACCATTTCCCATAATTTTAAACAACCAATTCAACTTTGCTGTGCCATTCTTCAAGCCTGCATTGAGTGTCAGCGTCTGGAAATCTACCGGTAATGCAGTGCCATCAACCATCTGCTTAACCTGCACCCCATCACCATGCAGATTAACGTTGGCCTGGGGTAATCCGCCGTCCGCGCTCCATTTAACGTCAGCATCGCCACTGAATACACCTTTCAAATGTGTTTCAGGTCCCAGTAATGGCTGAATCATAGCAAGATCAAAGCGTTCAAGAATGAGGGATGCGCTACCGCTGGCACCTGCTTCAATGGATTTAGGTATGCAGAGCCGCGCATGTGTATTCAGCCAACAATGCGTGCCCACAGTGACTTTCTGTTGTTGATTAAGATAATCGAGAGTTATTGCTTTAGTTAAACGCCATTCGCCAACCGGGGTGTCAAAACGGGTATTGTCGATGCTACCTTGCCATCGCTGTTGCTTACGATCAAAACTGCCATTAAGTGAAAGTTGACCAGCAATCGGCTCACCGTCGATCTTTAGTTGCAAGTTGTGCTGTTTCTCATCGCCCTTTGCATCCAGAGTCAAATTACGGACAATCAAATCAGCCTGTTTTAACTGACTGACTTTAACAGCAAGATCCCCGTGGATCTGTTCAGCAGAACGTACACTTCCCTTGACACTCACACGATCAATACGCAAATCCTGCCACTTCAATCCATTGGCATTGAGATCAGCCAAAAGCTGAGGCGCTTGTATATTACCGCGCAGTTTCAGCGTCCCATTCACAACACCGCCAAGCCCCGGTAATATGCCATCCAGCTTCGGTGCACTGATATCGCCATCCAATTTCCACTGTTTGGACAACTGTCCCTGGAGATTCATTTTATTGCGCCCTAAAGCCAACTCAAATTGAGGAATACTCCACTGACCAGCCGCGTTACCAGAAATCTTACCTTTGGCTTTTACTAAGTTCTGTTTTACGTTGCCATCCAGCATAATTTCCGGGATCTGGAGCTGCCAACTACCGCCGTGTAAACTACCACGGGTAACTATTTTTCCATCTATTTTGGCGGGCCATTCCGGCCACTGTTTAGCGGTATTGATCCCGGAAAGTGTCAGTACCGCATTCCAACTTACCGCCTTACTCCAGTCTGCCACACCTGCTAATTCAGCCTTTCCCTGCAAAGCAGATAGGCGTAGGCGGGTCAACTTAAACTGTTCTTCATTGCCTTTAGCATCTAACACAAGTAATGCCGGTGGAATTTCATTCCCCTTAATACCGGAGCGTAATGACAGATCATAACCACTGGCCTTACCATTTAGACGCATTCTTACGCTATCAAGCTGATATTCAGGCGTCCCCGTTAAAGGCCAACTTAGTTGCTGGCTTTCAAACGTCATCCGCACTGGCAAACCAGCCTTCGCCAGTTCCGCTTGAGCATCAAGTTTAGCCCTGACAGGACCAGACAAATTCAGCCCCAAGCTGAGTTGCTCCAGTAAAGCGCCATTAAGTTTTACATTAACCTTTTGCCCTTGGATCTCTTGTAGACTTAATTCACCTTTTATTACCAGTTTTATCGGCCACTGCCGCGCCAGAGTCGCGGAACCATTAATGGCAAGAGAACCTTCCGGCATTTTAACATTCAATTTATTGAGCTGAATCTGCTGCCCCTGATTGCTGAGTTGCAATAAAAACTCATTAATTGTGATATTGGTATCACCCGTCAGCCGTAATTGCTTACCACTAATCCCCGCAATAGTCATATCCAGTGGAATAGGCACTTCTGGCAACGTTGCCAATAGCGGTTGAGAGAACAATTTTTTCAGAATTTCTGCCAACGATTTTTCCGGTTCACTCCCTTGTTTCGCTTTCTCCTCCGCTTCTGCTGTTTTCAATCGTTCAAGGGGAGTTTTTGGCAGTCCCACCAACAATCCATTAATTTCCGTTGGCTTAAGCGTTAATGCTTTTTGCTGCCAATAAGCTGCGGTCCTAAATTCATCAAGGGCAAGTACCGTATCATTTACGGTGACAGTGACATTTTTAACAGATAGCAAATCAAGTGAGATTGGATACGGCGTCCTCAGCTCAGTCAAAGGCTCTGACTTTGGCGACGGTTCTCCCGCGGGGGGCAATTGACTCGTATTAATCGCAACTTTTACGCCCTCCGTCGTCAATGCATTAACACATAACTGACTATTTTTTAGGCAAGAAAGACGCAGCGAAAGGTAGAGTTGATTGACACTGACATTCACACCGGGCATTTGATACTTAACGCCTTTCAGAGTCAAATCTCGCCAACCGCCACTGACGCTGGCTATATCTAGCCCCGGCACCCAACGGGCAGCACTGTTAATCATAAAATGCAAGCCAGATTGCGTTCCTACCAACCCGGCAACAGCAATAACCAACAAAGTCACCATCAGCAAAAAAGCAATACTGGCCTTTTTAATCCATCTCATAATTCAGATCCTAACCCGATATAAAACTGGATATTACGGGATTCTGAATCCCCGATTGGTCTGGCAAGGTCAAATTTAATGGGTCCGACCGGAGAAGCCCAACGCACACCGACACCTAAGCCGGTTTTAAAATTGCTTTTTCTAATGTCATTAATGGCCTCACCGGTATCAACAAAAACAGCACTCCACCAATTACCCGTTACGTTATATTGGTACTCAAGCGAACCCACAACCAGTGCGGATGCACCGGTCAATTTTCCTTTATCGTCTTTAGGGGAAATTTTCTGATATCTGTAACCACGGACACTGTGATCACCACCAGCAAAAAAGCGTAAGTCAGGTGGAACTTTCTCGAACGCATTAGTTTCTATCCAACCCAAATTACCCCGAGCAACAAAACGGTGATTATCCCAGTAAGTTCTGATCCAAACGTTTTGCGCCTGTAACACCAAGAAATCAACATCAGAACCCCAAAGGGTATCGGAGACATCAATAGAATAGCGCTGGCTATCGCCCCAATAAGGCATCGCCCCCCCACGCTGGCGAATACGGCTAACATTCGCTCCTGGATACAATAACATTGCCGTATTGGTGACATTAGCCTGAGTAAAGTGGCTGAGGCTCCAACGCATATTGATCCCATACTGCCAACCCGTTGAAAGATCCCAATTACGGGAAAGATTTACTGTCGCAGTATCTGATACGGTATCGTTGATATCCTTACGCTTATAACCTGTCTGCAATGCGTAATATTGCTCTAACGGGTTTACTTTCAGCGGCATTTTATAGGTGGCATCAACAACCTGTTCAGGTGCAGAAAGGTTGATGCTAGTGCTCAGGCTGTGTCCACGGGAATTAAGCCAGGGTTTTGTCCATTTCGCCTTTACCCGTGGTCCTATATCAGATCCATAACCCCCCCCCAGTTCAACATAGTTTTTGGAACGTGGAGTTAATACCGCTTCAAGAGGAAGCATCCCGTCACCATTTTTTCTAGCGGTATTAAAATCCGGCGTAACTACCGCTGAGTTAAACCAGCCAGTTTCTGCTAACCGCCGATTCAATTCGGCCAATTGTTCAGAGGTATAAAAATCCCCTTCTTTGAACGGAACCAAATGATCCAAATAATCTTCGCGGATCTGTGAACCACGATAACGCATCTGGCCAAAGTGATAACGCTCACCGCTATTAAAAATAAAATCCCAGAATGCCTCATGTCGCGTTTTAGAAACACCCAATTGGCTCTTTTTCATAACAGCGTCAAAATAACCTTTCCTAATAGCAAGCCCGGTCAGAGAACCTTTAAGACTTTCATATTCATCATGATTAAGAACCGTTCCTTTCTTTGGGCTTTTGCTTGTTACCAGTTTGGCATAATCTCCATCTGTCTTCGCCCCACCTTCCAAAACAACATTAACACCGGCGATTCGAACAGGTTCACCTGCGGTAACTTTTGCCGTTAATACCGAGCGAGCTGGCGGTTTATTTTCCTGATAGGTAAATTCGATAATGGGTTCATAATAACCAAGCGGGCGCAAGCCTTCACGAATCGCTTTATCTACACGAGATCGGAAACGGCCATCCGGTGCAACTTCATCAGTACTGATAGTGGAGAGATGAATTCGGGCATTTTTCTCTAAACTGCCTGTTAGTCCCTCTATTTTCAGACGAAGATTAGCGCTATAAGCAATGGGAGAAGCGATAGACATACAAAGAAAGCATAAAACGGGGTATCTCGACACGCGAACTCCTAACCTGATCGGAATAATTTGACTATAATCAATTTAACTTGAGTAAAGTTTATAATATATACAATCTATTAATGTCTGAAAACTTAATAATTACGGGAGTAAATTGTGCCAACTTCAGCTAATCAAAACCTATCTATTGATCCTCAAAGCGCATTACCAGGCAGAACTGAGCCACTTAAAGTTTCACCTAACCATGCTATTACCGATCATGCGATAGAACCTGTCCCAGAAAATATGGAAGTTGCCTATTTTGGTATGGGGTGCTTCTGGGGCGTAGAACGCCTATTCTGGCAACAACCCGACATTTACACCACCTCCGCAGGTTATAGCGGCGGTACAACAGCGAATCCAACTTACGAAGAAGTTTGTAGCGGCCTGACCGGACATGCGGAGGTTGTTAGAATTGTTTACGATCCAGCAAAAAACAGCTACGAAAACTTATTAAAACTTTTCTGGGAAAACCACGATCCCGCTCAAGGGATGCGCCAGGGCGGGGATATTGGTACTCAGTATCGCTCTGCGATTTATACTGTGTCACCTCAGCAACATGAACTGGCATTAGCCAGCCTTGAACGTTTCCAACAAGCAATGCAACAACAAGGGGATAATCGCCCTATTACAACGGAGATCACAGAAGCGGGGCCATTCTATTTCGCTGAAGACTATCATCAACAGTATCTATTTAAGAATCCTGAGGGGTACTGTGGACTAGGCGGTATTGGTGTTTGCCTACCCAAATGAACAAAAACTAGTCGTTATATCTTATTAATGTTATAATTACTACGCTAATCAATGGCTTTCTAAGTGTTTGTTGTCACTTTTTATTTTATATGATTTTTATTGTTTCCTCCGGTGCTCTTCTAAATGACAACCTACCCTACCACCGGAGGTAAAACACGGATTCCTTATGCTAAATAGTCTCTTAATAGTGTTTCTATTGTGCGCGATAAGCGCCTTTTTCTCGTTATCTGAAATCTCTCTTGCTGCCTCCAGGCGAATCAAACTAAAACTGATGGTTGATGAGGGCAATGTCAACGCAGCCCATGTCCTCAAATTACAAGAAACACCGGGAATGTTTTTTACCGTGGTGCAAATCGGCCTAAACGCAGTGGCAATTTTGGCAGGTGTTGTCGGTGAATCCGCATTCTCTCCTTCACTGAAAGCTTTTTTCATGAAATTTATGCGCCCCGAATGGGCAGAACAGTTGGGCTTTATCTGCTCATTTACCATTGTAACCAGTATATTCATTTTGCTCGCTGATTTGACACCAAAACGTATCGGCATGATCAAGCCTGAAGCTGTCGCAGTGAAAATCGTAAACCCAATGCGTTTTTGCCTGACAGTCTGCCGCCCATTAGTTTGGTTGTTTAATGGCCTGTCTGATCTTATTTTTAAGCTCTTTAAAATTCCGACAGCGCGTAATGAAGACATCACATCTGATGATATTTTCGCGGTTGTGGAAGCAGGTGCTGTTGCTGGTGTGCTGCGTAAACAAGAGCATGAACTGATTGAAAACGTGTTCGAACTCGAATCCCGCACAGTGCCCTCTGCCATGACCTCAAGGGAAAGTATCATCTACTTCGATAAGAATGAAAGTGAAGAAAGTATCAAACAACAGGTTTCCAGCCAGCCACACTCCAAATACCTAATATGTGATGGAGATATTGACCACGTTATCGGTTATGTAGATTCCAAAGACTTGCTCAACCGTGTCCTGAGTGGTCAAAACCTAAGCTTCAATAAAGGTGTCCAGATCCGCAACGCGCTGATCATTCCAGATACTTTAACGCTTTCCGATGCTTTAGAAAGCTTTAAAGCAGCAGGTGAAGATTTCGCTATTATCCTGAATGAATATGCGCTGGTAATGGGTGTGATTACCCTTAATGATGTTATGACTACCCTGATGGGTGATTTAGTCGGCCAAGGGCAGGAAGAGCAGATTATCATCCGTGACGAAAATTCATGGTTAGTAGAAGGGGGAACACCTATCGATGATGTACAACGGGTACTGGATATTGATGACTTCCCTGATTCAAGTAATTATGAAACCATTGCCGGTTTCATGATGTTCCGGCTGCGTAAAATTCCAAAGTGTACCGATTCAGTCAAGTTTGCTGGTTACAAGTTTGAAGTTGTCGATATTGATAACTACAAAATCGATCAGCTACTAGTCACAAAAGTCACTGATATTCCCACCGTGACGCCAACACAAAACCTACTTATCAGTGAAAATAAATAAAAACGGCCTATTCTTGAACTAAGGCCGTTTAATATTCTCGTTAAGCGCCACTCATTGTTATTTTGTGGCGCAGATTACATCAGTATGCAACCCGACTCTTTTTCGTTATCTATCCTATTTCGGCCTGCAAACGTAACACTTGCTGATTGACTTCGCTCATTACACTAAAATGGCGCTTATCTCTTACCTTCGGCGGTAAAATTTTGCCACAGTCGAATTCAAAAGCCCCCATATCTTTAATGTATAAACGTCCACGGAATAAAGTTTTAACGTAGAGAGCAATTTTCAGTGGGTTATATCGGTGAAAAATTTTCATCTCTGCTTTTTTCCTCCTAAATGCTTCTTACGGTTACGTTTGGTGAACCAACTCCATACACCATACCGTTATGTAGAATAATAGACTGAATTTATCCGATTTTGTTCCCTCCATTTTTAGTTTTATGCACCGAATTTACATAAAATGACAGATATTTAGATATACATAACTATGTAACTTTATCTCTTACTTAATGTTAAAAATTTGATCTTCTTTAAAGAGATAAATCGGTTAATACCCGCTATGCTAGAGATCCATGCATTGTCACATTAACCTACAAAGGAAAAATTATGATAAAGAACTTTATGCTATATACTGTGCTACTTTGTTCTCCTGCTTTAGCATTCGCTCACAACATCACTCTGGAACAACAAGTTCCTACGATCAGTGTCTCTGATAAAGGTGAGTTGCTACTCAATAATAACAAGTTTAGCTACCAAAATTGGGATAGTGGAAAACTGATTGGCAAAGTGAGAGTCATACAACATATTGCAGGTCGTAGTGCAGCTAAAGAGATGAATGCTCCACTGATAGAAGAAATAAAACGTGCTGATTTTTCAAAAGAAAAATACCAAACAACCACTATTATCAATGTCAATGATGCCATATTCGGTACTGGACCATTTGTCCGCAGTAGTATTGAAGATAGCAAAAAAGAGTTTCCGTGGTCCCAGTTTATCGCTGACAGCAACGGTGTGGTCAAAAAAGCTTGGCAATTGGAAGCGAAAAGTTCTGCCATTATTGTTCTGGACAAAAATGGTGCCGCGAAGTTTGCCAAAGAAGGTGCGCTAAACAATAGCGAAATCAAACAGGTAATTGAATTAGTTCGTAAAGAACTACAGTAAAAACATCGGTGGTGATAACGACTTGCAGGTATGTTTTCGTTTGCCCTTATCACCACAATTCTGCTAAAAAGCAATTCTACTGAAAAACAACCACGATTAAAAAATTGTTACTCTAAACCCCGGATTTAGGAATGATTCACGAGGCGTATAATCTAGAGTCTGACCTTTCCAGTTCGTCACGTGAGCACCAGCAGCAATAGCTATAGCGTGACCCGCCGCAGTATCCCAGATATGAGTGGGTCCAAAGCGAGGATAAAGTTGCGCTTTTCCTTCCGCCACCAAACAGAACTTCAATGAAGACCCTACAGAAACCGTCTGATGTTCACCTAACTGATTGAGATAATCTTCTAATTCTGTATCCATATGAGAGCGACTAACAACTACCATTGGCGGATTAGCATCACGAATTTTAATCGGCAAACATTGACCACCACAGGCTTTTTTCCATGCCTGCCGCCCTTGCCCGGAATAAAGCGTATCCTGCACAGGAGCATATATGACCCCCATCACAGGAACACCCTCATCAATCAAGGCGATATTAACCGTAAATTCACCGTTACGATTAATAAATTCCTTAGTGCCATCCAGAGGATCAACTAACCAATAGCGCTTCCAATCACGCCTCTCTTCCCAAGTGGGAAGCTCTTCTTCCGACAACAGTGGAATTTCCGGAGCGATACGGGATAATCCGGCTTTAATGATTTTATGAGCCACAATATCAGCCATAGTAACCGGTGAATCATCTTGCTTATGATCAACTTTCAGAGGATGTTCATCCTGATAAATTGTCATAATAGCCGCACCAGCTTCCTGAGCCAGTTGGCAAATTTGTTCTAGCATCATACACCTCTGCGGTTAGTCATCTGTTATCATTTTAGACTATATTACCAATTGATCTTTTATTGGAACGGTAAGAATTCTATTACCCTTCTTAAAACAAAAACAACTGGATATACCTGCTCAAGTTATTGACAATCTGATGCAAGCACTGTGATCTTCATGTTCTCACCAAGCACTTTCACCCAATATGATGCCGTTATCCAACTCGTTATACCACCAACAATTTATTCCTTTAAGTTAATTTCCATCGATTTAATCACCGAAACATCGGTGCCATGCCAAATATCGACGAGTGCCCACAGATCCATCCCTTTGACATTGCCTGGCATGATTTTCTGGCCGGTGTTATGGCTTACAGCGTCCAAATAAACATAGGCAGTGCTGGTCTCACTATTTTGGGAAAACGAATAAATTTTCGTATAATTCCCCGCCTTACTAATCCCTTTTTCCGTCAACATCACTTCCTCTGGTAAACGCCCCAATGTAACCACTCCATGAACATGGTTTCGCGAAAGGATAAAACCCACTTTTTCCAACAAATTATAAGTCTGTTCCTTATCAAAATTACCGTTATTATCCCGTACACCCCATTGCCCATTATCCGTTAATGCCAGACCAAAAGGATCGACAATCATCTTTACTGGCACGGAACCAATCTCAGCCAATATATTTCGCAGTGTTTCTTCAAATCATATTAAGCCCGCTTCAATATTATTATTTCTATTTCCTTTATATCAAGATAATATTCATAGCTTATTAAGCCGCTAGACCTTTTACAATCGTTGATGTAATGAAGCAGTCACACTACTATTCAATATATTTAATAAATCAACATTATCTTTATAATAAAAACAAGCAAAACATTGTTTATTTGTTATTAAAGTGACTAAAGACATAAAAAATACTTTAAAATGCTGAAATTCAGCCAAAAATAAAGTAAAAAAGAGTTAACAAGAAAAATGAGAAAGTGGAACCTAGCTTTGCCAGTGCGAAACAGCACTATGACCACGATTAAGATCAGAGAGAACCCAAACGCTGGTGGCAACAGCACAGAATATCAGGAAAATAGCATTACCATCTATTTTTTAGGCAAAAGCGAAAATTGACCAGGCCAAAAACCCTATTTAAAGAAATAACTGAGACATCAAGAGAAAGCCAGTTAATCGGCAACATGCTAGCTGAAATTTTCGATAATCTGAAAACACTGCCCACTTTTTGAATGGGTTTATCAGCAGCTTGAGGCGAATATACCGGCTATTTTTAATCCTACTTCTGGATAAAACTTACAGAATATCCAATAATTCCACTTCGAAAATCAGAGTGCTATATGGAGGAATCGATGCACCAGCACCACGCTCACCATAAGCCAAATTATAAGGGATATAAAGTTCCCATTTAGAGCCGACAGGCATCAACGTCAATGCTTCAATCCATCCAGCAATCACACCATTCACAGGGAATTCAGCAGGTTCGCCACGTTGTACTGAACTATCAAACACGGTGCCATCAATCAAACGCCCCGTATAATGAACACGCACGCGATCAGTACGGGCAGGAATTTCACCATCCCCCTGTTTCAGTACAGAGAACTGTAAACCAGATTCTGTGGTGCTTATACCGTCACGCTGAGCGTTTTCTGCCAGAAACTTCTGCCCCTCTTCTGCCATAGCTTGCTGACGTTCACGACGCACACCATCTGCGCGCTCATGCATTTCACGTAAAGCACGATGTAGTATATCAACCGGTACCGCTGGAGAATGATTTTCCAGCGCATCACACAACCCTGCTAACAGCGCTTCAGGTTCCAGACCTTGCAGGCCAGACTCCAGTAATTGCTGACCAACTTGCAAGCCAACCCCATAACTTGCTTGTGCTTCGATAGAATCAAAAGAAAGTTTTGCCATGAAAATACCTGTGATCAAATTAAATTAGGTCTGTAAGCATAACAGCGCTATGCAGCAGGGTAAACCGAAGATATCACTAGAAAAATAGATGTCGTCAAAATATATAAGAGCTAATAATCGATATAATTCTAAGTAGCATATTCATTCCTTAAAGGTTACAATATAAAAATTCAATTTTTATATCTTTTTACTTATAATTGATTATATAAATAAAATATTTTTTATATAAAATTAATTTTATTGCAAATATTATATGACGAGGAAAATCTTATGAATACATTATTTAATGAGATTTTATCTGAAATTAAAAAGTCCAAAACCATGCCCGAATTAGAAAAAAAACTGTTAAACGCGATAAATTATCTGGGTTTTGAATTCTACTCAATTTACCAGGAAGAGAAATACCCATTCACGACAAAAAAATATGTTCTAATAACCAACTTAAATATAGAAACCGTAAACAATTATAATCAAGATAATAATCACGATAGCGACCAACTAATGAATGGTGATTACACTTTCTCTATTCCATCAGTTTGTAATGATAAAATATCAGAAAACGCTGATTTTATGATTGAAGAATCAAATCCAAATAAAAATGAAGTTAAAAATAGTCTTTCAATCAAAATTAAAGGTTATCATGGCGAAAGGTCAATTTTTTCAGTTGCCAGAAAAGAAGGCGCTATTTCCCACAATGAAATACTTAACAAAGCCGGAATGTTAGGCATACTGGCAAATGAATGCATAAAAACATTTAATAACCTAAAAAATAAAAAAGACAAAATCATTGTTCCAACGCTCTCTACCAGAGAGGTTGAAGTCATAAGATGGACTTGTGAAGGAAAAACTTCTGCTGAAATAGCCGATATACTGGATATTTCAACAAGAACCGTTAATTTCCACATTAACAATGTCATGGAGAAATTAGTGGTTCCCAATAAAGTCGCAGCAGTTGCTAAAGCAATAGCATATAATCTAATTATATAATAATTAAAGCCGAAATAAGTCTCTAACTATACGAAATTATAAAATATAATTAGACAATATATCCCTCCATACACCATTAATTTCATTCATCAGGGATTCACATTCGATGTGCTCATCATTAATGTGCACACAAACGTAACCACAGAAATCATTATTACTTTTTGGTGTTTCGTAAACCAATGAATTCTTCTCTAAATTAATTTTCATTGCAATAATTTCGTAATATAATTTACTCAGAATATTATCAACAGATACTAATAATACTTCATTAACTTCCGTTTTATCGAATTTATCATTAATCCTTCCATCTTTACCCGCCAGTAAATTAATCAAAAATGCTCTTCCCTTCGCTTCAGGCAATATCATTCGATCACTAAATCCTTTGACTAAATGGTCAACCCAAATTTCCTGCAAACTTATACCATATACCCGATTAGCCATATCCCAAATACGCATACCCGCAGGTCTACGATTAGTTTCAACCAGAAAAGTTTCTCCAGTTTTACTATCTTGCTTAATCTCATTATGGAATGCACCAAGAGTCTGTCCTGAAATCAAATTCATTGCCTGCCCTGCTTTATGTAATGCAATCATATTTCTGCCATCACATTGCGCCGGCACTATTTGCCCTATTTCAACAGGATATTCCCCTTTCTGGGAAACTTTTTGCGTTAAAAATGCCATACAACCAATACCATCATACGAATATTCTGTATCGAAAATAATAAGCTCTTCTGCAAGAATTTGATTACCACCAGATTGCTCAACAGATTGAGTAAAAGCCGTCGGGATGTTACTTCTATCTTTAACCGCTACCACGCCTATATTTGCCCGACCACAATTAGGTTTAATAATCACACCATATGGAACAGAGTCATAAAATTCCTCTAATTCTTTCATCTCATTAATGAAAGTATATCGAGGCGTTTTAATATGTTGTGCCGCAAGCAGTGGTAATATCCGAGTTTCTTGTTGGCGGAATTGATATTTTTCAATACCTGCAAAACTTAATTCTGGATCATCACCATAAACGTTTAATTTTTTCGCGATAACAGCCGCATACCCAGATACCGCATCCATAAAGGGGAGAATAGCCGCACATGTCATATTAAGTTCACCAAGAACTGCCATCACACGATCAACATAATTGTCATCAACATAATTTTCTGTTCGTACAGGAATATGATAGACAAATGGTGTGATACCTTTCTCCTCACCGGACAACATATCGCTAATAATCACCAACTCAAGGGAGTAACGATCTCGAATATAGTCACGAATATTAACGACTTCACTTAGCCTTGCAGGAAGATAATCAAGCACTAACAAATATTTTTTTGAACTCATATTTCCCCCATTATTGACTATTATGCAGATTAAATTTAAGCGAACGATAAGGATTAATAATGACAAACATCAATAAAACAAATGCAGAGAATATCAGATAAATACTATTGTAGGAAAAATAGTTCAGCAAATTAGCACAAATGAAACTAGTTAAAGGTATCGCTAATTGATTCAAAACTAGCACCACACCAAGATACTGAGAAAAACGCTGCTTCGGAATAAGACTTGCTCGATAAGAACGGGAAAAAAGATTAAAACAACCTTCCGCGCCAATGACCAGTAAGAAACCTAATGTGTAAACCACAAATAACGGACCGGTAGCAAATAGTGTTAAACCACATAATGCAATCAGAAAAGCCGTTACACCAACGACACGTACATCAAAAATTCGGCACAATTTTGGCGCAATAAAAAATACACAACAGTTCACCAACCCCGCATAAGCCAAAAGCTGAGCATAACTTCCTTCCGGCTGTGAAAAAACACTGGTGATAACATAAACTGCCGTTGACAGAATAGCACCTTGCATCACATTCATCAGAAATGTCAGGCTAATGACGCGTAACAAGGATGGGTTTCCCATCAGGAATTTAAAAATGGCCGGCAGATTATAACTTTCTCTATTAGTGTGTTCTTCAATCTGATTTTTCCTTTGTAACTGAAACCACATCAAGCTACTAATCAGGAAAGGAAAAAACGCAAATGCAAATACCGCATAAACACTGAATTTATAAACCAGCACACCGACAACCACCGGGGCCGCAATATAAGTAAACTGTTCAACAAATTGTAAACGAGAGTTAACAGAAGGTAATTCTACTGCACTCATGTTCTTAGAAACAAAGCCTTCAAGGTTGACATATCCCGCTCCACTAAAAAAGGATAAAACACATGAGAGAGGAATAATGATATATACGATGCTATTATCAGAATATATAAATGAAAGGATAAAAAGAAATAAGCAAACTAATGATCTAAGAATATCACTCAGGAATAACATAACCAACGTATGCATCCTGTCGCCCATCCAACCAGAAATGGGGAGTGAAATCACCCTGAATAACCGTTCAAGCCCAAAAGCAAAAGATGAAAGTGAAGCGCTATTAGTTGAGGTATATACTAATACAGGCACAGCAAACATAACAAATGCCTCTGAAAAAACAGAAAAAAAGCGAGCCAGTATGATTCTATGTATCATTAATATTACCTCAACCTTATTATACCCGTCATCTTTCAAGCTGCCTCTTTGTTGGCTGCACTCGCTCACCCCGGTCACATAGTTATCTATGCTCCCGGGGATTCGCTCCTTTGCCGTTGCAATGCATCTTGAAATCCATAAGGTATATCTATCCCAATAGGCTATTCTATTTATCAATTTGGCACTGAGCAAGGCTCAAACTGATTACATCCACTACGCCTACTGGGATAGATTTTTACTATGCAATAATTAATGAATAGATTTAATCAAATAATTCCCCAAAACTAAATAATCAATATTTGTTTTCATGAAAGTTTTAATGGCATCATCAGGAGAACAAACGATCGGCTCACTATCGTTATAAGAGGTGTTCAGCAGCAAAGGCACACCGGTTTTCAGATAAAATGCCTCAATCAATCGGGCATAATCTGGATTTGATGCACTATCTACCACCTGAACTCTGGCAGTACCATCTTCGTGAACCACTGCCGGAATTTTCGATGCTTGATCTACTTTAGCATCCATCGCTAGCAACATATATTTTGCAGCTTCCGGTAATTCTTTCCGAACATGGAACCAGTCAGCAACATGTTGACGCAATACACTAGGCGCAAATGGTCTAAACATTTCACGATGTTTAACTTTACGATTCATTAAATCCCGAATATCTTTATTTCTCGGATCGGCTAACAAACTACGATTACCTAATGCCCGCGGCCCAAACTCCATCCTCCCCTGGAACCAACCAACAACATTATTTTCAGCCAACAAGTCTGCGACAACTTCATGAATATTCTCTTCATATGTCCAGTCCAAACCATGAGCTTTCAAACTACGTTGGTAATCATCTTCACTATATTCCAGACCCCAATAGGTATGAGTCAGAGGATAACGTTGATTATTTTCAAGAATATGATGCCAAATAAATAGCGCGGCACCTGTGGCAGTCCCGCCATCATGTGCAGCAGGCTGAACAAAGATATCTTCGATATCTAACTCTTCATATAATCGTTTATTCGTTATGCAATTCAATGCAACACCACCTGCCAGGCAAAGCTTATTCGTTGCTGTTTCCTGCAAATAATGACGAGCCATATTTAACACTATTTCATCAGTTATTTGCTGGAGAGAAGCAGCAATATCATAATATTCTTGCGCCACCTCTCCACCTGGGACTCTTTTCACAATACCAAACAAGGATTCCAATTGAGAAAATTCTTGGGTACGGAAATTGAGAATGGAGTTATCGATCGTAAACTCACCTTTCTCATAAATTTTGACGAATTGCTGGAACGCCGACATAAAACCGTCAGGTTTACCATAAGCAGACATTCCCATCACCTTGCAGGCATCGTATACAGAGAAACCCAAGAATTCTGCCAATTTTTCCCACATAAAACCAATTGAATGAGGGTATTCAATGGTTTTAATTTTTTCCAAACTATTGCCATCGCCCAGATATACCCCTGCGGTATTATCCTCGCCAACACCATCAAGTGATAAGGTCAGAGCTTTATCAAATGGCGAAACAAAATAAGCAGATGCAGCATGAGCTGTGTGGTGTGGAACCCAATGAAATTGACCACGGAATCCCATTGATTGCAAAATTTCTGGTACTGAAGTGGTTTTGCGATAGAAAATAGATTCACCCGATACACTTCCCCAACTTCCTTCATGGGTGACTTCATCAATAAAGATTGATTTTCTTCGTTCTATCGGATCGATAGAAAACCCAATATGACTCACATCTTCCAGGCTAATACCCGCAAAGTCTAATGCAACTTCAATAGAAGCCAATGGCAGCTCATCAGGATTATCAATATTTGCTGGTTTTCCGTGTTTTCTTCTATTTAAACGCTCTTCTTCGATGGCAAAAATCGTTTCTCCATCTTTTAATAAGCAAACTGCTGACTCATGGTAGACTGAATTTATACCTAAAATATACATGGCTTATTATCCTCCCATTATAATTATTTAATTTTTAATACTAAGCAGCGCAGACTACCACCACTCTTTAAAAATTCGCTCATATCACATTTAACGACATTATAACCATAATTATGTAATTGACGTTCAACTTCTACAGAACAATCATGCATGAGAATATCTTTACCTATGGGAATATTATTACATGAAAATAATTCCCTAGCGTCATGTTCTGATATTGATATCCGGCGTTCAAACGTTTTAATAATATAATCTTGGCTCTCTTTAGTAAATGCCTCTGGATAGTAAATAACGGTATCTTGATCAATAAATGAGAATGCCAGAGCCACATGGAAGAAAGTCTTATCCTGAATATGCAGTTCACCTTTAACCTTAAGTTCTGGATAGACTCTCTGAATTGTATTTATTGCTTCTTTATCTGAGCGAGGACCATAACCAAATATGATATCATTCTCCCAATAGATAACATCTCCAAGCCCTTCAAAATAGATATCCTCATCAACACGATGTATCTCATAACCTAGATTTGCCAGATAATCGATATAATACTGACTTTCCCCTTGGCGTTCAGCGTGCCGGAAATTACTAGCAAGGAATTTATTATTATGCACCATACCACAATCACCTGAAAACGTCATATCAGGCAAACCATTCACAGGATCAATAGTGCGAATACTAACGCCTCGTTCAGTCAACCGTTCATAAAGAAAATCCCATTGTTGCTGTGCCAATTCTTTATTGACTCTATTATTAGGGTCCATCCAATCATTGATAACGTATTCAATATCGTAAAAGTCAGGTTTACACATTAATAATTCTTTAATCATAACTTTTGCCTCATCTTAGATTTAGCACTTTGCTTAGTATGAATATTAAATATTTTTGCAAATCCTTCCGCATCGTTTTGGCTATACAAATGCCCACAATTATATATTGCTAAATTATCATCATAGATAGTTGTCTTTGAAGTACGGGAACAAACGTTGGCATATTTATAGCCTAATTCAAGCTTAATCTCACCATTGACATGTTGATTCATGCTATCAATAAAATGGTTTAAATGAGTTAATAAGGGATCATACCAAAGCCCGGAATAAACTAATTCAACCCATTTTTTATCGATTATTTCTTTGAACCAATTCTCGTTACGATTACTACAGTAACATTCCAAATCACGATGAGCGGTAATTAAGATATGTGCAGCAGGTGATTGATAAATTGCGCGTGTTTTCAAACCAACAATGCCATCTTCAACAATATCAAAAATGCCAATTGACAGTTTTTTACCAATTTCATTTAATTTTTCAATGATTTCATATAATGATTTATTTTCGCCGTCGATCGATATCGGTATGCCATTCTCAAAACCCAATGATAAAAATATTGGTTCAGTGGCCGATAGTGCATGCTCAAATAATTTCTCTTTGACATTCTCAGGAATTAACATTTCTGGTTCTGCCAATGGACCACATTCGACACTGAATCCCCATATATTTTCACTGGTAGAATAAGGGTTATTACAACCAAATTCCTGGGGAATACCATAATTCATAGCATAACTATTTACGACACTTTCATCGTATTTAAAATCTCTCAACGAAGCAATAGGTATCTTATTCAGAATTTCTATATTCATATCCATTCTGACTTGATCATTACCTCTGAATTGATGGGCAATATAATCAATATTGAGCTCATTGGCTACTTCAACTGCCGCCTCTGCAATCGCAGGCCGGGAAAGTGCAGCACTGAGAAAATAACCATTTTGATAAATAGCATTCGCTTTTATCGCTTTTGTAAGGAAATGTTCAGCATATTGCGCTCGATAATCTTTATAGATAAACTTATCAGCACCGGCAACCATGCATTCCAATTCAATATCTTCAATGTCTCTTACCTGTCCTTCATCAATATAAAGAGCTATCACCTCTTTATACTTAGATTTAAGACTTCTTATGATAAGAGGATTATAGAGGCGATTATAGTAAATCACCAAAACACGATCAGAACTCATTTAATACGCACCCCATGTTTGTAATAATTTCTTCTAGCTGAGGTTCTGTTCTACTTTCCTCAACTAATTCTGAGAAATTATTTTCAAATAACCAAGTATCATTATAAATTGTGTCGATATAACGTTCTCCACTATCAGGAATAATGACAACAATATTATCTCCAGGTTTAAAATCATCCAAGTGATCTAATGCTGCGCTTACCGCGCAACCTCCCGTTCCACCAATTAAGATACCTTCATTTCTGGCTAATTTTCTTGCGGTACGAAATGCATCAATATCTGCAACTTTCAAGGTAATATCGATGTTGCTACGATCCAGAATAGAAGGTATAAACGTCAATCCCGCGCCTTGTACTAAGTATTTTCCTGATTCACCACCGAAAATAACTGACCCGACAGGTTCAACACCATAAATTCGCACCTGTGGATTTTTTTCTTTCAAATAACGGGAAATCCCAGTCAGTGTTCCACAACTCCCTGCCGTCGCAAAACAAGCCGCCAAATTATTGCCAAAGGTTTCATACAACTCACGCCCCGTGGAATGATAATGCTCATCAGGATTAACCTGATTTTCAAATTGCATGGGACTAAACGCATTCGGATAGGCTTTTATAATCTCTTTAGTTAAATCAATGCGATATTTGACAGTATCCGTTCCCGCTTCAAATTCTGGCAGAAAAATGATTTCCGCACCAAATGCTTTTATTTTATCGCGTTTCGCTACCGGTACCATACGGTCCAAAACCGCAATGAATCGATAACCTTTAACAGCACACGCCATCGCCAGACCAATTGCCGTATTACCCGATGATGGCTCAATAACCACCATTCCTGGTTTTAATTCTCCCTGAGCCTCAGCCCTTTCCAACATAGCAACAGCGATACGATCTTTAATACTCCCACTGGGGTTAATATTCTCCATTTTGAGAAAGACATGAATACCTTTAGTATATCTATCATTCAACATAACTACTGGGGTATTGCCTATAGTTTGTAATATGTTTTTAGCAAGTTTCATACCAGTTTTATCTCTATGTCTGGGTTAATATGAAGAACATATAATGATGATAAGGTATTTTTATTAACAAATAAGTAAATCAATTCAATATTTAATGTACCTATTAATTTGTTAATGAAATCATTCAGTTTATAAATAACTATGGAGAATAACCTCATGCCTATTAACAATAAGAGCTTTTATTTGTGTTCTCACACAAGGGTTAATTAACAAAAATGATAATTATAAAATTACACTTAAAAGTCTACTGTCAACTCTGACAGTTATATCATTAAAGTTTTATATAAATTTTTGATATTATCATTTAATAATAAGGATATATATTGCCATCATTAAATCTTCTTATATAAAATCATGTGAAATAAATTATCATTATAAATAACCGTGATCACATAAGAATATATTTTTTAATTATTATAAAATAATCACGCATGTAATTAACAAGATTTACACGCATATATATAAAAATATTCGATGGAAAATTCACAAATTACAACAAAATTAACAATATCGATATTATCTAATAATAATAAATACGAATTCGATTATTTTTAGATAATAATCTGATAATGAATAATATTTTCAATATAAAAAATGTGAAATCAATAATATAAAAACCAACCAAAAGGCAATATTACAAAGAATAGACAAGAAAACTCTGATTCTATAAACAACAAAATGCTTCAGTTATTACCTGCTCTATTAAATTATCCTAAGCAACGTGAGTGCGTTAATTATCCAATGAAACCTATCAAATTGCCGATTTTAATCGGTAATACAACCCGGTTTCCTCTCAACACCCCGCCTTGAAACAAGGCTTTACTATCGGAAATATAGCACTTTCAATAGTAACACCAAGTAAACAAGAAAAATGATTTCTAAATGGAAATCATTTTTCTATGGTGCTACAGTCTTCATGACATATTGATTAGATGAGATGAATGACAGTGAAAAAATCAGAAAATATACTAAATAACAATTGTTTAGATTTAAATGTTTCGTCTTACCAAAAAGGCGTACTGGGATTCAAACTTGTTTTGGTTCTGGGAATGTTGAGTGCTATTGGCGCTCTTTCGACTGACATGTACCTCCCCTTATTTCCCGCTATGTCTCACGCACTAACCACAACTCAAGCTGGTGTTCAATTAAGTCTAACGTCATTTATGTTTGGCCTAGCGATTGGACAATTAATTATTGGTCCTTGGTCGGATGTGATTGGCAGGAGAAACCTTCTATTAGGCGGTATGGTTTTGCTAACTGTAGCATCAATTGCTTGTTCATTTTCTTCAAGTATTGAGATGCTAACCATTAGCCGTTTTTTTCAAGGTGCTGGTGGTGCATCAGGTATTGTTTTGACACGAGCCATTGTTTCTGACCTTAGTTTTGGTAACAAAGCCGCATACTATTTCAATCTGATGCTAGCGATACAAGGTGTAGCGCCGATAATTGCACCATTAATAGGAGGCATTGCTGCACATTTTCCGTGGCCAGTTGTATTTGTCTTTTTAACTGTTATTTCACTGATACTCACCGTCTTAACGTTTGCTTATGTGCCAGAAAGTTTGCCAAATAAATCAGCATATAGCGGGATTAAGAACAGCTTAGTTAAACAGTTTTTCAAGCTGTTCAGAAATAGAGTCTATATGGGATATACGTTAGTATTCTCGGCCACCTTTGGAGCACTGTTCGCCTACATTTCAGCATCACCTTTTATATACCAGTCCATGTTTAATTTCACCCCAGGATTTTTTTCTGTTGTGTTCGCAATTAATGCCGGAATTATGATGTTCAGCAGCATATTAAGTGCCCGATGGGTTGAACGGATCGGCGCTAAAATGCTTGTCATGATTGGTGTTGTAACAACTTTTGTCTTATCTTGTTTGCTACTGATTGTAAATTATCTCAGTGTTTATCAACTTGAGTTAACTACGGCCATTTTCATGATGCTTATGTTTACGATGGCGTTAATTTTCGGCAATGCAGCCAGTTTGGCATTAACAGCGGTTCCTGATTTAAAGGGGGCAGGCTCTGCTGTCCTTGGTGCTCTTCAGTTTGGAACAGCTTCTTTGACGGCATTTTTAACTGGTCTTGGCAAATCTGTGTCTCTGTTTCCTGTATCTATTGTATTAATCGGATGTGGGATTATGACTCTATTATCCTTAATATTAGTACGTGCAAGGAGATAAATGAAGTGAGGGATCATAAACAAAACACGATTGAAATTCTTGGTGCTAGGCAAAATAATCTTAAAGGAATTGATTTACGTATTCCTAAAAATGTCATCACAGTATTTACCGGTGTTTCTGGTTCAGGTAAAAGCTCTTTGGTATTCGATACAATTGCAGCGGAATCCCAACGACAACTTAATGACACTTTTCCACCTTATATACAGCATCGCTTACCATACTATAGCCAACCGGATGTGGATGAAATAAATAACCTCACTACCGCAATTATCATCAACCAAAAGCGCATTGGTGAAAATATCCGTTCAACGGTTGGTACAGCATCAGATATTTATACCTTACTGCGCCTCTTATTTTCCCGAATAGGCACACCATTCATCGGGTATTCCAACATTTTCTCTTTCAATCATCCGTCAGGAATGTGTCCACATTGCGAAGGATTAGGCATTACCAGCACAATAGATGTTAATAAGCTAGTGAATGAAAACAAATCGCTGAATGACGGTGCAATTGAATATACCATATTTGCACCAGGCACCTGGCGATGGAGCCGGTATACTCACCCTGGTTTGTTTGATAATAATAAGAAAATTGCCGATTACTCTGCCGAAGAACGCCAAATTTTACTGTATGCGGATTATAACAACTGAAATACACGCGAAGCCATTAAAATCCTGGGTCTCGATTTTCCAGATATTAATGTAAAAACTTTCTCAAAACTAATTTCTTATTTTAAGAATAAAGAAATCATACGGTCATATAACCCTGAAAGCAAACAATAGGTAAGACACTAAGGAGAAATGATGTTTAAAGCTGTGTTCGATAAATATATAGAAGCAGTTTTGGAAAAATCACCAACAAAACTTGCTGCTCTATTTTGTAACGATGGCATTCTGAAGTTACCATTTCGTACCAGTCGCGATACAATTGAGAGCCAGTCACAGATACTTGAGCATTATTCAGCAAGTTTTGGTCAGGCACCTCTGATTTTTACTTCTGTTCAGGATGTAGAACTGTACTCTACAGATAATCCTGATATTTTTATCGTTGAATATCGACTAAATGGTAAAACCTTGCCAGATAAAAAAGATTTTTATTGTTTATATATTAATGTATTTAAATTGAACAACGGTAAGATCAAAGAATTACATGACTATGAAGATGTTCTTAATCGAGCAGCCATTTTCTCTTAATTTTGGCTGTTTTTAATCGTAAATTAAGTAGATACTTATAAGCCTGTTCTATAAAAAATCACTTTTCTTTATAAATTTTTATTTATGGGACAGGCAGTTAACTCGATTTATTATTCAACATTCAGATTATAAAAGAGCCGACATGACAACAGATAATCAAGATACTTGTGATACTACCGTAACACCTTTTGAAGATGCATTGAGCAGGCTTCAGTGTGTCCTTGTCGCAAGAAGGGCCATCACAAACCCAGAGGGTATTTCATGGGCAGAATATGATACTTTACATTTACTTCGACAATATCAATCTATGAATCCTACTGCGATTGGCGAAAAACTCGGCTTTACTCGCTCTAAAATGTCTAAGATTCTGAGATTGCTAAAAGATAACGAATTTATTAAACAAGAAACAGGAGAAAACGATAAACGCGAGTTGGTCACTAAATTGAGTCCAAAGGGGCTAATGTTTTTGCAGCGAGTCGAGTCCAACAGACACAATATGGCTGATATTGTGGAATCTAATATGTCCCAAAGTGAAATAGCCATATTTACAGAACTTTGTCATCGTGCCGCAGATCTTTTATATGCACAAACACTAATTAATGATGAGGATTAAATATCATGAAGATAAAAATCACGCTTCACAAAAACTAAAGCCAAATTAACATATTAAGTGCAACAGGCATGATAGATGTTGGGGCTTGGGGAGCAATGGAATAGTAAACGCCGTTAAGCGGTCATTTTACATAGCCATTTAATTATAAATCATAGCGTTATCATCTTCATTAAATGGCCTTAGCTCCTTTCTGCTGACGACTTCCGGAACTGTGAAGAAGTAACGTCCCTGCATGTTAATATGTCCGTATTGTAGCGGAGACAACTTTCTCCTCGATTAAGCTAGCTCTTTCTATCACCGTTTCCATTGTCAACAACTTTTCCGCTTTCGCTCGCACTGACCGCCGGGTTGATTTCATCCCCCTAAGTAGCCCTTGCGAATACTGTCCGCTATTTCTCTCTATGGCTGAAATGTTTTGCACTTATGTGTCATTAATCAACACCGAGTATCCGTGTTCTCATTACGGTTAATCATGTTCAGCTCTTCATGCTACCGGGTATGCAGAGGAAGTCATCTCTTAATCCCCCTTGGTTAAGAGACTGCGCCTTACCCGGCGCACCAATAAAAAACGCCGGCATTGCCAGCGTTTTTTACTTGTTAGCATCAGTTAATCAGAGATTAAGCTTCAGCAACAATGTTAACGTTCAATTTAGCGAATACATCGCTGTGTACCTGGAAGTTAACTTCGTGTTCACCAGTAGTACGCAGAACGCCATTAGGCAGACGCACTTCGCTCTTAGAGACTTCAACGCCCGCAGCAGTAACTGCATCAGCGATATCACGAGTACCGACAGAACCGAACAGTTTACCTTCGTCACCCGCTTTAGAAGCGATAGTAACGGAACCCAGTGCATTAATTTTCTCAGCGCGAGCTTGTGCTGCTGCCAGAACGTCAGCCAATTTAGCTTCCAGTTCAGCGCGGCGTGCTTCGAAGAATTCGATGTTTTTCTTAGTTGCAGGAACAGCTTTGCCCTGTGGTACTAAGTAGTTACGGGCATAACCCGGTTTAACGTTAACTTGATCACCCAGGCTACCCAGGTTTGCTACTTTATCAAGCAGAATAATTTGCATTACCTTATCCTCTCAGAGTCGTTAATGGACTGTGCCGATTACTGATGACGATCAGTGTAAGGCAACAAAGACAGGTAGCGCGCGCGCTTGATAGCACGAGCGAGCTGACGCTGGTATTTTGCACGGGTGCCAGTGATACGGCTTGGTACAATTTTACCGCTCTCGGTGATGTAGTTTTTCAGCGTAGCGATGTCTTTATAATCAATCTCTTGAACGCCTTCCGCGGTGAAACGGCAGAACTTGCGACGACGGAAATAACGTGCCATTTGGCTAGTCTCCAGAATCTATCAATTCAATCTGCTCGGCATGAAGAACCAGTTTGTTAAGACCATTGCGACCTTGATGGCAACTAATGAATCCCGAAACGGTTAATCGACTGCCGACCGTTATACTGTGAGTTAAAACTTGTAACAATTGTCCGCTGGCAATAACGGGCATTCTGCACCATGCTTGCCTGCTCAGACCGGCTTCCTGTTGCTGTGAACGGTGTTCAAGTACAAACTGGCAATGAGGAATGCCGGCAGGACTGACTTTTCGAATGGGAACTTTGCACACTGTGCCAGAAAGCACCAAACGATTCGTTGTCACAGTTATTACTCTTCAGAATCCCCAGCTTCTTCAGCATCCATATTGGCGTCTTCCAGAGAGAAGTCACGGCTGCGACGTTCATCTTTGGCTTTAACCATTGGAGATGCTTCAGTTACCGCGTGCTTAACGCGCATAATCATGCTGCGGATAACGGCATCGTTGAAGCGGAAGTTAGTTTCCAGCTCATCAATCACTTCCTGCGGCGCTTCAACGTTCATCAGAACATAGTGAGCTTTGTGCAGTTTGTTGATTGGGTAAGCCAGTTGACGGCGGCCCCAGTCTTCCAGACGGTGAATCTGACCTTGCGCGCTAGCGATAGTCGCACTGTAACGCTCGATCATGCCCGGAACCTGTTCGCTTTGGTCAGGATGGACCATAAAAACGATTTCGTAATGACGCATTAGAATTGCTCCTTACGGATTATTCAGCCTCCTGTCAGGGTCAACCGCGGCCCGTGGAGGCAAGGAACTTGTTTAAGTGCGGCTGAAAAATTGACGCGTAACTATACCTACCCTACATCAAAAACTCAAGGAATGAACAATGCAAAAATACTTTTGTTTCATAATGTCAGATAGGTGAGTTATAACGAGCTACGCTGACGCACCGCTTCAAACAGGCAAATTCCGGTGGCAACAGACACATTCAACGATGAGACAGAACCCGCCATTGGGATGCTAATCAATTCATCACAGTGTTCGCGAGTCAGACGACGCATACCTTCACCTTCCGCTCCCATCACCAACGCCATAGGACTGGTTAGTTTGCTCTGATATAGCGTATGGTCAGCTTCGCCTGCTGTGCCTACCACCCAAATATTGTACTCCTGCAATAAACGCAAAGTCCGGGCAAGGTTGGTGACTCGAATAAGTGGTACGCTTTCCGCAGCACCACATGCCACTTTCTTCGCCGTGGCATTAAGCTGAGCGGAGCGGTCACGAGGAACAATAACAGCATGTACACCTGCTGCATCAGCACTACGCAAACAAGCCCCCAGATTATGGGGATCTGTTACACCATCAAGCACCAACAAGAAAGGGGTTTCCACTTGTGCCAGTAAATCTGGCAGGTCGTTTTCTTGGTACTGACGCCCTGGTTTCACTTTAGCAATAATTCCCTGATGCACCGCGCCTTCCGTTTGATTATCCAGCCACTGACGATTTGCCAGTTGGATAGTCATCCCGATGCTTTCCAGCGCATGAATCAATGGTGTCAGGCGGCGATCTTCACGTCCTTTCAGGACATAAACTTCGATAAAACGTTGAGGATCGCGCTCCAGTAAAGCTTTAACGGCATGAATACCGTAGATAATTTCACTCATAATCTTCTTATTTTCACTGTCATACAGCACTGACGAATACTGTGAGCCTATTCGGTAAGCTCCATCTATTCAGGGGGAGATTAAAATATTCAGGCTATCCTGCAATAGGATAGCCCTTTGATTATTTATCTGCGCTTTTCTTAGCCCGCTTGGCTTTGAATTTAGCGGCAATTTTCTGAGTCTTGGCAGAAAGCGTTTTACCCTTTTTCTTCTCCACTTTAGGTTTATCCGCCGATCTCTTTTTACGGACAGCACCATCAAGCTCAAAGTGAGTTTCTTTGCGATAACCACGCCCTTTTTTCTTACTGTTTCTGCGGCCAGATTCTATTTTTTTCGCTCTATCACGCTCTGTTTTGCCTACATTCTGGGCTTTTCGGGTGGTAGAAAGCAGCTTAAAGTCAATATTACGTTCATCCATATGAACCGCTTCCACACGAATTTCAACTTCATCCCCTAACCGGAAAGTTTTACCCGAGTGTTCACCCACTAAACGCTGACCGACATTATCGAAATGATAATAATCATTACTCAATGTGGAAACATGCACCAAGCCGTCAATAAACAGATCATTCAAGCGAACAAAGAAACCAAAACCTGTCACACTCGTGATAATCCCAGTAAAAACATTGCCCACCTGATCCTGCATAAAATCACACTTAAGCCAATCGGCAACGTCTCTCGTCGCTTCATCTGCACGGCGCTCTGTCATGGAACAGTGTTGGCCCAGTTGCAACATCTGTTCCATATCACTGTGCCATCCCCCGGTCGGTGTTCCACATTGCTCAACAATATCTTGCTGTTTCGCCAGCAGATATTTAATCGCTCGATGCAATACTAGATCAGGGTAACGACGAATAGGTGAGGTAAAATGCGCATAAGAATTTAATGACAGACCAAAGTGACCCCGGTTTTCCGGATCATAAATTGCCTGTTTCATTGAGCGTAGCAATAAGGTTTGCAATAGTTCATGATCCGGGCGTTCAGCCACTTGATGCATCAATTGAGCATAATCCTTTGGTGTTGGTTGCATACCACCAGGCAACGTCAATCCCAATTCGCCGAAAACCGTGCGCAGGTTAACAATGCTCTCTTCTTTTGGCCGATCATGAATACGGTAAAGTACCGGTTCCCCATTTTTTTCCACGAAACGCGCCGCAGCAATATTCGCCAGAATCATGCACTCTTCAATCAACTTATGAGCATCATTGCGAACAATCGGTTCAATTCGCTCGATACGACGTTCAGCATTAAAGATAAACTTCGCCTCTTCTGACTCAAACGAGATTGCGCCACGTTGTTCACGGGCAGTTTCCAATGCCTGATACAACTCATGTAAATGCTCAATATGCTTAACCAGTGGCTTGTAGTGCTCACGCAGCTCTTCGTCACCCTGCAACATTCGCCATACCTTGGTATATGTCAGACGAGCGTGAGAATTCATGACAGCTTCGTAAAATTTATAGGATGATAATCGCCCCTGTGCTGAAACCGTCATCTCACACACCATACATAGACGATCAACCTGCGGGTTCAAAGAACAGAGGCCATTAGAAAGCACCTCCGGCAGCATGGGGACAACCTGAGATGGGAAGTAAACCGAGTTACTCCGATTACGTGCCTCGGTATCTAACGCCGTTTGTGGACGCACATAGTAACTGACATCAGCAATGGCAACCCATAAACGCCAACCACCGCTTCGCTTCCTTTCACAATAAACGGCATCATCAAAATCACGGGCATCTTCACCATCAATTGTCACTAGCGGCAGAGCGCGCAGATCAACACGGCCTTTTTTCGCCGATTCTGGTACCTGCTCATCCAAGGAAGCAACCTGATTTTCCACCTGTAGCGGCCAACTGTGGGGGATTTCATGGGTACGTAGAGCAATTTCCACTGCCATGTTCGTTCCCATCTTTTCACCCAATACTTCAACAATTTTACCAACAGCTTTTGTGCGGCGCGCCGGGCGTGTGATCAACTCAACCACCACCACATTCCCCATGCGAGCACCACCGCTTTCATCTTGCGGGATCAGGATATCAAAGCTTAAACGGCTATCATCTGGCACGACAAATCCCATACCAGAATCAAGAAAATAGCGACCAACAATCTGGCTGTCCTTAGGCTCCAATACACGAACGATACGCGCTTCATTACGCCCTTTGCGATTCATAGGCAATGGTTGTGCCAACACAACATCACCATGAATAGCTGCCTTTAACTGCTCAGCAGAGAGATAAAAATCATCTTTGTGGCCTTCTACTCGCAGAAAACCATAACCATCTCTATGCCCAATAACCGTACCTTTCAATAAATCTAACCTTTCCGGCAAGGCATAGCATTGGCGACGAGTGAAAACCAGTTGACCATCCCGTTCCATAGCCCGTAAACGACGACGTAACGCTTCAATATCTTCATCGTTAATCAGATTCAGTTCTTGCGCCAGTTCCTGGCGACTTACCGGTACAGTATGTTTAGCAATAATATCTAAGATGTACTCGCGGCTTGGAATAGGTGATTCGTATTTTTCTGCTTCGCGCCCCAAAAAAGGATCTTGTGACATGGCTGTTCCTCCGTTGTCATCAGCAGGCTGTTTGCGCCATTTATTCATTCGGTCAGAAGCAGCTTATAAAGGGGGATATTATCTTCAATCATATCAGCTAAAGTATGCTTATCCAGCTCTTCTAAAAACCTTTCTATTGCCTGATTTAAGACCACCTTCAGACGACATGCAGACGTGATATGGCAAGATTCCTGACTACAGTTAACCAACGATAATGGTTCAAGAGCGCGAACGACATCGCCAATTCTGATATCTTTCGCTGGCTTACCTAAACGGATACCGCCGTTTTTACCACGAACAGCATCCACTAATCCTAAGTGGCTCAATTGGTTAATGATTTTTACCATGTGGTTACGAGAAACACCATAAATATCAGTGACTTCAGAAATACTGGTCATCCGGCTTTGCGGTAAAGCAGCCATATAAATTAGCGCGCGCAAGCCATAATCTGTAAAACTCGTTAACTGCACATCAACCTCTGGGTAATAAGATATAAATTAATATATCCGAGAACAAACTGAAAAAATAAGCACTTGTTCAACTTATATACCATGAATCGGCCAAAATCATATTGATCTCCTAATCATTAAGCCAAAAAGGCCACAATAAATAGCAAAAAACCGGGCTGAAAAGCCCGGCTTTACCTGATCATAAGTACCATCAGGCATCAAACGGATCACGCAGAATGATAGTTTCTGAACGATCCGGGCCTGTAGAAATAATATCAACCGGAACACCGGTCAACTCTTCTACACGTTTGATATAGTTCAATGCTGCCTGAGGCAATTTGCTATGCTCTTTCACGCCGAAAGTGCTTTCATTCCAGCCTGGCATAGTCTCATAAACAGGCTCAATACCTTCCCAGTCATCCGCAGCCATAGGTGTCGTTTCAATCACACTGCCATCAGGCATACGGTAACCAACACAGATTTTCACTTCTTTCAAGCCATCCAATACGTCCAATTTGGTCATACAGAAACCTGACAGTGAGTTGATCTGTACTGCACGACGGATGGCAATGATATCCAGCCAACCAGTGCGGCGGCTACGCCCCGTAGTCGCGCCAAACTCTTGGCCTTTTTCGCGCAAGTAACTGCCAGTTTCATCAAACAGTTCAGTTGGGAATGGACCCGCGCCGACACGAGTAGAGTATGCTTTGATGATCCCCAAAACATAATCAACATAGCATGGACCTAAACCGGAACCTGTTGCAACGCCACCCGCCGTAGTGTTAGAAGAGGTCACATATGGGTAGGTACCGTGGTCAATATCCAACAACGTGCCCTGTGCCCCTTCGAACATAACCAATTCACCTTTCTGAGTTGCTTTATACAACAAATCAGAAACATCGACGACCATATCCGTCAGAATATCGGCAACAGCCATGATTTCATCCAGAGTTTTCTGGTAATCAACCGCCGGTTCTTTGTAGTAGTTAACCAGTTGGAAATTGTGATATTCGATAATTTCTTTCAGCTTAACCGCGAATGTTTCTTTATCAAACAAATCACCAACCCGCAGACCACGACGAGCAACTTTGTCTTCATACGCAGGACCAATACCACGGCCGGTTGTACCAATTGCTTTTGCACCGCGCGCTTTTTCACGGGCATTATCTAATGCAACATGGTATGGCAGAATAAGTGGACAGGCTTCTGAAATGAGCAGACGCTCGCGAACAGGAATACCACGAGATTCTAATGCGTTCATCTCTTTCATCAACGCATCAGGCGCTAATACGACACCATTTGCAATGATACTGATAACATTTTCACGCAGAATCCCTGATGGGATTAAGTGGAGAACGGTTTTTTCACCGTTGATAACCAGTGTATGACCAGCATTATGGCCCCCTTGATAACGAACAACATACTTAGCTCGTTCAGTCAGCAAGTCGACGATCTTGCCCTTGCCCTCGTCACCCCATTGGGTGCCCAATACGACAACGTTCTTACCCATTTCAAAATTCACTCGGTTGCTTAAAAATGGATTCTAACATCTCATCCCACACCTTTCAGTAATTTTTATCACATCCGTTATTTTTGTTAGCCACCAGACACGATAAGGCCCGCCTGATGCGGGCCTGTGACTGATTCAGCATCTATTAGTGCTGACCTGCACGCTTTTCAGGTGCTTTCATATAGCGGAAGAAATCAGCTTCTGGGCTTAATACCAGAACATCTTTCCCATCTTCACTAAAGCTTCTCTCATAAGCACGTAAGCTACGGATAAAGGCATAGAAATCTGGCGCTTGGCTGAATGCATCAGCAAACAGTTTAGCGGCTTCCGCATCACCAGAACCACGCAAAGTCAGCGCTTCACGCTCCGCTTTTGCACGGATTTCAATAACTTGTTTATCTGCTGCTGCACGCAGTTTCTCTGCTTCTTCCAAACCTTGTGAACGATGACGACGAGCTACCGCTTCACGCTCAGCGCGCATACGCTGGTAAATCGCTTCTGAAACTTCCAATGGTAAATTGATCTGTTTGATACGTACATCAACAACTTCAATACCCAATGCCGCCATACTGTTCGGATTGATAGCAAGTTGTTTATCTGCTGTTTCTTGCTCTACACGAGCCGCCGCCGATGCAATAGCATCATCTGCTTCAGTTGTAGTCGCTGTTTCTTTATCCGTTGTACCTTTGTTCAGAGCATCGCGAACATCCGTAGTTAATTGACCACGGGAATCCGTTACGATACCACGAACATCCTTACGGCCAATCTCAGAACGCAGACGGTCACTGAATTTACGCTTTAACAATACTTCCGCTTGAGAAATATCACCATTGCCGGTTGCCAGATAATAACGGCTGAAATCGTTAATCCGCCATTTCAGGTAAGAATCAACTATCAGGTCCTTATTTTCACTGGTCAAGAAACGGTCGGCCTGAATATCCATAGTCTGAATACGAGCATCCAGAGTTTTTACCGTTTCAACAAAAGGTATTTTGAAATGTAGCCCCGGCTCATAAACAATCGGTTTATTTCCCGCATCACGCAGAACCTTACCAAAACGCAGTACAATGCCACGCTGTCCTTCCTGCACAATAAATAGAGAGACATAGAGAGCAACTAATACTGCGACAATAACAAAGCCTAATGATTTACGCATGATTATTATCTCCCTACCCTGATAATGTCATTACGCAGATTATCTGTTCGGTTATAATTCGCGCCCCGGCCTGAATTTGTAGGCAAAGTTGGACGGGTAACCCGCAGATCAGAAGCTACCGAATTATCTGATTGCACTGTTCCCTCTTTTTTAACACCAGAAGCATCGCCACGTAACATTTGCTCCAATGGCAATACCAACAAATTATTGTTGTTATCATTAACAATAACTTTACGGGTACGGCTCAACACTTTTTCCATCGTTTCAATGTACAGACGTTCACGGGTAATTTCAGGTGCCTCTTTATACCTAGGCAACATTTTGGCAAAGCTTGCCACTTCCCCCTGCGCTTCCAAAACTACGCGAGCTTTATACGCTTTCGCCTCTTCAATGATACGTTGCGCATCACCTTTCGCGCGTGGCAAGACCTCGTTCGAATAAGCCTCTGCTTCACGAATAGACTGCTGTTCATTTTCACGGGCAGCAATAACATCGTCAAAGGCAGCCTTAACTTCTTCCGGCGGACGAGCAGCCTGGAAGTTAACATCCAATAAGGTTATTCCCATTCGATACGGAAGAATCGTCTTTTCCAACTCACGCTGAGTGTCATCACGGACAATCATGCGGTTTGCCGTCAAAATTTTATCCATCGTATATTTACCAACAACACCACGTACCGCGCTATCCGTTGCCTGACGCAAGCTATTATCAGGACTTGTCACGCTGTAAAGATAAGCGGCAGGATCAGTCACACGATACTGCACGTTCATCTCCACGCGAACAACGCTTTCATCTGATGTCAGCATCACGCCGGCGGTTGCCAATTCACGAACAGATTCCACGTTAACTGGAACAACTTCATCAATGAATGTGGGTTTCCAGTTCAGACCTGGCTGCACAATATGGTTAAACTTACCTAAGCGGGTAACAACACCACGTTCTGTTTCTTTAATCGTATAAAAACCGCTAGCGGCCCAGATCACGACGACAGCAACAGCGACAAGGCTAACAATACGCCCGCCAAATTTTGTCCCTTGGTCAGAACCATTACCGCCCTTGTTCCCACCAAAGCCCCCGAGTTTACTGCTCAGCTTACGGAACAGATCGTCGAGATCAGATGCCCCACGGTTTCGACCACTTTTGTTCCCGCCGGAATTGCCGCTATTATTGCTGCTCCCCCACGGGTCGCGGTCTTGTCCGTTGTTCCCGGGCTGATTCCACGCCATGTTTTAGCTCCATTCTTTTATGATTGGTTTTTCAGGCCAAGAGCCTCTTATAAATAAGCCGACTCTCAATCACATAAGTTTTCTGATATCCACCTGACAGGTATATCAGACAACATAATCAAACAAATCCTGTTCTTGTTTGCATAGACGGTGCCAGTCAACAATCGGCATTCTCACTTCGATACCAACTTTACCGTCCTCTTCTATCCACTCTTTCTCTATTGCTTGCAGTTGATAGAAGCGGCTGCGTAAACGACCAGCTTCTGGCGGCAAAAGCAATTCGTAATGTGCAATTTCACCCGAAAGACGCTCCGTTAACGCTTGTAACAATAACGGGATACCTTCACCGGTTTGCGCAGACAACCAAACTCTAACCGGTAAGTTATCTTCGTTGCGATCAATACGCGGTGTGAAGCTTTCCAGCATATCAATCTTATTCATCACCAACAGTACCGGAATTTGATGCGCTTCAATTTCTTCCAGTACGCTGTCAACAGCGGCAATATTTTCGTCGATGCGGCTATCCGCAGCATCAACAATATGCAGCAACAATGTTGCCTGCCGGGTTTCTTGCAATGTTGCTTTAAATGCCGCCACCAGATCATGAGGCAGATGGCGAATAAAGCCAACCGTATCAGCCAGTACCACCGTACCAACATCATTAACTTCAATCCGGCGCAACGTTGGGTCCAGCGTAGCGAACAATTGATCAGCCGCATAAACCTCAGCCGCCGTCATGCGATTAAACAAGCTCGATTTACCGGCGTTGGTATATCCCACCAATGAAACCGTCGGTATATCCGCTTTATTTCGCGCTTGACGCCCCTGTTCACGCTGTTTCTCAACCCGGCTCAGACGACTCAGAATCTGACGGATTTTATCCCGTAATAAACGCCGATCCGTCTCAAGCTGCGTTTCCCCCGGCCCTCTCAAACCAATCCCACCTTTCTGACGTTCAAGGTGAGTCCATCCCCGGACAAGACGGGTAGAAAGATGACGTAACTGCGCCAACTCTACCTGTAACTTCCCTTCGTGAGTCCGCGCCCGTTGAGCAAAAATATCCAGAATCACACCGGTGCGGTCGATAACTCGACACTGACAGAGCCGCTCAAGATTGCGTTCCTGTGCAGGACTGAGTGCATGATTAAACAACACAACATCAGCACCACTAGCCTGCACCGCCTCAGCAATCTCTTCCGCCTTACCTTCTCCAACAAAATATTTCGGATGAGGGGCTTTCCTGCTCCCCGTGACAATTTGCACAGGAACTACACCAGCAGAAGTTACCAGTGATTCAAACTCACTGAGATTATCTGTGTCTTTATCCTGCGAGAAAAAAACATGCACCACAACGGCTTGTTCGCCGCCTTCATAACGTTCAAACAAAGGTGCGACCTCTCAGGCTGAGTAAAAAACTACAGGAAAAAACATAGGTAAAACCCCCTACCTATGTTTTTCTTCATTCTATTACCGCTCTCAAGCTTATTCAGTACCATCACTTTCCTGTTGTGCTGCCGGAGCAGAAACGCCACCAGAATGATAATTACCTACGCTCGCTCCAACACTTGTATTGCTACTGTGATGAGAAACTGGGCGGGAAGGTACAACAGTAGAGATGGCATGTTTATAAACCATCTGGCTAACCGTATTTTTCAGTAAAATGACAAACTGGTCAAAAGATTCAATCTGACCCTGCAATTTGATGCCGTTAACCAAATAAATAGAAACCGGGACCCTTTCACGCCGCAATGCGTTCAGGAACGGATCTTGCAAAGATTGCCCCTTAGCCATTCTATATTTTCCTTATTTTGTTGTTTTTAACTAAGAACCTAAAGGTTCGAAAAAATGAACTACTCAAAAATTGCGCTTTGGTACTCATCAATTGTACACAATCAATAAACCTATGCACTAACAACCTGCATAACTGTGCTTAAAGCTTGCTCTGGTTGAGAACTATCCAACCAATGAACCGGCTTCCAACCTCTGAGCCAAGTTATCTGACGCTTTGCCAACTGGCGCGTCGCACAAATACCGCGATAAATCATTTCATCATAGTCAATTTCGCCGGAAAGATAAGACCACATCTGACGATAACCAACACAACGAATAGAAGGTAAATCCACATGCAAATCATGACGAGCATAAAGTGCTTTAACTTCCTCTTCAAACCCTGATTCAAGCATTTGATGAAAACGCGCTTCGATACGTTGATGAAGGATCTCACGTTTCACCGGTGCAATAGCAAATTGATGAACACGATAAGGCAACGATTCTCCTGACAATTTAGTCAATTCAGTGAGAGTCTTACCTGAAATAAGAAAAACTTCCAGTGCCCGAGAAAGCCTCTGTGGATCATTAGGATGAATTCTTAACGCCGCTACCGGATCAATCTTCTGTAATTGCTGATGCAATGCATCCCATCCCTGTTCTACCGCTTGCTGTTCTATTTGCATCCGAATAACTGGATCAGCAGAAGGCAAAGGCGATAAACCTTCAAGTAACGCCTTGAAATAGAGCATCGTTCCTCCAACCAGCAGAGGAATACGACCAGAAGCGGTAATTTCTGCCATTTCCTTCAATGCATCACGACGGAAATCAGCAGCAGAATAAGGCTGAGAAGGGTCCAGAATATCGATTAAACGATGAGGTGCCAACGCTTGCTCTTCGGTTGTTGGTTTAGCGGTGCCTATATCCATGCCACGATAAATCAGTGCAGAATCAACGCTGATCAGTTCCACCGGAAGATGCTGGCGTAAAGCGATAGATAAAGCTGTTTTGCCCGAGGCCGTCGGCCCCATAACAAAAATTGCCATTGGTAGATGTTGAGTTTTCTGATCACTCATGAGTAAGAGATGCCACCACTGCTTGTAAATCAATTAATTGTAATAACCCATCTGGTGGAGATTTTACCAGTTGTGGGCAAAGACGCTCAACATCAGCTAATAACTGTACCGCCTGCGCAACATTCCACGTTTCATATTCACTGCCGATATGACGAGCAAGCCAAGTTACAACCTGTTCTGTCGATACTGATGGCTGTTGTGCTAAATAACCTAGCAACTCAGGAATTAATTTAGGCAGATTTTGTTGACGTAATGGTAACGATACCGCACGTAGGGTAGCTTTTCCATGAGATATAGAGGCTTCAATCCCAAAAGAACCCAATAAGTCACTGTAACGATTTAAAGTATCAGCTTCCTCTTTGCTAAGAGCGAGTTTCAGCGGTATCAACAGTGGCTGCGATTTCAGCCCTTGCTCTGTTGGTGTTAACTGTGCTCGCCTTAACCAACATTCAGCTACCGGCAAAGATAACAACCCAATTCCCAATGGAGATTCAATCAGAGCATAGCACGATGAATATATACTCAATACCTTACCAAAACTATGGCTGCTATTTTTAGCCTGAATAGGTGCCGAAGTAACCTTTTTTGCCATAACCGGAGCGATTCTTGCCGGAAACAGCTCCCTTTTCTCTTCGGATTCAGGAACAGATTGCATCAGTTTCTGATACACCTCACCCTGACGTTTCTGATAATGGTCTCCATGATATTGGCGATTTTCACCACCGCGAGAGCTCCCTGCACTCCCTTTACTTGACAAAACCTCTTTCGGTGACGATGTTGTCGTGGATGTAGCATTGTTTTGCCGGGAAAAATGGTTTTCCCCCGCTGATGGACGGTTTTCCGGCTCCCATGCCGGAGCAGGTTCACAACAAGCCAGATCCAATTCAGCGCCGCTTCCGCGCTGTTTTAATACGGCCGTTACACCTTGATAGATAAAATCATGAACCAAACGAGCTTGATGGAAGCGAACTTCATGCTTAGCGGGATGCACATTCACATCGACCTGATGCGGATCAACCTCCAAATATAAAACATAAGCAGGCTGTTGTTCTCCTCGGAGCAAATCTTGATAAGCCTGACGGATAGCATGATTAATTAAGCGATCACGCATCATACGTCCGTTTACATAACAATATTGAATATCGCCACTCACCTCAGCATTCATCGGGTCAACAACCCATCCTTTAATCGATAAATCGTCATGCTGCCAGGAAAGAGAAAGTGCCCGTTGCATAAAAGCGGTACCGCAAATGGAGGCTAACCGCCGCTCGTATTGTGATTCATCTTTCGCTGGCCGGTATTGGCGCACTAATTTACCGTTATGATGCAAATTGATTAATACATCCAAACGCGCCAGTGCAATACGTCTGACAACTTCATCAATATGACCAAATTCTGTTTTTTCTGTTCGCAGAAATTTGCGCCGCGCGGGTGTGTTATAAAACAGATCCAGCACTTCGACAGTACTGCCTACCGGATGTGCCGCCGGCTTCACCGTCACCGCCATATCCCGCCCTTCCGCATAGGCTTGCCAAGCCTCATGCTGTTCTTCCGTACGGGAAGTCAATGTCAGACGCGAAACTGAGCTGATACTCGCCAGCGCCTCCCCACGGAATCCCATACTAATAATGGCTTCCAAATCATCGAGTGTAGCAATCTTACTGGTAGCATGACGAGCCAACGCTAGCGCAAGATCTTGATGGTTAATGCCACAGCCATTATCACGGACACGAATAAGTTTTACCCCACCGCGCTCAATTTCAATATCAATACGGCTAGCGCCAGCATCAAGGCTATTCTCCACCAACTCTTTTACTACTGATGCAGGACGTTCTACGACTTCGCCAGCCGCAATTTGGTTTGCTAATTGAGGAGGTAGGATCTTAATCGCCATATTTAACCTTTACTTTTTGGCTGTTTTAGGTGCCGCCTGTAATGGATTCGCTAGAAAATAGTTGCGCAGCCCCCGATGGATAGCGTTTGCCAGCTTATCCTGAAAATCATTGGAACCAAGTAATGCTTCTTCTGCTGAGTTACTGATAAATCCCGTTTCCACTAAGATTGAAGGAATATCCGGTGAACGTAACACACCTAAGCTGGCATGCTCTGGTGAACGTTTATGTAATAAGCCGACTTTGCGCAACTCACTGATAACCTGTACTGCAACGTTATAACCCACCCGTTGGGAGTGGCCAAATTGCAGATCCAGCACCGCCTGACTTAGGTAGGGATCGGCACCATTTGCCAATGCATCCCCTGCGCCGCCCAGTAACTCAGACTGTTTCTCATGCTGCTCAAGCCAATTACCCAATTCACTGTTTGCACGCTTGTTTGACAACACCCAGACAGAAGCACCACGCGCACTACGATTAGGGGCAGCATCTGCATGAATAGAAACCAACATATTCGCGCTATGTTTACGCGCAACCTCAGAACGACCAGCAACAGAAATAAAATAGTCTCCGTTACGGGTCAGAACAGGTTTGAACATAGGATCATTACGTAACAGTGCCTCAAGTTTGCGTGCCACACTGATAGTCACATTCTTTTCTTTCAATCCACGTTGCCCAATCGCACCGGGGTCTTGACCACCATGTCCTGCATCAATAGCAACAACCACTCGCTGACTGCCCTTGGAAGTTGCTTGCAAAGCAGTCTGCTTTGTCGTCTGCAATTTGTTGTTAGTAAGTGATGACTTACTTGTGGCTATTTGTGAACTCTCCCTAAAAACAGGCTTACTCGTCGATACCCCAGAAGCCCGTAGGGTAAAAATCACCCGATATTCACTACCCGACTGCTGTACTATAGAATTGACTTTAACTTTATTATTTAGTTCAAATACAATTCGTTTTTTTTGTCGATCAGGTGATTGGCTGGAACGGATTTTCCTTACTAAATCCTGCCCCGGTAGATGCATAGGTAAACCAACAATTTTTTCTGATTGATGGATATCTACCACTAAACGCTCTGGCGAATGCAATGAGAAAAAACTGTAGTTAGGGCGATCACCTGAAAAAACCATCGTCACTTTAGATTCATTTATGCTGTTACTGACGTGAATATCGGATAAAGTCGCCGCTGTTGCCGTTGTTACCACTAAACTGCTTATCATAATAAACAGCCAGCACATTACCATAAAACTGACTTGCCATTTCTTTATCATTTTTGCGACTAAAGGACGCGTCATGGTCAGGTGATCTCTTATAAATATTTCAAATTATCTAACAGGCTCTCACCATATTTAGACAAAGCAATAAAATGTGCCTGTCGCCCTTCTGGCTGGTAACTCAAATGTAATTCAAGATCTGCATCCGGTAACACCCCTTCTCCTTGCTGAGGCCATTCCACCAGACAAATAGCATCTTGATGGAAATAATCACGTATTCCCATAAATTCCAACTCTTCCGGATCTGCCAATCGGTAAAGATCGAAATGGTAAACCGACCTCGGTGTTAAAGCATAAGGCTCAACCAAAGTATAAGTTGGGCTTTTTACATGCCCTTTATGACCTAAGGAGTGCAAAAAACCACGGCTAAACGTAGTCTTACCAGCCCCCAAATCACCATATAAATAAATTACACTACCACTATTACAGGCAGCAGCAACCGCGCTCCCAAGAGAAACTGTCGCATCTTCATCTTTAAGTGATAAAACAAGTTCTTTCATCGAATAATATCTGTTATTTTATTAATTCATCAGCCAAAACGATAACCCTAACACACTTCTATTATCAACATTTAACATCTTCTGCTCAGTTTCATTATCAAATCCACTATTTTTGGCCTGAAACAAATTATGCTACACTGCAACGCCTTGCAGTATAAACCGATCTCCACCATGACAACGCCTCTCGATCTTAACCTTTTAGCCACCAACATCAAACAATGGGGTCTTTCTCTTGGTTTCCAACAAGTTGGCATTTGTGATACTGATTTATCAGTAGAAGAGCCAAAACTTCAGGAATGGCTGGATAAACAATATCACGGGGAAATGGCATGGATGAAACGCCACGGCATGATGCGTGCTCGCCCGGATGAACTTTTGCCAGGGACATTGAGGGTTATTAGCGTAAGAATGAATTACCTCCCTGCTAAAGCTTCTTTTGCCAGCACACTAAACGACGCTGAACTCGGTTATATCAGCCGTTATGCCTTGGGAAGAGATTATCACAAACTGCTACGCCAACGTCTTAAGAAACTCGGGGAACAGATCCAAAACTATTGCCATGACTTCGCATATCAGGGAGTCCTTAATTTTCGACCTTTTGTTGATTCCGCCCCCATAATGGAACGCTCACTCGCCGCCAAAGCCGGATTAGGTTGGGTTGGCAAACACTCACTTATCCTTAATAGAGAAGCTGGTTCATGGTTTTTCCTCGGGGAGTTGCTGATTAATCTTCCCCTGCCGATAGATCCTCCACAAGAAGAACAGTGTGGACGCTGTGTCGCCTGCATGACAACCTGCCCAACCGGTGCAATTATCGCCCCTTATATTATTGATGCCCGCCGTTGTATTTCCTACCTCACCATTGAGTTAGAAGGCATTATTCCTGAGGAATTTCGTCCCCTGATGGGAAATCGTATTTACGGTTGTGATGACTGCCAGATTATTTGTCCTTGGAATCGTTTTTCCCAATTGACAGATGAAGATGATTTCAGCCCTCGTGCAACATTACATACACCAAAGCTATTGGACTTGTTCAATTGGAATGAAGATAAATTCTTACGAATAACGGAAGGTTCTGCAATTCGTCGCATCGGTTATTTACGCTGGCTACGTAATATTACTGTTGCTTTAGGAAATGCACCGTATCAGTACGATATCGTTCTGGCTCTGCAACAAAAACTCGGATTAAACACCATGCTAGATGAACATATTCATTGGGCTATTGAACAGCAAATCATTCGCCGTAAAACGAATACTATTAATGTACAAACACCACAACAGAAACGACTTATTAGAGCAATAACCAAAGGCTTGCCCAGAGATGCTTAATTATTAGCCATCTTTATAACGTATAAAAAGATTCAGATAATTTTCCTGTGAATAAAATAAAAACCCCTTGTTGATCAATGCTCAAAAAAAGCGCAAGTGATCAGTATGACATTTCTTAACAAAGGATCATTCCGAAAAACTATCAACGAGTTACAAAAGGAATACTTATTTTATAACATTCAAAATCAGAAAAATTCAGACGCAACAGCCTGTGGATAAGTCTGTGTGATAATTCTAAAGCATCATACTTATTTACTGAGAAACAAGCTTCCGAGCTGTGGATAAGAAATAGAAATCTGTACTATGAAGATATAACCCAAAAATCAAATCTAAAATAAGTGAGTACAACTACTGAAGAAGAAACTTGGAGCGGGAGATAAATTCTTTGAATATCAGCTAATTCATTGATTCAAAAGATATTTTTCCCATACCTCATTGACGAAAGGAGTGCATTATGTACTACCCAAAAACATTTGGCAAGCAGAAGTTGAAAAAATATTTTGCAATTAAAGAATAGTACTTTCTTCATCCCTATAAATACTACACGATGAACTAAACACAATCGAAATACACGACTACCAATGTCGAGAAAGACAAAAAATCCACAACCAAACAATACCCCTTTAGGCATAAACATCACACAATGTCGATGAAGCTAGCGCACAGATTCAGACATTCAGCCAAAGACTTCGCTTGATCCACTGTTATTCCAGTGAGATTCTTTTTATTCGATCAAGGAAGATTTGAACAACCATAGGAATCAATAAGCAAGCAATTTTCATGTGCGCCAATCATATTGAATGTCGCGCAACGGTTGCATGCAAATAACAGTAAGATAACTCACTAGCAATGAGGATTGAAGAATGAAAAGATTTACCAAAATTGCAGTAGGTTTTCTAGCGTTAACAACGGCTCAGATCGCCTTTGCCACTACCAGCACTTGGTCACAAACGAGCCGAGCCCCAAGTGTTTATGCTGCCGGTTACACCAACTCAAATTTCTTTAACACACCCTCTTCGGTACCGACAAAGGCAACTATCACGACAGTATCTTGGAATATCGGTTTATATAACAATGGTGCGACAACTCAGACTTTCCACATTTGTCACACCTCACCATATTCATCCACCCCATCGTCGTGCCTGGATGTCTCCGGTAACCTAAATGGCTCTACAAATGCCTTTAGCGGCTATGATGCCAGAGGTTCCTTTAGAATTAGTGGGATTCTCAACGGAGGTACTTACCCCGTTTACCCGTCCCATTACAATATGATCAAAGTTGATTTTCAGTATTAAGCAACCCGACCTGAAGCCTCATGGCCTCAGGTCAACGAGCTCCCTGAAAGCCAAGGAGACAGCCGAACTCATCACGCGAAACTTTTTAGTCGCCAATGCGATAAATGCTTTAGCGGCCGGTGACGATTGACGTTCATCAAACACAGCCAACCCGACATGTCGTTTCACTTTTGGATTCAGCGCTTTCTTGACATAGTGAACATCACGAGTCGGCGGCAGAGATGACTCGGCAACAATCGTCACCGCATCCCCACGTTCAACCGCAGCCAAAGTACTTAACAATTGAGACGTCCGATAGCGAATATTAGGTCGCAATCTTGCCGATAAAAAAAGTCTGGAAACCAGTTCAGCCGATCCCGCTTCTGTCAACGCGAATGGTCCAACACACAGATCTTTCAACGTCACCGTATCCTGCAATACTAAAGGGTGATCTACCGGCAATAAAGCCACCATTTGGTCTTCAAGAATCGGATAAGTATCGAATTGATCTTCCGGCAAGGTCACAAATCCCACATCCACTCGCCTATCCATAAGCCATTGCACTACCTGTCTATCTGGTCCCTCATCAATATGGACCTGAATGCCGGGGTAAAGCCTGCGATAATCGGCCAGTACCGTTGGCAGCAGCCACAAGGATGAAGTCGGTCCAAACGACCCGATTCGCAACGTACCTCGTTTCATCCCCCGAGCATCCGCGGCCTCTTGCCGCATGGTCTCAGCCAGACCAAGAATGGCCTGGGCTTTTTGTAGCAAACTTTCTCCTATATCTGTCAGTTCGACAACTCCCTGATGCCGATGTAGCAGCTCTACGCCAAGCTCTTGTTCAAGGAGTCTGATGGCATGGGAAACCCCAGACTGAGATATCTTGAGCTGGGCCGCAGCTAAGGTAAAGCCCTTCCGTTCAGCAACAACAGCAAAAATTTCGAGCTGAGTTAAAGTCATTATCTCCCCCTTGAGTAATCACTCATTTCCGCATGATCATACATCTGAATAAGTATATGCAATGCGGATATAAAACAGTAGGCGAGGCATGCTCGCCAAACGCTCAACAGAGTTTCCAAACCATAATTAATTAAAAAAGGGGATTTTATGAGTTACCAATGGCTTTCTGATGGTTCATCTTCCATATGGCCGGAAATAAACAGCACGTTCTTATCCCTCCGTGGATTTTCAGACGAATTTATTCCAATGAATGACACTCAGCGAACTTACAAAAAACTCCTGATGGGATTTGATGCAATCACCTCTTGCGAGATGAAAGAACTTTATAAATTCAAAATCACATTAACTCAAATGAACGAACACGACCTTTCTCTCCCTGAGCTTTGCCTTATCCATAAGGCATTCAGCGCATGGGTGAAATTTGATTACGATAACGCGAGATCGCTTCTGACCCAACATATTCGAGCATACCCATCGGATATTGTCGCGCTCTTCTTTATTCACATGCTTGATTTCTGCACTGGCAAAACAACCAACTTGAGGTCTCTTCTGCTTTATTGCGACGAACACATTCCTGGCACTCACTACCTCTATCCATATTATCTTTCCATAAAATCATTCGTCCTTTGTGAAGCTCAATGTTTTGATGATGCCTTAGAGGTTGGTTTTAAATCTGTTAAATTAATGCCGGACAATATCTATGGCATTCATGCTGTCGCACATGCCCTGCATGAGCTAGGTCGCTGGAAAGAACTTTGCCACTTCTTGACCAACTGCAAAGAACATTGGATAACCAATGCCGGAATGGGAATGCATGTATACTGGCATCTCGCCATTGCGTATGAACGATCCGATGAGATCACGCTGGCATTGCAAGCTTTTGATGAATTATATGCGCTAAAAGACAATCCATTTGCTAAACAAGATTTGGACGCTGTAGAATTCCTGTGGCAACTCAGGCTCAAATCTGCTGACACTAACTTCCAACCAATATGGGAACGTCTTGCCGTTCTTTGGACAGGCAGCATCAGCTCATCCACCTCTTACTTCCATAAGATACATGCAGCACTCGCTTTTTCTGCGACAAATCAGTCTTTTCTTATTGAAAAGTTAATCGCGGAAAGTGATGGATTTGGCATCGAACCAGACACACATTCCACAGGGATAGACGTCCTTAAAGCGATCTTATTATTTACATCCAGGCACTATGAGGAGTGTCTAAATAAACTTCGTCTCAGCCATGAGAAATGGCCATTATTGGGAGGTAGCCGCGCTCAACGTGAAATATTGGAACAGACGATGGAATACGCCGCCTTGAAAGCCTCTTCCACCCTATAAATTGCGACATTGACAAACATGAAAAGCAACCACGCATCAACGCAGTCGGTCAACAACTACTCAACCTATATCAAGCTGTCTCTTGTGGCTATCATCTGGGGCGGAACATTTGTTGCAGGTCGATATATTTCTGTCGAGACACCGCCCTTGTTATCAGCAAGCCTCAGATTTATTCTTGCGGGCATGACGCTAATTATTTTCCTCGTTTTATCAGGAAAAATGTTCGTCAAGATTAATCTATCCCAACTATTGAAAATCATTGGACTTGGCCTTTGCGGAATATACGCCTACAACCTTTTCTTCTTTTATGGTCTGCATCACACAACCGCATCCAGAGCTTCACTTATCGTGGCACTGAATCCAGCAGTAATGGCGATTTTTTCATATTTCTTTTATAAGGAAAAACAATCATCATTGAAAATACTGGGAATTATTCTTTGTCTGCTTGGTGCAATGATCGTGATTTTTAGCAAAACGCCACAACTGACGGTTGGAGAAGAAGGTAACTGGTTGGGCGACACTTTGATATTTGGCTGTGTTTTAAGCTGGGTTGCTTATAGCGTCTTCTGCAAGAACATTGTGAGCCAAATCGGCCCGCTACACACCGTTACATACTCCATCCTGGCAGGCGCTATCATGCTAACTGTAACGGCCATTTTCACAGGTCAAATGAGTTTATCCGCAATACATGCATTACCCATGACTGATCTCTCCAGCTTACTTTATCTTGGTGCAATAGGTTCAGCGGTGGCCTACATCTGGTATTACGACGGAATCCAAAGAATTGGTTCCACTCGCTCTGGCGTATTCATTGCGCTTAACCCTTTGACCGCAGTATTGCTCGGCGCAGTACTATTAGACGAGAAATTAACATTCCCAATGTTCATCGGCGGTGCTCTCGTCATCGGAGGCATCCTGATCTGTAATAAGAGATCAACCGGTAAAAATACGAGGCTAAAGAAAAAGCCAGATTAGAACAAAAAAGAAGACAAAAATTAGAACCGCCAATGCTAACAGCATTTCTTAATAAAAACATTTCTATTGAAAATATCGCTAATATTGTGGAGACTACTCGAAAAGCAGTTGATAGGATTATCAGTAAGACAAAATAGATAAAGGAGTGAAAATAGTGTATTTATCGGAAATTGCAATAAAAAACTTCCGCTTATTGGAGGACATTTCTATTAAGTTAGAGAAAAATATCACTCTAATTGTTGGTAGAAACAATAGTGGAAAAACTTCTTTCACCCATCTATTAGGCTATGTCTTTTCTGATAAAACACCTAAAAAATTAACTTTATGTGATTTTTCTATTAGCTGCATCGAAATATTTAAGAAAATAGCTTTCTGTCAAAAAGAAATATCTGTTGATAGAATTCTTTCTATATTCCCTCAAATTACTATCGATTTAGTGATTGACTACTCTGATAACCAAGATGACTATCCTGTTTCTTTGTTACCTTTTCTTATTGATATTGAGGCAGAAACAACATTAGCAAAAATAAAAGCCTCATATAATATTCCTAGTTCTGATAACTTACTGGAGTTTATAAGCAATCTAAAAAACATTGCAAAACAGGATAAAGAAGCTAAGGCTACTTTTCTAGATTCATTATCTGAATTAATTCAAAAATATTATTCATGGAGCATTGTTACTATTAATCCTAATGACAAATTAGATATAAGATCATTAGACTTTAGTAAATTATCAAGTTTAATATGTGGTTATTTTATTTCAGCTCAACGTTCTTTAGGTGATTATCAAAGCAGTGAAAAAGATTCTATTGGTAGTGTCATAAAATCCTTGATAACTAAAAGACCCGAATCAGAGAAGTCGAAAAGTGCTTTAGCAAAAGAACTTAATATTACACAAGGGAAATTAACTCAAATTTCTCAACAAGAAATAGACAAAATGATCCCAAAAATCGCTTTTCTAGGCTCTGATCATACAGAAGAGATTACCGTTGACGTACAGTTAAATATTAATAATTTTTCCCCTCACTTAAGTATGAATTACTTGCAGGGTAATTGTGGAATGAAATTACCAGAACATTATAATGGCTTAGGTAGGAGAAATTTATTACTTATCAGCATTAAATTAGTTGAATATATACAAGATCATAAATTTAATGACAAACATTCCGATATAAATATTATTTTTATAGAAGAACCTGAAGCTTATTTTCATCCTCAAATGCAAGAAACATTTATAAAAATGTTGTTTTCCTATAAAGAAGAATTAGAGAAAGAATATTTAAAAAACGAAAAATGGCCTGTGCAATTTATAATTACAACACATTCACCTCATATCGCTAATAAAGAGAATTTTCAAAACATTCGTTATTTTAAATCTGTTAACGATACAAATATAAACAGAAAAACAATTATTAAAGATTTAAGCCTCTTTTCTGAATCATCTAAAAACCTTGATTTCCTAAGGCAATATTTAACATTAACAGTTTGTGATTTATTTTTTGCCGACAAACTAGTTTTAGTTGAAGGAAGCACAGAAAGAATTTTATTTCCCAAATTGGTCAAACTTTTTGAAGAAGAAAAAAAACAAAGTTTTCTTTCAAGTCAATATATTGCTACTTTAGAAATTGGTGGGGTACATGCAGATACTTTTTACAATTTAATAGATTTTTTACAAATTCCAGCATTAATTATTACCGATTTGGATTCAATTAATTCTGCCGGAAAAACTTGTTGTGTCAGTAAAGGAAAAAGCACTTCAAACTATTGTATAAAAAATTGGTTTAAAAATAATACCAAACTAAAATATAATGGTTATTCACCAAGTTCACTAATTAAATGTAAATCAGAAGAGAAAATAAACGGATATAAAAAAATAACTTATCAAATTCCAGAAAAAGAGGATTTACCATGTGGTCGTAGCTTTGAATCTGCCTTAATGCTTGCTAACTTGGATTTATTAAATATTAACGAAACAGATGTTGTTAAATTAGAAGAAATAATCTGGAATAAAACACAGAATTTAAATAGTAAGAAAAAAATAGCCTTAGCTTTTGAATATGCATTCAAAAAAGATAACTGGAATATTCCAAAATATATTAAAGAGGGCCTGACTTGGTTAGAACAACAAGGAGTTCATCATGACAACGACTGATGCCGAAATTGCAGCTCAAAAGGCTCAAGAAGAAGTTTATAAAAAGATAACTCAACATGAATCCTTTGTATTGGAAGCTGGAGCTGGTGCAGGAAAAACATATGCACTGATCGAAACATTAAAATTTCTTATAGAAAATAATGAGAATGAATATAAAAGAACAGGAAAAAAATAGCATGTATAACATATACCAATAGATCAAAGGATAATATTGAAAGCAAAATAAAATTTAACCCTATAGTTTTGGTCAATACAATTCATAGTTTTTTTTGGTCAGTAATTCAACCCTTTCAAAAAGAACTTAAACATTACGTTATTAATTCCCCGGATTGGAGAAAACGTTGGGATTCAAAATATGCCACTTTTAATGATAGTAATTTCCCTTCTTCCTGGAGTATTGAAAATATAAAAGATTACTCTATTCAATATACTATCATGGCAAATAGAATTGTTGACCCTAAGAATAAATTAATTATTTTACATCATGATGATATTATTTCTTTTTCTACACTTCTTTTAAAAAGAGAAAAATTTAGAATTATATTAAGATCTGCCTATCCTTTTATCTTAATTGATGAATATCAGGATACTAATAAGTATTTAGTAGAAGCTTTAATATCTGAAATAGAAAACAATAACATATCACCTACAATAGGTTTTTATGGGGATTCATGGCAAAAAATATATGATGATGGTATAGGTGAAATAAAATCATCATACATAACTAAAATCGACAAACAATCTAATTTTCGTTCCAATGGATTGATTATAAATGTTTTAAATAATATAAGGCCAGACTTAGGACAATTTGGTAATAATAATAGATCTGGAATAATCAATATTTTTCATACTAATAATTTTAACGGAAAAAGACGTGATGGTACTGGTGGAGGACATTGGACTAATGACTTACCTGAACAAGAAGCGACTAATGCTTTAGAAATGATAAAGGAAAAATTAAATTGGAATTTTGATGATACAGAAAATACAAAAATTTTATTGTTAACAAACAACATTATTTCTAAATATGGTAGTTACCACAATTTATTAAAGTGCTTTAAATATCCAGATGATTTATTAAAAAAGAATAATAAATTTATAAATTTTTTCTCTAGTGTACTAGAACCTGTTTGTTTAGCATATCAAAATAAACGATATGGAGAAATGTTTGCAATTCAAGATAATTATTTTACTCCTCCAATGAAAAGCAATAGAGATAAAGAAAAACTAAATAACTATTTGCAATTGTTATTAGAATCAAGAGAAAAAACTATTTTTGATGTTATAGATACACTTATAAATCAACCTGTTCCATTCCCCAAATTGCCAGATGAATTAGAACAAACACATATTTTAATAAAATCACAATTGGATTTAAATGAAACAGAATTATCAACAAATCAAAAAACATATAAAAACATGTCTGTAATTAATTATCAAGAAGTGATTAATGCGCTTAATTATATTGATAATTTAACACCATTTAGTACACAACATGGTGTCAAAGGAGAAGAGTATGAAAATGTTCTGATTGTTTTAGGCAGAGGTTGGAATAAGTATAATTGGGATAATTTTTTAATTTGGTCTAGGACAAATAATGTACCTATAGATAAACAAGATATTTATGAAAAGAATAGAAACCTATTTTATGTTTCTTGTTCAAGAGCAAAAACCAATCTTTCCCTTTTATTTACTCAAGAGCTTTCTTCTAATGCTTTATATCAATTAGCTGAGTTTTTTGGTGAAAATAATATTCAGGATTTATATAAGTAACCTTTATGTTTTCAATACTCACAAACTTATTAGGCTAATAATATAAACACCCTCTGCTGTATTAGGTAACAGCCCACATGTTAGTAGGAGTTAAAGCACATGTGGATGTTCATTCAGCTTTTACTAAACGGGGACTTAAAGAACCCATCTCTGGGTTTCCCCTACCAGTAAGCCCTAATTCAACGCTATGTGGTTCATTCGTAATGATAAACCTCGCTAATCTTTAATATTTCAAATGTGTAGATCGGAAAATATCAAGAGTCTAAACCGGGCAAGGAAAGCCAATGCATGGACGAGGTATAAGAATAGGTACAGGTAACATGACGATATACTTATTTGGAAAAGTGATGTACTTAAAGTACATAGTAATTAAGGAGATGTGAATGGCATCCTTGGATTAATAAAATTTTAATACTTTGATTTTAAATCATTTTCAGACTTTATTGACTACCTAAATTCTGAGGATTGGAGCGGGAAACGAGACTCGAACTCGCGACCCCGACCTTGGCAAGGTCGTGCTCTACCAACTGAGCTATTCCCGCATTACTGACTGGTGATCACCTGAAATAATATATCAATCCCAAGAAATCAATTGCGAATCTAAACTTGGAGCGGGAAACGAGACTCGAACTCGCGACCCCAACCTTGGCAAGGTTGTGCTCTACCAACTGAGCTATTCCCGCGTCACTGACTGGCTAATAACAACCATGAACAACATACTGATTCCAAATCAAAATTTGGAGCGGGAAACGAGACTCGAACTCGCGACCCCGACCTTGGCAAGGTCGTGCTCTACCAACTGAGCTATTCCCGCATACCTTTTAGTATGCCATCCATACCTTATGAAATTCATCATCGGTATGGGGTGCGCATTATACGAGAAATCGTTGCGCCCGCAAGCCTTTCAACGCAAAAAAACAAACTTTTCGGTCAAATGACGATTTAAACGCCAGAACAGATTGATTAATCGCCACGCCGAGCTGGCGTTATCATGCCAACAGAAAATAAAACTTTCTGACTCACAGTTGAATAAAATGTTCCCGATAATAGGCTAACTCAGCAACTGATTCACGGATATCATCCAGCGCCTGATGAGTATTCTGTTTCTTAAACCCAGCAAGGATTTCCGGCTTCCAGCGACGGGCTAATTCTTTAAGTGTACTGACATCCAAGTAGCGGTAATGAAAATAAGCTTCCAACTCTGGCATATAGCGGAACAAGAAACGCCGATCCTGACTAACGCTGTTACCACAAATAGGAGAAGCACCTGCCGGAACCCATTTTTCCAAAAATTCAATCGTCGCCTTCTCTGCCTCACGATCATCAATTTTACTTGCTTTAACACGTTCAACCAGCCCACTGCCCGTATGAGTGCGCACATTCCATTTATCCATCAGAGCAAGTTGTTCATCAGACTGATGAACCGCAATGACTGGCCCTTCCGCCAGGATATTCAGATTTGCATCGGTGACAATTGTCGCAATTTCAATAATGCGATCCCGCTCTGGATCTAAGCCCGTCATTTCCAGATCTATCCAGATAAGATTGTGCTCACTTTTTGACATGTTATATCCTAGATTGGAGAGATAGTTCTTATTAATGGTGTATCATAGCGCTTTTAAGCAATAACAGCGATATACCCTATGGATTTCAAGATGCATCGCGACGGCAAGAGAGCGAATCCTCGGGAGCATAGGTAACTATGTGACCGGGGTGAGTGAGTGCAGCCAACAAAGAGGCAACTTGAAAGATGACGGGTATAAATGTGGAACAAGTGAGGTTCGGTGGCTAAACATAAACTATCCAAAGGCCAGCAACGGCGGGTACAGGCAAATCATCAGCGCAGGCTGAAAAAACAGGATAATAAACCTGAAATGGATGATAGCCAGTTAGGTGAACCTCAGGAAGGGCTCGTTATCAGCCGTTTCGGCCAACATGCTGATGTCGAGGCAGAAGACGGTTCTATACAACGTTGTAATATTCGCAGAACTATCCGCTCATTGGTAACCGGCGATCGGGTGGTATGGCGTCCTGCGCTGCAAACACAAGCAGATGTTAAAGTAAATGGTATTGTTGAAGCCGTTCACGAGCGTACTTCCGTACTCACACGGCCTGACTATTATGATGGTATTAAACCTATCGCCGCCAATATTAACCAGATAGTGGTTGTATCAGCGATTCTTCCTGAACTGTCACTCAATATTATTGATCGCTATCTTGTCGCCTGTGAAACACTGGGCATTGAACCATTGATCGTATTGAATAAAATTGATCTGCTGGACGAAGAAAGCCGTGAATGGGTCAACGAAATCATGTCCACATACCACAACATTGGTTACAGAGTATTGAAACTCTCAAACCATACCGGCGAAGGTATGGAAGAATTAACGAAAATGCTCGCAGGTCGAATCACTATTTTTGCCGGTCAGTCTGGTGTAGGTAAATCAAGTTTACTCAATACACTCCTGCCAGAAGATGAAGCAGAGATTCTGGTCAATCAGGTTTCAGATGTTTCCGGTTTAGGTCAGCACACCACAACAACGTCCCGTCTTTATCATTTTCCACATGGCGGTGATGTTATTGATTCTCCCGGTGTTCGGGAGTTTGGCCTGTGGCACTTAACACCAGAGCAGATAACTCAAGGTTTTATCGAATTCCGTGATTATCTGGGCGGTTGTAAATTCCGTGATTGTAAACATCGGGACGATCCAGAATGTGCGTTACGGAAGGCAGTGGAAGATAACGAAATAACTCAAGAACGCTTTGAGAATTATCACCGTATTCTCGACAGTATGGATCAAATTAAACCACGCAAAACTTTTACAGATCACGATAGCTAACTGACATCAAATGAAAGGACGGGTACAATACCCCCTTTTGTCTAATTTTGCCAATAGAATCCAAGAGGTTGACGTGCTGGATAACATCAAAATCAGGTTGCATTATTTACTGCCTAAACAGGGAATAACTCACCTTGCAGGCTGGTTTGCTAACAAAAAAGCTGGCTGGTTGACTCAACTGGCAATCAAGGCGTTTGCCCGTGTTTATAAAGTGAATATGAATGAAGCGAAAGCGCCCGAGTTCTCAGCATACACCACATTTAATGAGTTCTTTATCCGCCCATTAAAAGATGATATTCGCCCAATTGTCAGCAATGAACACCAATTAGCGCTACCTGCTGATGGTACTATCAGTCAGTTAGGCAATATCCGAACATACCAGCTCCTTCAAGCCAAAGGACATCACTACACGCTTGAAGCTCTACTCGCCGGTAATCATCAATTGGCAGAGATATTCCGTGATGGGCAGTTTGTAACGACTTACTTATCACCTAAAGATTATCACCGTGTACATATGCCTTGCGATGGATTACTGAAAGAGATGATCTATGTCCCTGGAGATCTATTCTCTGTCAATCCATTGACTGCCGCCAATGTGCCAAATCTGTTCGCTCGTAATGAAAGAGTTATCTGTCTGTTTGATACTCAATTTGGGCCAATGATACAGATTCTGGTTGGTGCAACTATCGTCGGCAGTATTGAAATGGCTTGGTGTGGTACGGTTACACCACCACGGGAAGGCATTATCAAACGTTGGACTTACCCCGAAGCCGGTGCAACTGGCGCAATTTCTTTCAAGAAAGGTGAAGAAATGGGGCGTTTCAAATTGGGTTCTACCGTCATTAACCTGTTTGCACCAAATCAGATACAGTTAGCCGGGCATTTAAGCAGTGGCTCAACCACCCGCATGGGTGAACTGTTAGCCCAAGCTATTTTGTCCGAAGAACCTACTGACAACATAAGCTAACCCCTTTCCGAGGAGAGCCCTTTATCGTGCGCCTGATTATCAGCTTACTGCTTAGCCTGATCATTATTAGCCCGGTTTTTGCTGCGATTCCGCTTGATGAGAACCAGCTCAAACAAGAACTGAAACAAATCGAATCCAGCAAAAACCCGCAGGATGCAGAAGTTGCTCAGGCGTTACAAGGCGCTCTCAATTGGATTGCTGATACTAAATCTGCTAATGACAGAACACAGAAATATCAGACTGCCATTGATGATTTTCCTAAAATCACGAAAGAACTTCGTCAAAAATTACTCTCTGAAAGTGATACTCCCCGTCCAATTCCTGCTAACCAACCCATTGCAAACATTGAGCAACAGATCATTCAAGTCAGCAGTCGGTTGCTAGAACAAGCGGGACAATTACAGCAAGAGCAGGACAAAGGACGGGAAATCAGCGATTCTCTCGTACTATTACCGCAACAACAATCAGAAGCGCGACGCCTGCTAACTGATGCATCCTCTCGCCTGCAATCGTTAGGAACACCATCCACTCCATTAGCAGAAGCTCAATTTGCCTTAGCTCAAGCCGAAGTCAATGCCCACAAAGCAACAGTCAATGAACTGGAAATAGCTCAACTTTCCGCTAACAATCGGCAGGAAATTTCCCGTATGCGGGTTGAACTGTTCAAAAAGCGCTATCATCGACTTGATCTTGAGCTGCAACAACTTCGCAGCCAACTTAACGCACAACGCCAGCAAAAAGCAGAATTAGCCTTAGAACATACCGAGATGCTGGCGGAACAGAGTGATCAGCTACCAAAATTTCTGCTTGATGAATTACAACTGAACCGGAATTTATCTCAGGAATTAAATCAGCAAGCACAGCGAATGAATATCATCGGCTCAAAGCAGCGACAAGCGGCCAGTGATATCATTCAGGTCCGGCAAGCATTGAATACCATTCGTGAACAAGCACAATGGCTCGGTGGTTCCACAACGCTTGGAGAAGCGCTCCAAACTCAACTTGCCCGCTTGCCTGACATGTCTAAACCACAGCAACTTGATCGGAATATTGTCAAATTCAGGGTTGATCGCCTGAAATACGAAGACATGCTGGATCAGTTACAAAAAGACACAAAACCCGTACAGCAAAGCAACGTTGCGTTAACTGCCGAACAAGAGCGGATTTATGATTCTCTTACCCGCACCCGCAAAGAATTACTCAATTCATTATTATCTGGCTATGACAGTGAAATCCTTGAATTGACCAAACTGAAAGTCGCTACCAGTCAGCTAAATGATGCGCTAACAGAAGTTAAAGAAGCCACACACCGTTATCTATTCTGGGTCGCGGATGTTAATCCCGTTTCGCTCAATTACCCAATCAATGTTGTACAGGATCTGACTCGTCTATTATCACTGGATACTTTCTCCCAGTTAAGCGGTGCCCTGATCGTCATGCTGACCACTCAGGATACGCTGCTGTATCTGTTTGGTACACTATTCCTGGTTATATTCAGCATCGGCTCTCTCCGCCATTATCACGCATTCCTTGAACGCGCGAGTAACCGTATCGGCAAAGTCACCTATGATCACTTTTCCCTCACTTTACGTACCGTATTCTGGTCGGTTGTGGTCGCGTTACCTTTGCCAATGCTCTGGTCCGCAATTGGCTATGGATTACAAAGCGCCTGGCAGTACCCTATGGCGACGGCTATCGGTTATGGCGTCAGCGCTACGACGCCCGTACTATGGATCTTCATGCTAAGCGCCACCTTCGCCCATCCAAATGGATTATTCATTGCCCATTTCCGTTGGCCGGAAGAACGCGTCAAACGGGCTTTACGATTCTATCAGCTATCTATCTTCGCCATTGTGCCGTTGGTCATGGCATTGATAACTTTTGAACATTACAGTGATCGAGAATTTGCTTCCACACTCGGCAGACTCTGCTTTCTCATCCTGTGCGTCTCCTTAAGCCTGATCACTCATAGCCTGAAACGGGCAAAAATCCCGCTCTATCTGGATAAACATGGCTACGGTGAAAATGTTATCAATACCGCTCTCTGGTGGATTTTACTCTCTGCGCCGATAGTCGCCGCGCTAGCTTCCATACTGGGATATTTCAGCACATCACAAGCATTGCTAGGGCGTTTAGAAACTTCCGTTGCTATCTGGTTCTTCCTGCTAGTTATTTACCATATTATCCGTCGTTGGATGCTGATTCAGCGACGCCGGATCGCCTTTGACCGGGCCAAACAACGGCGAGCAGAAATTCTGGCTCAACGGGCCAAAAGCGAGGATGACTCAACGAGTTCAAGCAGTATCGAAGGTGCCATTGAAGTTGAGGAACCCATTATTGATCTGGATGCCATCAGCGCTCAGTCATTGGGATTGGTCCGTTCAATTCTGACTCTGCTTGCCTTGGTTTCACTCATTTGGCTCTGGTCAGAACTTCATTCCGCCTTCTCGTTTCTAGAAAATATTCGACTGTGGGATGTCACCACGACAATAAACAATGTAGAGACTGTTCAACCCATCACCGTAGGTTCTGTCTTGATTGCTATCTTGGTGATTATTGTCACCACTCAACTGGTACGTAACCTACCCGCACTACTTGAGTTGGCCTTACTACAGCATTTGGAACTTACACCCGGTACCGGCTTTGCCATCACCACACTCACCAAATACACCATTACTTTGATTGGTGGTCTAGTGGGTTTCTCTCTGATTGGTATTGAATGGTCAAAATTACAATGGCTTGTTGCTGCGCTAGGGGTTGGATTAGGCTTTGGCTTACAGGAAATCTTCGCCAATATTGTTTCCGGCCTGATGATACTGTTTGAAAAACCGATCCGTATCGGCGATACCGTGACTATTCGCAACCTGACCGGCAGCATCACCAAGATCAATACCCGAGCAACAACCCTGTCAGACTGGGACAGAAAAGAGATCATTGTTCCTAACAAAGCCTTTATTACTGAACAGTTTATTAACTGGTCATTATCTGACACCATCACTCGTGTTGTACTGACAATTCCTGCACCGGCAGAAGCTAGCTGTGAAGAGGTCACCCAAATCCTGTTAACCGCCGCTAAACGCAGCACTCTTATCCTTGATAACCCGGCACCCGAAGCCTATCTGGTTGATCTTCAACACGGTATTCAGATATTTGAATTACGTATTTATGCCGCTGAAATGGGGCATCGCATGCCTGTTCGCCATGAAGTACACCAGCTTATTCTGCAAGAATTTCATAAGCATGGCATTACGCTGCCATTCCCACCATTTCAGGCTAGCATTGATATAATGGGTCAAAATATCCGCAGCGCGACGACCAATATGTCAGGCCGCAATCCGCCACGTCAACCGGGTAGTTTGTAAGACAATGAAGCACTGAGCACCCGTACTTGAATCAACTCCCCCTATTTCAAGCAGAATATGGCCTTTTACCGCCATCCTATGCTTGAAATAGGCTTTGCGTGTTGATAGCAAATCAGGGCAAGCGGACAGTAATTGTATTCGGTTAATGCCCGGCAGAATCTTTACATTGACCAACCACCCGATTGACGCCATGAATGACCGCTGGCAAGTCGTCTCTTCCCAACATACCGGGCATGTCCCCGCCGTTTTAGGCGATAACGGAACCGGCACTACCCTGAATTCACACACCCAGTTCATTCCAGGCCGCAACGATTGGCGTCCGCCATACCGCTATAAACCATTGGCCGACGGCGACGAAGTTGCAACGGTTGTCGGGCCCGGCACTGAAGAAATTTACGTCAACAAAGATGGCGCGGTTCGCGTTCATTTTCACTGGAACCGTTATGATGCGCCTGACGACCAAGCTTCTTGCTGGGTGCGGGTTGCACAAGGGTGGAATGGCAACGGATTTGGTTTTCTGGCAACACCGCGAGTAGGTCAGGAAGTGATTATCTCCTATCTCAACGGCGATATTGACCGGCCTATTATTACCGGATGTACTTACAACGGCCTTAACCGCCCGCCGTTGAATTTACCCGCGGAAAAGACGCGCACCACGTTCAGAACCAAGACGCATAAAGGTAACGGCTTTAACGAATTACGTTTTGAGGACGCAAACGGCAGTGAAGAAGTGTTTATTCATGCTCAACGGGATATGAATACGCAGGTTCTGAATGATGAAACCCATAATATTGGGCATAACCGGACACATCATATTAAACATGATGCCCATTTACGCATTGATAATGAATACCGCGTACAGACGGGAAATGACATTTCCCTATCTACGGGGCAAAAACTCCATATCAAAGCAGATGACGCCCTGTTAACTCAAAGCGGTAATGAAATTCACCTAAGTTCCGGTGCTAAAGTCGTGATTGATGCCGGCAGTGAACTGACCCTACAGGCCGCCGGGCACTTCCTTAAAATCGATGCTGGCGGTATTACCAGCAGTGCGAGTATTAACTTTGGCAGTGGAGCACCCGGCAGCGGCTCAGGTTGGGGTGGCAAGCTACCGGATAGGCTGGATAAACTGAAACAGACAAGTGTCATACAGGCAGAAAAAGCCCTGACGGTGCCGTTGAAAGAAATCTGTCTGACCTGTCTGCTGAAAGCAGAACAGGATGGCACGGCAATGGTTATCAGGGGGCAGTCATGACACCGGAATTACAGAAAAAATGGAGTGAATACAGAGAAATACATCCCGAAATGAAATGGTATGCCTTAGTCAGCGGCCTACAGTATGAACGTCATTTTGCTGAGGAGATTAAGTATATCGTCGGCACGAATAATCCCCTGTTCCGGCAATACCCGGATGCCAAAATTGCGTTCGCGGGGCCGTGGTTGTTTGATATGGCTTATGCGAAATCATGGGAAGAAAAGTTATCTGCGCTGGAAAAGGTTGCACCTTCGGTGTCCTGGCTACACACCACGCTATCTTTGGACAAACTAACCCGTCACCTTGAAAACTACCTGAATGTTGAGCTGGAAACGGGGGAAACAGCATTGCTGCGTTTTTACGATCCCCGCATCTTGCATCAAATCCGGGATATTTTCAGCCCAGAGCAATTGTCGGCACTCACTGACGGTATTCATGAGTGGGTGTATTCTTTTGATAATAATGATCATTTCGTAAAAGGGGCCTAACGATGATAAAACTCAGCAAGGAGCAGGTCGCTAAATTTATTGATGCGGAAGATGAGGCTTATGTGACCCAGATCCGACAACGTATTCTGGCTGAGCACAGTGGGTTAGTCGAAAATGAAAGCGAACATAGCCTGCACGAACGATTAAAGAAGGCTTATCTGGACTTGGTTGAGATGGGGTTCAAGGATGAAGCATTGATCCGCTCTTATTTATATTTCGTTGCGTTTAACCGTGATTTTCACGGCTCGCCAGCAATCCAAAATATGTTGAACACCGGAGATAACCCGGAACAACAATACCGTGATTATTTGCGGGTTATGGATAATTTATTGAAAAGGAGAAATTGACATGCCATTACCACTTCTTGCGCCAGCGGCTCCTGCTCTTTTAGCTGCGGCTGAATGGACACTGGCTGCTTGTGCAACAGGATTAGCCGCCGTTGGTGTGATGGAAAGCACCAAAGATAAAGAAGGTGAACAAGACAAGGCAAAAGCGGATACACAAACAATTGCTTCGTCCCGTACCGAATGTGAGAAATGTCCGGCAATTGGCAACGTTACGATGGTTTGGGAAAAAACCACATCGTATTCAGAAATAACCATTGCCTACCAAACAAAAATTGCCGGGACAATATACAATCCTGAATTAAACCTAATTGAAACTTGGTTATGCATGGATACAAATTTTGATGGTTGGAAACCTGCACAATGCTTATTTCTTGAAGCTAAGGCGAATTACGATCAATTTTTTAAAAATGGGGAACCTAATGGTTTTTATCGTAAGGTAAAGTTAGGTAAGAAAAAACTATCTGGATACGATAGTATGTTGAAGCAAGCCAGAAAACAAAACGAAGTATGTATCGCATTAAATAACATTCCAAAATCTCACTGGCATTTTCTACAACCTGTATCTTATTCATATTTTAAAGAGGCTTTTTCTCCATATCTCAATATTAAAACTTTTAATACTATGATGTCTTAATAACCAGAATAACTTATAGGAGAATTGAAATATGTTCATTATACACCCAAGAATAAAATTATTTTATGATCTTAGAGAAGCCATCACACCGGAATTAGCGTTGGCCGATACGTATCAGTTAATGAACCACATCAATAACCTCAGTAATAATTCAAGTGGTTGGCATTTACCTAGATATAGTGAAGAAGAAATTAGAGAAAATAACGTATTTAATGAAAATGGCATTACTGAGTATGCTTTAAAAGAATTCAGGGGAATTTATGAGGATGGCGGAAGATCTATTATAGTGTCACTATTTGATAATCCTATAATTGATAACTCTGAAAGTGGAAAATTAGAAAATAATATTACATATATTGGCCAAGATGATATTCATTCCAACCATAATAGATTGGGGAAAACTAATATATCTATTAACCTTGCACTTGAAAAAGAAAAATTCAACACTAAAAACTTTATCGATTTTATTAAACATTTAGTTTCTCATAGATATTCTCCATTTATTATGATAGATACTAGAGGCTATAGATTAAATCAAAAACAAATTTTCCCAGACAGAATAAGTGCAGGTTGGATGCTCTACTTACCAATTGAAATAGATCCGACTTTAGTTCCAATGGCAGAAGAAATAATATCTATTTCTGATAAAAATGACAAAAAAGGCTCATTGATTATTACGACAAAAGATATTTTTGATATTGAAAACCAGGAGCATATCAATAAAGCCAATGATATTGAAATATGTTTACGGGATTTACAAATACTACCATTGATGACAGAGTTATAAATATGACAAACAGAGCCGTAATCCGATTAAACGACCTAATTTATGCGTATTTCTCTAGAGCATTTACTAAATTTAATAACATTAAATTATTTAATACTGTGATTTGATAGTTTTTTGATTATATTAATTTTGCGTAAAAAGGTAAAGATATGACAATAATATACCCAAGAATAGAGCTATTTCACGATCTAAACGAGAGCATAACACCTAAAGAGGCATTGAATGATTTATATCCGGTGGTGCAACAAGTAAATAAATTATCAAATAAGCAAAGTGGTTGGCATTTACCTGAGAATTCTTTAGAAGAGAGATTGTTGTACCGAGCATTTGATGAAAATGGACCTACTGAGTACGCATTAAAACATTTTGAAGCAACTTTTGATGAAAAGTCTAAACTTATTGTTAAATTTTTATCAGATGGAAATGATGAAGACAATAATAGTATTTTATATACAAGCGAAGATGAAATTTATAATAATCCTATTCGGTTAGGGAAAACCAATATATCAATTAACATTAGTCTTAAAAAAGAAGATGTTAGCTTTGAGAAATTCATAGTATTCATTAAAAATTTAATATCTAATTGTAAATCTCCATTTGTTTTAGTAGATATAAGAGGTTACTCGCTAAAACAAAAACAAGTTTTTCCAGATAGGGTTTATGCCGGTTGGATGCTCTACTTACCAATTGAAATAGATCCGACTTTAGTCCCAATGGCGGAAAAAATAATATCTATTTCTGATAAAAATGACAAAAAAGGCTCATTGATTATTACGACAAAATATATCTTTGATATTGAAAACCAAGAGCATATTAATAAAGCCAATGATATTGAAACCTGCTTGCGGGACCTACAAATATTACCATTGATGACAGAGTTATAAATATGATAAACAGAGCTGTAATCCGTTTAAACGACTTAACCTATTTAGAAAAATCATCTATTTATTCCAATATTAAAGTATTTCACACCCCCTTGTTAACCAAGTAATTTCTAATAGGAAAAATTAATGACTACTTTATCTTTAGATATAGAAATATATACAGATTGGAAAAATCCATTAACTCCAGATATTGCAGTTAATGATACCTATAAAATCGTAAAACAATTAGAAGATATCTTCTTTGGATACTCTAAAATATGGTACTTAGGCGGAAATAGCCGCGAAGAAGCATTAACTCGGATAGCGTTTGATGATAGAGGAATAACAGACGAATGTATAAGCGACTTTAAAGAAAATTATACAGAAGAAGATCCTACAGTTATATCAGGTGTCTGGGATGGAGGTGAGGATGGGCAAGCATGTTCAATTAGTTACTTTAATTATCATGTTGAAAGACAAGGCCAAACAAAAATAGAGATTAATATATCCATTAAAGAAAAAGAGTTTCACTTTCTTAAGTTGATTGATTTTATCAATTTTCTGGTTTTTAGCCATAATTCACCTTATATTATGGTAGAAACTAATAATTATAGAATAAAAAGAAAACAGGTCTTTCCAGATCGTTTAAGTGCCGGCTGGATGCTCTATTTACCAATAGAAATAGACCCGACTTTAGTCCCAATGGCAGAAGAAATAATACCTGTTTCTGATAAAAATGACAAAAAAGGTCCATTGATTATTACGACAAAAGATATTTTTGACATCGAAAACCAAGAGCATATTAATAAAGCCAATGATATTGAAATCTGCTTGCGGGATCTACAAATATTACCTCTGATAACAGAGATATAACTATGGCAAGCAAAGCAGTTATCCAATTAAACGACCTAACTAACATTTAAGCAAGGGTGAAAATAAATGACTACGTTATCACTAAATATGAAATTATATACAGATTGGAAAGAACCATTAACTCCAACAATAGTTCTTACCGATTTATATAAAATTACACAACAAGTAGATATATTTTTTGGACGCCATAAAACTTGGTATTTACCAGGAGATACTCGTCAAGAATCTTTACAACATATTGCTTTTGATCAGCAAGGAGCAACAAAAGAAGCAATAAAAGAGTTCGAAGAAGATTATACAGAAGAAAATCCTATAGTTATTAAAGGGATTTGGGATGGTGAAGATGATGACCACTCATGTTCAATTTGTTATATGAATTATCGTCGAGATCGGTTAGGACAAACCCAAATAGATTTTCATATATCTATTAAAGAAAATGAATTTCAGTTATCACGATTAATCAACTTTATTAACTTTCTGATTTCCACTCATAATTCGCCTTATATTATGGTAGAAAACAATGCATATAGAATAAAAAGAAAACAAGTCTTCCCAGATCGTTTAAGTGCCGGCTGGATGCTCTATTTACCAATAGAAATAGACCCAACTTTAATTCCAATGGCGGAAGAAATAATACCTGTTTCTGATAAAAATGACAAAAAAGGTCCATTGATTATTACGACAAAAGATATTTTTGACATCGAAAACCAAGAGCATATTAATAAAGCCAATGATATTGAAATCTGCTTGCGGGATTT
>NZ_RCWC01000002.1:0-109643 GCF_018448935.1 Photorhabdus noenieputensis | reverse complement strand
AAAATAATACCTGTTTCTGATAAAAATGACAAAAAAGGTCCATTGATTATTACGACAAAAGATATTTTTGACATCGAAAACCAAGAGCATATTAATAAAGCCAATGATATTGAAATCTGCTTGCGGGATTTACAAATACTACCATTAATATCAGAGATATAAGTATGACAGACAGAGCCGTAATCCGATTAAACGACCTAACCGATCATGGTGGTAAAGTCATTACCACCATTGATAATTACGTGTATCAAGGCATGCCTGTTGCCGCCAAAGGTGATTTAATAAGCTGTCCTAAACACAAAGGGGTTTTTCCTATTGTGGAATCTCGGTTCGACACTGGCTAGCAAAGTAAATTATCCCATAGTGAAAGCACTGATTATGGCCTTTTACCACCATCCTATGCTTGAAACAGGCTTTGCGAAGCAATTAATGTCGCGCCACAAGAGGTTTTCATGCCCTCCAGTGCGTACATTTGTCCATTGGAGCTGATTATTTTAGGCGTCCCTTCCACAATGGTTTGATTACCGCCACATTTTGGACAGGATACAGCATCCCCAACCCGAGCCGCTTTCTTCCCTAACACATCAAAGCTTCCATCACCGGCTAACACCTTGCCACCATGCGAAGTCGAATCACCGACCAAAATAATAGGACGTGACATATTTCCCTCCATTAACTAATGATTAAATATTAATTTCAGCTTCCAACATCTGGCTATCATGACGCCATCACTTGATTAAAGAAAACTTATCTAAATAAAACTCATTGAAATAAATTACATAATTATGTTAATAGAACACCTAAAAAATTTACCTTATTAACTGTTTTAAACCAAGAATTACACATATTTAAATTATCAACCTTGATATCCATCAGCTCAAAATATAAATTTACATTAATGTTTGATCGGAAAAAAGACAAAGGTAGATATGGAAAATTTTGAAGATTTCTATCGGGAAGCACTTTCACAAATAAAGCATGGTCTGCGTAACGCAGCACAAGAACACCCACACCTGGCCCCATTTACCCCTGAATCTGGTGACCCGGATGTTCTCCGAGTACTGGAAGGTTTTGCGCTTCTAACTGCCGGTATTAAGCAGAAAATTGATGATGGCTTCCCAGAAGTCATTAACCCTCTTTTGCGAAAGGTATGGCCGATACCTTTACATCCGATCCCTTCAACCAGCATTGTCCAGCTAGATATGCAACCGGGCAGCATGACTGAAACCACAAACATTGCCAAAGGCAGTGAAATTTCCGCCATACAGCAGAATCAATCCATTACATTCAGAACCACTCAAGATATCAATATTGAGCCTATTACCTTGATCCATAAAACGCTGACACACAGCGAAAACAAGAGCCTGATATCACTGACCTTTCAATATCATGGCCCAACTACCCACTGGAAGACAGGGCCAGTCACGCTTTTTCTGGGAGAAGATCAAAAACTGGCGTCTTTACTGACCAAATACGTGGATCAATCGCTGGACAACACTTATCTGAAAACATCCCTGAAAGAGACGGAGATGTGGCTGGCTATTGAGATCGCTCCACGCCTGAAAGAAAATTTGGTCCTGCCAAGACCACATGACTATTTCTGGCCGTTGCAGGTGTTATACGAATACCTCTATCTGCCACATGTTAATGACTTTATGTCATTTGATTTATCGGAAGAAATCGCTGAGCTCCCTTTGGGAGAAGATAAGCAATTTACGATTATTCTAGAATTTGACTGTAACATTCCCATCGAGGACATTACACCCGCATTTATTCCCCATTGCGTACCCGTTATTAACCTGGCTCCGGCAAGAACAAAACCGATAACATTTGAAAAGGGCAAATCGCGTTATGTATTAGCAGCGAATGAAATCTTTAGTATTGATAACATTAAACTCCAATCCGATCCTGATGGAGCATCTGGCGGATCTGCTCACAGCGTTCCTCTTATCAATAGCGCGCAACTGGCCGCCTGCCATTTTGCCGAACCCGGTGACAACATATTACTTTTTAACCATATACGGGAAGAATCGCCATTTGGTGGCAATCAAATTAATCTCACGTTTTATGATCATCAGGCAAAACCCGTAACAGAACACCACTATCGCGAATTTTACTGCCAATATCACAGATATCATACGCAGGCACGGACATTGGGCATCGGACAAATCTGTATACCCAGCGAGCAGATACCCAGCCATATTCAGGCCAGGAATATCGTGTCGGCGTCAAAAGATCTTCCTGCCGTCGTAAACAGTCATCAGCATTGGCCGATACTATCTTTGTTGTCGATTGGGCCATTTTTTCTCAGTCATATTGAATCAGTCAGATCTCTGGTCAAACAACTTGATACCTTCGCGCATCTGGACGCCCCGCGTAGTCGGCATATTCAGCGCATGGCCGATGGCCTCAACGCTATCTACCTTGAGCCATACTACCATTTTGACAAGGGCATTCCCGTGAGAGGCCAAGCCATCACACTGCGCATAACACCAGAAAATTATGAACATGAAGGAGAAATGTATGCTTTTGCCAAAACACTACACACCGCTTTCTCCCTCTGTTTTGTTGAAACCAGCTTTCACAGATTAACCGTTATCAATAACGGCACCAATGAATGTTGGGAATTTTACAATATGCCTGGGCATCAGAAGATCATGTAATTGAAGGAAACATTATGAAAACCGGACTCCGCTTTTCCTGCACCATCGGCAATCTGCCGCCCATGACTTTTGCGGTAGTGAATTTTACATTAGATGAAGCGCTTTCATCGTTATTTACCCTGTCTCTCACATTAGCGGCAAACCGTTCAGATATTGATACAGACACCCTGCTGCTCCAAACCGGGCGGTTCACCGTCACCCGTGACGATATTCTGCAACGTGAAGTGAAAGGATTGGTTGAAAGTGCGGTAGTTGGCACCACAAACCGGCATCAAACTCAGTATCACCTGACAGTCAGACCAGAAATGTGGCTGCTGACACTCGATCAGGACAGCCGTATTTATCACCAGCTCAGTGTCCCCGATATTTTACAAAGCATCCTGAAACAGAAGAAACTCCGGGCCAATATGCATTTGAATAACCCACACTCAACGCGGGAATACGTCACCATGAAAAGGGAATCATCCTACGATTTCTTTACCCGTCTGGCGGCTGAGGAGGGGATTTTCTTCTGGTTCGCCGATGACGGGCTCTATCTGAGTGATAGCTACCTGAACATGAGAGCGCCGGATACGTTGATTTATAACCCGGACGTCACCAGCGCAGTAGAAGAAAATGTTATCTACAAATGGTCTCTTGGCTCCTACATGCGCCCGGAATCTACCGATCAAAAAGACAGAAATTATCACAACCCCAATTACGCTTTACAGCATAACGCCACGGATTTTGAAGCGGAGAACGGCACGCCATTTCATATTTTCGAAAGTTACGGCCGTTTTCAGAAAGACAAAGAGGGCATGCCGTTTACCCAATACCGGCTGGAAGCTTTGCGTGTTGATAGCAAATCAGGGCAAGCGGACAGTAATTGTATTCGGTTAATGCCCGGCAGAATCTTTACATTGACCAACCACCCGATTGACGCCATGAATGACCGCTGGCAAGTCGTCTCTTCCCAACATACCGGGCATGTCCCCGCCGTTTTAGGCGATAACGGAACCGGCACTACCCTGAATTCACACACCCAGTTCATTCCAGGCCGCAACGATTGGCGTCCGCCATACCGCTATAAACCATTGGCCGACGGCGACGAAGTTGCAACGGTTGTCGGGCCCGGCACTGAAGAAATTTACGTCAACAAAGATGGCGCGGTTCGCGTTCATTTTCACTGGAACCGTTATGATGCGCCTGACGACCAAGCTTCTTGCTGGGTGCGGGTTGCACAAGGGTGGAATGGCAACGGATTTGGTTTTCTGGCAACACCGCGAGTAGGTCAGGAAGTGATTATCTCCTATCTCAACGGCGATATTGACCGGCCTATTATTACCGGATGTACTTACAACGGCCTTAACCGCCCGCCGCTGAATTTACCCGCGGAAAAGACGCGCACCACGTTCAGAACCAAAACGCATAAAGGTAACGGCTTTAACGAATTACGTTTTGAGGATGAAAAAGGACGGGAAGAGATTTATATCCACGCTCAACGTGATCAACTGATCCAAATTAACCACGATAAGACACAAAAAATAGAGCACGACGAAAGCCACACGGTCATGAATGATCGGCGGCATAAAATCGGCAATGATGAATTTATCCGTATCATGAATGAACAACATATTCAGGTGGATAAAAATCAGTTCGAAACCATTGAGAAAGACAAAATTACCCGGATCAACAATAGCTGGAAGGAAGAGATCTACGCCTCCCATTTCCAACAAATTGGTGAAAACAAACAGAGTGATATCAAAGGCAATTACCAATTAAATGTCATTAAAGGCATTCACTCACACACCAAAATACATACCCTGCAAGCCAGTGATACATTGATCCTCAGAGGTAAAGCAGGAAGCATCACTCTGGATGCGCAAGGCATCACACTAAACGGCAACATCTTTCTGAAAGGCCCGGTGGTAGTGCAAGGGGGAAGCGCAGGCACCGTGCCAACATTGACCGGTGCAGCCAATGAAGGACAGCCCATCGCTCAGGATTGCAAAGGAAAAGCCGATGCACAGAAGGAAACATCAGAGTGAAAACGCAATCCTCATTTAATTCAGCCTATTACTGGGTTGCCAATTGCACCTACCAAGCGATAGGTAATGAAAAACATCCTGCCGGACAATATTCAGCCAAAGCATTAATCTATGCGCCGACTGAATACGAGGCACTAACAAAGCTGTGCAATTACGTTATCGGTTTCGGAATAGCAAACGGTCAATACCAAGACATTATTGCCTTACAAACCTATTTGATGGAAAGCACTCTGCCCGAATTACGGTTAATACGCCATATCCAACAGATAAGCGATCAACACCCCGTAATATTGGTAGAACAGGAAAATGTTGACTCTCCACTGCCTGCCGCTCGTGGTGATCTAATCTTGACACAAGCCACTGATATACCTGTTTATGGAGATAACGAACATCTCTACGCGGTCATTGATGCGGCAATATACCAACAGGCAGGACGATTTATCATTCCTGATCTGCTCGCTTCCTCCTTACGCTGGCAAGGATTATTTCAGGGAGAAACTCAAGTTTCACTGGAAGATAGCGCCCCTTATCTGGTTGAACTGCATAAAGACAGTAGCAATCAGCCAGAGCTACAGCGATACATTATGAATGCCGATAACCGGGCAGAGTTGAGCTTGTTTATCCAAAGCGAACAACCTTTTGAAACGCTACTGAATCATCTGCGTAAGTTCACCTATTTAAAAAATGAGCTGACTCAGACGTGGGCATTTTTCCGTTTCTATCATCCCAACACACTGACAACACTGCTTAATACCCTGTCCGACGGGCCACTAGCCCATTTTATGCAAGGGATCAACGCAATGTGGTTCTATGGTGATAAACCCGATACCCGCCACATTATCACCATCACCGAAAACGTCCGACAGGCAAAACCCACGCCTGTCACGCTCAATCGCCGCTTGTGCGAACTGTTTGATCAACAAGCGCAACAACGCCTTACATTTAAAACCATTGATTTTATTCAGGAAAACCTGGCTGAACGCTGTCAGGTGAATAAAAACACCCTGCCTGCTTTTGTTTTACAGCAGACGAATCAAGCTTATCTGCAAGGGCTAACGCAACAGCGGGCCATACTCTATTATGTTGCCGCCAGGTGTTTAATGCCCGATGATGAAGTTCACTGGCAACAGTTTTGGGAGTCAGCCTGCTCGCAAACAGAAACGCAGGAAATACGGGCACATTCACTTTTCAAACAATGCGACACACTGACAACCAAGGAAATATTATGACCACTGACATTCAGGAACGTTTCGACAAATTAATAGAAAAAGCTTACGAAATGTTCCCACAAAATCTTGAAGCAGATACTTATATTCAGCCCTGTGACTGCGATGTTAAACCGATTTACCCGGTTCGCTATGCTTATGTGAACTTTTTCGGCAAGGAGCTGGAAAAACCAGAAGCACCGCCGGATATCCACACCCTGATGTTCTCTTCATCACTCCAACAAACCAAAGGCTATGCCGCCCGCCTGCTGCGTCCCGGCTGGATATACATCAAGGAAGAAGACCCGCTCACCACCCGCGGCAGCAAGGCCCGGGGCTATCTGCACATCTTTAAATACTGCGTGTCAGAGAAAGAAGTTAACGGTAAAAAACAGCGGGTAGAGAAATTTAAAAAATACATGTTCCTCAACCGCAGAGATGCCAGTGAAGGGCTTATCCCTGAGCCGGGCATTCGTGGCGAAGGTCATCCATTCCTGTTTGTCGCCAAAGATGTCATCAATATCAGTATCGCCTACAGTGAACACCCGTGGCACTCCTCGGTACTGGCTAAGATTGACAACAGTCTTGAACTGCGGCAGAAAACCATGCAGTTCATCAATCTCGAACAGAAGCAATCCCTCTTTGCGGTTAACGCCTCAAACAAGTATTTTCGAAAACTGATTGTCGATTACAAAATCCGGCAGGAACAGTTTGCCAACATCAAGGCCATCATTGAAAAAGACATCAATGAACTGGATTTGGCTGACGTCAGTATTGATACGCTGACCACTCAGGACAGCTACGAAATGGACGCCGGTAAGATTATCCAGGAAATCAACAGTTATCTGCACTTCAATGAACAGGCGCGGATTGTGATCCTGCATGACCCGGTAGGCCGTCAGCGGGACATTGTGGAAGCCTATTCTATCCTGAATTTGTGGCAACAGAGCTATAACGCCTCCAACATCTATCCACTGACTATCGGTTTCTATGTCGAAAAGCTCAAAGCCACCAAAAACCCGGAGCTGAAAAAGAAAATAGATGACAGTATTCATCAGGACCGCTGGAACAACGACTGGCCGAAATTGAAAAAAGTCACCGAAGATTTTGAAGCGCGTCAGGCGATGTTTATGAAATTGTTTGAAGCCTTTGCGGATAACCCGGACCTCAGTTATCAAGTCGGCGGGCTGCAAAATTACTTTCACTACTTCTTTTCACTGCAAGATGAAAAGGAGACGCTGGAAGAAGAGGATGCGCTGGAGTTCCGGTTTTTCAGTGAAATCCTCTCCGGCCTGCTCGGCAACCTGCAATCATCCTTGCCCGGCCAGCAGGTTTTAGCGAAGCTTGCAGCCAAAGAGTCAGACGGCAACGGGGATGGCAACTTCTGGCGCACCATTACCACCGGGGTTGTCACCGTACTAAATAACGACAAAGTAAAATCACCGATGCTTAAGGGCCCGTTTATTAGTGGCGTCGATAATATTCTGCTGGGGATGGGGACCTTTCTGGCAACCGTCTGCGCCTATACTAATCAGGCAATTTATCAGGGTTCAAGTTATGTCCGGCAGCTTCCCCAGAAAGCGATTGACCAGATAACCCAACAACTGGTTCCGGCCCTGTTATCCACGCTGGGGGTGGTGATTGAACCGGATGGCAGAGTGGCACTCAGTGAACAGAGCTATCAGGAAGTGCTGAAACGGCTGGAATCGAAATCGAATCGCCATCGACCTGACCCGGCAGTACGTCAACAGGCTATCGGAGAACGGATGATTAACTGGAGTAAACGCCTGGAATCACTTGGCAATAAACCGGTGATAACTCTGCCGGAAGTTAAGACCAGTGTGGACTCGCCAGTTCAGCTTTTTACCTTAGAAGGGGCTAATAAAACCTCTATTGGTTTACTGTTTGATTCTTCATTGACCGGTGTCAGCCTGTTCCTGAATGCATTCACCCTGGCCGATGTGATTATGCAAACAGAATATGCCCGCAACAACCCGTTACAACCCGGATCTTCCTATATGAACCTGTTGCGCTTTAGTACTGCGGTGATTGGAATGAGTGCTGATTTGACCTCTCTCGGTTCGACGTTGGCTAGCAAAGTAAACTCTCCCATAGTGAAAGCACTGATGAATGGGCTAAAAGTGCCTGCTATTAATATCGCAATGGTCAACCAGTTTTCCCGTGTTGCCGGTAGTGTGGCGGGATATTTAGGCGCAATTGTCTCCTTCTATGATGCCAGTAACGCTTTCAAAGTGGGTAATAACATGGAAGGTTATGGCCAAGTTGCTATAGGAACAGGTTCTACCATTTTAGCAACAGCAGTCTTGATCGGAGCGGCGGCAGGTACCTTCCTGACTGCGGGTGTATTCACTGCGATAATCGTGGGGGCCAGTTTGCTTATCGGTGGCAGTATTGTACAAGCTAGCAGTGCCTGGTCGGATTTGGAGAAAGTACTGAACAACTGTTTTTGGGGAGCTGGAAATAAGTATGCATTTTGGGGCAAAAAGGGAAGACCTACTACTATATACAATCAATTAGAAATAGCGAGAGGCATGAATAATGACACGCAAAAGCATTTCGTTATCGAAAATCAAGAATTTTTAAATCTGTTTATTCAGCCAAGCCTAAATATAATTGAGGGATTTGGCGTCACTACCTATCGTTTCACCTTACCTGCTTTTCAGATAAACCTCTCAAATATTCGCGGAATCTTTGTGACTTCTCCTAAAACCTCTTACTGGGGAGAAGACGTCGATTATGTTGAGATTAACCGTCGCAAATATACCCTAGATGCTTTTCGCAATACCAAATTCAAGGAAGCTCAGGAACAAGCCAAACTTACCCTAAATGGCGATACAGCAACACTAGAAATAGTATTCCCAGAAACAATAGGCGTTTATCCTCGCAGTAGCGAATTGTACTGGTACTATGAACAATCAGAAAATGTTATTGCCCCTCTGCGTTATTTATGGGGAGAAGAACCCACAGCAGAAAATACCATTAAGGGCAGTTTTGATGGAGAACGTACACTATGAAGCAACGCCTAAAAAACTTACTCAAAAAATGGTTTCCTACTATTCATCCACTGCCAACCAAACGGCTAGCTCGCTGGGAAAAAGAACTTCTGGCAGCACCACCGGATATTAAGGATGAGGAAACAACTAAGCATGTAGAAATATTGGACTACCTTGATAATAAGGAATGCCATATCCGTAACACTCAACGCCGTGCCCGGAGTATTGCTTTGATTCCTGTTACATTAGGAATTATTAGTAGTCTTATTTTAAATATTAACGGATTTATCGAAGACCGTAAAAATGATGAAGCAGGTATCCATAGTTGGGTAGCATTGGTAAAGAAGAAATATGGTGAAGAATTTTATCTACGTAACGATTTACCAGACTATATGGAAGATGCCCGTTATATTGGTAACGATAAAGAAATCTCCCTAAAAAAATATTTACATTACCGTTATAACTATTATCTGCACAGCGACTCCTTTTTGAAAATTGATATAGGTTTTCTGCTACTCTATCTACTGATTATTCCTCCTTTTGTCTGGGCCATCTTTTTCTTACGCCGTCAAGCTCCATTAATTATCGACCGTGAACGGCAAATTTTTTACACCTGGTATAAAGGCAAAGCCTATGCCGCTCGTTATCCACAAGTAGGCATGGCAGAAAAAACTAATATTCTGTTCCTCAAAGTCTACGGTCTGGACGAGAACAATCAACTTATCGGGCGTGGTTTTATCCCTAATGTCAGCAGTTATTCTTTTGCTTTTTTAAGCAGTGGCAATGATAAAGGTTTGGCGCTGGCTTTTATGGTGAAATTCTTATTAAATGGCAAAGAGGCAGTCAGTAAGGTGGATTATAAACGTCGTGAACCGCTTATCTGGTGGAGTAAAGATAAAAGACCTGCCGATTTAGAAGCTCAAATTCCGTTGATTCTGGCCGAATTGGATCGCTTAGGTCCCCCTGATGAAGATCTTTCCGAATGAAACAACGATTAAAAAACTTACTCAAAAAATGGTTTCCCACTATCCATCCATTGCCAGCCCAACGGCTGGCACGCTGGGAAAAAGAAATTCTGGCAGCACCACCAGATATTAAGGATGCAGAAGCCATTAAGCACGTGGAAATACTGGACTATCTTGATGATAAGGAGTGTCATATTCGCAACACCCAACGCCGCGCTCGGAGTATTGCTTTGATCCCGGTCACACTGGGGATTATTAGTAGCCTAGTACTAAACGTTAACGATTTTATTGAAACATGGCGGGCAGCAGAAAAGAATCTGCTTTGGTCTGTTAACGATGCAAAAAAAGATTATGGTGAGAAATTTTATTTGGATCCTGCTCTACCGGATTTTCTTAAAAAGTATGAATATATTTCTTATGATAAAGAAATTTCCCTAAGAAAATACCTATATTATCGCTATAACCATTATGAATATAGCAATAATATTTTAATAACTGATATGGCATTTTTATTGCTTTACCTACTGATTATTCCTCCTTTTGTCTGGGCCATCTTTTTTTTACGCCGACAAGCTCCATTAATTATCGACCGTGAACGACAGATTTTTTACACCTGGTATAAAGGCAAAGCTTATGCTGCCCGCTATCCACAAGTAGGCATGGCAGAAAAAACTAATATTCTGTTCCTCAAAGTCTACGGCCTAGACGAGAACAATCAACTTATCGGGCGTGGTTTTATCCCTAACGTCAGCAGTTATTCTTTTGCCTTCTTAAGTAGTGGCAATGATAAAGCTCTGGCAGTCGCTTTTATGGTGAAATTCTTATTAAACGGTAAAGAGGCGGTCAGTAAAGTGGATTATAAACGCCGTGAGCCGCTTATCTGGTGGAGTAAAGATAAAAGACCTGCCGATTTAGAAGCTCAAATTCCGTTGATTTTGGCCGAATTGGATCGCTTAGGTCCCCCTGATGAAGATCTTTCCGAATGAAGCAACGATTAAAAAACTTACTTAAAAAATGGTTTCCCACTATTCATCCTTTGCCAGCCCAACGGCTGGCTCGTTGGGAAAAAGAGATTCTGGCGGCACCACCGGATATCAAGAACGAGGAAACCATTAAGCACGTGGAAATACTGGATAGCCTTAACGATAAGGAATGCTGGGTTAGAAATCCCCAACGTCGCTTCCGAAGTATTACCTTAATCCCGGTAACACTAGGATTAATTACTAGCCTGTTATTAACAGTGAATGATTTTATAGAAGAGCGAAAAAGTGCTGAATCTAATCTTCGTTATTGGATAGAGTTGGTAAAGGGAAAATATGGCGAAGAGTTTTATTTTCGCAATGATTTGCCCAATTATATGGAAGATGCCCGTTATATTGGTAACGATAAAGAAATCTCTCTGAGAAAATATCTGCATTATCGCTATAATTATTATAAATATAGTGATGATATTTTTTTAACCGATATGGCATTTTTACTACTTTACCTACTGATTATTCCACCTTTTGTTTGGGGTGTGTTTTTTTCTCTCCGACAAGCGCCATTAATTATCGACCGTGAATGGCAAATTTTTTACACCTGGTACAAAGGTAAAGCCTATGCCGCCCGCTATCCACAAGTAGGCATGGGGGAAAAAACTAATATTTTTTATCTCAAAGTGTATGGACTGGACGAAAACAATCAACTTATCGGGCGTGGTTTTATCCCTAACGTCAGCAGTTATTCTTTTGCTTTTTTAAGCAGTGGCAATGATAAAGGTCTGGCAGTCGCCTTTATGGTGAAATTCTTATTAAACGGCAAAGAGGCGGTCAGTAAGGTGGATTATAAACGCCGTGAGCCGCTTATTTGGTGGAGTAAAGATAAAAGACCCGCCGATTTAGATGCTCAAATTCCATTGATTTTGGCAGAATTGGATCGCTTAGGTCCCCCTGATGAAGATCTTTCCGAATGAAACAACGATTAAAAAACTTACTCAAAAAATGGTTTCCCACTATTCACCCACTGCCAGCCAAACGACTGGCGCGCTGGGAAAAAGAAATTCTGGCGGTACCACCGGATATTAAGGATGAAAAAACCATTAAACATGTGGAGATATTAGATAACCTTAATAATAAGGAGTGCTGGGTTAGGAATCCTCAGCGTCGTTATCGGAGTATTGTTCTAATTCCAGTTACTCTGGGGATTATTAGTAGTCTGGTGTTAAATGTTAACGATTTTATAGAATCAAGAAAAAAAAATGAGGAAGCTATTCATAGATGGGTCGGTTATGCAAAAAAAGACTATGGCGAAAAATTTTATCTACGTAATGATCTACCTGCTGATATGGAAGATGTCCGTTATATCGGTAACGATAAAGAAATTTCATTAAGGAAATATTTATATTATCGTTATACTTTTTTCCCAAGTAGCTCTCAACTACTCATAATTGATATAAGTTTCCTGCTACTTTACCTACTGATTATTCCACCCTTTGTATATTGCATATTTTTCTGGAGACGTCAGGCACCATTAATTATCGACCGTGAACGACAGATTTTCTACACTTGGCATAAAGGTAAAGCCTATGCTGCCCGTTATCCACAATTAGGTATGTTGGAAAAAACCAATATTCTGTATCTCAAAGTCTACGGACTGGATGAAAATAACAACCTTATCGAACGTGTCTTTATCCCTAATGTCAGCAGCTATACTTTTGCTTTTTTAAGCAGTGGCAATGATAAAGCGCTGGCAGTCGCCTTTATGGTAAAATTCTTATTAAACGGCAAAGAGGTGGTCAGTAAAGTGGATTATAAACGCCGTGAGCCGCTTATCTGGTGGAGTAAAGATAAAAGACCTGCCGATTTAGACGCTCAAATTCCTTTGATTTTGGCAGAATTGGATCGCTTAGGTCCCCCTGATGAAGATCTTTCCGAATGAAACAGCGATTAAAAAACTTACTCAAAAAATGGTTTCCCACTATCCATCCATTGCCAGCCCAACGGCTGGCACGCTGGGAAAAAGAAATTCTGGCGGTACCACCAGATATTAAGAATGAAGATACTATTAAGCATGTGGAAGTACTAGACTACCTTGATAATAAGGAATGCCGTATTCGTAACACTCAACGCCGCGCTCGGAGTATTGCTTTAATCCCGGTTACACTGGGGCTCATCAGTAGCCTGGTATTAAACGTTAATGATTTTATAGAATCGCGAAAAAAGAATGAAACGTGGATTCATAGTTGGGTAAACTTGGCGAAGAAAAAATATGGAGAAGAATTTTATCTACGGAATGATTTACCTGATTATATGGAAGATGCTCGTTATATTGGTAATGATAAAGAAATTTCACTAAGGAAATATTTATATTATCGTTATACTTTTTACCCAAGTAGCACCCGATTGCTCATAATTGATATAAGTTTCCTTCTGCTCTATCTGCTGATTATTCCTCCTTTTGTCTGGGCCATCTTTTTCTTACGCCGCCAGGCACCATTAATTATCGATCGCGAACGGCAGATCTTTTATACCTGGTATAAAGGCAAAGCCTATGTTGCTCGTTATCCACAAGTCGGTATGGCAGAAAAAACTAATATTTTTTTCCTAAAAGTCTACGGACTGGATGAAAATAATAACCTTATAGGACGTGGCTTTATCCCTAATGTCAGCAGTTATACTTTTGCTTTTTTAAGCAGTGGTAATGATAAAGCGCTGGCAGTCGCCTTTATGGTGAAATTCTTATTAAATGGTAAAGAGGCAGTCAGTAAAGTGGATTATAAACGTCGTGAGCCGCTTATCTGGTGGAGTAAAGATAAAAGACCCGCCGATTTAGACGCTCAAATTCCATTGATTTTGGCAGAATTGGATCGCTTAGGTCCCCCTGATGAAGATCTTTCCGAATGAAACAACGATTGAAAAATATACTCAAAAAATGGTTTCCCACTATTCATCCATTGCCAGCCCAACGGCTGGCATGCTGGGAAAAAGAGATTCTGGCAGCACCACCAGATATTAGGGATGCAGAAACCATCAAACATGTGGAAATACTGGACTATCTTGATGATAAAGAGTGTCATATCCGCAATCCTCAACGCCGTTTTAGGAGTATTAATCTAATCCCTGTTACATTAGGGATTATTAGTAGTCTTATTTTGAATATTAACGGATTTATCGAAGACCGTAAAAATGATGAAGCTGGGATCCATCGGTGGGTCAATCTAGTAAAAGAGGAATATGGTGACGAATTTTATCTACGTGATGACTTACCCGATTATATGGAAAATGCTCGCTATATTGGTAATGATAAAGAAATTTCACTGAGAAAATATTTACATTACCGTTATAATTACTATCGGCATAGCGACTCTTTTTTGAAAATTGATATAGGCTTCCTACTACTCTATCTACTGGTTATTCCACCTTTTGTTTATTGCATATTTTTCTGGAGACGTCAGGCACCATTAATTATCGACCGTGAACGACAGATTTTCTACACCTGGCATAAAGGTAAAGCCTATGCTGCACGTTATCCACAATTAGGTATGTTGGAAAAAACCAATATTCTGTATCTCAAAGTCTACGGATTGGATGAAAATAATAACCTTATCGAACGTGTCTTTATCCCTAATGTCAGCAGCTATACTTTTGCTTTCTTAAGTAGTGGCAATGATAAAGGTCTGGCAGTCGCCTTTATGGTGAAATTCTTATTAAACGGCAAAGAGGCGGTCAGTAAAGTAGATTATAAACGCCGTGAACCGCTTATTTGGTGGAGTAAAGATAAAAGACCTGCCGATTTAGAAGCTCAAATTCCATTGATTTTGGCAGAATTGGATCGCCTGGGTCCCCCTGATGAAGATCTTTCCGAATGAAACAACGATTAAAAAACTTACTCAAAAAATGGTTTCCCACTATCCATCCACTGCCAGCCCAACGGCTGGTCCGCTGGGAAAAAGAAATTCTGGCAGTACCACCATATATTAAGGATGCAGAAACCATCAAACATGTGGAAATACTGGATCGCCTTAATGATAAGGAGTGTTGGGTTAGAAATCCCCAGCGTCGCTTCAGGAGTATTAACTTGATCCCAGTAACTCTGGGGATTATTAGCAGTCTGGTGTTAAACGTTAACGATTTTATTGAAACATGGCGGGCAGCGGAAAAGAACCTGCTTTGGTCTGTTAATGATGCAAAAAAAGATTATGGTGAGAAGTTTTATTTGGATCCTGCTCTACCAGATTTTCTTAAAAAATATGAATACATTGCCCATGATAAAGAAATTTCCTTAAGAAAATACCTGTATTATCGCTATAACCATTATAGATATAGCAGTAATATTTTAATAACTGATATGGCATTTTTATTGCTCTATCTACTGGTTATTCCACCTTTTGTTTATTGCATATTTTTCTGGAGCCGTCAGGCACCATTAATTATCGACCGTGAACGACAGATTTTCTATACCTGGCATAAAGGTAAAGCCTATGCTGCCCGTTATCCACAATTAGGTATGCTGGAAAAAACCAATATTCTGTATCTCAAAGTCTACGGATTGGATGAAAATAATAACCTTATCGAACGTGTCTTTATCCCTAATGTCAGCAGTTATACTTTTGCTCTTTTAAGCAGTGGCAATGATAAAGGTCTGGCGCTAGCTTTTATGGTGAAATTCTTATTAAATGGCAAAGAGGCGGTCAGTAAAGTGGATTATAAACGCCGTGAGCCGCTTATCTGGTGGAGTAAAGATAAAAGACCTGCCGATTTAGACGCTCAAATTCCGTTGATTTTGGCCGAATTGGATCGCTTAGGTCCCCCCGATGAAGATCTTTCCGAATGAAACAACGATTAAAAAACTTACTCAAAAAATGGTTTCCCACTATTCATCCATTGCCAGCCCAACGGCTGGCACGCTGGGAGAAAGAAATTCTGGCGGTACCACAGGATATTAAGAATGCAGAAACCATTAAACATGTGGAAATACTAGACTACCTTGATAATAAGGAATGTCATGTTCATAATACTCAACGCCGCGCCCGAAGTATTGCCTTGATCCCAGTTACATTAGGGATTATTAGCAGCCTAGTGTTAAATGTTAATGATTTTATAGAATCGAGAAAAAAAAATGAAATAGGCATTCACCGTTGGGTTAATTTAGTCAAAGAGGAATATGGTGATAAATTTTATCTACGCAATGATTTACCTGATTATATGGAAAATGCACGTTATATTGGTAACGATAAAGAAATCTCTCTGAGAAAATATCTGCATTATCGCTATAATTATTATAAATATAGTAATGATATTTTTTTAACTGATATGGCATTTTTGCTACTTTACCTACTGATTATTCCACCTTTTGTTTGGGGTGTGTTTTTCTCTCTCCGACAAGCACCATTAATTATCGACCGTGAACGGCAAATTTTTTACACCTGGTACAAAGGCAAAGCCTATGCCGCCCGCTATCCACAAGTAGGCATGGGGGAAAAAACTAATATTTTTTATCTCAAAGTTTATGGCCTGGACGAAAACAATCAACTTATCGGGCGTGGTTTTATCCCTAACGTCAGCAGTTATTCTTTTGCCTTCTTAAGTAGTGGCAATGATAAAGCGCTGGCAGTCGCCTTTATGGTGAAATTCTTATTAAACGGCAAAGAGGCGGTCAGTAAGGTGGATTATAAACGCCGTGAGCCGCTTATCTGGTGGAGTAAAGATAAAAGACCCGCCGATTTAGATGCTCAAATTCCGTTGATTCTGGCAGAATTGGATCGCCTAGGTCCCCCTGATGAAGATCTTTCCGAATGAAACAACGATTAAAAAACTTACTCAAAAAATGGTTTCCCACTATCCATCCACTGCCAGCCCAACGGCTGGCTCGCTGGGAAAAAGAAATTCTGGCAGCACCACCGGATATTAAGGATACAGAAACCATTAAGCACGTGGAGATATTGGACTACCTTGATAATAAAGAATGCCATATTCGCAATACCCAACGCCGCGCTCGGAGTATTGCCTTGATCCCAGTTACATTAGGGATTCTTAGTAGTCTTATTCTAAATATTAACGAATTTATCAAAGAACGGAAAATTGATGAGAGAGGTATTCATCAGTGGGTCAATTTAGTAAAAGAGGAATATGGTGACGAATTTTATCTACGCAATGATCTACCCGATTATATGGAAAATGCTCGTTATATTGGTAACGATAAAGAAATCTCCCTAAGAAAATATTTATATTACCGTTATAACTATTATCGGCATAGTGACTCTTTTTTGAAAATTGATATAGGTTTTCTGCTACTCTATCTACTGATTATTCCTCCTTTTGTCTGGGCCATCTTTTTCTTACGCCGTCAGGCACCATTAATTATCGACCATGAACGACAGATTTTTTACACCTGGTATAAAGGTAAAGCCTATGCCGCTCGCTATCCACAAGTAGGCATGGCAGAAAAAACTAATATTCTGTTCCTCAAAGTTTATGGCCTAGACGAGAACAATAAACTTATCGGGCGTGGTTTTATCCCTAACGTCAGCAGTTATTCTTTTGCTTTTTTAAGCAGTGGCAATGATAAAGGTCTGGCGCTGGCTTTTATGGTGAAATTCTTATTAAATGGCAAAGAGGCAGTCAGTAAAGTGAATTATAAACGCCGTGAGCCTCTTATTTGGTGGAGTAAAGATAAAAGACCCGCCGATTTAGAAGCTCAAATTCCTTTGATTTTAGCAGAATTGGATCGCTTAGGTCCCCCTGATGAAGATCTTTCCGAATGAAGCAACGATTAAAACATTTAATCAAAAAATGGTTTCCTACTATTCATCCATTGCCAGTTCAACGGCTGGCCCGCTGGGAAAAAGAAATTTTGGCGGCACCACCAGATATTAAGGATGCAGAAACCATCAAACATGTGGAAATACTGGATCGCCTTAATGATAAGGAGTGCTGGGTTAGAAATCCCCAGCGCCGTTTCAGGAGTATTAACTTGATCCCAGTAACACTGGGGATTATTAGCAGCTTTGTATTAAACGTTAACAATTTTATCGAAGAACGAAAGAGTAATGAATCAGAAATTTATCGGTGGGTTAATATAGCTAAAAAGGAATATGGTGAGAAATTTTACTTACGCGATGATTTACCGGGCTATCTGAAAGATACACGCTATATTGGCAATGATAAAGAAATTTCACTAAGAAAATATTTATATTATCGATATACCTTTTATCCAAGTAGTTCCAGACTTCTCAAAATTGATATAGGTTTCTTGCTGCTCTATCTGCTAATTATCCCTCCTTTTGTCTGGGGAGTGTTTTTTTCACGCCGTCAGGCACCATTAATTATCGATCGCGAACGACAGATCTTTTACACCTGGTATAAAGGCAAAGCTTATGTCGCCCGCTATCCACAAGTAGGCATGGCAGAAAAAACTAATATTCTGTTCCTCAAAGTCTATGGTCTGGACGAGAACAATCAACTTATCGGGCGTGGTTTTATCCCTAATGTCAGCAGTTATTCTTTTGCTTTCTTAAGTAGTGGCAATGATAAAGGTCTGGCGCTGGCTTTTATGGTGAAATTCTTATTAAATGGCAAAGAGGCAGTCAGTAAGGTGGATTATAAACGCCGTGAGCCGCTTATCTGGTGGAGTAAAGATAAAAGACCCGCCGATTTAGAAGCTCAAATTCCATTTATTCTGGCCGAATTGGATCGCCTGGGTCCCCCTGATGAAGAGCTTTCCGAATGAAACAACGATTAAAAAACTTACTCAAAAAATGGTTTCCTACTATTCATCCATTGCCAGCCCAACGGCTGGCACGCTGGGAAAAAGAAATTCTGGCAGCACCACCAGATATTAAGGATGCAGAAACCATTAAGCACGTGGAAATACTGGACTACCTTGATAATAAAGAATGTCATATCCGCAACACCCAACGCCGTGCCCGGAGTATTGCTTTGATCCCGGTCACACTGGGGATTATTAGTAGCCTAGTACTAAACGTTAACGATTTTATTGAAACATGGCGGGCAGCGGAAAAGAACCTGCTTTGGTCTGTTAATGATGCAAAAAAAGATTATGGTGAGAAGTTTTATTTGGATCCTGCTCTACCAAATTTTCTTAAAAAATATGAATACATTGCCCATGATAAAGAAATTTCCTTAAGAAAATACCTGTATTATCGCTATAACCATTATAGATATAGTAATGATATTTTGGTAACTGATATAACATTTCTGCTACTCTATCTACTGATTATACCTCCTTTTGTCTGGGCCATCTTTTTCTTACGCCGTCAAGCTCCATTAATTATCGACCGTGAACGGCAAATTTTTTACACCTGGTATAAAGGCAAAGCTTATGCCGCCCGCTATCCCCAAGTAGGCATGGCAGAAAAAACTAATATCCTGTTCCTCAAAGTTTATGGCCTGGACGAAAACAATCAACTTATCGGGCGTGGTTTTATCCCTAACGTCAGCAGTTATTCTTTTGCTTTCTTAAGTAGTGGCAATGATAAAGCTCTGGCAGTCGCCTTTATGGTGAAATTCTTATTAAATGGCAAAGAGGCAGTCAGTAAAGTGAATTATAAACGCCGTGAGCCGCTTATCTGGTGGAGTAAAGATAAAAGACCCGCCGATTTAGACGCTCAAATTCCATTTATTCTGGCAGAATTGGATCGCTTAGGTCCCCCTGATGAAGATCTTTCCGAATGAAACAACGATTAAAAAACTTATTCAAAAAATGGTTTCCCACTATTCATCCATTGCCAGTCCAACGGCTAGCTCGCTGGGAAAAAGAACTTCTGGCAGCACCACCAGATATTAAGGATGCAGAAACCATTAAGCACGTGGAAATACTGGACAGCCTTAACGATAAGGAATGCTGGGTTAGAAATCCCCAGCGTCGCTTCCGAAGTATTACCTTAATCCCGGTAACACTAGGATTAATTACTAGCCTGTTATTAACAGTGAATGATTTTATAGAAGAGCGAAAAATTGCTGAATCTAATCTTCGTGATTGGATAGAGTTGGTAAAGGGGAAATATGGCGAAGAGTTTTATTTGCGCAATGATTTGCCCAATTATATGGAAGATGCCCGTTATATTGGTAACGATAAAGAAATCTCTCTGAGAAAATATCTGCATTATCGCTATAATTATTATAAATATAGTAATGATATTTTTTTAACTGATATGGCATTTTTGCTACTTTACCTACTGATTATTCCACCTTTTGTTTGGGGTGTGTTTTTCTCTCTCCGACAAGCACCATTAATTATCGATCGCGAACGACAGATCTTTTACACCTGGTATAAAGGCAAAGCTTATGTCGCCCGCTATCCACAAGTAGGCATGGCAGAAAAAACTAATATTCTGTTCCTCAAAGTTTATGGCCTAGACGAGAACAATAAACTTATCGGGCGTGGTTTTATCCCTAACGTCAGCAGTTATTCTTTTGCTTTTTTAAGCAGTGGCAATGATAAAGGTCTGGCGCTGGCTTTTATGGTGAAATTCTTATTAAATGGCAAAGAGGCAGTCAGTAAGGTGGATTATGAACGCCGTGAGCCGCTTATCTGGTGGAGTAAAGATAAAAGACCTGCCGATTTAGACGCTCAAATTCCGTTGATTCTGGCCGAATTGGATCGCTTAGGTCCCCCTGATGAAGATCTTTCCGAATGAAACAGCGATTAAAACATTTACTTAAAAAATGGTTTCCTACTATTCATCCTTTGCCAGCCCAACGGCTGGTTTGTTGGGAAAAAGAGATTCTGGCGGCACCGCCAGATATTAAGGATGCAGAAACCATTAAACATGTGGAAATACTGGACTACCTTGATGATAAGGAGTGTCATATCCGCAATCCTCAACGCCGTTTTAGGAGTATTACTCTAATTCCTGTTACACTAGGACTAATTACCAGTCTAGTATTAACTGTGAATGATTTTATGAAAGAACGAAAGGATACTGAATCAGATATTCATTCCTGGGTAGAGCTAGTAAAAGAAAAATATGGAGAAAAGTTTTATCTGCGTGACGATTTACCAGACTATATGGAAAATGCCCGTTATATTGGTAATGATAAAGAAATATCACTAAGGAAGTATTTATATTATCGTTATACTTTTTACCCAAGCAGTACTAGATTGCTCATAATTGATATAAGCTTCCTGCTACTTTATCTATTGATTATTCCACCCTTTGTATATTGTATATTTTTTTGGCAGAGTCAGGCACCATTAATTATTGACCGTGAACGACAGATTTTCTACACTTGGTACCAAGGTAAAGCTTATGCCGCCCGTTATCCACAATTAGGCATGGTGGAAAAAGCTAATATTTTGTATCTCAAAATATATGGGCTAGACGAAAATAATAAACTTATCGGACGTGGTTTTATCCCTAATGTCAGCAGTTATACTTTTGCTTTCTTAAGTAGTGGCAATGATAAAGCTTTGGCAGTCGCCTTTATGGTGAAGTTTTTATTAAACGGCAAAGAAGCGGTCAGTAAGGTGGATTATAAACGTCGTGAACCGCTTATCTGGTGGAGTAAAGATAAAAGACCTGCCGATTTAGAAGCTCAAATTCCGTTGATTCTGGCCGAATTGGATCGCTTAGGTCCCCCTGATGAAGATCTTTCCGAATGAAACAACGATTAAAACATTTACTTAAAAAATGGTTTCCTACTATTCATCCATTGCCAGCCCAACGGCTGGTTCGTTGGGAAAAAGAAATTCTGGCAGCACCGCCAGATATTAAGGATGAAGAAACCATTAAGCACGTGGAAATATTGGACTACCTTGATAATAAGGAATGCCATATCCGTAACACTCAACGCCGCGCCCGGAGTATTACTTTGATCCCTGTAACACTGGGACTAATTACCAGTATGTTATTAACGGCAAATGATTTCATAGAAGAACGAAAGAGTAATGAGTCAGAAATTTATCATTGGGTTGATGTAGCTAAAAAAGAATATGGGGAGAAATTTTATCTACGCGATGACCTTCCTGACTATTTGAACGGTATGAATTATATTGGTGATGATAAAAATCTGTCCCTGAGAAAGTACTTACATTATCGATATAATTATTATCGATATAGCGACTACCTTTTTAAAGTCGATATAGGTTTTCTGCTACTCTATCTACTGATTATTCCTCCTTTTGTCTGGGCCATCTTTTTCTTACGCCGTCAGGCACCATTAATTATCGACCGTGAACGGCAGATCTTTTACACTTGGTATAAAGGTAAAGCCTATGTCGCTCGCTATCCACAAGTAGGCATGGCAGAAAAAACTAATATTCTGTTCTTCAAAGTTTATGGCCTAGACGAAAATAATAACCTTGTCGGGCGTGGTTTTATCCCTAACGTCAGCAGTTATTCTTTTGCTTTCTTAAGCAGTGGTAATGATAAAGGTCTGGCGCTGACTTTTATGGTGAAATTCTTATTAAATGGTAAAGAGGCGGTCAGTAAGGTGGATTATAAACGTCGTGAGCCGCTTATTTGGTGGAGTAAAGATAAAAAACCCGCCGATTTAGAAGCTCAAATTCCGTTGATTCTGGCCGAATTGGATCGCTTAGGTCCCCCTGATGAAGATCTTTCCGAATGAAACAACGATTAAAAAACTTACTCAAAAAATGGTTTCCCACTATCCATCCATTGCCAGCCCAACGGCTGGCTCGCTGGGAAAAAGAACTTCTGGCAGCACCACCGGATATTAAAGATGAGGAAACAATTAAGCATGTAGAAATATTAGACTACCTTGATAATAAGGAATGCCATATCCGTAACACTCAACGCCGCGCCCGGAGTATTACCCTAATCCCGGTTACATTAGGGATCATTAGTAGCCTTATTCTAAATATTAATGGATTTATCAAAGATCGTAAAAATGATGAGAAAGGTATTCATCAGTGGGTCAATTTAGTAAAAGAGGAATACGGTGACGAATTTTATCTACGCAGTGATCTACCCAGCTATATGGAAAATGCCCGTTATATTGGTAACGATAAAGAGATATCTTTGAGAAAATATCTTCACTATCGCTATACCTTTTATCCTAGTAGTTCACGGATTATCAAAATTGATATAGGCTTCATACTCCTTTATCTAATAATTATCCCACCTTTTGTCTGGGCCATCTTTTTCTTACGCCGTCAAGCACCATTAATTATCGATCGCGAACGGCAGATCTTTTATACTTGGTATAAAGGCAAAGCCTATGCCGCTCGCTATCCACAAGTAGGCATGGCAGAAAAAACTAATATTCTGTTCCTCAAAGTTTATGGCCTGAACGAGAACAATCAACTTATCGGGCGGGGTTTTATCCCTAACGTCAGCAGTTATTCTTTTGCTTTTTTAAGTAGTGGCAATGATAAAGCTCTGGCGGTCGCCTTTATGGTGAAATTCTTATTAAACGGCAAAGAGGCAGTCAGTAAAGTGGATTATAAACGCCGTGAACCGCTTATTTGGTGGAGTAAAGATAAAAGACCTGCCGATTTAGAAGCTCAAATTCCTTTGATTTTGGCAGAATTGGATCGCTTAGGTCCCCCTGATGATGAAGAAAACAAATGAAAAAACAGCGCCAATAGCGCTGCAATTACAGTGAATAATAAATTAAACCTGATACATTTTGCACAAATAGTGGGAAACCGCATCATCAGCGTTTGAGCCAATCACTTCCATTTCTGGCAGGATATCTTTCAAGCGCTGGTGAGCATCTTGCATAATACAGCCCTTACCTGCTACCGCCAGCATTTCAAAGTCATTCATGCCATCGCCAAAAGCAATACAATCACTCAGTTTATAACCCATAGCTTGAGCCACTTGCTCAAGTGCATGACCTTTCGAAACACCACCAGCCATAACTTCCAGACAATTGCGCAACGAGAAACTCACATTGACTCTATCACCCCAACGCGCTTTGATTTTCTCTTCCAACGTAACCAATAGATCATGATCGCCGCAGGTAAAATAAACTTTACATACATCATCGATTTTAAAGTTGTCACGTTCAAAAAGTTGATAATGAAACACTGATTCCTGAAAAAATTCTTTCTGTTCAGGACATTCACGATTCATATACCAGTGATCATGACAATAATAATTCGTCAGAATATCAGTGTTATCAAACTCCATTAGGCACAAATCATGCACGATCTCAGGATCAACATTGTGACTGAAAACCAGTTCACCCATAGCATTGTGTACCCGAGCGCCATTGGAAGTAATCATATAAGCATCAATACCAAGAACATCTCGGATTTGCGCAACATCTACATGATGACGACCAGTAGCAAAAATAAAATGAATGCCTTTATTGGTCAGTAAATTAAGAGTTTCCTTGGTGTAAGAAGTTAATTTGTGATCAGGAGACAGCAAAGTGCCATCTAAATCTGAAGCAACAATGTGATACATAGTTATCATTCCTATAATTGAATCAATTCTGGTCAAAAAAATCACAAATGGCGTTGAGGGCCTGGCTACGTAATTTATCTTTTTCAAACAGGATCTCATGATGCGCCCCTTGAATAATCAAAGGTGAACGTTCTTTGATGAAAGCCCCCGCTTTATTACGTGATTCACAAAAAGCCCGTAATCGGCAATTATTAACAACCTTATCTTCACTGGCTTTTAAAATTATCAATGGCGTCTCAATTTCTCCGGCTTTTTCTATCAGCATATCGCCAATCCAGATACTTTCCCGCACCCAACGATATGTCGGCCCCCCGATACGTAATTCAGGATAATCCGCGTAATAACGGAGGTAACGGCTATAACGTTCATAACTGTGTGTCAGCAGGTTTATCAAATAAGGCAACGGACGCCATTTCCCAGTGAGTACCGCGTAATGGTTGCGCATATCTGGCCGCTTTTCAGCCCGGTTCACCAGAAAAGTTGCCAACCAACGTGGCATAGGAAAGTTAATACCAAACATAGGAGCACAAAGGGCTGCTGCATCAAATATCTGGCTGCGACGTAATAAAAATCCCCCTAATATTGCCGCCCCCATTGAATGAGCTAATGCATAACAGTGAGAATAATGACGAGGAAGAATTTCTCTTTCTATTAATATTTCAACGTCATCAATATAATCATCAAATTTTTCTACATGCCCTTTTTGTGGATCTGCAAGCATCCTGCTGGATCGCCCCTGCCCACGATGATCAATAATAAAAACATCGTAGCCAAGGTGATAAAAATCAAATGCTACTTCCGAGTATTTAACATAACTTTCACTACGGCCAGGAAAGATAACAACCGCTCTGTCATTTTTTACCGCTGCACAAAAACGGACATAACGTATCAGTACATTATCGACACCGATAAATTCACACTCTTCCCTAGCTTGCCAAAAATCTAATAAAGGCCCGTTGGCAAAAGCAGAGAACTGCATCTCACGATTGAACCAACTTTCTTTCAACATTTCCGGCGTCATAAGCTGTCCTCAGACTATCCAAACTCCTCTAGATGTTCACAAATTAAAGCCATAAAGACGTTACCAAAACGTTCCAGTTTCCGTTGCCCTACCCCATTGATTAATAACAATTCATCAGCCGTAACCGGGCATTGCTCCGCCATTTCAATTAGCGTGACATCGTTAAATACAACAAAAGGCGGGATATTTTCTTCGTCAGCAATAGATTTCCGTAATTTACGCAGCTTGGCAAATAGTTTGCGATCATAATTACCACTATACGATTTACTTTGCTGACTACGCCCTTTCAGATTCTGTATTCGTGGAACAGCCAGTTTTAGCGAAACTTCACCACGCAATATCGGACGCGCAGCTTCCGTTAATTGTAATGCAGAATAATTGGCAATGTTTTGACTGATAAAGCCTAAATGAATAAGTTGCCGCAATACACTCATCCAGTGTTCCTGACTCTGATCCTTACCGATGCCGTAAACCGGCAAATGATCATGTCTCATATCACGGATACGCTGATTATTCGCGCCTCGGAGCACTTCAACAATATAGCCGATACCAAAGCGCTGCCCAACCCGGTAAATACAAGAAAGCGCTTTTTGGGCATCCACCAAACCATCATAATTTTTTGGTGGATCAAGACAGATATCACAGTTGCCGCAAAGAGTTTGTTTGCTTTCACCAAAGTAGTTCAATAACACCAGACGGCGGCAAGTTTGCGCTTCGGCAAAAGCCCCCATCGCATTGAGCTTGTGCCGTTCAATATCCTGCTGTGTACCCGCCTCTTTCTCTTCCAGACAACGACGAAGCCATACCATATCCGCAGGATCATAAAACAGCACCGCTTCCGCCGGCAGACCATCACGTCCAGCGCGTCCCGTTTCCTGATAATAGGATTCGATATTACGTGGAATATTAAAATGCACCACAAACCGAACATTGGGTTTATTAATTCCCATACCAAACGCCACGGTTGCCACCACCACCTGTAAATCATCACGCTGAAATGCATCCTGCACTCGCGCACGTTGACCGTTATCCAACCCGGCATGGTATGGCGCGACACTCAAGCCGCGTTTTTGTAAGCGTTCTGATATTTCTTCAACTTTGTTCCGACTGTTGCAGTAAACAATGCCGCTTTTACCTTTTTGACCGCGAATAAATAGCCACAGTTGATCTAATGGTTTGTATTTTTCTATCAAGGTATAACGGATATTGGGACGGTCAAAACTGCTGATATGGATAAGTGGATTATTAAGATTCAGTAGTCGGACAATATCATTGCGGGTAGTTTCATCAGCGGTGGCCGTCAACGCAATGACGGGTAAGGCAGGAAAGCGCTGCCTGAGCTGCCCCAACGCCCGGTATTCCGGCCGGAAATCATGGCCCCATTGTGAAATACAGTGAGCTTCATCCACAGCCAGCATTGCCGGTTGCCATTCCAGAAGTTGTTCAAGGAAGTTATCCATCATCAAACGCTCAGGAGCGATATACAACAATTTAATCATTCCCTGACGGCAACGCCGGATCACATCAATCTGCTGTTCACGGGCCTGAGTTGAATTCAGACAATCTGCCGCAACGCCATTTGCCCGCAGTTGATCCACCTGATCTTTCATTAAAGATATCAACGGGGAAACAACCAAAGTTACCCCTTCCTGTACCAGCGCCGGAATTTGGTAACACAATGATTTACCGCCACCAGTCGGCATAATGACCAGACAGTCACGCCCTTCAAGAATGGTATTGATAACTTGTTGCTGACCAGGCCGAAATTGCAAATAACCAAAGGTTTCCCGCAATACCTGCTCCGTCAGTGATATCGTATTAATGACCTCTGCGGTAGACACGCTTTTCCTCAACCATATTAAAAAATCACAGACGCCATTCAAAACGCCTGAGCATTATGCTATCTCACTCTCGAAATAATTACAGCATGTCATTGAACATCATCTCGGTATAAAAGCAGGTTTTGTTAAAGGTTATAGCCGATCAAAAATTCTCCCCCAATTCATCTTACTCATCTCAATGCAGCGCCATAACGCCACATTTTCGCCTGCTATTTAAACAAAACTAGAGTAAATCCTTACACTTACACAGTTGTTAATGATAATAATTTGTATTAATGTTATCAAAATTGAATACCCCAAAAGTCACCTGTCTAAGAGAACCGGAATGAATACCTGGAGTAAGGATGCTTATATTCGAAAATTTCAAAATTAAGCGTACCGATTTGTTTCCAGTGTATAGCGACTATGTTGGATACGATTTTTGATTATGAATAGGGATTGTTATCACCATGAGTTCACTACATATTAACTCTGATAATCACACTCTGCACCTCAACGCAGAGAACTGGCTCCATGCCAATCGCCACCTGGTGACAAAAATATTTCGTGAGCTGTGTCACGAAAAATTAATTAATCCTACCTATCATGGACAGCAACAGTACTCTCTGGCAATAGGTGACTACCAATACCATTTTCAAGCGGAGGCTTATCAGCTCGATCATATTGATATTGATGCCGCATCCGTAACCAAATTCAAGGAGAATCAATCTCAGCCACTTGATGCCATTCAACTGATTATTGAGTTGTATCCGCTACTGGAAATCCCGGAAAAAATGCTACCGATTTATCTCGATGAGATATCTAGCACCCTCTACGGTCACGCTTTTAAATATCAGTACAACCGACTTACAGCCCAAGATTTAGCTCATGCTGATTATCAAGTCGTTGAAACGGCAATGAGTGAAGGCCATCCGGTCTTTATTGCGAATAATGGCCGAATTGGTTTTGATGCCGATGATTATCAGCGCTATGCACCTGAAAGCGCCAGCCCGGTGACTTTAATCTGGATTGCGGTACATAAGAATAAAGCTATTTTTTCTGCCTTATCCGATCTTTCATACCAACAATTAATAGAAGAAGAATTGGGGAAATATCTGCCAGCCCAATTTGAACGCCACCTTAATATGTTGGGATTATGCCCGTCAGATTATTATTTGATGCCTCTCCACCCCTGGCAATGGCAGCACCGTATCGCCATCAGCTTTGCGGCAGATATTGCCAATGATAATATTGTTTATCTTGGAGAAGGCCATGATCGCTACCTCGCACAGCAATCTATCCGTACTTTCTTCAACATTACTCAACCGAAGAAGAACTACGTTAAAACCGCCCTATCCGTGCTGAACATGGGCTTTATGCGGGGGCTCGATCCACACAGCATGGTTACAACCCCATCAGTCAATGAGTGGCTCAGCAACTTAGTCCATAATGACAGTTTCTTCCAACAGAAGGGTTTTAACGTATTACGGGAACGTGCTGCTCTCGGTTATTTCAATAACTACTTTGAATCAGCCATTAAGAAAGATAGCCCACATAAGAAAATGTTGTCTGCACTGTGGCGTGAAAGCCCAATGACGTTGTTGAAAGATAACCAACGCTTGATGACAATGGCTTCGTTGCTGCATGTTGATCATCAAGGTAATTCCGTCATTGCCGCCTTAGTAAAGTATTCCGGTTTAAATCCAGAAGAGTGGGTGTCACGTTATCTCGATGCTTACCTCTCTCCATTATTGCGCTCTTTCTTCACCTATGATCTGGTGTTTATGCCACACGGCGAAAACCTGATGTTGGTATTGGATAATAACAGCCCGACAAACATGTTGATGAAAGATATTGGTGAAGAAATCGCTATTTTGAATGGTGATCTCCAATTGCCTGAAGAGATTAATTTCCTGCACGTCACTATCGAAGACGACATGAAAATTAACTATATCTTCCTGGATATTTTCGATTGTTTCTTCCGCTACCTGATTCCACTGTTGCAAAAAGATCTCAATCTGCCAGAAGAGCGTTTCTGGTTACTGGTTGCACGCTGTGTCCATAATTATCAATCACAACATCTGCATCAGATTGAAAAATTCCGTAAGTTCGATCTGTTTAAGCGGGAATTTGTTCGTACCTGCCTGAACCGCCTGCAAATGGCAAATAATCAGCAGATGATCGATCTTGACGACCGTGAAAAGAATCTCAAATTCGCCGGAACTTTAGTTAATCCACTATACGCTTTACGCCATGAATACTCGGTTACTCTTCATCAGGCAGAGCAGCAATAAATAAAAATATCAACATAGATAAATACCAGCAGATTTAATTTGGGGATGGAATGAATAATAAGAAAGTGATGTATCCGTTTTTGCAAAAGGATTCCATGATTAAAAAAACAACTCTTGCAATGACTATCCAGTTAGTACTGATGGGAAATAGTTATGCAATCACGGCAAGTGCGCAAAATACAAGCGATAAATCCGCTGCCCAAAATGACAAGATACTCGTCACCGCTTCACAACCAGAACATGAAGGGGTGACCGAAGACACCGGGATGTACAATACCACGTCGATGGTCACCGCCACCGGTCTAAACCTCTCGGCGCGTGAAACGCCACAGACAGTCAGTGTCGTGACCAAACAACGTATGCTTGACGAAAATCTGGACAGTGTTAATAGCGTCATCGATAGCACAACCGGTATGAGCGTACGCCAGTTTGATAGCGATCGTTTCGGGTTTACTTCTCGTGGCATGAGCATCAATAACATCCTGCGTGATGGAGTTGCGACCTACTACGACACTCGCTTTAACTATGGTGACAATCTTCTGGATACTGACCTGTTTGATCGTATTGAAGTAGTACGTGGAGCGGCTGGTTTGATGGTCGGCCCAGGCAATCCTTCGGCAGCCGTTAATCTGATTCGTAAACGTCCTACCCGTGATTTTCGTGGTGAATTCTCTGTCGGAGCGGGTTCTTGGGATAAATGGCGCACTGGCCTTGATCTCTCCGGCCCGCTAAATGACAGTGGCAACCTACGCGGACGTTTCGTTACAGCCTATCAAGCGGCCAACTCCTTTCTTGATCGCAATAACCACGAAAGATACCCGTTCTATGGCATCCTTGAAGCGGATTTGACAGAAAATACCTTGCTGACTATAGGCGTTGATCATCAACGCAACCACACCCGTGGCGGTATGTTTGGTGGTTTGCCAATCTACTTTGCCGACGGCAGCAAAACAGACTATAAACGCAGCGACAGCTATGCTCCTGATTGGGCTTTTTCAAAAGTTCGGACCTTCTCCACCTTTACTAGCCTGCAACATAACTTTGACAACGGCTGGAGTGTAAAGGGCACCTTTACTTATGATAATAACGCTCTAGACCAAAAAGTCCTGTGGGCAACAAGTTTTCCTGACCGTAGCACCAATATTGGTATGGTGCCAGGTAACATGACACTTATTGATGGCAGTCGCCGTCAGAAGAACTACGATCTACAGGTGAATGGTGATTACCAGTTATTTAACCGCACTCACCATGTCAGCTTCGGCTTAAACCATCAGCAACAGGATTTCCAGAACGATTACTTCAGCGCAACCTGTATGCTCAAGCGCAACTGCGCCGGACTGGGTGACTTCACCTCTCCTGGCTGGCAATATCCTGAACCAGAGTGGAGTAATACGCGAACTTATGGCTCAAAAGGCCGTAATGAACAGACCGCAAGTTATGCCGTCACTCAAATTTCTCTGGCAGATCCGCTGACCTTGATCCTCGGCGGCCGGGTAACCAGTTGGCAAACACGCGGTGATAACTTTGGTACAGCACAGAATGCCAGCTACAGTGACGAATTTGTTCCTTACGGTGGGTTGATCTACAACATTACTCAAGATTTGTCGGTTTACACCAGTTACACCGAAATATTCAACCCGGAAAGCCACCGTGACCGCAATAACAAATTACTTGCCCCAGTGTCTGGACAAAACTATGAAGTGGGCCTAAAAGGTGTTGCCTTTGATAACAACCTCGATTACTCACTGGCAGTCTTTGAAATCCGTCAAGATAACCTGCCATTAGTAGATAACAATGCACCGAAACTACCGGATCTCTCCATCCCTCGTTATACAGTGGATGGTACCAAAACTCGCGGGTTTGAAGCAGAAATCAGTGGTCAACTGACAGATAATTGGCGTCTTTATACTGGTTACACACAATTCCGGGCAACAGATCCTAATGGTGTACGAATCAATTCCAATATGCCAAATAGGTTGTTTAAACTGTTTACCACCTACACCCTGCCAGGTGCGATGAGTAATCTGACCATCGGTGGTGGTGTTAACTGGCAGGATAAAACCTGGTTGACCATTGATGGGCCTGGAAAGACCTCAATGCAAGCGGAACAAAACAGCTTTGCTGTGGTGAACCTGATGAGCCGTTATCAATTCACGCCGGATCTCTCTTTGACGGTTAACCTGAATAACGTCTTTGATAAGACCTACTACACCCAGTTCGGCCAATATTCTCAGTATTACTATGGCGCACCTCGCAACATTGAAGCGATCTTGCGTTATAAGTTCTGAGTTTAAAGTCATAATGACACTGCGGACGGCAAACCTTATGTTTCTATTTATTTGAAGGAAAGCAAACAATGAAATTGAAGCGTTGCAAAGGGTTTGCCGTACTGCTGATGCTGTTGGTCAGTCTGTTGGCTGGCTGTGATAAGCCAGCCAACACAAACAATGCACCGTCAGATAAATCCGGCTATCCCAAACAAATTACTACCGTATTGGGTACCGCGGTGATTACACATCAACCTCAGCGTGTTGTCGCCCTCGGGGCGGGAGCGGAAGATATCGTACTGGATCTGGGTATCGTACCTGTCGGGATTGAATCCCATCGTTGGGGTGGAGATGAACAAGGCTATCTGCCGTGGTTTAAACAAGCGGTGCAACAGCGTGGCGGAACTTTACCCACCGTAATAGACATGTATCCTGAGTTGGACATTGAGAAGGTCATTAACCTTAAGCCTGATCTGATCGTGGCAACTCAATCAGGCATCACCCAAGAGATTTATGACCATTTGTCACACTTCGCCCCAGTAATCGCTTATCCGTCTCATCCCTGGCTTACAACACCACAACAACAGATTGAATTAATTGCTCGTGCGCTAGATAAACAGTCGCAGGGAGAAAAACTCACCACCGAGCTGAATGCCATATTACGTGAGGCAAGCAATACCATTCCACATATCAACAGCTATACCTTCGCCTACATCAAGGCTGGTATCAGCAGTAATATGCTATCGGTATATGTCAAAGGCGATCCACGCGTCGATACGTTAGTCCATCTTGGTTTAACGCTACTGCCATCAGTCAGCACACTGGCCGATCCTTTCGGCAGTTTCGCCGCCAATATAGGACTGGAAAATGCGGATTATCTTAATGGTGCTGATATCTTAATAACTTGGTTCAATAATGAACAAGAACGTAAAGCAGTAGAAGCACAGCCGTTATTTCAATCCATCCGAGCTGTACATCAGGGCGGTTATATCCCGCTAACCGACCAATCATTGGTCGTTGCCATGTCTTACGGTACACCGCTTAGTTTACGCTGGGGTTTATCACAATTTATGCCAATTCTGGCAGAGGCAATTAAATCATCATGACAAATCCTAAACGCCGATTCCTACTGCTGCTTGGCTTAGGTCTCATGATATTACTGACCTTAATTTGTATTATTGCCAGTTTAAGTCTGGGCGCAAAAACATTACCGCTATCAACCATATGGCATCACTATTGGTTAGGCGACAGTGGCAGCTATAGCGATTTAGTCATCAATGCCCGCAAACCACGCACGTTAATTGGCATCATGGCTGGCGCGGCACTGGCGCTTTCCGGGGCCGTAACACAGGGATTGCTGCGTAATCCGTTAGCCGAACCGGGCTTACTAGGTGTTAACGCCGGAGCTGCTACGGTGGTTGTCAGTTTCTCTTTCATCCCCATGCTGGATGAACTTCCGCGCTTCTGGACAGCATTTATTGGCGCTAGTCTGGCTACATTGCTGTTCTACCTGCTCAGTGGAGGACAACGTAATAGCAATCCAGCACGCATGGTATTAACCGGTGCCGCCATTAACGCTTGCTTATTTGCTTTTGTGCAAGGCGTTGTATTAATGAATGCCCATGTGTTGGATAACTACCGATTCTGGACCATCGGATCGCTCAGTGCAATGTCTCTGGCAGAAGCGAGTTCGCTGATACCCTATCTGTTATTTGCCTTAATATTGACCCTTTCACTCAGCTCCTCCCTAAATGTGATGGTGTTTGGTGAAGGTATCGCCAGCTCGCTTGGCGCTAATGTTGCCCGCACCCGCGTGTTATCGCTTATTACTGCCACTATGCTGGCGGCAGTGGCTACCGCTATGGCAGGCCCTATTGCCTTTATTGGCTTAGCTGCCCCCCACTTGATGCGGGCTTTAGTTGGCAGCGATTTTCGTTGGCTACTGCCCTATTGCCTGTTTGCCGGGCCTTGCCTACTGCTGACTTCCGATATACTGGCACGGTTGGTAATAGCACCCGGGGAGATCATGGTGGGAATTATCACCGCGGGAATCGGCGGACCGTTGCTCTATCTGGTTATTAAAACCCATCGTGGAGTCAATTATGTCGCGGATTAACCTATCTAGACCGACAAAAACTCGAACCTTTATGTTGGGAACCGCTGTTTTTCTTGTGCCCCCACAGCGGACGCAAAGAGCAATCTTATTGATATTGTTACTACTTGCAGTGCTGTTTTATCTCTCTCTGGCACTGGGTAAGCAAGGTATCGATAACCCGTGGCTAGCAACCTCAACTCCTTATCAGGAATTTATTCTCACACAGCTACGCTTACCCCGTGCATTAGTGGCTATCGGTGCCGGTGCAACCCTAGCACTCTCAGGTTCACTTTTTCAACTGACAACCCGCAACGCACTCGGTAGCCCAGATATTATCGGCGTTAATGCCGGTGCTGCTGCTGGCATAGTCGCCACCCTGACCATTTGGCCTGGCGTACTGCCGATCCCTGTAGGTGCGCTGCTAGGGGCCAGCTTTGCAGTACTGTTGGTATACACCGGAAACATTAGTCGCTCTGGACAGATGCAGACAACCAAAATTGTCATTTCCGGGATTGCTATCGCCGCCCTCTGTATGGCATTTGTTAATTTCGCTATTTCGAATGTACGTCTTGAGCAAGCACAGCAACTCGCTTCTCTGTTGCACGGTAGCCTCGCCAACCGAGGTTGGCAAGATGTTGGGTTAATTTATGGAACATCACTGTTCGTCCCCTTTCTACTCTGGTTAGGACGGCAATTAAACTACGTCAATCTCGGCTATGAAGTTGCTAATACGCTCGGTGTGCCAGTCCGTATCATTCAGCTCATGAGCTTGTTACTCGCGGTACTACTGGCCTCGATGGCGGTGCTGGTTGTCGGGCCCGTGGCGTTTATCGCGCTTTCTGCGCCACAAATTGCCCGCCGCTTGGTACGGGCAAAAGGTGCTGCTCTGTTCTGCTCCGCACTGGTGGGAGCATTACTACTACTCGCTTCCGACTTAATTACTTTGCTACTCCCTACTTCGGCACGTCTGCCAGTAGGCATTATCACCGCCGGGATAGGCGGTATCTATTTGATGTATTTGCTGTACGCTGAATTAAGGAGAACCAAGTAATGTCACTTGATATCAATTCCCCAACTCGCGCTTCACGATTGACAGCTCAAGATCTTTCGCTGGCATACGGCAAGAAAACAATTATTGAGCACTTAAATATTGCTATTCGTGATGGTGAATTCAGCGTCATCATTGGCCCGAATGGTTGTGGAAAATCGACCCTGCTACGCGCCATTAGCCGAGGCATCACCCCACAGTACGGTGAAATTCTGCTCGATGAGCGCAATATTCGACATTACAAACCCAAAGCGGTAGCACGTGAGTTATCTCTGCTAACACAAGGAGCAATCATCACCGAAGCGTTGACTGTATACGATTTGGTTTCACGTGGGCGTTACGCTCATCAATCCTTTTTACGGCAGTGGTCAGCAGAAGATGAACAAGTCGTTAACGACGCTTTATATGCGGTTGAACTTCAAGACATGTCACAACGGTTAGTCAGTGAACTTTCCGGTGGTCAGCGTCAGCGCGCTTGGTTTGCTATGACACTGGCACAGCAAACACCGATTGTACTGTTAGATGAGCCAACCACTTATCTGGATATCACTCATCAGATTGAAATGCTCGATCTCTGTCAGCGTCTACATTTACAGGGAAAAACGTTGGTGCTGGTACTGCACGATATTAACCTGGCACTACGTTACGCTTCACATTTAATTATGATGAAGAATGGTAAAATTTACGCCGAAGGGGTACCAGAAGAGATTATCAACGAACAGAGTATCGCCGATGTGTTTGGTCTCCCTTGCCGTATTATTTGCGATCCAGAATCAGGTAAACCATTGATTATTCCGAAATATAATCCCGTCTGAGCCGGGAATGAGCCGCCTATGGTTTTGCTGTATTAACAAGCAATATAGGTACCCAAAAGGTTCACTACTTGATAATAACAATGATAATGATAATAATTATCATAATTATATTTACAATGATTAGTCATATGTAAGATACTACAATCAGGTAGTATGAACATGTAAACAGGGAGTTGGTGGTGTCAAATACAAACAATTCAATTATCCCTTTAACCAGCGTGGTAATTGAAGATATCATCCAGTTATTTGAACAAACGTTTAGCCATTTTACTGCCACCATGAGAGTAAATGCAGACAATATCCCTGCTGCCAGCATGAGTTTCTCCCAATGGTCAGATATAAGAGAATTTCCGGTATTAATCCAGCGCTATCAGGATGAATACTACGGTGACAATGATATAAAACCAAACCAAAAAGCCCTGTATTCTCTATGGGCGCAATGGTATTTTGGTTTGGTTATTCCCCCGATGATGTTAATGTTGCTGGAATATCCACAAGCAGTGGATACTCATTACAATCTTTTTCGGGTTGAATTCCATGACAGCGGCAGGCCAGATATTGTTTACTATCATTTAACCTGGCTAAATGAAGCACCTTTATCACTACTCCATCGTCATTATTCTCTGTTGGATCGCCATATTATTCCTGTATGTGAAAAGATCGAATCATATCATGGGATAAATGGACGGCTCCTATGGAATAATATCGGTTATATTATGCATTGGTATCTTGCCGAATTCAGCACAAGAATAAATAGCAAGTTATATCAAGAAATTATAAACGGTCTTTTTATGGAGCCACAATTACCTGACGGTAGAGATAACCCACTTTATCGTACTGTTATTTTACGGCATAACAATATGCAACGTCGCACTTGTTGCCAAAGAAATAAACTACCTGGCGTCGGTAATTGCCATGATTGCCCTTTGGAATCTAAGGTAGAAAATAAGCACTAACATTCTATTCTATAATTTTTAATTCTTATCTGTTCCGGCAAAAAGATATTATTATGATTTAATCGCGCTATTATTCAACAGTTATTTAATTCTAACCAAATACTACACATAATAAAATCAACTATGTTGGGCAATAACCAAATCACAACCTATACATGAAATAATAAGGACATATAATGTACGGAGAAGCTCTGCTATTAGACCATTCACCTACAAAAGATAGTCATATAACGGACGAAGATTTTTCCAGATATTTCTTAAATATGCATAGTGCTGGAGACTATCTTGATGACGCTTATAATGTCATTACCAGAATAAAGAAAATATTACAGCAGGTGGATAAGCCTTTCAGTGGGATATTACCCCATGAGTTATCCCCACTATTTTCTAAAGTGAATTTAGATCTTCCGCTTACGTCTTTAAACCAGGCTTTAGATGAGTTGCAGCAACTTTATCTTAAAGATGCTGTTTATTTTCATCATCCAAAGTATGTCGCCCATCTCAATTGTCCATTAGTATTACCCGCCGTTCTGGCTGAAACCATTATTGGCGCGATTAATTCTTCATTGGATACCTGGGATCAAAGCGCTGGTGGGACACTAATAGAGCAAAAAGTTCTCGACTGGACACGAGATAAAATGGCATTAGGTACAAATGCCGATGGGATCTTTACTAGTGGCGGCACCCAATCAAATCTGATGGCAATGCTACTTGCGCGAGACCATTTTTGTCACCAGCGCGATCCTGAACATAAAAACCAGCTACACGGTTTGCCAGCAGATTTCCATAAACTGCGTATTTTTACCTCGACAGTCAGCCATTTCAGTACACAAAAAGCCGCCGCTATCCTTGGCTTGGGGTACAACGCCGTGGTCTCTGTTCCTCACGACAGTGAGTTCCGTATGGACCCTCAAGCACTGGAACAAAACATTAATCAGTGTATCGCACAAGGCAATATTCCTTTTGCCATTGTCGCGACAACCGGTACCACAGATTTCGGTAGTATTGATCCACTTCACCCTATCGCGGCTATCGCCAAACAGTATGGCATCTGGCTACATGTAGATGCTGCATACGGATGCGGCTTACTGGTTTCGCCTCGTCGCGCTCATCTACTGGAAGGCATCAATTTAGCCGATTCTGTCACTGTGGATTACCATAAGTCATTTTTCCAGCCAGTCAGTTGCGGTGCTTTCTTCGTCAAAAATAAGAAACACTTATCCCATCTGACCTACCATGCCGAATATTTGAATCCGCTAAGTGCGTTACAGGAAGGTACACCCAATCTGGTTAATAAAAGTATCCAGACAACTCGTCGTTTTGATGCATTGAAAATGTGGCTGACATTACGAATTATGGGAGCAAAACGACTTGGGCAAGCTTTCGATAAAGTTGTCGATACAGCTCAGGATGCCTATCGATTAATGGCACAGAATCCCTATTTTGAACTTATTCATTATCCAGAGCTAAGTACTTTGGTTTTCCGTTTTATTCCTAAACAAAGATTACCCGATGCAGATATTGACGCCATCAATGCCGCTATTCGTAAAACACTATTCCGTGAAGGCAATACTGTCATTGCGGGTACGAAAGTCAATGGCAAACAATATCTGAAATTCACTTTCCTTAACCCGGCAACAAACCAACAGCATCTACAAGAAATTGTGCATAACATCGTAATGCACGGAAACGATTTTCTGGCAACCCATAATAACAACTAATGATATTAATATTATTCACCAGGAGAAATTATGACAACTCGCCCTTATGATTTTATTGCCATTGGAATAGGTCCTTTTAATCTCGGACTGGCTTGTTTAACTCAGCCACTAAAAGATGTTCATAGCCTGTTTATCGATCAAAAACCGGGCTTTGATTGGCATCCGGGAATGATGCTGGAAAATTCCACTATGCAGACCCCTTTTATGTCAGATCTCGTGACCCTGGCATCACCCACGCATCCACTTAGCTTCCTTAATTACATTAAGCAAAAAGGGAGAATATACTCTTTTTATATCCGGGAAAGTTTTTTCCTGATGCGTAAAGAATACAACCAATATTGCCAGTGGGCGGCAGAACAGTTATCTAATTTACGCTTTAACACATGCGTTGATAGTATCAGCTATGATGAAGACGCTTCGCTATATACACTACATTGTTCAGATACGTTAACTGGGCAACAATACCAATTTGTTTGTAAAAAATTAGTATTGGGTACCGGGCCTGCACCTTATATTCCAAAATGCTGCCAACCCTTCGCTGATCAGATGGTGACATCCGGTAATTACTTGAAGAGCAAAAAAGCCTTACAACAAAAGCGATCTATTACTGTGCTGGGTAGTGGACAAAGTGCCGCGGAGATTTTCTACGATTTGCTCGGTGATATTGACAAATTCGATTATCAACTTAATTGGCTTACTCGTTCGCCACGTTTTTTCCCGCTGGAATATACCAAGCTGACACTAGAAATGACTTCTCCAGAATATGTAGATTATTTCTATAATCTCCCGGGCGAAAAGCGTGATGCATTAAATCTGTCCCACAAGCAGCTTTATAAAGGTATCAACAGTTCATTAATCAATGATATTTTCGATTTAATGTACACCAAACGATTAAACGGTGAATTAAACGTTAATTTATATACTAATAGTGAATTACAACAAGTTAGCCATGCTAACAATGGCCGTGATCTAACATTGGCATTATTTCAACACGAGCAGGAGCAAGCATTTTCTCTCAATACAGAAGGGCTCGTTCTGGCAACCGGCTATCAATACCAAGCTCCAACTTTTATTGAAGGTATACGTCACCTTATCCGTTGGGATGAAAAAGGACGTTATGGCGTACAGCGTAATTACAGTATCGACCAGAACAATACCATCTTCATACAGAATGTGGAATTACATACCCACGGTTTCGTCACACCGGATCTGGGAATGGCCTGTTATCGCAACTCCTGCCTGATTTATGAAATTACCGGTATTGAACATTATCCGATTGAGAAAAGTATCGCTTTCCAGCAGTTCAGCGTTGACACAGAAGGAGCATGCTAATGTCCGTCTTTAATCCTACGCTGTTTGAAAAATCCTTGCCTGAAATAGGCAGCTTTGCATTACGTCCACTGGATCTGGAACGGGATATTCCCATATTAACTGACTGGGTTAACCAAGATTATGCTCATTATTGGGGAATGCTAAATAATACCGAACAACAAGCATGGGAATTTTATCATAATTTAGAATTCCGCCATCCGGGTAGTGTATTTGTTGGCATCTATCGGGATCAACCTGCTTTCCTATTAGAGTGTTATCGTGCACAAGATGATCTGATTAGCAAATATTATCCAGCACACCCGGATGATATGGGGATGCATATTCTGGTTGCCCCACCGCAAGAAAAAATAAGGCATTTCACCTGGGGAATTTTCCAAACCATCATGGCCTTTATTTTTAGTGATCCTACTGTGGCCCGAATTGTGGTTGAACCTGATATACGTAATGAGAAAATTCACAAGCTTAATCTACGGGCTGGTTTTGTTTATCAGAAGGCATTGGTATTACCGAATAAAACAGCCAAATTAGCCTTTTGCACCAGAGAACAGCACCAGATTGCGTTGCAGCGGGAACACCAAGCGACAACATCAACTCCCCCGGGTTCATTGGTGACAAATGCCACACATTTGCAACCCGCCGTCTGGCAAAAAGTTAATCGTCTGCACTTGTGTAAAGCTATTTCTGAATTTTCACATGAATGTTTACTCGCGCCTCAACAGTTAACTGAAAAAACGGATAGCGACGGATATCACCATTACCGTTTGGATAGTTACTGTTTGAATAGTGCTGATCACCTGGTCAGCTATACTTTCCGGGCACGACGTATGGCACTGGATCACTGGCTGATTGATGCCAATTCGTTACAAAAACATGCCAACGGGGAAATAGCAGAACTCGATTCCTTACTATTCATTATTGAGTTTAAACAACAACTTGGTATCAGCGACGTTGTAATGCCTACCTATCTGGAAGAAATTACCAGTACTCTTTATAGCAGTGCTTTTAAGCATAACAGAATCGGTATCAGTGCAATGGATCTCGTGAACACTGATTTTCAGGCGCTGGAAGGGGAGATGACGGAAGGGCACCCCTCTTTCGTCGCCAACAATGGCCGGATTGGTTTTGATATTGGTGATTTCCAGAACTTTAGTCCCGAAGCCGCCTCTGCTATGCATTTAGTATGGCTGGCCGCACATAAGAGCAAAGCGCATTTTGCTTGTATAGAGCAACTCAATTATCAACAGTTACTAGAACAAGAACTAGGCACCACCACAATGGCTGAATTTGATCAGCGGTTGATCGCGCTTAACCTTAATCCAGAGGATTACGTACTGATGCCTGTTCACCCTTGGCAATGGCAGAACAAGTTGGCATCCGTGTTTGCGCCCGATATCGCTAATCAGAAACTGGTCTACCTTGGTATTGGCGCTGATACCTACCAAGCACAACAGTCAATCCGTACCTTATTCAATCGCAGTCATCCTCAGCGATATTACGTGAAAATGGCGTTATCCATTCTGAACATGGGATTTATGCGCGGTTTATCACCTTATTACATGGCGACGACGCCAGGCATTAACGACTGGTTATTCGATTTAGTAACACAAGATCCTATCTTGCAACGTTATCGTTTTAAAATTTTACGAGAAGTCGCCAGTGTTGGATTCAAAAACAGCTATTACGAGCAAGCAATCAGTAGTGATACGCCTTATAAAAAAATGATGGCGGCACTATGGCGAGAAAACCCTCTGCAACTTATTGAATCTGGGCAGCAAGTGATGACGATGGCTGCGTTACTGCACAGTGATCAGCAAGGGAATGCCCTACTGCCTGCGTTAATTTCAGCATCCGGCCTATCTACTCAGGAATGGTTACGTCGCTATTTAGAGAGTTATCTGGCACCACTGTTACACTGTTTGTACGCTTATGATCTGATGTTTATGCCACACGGCGAAAATATCATCATGGTATTGGAAAACCATATTCCACAGCACATCTTTATGAAGGATTTAGCGGAAGAGATTCTGGTCATGAATCCCGACGCCGATTTACCGGAAAAAGCGCGTCGAGTCAAAGTAGACATGCCGGAAGATATGAAAACACTGACTATCTTATCTGATGTGTTTGACGGTATATTCCGCTATCTGGCTGCAATACTGGATGAACAGGGTGACTATTCACAGGATCTGTTCTGGCAGGCCGTAGCAGATTGTATTTTAAGCTATCAGCACAACCATCCTGAATTGAGTGAACAATTTGTGCGTTACGATCTGTTTACACCGGAGATTAAACGCTGCTGTTTAAATCGTCTGCAAATAGCGAATAACCGTCAGATGCTCGATTTAGCTGATCCGGCTCAAAGTTTACAGTTTGCTGATAATCTGATTAACCCAATTGCCAAATTTGGTCATTCGTAACAATGAGCATGGAAAACGGTGTCACATCGGTAACATGCTAACGATCTATATAAGGCGGTGCTGCTACAGTACTGCCTTCTTTATTTACATAATTTACCTATATACGTAGTTTCAATAGATTAAATTCCAGCACCGATATTATTTCCCGTTTCAACTTACCTATAATGATGTTATTCAGATTATTGCCAAGCATTCCTTAACGCTGGCAAGGTTAGCAATAAAAGCATAACATTAACAAGCCATTAACTATATAAAGTCACATTGGTAACATATATCTTTATTTAGGAATAAAATTAAATGTCTACAACTCTACTAACCCTGGAAGAAGCCCGGCAAATGATTGGTCATGCTTTTGTTCACGATATGCCTTTTAACCAATTATTAGAACTTGAACTGATTCGATTTGAACAAGATTACGTAGAAATACAATTCCGTAACCAAAGTAAATTAGTCGGTAATATCGCACAGAAAATTTTACATGGTGGCGTAATTGCCTCAGTGCTAGACGTATGTGGTGGATTGGTTTGTATCGGTAACGCCTTGACCCGTCTGGTACCGGCATCATTAGAAGAATTAGAAAAACGATTATCAATAATGGGAACGATTGATTTGCGGGTGGATTATCTACGTCCCGGTCGTGGTGAATTATTTACTGCCACCAGTAGCATTATCCGCAATGGCAACAAAGTCTCTGTCGCCAGAGCAGAACTACATAATGAGCAGAGAGCCCATATCGCCAGTGTAACGGCGACCTATCTGGTAGGATGACAATATAATTTTAATCGCTTGCGTAATATTCAGCCCGGTGACATATTATTTTCATGTTAACGGGCTAAAAACCCATGACACTCTTTCCACCTTTATTAACATCAGGACAATATGAACAAGCCACAAACTACCAAAGGAGTACTGTACGCCTTCGGTGCCTGTTTTATCTGGGGAATCGCACCCGTTTATTTTAAACATATCCAGCAAGTACCTGCTGACGAAATCTTGACCCATCGTATTATCTGGTCATTTTTCTTTATGTTGCTGCTACTAACATTAACTCGTCACTGGTCACAGGTAGCCAAAATTTTCCGTCAACCTAAAAAAGTATTATTTCTGGCGGTAACGGCTACTGTCGTTGCCTGTAACTGGCTGATTTATATCTGGGCGGTGAACCACGGCCATATGCTGGAAGCCAGCTTAGGTTATTTCATTAGCCCATTGGTTAACGTGTTGTTTGGTATGTTGTTTCTCAGTGAGCGTTTCCGCCGCACACAATGGGCTGCGGTTATTCTGGCCTTCACCGGCGTATTAATCCAGCTATGGCAATTTGGTTCTATACCGGTCATTGGACTAAGTTTGGCTGTCACTTTTGCTCTGTATGCTCTGCTGCGTAAGAAAATGAATGTTGATGCTCAAACAGGCATGACGATTGAAACACTGTGGTTACTGCCGGTTGCCGCCATTTACCTATTTGGTTTTGCCAACACCCCAACCAGTGATTTAAGTAATAACTCAGCAACTCTCAATTTATTTCTGATTGCCGCAGGCATTATTACTACTGTGCCATTACTGTTATACACAGAAGCCGCTGCCCATCTACGTCTATCCACACTCGGATTCTTTCAGTATGTCGGCCCAACGCTAATGTTCTTGCTAGCAACCTTGGTTTATGGTGAACAAATAGGCATTGACCGTCTGATTACTTTCGGCTTTATCTGGGCTGCATTAGTGCTGTTTACACTGAACGCAGTGTATACACAGCGTAGATCGCAGAGATAGCAAAACAATGAAAATAACCATCAGATTAGCTAATACAACCGAACAGATCGCACTTGAAGATCTGCAATTACGGGCGTCTCTTATGTGGGAAGAAGATAGAGAATTATTACTAGCAAATCCCCACATGATAGAACTGCCTATAGAGCATATTGAAGCAGGGTATGTTTATGTTGCAGAACAAGCTAGCGTAATTCTAGGGTTCAGTGTTGTATTGCCTCAATCTGATGGAAATGCTGAACTTGATGGATTATTTGTTGAACCAACCTTTTGGCATCGAGGCATTGGCAAGCAATTGGTGCAAATCGCATTAAATGATCTTCATATAAAAGGCAAAGCATCATTACAAGTGATGGCTAATCCGCAAGCAGAAGGGTTTTATATTGCCCTTGGCTTTAAATATTTGGGAAAAGAATATACTCAATTAGGAACAGCAATTCGTATGATTAAATACACCCTGTAAAATAATCTAATTCTATTTTATATATTAATACCCTTTATCGTCACATCTTTAATAATAAAACACTATTTTTTAAAAAAATTTAATTTAACTCATCCTGTTTTCACATTTAATATAAAACTGTAGAATTAAGGTTAATAATATTTCAATTAAAAAATTAAAACCTTAATCACATTAAAGATAGAAAATAATAAAAGCTTCTTTTAAAACAAAAAGCACTCCAAGTTATATATCTAATCAGAGATTATAGAAACCATATAGAATAAGCATTTAATAACATTAAGATTATTTCAATTCAATAATCAATATTTTAAAATAATAATAAAACCCAATGCCGCCACAAAAAGATGATTAAACTATTATCGTATTATTTTTATTATAGCCGCCATAATACAATTATTATAGCGGCTATATATTAAAGCCAATTCTTCCGCTTAAAATAGAGGTACGGTGCAAGACCGGCAGCAATCATTAAACCAATTGCGCCCGGATAACCAAATGTCCAGTGTAACTCCGGCATAAAATCAAAGTTCATACCATAACTGGAAGCCACCAGCGTTGGCGGCAGGAATACCACAGAGACAACCGAGAAAATTTTGATAATTCTGCTCTGTTCAATATTGATAAAGCCCATTGCCGCCTGCATCAAAAAATTAACTTTCTGAAACAGAGATTCATTATGTGGCAGCAGCGATTCAATATCCCGCAAGATTTCACGGGCCTGCTCTAGTTGAGCTCCCGGCAAACGAGCCCGTCGCACCAAGAAGTTAAGCGCACGCTGAGTATCCATAAGACACAAGCGAACCTTCCAGCCGATATCTTCCTGTTCAGCAAGACTGGACAAGGCAATATCAAATTCATCACCCTGTTTCCCTTCCATAATGACCCGGCTCAGGGATTCCAGCACGCTGTAAATATTTTCGATAACATCAGCCAACTGTTCGATCTTGGTTTCAAACAGATCCATCAGCACTTCATAAGCGTTACCATCAACTAATGTCTGATTACGAGCACGCATACGATACAATCGGAACGCAGGGAGCTCCCGCTCTCGCAATGTATAGAGACGACCATCACGAATAGTAAATGCAACTGTTGCGTTGCCTGCATGGTATTCCGCGTCTTCAAAGTAGAAAAATGAGTGAACGTGTATCCCGTCTTCATCTTCAAAAAAACGCGCCGACGCCTCAATGTCATCCAGCTCCGGTCGGGTAGCCAGAATTTGGCCTAATTCATTTTGAACTTGCAGCCTGTCTTGCTCTGCCGGTTCAACCAAATCGACCCATAAGGAATCAGATAACTTTTCTCCCTCTTCAAACTCAAGACGGAGCAGGCGATTATTCTCTAATTTAAATGCGCTCAGCATGTATCATAAGTCTCCTTTACTCCCTACGTGATCGTAAGGCGCGAATGTTACGCTTAGAAGAAAAAGCCTGTCAACATTCAACCTGGATATTATTTTCAGACCATTTCAAGTCTGGCATAAGCAGCCACCAGCCACTTAATCCCTTCCCCTTGAAACGCGATTTGCAATCGGCTATGTTCACCACTCCCCTCCATATTGACAATGGTTCCTTCACCAAATTTAGGATGACGAACACGTTGTCCAAGAGCATAACCGCTATCATTGGCACTGATAGGTGTGCCCAACCGACTATGGCTAACCGGACGAGATATTGTCGCACGTAACCGCACTTCTTCAATACATTCTGACGGCAGTTCCCCAATAAAACGAGATGGTCGATGATACACCTCTTTGCCATATAAACGACGACTTTCGGCATAAGTGATGGTCAATTTTTCCATTGCACGCGTCAAACCCACATAAGCCAAGCGACGCTCCTCTTCCAGACGTCCGCCTTCTTCAATCGACATCTGGCTTGGGAACATGCCTTCTTCCATGCCAACAATAAATACCTGTGGGAATTCCAGTCCCTTAGCCGAATGTAATGTCATCAGTTGCACTGAATCCTGATAAGCATCGGCCTGCCCTTCTCCCGATTCCAGCGCGGCATGGGAAAGAAATGCCTGCAATGGCGTCAAATCTTCATCTTCTTCCTGATAGCTAAACTGGCGAGTCGCGGTAACAAGTTCTTCAAGGTTTTCAATCCGTGCCTGCGCTTTTTCACCTTTCTCCTGCTGATACATCGCTCGCAGGCCAGAATCTCGGATAACCCTGTCAGTCTGAACATGCAATGGCATCTCTTCAGTTTCTGTCGATAACGCGTCAATCAGTTCAATAAAACGTTGCAAGGACGCAGCGGCACGCCCGGCCAGCACTTTCTCTTGCAGCAATATTTGGCAACAGTCCCACAAGGTTTGCTGCCGTTCACGCGCCGCCTGGCGCACAATATCTAACGTTCTGTCACCAATACCACGAGTAGGCGTATTCACTACACGTTCAAACGCCGCGTCATCATGACGATTGGCGATCAGACGCAAGTAAGCCAGTGCATCTTTAATTTCCTGACGCTCAAAGAATCGTTGACCACCATAAATACGGTATGGCATTGATGCCTGTAACAACGCCTCTTCCAGTACACGGGACTGCGCGTTGCTGCGGTAAAGTATGGCGCAATTTTTCAAAGCGCCACCATTTTCAAGCCAGTTTTTAATCCGGCTAACCACATAGCGGGCTTCATCCAGTTCATTGAATGCACAATAAAGGGAAATAGGTTCACCCTCTACACCATCAGTCCACAAATTTTTACCCAGACGATCACTGTTATTGGCAATCAATGTATTGGCAACTTTCAAAATATTACTGGTGGAGCGGTAATTCTGTTCCAAACGGATAGTTTCAGCACCGGAAAAATCTTTCAGGAAACGCTGAATATTCTCGACTTGAGCACCACGCCAACCGTAAATAGATTGATCATCATCTCCGACAATCATCACTTTGCCTGTTTCCCCTGCCAACAGATGAATCCAGGCATATTGAATACTGTTAGTGTCCTGAAACTCATCCACCAGAATATTAGTAAAACGGCCACGGTAATGTTGCAGAATCTGAGGTTTATTCAACCACAACTCATGGGCTCGCAGTAAAAGCTCGGCAAAATCCACCAACCCGGCCCGATCACAAGCCTCCTGATAAGCTTGATAAATTTTCTGCCATGTCGCCTCAACAGGATTGCCATAACTTTCAATATGCTGTGGCCGCAATCCCTCATCTTTTTTACCATTGATGTACCACATGCCTTGACGAGCTGGCCATTGTTTATCATCCAGATTCATCGCTTTAATAATGCGTTTAAGCAGGCGATGTTGATCTTCGCTGTCAAGAATCTGAAAATCCTGTGGCAAATTAGCATCCAGATGATGCGCTCGTAACAACCGATGAGCCAAACCGTGGAACGTACCAATCCACATTCCACCCTGGCTGGTACCGATCAAGTTTTCAATCCGATGGCGCATCTCCGCAGCCGCTTTATTGGTGAAGGTCACGGCCATAATGGAAAATGGCGAAGCCTTCTCCACCGACAACAACCAAGCAATTCGGTGTACCAGAACCCGGGTTTTACCACTCCCTGCGCCAGCTAATACCAACATATTGGTTCGCGGAGCAGCTACAGCTTCCCGTTGTTTGTCATTCAGACTTTCGAGCAGATAGGAGACGTCCATAGTTACCATCAATTGATTAGACAGCGACCAGAGGTTGCTGTGTTTTTATACAGAATAATTTCTTGATTATATCAATGCTGTCAAAGAAGCCAAATCGTAAATCTCAATGTGAGGCAGCAGGCGGCTTTCCATTGGCTGCAATAATTTTTTATTCTTGGTATTCATCCAGCAAGCCTGCATACCACTAGCCAACGCCCCTGCCACATCGGTATTCAAATCATCACCGACATGTAAGATTTGCCCAAACGGTAAACCCAAGCGATCCGCGGCCAAATAGTACATATCGCTGCAAGGTTTTGCGCGCCCATCAGGGCCAGCTTGCAGCACAAATTTAAAATAAGGGGCAAGACCACAAGCGGCAGGTTCTGCATTGCCATTAGTAATGGCGACTAGTGGTATCTGTTCAGCAAGTGCCGCCAGAGTTTTATGTGTTGATTCAGGAATATCAATTCGATTACGCCAAAGTGTGAAATGCGCCATGACATCATCTGCCCCCCGATCAGCGTCTTCACGGTTAAAACCGTAATGGCAAAACATCAACTTTGAAGAGTGCCAACGCCATAAAGTCATGTCATGATAAATTTCAGGATACTGCTCAAGTGTCAATTCACGGAAAGCATATAGATCCTGATGATTAAGGTGACTCAACCTAGAATCATACTGCCGTACAAAATTCAGTACTTCCTCTTCTGCCTTATCCATGACGGGATGATTATCATACAGTGTATCATCCAGATCAAATGTCATCGCTAACACTGGCGCAAGAGGCCGATAAAAACGCATTACGATTTCCCCCGTTTGGCTCTGGGATGGGCTACATCATACACTTTTGTCAAATGCTGGAAATCCAAATGAGTATAGATTTGTGTGGAGGATAAGCTGGCATGGCCCAGTAATTCCTGAACCGCGCGCAAATCACCACTGGACTCCAGAATATGAGTGGCAAAAGAGTGGCGCAATTTATGAGGATGAATATGGCTGCTTATTCCCTGGCGTATTCCCCACTGCGCAAATCGTTTTTGTACATTACGGGTTGATATTCGCCGCCCACTCTTTGAGACAAAAACAGCATTATCCTCCGGCTCGAATAGCTCCCGCATCGCCAACCAACGATTAAGCCATTCAACCGCGGTCTGTCCCAAAGGGACCTTCCGCTCTTTACTGCCTTTACCTGAAACCCAGACTTCTCCACTTTCAAGATCCAGATGCCGGCAATCAAGGCCCACCAACTCCGACAAACGTAATCCAGCACCATACATCACTTCCAACATCGTCCGGTCACGCACTGATAATGGATCATTAAAATCGATATTCAGCAGTTGGTTCACTTCATCCACATCGATATTTTTCGGCAAATGACGCTTAGTTCCCGGCGTACTGACGGTTTTACTCGGATTAACGGAAATTTCGCCTTGAATCACCTGCCAATCAAGAAAACTGCGCAAGGAAGATAAACGCAACGCCAAGTTAGCTGACTGCAAACCAGCCCGACGACTACGTGTTACCAACATTCTCACTTTGGCGGGATCAAGATCTTTCCATTGGCTGACACCCATTTCTAAAACCATCTCAGCCAATGTAGCAAGATGGCGACGGTAATTGGTGATAGTCACTGGACTTAACCGACGCTCTACCCTGAGGTAGCGCAAAAATGCCTCAATCGGCTCCAGTAACGGGTCAATTTCCTGCATCATATGCGTTTAATCCAACGAGACAGTATATCCGGCAATAATTTAGCCAGATGCTCAAGCATGTCAGTTCCCATGCCTTCTTGATAATGTTGATGGCTCCGACTGTTAAATATCACCATTCCTAGCTCGCCCCTCGTTCCCAGTAAAGAGACGGCAACCGAACCTACTTGCCGAACTTGCGGCAATAGCAATAAAATTTCCGGCCCATTTAGCATACCGAGATAGTGGTTTTTATTACCAAAACGCTGAATCCGAATTGGCTCAAAAGCATTGCGAGAAAGCGCTAAGTTAGGTGCATCAAGTGGTGCGCCAATATGCCATTTATCATTGAAAAGACGGATGCTGGCACTATTTAGCCCCATATTCTTAGCCCATGAACTTAACCGACTAAGCATATCTTGCAAACTCTCTGCCGCAACCAAATCAATAAGTAATTTAAGCAACTGCTCAAACAGTTGTTCATTCACTCTAGCCTGTTCCATGAGCAAAGTTATATCTTCTTCCAGATAAGCAATCCGTGTTCTCTGGCGATTCATGTACCATTCAACCAAAGAAACCGTTTCTCTTACCAGGTGAGGAACCCGCATCTGTTCAACGACACATGCATTACGGATAAAGAAATTGGGGTTTTCCAGCAAATAATCCACGACAGTCTGATCATCAAGTATGTCATTGATGTTCAACTGCTCTTCTTTTTTCTCCATCTTCGATGCTCCGCAGCTCAAATCCGAATCGATTACAGATGAATTGTGCCATCATAAACATGCGTCGCCGGTCCCGTCATATAGAGCGGTTTTCCCGGCCCGTCCCAACAGATAAACAGTGAACCTCCCGGCAAATCTACCTGAACATGATTGTCGAGCAATTGCTGCTGAATGCCTACTGCTACCGCTGCACAAGCACCACTGCCACAAGCTTGGGTTTCCCCAACGCCACGTTCATAAACCCGTAAGCGGATATGACCACAGTTTAAAATCTGCATGAAACCAATATTCGCCCGTTCAGGAAATCTTTCGTGGCTTTCCAAAGCTGGCCCCAAAATTTCTACTTCGGCCGTTTCCACGTCTGGTACTTGAATCACACAATGAGGATTCCCCATAGAGACAACACCACAAAGCACAGTTCTCTCTACTACCCGTAAAATATAGGTTTTCTCTGCCCTTAACGCACGAAATGGTACATGATGCGGCTCAAATTCAGGCTCCCCCATATTAACGCAAACCTGATCATCATTGGTGATGCTCAACATCATCCGCCCTGATTGCGTGCTGACTTTAATATCACGCTTATTAATTAATCCTTTAAGACGGACAAAGCGGGCAAAACAACGCGCTCCATTGCCACACTGTGCAACTTCACTACCGTCAGCATTAAAAATGCGATAGTGAAAATCCATATCTGGATCATAGGGCGCTTCAACAATTAACAATTGATCAAAGCCCACACCGGTATGCCTATCCGCCAAACGGCAGATCAGCTCTGGTGAGAAATAAACATTTTGGGTCACAGCATCAACGACCATAAAGTCATTACCCAGACCATGCATTTTGGAGAACTGCATATAATGCTCCACCGTAAACCCTAGTCACTGACTATCGGCTTATCTCGCTTATTTCTGAGAGGTACTATCCACTTTCTGCCCTTGCTGCTCAGTATTCGCGGGAATCTGAGATGCAGTTGTCACCTTCTCGGTCGATGGTTGTTCTGGAGGAAAATAGAGGGGACCTTTTAGTCCACAGCCAGAAAGTATAAATAAGGTTATGATAGCCAGAAATCCACGTAATTTTTTCTTCATTGCATTAATGCCTGTAATTCATACGTCAATATTCTCTATAATCGCAGTTAGACCTCGAAAAGCAAATAGGAAATGAAGATGAACGACAGTGAATTTCACCAGTTAGCCGACCAATTGATGCTTTATATCGAAGGGCAGTTGGATAATTATGATGGCAATGCCGATATCGACTGTGAAACCAATGGCGGCGTCATGACCCTGAGCTTTGATAATGACAGCAAAATTATTATTAATCGCCAGGAACCTTTCCATCAAATCTGGCTGGCAACCAAAGGCGGTGGTTATCATTTTGACTATAAAGAAGAGCAGTGGATTTGTGACCGCAGCGGTGACAATTTTTTAACCATGCTAGCACATGCCATCACCGAGCAAAGCGGCGAACAGTTCAGCTTTTAATGCTTGAACCTACCCCGCATCGCGGGGTAAATCAGTAATGCGATACAGAACGATAAAATTCTGGGCGTTCTTCTCCACCATTTTCCCCATCATGAGCCACACACAAATGTGAGAAGGATGAGCCACTAAACGGAATAACCTGAATCTGGCCTTCCATTTGGACGATCTGATAAAACTGCGGCAAATTAAAGTTGATAAAACTTGATCCGTAGGTAAACCGATCATGAGATGAAGAATAAAACCGACTGACGTCGCGTACCAATTCTTCCTTACTCCCCTCACAATGAGAATAGATTTCTACCCGGTTGGTTTCATCCAGAATATAGATATTAAAACTTTTACTATCTTGCGTATTTTCGAAGAAAAATTGAATAATGCCCTCACTGGCAAAACCATCAACCACCGCTGGCAAATGTGTCTCTTTGGTATTAATTTTCACCGGCAACCCATGCAATTTGTTATTAGAAATTGCCCCATAGAATTCCACGGCATTTTCCAATTTCTGCACAGATACATTAAGACGTTCAAAGAACAGCCCCCAAGTCTGGCCGGCAATGCGCAATGCTTTAAAACGACCTGGGTCCTGACGATTACTGGATAAACGTAATTCAATACATTCAGATACCAGTTGCTGAATCCGAGTTCGAATAAGCCCTCGTAAATGTTCGCTGTAACAGAACACTTCAACCGCCGCTGGCGGTGCGGCATCTTGATGCATCTTGCCCAATATGGTCTTCAACGCTTCCAGTACAGATTGTTCACCACTAAAGTGTAAGGTCCGCACTTCATTCCATGAATTACGGTAAAGTAAGTCAATACTTTCCACCAAACACTGTTGCGATTCACCAAAACTGAATACATCAAGCTTACGGAAATCAAAATGTACAACCTGATTGGAGAACTCAGCCGTCGGATCTTTCTCCAGATTGACAATAATCGCCAAATGGCGAATTTCACACGGACTATAAAGCGCTCTCGGTGTCGGTGCTGGCAGACGGATGGGGAAATGAGCAGAAATATCATTAATCAATTCATGCAGTTTCAACTCATCACATTGGGTGCCTCCATGATGAATATGGACACATGATTTTTCTGTTAACAAGCCATTAAAGTAGGTCCACGACACCAGTTTATTGAGATAACGATTATATTCCAGAGGTTGATGACCAATAATTGATCCAATATTCGGTGCCTGATTGTAAAGATACCAACCGCTGCGATTTGCCCGTCCTTGAGGAACATAGATAAATGTTAAATTTTTCTCTGATAAGTCTGGCGAAATTTGCGGATTAACCAGCGTTACTTTGCCTGGCAATGCTTCAAATGCAGCATAAAGTTTACGCGTCAGCACACCAATATCCTGTGGACTGGCACTGACACTCAGATTATTACGGCGGGCAAAACGGATTAGATTACGATAGCTCTGCATCATGGTATCAAGCAGTTCATTATGCGCATCACGAACCTGTTCAATTTTCCATGAGTTGCGGTTATCCAAAATTTTCAACCGCTCTGGCTCCCACTTCCACTCATAGACCAGTTGGGTTAGAACCTGGCGTCGCCAGCCAATGCAACCTTTATCATCTTGATTAAGAGAGAGCTTTTCACAAACTTTTAAATAAAAACATCGACGTATTAGATCTAAACGGGTCGTATCATTAATTTCCGTCAGGTAACGGGTAACACGCTCAAGCATCATGCTGTATGCATCAAGGCCAAAGGAGACGATTTCACCAGCATGTAGGCGCTGTTTCATCTCCATTGCCAGTAACTTACCATTGGGATATTCCCAGGAATAGGCTTCCAGTAATAAGCTTTTTAATACGGCTTTATAAGGGGAATCGATACTTTTGTAGAGTTGCCATAAGCTAGCACCAAAGTACTCTTCAGCGGATAGTTCACCCAGTCCACCAAGATCAAGCCACTCATTCGGCGTCAAGACACCTTGCGCATAAAGGGATAAAACATATTCATCATAATGGCGTTCTTCTTCTACGGGCACCATTTCCCATAGCAAACGCTTACCCGCCATACGTACAGCGGTGCGGTAAAATTCATCAAGTAATAGAATATGTTGGGTAGAACCGCAGTCCTCACCACCGAGGCTACCACTCGCATTATGGCGAAAGCGGTTTTCATCAATAAGAAAAAAATTGACTTCAATACCAAGCGCTGCCGCCCACTGTTCAATAAGCGTGCACTTACGTTGCAGCAAAAGGCGCTCATCATTATCAAGCCATGACTGATGACATACCCAGATATCCAAATCAGAACAACCGCTCTGCCCGATTGATGAGGTACTGCCCATTGAGTAAATACCAGTAATAGGCAATTCACCATTGGCAGACTGTTCTATGAAGTGATCTAATCTACTTTCTAAATCATTAAGATACGATTTTTGTGCTTCATCATGCACGAAAAAGCATACGCCGCAGGGAACATTACCGTTAATGTAACCTGGCATCATCGGATGATGATAATGCAATAATACTGGCAGTAAACTGTATACCTGTTTAAATTCCGCACTCATGGCGGTAGAGGCGCGTTCTAACCTGAGTTGGTTTATCGCATCCAGTCTCTGCTTCAGTGTTTCGATATAAAGGTACAAGACGTCTCGCCCAATTGAGTTCCAGTGACCAGATAAATCCCCCGTTTCCGGCTGTTATAGCTTGATGGAATTATTTAGAATGATTTTTACCAATTTATTACCGGAAACGTGATCAATTTAACACCTTGTCGATAAACCGTAAAGTCAGTAAAGCAATTGAATTGCGATGTCCTATCGTACGAAAAATCAAATAATACGTTGTTATATAAGGAAATAATCAAAAAACCCATACCGTTTATACTTTCTTATACGAAAGAAATTTTCTCCGTCCATTTTTTCAAGCTAATACGCATAATACCTTGTTATCATCAACCCGATGAAAATGACTCCATTGGCTATATTTTAATTAACGATTCTTTTCATTCAGAATTTCTTAATTACAGAAATAATTTACTGAAAAAGTTAATTCATAATTAAATCAATCTAGTTTCATTGCCATAAAAATAATTTAAAAATTAAAATTTATTTTATAATTTAACATAACCAGCATACCTTCTTCTTAGCCCCTAGCTGGAAAAAAAAGTGCTGAAGTGTTAAAACGAGTGCTATGTTTTTCATTATATATGACGGCTGAAAAGCCCGAGAAATACAAACATCTATGTCAACTAAAACCATCCGTATCGCAACCCGACAAAGCCCTCTGGCTATGTGGCAAGCGCTGTATGTTCAGCAAAAACTACAACAATGTCACCCAGATCTGGAAGTTCAACTGGTTCCGATGGTAACCAAAGGCGATGTCATTCTGGACACGCCTCTGGCAAAAATCGGCGGAAAAGGGCTGTTTGTCAAAGAGTTAGAATTAGCTCTGCTTGAAGGCCGAGCCGATATCGCGGTCCATTCAATGAAAGATGTCCCAGTCTCTTTTCCAGAAGGGCTAGGTCTGGTCACGATTTGTGAACGCGATGATCCTCATGATGCTTTCGTCTCTGTCAAATATCCTTCTCTTGATGAATTGCCAACCGGCAGCATTGTTGGCACATCGAGCTTACGCCGTCAGTGTCAACTCCGTGAATTACGTCCTGATCTGATTATCCGTGACCTTCGGGGCAATGTCGGAACCCGCCTGAGCAAGTTGGATAATGGTCACTATGATGCAATCATCCTCGCCGTCGCAGGACTGAATAGGTTAAAACTGCATGAGCGTATCCGTACGCCATTGACAGCAGAACAATCATTACCTGCCGTTGGTCAAGGAGCAGTAGGAATTGAATGCCGCCTTGACGACCAACAAACACAAACGCTGCTAGCGCCATTAAATCACTATGATACAGAAATCTGTGTTCTTGCCGAACGTGCGATGAATACCCGGCTAGAAGGAGGCTGCCAAGTACCAATAGGTAGCTATGCCGTTTGGCAGGATGGGAAAATCTGGTTACGGGCATTGGTTGGCGCACCTGATGGTAGTGTTATTATTCGCGGTGAGAGAACAGCTTTACCAAAAGATGCTTGCCAGGCAGGCGTTGAATTGGCAGAAGAGTTGCTAGAGCGGGGCGCGCGGAAAATACTCACCGAAATTTATCGAGGAAATCCCCCCACATGAGCATTCTGGTGACTCGCCCCGCTCCTGCCGGAGAGGAACTAGTCAGAAAGTTACAGGCTGCGGGAAAAACAGCTTTCAGCGCGCCTTTAATCAATATTCACCCTGGTTCAGAGCTGCCACAGCTAGCTGAGAAGCTTAGCCATTTAAATACCGGTGATATGGTATTTCTGTTGTCAAAAAATGCAGTTTATTATGCAAACTCGCAGTTAAATAAAATTAATCTGTCATGGCCCGATAAGCTGATTTATTATGCTATTGGCAGATCAACCGCTCTGGCTTTTCATCAACTAACGGGTATGAATGTTATCTGGTCATCAGAGGGTGAGACCAGCGAAATCCTGCTAACACTACCATCACTATATCAGGTTGAAAATAAACAGGCTTTGCTGCTTAGGGGAAATGGCGGACGTGAACTTATTGCCCGGACGCTGACAGAAAGAGGTGCCACAGTTAATTATTGTGAATGTTATTTCCGTCAGCCAGTAGACTACCCGGCAGCAGAATTCAGTGCCCACTGGCAAAAGTATGAAGTACAAACTTTAGTTGTAACCAGTGGCGAAATACTGCAACTGTTATATAACTTAATACCCGAAAGTGATCGAAACAGGTGGTTATTGCATTGCCGCCTGATTGTGGTAAGCGAGCGTCTTGCACATACCGCCCGTAACTTGGGCTGGCAGGATGTTAAAGTTGCAAAAAGTGCAGATAATGACGCCTTAATTCAGGCACTAGAATAAACTGACATGGGATGCCCACTATGACGGAGCAAAAACAGTCCTCCGAGACAGTTGAACAAACAAAAACTACGGTTGAAAACTCGCAACAGCCCGAAACAGTGCCTCAAAAGCAAGAACGTGCTGGCACGCTAAAAAACATTATTGCTATTGCAATCATGCTGGCAATTGGTGGCGGTCTTTATTACTACGGACAGCAGCAAAGCCATTTACTGAGTACCGAGAACCACGAGCTACGCCAACAACTGGAATCACTGAAACAACAGCAATCACAGGATAAACAGCATATTGAAGCGCTGTTTAAAGAACAATCACAGACTTTAAGCCATTTCGCCGCACAAAATAAGCAACTAGGTAATAGTCTACAAGAGTTACAGGCCAAAATCTCTGCGTTATCCAGTTCTGATGTAAAAAGCTGGCTACTGGCACAAGCTGATTTTCTGGTCAAAATGGCAGGCCGGAAATTATGGAATGATCAAGATATAGTCACTGCCGCTGCTCTGTTGAAAAATGCAGATGCCAGTCTCGCTGAAATGAATGATCCAAGCTTGATTGAAATTCGTCGGGCAATTACACAAGACATCAGTACATTATCCGCCATTAGTCAGATTGATTTTGACGGCATTATCCTGCGAGTTAATCAGCTTTCTAACCAAGTAGATAATCTGCGTCTGGCTGACAATACAACTGATGGTTCGCCAATGGACGAAGATAATGATGAATTAACCGGTACGTTATCTGAATGGCACCAGAATTTGAGCAAAAGCTGGAAGAGTTTCATGGATAATTTCATTACCATCCGTCGCCGGGATACCACAGCAGAACCATTACTGGCACCAAATCAAGATATCTATCTACGAGAGAATATTCGCGCCCGACTGTTGATTGCCGCCCAGGCAATACCGCGTCATCAAGGTGAAGTTTTTAAACAGTCATTAGAAACGGTTTCAACTTGGGTTAGAGCTTACTTTGATATCAACGATCCCAATACCAAAGCATTCTTGGACGAAATTGATTCATTAAGCCAGCAGCCTGTTTCCATCACTGCGCCGGACCAACTTTCAAGCCAGCCTTTACTGGAAAAACTGATGCAAACCCGGGTTCGCAACTTGCTTTCCCAATCTTCTGAAACCAATCAGGAGGGCTGAGAGCTATGCTGAAAGTTCTATTACTGTTTGTGGTACTCATTGTTGGTATTGTGCTTGGTCCAATCGTTGCCGGTCATCAAGGATATGTGCTGATTCAAACTGACAATTACAACATTGAAACCAGTGTTACCGGCCTGTTCATTATATTTGTTCTTTTACAATTGGTACTCTGCCTCCTTGGCTGGTGCTACCGTAGAGTTATACGCACAGGCTCACGTACCCGTGGCTGGTTCCTTGGACGCAAACGCAGCCGTGCCCATGCTCAAACAAAAGCAGCGCTGATCAAACTGGCAGAAGGCGATTTCAAACAAGTTGAGCAATTACTGACCCGTAACGCTGACCATGCAGAACAACCTGTGGTCAACTATTTACTAGCGGCTGAAGCAGCTCAACAACGCGGGGATGAATTCCGTACCAATCAATATCTGCAACGTGCGGCAGAAGTCGCAGATAATAACCAGTTGCCCGTGGATATTACCCGTGTACGTATTCAACTCACGCAAGGTGAAATTCATGCAGCCCGTCATGGTGTAGACAAGCTATTAAATCAAGCTTCACGCCATCCAGAAGTCTTACGCCTGGCTGAACAGGCTTATATGAAGTCAGGAGCTTACCAGTCACTGATTGATATACTACCAGTAATGGAAAAAATCCATCTACATGATGAGTTACAAATTCACAAATTGCGCCAGCAAGCCTATATCGGCCTGATGAATCAGTACATGGCAGAACAAGGTAGCGAAGGCTTAAAACGTTGGTGGCACGATCAAAGCCGAAAAATTCGCCATGATGTGGCTTTACAAGTTGCAATATCTGAACATTTAATCGAATGTGATGACCATGAAACTGCACAAAAGATCATCTTGGAAAGCTTAAAACGTCAATATGACGAACGTTTACTCTTATTGATCCCACGCTTAAAAAGCGAAGATCCAAAGCCGATACAAAACGCGCTGGATTATCAGTTAAAACAACATGGCTCAACTCCCCTGCTAAACAGTACGCTTGGACAAGTTGCTTTGCGCCACAGAGAATGGGAAAAAGCAGTAAAAGACTTTAAAACCGCATTAGCTCAACGTCCTGATGCACATGATTATGCCTGGTTAGCAGATGCATTGGATAAACTGCGTAAACCAGAAGAGGCCGCACAAGTTCGGCGCGAGGGATTAATGCTCACTTTGAAGCGCGAGAGTAATGTCGTGAAGAGTGATTTAGTTAATAGCAATAGTGTCAACTAACACTGTAACGTCGTGATCTCTCATCCATCGCCATCTTTATTAGCAAGTCTTCATACCTCTGATTAAAAATGCCCCACACGGGGCATTTTTCTAACCATATTTCTTGGCAAAATCTTCATCGGAAGTGCAAAGATAAATAATAAATTCAATAAATGCGATAAGTACAGGGATTAATGTCCAGCAAAATAGCAGATATAAAATCCCCATACCGATTTTGCCCAGATAAAATTTATGAGCGCCAATGTAACCAAGAAAAAACGCCAACAGTGCAGCAACAATTCGGTTTTTACTACCAGAAGAATAAGCCTTTATCATCGCGCCACAATGTGGACACGATTGTGCAGACTCATGCAACATTCGACCACAACCAAAGCATCCTATCATTTTTGACATCAATATTCCCCTTAAGATAAGTTTAGGAACGAAGTAACTAAATTAATTTTATAGCCAAAAAACTAACCATCATATTTTCAGTTCTGTTTATATTAGACAGTAATACCTAAACAGTATATAAACCTGCCAGATATACCTTTCAGAAATAAAAAAAACACCTACCTTAAAAACAAAGATAGGTGTACAAATACAATCAGGTCTACAGACGGATAGTGCCTCACTCAACGTTGAGTCCGGTCGGCGATGAAAAGAGGGTTATATCTTACTCATCTGTGACATGGACAATAGGCACCGATAATCGGCTCTGCATCATCCCTGGGTTTATGAAGCATACGCAATCATAAGAAATAGGATGAGCATCTACGTTTATAATAATGCATTTAGTGTGCCAACTTTTATGCAAATGAAAGCTGCCTCGCTTCATCAGCTATTTCTCTATTTATTACAACAACAAATCGAATCATCACAAAATTCATTTTATGCACTGTCTCTTATTTGAGACAAAACATAAGGTATTTATTATTTTCATTATAATTCAATTTGTTATAAGTCTCTTATTTGAGACAGCTAATATATCAATTGTCGTCAAAATACAAAAAATGAGAAATTTACATATAAAACAAATAGTTATTTTCAAAAAAACAATCCACTAAATTTGCATCAGCAGAGAACAACTTGAAGGTACATGGACAGGAAAGGAAACAAAAAGTTAGGGGAACAAAAAGGGATAAAACGCAAAAAACCCTGCGTTGTGCAGGGTTCTTTTAGAATTTGGTCGGCGAGAGAGGATTCGAACCTCCGACCCACTGGTCCCAAACCAGTTGCGCTACCAAGCTGCGCTACTCGCCGAAATTTTTTATTCTTTATTCTCTTTTTTATGGTGCGAAAGGGGGGACTTGAACCCCCACGTCCGTAAGGACACTAACACCTGAAGCTAGCGCGTCTACCAATTCCGCCACCCTCGCGTGTCATAAAAAAGATGGGGTGGCTAATGGGACTCGAACCCACGACAACTGGAATCACAATCCAGGGCTCTACCAACTGAGCTATAGCCACCATAACAGCTATTTACTGCTAAATACTTAACTACCAACAGCGTAATACATCACCGCAGCTCTTGCACGCAAATAATGGCGCACCCGACAGGATTCGAACCTGAGACCTCTGCCTCCGGAGGGCAGCGCTCTATCCAGCTGAGCTACGGGCGCTTAACGCCGTTGCGGATGGGGATAGTACGGATTTAATGATCTACTGTCCAGTGCTTTTTTAAAGAAATGATGCGTTTGATTACACCTTGTTCATTTCGTAGATAAAGCCAGCCCTTAACTTCCCTATTCACTACCACCGTGACAGTAAATCAATCGATCAGGCTTTGAGTTTTTTACCGTTAAAAAGCTTCACCAACCAATAAATCAGCGACACTATCAACAAAAATCCCCCACCTACCAGCAATGAAAAACGGGTATCCGGGTTAATGGCCATACCTATCAACACACAACATAAAAATGCCAATGTCAGGTAATTTACATAGGGGAACAGGATAGATTTAAAACCATGTTGTTTCAGTGATTGTTGATGATACTGACGAAAACGCAATTGGCTCATCAGAATAACAAACCACGGTACCATTCCTGGCAACACACTGGCACTATACACATAAACAAAAACCGCCTGCGGATTCGGGATCAAGTAATTCAAACTAGAGCCCACAATCAAACACAAAATAGTGATAGCAATACCAATTACCGGTACCCCATTCTTTGACAATTTAGTCAATGATGAAGGTAGCTGACGGTTTTGCGCCAACGCATAAAGCATCCGCCCACCACTGTACATACCACTGTTACAACCGGAAAGCGCGGCCGTCAATACAACAAAGTTAATCACGGCTGCCGCTGAGGTGATCCCAACTTTGGTAAATGTCATGACAAACGGGCTGCCCTGTGAACCCACTTCTGTCCACGGAAATAATGTCACTACAATAAAGATCGCGCCCACGTAGAAAATCAGGATACGCCAGAGAATATTGTTAATCGCTTTTTTCAATGTCACCTGAGGGTTCTTCGCTTCCCCCGCAGTGATACCAACCAACTCCACACCCTGATAAGATGCAACCACAATACAGAGCGCAAACAAGAATCCTTGCCAATTACCCACAAAGAAACCGCCATGCGCAGTCAGATTATCCAACCCAATAGGCTGCCATTGATTACCAATACCGAAAAATATCAATCCCAAGCCAATCAGAATCATGACGATAATTGTGGTCACCTTAATCATCGCAAACCAAAATTCCAGCTCACCATAAAGACGTACCGCCGCGAGGTTAGCCAAAGCGACCAGTGCCACCGCAATCAATGCTGATACCCACTGAGGAAGTTCAGGGAACCAAAACTCAGCATAAACCCCGATAGCCGTTATTTCTGATATTCCTACCGCCACCCACATAAACCAATAGCCCCAAGCAGTGAGGCATCCCCAGTATGGGCTGAGATATTTATGTCCAAAAGAGGCGAAAGAACCTGTGACAGGTTCAAGAAACAGCATTTCTCCCATCGATCGCATAATGAAAAAAACAAAAATTCCGGCAATAATATAAGCCAGCAAAACGGAAGGACCAGCCCATTTCAATGTACTGGCCGAGCCCATAAACAGACCGACACCAATTGTGCCGCCTAATGCTATCAGCTCTATATGACGGGCTTCTAAACCCCGTTGCAAGCTATGTTGTTGATCTGCCATAAATTCCCTGTCCATTGTTATATTGTTGTAATGTGTAGTAACAAAAACATACAAGACTGATGTTAATCAGCCATAAAAAGGTCAGGGATCAAAACATGTTTTTCCATTGAGTGGAATAAAAAATTATCCAATAATTAACTACAAATAGTGAAAATCCGGCCGGATCAAACTGTTAGATAAATATTGTGGAATAAATTCATTATATCGACTGACGAAAGTATCGCCTGACGAAAATTCACACGACAGGCAAAACGTAGATTTACAAACGACCACTGTAATAATATCCAAGAAATCTCAATAACTTAAACTGCCGACGAATACGACTTGGTTGTGATAATAGGCGATAAAGCCATTCAAGCCCCAAATTCTGCCATGCTTTTGGCGCACGTTTTACATGGCCGGTAAATACGTCATAAGTACCGCCAACCCCCATATACAACGCATCCGAATGAATTTTCCGACAGTCACGCATAAAAATTTCTTGTTTAGGCGATCCCATTGCAACTGTCACAATCGCCGCACCGCTGGCATGAATCCGTTCAAAAACAGCATGATGTTCTTCTGGTGTGAAATAACCGTTCTGACTGCCAACAATATTGACGTTCCACTGAGCTCGCAGTTTACTTTCCGTCTGTTCCAATATCTCTGGTTTACCTCCAACCAGAAAAATAGGCGTGCCTTCTTTACCGGCACGCTCCATGATGGCTTCCCATAAATCAGCGCCCGCTACACGAGAAACTTTAGCATCAGGATATTTACGGCGAATCGCACGTACAATGCTGATACCATCAGCATACAGATATTCTGCGTCACTCAGCAGTGTACTTAAAGCGCGGTCTTCCTCTGCCGTCAGCACTTTTTCCGCATTAATCGCAACCAGAGTACCCCTCTTTACTTGCCCGCGTTGAAAAATATGGTCAAGAAAGTGCGCCATATCGCGGAAGCCCCAAATATTCAAACCACGAATACTGTATTTAGGAATATTGTTTAGCTCCATTTTCTTTCCTCACATTGCAGCGGACGTTTTTGTGATACTACTCGGTTGCTAGTCAGATACTTTTTAATCAGCCCCGCACTCTCAAATAACCAGTACAATAACTTAGCAATGACCAGACATAAGCCAAAAATAATACAGAAAAACACCACACGGGAAACAAATGAATCCACTCCTTCGCGAGCTAACACAATCATGTTGAAGATCGCACCAAAGCAAAATGCCTGCAAGATGGCGGCCTTATAACGATTAGTCTCTTGTTTCCCTAATTCATAAATCCAGTCAAACCACTTAATTATCAATCCAACAACAATCGCACCAACCGGAATAAATAACACGCCCCCCATTACAACCAGAGAGCCTATCAGAGTTGGAGAAATTGCCAGACCAGAGTGGTTATCCAGTACTTCCCAGGTAAAATAATTCGCAGAATTCAACACAGCATCAGGACGTCCAGGCCAAAGCCAGCTTGGAATAAAGACATAGAAATCACGGATAATCGGCGCTAATCCCTGAAAATCAATTTTGTCGTAGTTATTCAGCAGTAACGCAAGATTTTCCCACGGAGAGAAAGTATCCCTTGTAAGATAGAGAAAAGTATAAAACGCTTCTGCACCACTGACATCCAAACTATAACGTTTGAGTGCCAACCAAAACATGCCAACAATCCCTATTGCTCCCGCCGTTACCAACATCCACAAGGTTATCCAGCCACGCACAATGCCAATAAACAGAAACAACGCGAACGCAATGATAATATTAGCCCGTGTTCCGCCAACAATGACATAAGTCAGTATCCCAAAAGCCACTGTGCTTATCAGAAAAAACAGCCAGCGTAACTGTGTCGGCTTCAAGAAATAAACCACCAACATGGCAGGAATAAAGAAGTAAAAGAATCGCTTTAGAGCAACGCCGGAAACCTGACTGGAAAAAATTTGACTGTACGACTGTAATTTAAACAATAGAAAACCGTTTTGCATAAAGAACAGCCCCACTGTCACCACCGCAACTGATGCCAGTAATAACCATGTAAAGTTGGTTTCTACCCGGTTCATGGTAAATACCGGTGCTTTAGGCTGCATAGACGACTTTCTTAGCCGGGTTTTATAACTGACGTAATAAATACCATAAAAGCAGGTCGAAGCCAGTAAAGCGTGTAGTAAGGCGTCTACAGGCACTACTTCAACATCAAATTGGAAAACCAACAAACACGTCAGTGGAAAGCCAAAATAGAACGTCAGCAAATAAAGCAATGAGAAGAATATATTAAAATTAAAACGTACACGCCGGAATTCCTGATAGGTCAACGTCAGGATGAAAACCAGCGATATGAGGTAAACAGCAAATAATCCGCCAAACTGCGTTAAAGTCATTGCTGCTCTCCCGCCGCTTTCGCCAGCGCCTGCCGCCAACCATCAATAAAGTTCGGGCTAAAGAAAGCTATCGCATTCCTGTCCAAAGAGAACATCTGCCGTTGTGCTTCCGCAATCAGTTGACTATCTAAAGGATCTCCAGAGAAAAATACCGGCACTTGCTGTTCTGTCAAATCTAGCCAAAAAAGATTCTGACGACTGAGTACAAATGGCACGCCAAATTGTATCAACAGACAAATCGTTCCAATCCCCTGCTGGCGATTAAACATGAAATACCCTAAATCACAACAGCGCAGTAATGCCAGATAATCATCAAACGCCATATTTTGCTTAATAATGTTCAAATTTTCTGGCCGGAACAGCGATAAAGCAGCCTGTTCAACCTGATTAATATAAACCTGATTGTTTTCAGGATAACCCATTGGGATAATGATTCGCACCTTATCGCCAAACTGCTGATGAATAGTTTTCAAGGTCGTAATATGGCGGTTCGATCGATCACCGGAATTCCCCAACAAAATTGTCATCTTGCCATCTTCAACAGGTATTCTTTCTGCAATTGTCAAAGCAGGTTCCATTCTGGTTGGAAAATAGAGCAATGATGTTGGTACGTCTGGATGATGTTGAGAATAAAAATAGAGATCTCCACGAACCGCAAACACATGCCCTACCCGGCGCTGTGCCAGGCGACGCAAGAAATAGAATAGACGGAATTTTAACTGACTGGAGTCCTCATACAGATCAGCTCCCCAGGCATGCCACCAAAACTGATGACGTTTGATTTTTCCTGACAACAGCGCCAACCACAAACTCACATTAAATTGGCCATGAAAAAAAAACCGACAATCTCTATCTGAACGCGCTTGAGCAATAACAGCTTGCGCCAAAGATTTTTTACTGTCGAAGAATGCCATATCCAATGCCGGACAATCATCTAATAAAGCGCGATTCCCGGTCACTACCATAAACTTCGGTTTGGCTAAAAAACCAATTTCTTGTACTAAGACGTCATTAAAAAAGCGCAATATTGTTCGATTGTGATGTGGGATATCAGATCCCAAAACGTGAATTAGGGTTGTCATGCTCGCCTACGATAAATAAGAAATGCACCACAACAAAGGGTGAAATAAATAATGTAAGTTGCCATATAGGCTTGTGCTGCACCTAACGCTCCGTTTACAGGAATCAGCCAGTGGGCAAAACCAGTAAGCAATAAAAACTGACTAACTTCTGTCAACACATAAAAACGCAACGCAGCCTTGGCAATCACCAGATAGCCAAAAACATAAGCACCCACTTTCAGAACATCACCCACCAACTGCCAGGCAAATAGATCACGCATAGCAGTAAATTTGTCAGAAAAAAGTAACCAAATAGCAAAATCACGTAGCAACCATACAGTAAAACTTGCAACAGCCACCGTAGGCAAAACAAATTTCAGCGCCTTAATTATCTCATTTGATATTTCGTTCTTACCCTGCAATCGTGAAAGCGTTGGCAACAGATAAACAGTAAAAGATGCTGTGATAAATTGCAGGTAAGCATCGGAAATACTGCTTACACCTTGCCAAATCCCCACATCGTGCCAACTATAATGCTCTGCTAACAGATTTCGCATCATAATGTAAGCAACGGGTAAAGTAATAGAAGTCAACAGGGCCATAAGGGTAAACTTGCCAAGCTGACCAGCCAGTACTTTATCCCACATAGGCTTAAAACTTGAAATCGATACCGCTTTGAGACGCCAAACCATCAATCCCGCAGGAAATATGATTAATGCTGGCACTAAAGCCAAACCCGCCAAAGCGCCTTCATACCCACCAAGGACAAAACAGAGATAATAGGCCATCACGCCAATCACGCTACCAACAATAATCGCCAGCGCATTTCTCTGTGCATCCCGGTACCCTTTCAAAATAGCCAAAAAATAGTTGGCAAAAACAATCCCCATTTGAATAAAGGCGAGTGCCTGCACAACTGGCTCATAATCTTGATGACCAAATAATCCAATACTGATAGATCCGCTAAACAGCAAAAAAATCACTGCCAACAGCGTGGAAAACCCAAGAATAATGGCAGAAGATGTTCCCAGTACCGCACGCAATCTTTCTGGCTGCTGATGATACTCAGCAACATATTTAGTCACACCATTAAAAATACCGGCACCAGCCAACACTCCAAGCACAGTGATAAGCTGGCGAAAATTACCCGCCTGCCCAACTCCACTGGGGCCAAAAGCAACCGCCAGTAATTTAACGATTAAAAGCCCCACACCGATTTTTATCAGTGTGGAGCCCGCAGTCCATATTGATGCTTTAGCTAACGACATATCAGGCGAAGTATTCCCGAATATGTTTGATGACCATCTGCTGTTCAGCGTCTGTTATGTTGTAAAACATCGGCAAACGCACTAGACGATCACTTTCACAAGTAGTAAAACGGTCTTCCCCGTGAAAGCGGCCAAATTTTTCACCACCGGGGCTGGTGTGCAGAGAAACATAATGGAATACCGTTAGTACACCCGCGTCCTTCATATAGCTATTGAATGCCGAACGTTCTTCAACATCTTTCAGCTTGATATAGAACATATGAGCATTATGCTCCAACCCTTCCGGTATGACAGGCAATGTCAGGAGACCAGCATCAGCCAGCGGTTTTAATGCTTGATAATAGGTATTCCACAAGGCAAGGCGACGCTCATTGATTTTTTCAGCTTCTTCCAATTGCGCCCACAAATAAGCAGCCTGAAGCTCCGACATCAGATAACTCGAACCAATATCGCGCCAAGTATATTTATCAACTTGACCACGGAAAAACTGGCTACGATTAGTCCCTTTTTCGCGAACAATTTCCGCACGGGAAATCAGCGATTGATCATTGATAAGCGCTGCCCCACCTTCACCACCAGAAGAGTAGTTTTTGGTTTCGTGGAAACTGTAGCAACCAACATGCCCGATAGTTCCCAGTGCACGCCCTTTATAAGTAGACATTACTCCCTGTGCAGCATCTTCCACAACAAACAGGTTATATTTCTCGGCCAGAGCCATAATGGTATCCATTTCACAGGCCACGCCAGCGTAATGCACCGGAACAATCACGCGTGTTTTAGCTGTAATTGCTGCTTCGATTTTGGTCTCATCAATATTCATGGTATCCGGGCGAATATCCACGAATACAATGGTTGCTCCACGCAGCACAAACGCGTTAGAACTGGAAACGAAAGTGAAACTCGGCATAATAACTTCATCACCGGGTTGAATATTCAGCAAAATAGCCGCCATTTCCAGTGCCGCGGTACAGGATGGTGTCAATAGCACTTTCGGGCAATTGAAATGCTGTTCCATCCACTCTTCACAACGTTTGGTGAAACCACCATCCCCGCAAAGCTTACCGCTCTCCATCGCCTGCTTCATGTAATCTAATTCAGTGCCAACTACTGGTGGTTTGTTAAATGGAATCATTTCATCCCCTATATAACCAATACGCGGTGCTTTCAACAAACGCACCACTGCGTGTATAAAGGCGCAAAGCAGCAATGTTGCTGGTTTGTGTCGCAATCCTTAACTGCCGTATTTTGTGGCGTTGACACCACTGCTGCGCCGCCAACATCAATTTTGAGCCAATCCCACGGCCAATATTTCCTGGGAATACCGCCAGCAAACCTATACGAGCTTCTCCTGCTCCTATATCTCGTAAGGTAACAAACCCTGCGGGTTGTCCATTATCTCCATTTACCAGCAAACATTGATGATCAAATGTCCCCAATACCGCTTTTTCAACCCAAGTCGCGTAAAAACGACCACTATCTTGCGGTTGATACCACGGGGTTCGGAAACGACTCAAAGGAAATACGTTGGAAGCTACCTCCTTCAACATCGGGATATCTCGCCGCTCAGCCGAAAGCAACTTACTCTCAGAGTTGTCGTTATTAGCACTTTCTATGCCAATTATTAAGGAAAGGTCTACTTCTCCTTCCACTAACGAAAAGCCCAACGCGAATAATCCATCAATAAGATCCAATCGCTGCGCAGGTACTTTAGCTTGCACTAAAGCATACTGCTCTAACTGAGATGAGGTTAGCAGACCGGCATCAGGCGTGAAATCAAGGCGAGCGGTGGACAACCCAAAATAGTGGCTATCCCACTCTAGTGGCTCAATACTGGCGCGCACGGACATGGAGCAGATCCAGCAGATATTGGCCATAGCCAGTTTTTGACAAGGATTTTACTGTTTCTCTTAGCTGTGCATCATCCAGCCAACCATTACGCCAAGCGATCTCTTCAAGACAGGCGATTTTAAAACCTTGACGCTTCTCAACGGTCTGCACAAAAGTACTGGCCTCAATCAAGCTGTCATGAGTGCCAGTATCCAACCAGGCAAAACCACGCCCTAACAACTCAATATTTAGTTCGCCATGTTCCAAATACATCTGGTTAATACTGGTAATCTCTAGTTCACCTCTGGCAGAAGGCTTGACCTGCTTAGCAAAATCTACTACTTGATTGTCGTAGAAATAGAGACCTGTTACCGCCCAGTTGGATTTTGGCTTTTCTGGTTTTTCTTCAATAGAAAGAACACGGAATGCGTCATCAAATTCCACCACCCCAAATCGCTCAGGGTCCATCACTTGATAACCAAAAACAGTCGCCCCTTTGCCACGGGAAACAACATTTCTCAGTTTTGGACTGAACCCTTGCCCAAAGTAAATATTGTCCCCCAATACCAAACAGCAAGGCCCGCCGTTGATGAACTCCTCACCAATTAAAAATGCCTGAGCTAAACCATCCGGTGATGGCTGTTCTTTATAGCTTAAGTGAATACCAAATCTGTCGCCATCACCTAACAGCCGACGGAAAGAAGGTAAATCTTCTGGTGTAGAGATAATCAGAATATCACGTATCCCTGCCAACATGAGTACTGACAAAGGATAGTAAATCATTGGTTTATCATAAATTGGCAGTAATTGTTTGGAAACACCCTGTGTTATCGGATGCAACCGGGTTCCTGATCCACCTGCCAGAATGATCCCTTTCATATTTACTGCCCCCATCGTCATTCAGTTTTTACCTAATCCAAGGCGTTCACCGGCATAAGAGCCGTCTTGAACTTTACGCCACCAGTTTTCATTTTCCAAATACCATTGAACTGTTTTACGAATACCTGATTCAAATGTCTCTTGTGGTCTCCAGCCTAGCTCACGCTCAACTTTCGCCGCATCAATGGCATAACGCATATCATGGCCTGGGCGATCCGCAACATAAGTAATCAAGTCTCGATAATACGCAATGCCCGCAGGTTTCTCAGGACAAAATTCTTCCAGAAGTTCACAAATCGCACAAACCACATCAATATTTTTGCGTTCATTATGACCACCAATATTGTAGGTTTCGCCGGGTTCAGCTTTTGTCACAACCAAATAGAGTGCTCTGGCATGGTCTTCCACATACAGCCAATCACGAATTTGTTTCCCTTCACCATATACCGGTAAAGATTTTCCTGCTAATGCATTTAAGATCATCAGTGGGATCAGTTTTTCCGGGAAATGGTAAGGACCATAGTTATTTGAACAATTGGTGATAATAACCGGTAAACCATAAGTCCGGTGCCATGCTCTCACCAAATGATCGCTGGATGCTTTGGACGCCGAATATGGGCTACTTGGCGCATAAGGTGTTGTTTCGGTAAAGAAGCCCTTTTCGTCATGTAAATCACCATACACTTCATCTGTTGAAATGTGGTGAAAACGGAAAACAGCCCGTTTCTCTTCACTGAGTTTCTGCCAGAAAGCACGCGCAGCTTCCAACAAAGTATAAGTACCCACAATGTTGGTTTCGACAAATGCCGCAGGGCCATCAATAGAGCGATCCACATGGCTTTCTGCCGCCAAATGCATCACACAATCCGGCTGATATTGTTCAAAGACCCGATCCAGCGCTCCACGTTGACAGATATCAACCTGTTCAAACGCATAACGAGGGCTATCCGCAACCGGGGCAAGAGATGCCAGATTACCGGCATAAGTCAGGCTATCAACCACAACCACGCTGTCTTCTGTATTATTAATGATATGCCGTACAACCGCGGAGCCAATAAAACCTGCACCACCTGTGATTAGAATACGTCTCAATGCCAGACTCCTTTTGTATCCACAATCCACTTCTGTTTAATTTCATGACTGTTTACAGCTTTAAACTGATTATGATCCACCAGCATCAACAGGATATCTGCTTCTTCCAGCGCCTTTTCCAGATTAACTAATCGAGTTATTTCCTTCAAGGAAGCAGGTAATTCATGAACATGAGGTTCTACAGCCAGCGTTTCACCTGCATGCCATTGCGCAATCATACCGGTGATATGTGCCGCAGGACTCTCACGCAAATCGTCAATATTTGGTTTAAATGCCAAACCAAAACAGGCAATTTTCACTTCGCTTGCGCGTTTTCCACTTTCAGCCAAACAATCCGCAACAGCCGACTTTACTTGATTCACAACCCACAATGGTTTGTCATCATTAACCATACGTGCTGTATGAATAAGACGTGATTGTTTTGGGTTTTGAGAAACAATGAACCACGGATCAACAGCAATACAATGACCACCCACGCCAGGGCCTGGTTGGAGAATATTTACGCGCGGGTGACGATTTGCCAAACTAATCAGTTCCCACACGTTGATACCTTGATCAGCACAAATTAAGGAAAGTTCGTTGGCGAATGCAATGTTTACATCTCGGAAGCTGTTTTCTGTCAGCTTACACATTTCTGCTGTTCTTGAATTAGTGACAACACATTCACCTTCAAGAAAAATTTTATACAGCTCGCTGGCTCTGGCCGAAGATTTTGACGTCATACCGCCAACAACACGGTCATTCTTGATTAATTCAACCATAACGTGTCCTGGCAACACACGTTCAGGACAATAAGCGATATCAATATCGGATTCTTCTCCAACCTGTTGTGGGAAAGTTAAATCAGGACGCTCTGCGGCCAGCCATTCCGCCATCTGCTCCGTCGCGCCTACTGGTGAGGTAGATTCCAGAATAACCAAATCACCTTTTTTTAGCACCGGTGCTACAGATTCGGCTGCGGAACGGACGTATGTCATATCCGGCTCATGATCGCCTTTAAAAGGCGTCGGAACAGCTATCAGAAAAGCATCTGCTGGTAACGGAGCAATCACGGCTTTCAGGTAACCACTTTCTACGGCAACTTTCACCACTTTGTCTAGATCCGGTTCTACAATATGAATTGCCCCACGGTTGATGGTTTCTACTGCATACTCATTAACATCCACACCAATGACTTTCTTATTGCGGGATGCAAACGCTGCCGCCGTTGGCAAACCAATATAACCAAGACCAATAACAGAAATAGTTTCAAAGCTCACAGTTTCAAAGCTCATAGTGTCACCTGATTTTTTTCAAAGCGTCGAGAATACGTTGACAGGCATCGCCATCCCCGTAAGGATTATGAGCGCGGCTCATTTGTTGATAGGCAGCATCGTCTGTCAACAATCGAGTCACCTCTTCCACGATAGTTTTTGTTTCTGTCCCTACCAGACGTACCGTTCCAGCATCAACTGCCTCTGGCCGCTCAGTAGTGTTACGCATTACCAATACCGGTTTTCCTAAAGAAGGCGCTTCTTCTTGAATGCCACCGGAATCAGTCAGGATCATATAGGCATGGTTCATTAGATAAACAAATGGCAAATAATCCTGGGGTTCGATAAGAATAACGTTATCAATATCATGCAAAATGCGCTTTACTGGTTCACTGACATTCGGGTTTAGATGAACCGGATAGACTACTTGCACATCTGGATGAGCGCGGGCTATCTGTGCCAAAGCTTCACAAATTCGCTCAAATCCGCCACCAAAACTTTCTCGACGATGCCCCGTCACCAGAATCATTTTTTTATTAGTATCAATAAACGGGTAGTGCTTCGCTAGCTTACTCCGCATAGCCTCGTCATTCATTATGCGATCACGTACCCACAGCAACGCATCAATTACGGTATTTCCGGTAACAAAAACCCGATTATCTGCAATGGACTCTTTCAATAAATTATTGTGGGAATTTTCTGTCGGAGCGAAATGATACATTGCCAGATGACCGGCAATCTTACGGTTTGCCTCTTCCGGCCAAGGGGAATAAAGATCACCCGTTCTTAATCCTGCTTCAATGTGGCCAACAGGGATACGTTGGTAGAATGCAGCCAAACTGGTTGCCATTGTTGTTGTCGTATCTCCGTGAACTAATACAACATCAGGCTTAAATTCTGCTAAAACGGGCTTCAATCCTGCCAAAATACGACAGGTAATATCCGTTAGATCTTGCCCTGATTGCATAATATTGAGATCAAAATCGGGCGTGATCTCAAAAAGGTGTAACACCTGATCCAACATTTCCCGATGTTGGGCGGTGACACATACTTTCGCTTCGAAGGCTTCATCCCTTGCCAACGCGTGTACTAGCGGTGCCATCTTGATAGCCTCCGGCCGAGTACCAAACACAGTCAACACTTTCACAGTGACTCTCTTATAGTCAGTAACTTGCAGATTTTCCTGCAAACAATACTCTTAATGCTATTTACTCCTGCTGCTGGAGTTGCAGAAGAGATCCCTCAGAAGCAGTTATTCCTAATAATGATCTGATTCTTTACGCGAACATCTAACCAATGCCGCGCCAGCTCCCACTAAAGCGCCCACTGCCCCCCACATAATCATCAAAAACATTCTGCGGGGGCTGTCTCTGGCAACAGGCTCCTCTGGTGTTCTCAAATAGCGATAAACCTGGAATTGATCCTGTGTCGGAAGAACATCCAATACTGCTAACATTGCAATATTCTGATCATAGTCCACATCATACTTAGGCCCTGTGGCTTCCAAAGTCTCAAGTTGAGCCTGTAACAACGGTGCCCCTAACATAAACATTTTTGAATCGGGCAACTGCTCCACCGGCGTATCCGTTTGATTGCGCCGAATTCCTTGTTTTTCCGCAATTTTCAGGGACTGCTGCAATACATTCATTTCGCGGTTATAAACCGCTTTAGCGACCATTTCCTGTCGCTTCACCAGTGCATCCATAGATTGGGCACGGGTAACCCATGCACCTTTTAACTCATCATTTAAATGAGTACTAGCACGACTATTAGCAAAAGCAATGTACTGGCGCAGGAGTTGATTTGCTTGTTCAGAAGACTCCGCGGTCAGTTTAATGCTGTCATTCAGCACTTTTTTATCATCATGAGGAATAAACTGAATATTATTGACTAATTCATCTAATAAGGCCGCATCAGCTCTGGCATCGCCCTTCTGCCGCTGCTTGTAATAATCAGATTTCAACCAGAATTCACGGCGAGTATCATATGCTGCAACCTGGGTGATGAACTCCTTATAGGCTTCTTCTGAAATAGACGGTAACTGAGTTTCCGGTGAAATGTTAATGTGAGTATCCAGATTACGCAAAAATTGCTGCTGAGAGTAATAACTTCCCAACTGATTAATCGTAGGCAGCTCAGTGGTTGCTGTAGCGCTCCATTTTTGTTGCATCAGATAAGATGCCCCTAGCGCCGCGATTGCGAAAATTATTGCCAGTACAACAATCCATATCTTTCCACGCCATAACGCACTGCACAAGGCTCTGATATCCAGCTCATGCTCCAGAGCTTGTTCATTCTGAATAGATTTCGTTTCTGATTTTATCACTGCACAAAACCTCTGCTGATAATAGATGTTTAATGGTTAGCTGAACGGTGCATACGACGCTTTTGCCGTTTAATGAAACGAGCTACCTTCCATACACGCTTGAGGCAATAGCCATACAACACAAATGCAAGCAAGAACAATGCCAACATTACCCACTCAGGCACAAATTCCAGCCATTCTCCGATAATGCCAATAGCGGCGAATAAAGCGGCAGCAACAGTGATTAAAATAAAAGCCTGACGTGATGAGAATCCAGACCGCATAATTAGGTGGTGAATATGTTGCCTGTCAGGAGAAAATGGGCTCATCCCTTTCCGTAACCGGCGGTACATAATAGCAACCATATCCATCAATGGAATGGCAACAACCCACAACGCAGTAACTGGATTAATAGGATGTTCATTCCCCTGAGTAGATTCAATGAGCAGCCAGATAATGGTAAAACCAATCAGTGTACTGCCCGCATCTCCCATAAATACTTTGAAGCGTTGGCTTAATAAACCAAGATTAAGAACAATATAAGGGAGAATGGCAGCAATAAATGCAAAACACCATAATGCTAGCGCCGTATTACCACTTTGATACAGTAAGATCCCCAAAGCACCGAAGGAGACACAGGATAATCCACCTAATAATCCATCTATCCCATCAACCATATTGAATGCATTGATGGCAGCCCAGACAGCAAATAGCGTCACAACATAACTAAACGGCCCAAGTGTCATGTCCCAAGGACCAAAAGCATAACCAAGACTATCTAATTTCAAGCCAGCAAAATACATCATCGCAATACCAACCAGAGCTTGGATAGTTGCCCGGACCTTAACGCTGATATCAAAACGGTCATCCAATGCGCCGATAAATACCAGTAAAGTGGCACAAATTAAATACAGCCATTTATGAGGTATAAACTCGTTTGTTATAACAAAAGTAAAACAGATCCCAGCAAATACCGAAATCCCACCAACCAGAGGTACTAATCCCTGATGATGCTTACGATAATTAGGTCTATCAACGAGGCCGATCTTCTTTCCCACGATACGCGCCATAAATAAAAACACAAACGAAAACAGGAAAATGCAAAAAACTTCGATACTCATACTGGGAATATTCACGATAAAAATTCTCCGTGAAAAACAAATATAGCCTGGTTATTTATTATCCACAGGTACATGGTTTTTCTGGCCAGGAACCAACTTCATAAATTCTTCGCTTCGTGAGGGTATTCTTCTTTATTTATTCACTGTAGAAAAATTAATAACCTTTACATCATATGTATGACACTATTGGGAAACAGTATTATGCAAAATACATGCCATATATAGTGCGATAATAGTACGGCGGATACAAAAAACGCCACGAAACTGTGGCGCTGATAATGATCATGAACTGAGCTAAAACTATGAACGTTTCATCATGTCAAAGAAATCGTCGTTCGTTTTGCTCATAGCCAGTTTGTTGATAAGGAATTCCATCGCATCAATTTCTCCCATCGGGTGAATAATTTTGCGCAGAATCCACATTTTCTGTAGCTCTTCAGAGGTGGTGAGTAACTCTTCTTTACGTGTACCAGAACGATTGTAATCGATAGCTGGGAAGACACGTTTTTCAGCGATTTTACGGGAGAGATGCAGCTCCATGTTACCAGTGCCTTTAAACTCTTCGTAAATCACTTCATCCATCTTGGAACCCGTATCCACCAACGCAGTCGCAATAATGGTCAGGCTTCCGCCCTCTTCCACATTACGCGCAGCACCGAAGAAACGTTTCGGACGATGTAACGCGTTAGCATCCACACCACCAGTCAATACCTTACCGGATGCAGGGACAACAGTGTTATAAGCACGTGCTAAGCGAGTAATGGAATCAAGCAAAATAATCACGTCTTTTTTGTGTTCAACCAGACGTTTTGCTTTCTCAATAACCATCTCTGCCACCTGAACGTGACGAGAAGCAGGCTCATCAAAAGTAGAAGCAATAACCTCACCTTTTACCAGACGTTGCATTTCAGTAACTTCTTCTGGACGCTCATCAATCAGAAGTACCATCAATACACAATCTGGATGATTGTGAGCAATGTTAGCAGCAATATTTTGCAACAACATCGTCTTACCCGCTTTCGGTGGCGCGACAATCAAACCACGTTGTCCGCGGCCAATCGGTGCAGCCAGATCCAGAACACGAGCAGTCAAATCCTCAGTGGAACCATTACCACGCTCCATACGCAAGCGACTATTAGCATGCAACGGGGTCAAGTTTTCAAAAAGAATTTTACTGCGGGCATTTTCTGGTTTGTCAAAATTAACTTCGTTAACCTTCAACAAGGCAAAATAGCGTTCACCCTCTTTAGGTGGACGAATTTTACCTGAAATTGTGTCACCAGTGCGGAGGTTAAAACGACGGATTTGGCTAGGAGAAACGTAGATATCATCGGGGCCGGCAAGGTAGGAACTGTCTGCTGAACGGAGGAATCCAAATCCATCCTGCAATATCTCCAGCACGCCATCACCGAAGATATCTTCTCCGCTTTTCGCATGTTGCTTAAGGATAGAGAAGATAATGTCTTGTTTACGCATACGGGCTAGATTTTCCAGCCCCATATTTTCGCCAAGTGTAATCAGTTCAGATACCGGCGTATTCTTTAATTCGGTAAGATTCATAATGGTGGGTTCTTAAACTCGGGGTATATCTCGAACTATGAACGTGAATAGTATGGCAGCGTCATCGATCGGTGCCTGTTTATTTTGTACAAAAAACAAATCAGACCTTTAATACGTTATTCATATAAAAAGGTAATAATTTGAAGTACTAAGATTGAGCTCAAATAAGACTGACAGGCTGTCAAAAACGCTGTTGAGATAATGCTGAAACATTACTGATTTCGATAAAAACTATCTCAACGTAACGAGCTATACGCCAGATTATTCCCGTATAACCCATTGGATATTTTAGACTATCCAGAGATAACAGACTTATCAGACACTACAGATTATTCAGTATGCAACATACTTCTAACATGATGTATGTGATACAAGCAGTGGCGCTAACTTATCACGCTTCTTTACGGACGTCTAGCGGTCAATGAAATAAATAATAATATACGCTAAACGCCCAGTATTAATGTGAGCTCACTTCAATCAGAGATTAGTATCCAAAAATTCTTTCAATTGAGTCTTTGACAGCGCTCCCACTTTAGTAGCAGCAACATGACCATCTTTAAACAGCAACAGCGTAGGAATACCACGGATACCATACTTAGGAGCCGTTGCCGGGTTGTCATCAATGTTCAATTTAGCAATAGTCAGTTTGCCTGAATATTCTGGGGCAATTTCATCCAAAATAGGTGCAATCATTTTACATGGTCCACACCAGGCAGCCCAAAAATCGACAAGAACTGGACCTGCTGCGTTAAGAACGTCAGTATCAAAGCTAGCATCACTCAAATGAATAATTTTTTCGCTCATTTTTTACTCCAAAGAATAATTTTTTACCATGCTAGTGTAACATTACTGATATAAGGTTGCCTTTATTTCAGCGGATACACTTTCGTAAGACAATGGTTAACTGATATTCTACCACACTATGAGTAAAACACACTTGACAGAAAAGAAGTTTTCCGACTTCGCCTTGCACCCCAAGGTTATAGAAGCTCTTGATAACAAGGGTTTTTCTAATTGTACACCGATACAAGCACTGACATTGCCTTTCACTGTTGAAGGCCGTGATGTCGCGGGGCAAGCGCAAACCGGTACGGGGAAGACGCTAGCATTTTTAACGTCTGCTTTTCATTATTTACTGACTCATCCCGCAGCGGAGGAGCGTCAAACCAATCAGCCAAGGGCGCTGATTATGGCTCCTACCCGCGAACTTGCTGTACAGATTTACTCTGATGCAGAAAATTTGGCACAGGTAACGGGTTTAAAGATGGGTCTTGCCTACGGCGGCGATGGTTACGACAAACAGCTAAAAGTACTGGAATCTGGTGTTGACATTATTATCGGCACTACCGGACGTCTGATCGACTATACCAAACAGGGGTACATTAATCTGAATGCGGTTCAAGTTGTGGTTCTTGATGAAGCTGATCGCATGTACGATCTCGGTTTTATCAAAGATATCCGCTGGCTATTCCGCCGGATGCCACCAGCAAACGAACGTATGAACCTACTGTTTTCTGCCACACTCTCTTACCGCGTCCGAGAATTGGCATTTGAACAAATGAATCATGCAGAGTATGTCGAGGTGGAACCGCTCCAGAAGACGGGACACCGTATCCGTGAAGAGCTGTTTTATCCTTCTAATGAAGAAAAGATGCGCTTGCTTCAAACGTTATTGGAAGAAGAGTGGCCTGATCGCTGCATCATTTTCGCCAATACAAAACATCGTTGTGAAGATATCTGGTCGCATCTGGCTGCTGACGGGCATCGAGTTGGGTTACTAACCGGTGATGTAGCACAAAAAAAACGGTTACGCATCCTGGAAGAATTCAGCAACGGCAATATTGATGTTCTGGTTGCAACTGATGTCGCAGCCCGTGGCTTGCACATTCCTTCAGTCACTCATGTTTTTAATTATGATTTACCCGATGACTGCGAGGATTATGTCCACCGCATTGGCCGTACCGGTCGTGCAGGTGAAAGCGGCCACTCGATCAGTTTGGCCTGTGAAGAATATGCGCTAAACCTGCCAGCGATTGAAAGTTATATTCAGCACCCTATCCCGGTCAGCAAATATAACAGTCAAGCCTTGCTGCAAGACTTACCGGTTCCTAAACGCCGCTACCGTTCGCGTTCAGGAAACCATCAGCGCCGTAACAATTTGTCGCATCGTAATAATACACCACGTAATAACCGTAAACGTTCAGGCTGAATAATGATGCTGAGTTCTTCTTCGCTCTATGCGGCTATCGACTTGGGTTCAAACAGTTTTCATATGCTGGTTGTGCGTGAAGTATCCGGCAGCATGCAGATACTGGCACGAATCAAACGTAAAGTCAGGCTAGCTGCCGGATTAGATAAAAATAACCGCTTATCTCAACAGGCGATGGAGAGAGGCTGGCAATGTCTCAGGATTTTTTCTGAACGCTTACAGGATATACCACCATCACAAATCCGCGTTGTTGCTACGGCAACTTTACGTATCGCTGAAAATTCAGACGAATTTGTGGAAAAAGCAGCAGAAATCCTTGATTGCCCGGTTAAAGTAATCAGTGGCGAAGATGAAGCTCGGCTTATTTACCAAGGCGTTGCCCATACAACCGGCGGCCCTGAAAAACGTCTGGTTGTCGATATTGGCGGTGCAAGTACAGAATTGGTTACGGGGAATGGGGCAAAAGCCACTCAGTTATCCAGCCTAAGTATGGGCTGTGTTACCTGGCTTGAAGACTACTTTAATGACCGTAGCCTGACGGCAGAAAATTTCGCTAAAGCCGAAGCTGCCGCACATGAAACGTTAAAACCCATTGCGCCAAAGCTTACCGAACAAGGCTGGCAGATTTGTGTAGGCGCTTCCGGCACTGTTCAGGCTCTGCAAGAAATCATGATTGCTCAGGGTATGGATGAGCTGATCACTTTGCCGAAACTTCAAGAGCTCAAACATAAAGCGATTGAATGCGGTAAGCTGGAAGAATTGGAAATAGAAGGGTTGACGCTGGAACGGGCTTTGGTTTTTCCAAGTGGTCTGGCTATCCTAATAGCAATTTTCCAGGCATTAAATATTGAAAGCATGATCCTTGCGGGTGGTGCCTTACGGGAAGGTCTTGTTTACGGCATGCTGGATTTACCAATAGAACTCGATATTCGTACCAGAACACTACGTAATATACAGCGCCGTTTTCAGTTAGACGTTGAACAGTCTCAACGGGTCAAACAATTGGCTGAACACTTCCTACCACAAATTGCGAAACCTTGGGAACTTGATAGCCGATGTCATGAATTATTACAAAGTGCCAGTCTGATACATGAAATTGGCCTGAGTATTGATTTCCACCAAGCTCCATCACATGCAGCCTATCTTATCAATTATCTCGCTCTCCCCGGTTATACGCCCGCACAGAAAAAACTCTTAGCCACATTACTAAAGAACCAAAGTGGCCCCATCGATTTGTTTTCCTTTAATCAACAAAACGCCTTACCTCTGATACAAGCTCAACGTTTATGTCGTCTGTTACGGTTAGCTATCATCTTCGCCAACCGTCGTCGAGATGACACGCTCCCGGCTCTACGTTTAAAAGTGAACGGTGAAACGTTAACAATAACGTTACCTCATGGCTGGCTAACGCAACACCCTCTGCGGGCAGAGTCTTTACAACAGGAAATTCAGTGGCAAAGCCATGCTCAATGGCCACTTGCTTTAGACGAGCAGGATACTCAAACCTGAATAAAATTGTTTTCCCTGTATCTCTATCTCTGTGATACAGGGGGGTCTTCAATATATTTACGACTTATTTTTTTGTCCAAGTCCTAAACGCGATTTGATATCCGCGATACGCGATTGCCCTTTTTGCATTCTTTCTTCGGCAGTCACTATTTTTTTATCTTGTGGCCAATGCAAATCATCCTGTGGCAACTCATGCAAAAAACGACTTGGTTCTGGACGAATTAACTCGCCATATTGACGACGTTCTTTACATAAAGTAAAGAATAACTCCCGTTGAGCTCGGGTGATCCCTACATAAGCCAATCGTCGCTCTTCATCAATATTTTCTTCATCAATACTGCTCTGATGAGGCAACAATCCTTCTTCCATGCCGACTAGAAATACATAGGGAAACTCCAACCCTTTGGAAGCATGTAGAGTCATCAATTGCACCTGATCAAACTCCTCACCGTCCTCGCCTCGCTCCAGCATATCCCGTAATGTGAAACGCGCGACCACCTGAGATAAAGTCATTGGTTCGTTCAGTTCATCACCTTCCAGCATTTCACTCATCCAAGTGAACAACTGATTAATATTTTTCATCCGCATCTCGGCCGCTTTTGGGCTCGGTGATGTTTCGTACAGCCAGCTTTCATAATCCATACCATGTAGCAGATCACGCACAGCTAGCAAAGGATCTCGTTCAACCTGACGAGTTATCTCATCCATCCAGTGAGTAAAACGCTGTAGCGCCGCCAGACCGCGGCCGGTCAAACTTTGTTCCAAACCAAGATCAAAACTGGCCTGATAGAGACTTTTATTGCGCTGATTCGCCCATTCACCCAGTTTTTGAACGGTAGCCGCACCAATTTCACGTCTTGGTGTATTGACAATTCTTAGGAATGCGCTGTCATCTTCAGGATTAGTCAACACCCGCAGATAAGCTAACACATCCTTAATTTCAGGGCGGGCAAAGAAAGAAGTGCCACCAGAAATCCGGTAAGGAATGCGGTTTTGCATCAGCATCTTTTCAAACACGCGGGATTGATGATTTCCTCGATAGAGAATAGCGTAATCTTTATATTGGGTCTTATTGATAAAATGATGTGCCATCAGCTCCCCAATAACCCTTTCCGCCTCATGCTCTTCATTATTAGCGGTAATCACTTTCAATGGATCACCATACCCCAATTCAGAAAAGAGCCGTTTTTCAAACACGTGGGGGTTATTGGCGATTAAAATATTAGCCGCTTTCAGAATACAGCCAGAGGAACGATAGTTCTGTTCCAGTTTGATCACATTAAGCTTCGGGAAATCCTCTTTCAGCAGCACCAAATTTTGAGGTCTTGCGCCACGCCATGAATAGATCGACTGGTCATCATCACCCACCACCGTAAAACGAGCCCTTTGTCCCACCAACAACTTAACCAGTTGATATTGACTGGTATTGGTGTCCTGATATTCATCGACCAACAGATAACGAATACGGTTTTGCCAACGCTCCCTGACTTCTTCATCATGCTGCATCAGCAAGGTCGGTTTGGTAATTAAATCGTCAAAATCCAATACATTACAGCTCGCCAGATGTAAATCATAGCGGCGATAACATTCAGCAAACTGATGCTCCTGAGCAGAACGGGCTAATGCTAAAACTTGCTGTGGAGAAAGTAGATCATTTTTCCAGTTTGAAATGGTAGAGATCAATTTCTGTAATAGATCTTTATCTTCTTCCAGTAAATCGGCTGTTAAATCTTTCAACAGAGCCATCTGGTCCTGATCATCAAACAACGAGAAATTGCTTTTCATTCCTAGAGCTTTGTATTCGCGCTTAATGATTTCCAATCCCAAAGTGTGGAAAGTAGAAATCATCAACCCCTTAGCCTCTTTGCGCCCCAGAGTTTGTGCTACACGCTCTTTCATTTCCCGCGCAGCTTTATTAGTAAACGTCACAGCGGCAATATGACGAGGCTGATAGCCACAAGTACGGATAAGATGAGCAATCTTATTGGTGATCACTCTCGTTTTGCCAGAACCCGCCCCTGCCAGGACCAGACAAGGACCGGTAACAAATTCGACAGCTTGTTGTTGGCTAGGATTTAATCGCATGATGTTTAATAAGTTATATCAGGACAGTATCTCAGGGGATAGAATTGTAGCAGAAAGGGAGGAAAGGAAACGCCGTTTTCTTTATGAAGGAAAAGCACTCTATTAGTTGGTAAATCGTGACTTATCCCTCAAAACTTTAGCAAACGGTCTCAGCAACCATATTTATTGGATGCAAAGAGGGAGGATTTCTCCCCCTTATCTTTATCAATATCAACCGCCAACTGCAATGCGCTTCATATCTGTCATGTAACCACGTAATACTTGGCCAACAACTTCAATTGGGTGGTTACGAATAGCTTCGTTCACATCGCGCAACTGGGCGTTATCAATACCGTTATCAGCAACCGACTTACCTAAATCGCCCGCCTGTAGCGAATCCATAAACTTCTCTTTCAGCAGAGGGACCGCAACATGAGAGAACAAATAGTTACCATATTCTGCTGTATCAGAAATAACAACATTCATTTCGTACAGACGTTTACGAGAAATAGTATTCGCAATCAGCGGTAATTCATGCAGAGATTCATAATAGGCAGATTCAGCAATAATACCGGTATCAACCATAACTTCGAATGCCAGTTCAACCCCGGCTTTCACCATAGCAACCATTAAAACGCCGTGATCAAAGTACTCCTGTTCACTGATTTTGCCATCATATTCAGGTGAATTCTCAAACGGAGTGTTACCCGTTTCCTCACGCCAACCTAACAGTTTCTTATCATCATTGGCCCAGTCAGCCATCATACCGGAAGAAAATTCACCAGAAATGATATCATCCATATGTTTCTGGAACAGTGGCGTCATCAGCTCTTTCAACTGTTCAGACAGCGCATACGCTCGCAGTTTTGCCGGGTTAGACAGACGATCCATCATCAGAGTGATGCCACCTTGTTTCAGAGCTTCTGTGATAGTCTCCCAGCCAAACTGGATCAATTTTCCTGCATAGCCCGGCTCCGCGCCATCTGCCACCAGTTTGTCATAACACAGCAGTGAGCCAGCCTGTAACATACCGCACAGAATAGTTTGTTCTCCCATCAGGTCAGATTTCACTTCTGCCACGAAAGAAGATTCCAAAACACCAGCGCGATGCGCTCCCGTCGCCGCGGCCCATGCCTTAGCGATTGCCATACCTTCACCTTTCGGATCGTTTTCCGGGTGAACTGCGATCAAAGTAGGCACACCAAAACCCCGTTTGTATTCTTCACGCACTTCGGTACCGGGACACTTAGGCGCTACCATCACAACAGTGATGTCTTTACGGATTTGTTCACCAACTTCAACAATGTTTAAACCGTGAGAATAACCCAGTGCAGCGCCTTCTTTCATCAAAGGTTGAACTGCGCGAACAACAGAAGAGTGTTGCTTGTCGGGCGTCAGGTTAATTACCAGATCAGCCTGCGGTATCAACTCCTCATAAGTGCCGACTTGAAAACCACTTTCTGTTGCTTTACGCCATGAAGCACGTTTTTCTTCAATAGCCTCTTTACGCAAGGCATAAGCGATATCCAAACCGGAGTCACGCATATTCAGGCCCTGATTCAGCCCTTGCGCTCCGCAACCGACGATAACTACTTTTTTGCCTTTTAAATATCCTGCTTCATCAACAAACTCTTCCCGCACCATAAAACGACATTTACCTAACTGCGCCAACTGCTGACGCAAATTCAGCGTATTAAAATAATTAGCCATTAGTGACTCCGTTATCATGTTGTGCTCAGCGCTCAGCAATGAAGTGCTGTGACTGTTTTTTAGATTTCCTCACCCTGTGAGGTGTTTATATACTTTCAATATATGACATGAAAGCTATTGCTTAAATTGATATATTAACAATACTACATTGCATTTTATGCAATACAGATTATTAGACAGGAAAAGGAGAATAGGCTATGGATATACGCGACCTCAAACTGTTTCTACATCTGGCTGAAAGCTGTCATTTTGGTCGTACAGCAAAAGCGATGCATGTCAGTCCATCCACATTATCTCGCCAGATTCAGCGCATTGAAGATATTTTGGGGCATCCATTATTTTTACGGGATAATCGCACTGTAAAATTAACCTTTGCTGGCGAGCAATTTAAACAATTCGCCCAACAGACACTGTTGCAATACCAGCAACTAAAACACTCATTGAATCAACAAAGCCCATCGCTATATGGCGAGTTACGTCTGTTTTGTTCAGTCACAGCGGCCTACAGTCACTTACCACAGATCCTAGACCGTTTTCGTGCAGAACATCCTATGGTTGAAATCAAACTCACCACCGGTGATGCCGCAGATGCGGTCAATAAGATACAGTCTAATGATGCCGATTTAGGTATTGCCGGTAAGCCGGAAAAACTACCAGATAATGTTAGCTTCACCAAAATCGGTGAAGTCCCACTGGTACTGATTGCACCTTCCCTTCCCTGCTCTGTACGCGCACTCGTCATACAAGAGTCCCCTGACTGGAATAACATTCCCTTTATTTTGCCGGAACACGGCCCTTCACGTAAGCGCATTGAGTGCTGGTTCCGTCACCATAAAATTAACAATCCTTCGATTTACGCAACCGTGTCCGGTCACGAAGCTATTGTTTCTATGGTTGCATTGGGTTGTGGAGTGGCATTAATTCCTAATGTCGTTGTAGAAAATAGCCCTGAACCGGTACGCAATCGCATATCTCTACTGGGCAACATCTCTCTAGTAGAACCGTTCGAATTGGGTATATGTGTACAGAGAAAACGGCTTAATGAACCCTTAATTAAAGCGTTTTGGGGATTGTTATAACAAACTGCTCTAACAGGTCTTTTTATTCATTACAAGCCTGATGCAACTTATTTTCGGTATTATGCCAATATACTTATAGTTTACGTGACCTAATTCACAAAGAACATAAAAATATAACCATATTGTTCTCATGATAATATGTTTAATATAAGTTATAACCAATTAAAATAATCATATAAAAATATTGGCTCCACATTAAATTTTTGGTCATTAATTATGTTACGAAAGAAAATACTTTTAATCATATCAAGTAGATAATAGCTATTTGACGTTAAACAATTCAGATATCGTTAAGACTGGCTAGCAAAGATCGAATATTCCACCAGCAAAAAACAGAGTGGAAAATAATTCTTTATGCCATATCATACCGATATTTTCCAATGGTGAAATTATTTTTTCCAGATACTAAAGGAGGAAGCTTTATAATAATTATTTAATGGTATTGTGACGATATAGTAACTAATACCAATTATTTAATGAGTTAATATAATTTAATTAAAAAATAACACCAAGAACTTATAATAATTAAATAAAACAATTAATTCAAATACACACAACAATTTAATAAAGGACACCATTATGTTACACAAAATAGACAAATCACCGTATTTTATTAAATTCTATAAATTCCATCTACAAGATCTGGTCTTCTCTTATAATATGCAAACAGAATGGCATCATCATCCTTGCATCCAATTAAGTGTATCACCACATAATTCACTCATGAGGATTGATACCGAGAATGAATCGAGACAAGCACATGGATTCATTATTTCTTCTAATATTAAACATAGATTACACTCGGAAGAGCAACTCTGTTTTAATCTATTGATAGACCTAGCCAATCCACTATGTCATTTATTACTACATCAAATGAGAGGCTCAGATATAATATACTTAAATCAAGAATCATCCAGTTTAATAGCAAATTACTTTACTAATTGTTTACAGTTAGAAACCTCTCCAGATATTTTCATCTTAAATAACCTTTTAGGTAAAATAGAAGATTGCCATTGTTATCAGGACAAACGAATCATGAAAGCAGCCTCTCTTATTACTGAATTACCGGTTAAATGTATATCTTCTCGTGAAATATCAAATCAACTTTATTTATCCGAAAGTCGATTCTTACATCTATTTAGAGAAAAAATGGGCACTAATTTCCGTAGTTATCTATTATGGAAACGTCTACATCATGCTATTGATGAGATACATTCATCAGATTCACTGACTTTATTAGCTTGTAATAGTGGATTTTCCGATGGCGCACACTTCAGTCGTACCTGCATGACACTATATGGATTAAGGCCATCTGAATTAAAACATGCCAGTAAAAACAGAATACAACAAGCACAACAAAAATATTTCAATTTATCATCAGCATTAACAGGTCTAAATTTTACAAAGCAAAATATCTGTGTTATGAATAAATAATATTGTTGATAAATTACCTAAAATAAATAATTTCTATTTATAACCGTTATTATCAAAGCCAGTATGTTAGAGATTCTGTATCATTTTATTCCTAATAGCACATTGACTATATTATGCACTCTTAGTAATGATACAGAATTCAGAACAACACCATAACAATACTACCCAATAAATCCTCAATTCTCGACAAATAAAACATACAGAGTAAAATATCACTATTCTGTATTAATCATTCATTTTAATGATACATGCTCTTTCAGATAATTTTCTACCCATTTAGCGACCCGACAGGTGTCTTTATAAGCCCCTAACATCAGTTCAGAACCTCGGCTACTCAACCATTTTCGCCCAACGATAAATAACCCAGGATAAGGGGTTTTCCCGCCTTCCGCATGGCCATTTTTACAAACGAATCCATTAGCATCCGCAGCACCAGCAAGCGTTAACCATGCCGTATCATCTTTATACCCCAAACACCAAATAACCATATCTGCCTCATATTGATTACCAGACAAATCACATAATTTATTGTCTTTTATATCAACTAACCTATTCGCTATTTTTATATCCAAAGCAGCTAATCGATGGTTTTTCAGATCGCCACAAGGAATAGGATTACGCCGCCGCATAATTTTCCCGACCAAACTGTCATAATTGGCAAACAACAGACCACTTTTGCTTAACCACCAAAAGATATCTTTGCCTAGTATTCTATTAGGTAAGAGAGGACGGGAAGAACCGCAAAATAACGTCACCTTCGTCGTTGCTGCCAAATCTTTAGCAATCTGACGGCCACTTGCACCATCACCAACGATAGCGACTCGGCTGCCCGCTTTAATTTGCTTAGGCTCCCGATATTGATCTGCTGAGATTTGCTGTATATCGGTAGCAAGCTGTTCAGCAAGCACTGGAATATCAGCTAATTGATTAGCGCCTGTTGCATTAACTAAGCAAGGCGCATGAAATACTCTTCCGTCTTTTGTTTTAACACGATAGCCATTTTTATCATGCTTCACCTCAACCACTTCAGTTTGGGTATGTATAACAAGGTTATGATGTGAAGCATAACGTTCAAGATAATCAGCAACTTCATTTTTATCTGGATAGCCATCTTTAATTCCGGGAAATGGTAAGCCATGAAGCTGAGTCATACCGCGTGACGTGAATAACAGCATATTATCAGGACGCCTGCGCCACACATCACCAATACGCGCTTCTCGCTCTAATATGCAGACATTAATATTCTTAGCCGCAAGGATAGCAGCTAAACTTAATCCGGCCTGACCGGCACCCACAATTAAGCAATCCATTTTCATCATGCGTACTCATTTTTTAATTTGGTATTCATCTATATTTTATTTTTATCATTATCGAAATCTTAGGACAATGAAAAACTGCCCAAAAGAACATTCAACCGTTCAAAAAACAATGAACCTCACAAAAATATAAAAGACAATTTAAAAATTTACTTGAATTAACTGGTCATATTCACGCTAAAGTGAATATTTTGAATAAACCTGCTATTTTTAGCATAATTTTAACAATATTGACAAATCCATATAATGATCAAAGCAATAATATAGCCAATTTATTCAATAAAAATAAATTATAAATGACTATCCTTTTTGCCTACGTAACTTATGCTTTATTGCTATAACATATAATAAACAAAGATTAATTTATCTACTCTTTACCCTATCGGAGATAAAAAAATGGAAAATATCAGAAATATATATGACGGCATAAAATCTCGTGGCGGAAATCCGCTGAAATGGTTAATAGCCGATGTCGATCTGCTCTATAAGCTGTCTAAAGAAGAACAACAAGAACTAAAAACCTGTTTACTTAAGGACGCTTTTCATTTCCATTATCATAATAACCCTTACTATAGAGATATTTGTGAAAAACAAGGTATTAAGCCAGAAGACATCCAAAATTATAATGATTTAGTTCGCATCCCATTGATACCCGTTGCAACTTATAAATCAGCCGAAAGTCACCGTTTATTAAGCAAGCCATTATCTGAAATCGAACATGAAATGCGCTCAACAGGTACCAGTGGAATTCCTAGCGTTTATCGTCGTTGTCACGATACGATGGATCATACCGTATTGGCTGTTTATTCTAATTATCGCAGTATGTTCAAAGTATCTGGCGGCGCCGGCCTATGTTTATGCCCATCAACCGAAGATATTCCAGAAATGGCGCTGGTTAAAATCTTTAATTTCCTGACCGGTTTATTAGATACCCGACGCTATATGATTAATCAGGACCACTTTTCCCCAGAAGATGCACTGGACCAATTAATCCAATGGAAAGGCAAGTTCACTCGTCATTTAATTGGCCCTCCATTCATGATCCATCGTTTTATCACGTTCCTAAAAGAGAATAATACCAAGCTCACTTTAGATCGCGATAGTATGGTAATTACTATGGGCGGCTGGAAACGTTTTACCGGAGATATGATCTCCCGCGGCGAATTGAATGCAGATATTGAAGAATGGCTGGGCATTCCAGCTTCCCGGACACGTGATATGTATGGTCTGGTTGAAGCAAACCTTCTTGCCATCGAAGATGAATATAACCATAAACATGTTCCTCCTTATATTCATTTCTCCGTTCGTGATCCTAATGATTTAACACGTGAGCTACCCGATGGTGAAACCGGACAATTAGTGATCTTAGATCCACTTTCTGTTTCCACCCCCGGCATGTTATTGACAGAAGATTTGGTCTACTTGCGTACCGATCCTAATAAATCCTGGCGTAATTCTCAGCGAGTTCAGTTTGTTATGCGTACCGCTGCTGCTAAAGAGTTTGGTTGCTGTGCAGTCAATCTTGAAAGAAAAATGTCAGACGATGAAGGTACCTCAGCTACACCCGCGGTATAAATAGCAAGGTGAAATTATGTTTAATAACATCATTATTGACAACTTTTGCAATCCTGACTGCCAGGGGACGTTATCCGCCCCCACCATTAAACTGGCATTAGGTAACCCTGTATGCGGTGACAAGGTTGATATCGACCTGACACTGGATAACCAAGGGAGAGTAGATAATGCCTGTTTTCGTGCATGGGGATGTACCGCCTCCCTGGCAATGTCTAATCAATTTTGTCGCCATGCTAAAGGTAAAACTCTCGAAGAATTAAGCGCATTATCACCTGAGGGCATTGATGCGTTATTAGGTGAGTTAGAACCAGCACAGCAACACTGTCTTGATATGCTGCATAAGTTATTTGAGCAGCTAAAGGGAAAAATATGACAAGTCTATACTTCGACTACAACGCCACAACACCGCTAAGTGTTAAAGCGCAGTTGGCGATTAAAGATGCGATGTCTATTTTTGCTAACCCATCTAGCCACTACAGCTTAAGCGGCATGGCTAAAAAGTTGCTCACTGACGCTAGAAGATCGATGGCGGCATTAATGGGCACAGTCCCAGAGCAGATCCTGTTTACATCAGGAGGAACCGAAAGTAATAACCAAGCCTTATCCAGCTTGTTAGCAACGCTGCCCGGTTCGGATCTGTCCGCCCATCATGTTATTAGCTCTTCCATTGAGCATCCGTCTGTTCTGGCACCGTTACTCTGGTATCAGCAACGCGGGCTTCAGCTAACGCTGATCAACCCCGACAATCAAGGGCGGATAAGTGTACAAAGTATCCGGGAAAACCTACGGCCACAAACCCGTCTGATCACATTGATGGCAATTAACAACGAAACCGGTGTGATCCAGCCCTATGAAGCTGTCGCCTCTTTAGCAAAAGAGGCCAGTGTTTACCTGCATATCGATGCAGTACAGGCTATTGGTAAGCTTCCTTTTAACTGTGACACACTGTCTGGCGTAACAACCGTATCTTTCTCCGGCCATAAATTTAACGGTCCGAAAGGTATTGGCGGGCTCTACCATGCACCAGGGATTCAATTAAATCCCTTACTACATGGCGGAGGGCAAGAACAAGGAGTACGCAGCGGCACTGAGAACACCTTGGGCCTAGCGGGACTAGCGGCGGCAGCTAAAGAATCACTGAACGGATTGCAAGAACGTTTCAATACTTACAAAACACTCAGAGAAGCCCTACTATCTCTGTTAGAACAACATCGTGTTAACTACCTAATTAATGGCAATACCAATCCAGCGTTTCAGGCACCTTGGACACTCAATGTAAGTTTCCCTGGTATTCGTGCTGAATCATTAGCCAGCAGGCTAGATTTACGTCACGGCATCTCTTTATCTCTAGGATCAGCCTGTAGCAATAACAAATCAACACAACGTTCCCACGTTCTGGCTGCTATGGGGTTACCCGATGATCGTATTGATAGTGCAGTACGCATCAGCTTCGGATATATCACAAGCCAAGATGATATTGAGATACTGGCTAGCGCCATCAAACAAGAAACGTATAACTTACTTAAAATTTCAGGGAAATCTTTAATCACCCAGGAATAATAGCAAAACGACAGTTAAAAGACGGTGTGGCTGGAATAACGAATTTATTAATTGATACCTATATTCTGGCACCTAAGCTCCGCCAACATTATTTAAATTTTTAGGGGACATTAATATGAAACTGTTTGAATTACTTCAATCTCAAATTACTGAATTAACTGACATCGAACCAGAAGATATTACTCTTGATACCCTACTTGATGATATTCATTTGGTAAGTCTGGATTTCGTTTCTATTCAGGTCGCTTTAAAAAGAGAAATGGGAATTCAACTGAATTTCGATAAGTTTCAGCGAGACAACACGACGACAATCGGTGATTTTGTCAATTACGTCGGTGAATTAGCAAAATAATCATCACTAATACACTGGGATATTATACCCAATGGATTTCAAGATGCATCGCGACGGCAAGGGAGCGAATCCCCGGGAGCATAGATAACTATGTGACCGGGGTGAGTGAGTACAGCCAACAAAAAGGCAACTTGAAAGACGACGGGTATAGCTGTCTATGACAATATCACAACACAGCTAACATTCATTTTTATGATGCTTTTATCTACCAATCCTATTATTTGGTTGTATTAAAAAATAAAGCATGTCACCAGGAAATGAATTTTGGAGATAATGTTTCATGAATATTCAAACGAGCTATCGTCGCGTTGCCGTCACAGGCTATGGTTCTATCTGTTCTCTTGGGCAAAACACCCAGGAAATTTGGGATGCAATCCTAAGCTATCGTGTAGGCTACAAAAAGGAAGAACACCCAGACGCTTCTGTTGTAGCTAAATTTTTCGGCAATATCCCTTTCTCGCCTGATGTATCACGGTTTTCCAAAAAGTTATTAAAGAACCTGCCCAAATTCAGCAAACTGGGACTAATTGCGGCGGATGAAGCAATCAAGATGGCATTTGGTAACAACAAGGCCGCTCTTGACGAAAATTACTCCCCTTTTGAACGTGGAGTCATTTTTGGTACTGGCTGGGGAGGAGAAGATGCAACTGTTGAAAACAGCCGTTCTTATACTGATCAAGGCATTGCCTCACCGATGACCAATATCATGTCTATGCATAGCGTAGGGACAGCAGCGATTTCAATGAACTGGAACTTACGTGGATATCAAAATACCCCGGTTGCCGCTTGTGCAACCGGCAGTATGGCAATAGGTGATGCGTTTGAACTTATCCGCAGTGGACGCACTAAAATGATGCTGGCAGGTGGCGGTGAAAGCATCAGAGATCCATTCATCGTCTGGAGTATCGACATCCTTGGGGCACTGAGTAAAGAACAGGAATCTGTCGAAAAAGCCTGCTGTCCATTTAGTCAAGATCGTAGTGGTTTCGTTATGTCGGAAGGTGCAGCAATATTATGTCTTGAAGATTACGACAGCGCTGTTGCCAGAGGTGCCAATATATTGGCGGAAGTGATTGGTTATGGCAATTATTCTGATGCGTCAGATATGACCGCCCCGGCACCTGATTGCAAAGGACGAGTCATGGCGATTCAGATGGCGCTGGAACAGGCCAAACTCTCTACCTCAGATATTCACTATATTAATGCTCATGGAACATCAACCCCACTCAACGATATTAACGAAACCGATGTTCTAAAAATGAGCCTAGGCGATCACGCTTACCATATTCCTATTTCCAGTACAAAATCCTATACAGGTCATCTTATTGCCGGAGCCGGAGCCATTGAATCTATTTTCTGTATCAAAGCGATAGAAACAGCAACGATTCCCGCAACTATGCACTTGAATAATCCTGATCCGCTATGTGATCTGGATTATGTCCCCAACATCCACCGGACTCACCAAGTTATCGACACTGCTTTAAATGTTAACTATGGCTTCGGTGGTACAAACTGTGCACTTATTTTTAGGAAAGCCGACAGATGAACGTTCAATTTAGTAAAGAAGATCTCAGTCAATGGGCTAAATTCTCTGGCGACTACAATCCTATCCATTTTGATGAAAAAATCGCTAGAGAAGTCGGGTTGGGAGGTATTGCAGTACACGGCATGCTGGCAATGATCCCGCTCAAAAGCGGATACGATTATCTGTCACAACCAAATAGGGAAATGGGCAGACAGTGGCACGTTAATTTACGCAATCCCGTACCTCTGGATGCCTGCTATTGTGTCAAAACTAAGCACACTGACCTGAATGGGAAAACGACCTTTAATCTGCAAGACGAAACAACCAACCTGAAACCTCTGGTTGGTCACTATAGCTGTTTCGATTTTTCACAAAAAACTGACTTCCCAGAAAAACCACGTTGCCAAGTTCCTATACAAGAGACAATAAGAAAATCCATCGAATTCAAACATACCTTTCCAGAAATCAATGAGTTCTGGATCTTTCTCGATGCTCTGATGTTTTATCTTTTCATGCAGCAAAGTGCCAAAACTGCACTCGCAACAGAATTTAAAACCTATTTTGGCAAACAAGAACATGATGAAACATGCCTCAAAGACCTTATTGTCCTGCATGTCATGCATACCGTGAGTTTTTCTCCAGCACTGCTCAATCGCCCAATCCCAGATGAAATGCCGAATATCGAATATACCATCCTGCCAAAAGATACATTCGACGTTGATGGCTCGTTATACGGTACATTGGAAATCCCAATCTGGCTGGATGGAGAAATTTCTTTAGTTGTTGAAATGAGCCTGATGGGAACAACAAAAAGAAAGCAGATTGCCAACTAAGATTTAATAAATGCGCTATTAGCCTATTAGCAGACGGATGGCAAAAATTTAGAGGAATAACTTAATGAGTATCAGCACCCCTTGGGTTTTTATTTCGGGAGGATCACGTGGTATCGGCAAAGGCATAGTAAAAATGCTGGCTGCTCAGAACTATCATGTGGTTTTTACCTATAAATCAAGCACAAATGAAGCTCAAACATTGTGTCAGGAAATTGAACAGCAAGGTTATCGCTGTGAGGGCTATCAATGTGATGTCTCAAACGCCGAAGAAGTTCAAACATTGTCAACAGAACTTATCTCACGATATGGTTCTCCCTATGCCATCATCAATAACGCCGGCATTACCCAAGATGCATTGCTGATAAATATGAAAGAAGAAGAGTGGCACAATGTAATTTCTACCAATCTTTCTTCTGTCTATTTCGTCAATCACGCTTTTCTCCCCGAAATGATTACTGCGGGAGAAGGCTGCATTATCCACATGAGCTCAGTCACTGCGTTTAAAGCCAACTCAGGGCAAGTTAACTACGCTGCAACCAAAGCCGCTATGATCGGTATTACCCGCTCATTAGCGGTTGAAGTTGGCCGATTTAATGTTCGAGTCAATACCGTTGCACCAGGCTTGATTGATACTGAAATGTTGGATCATATCCCTGCATCACACAGGAAAAAACTATTATCTAACATCCCATTAGGCCGTTTAGGTTCAGTGGAAGATATTGCTCTGGCAATCAATTTTCTGCTCAGCCCCGGAGGACGCTACATCACCGGGCAAACATTCGTTATTGATGGAGGAATGACTGCCTAATTCAGTTAAATAATTAATATCAATGGCTTCGTATCCCTATTCTGTGATTATTTGTACCCAGATAAATATTCTGGGTACTGACACAAAATACCGTTAATCATTGTCAGATAGATAATCCAGCCTATCTGATCAATATTAATAACGATAATAAACAATTTTAATATTAAATCATGCTTTTGGCGTTAAGTGCTAAATATTAGCAATTTTCATTTTATCAGATGAGAAGGGCTTGACCTTGTAGTCGACTCCAAGGTGTTTAATCAAATATAAACACATTAATTAAGACGAATTTATTTTTAATCACCGTGATGGGAGAAAACACATGGCCGGAGAAATACACTCACCTCCGCTTAATGAGAAAAAGTCAAAACGTAAGTTAGCACTGATCCTCGTAACTCTCTTATTTGTTTTTACCGGGTTGGGTTACTTCACCTATTGGCTTATTTCATTACGTCATTATCAAGCGACTGATGATGCTTACGTTGTTGGTAATCAGGTACAAGTGATGGCCCAGATCACCGGCAGCGTAACCGCCATTTATGCCGATAATACCGACTTCGTTCAACAAGGCGATATTTTGCTACGTTTGGACTCTATTAATGCAGAACATGCTTTTGAACGAGCGAAAAATACATTGGCTAATAATGTCAGGCAAACTCACCAAACCATTATTGATAATGAAAAACTATTGGCTAACATTGATCTCAAACAAACAGCATTACAACAGGCTCAAGATGATTTAAAACGACGTGAACATTTGGGACTCACAGGTGCTATTGCTAAAGAAAATCTGATTCATTCCCGTAATAGCGTGCAAATGGCAAAATCTGAGCTGAATGTTGCCCGACAACAATATTATGCCAATAAAGCATTAGTTATAGACACCCCACTAGATCAACAACCTGCTATTAAACTGGCGGCCTCCCAGCTCCGCGATGCATGGTTAACCTTACAGCGCACCCAGATTGTAGCGCCGGTAACAGGCTACATTTCACGCCGTAGTGTTCAAGTAGGCTCACAAATAAAAAGTGGCGCTCCACTGATGGTTATCGTACCCGCTGACCAACTTTGGGTCGAAGCTAACTTCAAAGAAGTTCAACTCGCCAATGTCCGTATTGGTCAACCCGTAACACTGATTAGCGATTTCTATGGCAATGATGTCATTTATAAAGGCCGGATCGTTGGTCTTGATATGGGAACTGGCAGTGCATTTTCTTTATTACCAGCACAAAATGCCACCGGTAACTGGATCAAAGTGGTTCAACGTTTACCTGTCCGTGTTGAACTAGCAGAACAACAACTTATCGATCATCCTTTACGCATCGGTTTATCCATGCACGCCACGGTTGATACCCGAAATCGGGATGGTCTGGTGCTTGCCGACACGCCTCGTAACGGCATTATTTATGAAACCAACGTTTTAACTTACAACACCGGAGAAATTGATCAGCTAATTAACGAAATCATTCAAGTTAATACCAGTCAAAATAAGTGAGGTTAACATGCTAAAAGAGCCATTATCAGGAGCCAAACTTGGCTGGCTAACCCTGGCTTTAGCATTAGCCGCTTTTTTACAAATATTGGATCTGACTATTGCTAACGTTGCAATATCAACCATTGCTGGCGATCTGGGTTCATCAGTATCACAAGGTACTTGGGTAATTACTTCATTTGCTGTTGCTAACGCGATTTCTATCCCATTAACTGGCTGGTTAGCAAAACGGTTTGGGGAAGTCCGGGTTTTCTTAATTTCAATGCTCTTGTTTGTGATCACTTCCTGGTTATGTGGTATTGCTAATAGCTTGGAAATGTTGATTATTTCCCGCGTTCTACAAGGTATCTCAGCCGGGCCAATTATGCCCCTTTCGCAAAGTTTGCTACTCAACAACTATCCTCCGCTAAAACGCAATATGGCATTGGCACTGTGGTCAATGACTATCGTTATCGCTCCGGTTTGTGGTCCGATACTCGGCGGTTGGATCAGCGACAATTACCATTGGGGATGGATCTTTCTCATCAATGTTCCGGTTGGCTTTGTTGCCATTGCTATCACCTGGATGCTGTTAAAAGACCGGGAAACTGAAACAACGGCTAGGTCAATTGATGTCATAGGGCTGATTTTATTGGTCATCGGTGTTGGTTGTTTTCAGCTATTACTTGATAGAGGAAAAGAGCTTGATTGGTTCAACTCAACAGAAATTATTGTATTAGCCATTACCGCCGTCATTGCCATAACTTTCCTAATTATTTGGGAACTCACCGATGATGATCCGATCATTGACTTGTCACTATTTAAATCTCGTAATTTTACTATCGGTACCTTATGTATCAGTTTGGCTTTCCTACTCCACATAGGCACGCTGGTTTTACAACCTCAATTATTGCAAATGGTATTTGGTTACACTGCTACTTGGGCTGGATTGGTAATGGCTCCATTAGGGATAGTGCCGATAATGCTCGTCCCACTCATTGGTCGTTTTAGTTCAAAAATTGATATGCGTTATTTAGTTATGTCTAGCTTTATCATTTTTGCACTCTGTTTCTTTTGGAGAACGAATACCTTTGAGCTATCAATGGACTTTGCCACCGCTGCCTGGCCACAATTTATTCAGGGCTTTGCTATCGCCTGTTTAATTATGCCACTAACAGCCATTATATTATCTGACGTTGAACCCGCTAAAATCGCCTCTGCCGGTAGCTTGTTCAACTTTTTACGCACTCTGGCAACATCCGTAGGGACTTCAATTACCACCACCATGTGGTCCCGTCGCGAAGCTGTCCACCACGTTCAGTTAACTGAATCGATAACTCCCCATAGTCCTATTGCCCAACAAGCCTATGAGAAAATGGGACAATTAGGGATGTCACAAGCCCAAGCCAGCCACTCTCTGGCACGTGAAATCACTAATCAGGGATTGATTATTGCTGCTAACGAGATTTATTGGCTATTTGGCTTTATTTTTCTGATCTTGCTGATCTTTATCTGGTTGGCAAAACCCACCGTCGGAGAAAAGAAATAGCACAATGATCAAAGAATTTATTATCGAGCTCTTTCTAATGGAGCCTAGGCGAATATTACATCTTGCCAAAATAGCACCTTATCCAGGCGCTATTTTGCCGTTTTATAGAACATGTTTTTTCATTACCAAAACACCGATCAACCTCCGGCTGCTTCAGATGCCTGGCACATTAAAAAGAATTTAAACGCGGGGGTATCCGTCTCATCGTGATACGCATAGCCTAATGCATCAAGATGACGCGTAAAACGCACTTCCGCTTCTGACAATTCAAATGCGGCTAACACTCGGCCATAATCTGTACCATAATTGCGATAATGGAATAACGTAATATTCCAATGAGTTCCCAAAGTTTGTAAGAACTTGAGTAACGCACCCGGTGATTCAGGAAATTCAAAACTAAACAAGCGTTCTTTCAATGGCTTAGATGGACGACCACCGATCATATAACGAACATGTAATTTCGCCATTTCATCATCTGAAAGATCAGCAACCTGATATCCTGCGGTACGCAATTCCTCGATAATTTCCCGTCGCTCTACCTCACCACGGCTCAAGCGAACACCAACGAAAAGACAAGCCTGATCAGGATCTGCATCCGTATAACGATAATTAAATTCGGTTACCACCCGATCGCCCAATTTCTGGCAAAAACTCAGGAAACTCCCTTTATGTTCAGGAATAGTCACTGCCAGCAATGCTTCCCGCTGCTCGCCCAATTCACAACGCTCAGAGACATAACGTAACCCGTGAAAGCTCACATTAGCGCCAGAAAGAATATGGGCTAGCCGTTCACCTTTAAGCTGATGCTGCTGAACATACTTTTTCAATCCAGCGAGCGCCAATGCACCGGATGGCTCCGCAATCGCACGTACATCTTCAAACAGATCCTTTACTGCCGCACAAATGGCATCACTGTCTACCGTGATAACACCATCCACATATTGCTGACACAAACGAAATGTCTCATCACCTATACGCTTAACAGCTACACCTTCAGCAAATAAGCCAACTCGTGGTAAATCTACCGGATGTCCAGCTTCCATTGCCGCTTTCAGGCAAGCTGAATCTTCCGCTTCCACCCCAATGATTTTAATTTCTGGCATCAGTTGCTTAATCAACACTGCCACTCCAGCAATCAAGCCACCGCCACCAACAGGTACAAAGATGCGATCCAAGCGCACATCCTGTTGCAAAAGTTCCATCGCCAGTGTTGCCTGACCTGCGATTACAGCGGGATGATCAAACGGAGGAATAAAGGTATAGCCCTCCTGTTGTGCCATTTCTATTGCTTTAGCTTTAGCCTCATCAAAATTAGCGCCATACAACAGAGCTTTACCACCGAAACTACGGACTGCATCGACTTTAATATCCGCGGTAGTAACCGGCATAACAATCAGAGATTTTATTCCCACACGATTGGCAGAAAGTGCAACCCCCTGAGCATGGTTACCGGCTGACGCGGTAATCACTCCCCGGTTTTTTTGTTCCTCAGACAAACCCGCAATCATGGCATACGCACCACGAAGCTTAAAACTGTGCACAGGTTGCCGATCTTCCCGCTTTACCAAAATAGTATTTCCTAAGCGGGCAGAAATTTTCTCCATTTCCTGCAAGGGAGTCACCTGAGCAACTTCATAAACCGGCGCACTTAATGCCGCCTTCAAATACTCTGCACCATTTGGTGTGGAAGTTAAGGGAAGAAATGCAGCCATGCGATTATCCCCCTAACTTAGATTTATCACGAACAGCACCTTTATCCGCACTAGTCGCCAATGACGCATAGGCTCTCAGGGCAAACGATACCTGACGTTCACGAGCTTTCGGTGTCCACGCTTTATCTCCACGAGCAAATTCGGCTTCTTGACGGCTAGCAAGTACCCTTTCATCCACATCCAGTCGAATTTTCCGCAGTGGAATATCAATATCAATAATATCGCCATCTTGAACCAAACCGATTAGCCCACCATTAGCTGCTTCCGGAGAAACATGACCAATCGACAAACCCGAGGTACCACCCGAAAACCGCCCATCAGTAATCAATGCACAACTTTTACCTAACCCCATAGATTTTAGATAAGTCGTCGGATACAACATTTCCTGCATGCCAGGCCCACCTTTTGGCCCTTCATAACGAATGACCACCACATCACCAGCAACAACTTTTCCACCCAAGATCGCATCAACCGCATCTTCCTGGCTTTCGTAAACTTTGGCTGGCCCACGAAACAGCAAACTACCCTTATCAACCCCCGCAGTTTTTACAATACAACCATCTATAGCCAAATTACCAAATAGAACAGCGAGACCACCATCCCGGCTATAGGCATGTTCAATGTCGCGAATACACCCTTCTACACGGTCGGTATCCAACGAAGGCCAACGACAATCCTGTGAAAATGCTTGGGTAGTACGGATACCCGCAGGGCCTGCCGAATACATCTCTTTTACTGACTCATCCGCCGTTTGCATCACATCGTACTGATTAAGTGTTTGTAACAAATCCAGACCCAAAACATTTTTAACCTGACGATTCAACAAACCCGCTCTATCCAATTCACCTAAAATACCGATCACACCACCAGCACGATGAACATCTTCCATATGGTACTTTTGTGTACTTGGTGCAACCTTACATAGATGAGGGATCTGACGAGACAAACGATCAATATCCGCCATAGTGAAATCAACTTCTCCCTCCTGCGCTGCCGCCAGTAAGTGAAGCACGGTATTAGTTGAGCCACCCATTGCAATATCCAACATCATCGCATTTTCAAATGCGGCTTTCGCTGCAATACTACGCGGCAAGACACTCTCATCATTTTGTTCATAATAGCGCTTGGTCAGCTCAACAATGCGTTTGCCTGCATTCAGAAACAGCACCTTGCGATCTGCATGAGTCGCCAGTAATGAGCCGTTCCCCGGTTGAGATAAACCCAGTGCTTCTGTCAGACAATTCATAGAGTTAGCTGTAAACATTCCTGAGCAGGAACCACAGGTTGGGCAAGCTGAGCGTTCAATCTGACTGCTATCCTCATCACTGACATTCGGGTTTGCACCTTGGATCATGGCGTCGATCAGATCCAATTTGATAATCTGATCTGACAATTTAGTTTTACCCGCCTCCATCGGCCCACCGGAAACAAAAATCACCGGAATGTTCAGACGCAATGCTGCCATCAGCATACCTGGGGTAATTTTGTCACAATTGGAAATACACACCATCGCGTCCGCGCAATGTGCATTCACCATATATTCAACAGAGTCAGCAATTAATTCACGTGACGGCAGAGAATAGAGCATACCACCATGCCCCATTGCGATACCGTCATCCACCGCTATGGTATTGAACTCTTTTGCAACACCGCCTGATGCTTCAATCTGTTCAGCAACCAGTTTACCTAAGTCCCGTAAATGAACATGCCCCGGAACAAACTGAGTAAATGAGTTAACTACCGCAATAATCGGTTTACCAAAATCTGCATCGGTCATCCCTGTCGCACGCCATAAAGCGCGAGCTCCAGCCATATTGCGACCATGAGTCGTAGTGGCAGAACGGTACTTAGGCATTATCTTCACTCCCGTGTTATCAAAACAGGCGGGGAACGAACCGCCTGTTAAATTATTTATAGTTCTATGAAAGATATAGTTCTATTAAGGATTGACTGGATCTAACCAGCCCCATTTATCGTCTGTCGTGCCATCAAACAAGCCAAAGAAAGCTTGCTGAATTTTCTTAGTAACAGGCCCGCACTTACCGATACCAACCTGAATATCATCAACACTGCGAACAGGTGTAATTTCAGCCGCTGTACCAGACATAAAAACTTCATCAGCCAAGTACAGAGATTCACGCGACAATACCTGCTCACGTACTTCCAGCCCCAAATCTTTCGCTAATTTAACAATGGCATCACGGGTAATTCCTGGTAGTGCAGATGAAGTAAATGGCGGAGTGAACAATATGCCATCTTTTACTTCAAACAGATTTTCACCTGCACCTTCAGAGATATAACCATAAACATCCAGTGCAATACCTTCTTGATATCCACGACGACGGGCTTCACTACCCACCAAAAGTGAAGACAGGTAGTTACCACCTGCTTTGGCCGCAGTTGGTATTGTATTTGGTGCCACGCGATTCCATGAAGAAACCATCGCATCAATCCCTTGATCCAGAGCTTCTTCTCCCAAATAAGCTCCCCAAGGAAAAGCGGCAATAATAACATCCGTTTTATAGCCAGCAGGTGGATTAACTCCCATGCCAACATCACCAATAAAGACTAGTGGGCGTATATAAGCACTGACTAAATTATTTTTACGAAGAGTTGCCCGACATGCTTCCATTAATTCATCGACACTCTGGCTCAATGGCATGCGATAAATCTTTGCAGAATCATGTAAACGCTGCATATGCTCACGATGACGGAAAACCACGGGTCCTTTATGAGAGTCATAGCAGCGAATTCCCTCAAAAACAGAGGTACCGTAATGTAAAGCATGAGACATTACGTGAACTTTAGCATCTGCCCAAGGAACCATCTCACCATTGAACCAAATGTAATCGGATTGCTTCGTCATTCTCTTATTCCTTTATTTCTACGTTATGCACGTATGAGTTGTGATTTTTGTTGCAGGATCTTGACGCCAGCGACATCCACTAATTTAGCCAGTTGTGAAGACAACAAATTAACCGGTTTTTGGCTGGCAACAATTAATTCGATATTAACATTATCGCCATCCATTGTTTGATCCATATTCATGGAACAGATCTGAAATCCACGATGACGCGTTACCCGTAAGATACGCTCTAATATTTCAGGACGGAAACGAGCATGGATTGCAAGTTGATGCTGCATCATAATGATTTCTCCAACATAGTTTCATTGCTTGCACCGGGAGGGACCAACGGCCAAACGTTCTCTAATTCCGCAATAGATACCTGTAATAAATAGGGGCCCTTACTGGCAAATAATGCATTCAGCGCTTCATTAATCTGTGATTTATCCGTGATATGTTGCCCCGGAATATCAAAAGCTTTCGCTAATGTGACAAAATCAGGGTTATCTGTTAATGTCGTTTCGCTATATCGCTTATCAAAAAACAGCTCCTGCCATTGCCGCACCATTCCCAACCGCTGGTTATCCAGCAATAAAATTTTTACTGGTAATTGTTTGCGTTTAATTGTCCCCAATTCCTGAACATTCATCATGAAAGAGCCATCACCAGATACACAGATCACCATATCTTCCGGTCGAGCAATTTGAGCACCAATCGCAGCGGGGATACCAAATCCCATCGAACCCAAACCACTAGACGTAATGAAATTTTCAGGTCCATCAAAAGTCATATGCTGAGCTGTCCACATTTGATGCTGTCCAACATCAGTAGTAATAACCGTATTAAATGCTTTACGATCTGAAACCTGTTTCAATAACCAAGGCGCATAGATACTCTCCCCCTGATGGTCATAACACCAAGGATATTCAGCTTTCAGATATTTCACTTCCTGTTGCCAGGGCATAATTGACAATGGCTGTTGCAAACGGGGCAATAATGCCTTCACATCCCCCAATAACGACACATGAGCCTGACGTAATTTACCCAACTCTGCCGGATCGATATCCAAATGAATAACTTTTGCACGCGGAGCAAAAGTATTAAGTTTGCCAGTCACACGATCATCAAAGCGAGCACCTACAGCAATCAACAAATCACATGACTGAACAGCAAGATTGGCCGCTTTCGAACCATGCATCCCAAGCATTCCCAGATAACATGGATGCTCTGAATCAGCAGCTCCCAAACCTTTCAACGTAGAAACAACCGGCATACTTGTTTCCACAACAAAATCTCGCAGAACAGAAACTGCTTGAGACATCCCTACTCCACCACCGACATACAATACTGGCTTTGCGGCTGCCGCAATCATCTTCCGGGCTTGTTCTAATTCACTTTCCGAGCAGGGAACCTGTTGCTCAACGGGTACCAAATGCGGTACCAAATTCCCCTCTTTCAACTGAATATCTTTAGGAATATCAATCAAAACTGGGCCAGGTCGACCACTAGTGGCAATAGAAAAGGCTTCCGCCATAATTTGAGGTAAATTTTCCAATGAATCCACTAAGAAACTGTGTTTGGTACAAGCAAGTGAGAGACCTAAAACATCGACTTCCTGAAAGGCATCAGTTCCAATCAATTCAGAACCAACCTGACCAGTGATAGCAACAACAGGAACAGAATCTAACAACGCATCGGCTAATCCAGTGATTAAGTTTGTTGCTCCCGGTCCCGATGTAGCGATACAAACTCCCGGCTTACCACTGGCTCTCGCATAACCGATTGCAGCCATAACTGCACCCTGTTCATGTCGACAAAGCAAATGCTCCACACCACCATCGTACAAAGCATCATAAACCGGCATGATCGCACCACCAGGGTAGCCGAAAACCTTATCAACACCCTGCGTTCGTAATGCTTTTACAACCCACTGCGCCCCGTTCATTTTTCATATCCCCTGTGTTTACCCTGTGAGACAAGATTTTGTTCTGGTGTATGTTTCCGTCTCTAATCTGATTTTGCTTGTCGAAAAAAAACCCCCGCGCCTTTCGGTGCGGGGGTCTTCGAGAGATCTGGCTGTTCTTCTAAGCCTTTCTTCGTCCAAGTGCAGCCCCGCACGGTGGGATAATAATCACCACCACGCTGACAATAATTAGGCTAATCACTAGGACAAATGTGTTCATAATCTTAGTCGTTTAATTCGTTTGTTTAATCTATATTTAAGAGTTATCACGTTCTTCATAGCTTGACAACATTTATTTTGTTTTATTACTCAATATGAAAAAATACTGTTTATTTTCAATTAAATATCTGTAATTTAGATTATTTATCCATTAAATACTACAATTTAAGTGATAAAAACTAACTGATTAAATATAAACAAAACAACACATAAAGCAGTAACATAAAAAACAAATCATTCAACTATAACCAAAAATAAAGATCTTATTATTAATCACCTAGGTGATAAAAACTCCTCATTAAGAATAAAGCAGAATGATATAACACACTAAATTTATTCACTGTGAAAAATATATAAATTTTAATTTCAAACAAACTATTTCAATAAAACCAATCTAAAAAAACGAATTAAATAAAACATCACAATGTGAATATAAAAATAATCAATTTTATAATCTAAATGAAAAAATAAAATCATAAAAATCAATCAAATAAAATAAAAATTACATAATAATAATCTTAAAAAAATCTTTAGCGTTGCTTCACAAAATATTTATTCGAGCCGCTTCGCAAAAAAATAATAGAAAACTATTTATTATCTAATTTCAGCCCATCATATGTCCTTTCTTACGAAGGAGAATAGAATGGCCCTCGCTGTTATTTATACCAGAGCGACTATAGGTATTCATGCCCCAATTGTTACTGTTGAAGCGCATATTAGTAATGGCTTACCTGGATTAACTCTGGTTGGTTTGCCTGAAACAGCTGTAAAAGAAGCAAGAGATCGTGTCAGAAGTGCGTTGATCAACAGCGGGTTTACCTATCCGTCTAAAAGAATCACCGTCAATCTTGCGCCCGCAGATCTTCCCAAGGAAGGTGGCCGTTATGATTTGCCGATCGCTATCGCTATTCTAGCCGCCTCAGAACAAATACCTACCAATACACTAAATCATTATGAATTTCTTGGTGAACTCGCTCTATCCGGTGGTTTACGAAAAGTTAACGGCGCAATTTCCGCCGCACTCAGCGCAGGAGAAGCAGGAAGGCAACTTATTCTACCAACAGAAAACGCAATAGAGCTGGCAATCTTATCTCAGAATGAGACGTTAATGGCAGAACACCTCTTACATATCTGCCACTTCCTTCAGGGAGAAAAACAACTACTGACAACAACGAGCCAACATAAACCTTCAACAGAGCCATTACAGCCAGATCTTCAGGATATTATCGGTCAGGAACAAGCAAAACGCGCACTGGAAATTACCGCAGCAGGCGGACATAATCTTTTACTACTTGGCCCACCAGGGACAGGAAAAACAATGTTGGCAAGCCGCCTATGTAGTTTATTACCACCATTAACAAACAAAGAAGCCCTTGAGGTTGCCGCTATCAATAGCCTGGTGGATACCTACCTTCCACCTGAACAATGGCATACACGCCCATTCAGAGCGCCTCATCACAGCTCTTCAATGGCAGCACTGGTTGGCGGTGGTGGACTTCCAAAACCTGGTGAAATTTCACTTGCTCATAATGGGGTGCTATTTCTAGATGAACTACCTGAATTTGAACGCAGAGTCCTTGATGCTCTCAGAGAACCACTGGAATCAGGGGAAATAATTATCTCCCGGGCCAGAGCAAAAGTTTGTTTTCCTGCTCAAGTTCAATTGATCGCAGCAATGAACCCTAGCCCGACAGGCTACCATCAGGGAATTCACAATCGAAGTAACCCCCAGCAAATACTTCGATACCTAGCTAAACTTTCTGGACCTTTTTTGGATCGTTTTGATCTCTCAATTGAAGTGCCTCTGTTACCCATTGGAACATTGAGTAGCCCTAATAGATCAAGCGAAAGCAGTAAAGATGTAAGATTAAGAGTGCTGGCAGCGCGAGAAATACAACTGAAACGCAGTGGAAAAATTAATGCTCATCTGAATAGTAAAGAGACAGAGGCATTTTGTAAGCTCAAACCTAACGATGCTGTATTTCTAGAACAAACGCTAATAAAACTGGGACTTTCAATCCGAGCATGGCACCGAATTCTGAAAACGTCCCGGACACTTGCCGACTTAGAAGAAAAAAAAGAGATAGAAAAACCACATATCATGGAAGCCTTAAGCTACCGCAGTATGGACAGACTATTAATACAATTACAAAAACAATCGGGTTAGAAATGAAAAAGGGGCAAAGCCCCTATATTCACAATTTGTGATAATATTAATCATCAGTGTCGGTATAGTCATCAGAAGCGTCGATCTGGGGCTTACCGCCTGAAAGAGTATGAAAACGTTTTGGACGACTAATCCTTGCAAGATATTTGGTCCAGACTTTTTCTTCCATTGTCACAGGCTGCCGTTCACCCCGGCAAACAGCGACAAACAGCTCTTCTACTTCTGTTTGAGGCTCGCGTTTACCAAGATCTAACTCATTAAACGCATAACCATGGCGCTCTAGCAATTGCGCCTCTTTAATGGTGAAATCCCCATGACGGGAGAACCCGCGTGGGTAATTTTTGTTATCAAAAAAACGATTAGTCGTGATGAAGCTTTCGGCCATCTGACACACTCCTAATTCTAGTACTGTTACTATCATGCCAATTATGGCGCGGAGTATTAGATAGGCCTGGCGTTCTGTAAAACAAAAAATTTAAATCTTAACGATAAATATTATTGGAGACATATGTGGACACTGAATTACTGAAAACCTTCTTGGAAGTCAGTAAAACTCGTCACTTTGGGAGAGCAGCCGAATCACTATACCTGACTCAATCAGCGGTTAGCTTTCGCATACGACAACTAGAAAATCAATTAGGTACCCATCTTTTCACTCGCCACCGCAATAACATCCGTCTTACAGCAGCGGGCGAGCGCCTTGTCCCCTATGCAGAATCACTGATGAATACCTGGCAGTTGGCTAAAAAGGAGATAATGCATGCTTCTCAACATACTGAATTAACAATTGGTGCTACCGCATCACTATGGGAAGCATATTTAACCCCCTGGTTACAAGATTTCTATAAAAAACATCAGGAATTAAGATTAGAATCTCGTGTTTCTACACGACAATCCCTAGTTAAACAACTTCATTCACGTGAATTAGATCTGTTAATCACTACCGAGCCACCTAAAATGGATGAGTTCCAAAGCCTATTATTAGGGAATATTTGCTTGAAGTTATTAACAACAGAAGAAAACCTGAAATGCCAAATTAAAAATTACATCAAACTAGAATGGGGGGCTGATTTCCATCATCAGGAACAACGGATTTTAAAAAGTGAGCAACTACCCATCATTACAACCACCTCAGCACATATAGCCCGCCAACTGCTCAATGGCGTAAGAGGAGCCGCTTTCTTACCAATACATTGGCAAAATGAATATTCAGAACTAGTTTCTTACCCAAATACTGAACTAATTGAACGTCCATTATATGCCATATGGCTACAAAAAAATGATCAGCAAGCACTCATTCAACAACTATTAAAAATACCTATCATACACACTTCTACAAGAGATTAAGAGGCATTCATGTAAATCATTTAATTAGTAAATATATGTTCTGAAAAATTTATGAATAGCAATACTATACGAAAACAGGAATGGAAATAGTAAGAGAGAAAGAAGTTTTAGATCGAGCATAAGGTGGGATTACTTTTGCTATCTTCCCACATATAGCTCTCTATTTACCAAGTAATCTTTACGTATAGCTTGAAACTATAACTTGAATCAAACGTGGTGTACCTACCTTATCGTTTTAGGTATCCTTTCCTTCAATTCGAGCTTTTTTTAAGAAAAAAACCTCATAATCAAAACATTAGCTAAAATTCTTTCACACATATCCTCCAGATAATTAGTCCAGGAGGGTTTTAACTAGTATGAGGATTGTCAAAAAGCCTAAAAGGTTATCTATAAGAACTCACTTCGATAATAGATAATCAGAAAGAAAGGTTTTATTGCTACAAGATCGAATAATATTGAGTAAAAACTATTCAACTAAAAGTGTGTAACAGCATCGATGATGAATTCAAATCGATAGTAGCATGGATTTTACGAACCAGACGATATTTGGAAATAAATTCTCTAAGCGAGATCATTTCTGGAGAAAAAGCTCGCATAAAGGGATTTTTAGTGTAACGGCAAATCCATTTTTCTTACAAAGCTTCACGAAAAAAGGCGCTGACCAAAAAGCCAGCGCCTTATCAATAATCTTACCTAAGCAGCACATACAGACAAACAATACTATGAACTACCTTAGTCGCTACTTAGTTTATAATTGGCAGGGGCGGAGAGACTCGAACTCCCAACACCCGGTTTTGGAGACCGGTGCTCTACCAATTGAACTACGCCCCTAAATTAAGGTGGCGGTGCGGACGGGGCTCGAACCCGCGACCCCCGGCGTGACAGGCCGGTATTCTAACCAACTGAACTACCGCACCACCGAATTCTTTTTGATTTATATCGCTGTTACGACATAAAACTTAAATATCAATCTGGGCTCTTTACGAATGGCTATTTTACCATTCGCTCTTCGGGCTATCGCTACCCGCGACGTTCAAATCCGTTTCCCACGGATTCACCCGACTCACTGCTATTTGTGCCTTATGCTGCCTTGCTATCGCAACACAACACTAAAATTAAAGCCTGGCAGTGTCCTACTCTCACATGGGGAGACCCCACACTACCATCGGCGCTACGGCGTTTCACTGCTGAGTTCGGCATGGGGTCAGGTGGGACCACCGCGCTATCGCCGCCAGGCATATTCGGTTTTATTCCGGCCGTTGTGGCGCTTTCATCCACAACCACCCGAATCAATCTGTTCAACAAGCTGAAAATGCTTCTCTCTGCTGTCTTCTGACCGCAGCTCACTGTCTACTGTCTTCCGACCGCTGTCTTCCGAACACCAAAACCCTTTTGGCGTTGTAAGGTTAAGCCTCTCGGTTCATTAGTACTGGTCAGCTCAATGCATCGCTGCACTTACACACCCAGCCTATCCACGTCTTCGTCTTAAACGT
>NZ_RCWC01000001.1 GCF_018448935.1 Photorhabdus noenieputensis | reverse complement strand
TTCTTACCGGTCAGTGCCTGACCCTCCTGAAGCGCTTTCAGGGCTTTGTCGAAATCGAAAGATTGAGTCATGTATCATTCCTTTTTGAGATATATTACTGGAATGACACAGAATTTCTAACACTCCCTACCGGAATGCTTCCACGTAACCAACTGCCTAATTTACGCTGGTAAAATGGCTGCGTATGCTGAATCAAATAATGGCTGATACCACTCTCTTTTTCATCAACTAGACAGAAGTCAATCGGCTCTTCTTCCGATGTGTATTCACAAGCAATAGTGCCCGCTTCATGGATTAGTTGTTCAATTTCGTCTGCGGCACCATTTATTTCCAGTCCAATTAATAAATTAGGGTTTTCATCCACATTTTTATCATGGACTTGTATGATAAAAGCACGGCGAACAGGTTTACGTTGGCTAAATAAACTGACCAAAGCTTCAATGAGCTGCGCAGGATATTCTTCCGGTTGGCTAAGTGTTAGCTTACTACCACTTGGAACATCAATCTCAACCGAAACTAATTCACTCAGTGAACCCATAAAAATCTCCAATCAGTTTTTTTAGATAAAATAAATTTATTTCGCCTTCGCCAACAACAAATTAGCAATCGAACGAACCCCATAACCTGTTGCACCAGCGGACCAATGTTCTACCGCGGATTTACGATAAGTTGCCGAGCAATCAATGTGAATCCAACCTTTTTGGTATTCTTCCACAAAGTGAGACAAGAAAGCCGCCGCAGTACTAGCACCCGCAGTATGCGATGACGCAGCAACGTTGTTCAGGTCAGCAAAATTTGATGGCAGTTGGCTACGATGGAATTCAGCTAATGGTAAACGCCAGAATAGTTCATTCTCGGATGCAGCCGCCGCCAACAGATCAGCCGCCAGTTTGTCATCAAAGCTGAATACAGAGTGGTAGTCATTACCCACAGCCGTTTTCGCCGCACCGGTCAAGGTTGCCGCATCAATGATTAATTTCGCTTTCTCTTTGCTGGCATCAATTAAACCATCAGCCAGCACCAGACGACCTTCCGCATCCGTATTCATCACTTCAACAGATTTGCCATTACGGTAATGAATAACATCACCCAGTTTAAAGGCGTTACCACTGACCATGTTATCCGCTATGCAGAGGAATAGTTTAACTCGTTGTTTCAAACCACGACTGATTGCCAGCGCCAATGCACCTGCCAAGGTTGCGGCTCCACCCATATCCGATTTCATGGAATCCATAAAGGAAGATTGTTTCAGGCTGTAGCCGCCAGTATCAAATGTGATGCCTTTACCTACCAAACAGGCAAACACCGGCGCTTGCAGGTTGCCAGTTGGGTTGTAATCCAACGCCAATAGAATCGGATCGCGAGAAGAACCACGGCCAACGGTGTGAATGCCAGCATAACCCTGTTCACGTAAATCTTCGCCTTTAATAATGCGATAACTAACTGATTCACCAGCCATACAACACATCAGGTCAATCGCACGCTTCGCCAATTGTTCCGGCCCAAGCTCTTCCGCTGACATATTGATGGTGTCACGCACCCAATCAATAATTTTAATTCTGCTTTCCAGTTCCTGTTTTTCAGCCGCGGGCAGTTGAGGCCATTCAATAGAACGATTACCTTTCGGCGCACGGAATCCTTGCCAGAAAGCCCAACTTTTCTCTAAATCCCAACCTTCGCCCACCAGAGCCACATGACGAATTCCCTGCCCGTCAATTTTACGCCCGGCACGTTGCACTGCCCCCAATTTACCTTTACCAACCAGATGAATCGTCACCCCTTGATCACTGGAACTAATCAGCGCTTTTTCACCCCAGCAAGCTGCTGCTGGTTCATAAGACAGTGTTATTGGCATGATTTGTTTATTCATTCTTTTCTCACCTCTTATTATTACCGCTTGATGGCAGTGAGGAGCTTATTTAAGCTTCTACCGATATAATTCTTCGTCTGCCAGATATTCATCCTATAAAAAAACCGGCCAAAGCCAGTTTTTCATTGAAGAGCAGCCTACCTTAAAACGATAGTGGATAAATAACAAATTAATGCTATTTGTTATTCAAACTCATCCAACCAAACAAGCAGGATCGCTTCCAAAATCTTTTCACTGGATTTTTCAGGTGCATCATCAAAATCATCCAGTTCACAGATCCACTGGTGCATATCAGTAAAGCGAACCGTTTTTGGATCTACCTCAGGAAATTTGTCATATAGCGCTTCACCAATTTCACGACTATTGGACCATTTCAGGCTCATTTATTTTTCTCCTGCCAATCAGTGCTCACGGGCATGGTTAATGGTATATTTTGGAATTTCTACCACCAAATCTTCGTCAGAAACTCTAGCTTGACAACTCAGACGACTTTCCGGCTCCAGCCCCCAAGCTTTATCCAGCATGTCATCTTCCAGTTCAGAGCTCTCTTCCAGTGAATCGAAACCTTCACGAACGATACAATGGCAAGTGGTGCAAGCACAGGATTTTTCACACGCATGCTCGATTTCAATCCCATTGCGCAATGCAACATTCAGAATGGATTCCCCTTCTTTGGCTTCCAGAACTGCGCCATCGGGGCAAAGATCGTTATGAGGTAAAAATACAATTTTTGGCATAATTAAATCTCGTCCACAGAATGGCCCGCCAACGCCCGACGAATAGATGAATCCATCCGGCGTGCAGCGAATTCCTGCGTTTGCTTATCCAGTTGTTTAATCGCGTTTTCAATAATTTCAGGATCATTGCCCTGAACGCTTGTTATAAGTATTTCCACGGCAGCATCAATTGCCGCCTGTTCTTGTTCATTCAGTAGATCGGCATCTTTTTCTAACGCACTGGTGACACTTTCCAGTACTCGCGCCGCTTCAACTTTTTGTTCTGCCAGTTTGCGCGCACTGATATCTTCCTGAGCATTTGCCATAGAGTCTTTTATCATGCGAGCGATTTCTCCATCAGATAAGCCATAGGAAGGCTTCACCTGAATAGAAGCTTCGACGCCAGTGGATTTCTCCAACGCGCTGACACTCAGCAAGCCATCAGCATCTACCTGGAAAGTAACCCGGATATGAGCCCCACCAGCGGGTAATGGCGGAATACCACGTAGGGTAAAACGGGCCAGTGAACGGCAATCACTGACCAATTCCCTTTCCCCTTGCACTACATGAATACTCATTGCACTCTGGCCGTCTTTGAAGGTAGTGAACTCCTGCGCTTTGGCAACCGGAATGGTCGTATTACGTGGGATAATTTTTTCAACCAAACCTCCCATCGTTTCCAACCCAAGTGAAAGCGGAATCACATCCAACAACAGCATGTCGCTATCTGGTTTGTTACCCACCAGAATATCCGCCTGAATCGAAGCACCCACAGCAACCACTTTATCAGGATCAATGGAAGTCAGCGGTTCGCGGCCAAAAAACTCGCCAACCATGTGACGAACCAATGGTACACGGGTTGAACCACCCACCATAACCACCTGTAAAACCTCATCCGCAGAGACTTCTGCATCTTTCAATGCCCGACGACTTGCCAGTAAAGTCCGTTTTATCAATGGTGTTATTAGGGCTTCAAATTCGCAACGGGTGATTTTACCCTGCCAGCCGCCAATGTTTATTTCTGCAATATCAGCATCACTCAAGGCGATTTTTACCTGAGTAGCCATATCTAGTAGCTGGCGTTGCAAACTATGGTCATTTCGATCGCCAATACCCGCCTGTTCACGGACCCAATCAGCCAGTATCAAATCGAAATCATCACCACCCAGAGCAGTGTCACCACCGGTTGCCAGCACCTCAAAAACACCACGGCTTAACCGCAAAATAGAAACGTCAAAGGTACCGCCGCCTAAATCATAAACCGCAATGACACCTTCTTGACCAGAGTCCAGTCCGTAGGCAATCGCAGCGGCAGTTGGTTCATTAAGCAAACGCAGAACGTGTAATCCAGCTAATCGCGCCGCATCTTTTGTTCCCTGACGCTGTGCATCATCAAAGTAGGCAGGAACAGTGATCACAACACCATCAAGCTTACCATCCAGTGTTTCTTCTGCACGCTGCGCCAGCAATTTAAGAATTTCAGAAGAAACCTGAATAGGATCAACCATACCCGCTGCGGTGTTGATTAACGGCAACCCGTTTTCACTCGCTTGAAATTGATAAGGAAGATTTGGATAACGTTGCTGAATGTCAGCCAGAGAACGTCCCATCATACGTTTTACTGAACTGATAGTATTAGCAGGATCACACGCGGCCTGTTGACGGGCCTGCCAACCAATTTCAAGCCCCTTTTCATGGTAACGAACAACCGAAGGAAGCAGATAACGATCTTCACTATCCATCAATGTTTCCGCCTGCCCACTGCGAACAGTGGCAACTAATGAATGTGTCGTGCCTAAATCAATACCGGCAGCTAAACGACGTTGATGTGGTACAGCGGATAACCCCGGCTCGCTAATTTGTAATAAAGCCATATACGCCTTCCTTAAAAGTCGTCCAGTAAACGTTCTTCCAGTTGCTCAACCTGCTGTTGCAATTTATCCAGAAAACGTAATTTGCGCACCGTATCGGCTGCTTGTTCCCACTGCTGTTCATCCAATCGCTGCACCATTTGCTGACTACGGGTTTTAATCATCCCATTCAGGCGAGCAGCAAAATCAGCCAATGCCACTTCTGGATTAGCTTTGTCGGCAATACATTCCAACTCTTCCCGCAACATAAGCTGTTCCATCAGGAAAGCGTTGTCATTCATGGTGTGCTGTTCGTTGGCTAAATCAAAACCATGCAAAGAAAGCATATATTCAGCGCGTTTCAGTGGATGTTTGAGCGTTTGATAACCGTCATTGATAGTCGCGGCTTGCTGCAACGCCAGCGTTTTTTCACGCTCTGGCTGATTAGCAAAGCGATCCGGATGAAACTGACGCTGCAACTCTTGATAACAGCTTGCCAGTTGTTCACGATCAACAGCATAACGAGCCGGCAGCCCAAATAAAGTGAAATAGTCCATAATCTAAACTTACTCTGGATTTGGCCGAAAAACGGAATTAAACGTTAAAACTCTCTCCACAACCACATTCACTGGAAACATTTGGGTTGTTGAACTTAAAGCCTTCGTTAAGGCCCTCTTTAACAAAATCCAGCTCTGTACCGTCGAGATAGACCATGCTCTTGCCATCTACGATAACTTTGACACCCTTATCTTCAAACACTGTGTCGTCTTCGTTAATCATATCGGCAAATTCAAGCAAGTAGGCCATACCTGAACAGCCTGATGTTCTGACGCCCAGACGCAAACCAACACCTTTTCCACGGTTACTCAGGAATGATGAAACGCGTTGTGCAGCACTTTCTGTAAGGGAAATTGACATACAACAACCTCACTTATTAAAACCAGCAAAGGCGGATACCAGATAGTATGCAACAGCCAGTATCCACCAAATTTTTTTCCATCTTGTTATTATCAAGGGCCGTTATCTGCCCTGGCGTTTACTTTTGTAATCCGCAATCGCTGCTTTAATCGCATCTTCTGCCAGAATAGAACAGTGGATTTTCACTGGTGGCAGTTCTAATTCATCGGCAATTTCAGTATTTTTAATCGCTTCCGCCTGCTCCAGAGATTTGCCCTTCATCCATTCTGTGACTAAAGAGCTGGACGCAATCGCAGAACCGCAACCGTAAGTTTTGAAACGCGCATCTTCAATAATGCCTTCATTATTGACTTTAATTTGCAGTTTCATCACGTCACCACACGCAGGGGCACCGACCATGCCGCTGCCAACCATTGGATCTTCACTATCGAAAGAACCGACGTTACGTGGATTTTCATAGTGATCAATTACTTTTTCGCTGTAAGCCATGTTGTTACTCCTGAAACCGTCTGATTAATGATGAGACCATTCGATACTGGTTAGATCCACACCTTGTTTAAACATTTCCCACAGGGGAGAAAGTTCACGCAGGCGGCCAATAGATTTGTGAATCAGTTCAATGGCGTAGTCGATCTCTTCTTCTGTCGTAAAGCGCCCTAAAGAGAAACGGATAGAGCTGTGAGCCAGTTCGTCATTCATCCCTAACGCACGCAGTACGTAGGAGGGCTCCAAACTGGCAGAAGTACATGCAGAACCCGAAGAAACCGCCAGATCTTTTAATGACATCATCAGTGATTCACCTTCAACATAGTTGAAGCTGACATTCAGAATATGCGGCGCGCCATGCTCCAGATCTCCATTAAGGAAGACCTCTTCGATATCTTTGATACCCTGCCACAGACGCAACCGCAGGCCGCGCAGACGCTGAGATTCACTCTCCATTTCCTGCTTGGCAATACGGTAAGCTTCACCCATACCCACAATCTGATGAACAGGCAAAGTACCAGAGCGCATACCGCGTTCATGACCGCCGCCATGTTGCTGTGCTTCAATACGAATGCGTGGTTTACGGCGAACGTACAGTGCGCCAATCCCCATCGGCCCGTAAATTTTATGGGCGGAGAAAGACATCAAATCGACTTTCAGTTTGGTTAAGTCAATTGGCAGTTTGCCTACGCTCTGAGTGGCATCAACATGGAAAACGATACCGCGGCTGCGACACATCTCACCGATGGCGGTAATATCCTGTACCACGCCAATTTCATTGTTAACATGCATGATAGAAATCAGAATGGTGTCATCACGCACCGCGGCTTCCAGATCGTTTAAATCAATCAACCCGTTGCTCTGAGGTGCCAAATAGGTGACTTCAAACCCTTCACGCTCCAATTGACGGCAAGTATCCAGAACCGCTTTATGTTCGGTTTTGCTGGTGATGATGTGCTTGCCCTTTTTCTGGTAAAAATTAGCCGCACCTTTGATGGCAAGATTGTCAGATTCCGTTGCGCCAGAAGTAAAAACAATTTCTCGCGGATCTGCACCCACCAAATCAGCAATCTGATTACGGGCAATATCAACCGCTTCTTCAGCCTGCCAGCCAAAACGGTGTGAACGAGAAGCGGGGTTACCAAATATCCCGTCCCTGGTCAGATAGCTCATCATCTTTTCAGCAACACGCGGATCAACCGGCGTCGTTGCTGAGTAATCTAAATAAATTGGTAATTTCATTGCTCACATGCTCCCTACTTCTAATACTTCAATTCATCACAAGTTCTGCTTATGGGCGCAGATTGACATTAATTGTTTCTTGTGCTCTGCCGTTAGGTGCACGGCGTTTACCGTTATCCTGGCGACCAGCAACGTCCAAGACTTCTTGGTTATTGACTAATTCTTCTAAACTGATACTGCTCAGGAAACCGGTAATACGATCACTTAAATCGCGCCATAAAGCATGAGTCAGGCAGCGATCACCGCCTTGACACCCTTCTCTACCCTGACAACGGGTAGCATCTACTGATTCATCAACTGCGAAAATCACTTCGGCAACCACAATTTCACTGGCATCTTTGCCCAATAAATAACCACCACCCGGACCACGGACACTTGAAACCAGACCATTTTTGCGCAAGCGAGAAAATAACTGTTCAAGATAGGAGAGGGAAATACCCTGACGTTCAGAAATGTCGGCCAATGGTACCGGACCTTCTTGTGAGTGCAACGCCACATCAAGCATGGCAGTTACTGCATAACGCCCTTTAGATGTCAATCTCATAAATGAATTACCCCGTGGTGAAATATGAGCGAAATTGTGTCATTCCTGAGTATTTTAGTCAACTATTTAACCTAGTAATTTACTCAACTATTTCTTCGCCCATTTTTCAACGGAGGTCAAGATACCACGCAGAATATTCAGTTCCTGCGCCTCCGGCCGGGCACGGGTAAAAAGCCGTCTTAATCTATTCATGATTTGGCCTGGATGCGCTTTTCTGATAAAACCGGAATCATTTAATACACGTTCAAGATGATGATAAAAGCGTTCTATATCATCAGTTAATGGATATTCCACTGCATCGGTATTTTGCTCATTTTTCTCCTGACGCGCCAGATAAGCCATACGGATCTCATAACTGACAAGCTGAACCGCCATCGCCAAATTTAATGAACCGTACTCGGGGTTAGTTGGGATATTCAGATGATAATGGCACTTCTGCAATTCTTCATTGGTCAACCCTACCCGCTCACGGCCAAAAACAATAGCAACCGACGCATGCGCAGCTTCCTGAACACTGCGTTCACCACATTCACGAGGTTCAACCATCGGCCATGATAACGTTCTTGAACGGGCGCTGGTGCCAATCACCAATCCACAACCTGCCAGCGCTTCATCCAAACTATCGACAATCGTCGCATTACCAATAACATCGCTGGCACCCGCAGAAAGTGCAATCGCATGAGAATCTGGCTGAACCAAAGGATTGACTAAATAAAGATTGGTTAATCCCATTGTTTTCATTGCCCGGGCGGTTGACCCCATGTTCCCAGTGTGGGAAGTTTCAACCAGGATAATGCGGATATTTTCTAACATGACAACTTCTGAATAGTCTGGATAGTTATAAGAACCAAATATCTTAACACAGCATTAGTCATTTTTCCGAACTACTGCTATACTATGCGCCGATTAATTACCCGTTCTTTAACATCCTGGTGGAAGATATCCCATGCATCCGATGCTGACCATCGCCATACGCGCTGCGCGTAAAGCCGGCAACCTGATTGCCAAAAATTATGAAACTCCCGATGCGGTTGAAGCTAGCCAAAAAGGTAGTAACGATTTTGTTACCAATGTTGACAAAGCCGCAGAAGCGCTCATTATCGACGTTATTCGCAAATCTTATCCTAAACACTCGATTATTACTGAAGAGAGTGGCGAGCTGTTAGGCGAAGAGGCTGATATTCAATGGGTAATCGATCCACTGGATGGCACGACTAACTTTATCAAACGCCTTCCTCACTTCGCTGTTTCTATTGCGGTACGCATTAAAGGCCGTACTGAAGTTGCGGTTGTTTATGACCCAATGCGTAATGAGCTTTTCACCGCAACCCGCGGTCAAGGGGCACAGTTGAATGGCTACCGTCTGCGTGGCACTAATGCCCGTGATCTGGATGGCACTATTCTGGCAACAGGTTTCCCATTCAAAGCAAAACATCATTCCACTGTTTTTATTAATACTTTGAGTAAATTATTTGTTCATTGTGCTGATTTCCGTCGTACAGGCTCGGCTGCTCTGGATCTGGCTTATGTTGCGGCTGGTCGGGTGGATGGTTACTTTGAAATTGGCCTAAAACCGTGGGATTTTATGGGTGGCGAGCTGTTAGTTCGTGAATCTGGCGGTATCGTAACTGATTTCGTTGGCGGCCATAATTATACTCATTCTGGCAACATTGTTGCAGGTAATCCACGCGTTGTTAAAGATATTCTGGCTGAAATGCGTGATGAATTATCAGAAGCATTGAAACGTTAATTCACGCGAATTCTAAATAGAATTGCACGACGGTATTTTAGGTAGACCACAAAAAATGCGGTCTACCCTGCGATTCATTTAACTAATAACAAAGACCATTGTTACTCCGATAACCAATAAGCAGCTTCATAAGGCCGTAGCTGCATATTTTTCGCCGGTAATTGGCTTTCAGGATAGTTCCCCATCAATTTCACCCATGAACAGTGGGATAAAGAAGCATCCAGCGACCACTCTTGCACTTCCTCGCTGAGGTTAGCAATAACCAGTAACGTTTGGTTCTCCCAACGGCGAACATAACACCACAGCCAAGGGTGAGACGGCAACAAATCTTCATAGCTGCCATAGGTCAATACAGGATATGCTTTACGCAGTTTTATCAAGCGAGCATAACAATGGAAAACTGAATCCTCATCCTGGATGGCATTTTCAGCGTTCACAGCCTGGTAATCACTATTCAACGCTATCCACGGCTCCCCTTGAGTAAACCCTGCATTGGCAGTCGTATCCCATTGCATTGGCGTTCGCCCATTATCACGAGATTTCTTCGCTAAGACCGATAAGATTTGCTGTTTATCACTGCCCTGCTCAATCTTCTCCTGATAAATATTTAAACTTTCTATATCCCGGTACTCTTCAATGTGGGAAAAATGAGGGTTAGTCATTCCCAGCTCTTCCCCTTGATAGATATAAGGGGTTCCCTGCATACCATGCAGTACCATTGCCAACATTTTAGCGGACGGCACCCGCCAAACGCCTTCACCACCAAAACGCGAAACAATACGCGGCTGATCGTGATTACACCAGAACAGCGCATTCCATGCCCGCTCGTGCATGCCTTGCTGCCACTTGGCAAAAATTTTCTTCAATTCAATAAAATCGGGCGGTGCCGCAACCCATTTTTCACCATTGGGGTAATCGACTTTTAAGTGATGAAACGCGAAAACCATCGACAACTCTTCGCCATCTAATGAAGAGTAGCGCTGACAATGTTCCAATGAAGTAGAAGACATTTCCCCAACGGTCATTACTCCGGCAGGCTGGAATACCTCTCTGTTCATTTCTTGCAGAAATTCATGAATACGCGGGCCATCAGTGTAGAACTGACGTCCATCTCCCTGAGTTGCTTCAGGGAAGTCTTGTTGCTTAGAAACCAAGTTAATGACATCCAGACGGAAACCATCAACACCAAGGCCAGCCCAGAATTCACAAATCTTTTTCAGTTCAGCTCGTACCGGTTCATGTTCCCAGTTTAGATCGGCCTGCTCAACAGCAAACAAGTGCAAATAATACTGTTGGCTTGCTTCATGCCACGCCCAAGCATTGCCGCCAAATTTCGACAACCAATTATTAGGCGGGGTTTCAGGTACCCCATCCCGCCAAATGTAATATTGCCGATAAGGGCTATCAATATCCTGTGCTTGTTTAAACCAAGGGTGTTGAGTCGATGTATGGTTGAAAACAATATCCACAATGACACGGATATCACGTTGATGTGCCTCATCAACCAAACGCTTAAAATCATCCATTGAGCCGTAAGCTGGATCAATCGCACAATAATCAGCGACATCATAACCGTTATCTACCTGTGGTGAGAGGTAAAAAGGCGTCACCCAAATAGCATCTACGCCCAATTTCTTCAAATAATCAAGCCGATAAGTAATGCCGTTAAGATCGCCCGTTCCGCTACCTGTCGTATCCTGGAAACTCTTAGGATATATCTGATAGATGACACCTTGTAACCACCACGGAATGATTTTGTCCATCAAAAACACCTTATCAATATATTTCCTGAATTAAATAACCATGAGTTGAATAACCACATGGTTATTTTTATATCCGTTACTTGTGAAGATTTAATCGCATCATTCAGCAGCTAACATACCGGTCATATTCTTCCTGCGATAAACAACAGTCGTGAGAATCAACGGAACAATGACGGCGACAAGCATAGCTAATGCGTAAATTAGCCAAAATTGCGGTTTAATCGAAAGAATACCTGGCAGGCCACCCACACCAATACCATTTGCCAATACACCACTCAACCCACAAATCAACCCGGCTAAACTAGAACCAATCATGGCGCAGAGCATAGGGAATCGATATTTGATATTAATACCGTACATTGCTGGCTCAGTAACGCCCAAATAAGCGGAGATAGCCGCAGGTATGGATAATTCACGTTCATTATGCTTTTTACTGACTAAAATAATACCAACAACCGCTGACCCCTGAGCAATATTGGATAACGCAATAATAGGCCAGATCGGTGTTCCTCCTATACTTTGAACCATCTGCATATCTATGGCTAATGTGGTTTGATGAATACCGGTAATTACCAACGGCGCGTAAAAGAATCCAAATAAAGCTGCGCCAACAGGCGCAAAACTGCCGGTCAGCAACGCCTTAACAACCCAAGCAACCCCATCACCCAGTAACCGACCAAATGGCCCAATAAGGCTATGTGCTAAAAAGGTTGCTAATATTAACGAGACTACCGGAACAATAACTAAATAAAGATAACTAGGAACCACCCGTTTTAACTGAACTTCAATCCACCCCAAAGTAACACCCGCCAAAAGTGACGGAATAACCTGCGCCTGATAACCCACTTTTCCAATCGTGAACAGGCCAAAATTCCATAGTTCAGGGACTTGTTGCCCTAAGTAATAAGCGTTCATTAATTGCGGCGAAACCAGTGTTATTCCCAATATAATGCCCAATATCGGTGTTCCACCCATCATCCTAACCGCCGACCAACAAATACCCACTGGCAGATAGAAAAATATTGCCTCTCCTAGCAGCCATAAAAAATCATATATCGTTTTCCAAATAGGATACATTTGAGCTAAAGTTTTACCTTCACTAAAAGGAATATCACCAATAATGTTACGGAAACCTAGAACAAGCCCGCCGCTAATTAATGCTGGTAAGAGAGGAAAAAATATTTCCGCAAACTTAGAAATGAATCGCTCTTGCCATTTCATGTTTTTCTTCTCAACCTGTTGCTTATCTTTTTTATTCAATTCAGATTTACCAAGATAACTATTTAAAGCCTGATAATAATCACCAACATTCGTGCCTATCACTACCTGGAATTGCCCTGCATTGGTAAAACAGCCCTTAACCATCGGTAAATTCTTTATCTCATCCGGATTGGCTTTAACTGGTTCAACTAATATAAACCTCAATCGGGTAATGCAATGAGTTACACTGGCTATATTTTCACAACCACCGATTAATGTAATTAGTTTTTCTATATCTTTAGAATTTATCTTGTTTTTCATAATAGCCAGTCATCATAAGTGAATATCAATTACTAATTAGCATGCTTAGTAAACTAATTTCATCCTAATATCATTTGGTTATGCTTGTCATGGGAACGTTCCCAAAAGTGGGTTGAAGATCACATTGAAGCGGCAATATTTCTTATTTTTAAGCCAACTTACTCGGAATGATTACTCGTTGTTTGAAGTATTGGCGATTTATTTGCGCAATTAATTGGCCGGCTGCATATTTTCCTGCCTCACTATAACCCAGATCAATAGAAAGCGTGTCAGGGTATAAAAAGTTCAATAAAGGTGTATTTCCAATGCTGCCTATTTGTATATCTTCCCGATTATTTTGCTGCAAATACTTATATGCACCTAAAGCCAAACTGTCGGTTGCACAGATTAAAGCTGTTGTTTTCTCTTTCAATACCTTATTAACATGCTGAAACCCACTCTGATAGCTTAAATCACATTGAACAGAAAGCGGGTGCAGATCTTTCTGTTCACAACAAGCCAGATAGGATTGATGGCGAAGCAAACCTGTCGTGGTATCACAATCATCTACACCAAGAAAACCAATATCTCTGTGCCCCCGCCGATAGAGTTCATTCATCAACAAACGAACAGCACCAATATCGTCATAACATACAGAAGAAAAACCCGTATATTCACGGGCAAATACCACCATTTTTTCACGCCAAGGGCAAAGAAGCTCTTCGGACAATCCGGTAAAACCGAACAAAATAATGCCATCCGCATGACGTAATGCCAACTGACGTAGATGTTCCTGTAAAAGTTGTGGATCAAAATTACTTTCCATAATAATCGGATCATAACCATGCTGGTAAAACAGGGGTAACATGGTACTTATCGATAAATTCTCTGAAAAAGATCCCAGACGCGACACAATTAAAGCAATGATTTTGTCACTTTTCACTCGCATCGCTCTTGCTGACTTAGATGGAATAAAATTATTTTGTTGAATAATCGCTTCAACTCTTTCACGTGCTTGTAGGCTTACACTATTTTCATTGTTTAATACCCGCGAGACTGTTGATTTACTGACATTAGCCAAGCGAGCGATATCTTTTATTGTCAATTTATTCAGCATAATATCTCATAAAAATCTTATTGAGGTATTTAGTTTCTTACAAAAATATTGTAAGAAACTAAATGTATATTGTTAATAATTATGAGCTTTAACTCGTGGTCGCAAGAAGATAGCAGGAAAAGCAACCAAAGCCATCATCCAGAAAATGCCACTATGCAGATAATCATACATAAATCCAGCAATTACCGTCGTGACAGCGATACCGCCCCCCATTGCTAATGCGGAATAAGCCGCTTGCAAACGCACAATTTCCCCTTCCTTTCTCGCACCGATAAAACGCATCGCTGCCAAATGGCAGACAGTGAACGTACCACAATGCAAGATTTGAACGACAATCAACACCGGTAATGAGGTGAATGTTCCCATCAATCCCCAGCGAACAACACCACATATACCAGAAAGCAGCAGAAGATTACGGGCACTCCAGCGTCGAAATAATTTATTACTCAGAGTAAAAATAATCACTTCAGCCACTACGCCCAATGACCAGAGATAACCAACCACCGAGGCAGAATAACCCGCGTTTTCCCAGTAAATTGCACTGAAACTGTAATATCCCGCGTGGGCACCCTGCAATAAAGCCACACATAACAGGAATCGACGTACCGATTTTTCAGACAACAATTGTTTAAATGACACGACATCCACTTTGGCAGATTTAGTTTCACCAACTGGCATGATAGAGGGCCGAAGTAATGTCACCAACAACGTAGAGAAGATGCTAAACAATATTGTGACGAGGATGGCACGATGTCCCCAAACAGAGATCAATTCCCCGGTTAATGCTGAACTGATAATAAAGGCAATTGAACCCCAAACCCGTATTTTGCCGTAATCAAAAGAAAATTGTTTTTGCCATGTTCCCGCCAGCGCATCACCCAATGGCATCATCGGCGAAAAAAATAGATTGAAGCCAACCATGACGAACAAAAGCCATGCCCAATGATTTCCTAATGTAAAACCAACAGCAAAAATCAGAGTCAACAATGCTAATATACGCAGTGCAAGAATAAGTTTTGCGGGATCTTTCACTGTAGGCGCGATCAATAAACTGCCTAAAAAGCGGGAAATCAAGCCTGTACCTAATAGAATCCCTATCATATCGTGCTCTATACCTTCACCCTGGAGCCAGATTGCCCAAAAAGGTAAAAATATCCCGTAAGAAAAGAAATATGTGAAATAATCTAACGCCAGCCAGCGCGTTGATCGAATAACCATTAATCCCCCTGGTAAAAAATGCAAAAAACCCGCTCTTAACTAACTTAGTTAACTCAAGACATTAGATATTGAGAATTATCTTGAAATGGATATTCCTCAGGGGAATATCCACACACCACTCTTCAATCTCTCACTTAAGCAAACGATGTTAGCCGGAGCAGGTTTTGTAATGATTTATTGAAATTTTAATTTATGCGTAAACCGGATATTTCGCGCAAATAGCCAGAACTTTCTGCTTAATTGCTTCAATGGTCGCTTCATCATTGATGTTGTCCAATACATCACACATCCAGCCAGCCAATTCACGCGCTTCTGCTTGTTTAAAGCCACGACGGGTAATCGCAGGCGTACCGATACGCACACCAGAAGTCACAAATGGGCTCTTCGGATCATTAGGCACACTATTTTTGTTTACCGTGATATTTGCACGGCCCAACGCAGCATCGGCATCTTTACCAGTGATATCTTTGTCAACCAAATCCAACAGGAACAGGTGGTTTTCTGTACCGCCAGAAACCACTTTGTAACCACGTGCCAAAAACACTTCAACCATCGCTTTTGCGTTATCAGCAACCTGATGTTGATATGCTTTGAATTCTGGTTCCATTGCTTCTTTCAATGCCACCGCTTTACCCGCGATAACATGCATCAGAGGCCCACCCTGGCAACCAGGGAACACAGAAGAGTTCAGCTTTTTATAAAGTTCTTCGTCGCCACCTTTCGCCAGAATCAAACCACCGCGAGGACCGGCCAGCGTCTTATGCGTCGTGGTAGTGACGATGTGAGCATGAGGAACCGGGTTAGGGTACACTCCTGCGGCGATCAAGCCAGCAACGTGTGCCATATCAACGAACAGATAAGCACCAATGCTGTCTGCAATTTCACGCATCTTTGCCCAGTCAACCACACCGGAGTAAGCCGAGAAACCGCCGATAATCATTTTTGGCTGGTGTTTTTGAGCTTGTGCCGCGATATCGTCGTAATCGATTTTACCGCTTTCATCAATGCCATAAGGCACAACGTTATATAACTTACCAGAAAAGTTAACCGGAGAGCCATGAGTCAAATGACCGCCATGTGCCAAATTCATCCCCAGAACCGTATCGCCCGGTTGCAACAAAGCCATATAAACTGCCGCGTTCGCTTGAGAACCAGAGTGTGGCTGCACGTTGGCATAATCAGCACCAAACAGCGCCTTAGCACGATCGATAGCTAATTGTTCAACAACATCCACATATTCACAGCCACCGTAGTAGCGTTTACCCGGATAACCTTCAGCATATTTGTTAGTGAGCTGAGAGCCCTGTGCCTGCATAACTCTTGGGCTGGTATAGTTTTCAGAAGCAATTAACTCGATATGCTCTTCCTGACGAACAACTTCCTGCTCCATCGCCTGCCATAGTTCGGGATCATAACTAGCAATATTCATTTCACGCTTTAACATTGGGTTCTCCTGACTCAGCTAACTTCTCTTCAAAAACACCCCAAGGGGCCGAATGGCACACAGTGTAAACCCTTTTCACCGAATGAGATAGTCTTGACAAAATATTTTACGCAAACGATTGCATATCTATCACAAGCAAGGTATCTGCTCTAAATAATGGCATGAAAATTACACTGCATTTTTCCTCTTTTGTCGGAACTTATGACCTAAAGTAGTCCTTTCCTTAGTGTAAATATCTTTTAAGGATATTTTTTTCACCATAAAGACCACATTCTATATTTACAAAGTTCCTAAAAGGGTATAAGTTGCATTTAAATTACATGTTATAACTTTCATTACCACTTGAAAGAAATTCAGGAGCTTCACCATGCTGGATAGCCAAACTATTGCAACTGTCAAATCAACTATTCCCCTACTTTCCGCGACTGGTCCAAAACTGACAGCACATTTCTATGAGCGGATGTTTAACCATAATCCTGAGTTGAAAAATATCTTTAATATGAGCCATCAACTTAACGGTGATCAACGTGAAGCCTTGTTCAATGCGATCTGCGCCTATGCAGCCAATATTGATAACTTAGAGGTACTACTACCGGCAGTGGAAAAAATCGCTCATAAACACGCTAGTCTAAATATTCAACCAGAACATTATCAGATTGTCGGTACTCACCTGTTGGCAACGTTGGATGAAATGTTCCAACCGGGAAATGAAATTCTGGACGCCTGGGGAAAAGCTTATGGCGTGCTGGCTGATGTTTTTATCAATCGTGAAGAGCAAATCTATCATAGTGGTGAATCAACAGATGGTGGCTGGCGTGGTTTGCGTCCATTCCGTATAAATCGAAAAGAGATAAAAAGTGACGTCATTTGTAGCTTTGAATTTGTGCCTCAAGATGGCGGGAAAGTGATGGATTACAAACCTGGTCAGTATCTGAGCATTTATCTGGCAGATAATAGTTTTGACAACCGAGAAATTCGCCAATATTCACTGACAACAGCACCAAATGGCTCCAGCTACCGGATTGCGATTAAACGTGAGCCACAAGGAATCGTTTCCAACCATATGCACGATAAGATGCAAGAAGGCGATACCGTCTGGCTGGCTGCCCCACGCGGTGATTTTTTCCTCGATATTAAACCAGAAACGCCGGTTACTTTGATTTCCGCTGGCGTTGGCCTGACTCCCATGATGAGTATGTTGCATCACCTCCACCAGCAAAACCATAATAGCCAAATTAACTGGTTACATGCGGCGGAACATGGCGGCCATCACGCGTTTAGCAATGAAGTCGCAACAATGGCGCAGGCAATGCCAAATTTTGCTAGCACAATTTGGTACCGTGAACCAAGGGATGAAGATCAACAAGGTATTCATTATCAACACCAAGGCTTTATGGATCTGACGGTTCTAAATGAGACGCTGAAAACAGAAGGAATGCATTTCTATTTCTGTGGTCCCGTTCCCTTTATGCAATATGTAGCGAAACAGTTATTGGATATGGGAATTGATAAACAATTTATTCACTATGAATGTTTTGGTCCACATAAAGTGATTTAAATTTTCAACTTCATATTTATGGAATCTATACCCGTTATCTTTCAAGTTGCCTCTTTGTTGGCCGCACTCGCTCACCCCGGTCACATAGTTTACTATGTGACCGGGGATTCACTCCCTTGCCGCCGCGATGCATCTTAAAATCCATTGGGTATATAAAAACAAGAAAAAATGATGAAAGGATTAAATTTTCTATCCAGTCACGTATTATTGAGGATGTTATGCATTTATGCTGCCGCTTTTTCTTACAATTTCTTTCTACTTCATACCATTGAAGGATGATTTTTGATGAAATTACCAACGTCACTTCTGCCATTCAAAATCAGCAGAATACATACTGAACTAGGTGTATTCAAAGCTAACGGGTATAGCTCATCAACTCCCACGGATGAGATGACCATAATTCTCTCAGCGGTTTTTATACTGTCCACTGATGGCTGGGAAGAACTTACTATAGCCCAATCTAATAGTAATCTATTGGAACAATTAACCCCCTATTTAGAACATCATTTAATGTCGAAGCATAAAACGCAATCATAGTGAGAGCATGAATGGAGAATGCAATACATGAGGATGACTCGCTTCGCTCGCCCTACGGGCCGCACTAAAAGTGCGTTCAAAATATCTGAGCACTGCCCAAGTTCGCTCTTTATGGCAAAGAAGGGCAAATAAAATAGTCCTATTGGGATAGGCCGTTACTCTGACTGGCAATCAAGTTTGCCTCACAGGCTGTTTGCATTCCTTCAAGCGCAATAGGTTTTCCTTTATATTTTAAAGAGTCAGCCCCCTGAATAATAGGAAAAATACCTTCGCATTGGGGACACTCGACCAAATTTTCTTTACCTGCTATAGGAATGCCGTTGTGAGCAAATTCATTAATAGCGAGGTAATAACCACTTTTGGCGGATTCGACTAATAAGCTACTCTCTATGTTCTTTAAATACATATCATCAGCTACTTGCGCTACTATATCTTGATAGAGCTTTAAGCCAGAGGTATCGGGTGAAGAATAACGCCCCTAATGCGTACATAAAAGCCATAGCCAGCGTGCCGAAATTAAGCATGCCCAAAGCAGCTTGCGCAGGTACGTTACTTACGAAAACAATTGGTAGTATAAAACTCAGAACGAACCGCATAGCACCAGGATAAGCACTGACAGGAAACCGTCCCATATCCATAAGAGAGTAGCAAATAATCCATACATCAGAAACTTTAGTGAACCAAAAGGCGATGAGATTTGAACACATAAACAGAGAATAGAAAATACATGCGCCCAATAATAGTGCCAAATTAAACTGCATGAAGTTTGAAAATATCAAAGCATCTTGTTGATGCATAGCTACCAGAACAACTATATAACCAACGACAAAATTCGCACCATCCCACACATTAAAACGATGAAATGTGATAAAAAACTGATGGTCAATGGGACGAATAAGCATAAAATCCAAGTCACCTCGTCTGATATACTCAGATAAAGAGTGGATACTTGGAAATAACCAACTATCGATTAACGACTCCACAATGAGAGTCACACCAAGTAAAGCAACCATTTGATTGAAACTCCACCCCCCGACTTGGGATACTTGACCGAAAAACCCCGTCAGAACAAGTAAAGCCAGCAAGCAAGCGAGGAAAGAATTGATCAAGTTAACCAAAGCATTGAGTCGAAATTCAAGTTCCAAAATGAAAGAATTCCTTATCAATACCAACAATAGTAAACAGTACCGCATTTAGTTAGGCTCCTGAAGCCGTATATTTTCTCAATCCCATCGACCATAGCAAAGCACGAATTAACATGAGTGCTATAACCCAGAATAGCTGTATCAAGAAACCCATTAATAATTCATCATTATCTAGTTTTCCTAATATTATTTGCACTGGAGAATCCATTGCCGATGCAAAAGGCAAAACTTTTAATAATCCGGCGATACCAGGCGGATATAAATCAAGAGGAATGAGCGATCCCCCAAGTATTGTATAAAGCGCCCAAATCAATGGGTCAAACGCCATTGTGTTATTAATCCAAAAAGCCAACAAACCTAGACAATAATAAAGATGAAAAATGATAATCCAAGCAAGCGCGAGTGAAGGCAAAAAAGCCAAAAAGTTCCAGATATCCAAGCGTTGCAAGTTACCAGTTAAAGCAATACCAGAAATAAAAACCACTAATACAATCGGCCCCCGAACAATCATTTGTCCCACGTGATCCGCAATATAACAATAGAGCGGAGACACAGGGCGCAACAATAGCATAGAAAGCTCCCCGTGGCGGATATCATAATCCAAGCTCTGCATTACCCAAATGGAGGTTAATTGACGTACTAAGTAAATAGAAAGGAAATAAACCGCGAAATCGCTGGGTGTATAACCGCCAATAGCCCCTCCATCCGCCAGACTAAGCCAAACCAACATCACAGCGATAGGCATCACACCACCTATCATCCAAACCATCGACTGCGCTCGATACGCAATAGCCTGGGAGAAAGATTGGCCAATGAGCACCCTCCATAACTGTAGAGTCCGCTTAAAGGATTTACACATTAAACTCACCTTTTGAAGATAAATACCCCTCCAGAACACGATCTATCGGTTCATCATGGATCGAGATATCAAGAACGACTTGTTCGGACATTAATCTTGTTATTGCAGAAGATAATGCGTCACGCTCTACCATCAGTTCAATATCGTGACCATCATAGAATAGCAATCCAGGTAACGAACTCAGCTCTGGATTGATTGGACCTGAAAGACTAGCCTTTATAATCTTTTTGGGAGAACGTTTTGCAATTAAATGCGAAAGTTGCCCATCGTAGATGATCTCTCCCGAATTGATAATAATGACACGTCGTGCAAGAGCTTCTACATCCGCCATATAGTGGGAAGTTAGGAGAATTGTTGCTTTGTACGTCTGATTATAATGCAGGATGAACTCTCGGACGACTCGCTGCATGTTAACATCCAACCCAATAGTGGGCTCATCTAGGAACAAAACCCTTGGCTTATGTAGCAATGATAACGCTAATTCGCATTTCATACGTTCACCAAGAGACAAATTACGAACCGGCCTGTTAATCACTGAACCAATAGAAAGCAATTCAACCAATTCATCACGGCATCTGGAAAATTCATTATCTTCGAGATCATAGATAACCTTATTAAGTATGAAGGAATCATTAGGCGTAAGATCCCAAGCAAGCTGCTGTTTCTGCCCAGCCACAAATGATATCGACTTTAAATATTCGTACCTACGTTCATAAGGGGTATGCCCCAAAACACTGACATCACCTAAAGAAGGTTGAATGATGCCAGCCAACATCTTCATGGTGGTAGTTTTCCCCGCCCCATTCGCCCCGAGAAAACCCACAATTTCTCCCTCTTCGATGGAGAAATTGATCGCTTTGACCGCTTGTACGACTGCACAATCTCTTTTAATGAATGATTTTAAACTACCCAACAAACCGGGAGCTTTAGTGTAAATACTGTAAGACTTACTCAAACTTCTTACTTGAATAGTGCTCATAGAAATCCGCTAACTAAATTGAACCAGCACAAAATTAACATCAGGATAGTCAACAACTACCTCGTCTAAAGAAATAGGGTCTGCATATTTAATTTTATCGTGGGGTTAACCAAGATCACCACTGTGGAACATAACGAGAATTTTCAGCTACCAGCCTTCCTTCACTACCATTTGGCAAATAAATAGGGTAAATCAGCAGAATCAAGGAAATTACCTCCTTGCTCGGTGAATGCGTTAAGTATTTCGTGCGCATCTCTCTTATCTACCAAACTGTTGGGTACCGAGATAAATAGGTTATACGTAGACTCCTTTATATCCAAGAGTTCTATATTTTATAAATATATTTTGTCAGTCTAAGTCGAAATCATAGTCGAAGACAAGTCGCTTACCAGCCTGAGAGGTTATCCCTCCCCGCCCACCGCCACCTTCAAGATGAACGGCAAGTTCAGGCGTATAGAGCGAAAATTTTCACATTCAAACCGGACTCTATACATTAGCCGTTTCTTCTTAGGATCATCATTATCTTCGAATGCTGTGCATGAGTGCAGACATAAATAATTATTGAAGAAAACCATGTCACTTTCTTCAAGAAGCGTAGTCCAACAAAAAACGGGAGATATTGCCAACTCATCAAAATAGTCAACAACCTCTCGCAGCTTAGCGGGGACTTTTTTACCACGAGCAAACGCGGCGGCAAATATGTTAAATCTTAGGTATCGTATGCTAATGTCACCGTTACATTGAGAAAATACTGGTACGTTGTATTCGGTTATTTCATTCTCTCCCGGAGGATGTTCGCTTAACCGATGGTAAGGATAACCGGTATATAATGCAGGCAACAGATCTGGCCGACTTTTTTGAAGACACACTTATTTCCATTGATACCATAGATGCCAAACCCAGATTGCACAGGAGATTATTGATGCAAAGGAAAACTATTTATTCAGTGTGAAAGACAGCCAATTTCCATGATACCGACTGCAATTAACACCCCGGCACAGGCGCTGGTGACATATTCAGCCGCACCCACAGCAACAGGGGCTAATAAGGGTATTGGCATATTAACGTCTCCTGTTTAGCTTATTTTTTGCAATAATAGGCACACCATTGTGAGCATATTCATCAATAACGGTAATAACCTTACCGCCATGATCTGTCATATCACCTAACAGAATAACCGCTTTTGACATGAAAGTTCTCCATCGTTTTTCAATTGGTAAAAAATATCATCCTCCATTAAACTTCGGTAATTAATGGCAGTAATCCCAGATTCACCAACTGAATTTCAACATCATTAGATTTATCAATATCATCCTGATTTCTGCCATCAAAAATACCTTTTTTGGTAATAATCAACGTGCCGATCTGCTCATTATTTTGATACACAGGGAGCACATCTTCCGCCATAGGCAGGTAAGATTTATCAATAATGCGGGGTTGGTAAAGCATCCAACCAACACTTAAGCGATCAGGGAAAACTTGTTTACCTTTTAAGGTATAGCCGTTGGTTTCCACTTGAATATAAGGAAAATCACGACTGGTCGCTAAGTATTTAACTAAATCAATTAATCGGGATACATTCAGTTGGCTGCTATCAATTTTTAAATTGAATTCTAGCCAAACCCAGTTTGGACCTCTTGTAGACAGTTTATTATAACTAATACTATTGGCTATCTCATCCCGCTCACCATCCCACATATCTTCAATAAGTGAAGGAAAATCTTTTTTATAAGATTTGTCAAAATAGCTCACTGTCTTTTCTGTTGGCCCTTGTTTATCAAACACAATGTGTTTTAGGGCCTCTTTTCGTGAATAACCAGTTAAATACCATGTCTTTTCCTGTCTGAAAAAGATATCGATTTGCCGTGTAATATGAAATAAATCCATTAATGCTGTATCTACAGTAATGGTTTCCTGTTGTTCATAATACACATTGGTTTTTATACGGATTATTGTCATTTGAACCTCGAATTAAATTCTCGCCATTAAATCGGCACAGGGAGTATAGTGGACACTGATATTTTTAAATTGACTAAATATTCCCTTAAAATAAGCATAACTGATTGGTTGTAAAAAATGCCATTCCACATGCGGTGTCCCCTCTAGTACATCACAAACAGTTTGATGCCTTTCCGCCTGTTTTTTACCTGATTTACTCCCTTTCCACCAAATTTTGGGTTCACCTTCAGTATCAAAAAACTGGTCATACCGTGCTTTGGCCTCTAGAAATAAACAATACGCTGGCCGCCAGCCATCAAAGGTCACTTTCAGGCACTGAAATTCCTGAATCATTTGTGTGGCTGGGTCATATTTAGTTTTCGCAATAAATCGCTGATAGTTAATCGTGATGGCGCTCCAGCGACTCACCTTGCGATATTTTTCACTCGTCACCGGAATAGCCAAGCAAGCCTGACACTCTTTCTTAGTTTCCGTTTTTTCACACTCTTCCGTTTCAGACCGGGCTTTAGTTTGAACTGCACTGGTATCAACGGATTCTTCCCCTAAATCATCGTCCTCCCAAAAATCCGCATAGGCTTCGGCACTCCAGACAATATTTCGATCTTCATCCGTGATGTCAGGGCTGATTACAAAGTCAGTTTTCTTATGTTGAATACTGTCATCATCTATAACGGATTTATCTTTACCCGCTTCCATGATACCGACTGCGATTAATACCCCGGCACAGGCGCTGGTGACATATTCAGCCGCACCCACAGCGACAGGGGCTAATAAAGGTATTGGCATATTAACGTCTCCTGTTTATCTTATTTTCTGCAACAATAGGAACACTATTGTGAATATATTCATCAATAACGGTAATAACCTTACTGCCATGATCTGTCATATCACCTAACAGAATAACCGCTTTTGACATGAAAGTTCTCCATCGTTTTTCAATTGGTAAAAAATATCATCCTCCATTAAACTTCGGTAATTAATGGCAGTAATCCCAGATTCACCAACTGAATTTCAACATCATTAGATTTATCAATATCATCCTGATTTTTTCCATCAAAAATACCTTTTTTGGTAATCATCAGAGTGCCGACCTGTTCATTGTTTTGATACACAGGGAGCATATCTTCCGCCATAGGCAGGTAAGACTTATCAATAATGCGGGGTTGGTAAAGCATCCAACCAACACTTAAGCGATCAGGGAAAACTTGTTTACCTTTTAAGGTATAGCCATTGGTTTCTACTTGAATATAAGGAAAATCACGACTGGTCGCTAAGTATTTAACTAAATCAATTAATCGGGATACATTCAGTTGATTGCTGTCAATACTTAGATTCAATTCCAGCCAAACCCAGTTAGGGCTAGCAGTTCGCATTTTTTTATACATAATACCACTATCTAATTCATCCTTTTCACCATCCCATATCCCAGTAATAAGCGCTGGAAAATCTTTTTTATAATCTTTTTCAAAGTCTTTTATGGCAACCTCAGTTGGCCCCTGTTCATCAAACACAATATGTTTTAGCGCCTCCTTTCGGGAGTAACCTGTTAAATACCAAGTTTTTTTCTGGTCAAAAAATACATCAATTTGCCGTGTAATATGAAACAAATCCATCAACGCAGTATGGATAGTAATAGTTTCCTGCTGTTCATAACGCACATTGATTTTTAAATTAACTATTGTCATGTTGACCTCGAATTAAAACAAACTGTCGCAGGGGGTATAGTGAACGCTGATATTTTTATGTTCACTAAATTGCACTTTAAAATATCCATAACTGATCGGCTGTAAAAAGTGCCATTCCACATGGGGGGAACCATCCAAAACGTTACAGACTGTTTGATGCCTTTGGGCTTGCCTTATAGCTGAAAAAACACCTTTCCACCATTTCTTAGGTTCCTCATTACTCTTAAAAAACTGGTCATACCGTGCTTTGGCCTCTAGAAATAAACAATACTCTGGCCGCCAGCCATCAAAAGTCACTTTCAGGCACTGAAACTCCTGAATCATTTGTGTAACCGGGTTATATTTAGTTTTCGCAATAAATCGCTGATAGTTAATCGTGATGGCGCTCCAGCGGCTAACTTTACGATACTTTTCACTCGTCACCGGAATAGCAAGGCAAGCCTGACACTCTTTTTTAGTTTCCGTTTTTTCACACTCTGCCGTCTTAGACTGAGCCTTAACTTGAACCGCACTGGTATCAATTGATTCTTCCCCTAAATCATCGTCCTCCCAAAAATCCGCATAGGCTTCGGCACTCCAGACGATATTTCGATCTTCATCCGTGATTTCAGGACTGATTACAAAGTCCGTTTTCTTATGTTGAATACTGTCATCATCTATTACGGATTTATCTTTACCCGCTTCCATGATACCGACTGCAATTAATACTCCGGCACAGGCGCTGGCGACATATTCAGCCGCACCCACAGCGACAGGGGCTAATAAAGGTATTGGCATATTAACGTCTCCTGTTTATCTTATTTTCTGCAACAATAGGAACACTATTGTGAATATATTCATCAATAACGGTAATAACCTTATTGCCATGATCTGTCATATCACCTAACAGAATAACCGCTTTTAACATGAAAGTTCTCCATCGTTTTTCAATCGGTAAAAAATATCATCCTCCATTAAACTTCGGTAATTAATGGCAGTAATCCCAGATTGACCAATTGAATTTCAACATCATTGGATTTATCAATATCATCCTGATTTCCTCCATCAAAAATGCCTTTTTTGGTAATAATCAGGGTGCCTATCTGTTCATTATTTTGATACACAGGAAGCACATCCTCCGCCATAGGAAGGTAGGATTTATCAATAATACGGGGCTGGTAAAGCATCCAGCCAACACTTAAGCGATCAGGGAAAACCTGTTTGCTTTTTACGGTATAACCATTATTTTCGACTTGAATATAAGGAAAATCACGGCTGGCCGCTAAATATTTGACAAAATCAATTAATCGAGAGACATCAAACTGATGACTGTCAATCCTTAGGTTCATTTCCAGCCAGACCCAATTAGGGCGATCAGTTAACATTTTTCTATAACTCATGCCACTGGATAATTCATCCTTTTCACCATCCCATATGCCATTAATAAGAGCAGGAAAATTTTTCTTATAATCTTTTTCGAAACTTTTTATAGCAACCTCAGTTGGCCCCTGATCATCAAACACAAGATGTTTTAGCGCCTCCTTTCGGGAGTAGCCAGTTAAGTACCAAGCTTTTCCTTGGTTAAAAAAGACATCAATTTGCCGTGTAATATGAAACAAATCCATCAAAGCTGTATGGGCGGTAATGGTTTCTCTCTGCTCATAATATACATTAATTTTTATACGAACTATTGCCATGTTTACCTCGTGTTAAACTAAACTATCGCAAGGGGTATAGTGAACACTGATATTTTTATATTTACTAAATAGTACTTTAAAATATCCATAACTGATGGGCTGTAAAAAGTACCATTCCACGTGAGGAGTGCTATCCAGTACATCACAGACGGCCTGATGTCTGACAGCCTGATTTTGTGCTGATTTAACACCTTTCCACCAACCTTTAGGCTCATCCTCACTAATAAAAAACTGGTCATACCGCGCTTTGGCTTCCAGAAATAAGCAATACGCTGGCCGCCAGCCATCAAAGGTCACTTTTAAACATTGAAACTCCTGAATCATTTGTGTGGTCGGGTCATATTTAGTTTTCGCAATAAATCGCTGATAGTTAATCGTGATGGCGCTCCATCGACTAACTTTGCGATACTTTTCACTCGTCACCGGAATAGCCAGGCAAGCCTGACACTCTTTTTTAGTTTCCGTTTTTTCACACTCTTCCGTCTTAGACTGAGCCTTAACTTGAACCGCACTGGTATCAACGGATTCTTCCCCTAAATCATCGTCCTCCCAAAAATCCGCATAGGCTTCGGCACTCCAGACAATATTTCGATCTTCATCCGTGATGTCAGGACTGATTACAAAGTCCGTTTTCTTATGTTGAATACTGTCATCATCTATTACGGATTTATCTTTACCCGCTTCCATGATACCGACTGCGATTAATACCCCGGCACAGGCGCTTGCGACATATTCAGCCGCACCTACAGCGACAGGGGCTAATAAGGGCATTGGCATATTCGTCTCCTGTTTATCTTATTTTTTGCCATAATAAGCACACCATTGTAAGTCTATTCATCAATAACGGTAATAACCTTACCGCCATGCTCTGTTGTATCACCTAACAGAATAACCACTTCTGACATGAAAGTTCTCCATCGTTTTTCAATTGGTAAAAAATATCATCCTCCATTAAACTTCGGTAATTAATGGCAGTAATCCCAGATTCACCAACTGAATTTCAACATCATTAGATTTATCAATATCATCCTGATTTTTTCCATCAAAAATGCCTTTTTTGGTAATAATCAGCGTGCCGACCTGTTCATTATTTTGATACACAGGGAGCATATCTTCCGCCATAGGCAGATAGGATTTATCAATAATACGGGGCTGGTAAAGCATCCAGCCAACGCTGAGACGATCAGGGAAAACATTTTTACTCCATAAAGTGTAGCCATTAGTTTCTATTTGGATATAAGGGAAATCACGACTAACAACTAAATATTTAATCAGATTAATTAATCGGGAAATATTGAACTGGTCACAGCCAATTTTCAACCTTAGAGTCAACCAAACCCAGTTAGGACGATCCATTAACATTTTGCTGTAACTAATACCACTAGCTATACTATCTTCTTCACCATCCCATATACCTTCATTAAGAAAAGGAAAATTTTTTTTATGGCTATTTTCAAAACTCTTTATTGCTGCTCCAGTTGGCCCCTGCTCATCAAAAACTATATGTTTCAATGCCTCCTTCCTAGAATACCCTTGTAAAAACCAAGTCTTCTTCTGGTTAAAAAAAATATCAAGCTGCTGAGTAATATGGAATAAATCCATCAACACAGTGTTGACAGTAATAGTTTTATGTTGTTCATAATATATATTAATTTCCAGACGAATTATTGACATTTTACCCTCCTTTTACTTTAAACAATGCCATTCAATTCAGGGCACGGCGTATAGTGAACACTAATATTTTTATAAATATGAAATATTCGTTGAAAATAACGATAACTAATCGGTTGTAAAAAATGCCATTCCACATTAGGTGTACAGTTTAGTAGATTACATACTCCCTGTTGTCGTGCTGCCTGATCTCGCCCAGAACGTTCACCTTTCCACCACTCTTTGGGGCCACCCCCATTATTAAAAAACTGGTCATACCGCGCTTTGGCCTCTAAAAATAAACAATACGCTGGCCGCCAGCCATCAAACGTCACTTTCAGGCACTGAAACTCCTGAATCATTTGTGTGGCTGGATCATATTTAGTTTTAGCAATAAATCGCTGATAGTTAATCGTGATGGCGCTCCAGCGACTCACCTTGCGATATTTTTCACTCGTCACCGGAATAGCCAGACAAGCCTGACACTCTTTTTTAGTTTCCGTTTTTTCACACTCTTCCGTCTTAGACTGAGCCTTAACTTGAACCGCACTGGTATCAACGGATTCTTCCCCTAAGTCATCATCCTCCCAGAAATCCGCATAAGCTTCGGCACTCCAGACAATATTTCGATCTTCATCCGTGATGTCAGGACTGATTACAAAGTCCGTTTTCTTATGTTGAATACTGTCATCATCTATTACGGATTTATCTTTACCCGCTTCCATGATACCGACTGCAATTAATACTCCGGCACAGGCGCTGGCGACATATTCAGCCGCTCCCACTGCAACAGGGGCTAATAAGGGTATTGGCATATTAACATTTCCTGTTTATCTTATTTTTTGCAATACAAAGAATATCTTTAAACTGTTGCTCGGATTTCTGATCAGGAGATTCCAAAGCAGACTTGATTGACGAGGCATGCTGAAAATCAGGATTAAACGCGACCAGAGATAAATAGGATTGAATCAAGTATTTATCCTGAAAGTTTAATGTCAGCAAATAATCATAAGCAGCCATTAACCGTTCGTTCAGCGAAGATGGGGAAGGAATTAAATCCGCATGTTTGGCAAGAAGTTCGGCCTGTATACGATCAACCACCGTCTGTTTTTCCAGCTTGGTGATAATATCAAACTGTTCCTGAGTCAATTCAATCATAATGGAACTCCTGACACCGAATAATAAGTGGCATTGTATTTATAAACCCATTTATTAATACAATGTGTGAATACAGACAATTGCTCATGGCTAAAAATGTCACTGATGCGATGCAAAATACGAGGATCATAAAAACGTAGAAGCGCCATCTGTTTTGTCGGCAGTTGAATATTTAAATATGACACAAGATGGCGGGTCAGCTTATCTAATGACAGAGAGGTTAATAACCATGATACTGCCGGATACGTTTCTTCAAGTATTGACAATTTCTCTTGCCATTGATGCGCATATTCCATATCAAACAGCCACGGGCCTGCAAATGCAAGTTTTGAATCTGGATAGTGCCGGAATAGTGGATTGTTGACACCCACGATATAATTAATCTCCTCACCAAAACAGCGTTCATACTGCAAACCATTCACCAGCGCGTAAAGCCGAATGCCGGGATGTTTTTTCTGGTAATTAACCAATTTTTCGCTTAATTCAAGTGTCATAATTACCCCCGGATAACGGTTATTGCTTCTTCAAGTTCAGCTTTCATCAAACAACTGAGACAAATTTCTTTAAGTAGTTCTTGAGCAACAGGAGTGGATATTTCAGCACTGACCTGTTCCAATTTATCCAGCATATCCGGCAGTTTTCCTCCCCAACCCGAACCTGTGCCCGGTGTTCCACTGGCAAAACTAATTCCGGCACTACTACTGATGCCACTGGCATCAATTTTAATAAAATGCCCCGCAGCCTGTAAGGTTAGCTCACTGCCAGCATCAATAACCACCTTCGCCCCGGAACTGAGATGAATTTCATTGCCACTTTGTACCAACAACGCATCGTCAGCTTTAATATGAAGTTTTTGTCCGGTTGAAACGGAAATATCTTGCTGCGCCAGAACACGATATTCATTATCAACACGTAAGTGAGCATCGTGTTTAATATGATGAGTCTGATTATGTGCAATATTGACCATTTCATCGTTTAAAATCTCCGTTTTCATGTTCTTCTGAGCATGAATATAGATTTCCTCACCGCCTTTATCATCATCAAAACGCAGTTCATTAAATCCTTCCCCTTTATGGGTTTTTGATCGGATTACCATCTGCGTTTTTGCCATCGGCAAACGGTTCGGTGGGAGATTAATGGCATTATAGGTACGACCAATAATAATCGGCTGGTCAGGATCGCCATGCATGAAATCAACCAGTACTTCCTGACCAACACGCGGGATGGTCATCATTCCCCAACAGTGTCCAGCCCAAGATTGGCTAACTCTTATCCAGCAAGAACTTTGATCATTAAGCTTGCCATATCGATCCCAGGCAAATTGCACCCGTACCCGCCCATATTCATCACAAAATATTTCTTCTCCCTCTGGTCCCACCACGGTGGCAATTTGCAGGCCATCAATATGTGGCTTGGGGTAAGGAAAGGGACGCCATACCCGATTGGGACTACCAAAGGTAAAACTGTTCGTTAAAATCGTCCCTCTGCTATCAAAATGAGATTCATCTGCTTGAGGTTGATGGCCACGGTGAGTAATTTGGATTATTTGCCACGGCGCATTAAATTTTTCTTTCGGATGATCGGTAAGCGTAAACCACATGCCCGGCAAGAGAGCAAAACTGTCACTTTGCCCACAGCCGAGCAAAGCATCATTACGTAACGCCTCCAACCGGTACTGACTTATCCGTTGCCCATTTCCATCCTTATAACGTCCGGGAAAGTCATAGTAATAGTAGCTATTTAAATCCGAACGCTGATTACTGATGTACCTGTGATTTTCATGGAATTGAAAATCAGAATACCACCGGGGATGTTTAAACGTGTAGTCTCTCACCGAAACTTCAGCAACGCCCACCCTTTCTCCCCAACGAAACTGGCTGATGCAACACTGATTGCCTGTAACATCAGGTTCTGGGTTGTAGGGCAGTGAAAGAGAGCCATTCTTGGTATAAGAGTCGACAAAAATCATTGTCGGCTCGCCCTTATCCTGATCAAAGTAATAGTAATAAAAGATCCCTTCATCAGCTAACAGACGCTGTAAAAAAGCCAAATCACTCTCATCGTACTGAACACAGAACTCCCGTACTGGATGTTCATAGCGCAATAGACAAGAGAATTGCCGAACGCCATTTTCTTTCAATAGCCTATCAATAATATCGGTGACGGATTTATTCTGAAAAATTCGGGAGTTAACCCGCAATCCGGCACGCCACAAGGAAGGGTGGAGAGTCAGGTAATAACAACTACGATAACGTCCCGTTGTTTCCTGCACAAAATGAGTCACAATCCCGGTGATATAACGCTCAGGCTGCCCGTCACGATAAACGGTCAATGTGGCGTATTGATCCAGAACATCTGCAAAATCAATATCTGGATTGGCACAAGTCACTGTGGCTTGCAAACTGAATAGCGTTGACAAGGCTTCATTCAGTGTAAATTCAACCACAGCAAAAGTTTTCACAGGGAGATTACCGGCCGTGAGAGTAAAAACCAGCCCGGTTCGTTCCACATTAAAATCATTAACCATAAGCAACTATTACCTATAATTGAGTTGTCAGTCCACAATATACCCACGCGAAATGATCACAAAAGAAGCAATTATGATATTTTTTAATCAATCATGCAATGAGTTCATAAGAAAATATGATGAAATAGCAGAAGACAGAGGACAGAGGACAGAGGATAGAGGACAGAAGTAATGATAAACAATTTATTCACTATGAATGTTTTGGCCCACATAAGGTGATTTAAATTTTCAACTTAATATTAAAAATGTTATGCGGTGATAATAACCAATAAAGTAAAGTGAACAGAAATAGTATTTAATTTATAATAATGATATTTATGATGACCTGTCCAGAAAGCCAAGGCAAAAATAATCCAACATATTTTCAGCAAGTAAGAGGTTTTCACGCAATTCTTATTTACCACTATTTACGGTTTGAAAAGATTTAACTAGTTTCAAGCCGTAATAAATCATCCGATAGTTTAAATTAAAAACTGCTTTGATAATTTATTCCAAACATTAATTATAGTGATCAGTTATTTTATGAAATAAAAACGATAAAGAATATTAAATTAAATAAGAATTTCTCATCTATACTTAATGTTGTTAGTCCAAAGCAACATCCTAATAAGTCTAATCTTAATAAAATCAGATTGAAATAGTGAGTGGTTGTAATATGGGCATTATTCACGTTACCAACAATATGAAAAATGATACGATTGAAGTTGCGATTAACTACTGGAGCACTGATTACGCAAGATTCACAGTGTCCGACGATTATTTTAATATCAGTCCTGGATATTTTAGGGCTTCCTGGTTTGTTGACGATTGGCGCGGTTATATCATGTCAGTCAAAAGGCTAGGAATTACATTTTCATATTTCATTTTACCTGACACCAAGATTATTGTCGGAGAAAATAGAGTTACAGAAAATGAGTATGTGATAAAACCTTTATTTGTAAGCTAGCTCATTTATATTTAATGTTGCTAGCCCGAAACGGCATCCTAATAAAGTCAAATCTTAATGAAATCAGATTGAAATAGTAAGGGAGTTGTAATATGGGCATGATTCACGTTACCAACAATACGAAATGTGACACGATTGAAGTTGCAATTAACTACTGGAGCACTGATCAAGCACAATTCAAAGTGTCCGACGATTATTTTACTATAGTTTCTGGAGGTTATAGAGATTCTTGGGTTGTCGACGATTGGCGTGGTTACATCATGTCAGTCAGAAGACTTAAAATCATATATTCATATTTCATTTTACCTGACACTAAGATTATTGTCGGAGAAAATCGAGTTACAGAAAATGGGTATGTGATAGAACCTTTACTTGTAAGGTAGTTCATCGCCTTGATTGAGTATATAAGATTATAAATGCATGTATCTACTATCGATGACCGTCTAAACGGTCATCGAAGAATTCCGGCTACTTTTATTGAGAGTGGCGTCTTATATCTACCTGTCACCACTCCCCCAAAAATTTAAATTAAGTTAAATCGCCTCTTCGTCCTGCTCACCCGTACGGATACGCACAACACGCGCCACGTCGAATACAAATATTTTACCATCACCGATTTTCCCGGTCTGCGCCGTCTGCATAATGGTTTCAACACAGGTATCGACAATATCATCTGGCACGACAATTTCTATTTTCACTTTGGGCAAAAAATCCACCATATATTCCGCACCACGATACAGCTCGGTGTGCCCTTTCTGGCGGCCAAAACCTTTCACCTCTGTTACCGTCATTCCGGTGATACCCACTTCCGCCAGAGCTTCACGCACATCATCCAGCTTGAAAGGTTTGATAATCGCATCAATCTTTTTCATGAAGTTTTCCTGTTGTTACCAGTTTTTACGGCCGAAACCAGAGGTAATCGGGTAACGTCTGTCTTTACCAAAATTACGTGGCGTAATACGCGGCCCCACCGGAGCCTGACGACGTTTATATTCGTTGATATCAACCAAACGAACAACTTTACGTACAATCTGTTCATCAAACCCCGCAGCCACCAGCTCATCAACCGATTTATCCTGCTCCACATAACCTTCCAGAATATCATCCAGAATGTCATAAGGCGGTAAACTGTCTTGATCAAGCTGCCCAGGTGCCAATTCTGCCGATGGCGGACGATCAATGACTCGTTGAGGTATCGCCGGCGAAACGGTATTACGATATTTTGCTAATTCAAATACCAATGTTTTCGGTACATCTTTCAGCGCATTAAAACCACCCGCCATATCACCATATAGTGTGGAATATCCCACCGCTGATTCACTCTTATTACTGGTCGTCAGCACGAGACGATGGCGTTTATTCGACATCGCCATCAGAATAACGGCACGGCAACGCGCCTGTAAATTCTCTTCGGTGGTATCTTTGGCCGTACCCGCAAACAGAGGTTCAAATTGTGCCATAAATGCATCAAACATCGGTTCGATCGACACCACATTAAACTCAACACCCAACATCTCAGCTTGTTCTTTAGCATCTTCTATACTCATTTCAGATGTATAGCGGAATGGCATCATAACAGCCTGAACATGATCTTTGCCCAATGCATCAACCGCGATTGCCAGCGTTAAGCCAGAGTCAATTCCTCCAGATAAGCCTAATAACACGCCTTGAAAGCCATTTTTGCGAACGTAATCATGCACTGAAAGGACTAATGCCTGATATACCTGCTGCAATGGCGGTAATTCAGGTGCCGGATTAACCATAGGTTCAATCTTTAATTCATTAAAGCGACATTGCTGGATTTGTTCATTAAATGCAGCTAACCGATGAGTCACTTCACCACTTGCATTAAAAACTTTAGAACAGCCGTCGAAAATCAGCTCATCCTGACCACCAACCTGATTAAGATAAATCATGGGTAAATCTGTGCGTTGGCAATGTTCTCTAATCAGTTCATAGCGAATATAAGGTTTTTCACGATTATATGGCGAAGCATTGATGGAAAGAATTAAGTCTGCACCGGCCTGTTTTAAGGCATTAATCGGTTCATCAAACCATAAGTCTTCACAAATCAATAAGCCAAGATTGTAGCCCTTAAATGGCACAACACAGCTTTGATCGCCCGCTTTAAAATAGCGTTTTTCATCAAAAACACCATAATTTGGTAACCGTTGTTTGAAATAGCGGACCAAGATTTTCCCTTGCCAGAACAAGGAAAGTGCGTTGTAAATCTCCCCGTCTTGCTCCCAAGGATGACCAACTAAAATAGCAGTTTGACAACTGGCAGCCTGTAAACGTGCCAATTGCTCACGGCAACGCTGATGAAAATCAGCCCGGAATAATAGATCTTCTGGAGAATAACCGGATATCGCCAGTTCAGAAAACATAACTAAATCAGCACTTTGTTGCTGTTGTTCCTGTACTGTCTGCAACATACGTTCACAGTTGCCTTCAATGTCGCCAATCATCCAATTAAGCTGTGCAAGGGCAATATTAAGAGTACGGCTCATAAAATTTGGCTCTCCCAAGCCATCAATTTTTATACCAGTGTAAAAACTTCCTGAGTAGCAGAAAAGTTATTCTTTAAAATCATTCGCATCCAATTCATGACGCGCCAGTAATTTGTAGAATTCAGTCCGGTTACGTCCCGCCATACGCGCTGCGTGAGTCACATTCCCTTTGGTCATTTGCAGTAATTTACGCAGATAATTCAGTTCAAACTGATTTCTGGCTTCTACAAAAGTAGGTAACGCGGTATTTTCCCCTTCCAGCGCCTGCATAACCAAGGCTTCACTAATAACCGGCGCGGTAGTTAGCGCAACACACTGTTCGATCACATTAACAAGCTGACGCACATTGCCGGGCCAACTTGCCGCCATCAGGCATTTCATTGCATCAATGGAGAAACTACGGACAAAAGGTTTATGACGTTTCGCGGACTCACGCAACAGATGATTCGCCAATAAAGGAATATCTTCAACCCGGCCATTCAAAGCGGGAATTTTCAAGTTCACCACATTTAGGCGGTAATAGAGATCTTCGCGAAATTCATTTTTTGCCATTGCCTTCGGCAAATCACGGTGAGTCGCGGAGATAATCCGTACATCAATATCCAGATCGCGGTTACTGCCGAGCGGGCGTATTTTACGTTCCTGCAATACCCGCAATAATTTAACCTGTAAAGCCAGCGGCATATCACCGATTTCATCAAGAAACAGCGTTCCTCCCTGCGCAGTAAGGAATAGCCCTTCACGACTGCTGACCGCACCGGTAAATGCGCCTTTGGCATGACCAAACAGTTCTGACTCAAGGAGTTGTTCTGGCAAAGCACCACAGTTAATCGCGATAAATGGTTTTTTCGCCCGAGGGCTGGCGCGGTGAATTGCCTGGGCTAACACTTCCTTCCCGGTACCACTCTGACCGTTTATCAGTACACTGACATCAGATTGCGCGACCATTCGCGCCTGCTCCAACAAACGCAACATAGCAGGACTGCGAGTAACTATCTGCTCCCGCCACTGTTCATCACTGGCGGGCGTGGACAACGCTAATGCGCCATCAATCGCTTTATAAAGCGCATCCCGATCAACCGGTTTAGTCAGAAAACTAAAGACACCCTGTTGAGTGGCCGCTACTGCCTCTGGAATTGAGCCATGAGCAGTCAGAATAATAACCGGCATGCCCGGTTGTTGCTTCTGGATTTCAGCGAATAGTGCCATACCATCCATTTCATCCATACGCAGGTCACTGATCACCAAATCGACTTTTTCTTTAGTTAACAGTCTCAACGCTTCACCGCCACTTTCTGCGGTTGTGACACGAAAGCCTTCACTGGTAAGACGCATTCCCAACAATTTCAACAAACCAGGATCGTCATCAACCAAAAGAAGATGGGCTGGCTTACGCGCTGTCATGGTGCGGCTCCTTTATCTGATTCAGAGGTATCGTTTGGCGTACTATTTTTGTTAGGTAATACCGTCGTCGCTGGTGTTTCAACATGTTTATCCGAATTGTCTGATCCAGCACTGCCCTGATTTTGCTTACGGGAAGAGAGCTGACGCTCAATATCTGTCAGGTTTTCCAGTTTACGAGAAGTTTCTTGTAGCTCAAATTCCAATCGTGCGCGACTTTCACGCAGACGATCCAATTTATTATCCGTATCTGCCTGTAATTTTTGGAATCTTGCCCGTTCCTCAGCAACTGCAATTTTCTGAACCTGCTGTTCGCGCCATAACTGTAATAATGCCCGCAGCGAGTCTGGGAATTTCAACCGGTATTTGTTGAAATTTTCAACCATTTTCCGACGTTCAGACAACGTAGGCCCGGCACTATTAAGTAAAATACTTTGTTTAAAAGCCGTATCCCAAGTCACCGGAAGAGTGTATTTCGCCATATTACGTGCTCTGGCTGATGTCAGGCGATCTGAACAGTCCATCAATCGCAGCCAGTAAAGCGCGTTCTCAATCGATGGCGGCGTCTCTAAATCCCACATTAACTCACACTCTGCAATACGGTAATCCGTTACCCGTTGCTCTGGTATTACCATTTGCGCAACTGTGGTTAAATTATTATTAACCGGATTTTTGACGCAACCCGCCAATAAAAAAACGACGAAGATCAACAGAATCATGCTAAAACCCCAAATTGAAATTCGGGGTAATAACAATCTGGCAACCAACACGTTTTTCCCAGGTTGTACTGCAATATTCTGCCGATCCGTCTTTTGTACAAAACGGTAAGTAGACCTGTTATGCATTATTTATTCATTCTCAGCAGTTAATGGCAATTTAATACGAAAACATACGTCAGCAAATTCGCTCTGAATCAATATCAGTTCGCCCCCCATACGCTTAATACAATCCTGCGCAATACTTAACCCAAGACCGCTGCCTTTCACTGCGCCTTTGCGCTGGAGCGTTCCCTGATAGAACGGTTCAAAAATCATACTACGTTCTGATTCAGGAATTGGCGTGCCGGTATTAGCAACATTAATTTGAACATATTTGCCAATCTGACGACTTGAAACCCAAATGTTACCGGATTCAGCGCCATAGTGCACCGCATTAGAGTAGAGATTATCAATAACCCGCATTAATAGCGTAGGCTCTGCCCATAAAATATCAGTATCAAGCTGAATTTCCGTCTGAATATTCTTCGACCTCGCCGGTAAACTGTGTGATAAAACTACTTCATTAACAATTTCCCGCAGAGAAACCTGCTGTTGCTCCGTCGGGCTATCTGCCAGTTTGCGGTTATAATCCAGTAATTGCTCGATCAATTGCTGTAAATGTTTACTACTATTATCAAGAATAGCAACCACTTCTTGCTGATCAGCCGTTAATGGCCCTGCCACTTCATCAGCCAGTAATTCTGTTCCTTCCCGCATACTTGCCAGCGGAGTTTTCAGTTCATGAGAAATGTGACGTAAAAACTCATGGCGTTGTGATTCCAACCACGCCAGGCGTTCACTGAGCCAGATAATCCGTTGCGCCAAAGAGCGGAGTTCTCGCGGCCCCTGAAAAGAATCTATGCGAACGCCCAATGATTGCCCTTCCCCCAATCGGTTAATCATGCGTTCAATCCCTTTAACCGGCCCGATAATCATGCGAGTAAATAACGCGACCAATAACGCACTCAGTAGAAATAAAATAAGACTCTGCCAGCCAAAAAATTGTCCTTTTTCAGCAATATCTCTCTGTAGCTGTTCTCCTCGGCTGAAAATAATATCGCGGGTAGCCTGCACCATCTGGCTATTAGCATTGGAGAATTGCTCAAGTAATTGAGCGGCAGGTTGGGTAGGTTCACTATTGAGACAAGTGATTTTTGTCAATTGTGACAATAAACTGTTAAGCGCCTTAATGTATTGTTGATCATCAAGCATAGCCATCTGATCTTTTAACATCTTAAGGTATTGCTGATATTGCCTTTGGTAGAGGTTTTCTAGCGTCTTATCCCCTAACACGCAATATTGACGGTAACTGCGTTCCATCTCTAATGCGATACCTGTCATAGCTTCACTACGGCGGGCATCCGCGAGCGTGGTACGGTTTATATCAGCCGCTTGTTCACTGAGTTGATCAAGACTTTGATAAGCCTGATAAGCCAAAACCAATAACGGCAATAACACCAGCCAGAAGGCCATGACAACTAATTGGCGCAATGAGCGCGGAAATAAACGCCATTTTTTCAAGGAAATCATCTCGTAACCTGTCAGTACACCAATGCTAACCGACAAAGGGCGAATAGAAAAACCCATCGGCTGATAATATTGTGCTGTGACTGAAAATCAGTGTAAGACGCAAACAGTACAAAGGGGCAGGTAAACACCTGAGCGATGACGGCGGGATAATAGTTTTTGCTACTATCCCGCCAGTGAGGATAACGCATGCCCGCTGTTTATCTACAACAGTCAGACATAGGTTGGTGCCTCACTCCACGTGTCGCCCGATGTTTGATAAGGCTCGAAAGCGATATCACTGAGTTGGACGGTAGGCACCTTACTCTGGCATCATTCGATAGTTTATGTGGCATCTCTCCACCCAAATGTGGGCCGACATAAGAAGTTGAATGAGCAACTGTGCCAGCTTAATGCAGATTCCGTGCCAACATTAAAAAAATAATCATAACCAACTGTTTTTACTTTAGAAAAAATTAAACGTCACGTTTCAGCCACCAAACAGCTTCCTTTCCGGTATGAGTAAAATTTATTTTCTGTCGCCAATTAAAGACACCTAAAATCATGCGAATAAAAATAGATTAAAATCAAATAATTAAATGTCTCCTTTTTGAGACATCCATAACGCATGTTTGTCGGGTAATTGAGACAATAGAGCAACCGGGCATCTAAACGCCTAAACATTCACCGATATAAGACTTTTACATCTGAATCATTAATAGTCCATATTTACCCCATATATGGCCTTTATCAGCAAATGATGTATTATTACAGAAGCAACAGAGTTTCTACTCGGAGGACACTTATGTATCAAACCCCAAATTCGCGGATTACGACAGTCTCCGCGTTTAAAAAAGAATTGGCTTCTATGGATGTATCGCAGCCAGTCACAGTAACCCAAAACGGGGAGCCGTTATATGTGGTTCAAGATCCGGCTCAGTTTGAAATGCAACAAGAACAAATGGCATTGTTGCGACTGCTGTCTTTTGCTGAAAAAGACATAAAATCTGGACGAATTGTGTCATCTAGTGAACTACGAAATAATTTACGGAAATTAGCAAACGGTGATCATAAATAAAATTGAATATACCCAGACATTTGAAAACCAGCTTCATGAACGTTTTGGCTATTTAACCAGACATATCGGTGCAGAAGCATCTTGGAAAATTCTGGAAACCTTTTTACACAATTTTGAAACTCGTGTTCTTAAATATCCTAAAAGTGCTCCGCTATGTGAGGAAACGGCTGATATTGGGTTAACCAGCCACCATAACTATGTGGATACCAAATTGCAACTGCGAGCAATCTACAAAATAGATGAAGCTAACCATACCGTAATTGCTACACTGTTCCTAAATACACGGCAGAGTTTACGCCAAGCACTGATCCAATATTGCCTGCGTAGAGACTGAATTTCTGACATTCCATTAGCCTAAAGGGAGAGCAATTTTTGCTCCCCCTTGTTGTATCAATTGAAAGCACCCTTCAACTGTTTAATTTAACAATTCTTGTTTATTAGATTGCAGCACTACCCTAACTGCTTACGGGCATTACGGAAAATTCGCATCCACGGACCATCTTCGCTCCACTCATTCGGATGCCACGAATTATTCACCGTGCGAGATCCCCTTTCTGGATGCGGCATCATCACGGTTGCTCGACCATCAAGGCTTGTCACTGCGGTAATACCATTCACTGAACCATTGGGATTAGCTGGATAGTTTTCCGTAATCTGACCATAATTATTCACATAACGCAAAGCCACTAACCGGTTGCTTTCAAGCATCTCAAGATGCTGTCTATCACGGAATTCCACTTGCCCTTCCCCATGAGAAACCACAATCGGTATACGGGAACCTATCATATCTTGCAAGAACAGTGACGGGCTGTCGGTAATTTCCACCAAACTGAATCGCGCTTCAAAACGCTCTGAACGGTTACGCACAAAACGCGGCCAATGTTCTGCGCCTGGGATCAACTCGCGCAAGTTAGACATCATCTGGCAACCATTACAAACCCCCAACGACAACGTATCTGGTCGCGCAAAGAAAGCAGCAAATTCATCACGAACCCGTTCATTAAACAGAATAGATTTCGCCCAACCTTCACCTGCCCCCAACACGTCGCCATACGAGAAACCACCACAGGCAACCAGTGTCTGGAATTGGCTCAATCCAATACGTCCAGACAACAAGTCACTCATATGAACATCAATCGCCTCAAAACCTGCTTGGTGAAACGCCGCGGCCATTTCAACATGGGAGTTAACGCCCTGTTCACGCAGTACAGCCACTTTCGGCCTTACCTGCTGCAAAATGTAAGGCGCTGCAATATCTTCCGAAATATCAAAGGTCAGTTTTACGTTCAGTCCAGGGTCCTGATTATCCTGTTTAGCCTGATGCTCCTGATCTGCACATTCCGGGTTATCACGCAGACGCTGCATTTGCCATGTGGTTTCTGCCCACCATAAGCGCAAGGTGCTGCGATTCTGGCGATACACCTCAGTATTGCCACTAAAGATAACAAAATCATCACCTGCTTTGGCTTTCCCTAGGTAATGCACGCAATCGGCCAGACCCTGTTCTGCCAAAACGCTTTCAACCAATCCTCTATCCGATGCTCGAATCTGGACTACAGCACCCAACTCTTCGGTAAAGAGGGCAGCCAGAATATCTTCATCAAACACACTGATATCAGCTTCAATGCCACAATGCCCGGCAAAAGCCATTTCAGCCAACGTTACCAGTAAACCACCATCAGAGCGGTCGTGATAAGCCAGTAATTTTTGTTCCGCAATCAGTTGCTGAATCGCATTGAAGAAACCCGCCAATTGCTCAGCACTACGTACATCCGCGGTTTTATTACCCAGTTGACGGTAAACTTGTGCCAATGCGGTACCGCCCAGCGTATTCTTTCCTTGCCCCAGATCGATTAATAACAACGCATTATCTTCATCAGTGGAAAGCTCCGGCGTTACTGTACGACGTACATCTTCCACTCTGGCAAAAGCAGTAATCACCAGTGACAAAGGCGCAGTCATCTCACGTTCTTCACCTTGTTCATGCCAACGGGTTTTCATCGACATGGAGTCTTTACCCACCGGAATAGTCAGCCCTAACGCAGGGCATAACTCCTCACCCACCGCTTTAACCGCCGCATACAAACCAGCATCCTCACCAGGATGACCCGTAGCAGACATCCAGTTTGCTGAAAGTTTAATGCGTTTTAAGTCCTGAACATAAGCAGAAGCGATATTGGTCAAAGCTTCACCGACAGCCATTCGGGCGGAAGCAGCAAAATCCAACAAAGCGACCGGCGCACGTTCCCCCATAGACATCGCTTCACCATAATAGCTATCAAGGCTGGCGGTAGTAACAGCACAGTCCGCAACCGGGATCTGCCACGGCCCCACCATTTGATCACGGGCAACCATGCCAGTCACAGTACGATCGCCTATTGTGATCAGGAAGGTTTTTTCTGCCACCGCCGGCAAATGCATAATGCGCTTAACAGCTTCTGTCAGATCGATATCCCGACGCTCAAGGCTTTCACCGCTAGCTTTTAATGTACTGACATTGCGCAACATTTTCGGCGTTTTACCTAGCAGTACATCCAGAGGCATATCGATTGGCTGGTTATCAAAGTGTTCATCATTAAGCAGTAAATGACGTTCCTCTGTTGCCTCGCCGATAACAGCATAAGGCGCACGTTCTCGCCGACAAATCTCTTCAAACAGCGGAAGTTGTTCCGGCGCAACCGCCAGTACGTAACGCTCTTGTGATTCGTTACACCAGACTTCCAGCGGACTCATCCCCGGCTCATCGTTAAGAATTTTGCGTAACTCAAATCGTCCACCGCGACCACCATCACTGACCAGCTCAGGCATCGCATTGGAAAGTCCACCAGCGCCAACATCATGAATAAACAGGATCGGGTTATTTTCACCTAACTGCCAACAGCGATCGATAACCTCCTGACAACGGCGCTCCATTTCCGGGTTATCTCGTTGAACCGAAGCAAAATCCAGATCAGCATCGGATTGCCCGGATGCCATAGAAGATGCAGCCCCCCCACCTAAACCAATGTTCATGGACGGGCCACCGAGTACAATTAGTTTAGCGCCAACAGAAATTTCACCCTTTTTGACATGTTCATCTCGGATATTACCGATCCCACCTGCCAACATGATGGGCTTGTGATAACCACGTAATTCACTGCCGTTATGACTGTTTACTTTTTCTTCATAGGTACGGAAATAGCCCAACAATGCCGGACGACCAAATTCATTATTAAATGCCGCCCCCCCTAAAGGGCCTTCCATCATGATATCCAGAGCACTGACGATACGCTCCGGTTTACCAAAATCCTCTTCCCACGGCTGTTCAAAACCCGGTATCCGCAAATTGGATACCGAAAATCCCACCAGACCCGCTTTTGGCTTAGCACCACGGCCGGTCGCCCCTTCATCGCGGATTTCACCACCAGAACCTGTCGATGCGCCCGGCCAAGGAGAAATCGCAGTCGGGTGATTATGCGTTTCCACTTTCATCAGAATATGGGCCTGTTCCTGATGGTAATCATATGAACCGTTTTCCGCACTGGCAAAGAAACGGCCAACAGAAGAACCCTCCATCACAGCGGCATTATCTTTATAGGCTGATAGGACATAATCAGGTGTCTGCTCATAGGTGTTTTTAATCATTTTGAACAATGATTTTGGCTGTGCTTCACCATCAATAGTCCAATCAGCATTAAAGATTTTATGACGGCAATGCTCTGAGTTAGCCTGAGCAAACATATAAAGCTCAACGTCTGTTGGATTGCGCCCTAATTTCTGGAAGGCGTCCATCAGATAATCAATTTCATCTGGAGCCAATGCCAATCCAAGTTCAATATTGGCAGTTTCTAACGCACCGCGTCCTACTTGCAGGATATCAATGCGTTTTAACGGAACGGGTTGTTGACGAGAAAATAATTTTTCCGCCTGTTCCAATTGGGTAAAGACCGTTTCCATCATCCGATCATGCAGCAGTGATGACAATATTTGCCACTGTGCATCACTCATTTCACCACTTTGGATGTAATAAGCCAGGCCACGCTCCAGACGCGCAACCTGGGACAAACCACAATTGTGAGCAATATCGGTTGCTTTGGAAGACCACGGGGAAATCGTTCCCGGACGAGGCGTCACTAACAGTAACGTACCTTGGGGTTCATGTTCAGCCAGCGAAGGTCCATATCTTAGTAATTGTTGTAACTTTGCTGAATCAACATCACTCAAAGGTGCATTAATCTCTGCAAAATGAACATATTCCGCATAAATATCATTGACCGGAAGTTGCTGTTCTTGACACACAGAAAGGAGTTTAGTGATACGAAATGCAGATAAAGCAGGTGAACCACGTAGAATTTTCATAGTAATCAATTCTCTCATCTTAGAAGCAAAGCTTAATAGATGCCTAAGGGGAAATGAGTACATTATAGAGGATTGTCATCCATGACGAAACCGTTTGCGTGACGATTATTACCGCCAATTGTCCTTTGGCCAGGTCATGCAAATAGTATCAATTAGGTTGCACAGCCGGTTTTTGTTCCGCAAAATGCTCAGTCACTGGAAATTTAACCATAATAAAATAGCGCGTTTCCGCATAGCACCACACCGCGTTACACCGAGATAACAGATTGAATAATATAAAAATAAATTATTTCGTTATCATTGTTATCGCTCTTTTTTCTGCCGCTATCATCAGTCTGAACATCAGTTGGCCGAATAAACAACAGGAGCAGATTAACAGGATCATTACCAGAGGAGAGCTACGGATCAGCACCATTAGCTCACCTCTGCTCCATCTTACCAGTAAGAAAGAACCAAATGGATTTGATTACGAGCTGGCACGACGCTTTGCGGATTATCTTGGCGTCAAATTGGAAATCAAATTCAGAAAAAATATCAATCAGTTATTCGATGACCTGGAAAACGGTGAGGCTGATTTTCTGGCCGCTGGCTTGACTTATCATCAAGAAAGACTGGCTCAAACCCGCGCAGGTCCGGCTTACTATTCTGTATCTCAACAACTGATTTATCGCAAAGGAACTCCACGCCCTCGTTCTTTTAAAGATTTAAAAGGTAAACTACTGGTCGCTTCTGGTTCTGCTCATGTCAGCACATTGAAAAAGTTAAAAACAGATCTTTTTCCTGAACTCGAATGGAAGGAGACACAGCAATATAACACTCGCGAACTACTGGAACAGGTATCAGAAGGTAAACTGGATTATACGTTAGGTGATTCGATTAATGTCGCATTGCAGCAACGTACTCACCCTAATCTGGCCGTCGCTTTTGATGTTAGTGAAGATAACCCGCTGACATGGTATTTAAAACGCACTGACGACTACAGCCTTTACGCGGCCATGCTGGATTTTTTCAGTCAGCTAACGGAAAAAAATGTTATGCCACGACTGGAGGAGAAATACTTTGGTCATGTCCACTCATTTGATTATTTCGATACACTCTCTTTTCTAAGCGCCATCGATAATATTCTGCCTACCTATCGGCCACTATTTGAAAAATATTCCGGTGATATCAGTTGGCAACTACTCGCTGCCATTGCCTGGCAAGAGTCTCATTGGGACCCACAGGCAACCTCACCCACGGGTGTGCGTGGCCTGATGATGTTAACCAGTCAGACGGCTAAAGGGTTAGGCGTCGTTGATCGCCTTGATCCTGAGGAGAGCATTAAGGGAGGCGCGATCTATCTGCAAAATCTAATGAAACGATTACCTGAAAATATTCCTAAAGATGAGCGTATCTGGTTTGCACTGGCTGCTTACAATATGGGTTATGGACATATGTTAGATGCCCGCAAACTAACGGCATCACAGAAAGGGAATCCTGATAGTTGGCTCGATGTCAAAAAACGGCTCCGGCTATTAAGCCAGAAAAAATATTATACAAATACTACCTATGGCTATGCCCGTGGACATGAAGCTTATCGCTATATTGAAAATATTCGCCGTTATCAGCTTAGTTTAGTCGGATATTTACAGGCCAAAGAAAACCGGAAAAAATTAATTCCCCAAGAAAATCAACCAAAATAAAAATAAAAGTAAACAAATATAAGGCCCTAAGGAGTCAATTACAGCCATTATATATCCTCAGTTATATTATGTTTGACAGCTAATTCAGCTAACCATACTAAATTCATCAGAACACTATCTCTCTCAAAGGATAAATCATGATTAATTTAGACATTAACGAACAAAACAAAATTATGGTCGTCAGCAGCCATGTATTTAGCCCGACGACTGCGAATGGTCGAGCCTTTACAGAGCTAATAGAAGCATTAAAAAAGAACAATTTCGCTGTTATCCTGGCGGCTACATTCCAAGATGGTATAGCCACAGTTTCTTCTGATTCCTCACTATGCTGTATTTTTGTTGATTGGACTTCAGGAGATAATAACTACGAATCTCATAAACAAGTCTTAGAATTACTGAAAGAAATACGCAAACACAATACAACCATTCCGGTATTGTTGACCGCGGAATATTCCAGCATCGACACGCTGACACTTGAAGTTATGGGATTAGCAGATGAATTCGTCTGGATGCTTGAAGACACGGCTGGATTTATCGCCTCTCGCGCCAGTTCACTAATTAAGAAATATCATGCTCAATTATTACCTCCTTTTACTCGTGCATTACTTCAATATACCCAAGAATCCCCAGAATATTCTTGGACTGCTCCCGGACATCAAGGCGGTGTCGCATTGGCTAAAACAGCGGCAGGAAGAGAATTAATTAATTTCTTTGGAGAAAATTTATTCCGAAGTGATATTGGCATAGAAAGAAAAATACTTGGTTCACTGCTAGATCATACAGGTGCTATTAAAGAATCAGAAGAATATGCCGCAACTATTTTTGGTGCCCATCAAAGCTATTGCGTTCTTAATGGCACTTCAGGTTCTAACCGTATTATCATGGGTGCCATTATTGGTGAGAAAGAGATTGTTATATGTGATCGCAATTGCCATAAATCTATTGGACAAGGCTTAATAATGACTGGAGCTTTGCCCGTATATCTTATTCCTCAACGCAACCGCTATGGCATTATAGGCCCGATTCCCAGAGATCAATTTCAACCAGAATATATCCAACAACTCATTAATAAACACCCACTAAAAGAGTGTGCAGTAGACAATCAACCTGTTTATGCAGTCATCACCAATTGTACTTACGATGGAATATGTTATCACGCAGAACAAGCAGAAAGTTTATTGGCAAAAAGTGTTGATCAAATTCACTTTGATGAAGCTTGGTTTGCTTATGCTCGTTTTAATCCTATGTATAAATATCGATACTCAATGCGTGATGACCCAAATGATTTTGACAATAATGGTCCGACAATATTTGCCACTCAATCCACACATAAGATGTTGGCAGCGCTATCACAATCATCCTATATCCATATCCGCAATGGTAAAAAACCCGTTGAACATTCCCGTTTCAACGAGTCTTATATGATGCACGCCACAACTTCACCGCTATATTCGCTTATCGCCACTAATGAAATTGCAGCGGCCATGATGGATGGCCCACAGGGGCAAAGACTGATACAAAACGCTATTAATGAAGCCGTAGACTTCCGTCTGACATTAGCAAAAATCCATCATCAATTTAAACAAAAAGATGATTGGTTCTTCTTACCCTGGAATGCCAGAGAGATTATCAGCGCAGATAGCGGTAAATTAATTCCTTTCCATGACGCCAACAGAGAACAATTGGCAACGGACCCTTCCTGTTGGGTATTAAAAGAGGGAGACAAATGGCATGGATTTACCAATCTATCAGAAGAATGGTGCCTGCTAGATCCAACAAAAGTTGGTATTTTATGCCCAGGAATGAATGATAATGATGAATTGCTGGAAAGTGGCATTCCAGCCGAAATCCTTTCCGCTTATCTCAGTCAGCATGATATTGTGCCGGCACGTACCACCGATTTTATCGTTCTTTGCCTGTTTTCTATTGGCGTCACCAAAGGTAAATGGGGAACATTGATCAATGTGTTGTTGAATTTCAAGAAACACTATGACGCTAATACTTCACTTAAACAATGTTTGCCAAAACTCGCGAAGCAATACCCTGAATATTATGAAAATATGGGGCTAAAGGATATTTCGGATAAGATATTTGGGTATATAAAAGAATATGAAATGGATATTGAGCAAAAGAAATCATTTAGCCAATTACCTGAGATAGTGAAACTCCCCCGACAAGCACACCTTGATCATATGGGAGGCCGTACTGAACATCTACCACTTAATGCACTGGCAGGGCGCATATCGGCTGTGAGTGTTATTCCTTATCCACCAGGTATACCAATAATCCTACCGGGAGAACGTTTTGGTGATGAACTTGCGCCCCGGTTACAATATATTCGCCAACTCGGTGAATGGAATAACAAGTTCCCTGGCTTTGAAAAAATTCTAGAGGGCGCAGAGATGATAAACGGCGAGTACCATATATGGGTACTAAAAGAGTGAATCAATAATATCTATTGATTTTCTTCCTGCTGTTTTCTGGCGGCTTTTAATGCTTTATGTTGCAGCCGACGTTGTTTGAAAAAAGCACTCAACATCGTCGAACATTCCTCAGCAAGCACGCCACTGGTAATATCAATTTGATGATTCATGCCAGGATGGCGCAATATATCAACCAAAGAACCCGCGGCACCAGTTTTCATATCACTGGTGCCATAAACCAGCCGCTGTATTCGGCTATGTATCATAGCACCAGCGCACATAGTGCAAGGCTCAAGCGTGACGTATAAGGTGGTATTTATCAAACGATAATTTCGTAACCGCTCTCCCCCTTTGCGTAACGCAATAATTTCAGCATGAGCGGTGGGATCATGCGCGATAATAGATTGATTCCAACCTTCTGCGACGATTCTATTATCAGCGACCAATACAGCGCCAACAGGTATTTCCCCCTGCTCCCACGCCTTTATTGCTCGTTCAATGGCCTGCTGCATCCAATATTCATCACTATATACTTCAATCACTGCGGTATCTCATTTGGTTGTATCAGGGGTAATTATAACGATTTATTTTACTTACTTTCCAGATATATTTTCTTATTAATCCATTGGGAATAGATCCCCGAGATCATTTTATATATTTCTTGCTACTAAAATATCCAAAAAATTAACAATAGAATATATAATACAACTCTATTTTATAACATCTTTATATTTACTTTAAATGAATAACAATCCGAAACAAGTTAGGATTGTTATTCATTTTAAAATACTAATTAAGGGTTACCAAATCACCATTATCTATATCCGTCATCTTTCAAGTTGCCTCTTTATTGGCTGCACTCGCTCACCCCGGTCACATAGTTATCTATGCTCCCGGGGATTCTCTCCCTTGCCGTCACGATGCATCTTGAAATCCATAGGGTATAAAACATCCTTTCCACACTGAGTGGACATAAAATTAGCCACAACAGAGGCTATTGTCGATGACTGACGTAGTACCTTATTTAATAAGTGAGTGGGAATATTATCTGGTGGAAAACCAGAATATAAACTCAGGCTTTCTTCGTATCTTTCTTGACTCACGACATTAGCGTTATTACTAATAGAAAACGCTTTAAAGTCATTTTTATTACTCATTTACCCTCCTCACAAAAAATAATAGATTTCATTTACCAAAAGCTTATTTACATATAAATTTTCAAATACAAAGCTAACATCAGTGTAAAAACAATCAATAAATTTATTTTAATAATTATGTTATTAATGAAAATAAAATAAAACATTATTATAACGTAACACAATCTACTCCTTTGCTTAAATAAAAACAACGCCATTTTGGAAATAATCCAGTTAATTTTATTAACTTTAGCCTCGTTAAATAAAATATAATTTTGAACATTAGCAATGATAATAGAGATATTATTATTTATTCCCCTATATTTAATCTAAGAAATTCCTTTTACATCACTGATAAATTTCAATATTTAACCATTTGAGGAAAATGTTAAGTTAAATATAACAGATGAAATCACCTGTTATATAAACAACCAAACAACTGCCATAATAAGGAGATAATATAATGAAACCAGAACACCAAACAAACCCACAGAAAGGCACTATATACATAGCCCCTAATCAAACTATCGAGATTGATAGTCATAGTAATATAGTACTCCCTCTGCCAGTTTATAATGCCGTTATAACAAACAGAGGCCCAGCACCAGTTAGGGTTTCATTTTACTGGGCGGCCCCATTTGGAGAATATCAGCTCTATAATTATATCGATGTCATATATGGAGAAAGTAAAATACTTTATGCACCTCCTAACGCTCTTTATTCCTATAGAATTACAGCCGCCAACTTCACTTTTACTCAGGGAGCAAATATTGAATTTAGGTGGATAATGGGATCTTAATAGTTAACTATACCCGTCATCCTTCAAGTTGCCTCTTTGTTGGCTGCGCTCGCTCACCCCGGTCACATAGTTTGCTATGCTCCCGGGGATTCTCTCCCTTGCCGTCGCGATGTATCTTGAAATCCATAGGGTATATAATTTATAGAAATAAGATATTAATAGCTTTGGTATATTTCCAATTATAAAACATTGATTATTTATTACTACCAGCCACATATAAATAGTTAACAACTTAAGTTATAAATCACTCCATGATTCCTTTTCTGAACTAAATTATAAATGAACGGATACTATCTTTACAACAACTCAAGGTATGGTCTATAAATACATAACCTAATTTGAGGAAACTATATGAGTCCAAAAAATGATTTTAAGGATTTTTCTACCAGCAATAATGCTGGTGTAGTAAATCAAGAAAAATACGAAAAAATCCTGAGTCTGTATTCTGGATTTTTACCAGATAATGTTCCCACTCATTCATTAAATAAGGCATTACGTCGATCGTCAACAATAGTCTCTGCTGTGGCTAATTTCATCGCGATACAATCTGGTGATAGTGTTCTCGATAATGGTGATATCGTTAAATCTAACACTCAATTAAGCAGAGAGTTAGAACAAAAAATTATAACTGAAATTTCCAATTACGCTTTGAAAAAATTACAAAATGTTGCAGATATTCCTAATAAAAATGTATTTATGAAAAACCGGAAAAGTTAATTTCGGTAGGTGTACCACATCCTTGACCGACTGACATACACCAAATAGTGGGTGAAATGTAATGGAGCGATCTTCGATAAAACTTTATATCAAAAATTAACGGAAGTTTATCCTAGTGGCGGATTACCGATATAGGGGTATCAAAGCCACATAACCTAGCGTTTAACTATACGATGAGGGCAGCATAATGAGCACGTTGGTACTTGAAGAAATCCCGGTAGGAATACCACTCCCTTGGCCGACTGACATACCACCAAATGGGTGGGTGAAATGCAATGGAGCAATCTTTGATCAAACTTTATATCCAAAATTAGCGCAAGCTTATCCTACTGGTAGATTACCTGATTTACGGGGTGAATTTATCCGGGGCTGGGATGATGGGCGTGGAGTGGATATTGGCCGATACCTATTATCTGGGCAACTGGCAGATATTGCTCCACATAGTCATAGGGTTGTCCGAATGTGGTCCAACTCAAATGGCGGAACCGACGGGGTAGGTGCAGCAGGCCGTATTCTCAATAGTATCTACCAAAACGTTAACTACGGCATTGATCCTCGCGGAATAGGCATCGCTATCGGTATGGGATCTGGGAGTTACGGTTATATGGATAATGCGATTGCTGCTTCAACGGGAATAGAAACACGCCCACGAAATGTGGCATTTAATTACATTGTGAGGATTGCATGATGAATAAGGCTATACTGGATAAAAATAATATTGCCATCAGTGCCGGAAATATCGTTGTGTTTAATTACGATGCGATTACGCTGGAATATTTAAACAGTTCTGATGAGTACCTTCCCGTTGGTATCGGCCTTCCTGCCAATTCCTGCACAGACGCACCACCTGAAACCCAAGAGGGATATGTCGCCTGTCGTTCACCTGATTTAACCGGCTGGCAAATGGTACCAGATTATCGCGGGAAAATAGCTTACAACACCCAAACTGTGGAACAGAAGGAAATCATTAAACCGGGTGAATTACCAGAAACGCTGACATTCAAACAACCAAGCACCGATTTTGATAAGTGGGATGGCGAAAAATGGGTAACAGATATTGAAGCTCAAAAAGCCAATCAGATGAAACAGGCGGAACAACACCGTGTCATTCTTCGCGAACAAGCTAATGAAGCCATCATTTTATTACAATATGCTATTGAGACTGAGATGGCCTCAGACGCAGAGAAAGCATTATTACTTGCCTGGAAGAAGTATGTGGTATTACTGAACCGTGTTGATACTTCAATGGTTTCAGATATTGAGTGGCCACAAATACCAGAATAATAAAATTATCAATACCGGGCATTATTCTATCCCCGATTTTTTTCAGTGATGATAATGACTGTTTTGACCGGCCGATTGCCGATGCTTTTGAAGTATTACTCCGGTCAAGTATGATTTATGATTAGAATTGTGGGCTGCATGGCAGCCCTTTTTTTATTTTTTTAGAAGATGACTCCCCTTCCTATTTGATAAAGATAATCTTCTGTATTTATGGTGAAAGCATAGAAAAATATAATAATCTAACCAATAGATAAAATATCAATATTTTCGTAGCTACTATTTTTACACCCTGTATTTTAATAAAACTTATGAAAACCATTGGGAAAATTGCCTAAAGAAATAAGATAAAATAATTTTCAGACATGAAACATAAACATCTTAAATATGCTTTCGATTACAAGATGTTAAACGATTTATTGTCATCAATCATACATAAACAATCAATCGTTTAAGTTATAATATAATCTTATTATCCTCTTTTTGGAGTAGACTATAATTGAACTCAATCTCGATAAATTGCCTATAATATAACTCAACATGCTAATTATAACAGAACATTATTTTATTTAAGGAAAGTGTATATGAGTCCCAAGAATGATTTTAAAGCTTTTTCTATTAATAACAATGCCAACGTAGTGAGTCAACAAGAATATGAAACAAGTAAGAATTTACAAACCGGGTTTCCACCAGAATATATTACTATTCATGTGTTAAATAAAGCATTACGTCAATCGTCAACAATAACCTCTGCCGTGGCTGATTTTATCGCAACACAATCTGGCGATGATGTTGTGGATGATGGGAATATTGTTAAACTAATCACCCAGTTAAATAGAGCATTAGAACAAAAAATTATAACTAAAATTTCCAACTCCGCATTAGAAAAAGCACAAAACGGCGCAGATATTCCTGATAAAAATACGTTTATAAAAAACTTAGGTTTAAATGAAGCTGCAAAAAGGGAAATAGGAACTGGCGTTAATCAGGTTCCAGATATGTCGTTTTTCAACGCAAACCTAAGTTCTACCGGCTGGCAAAAATTACCTTCGGGTTTAATTGAAATGTGGGGGTTTGTATTAGTTCACGGCTATGGTTCTATGGAAGCCGGGTATTTAAATAGTTTCCCAATACCATTTCCGAACGCATGTTTAAATATTGTGTTAGCTAACGGTGGTTATAACCCTCAAGACTCCGGAATATGTTCAGTACACGTAGTAGATCGGAGTCAATTCCGATGTTATAGAAGCCCTACTAATCATCCTACGCCTGTTGGCGCGTATTTTAGGGCGATAGGATATTAATTTAATAAAAATCAATTTGCCATAATCATTTAATTAACATAGAAAAAATTATGACCGATAAAAACCATGTATTCAACGCATTAAATAAGGAATTACTTTCACAATAATTCAATATGTTATTTATAAAGTTTACCACTTAATTTAAGGAGTATAGTATGAGTCCTAAAAATGATTTTAAGGCTTTTTCTATTAGTATTAATGCTAATGCAGCGAGCCAAGAAAAATATGAAGAAAGTCAGAATTTGAAGACTGGGTTTGCACCCGACGGTATCACCACTAATATATTAAATAAGGCATTACGTCAATCATCCACAATATCCTCTGTAGTTGCTAATTTTATCGCGACACAATCTGGCAATGATGTTCTGGATGACGGAAATATAGAGAAACTTACCGATCAATTAAATAAGGCACTGGAACAGAAAATGATACCAAAAGTTCCCGACGCCTCATTAACACAGAAAGGTATTGTTCAACTTACAGATGTTGTTGGTAATAGTCATTCACTCGCTGCAACTCAGAAGCTCGTTTCTGATATAAATGATAATGCTAACAATAGATTAGCCAAAAACCAAAATGGGGCAGATATTCCCAATAAAAATGAGTTTGTGAAAAATCTCAATTTATTGGAAACCGTCAATTTGGCGAAAAATGCTGTGCCGAATAGTAGGAAAATTAATGGTAAAGCCCTGACTGGAGATATCACTTTAGGGGCTAGTGATGTGGGGGCATTTAAACTCGGATTAACAGGAAAATATTCTGTTGATAACCAAGTCCCGTGGAATGTAGATTCAGGGTCATATGATTTACTGCATCCGAAATTTAGTGATCATGTTGTGCATTTCTATAATGGAGTTGGGAGCTGTCCGGCTTTTCAGTTGAAAGTGCATTACAAAAATGGGGGTATCGCTTATCGCTCGGCTCGTGATAATTATGGATTTGAAGAAGATTGGACTAGCATTTATACAACCAAAAACAAACCGACTATAAATGAACTTGGTTTATCAGAAACCGTAGCATTGGCGAAAAATGCGGTTCCTAATAACAGGAAAATTAACGGCAAAGCGCTGGTTGAAGACATCAATCTGGAAGCCAGAGATGTGGGGGCATATTCACGCTCAGAATCCGACGAGCGATATCAAAAGAAAGGTCCTAATCAGGGATGGCGGAAAATAGGAGCCGGTGGAGACAGCGGAAGTAGCATATTATTGAGTCAGGACATACGAGGAAGATGTATATATTTACGTACTGGTAGTCCAGGTATATTTTTACCTTTACAAATGCCTCCAATCGATAATATTTTGGTTGGTGCCGGATATGGTTCAAGAGGATGGCTCGTTGTGCATTCGTCAGATTCAGGGCTGAGGTTATCTATAGTAAACAAAGAAGATTGTCCTGATATTACAGAAATTTATATTGCTGATTAAAATTATGGGCTGCATGGCAGCCCTTTTCCCATTTTATTTTTTAGGAAAAATTTATCTCCCTATTTGATAGGAATATTTACCTATATTTATAGAGCAAACAAAAAAATATAACAATTCAATCAACAGACAAAATAATACCACTTTCGTAACCACTATTCTGACACCATCTATTTTAATAAAACTTGTTAAAACTGTTTAAAAATTGACAAAATAGACAAGATGAAATAATTTCCAAATGTAAAATAAAAAATTTTGATATATTCTTTCTATTAAAAAATATTAAAAAATTTATTATCACTAGCCACACATTATTAATCAATCAATTAATTAATAATGAAATATTATTATCTAATTTTTGCCGTAGACTATGATTGAAATTAATTTCGATAAATCATCTATACTATAAATCAATGTGTTAATTACAAAATAATATTATTTACTTAAAGGATATATGTATGAGCCATAAGAATGATTTTAAAGCATTTTCTATTAGCAATAATGCTAATGTAGTCAGTCAAGAAAGATACGAAGAAAGTCAGAGTTTGTATTCTGGATTTCCTCCAGATAATGTTCCCACTCACTTATTAAATAAGGCATTACGCCAATCGTCCATAATATCCTCTATTGTGGCTGATTTTATTGCGACAGAATCTGGCAGTGATGTTTTGGATGACGGTAATACAATAAAACTTACTTCACAATTAAATAAAGCATTAGAGCAAAAACTTACAAAAAAAATTCCCGATGCATCATTAACACAGAAAGGTATTGTTCAATTTACAAATATGGTTGGCAATAGTAATACACTGGCTGCAACTCAGAAGCTCGTCTCAGATATAAATAATAACGCCAATAACAGACTAGAAAAAACGCAAAACGGTGCCGATATCCCCAATAAAAATGCATTTTTAAAAAATCTTGGGCTAAATGAAGCCGCAAAACGGGGAGTCGGAACTGGAGTTAATCAAATTCCAGATATGTCATCTTTCACCTCAAGCTTGGTTCAGAGTGGTTGGCAAAAATTACCCTCAGGTTTAATTGAAATGTGGGGAATAGCACGAGTTTCTGCCGGAGGAAGACCTGATCTCGGATATGTTAATAACTTCCCAATACCGTTCCCAAATAAATGTTTTAACATCACATTAACTCACAATGATTGGGACCCGAGAGCAGCAGGAATATTCGGGGCATCCGTAGTAAATCAGAGTCAATTCAAATGTTATAGAGGTTCAGGTGACGGCCAACCTTTTGTTTATACCTATTTTAGGGCAATAGGATATTAATTAAAAAATTAATTCATTATGATGATTATTTAACTAAATTTGGTATAGAATTATGAACGATAAAAACTATGCATTCAGTACATTAAATAAAGCATTTTATCCACTATTATTACAACAGAATTATATTGAAGCAGGCTCATGGCCAAATGATCCTTTACCTGTAACCGATGATATATTCAATGAATTTTCGGGCGTCCCGCCTATAGGAAAAATACTTTCCTCTGACGAAAATGGTCTTCCTTGCTGGGAAGATATCCCACCACCAACAAAAGAGGAATTTATATTTATAGCAGAAAACCAAAAAACACAATTTATATCTCTGGCAAATGAAAAAATAACTCCACTTTCTGATGCAGAAGAACTTGATATCGCAACAGACGAAGAAATACGATTACTCAAAGAATGGAAAAAATACCGCGTCATGCTTAACCGGGTTGATACTTCAACAGCCCCAAAAATTGACTGGCCAATTGCGCCATTATCGTAATTAATAAAAAGGCCGGGATTAGGACAGCGCCCGGTCTTTATCATTTTATTATTGATAATACTACAATAGTAAATATTATGTCGTTATAAAAGCCATTCTCCGTCAATATTTGCTAATTCATGCAATATTAGTTACATTACCCATCATAGAAATTTACTTCCCAGAATAAACTTTCTGGCATGAAAATTATTTCAAATGGTTTTCATAAGATAGATATTAGTTATTTTGACACACTTTAAATTGAAACATATTGAATTATTTATCACTTAAAATATACGAAAATAATTAATCACATAAGATATAAAGATATTTAATTATTTCTTCTCATCTCTATACTATGAGCGTTGAGAAATTACCCCTACAATAATTTAAGATATTATCTATAAAACCCACTATTGAATTTTAGGAAAATAAACATGAATCCAAAAAATGATTTTAAAGCGTTTTCTATTGGTAATAACGCTAATGTAGTGAGTCAAGAAAGATATGAAGGAGAGAAAGATTTAAAAAATGGGTTTCCACCAGATGATACGATTTCTCGTCATGTATTAAATAAAGCATTACGACAATCGTCCACAATAGCCTCTGTTGTAGCTGATTTTATTGCGACAGAATCTGGCAGTGATGTTTTGGATGATGGCAATATAGCCAAACTCACTGAGCAATTAAATAAAGCGCTAGAACAAAAATTTATAAAGAAAGTTCCCGATGCCTCATTAACACAAAAAGGTGTTGTTCAACTCACAGATGTAATTGGTAATAGTAATACACTGGCTGCAACACAGAAGCTTGTCTCCGATATAAATAATAACGCCAATAACAGACTGGAAAAAACGCAAAACGGCGCAGATATTCCTAATAAAAATGAGTTTGTGAAAAACTTAGGTTTAGATAAAGCTGCAAACCTGAAAGTGGGAAATGGAATTAATCAAATTCCAGACATGTCGTTTTTCACAGCAAACTTGGTTAAGAACGGTTGGCAAAAATTGCCTTCGGGTTTAATTTTAATGTGGGGATTAGCACAAGTTTATAACCATAGCGACCCTCAAGCAGGGTATTTAAATAATTTTCCAATACCATTCCCAAATGCATGTTTTAGTATCACGTTAACTCACCGTGGTAATGACCCTCAAGCAGCAGGTATATTCTCAGCAACAATAGAAAATCAGCATCAGTTTCGGTGTTATAAAAACCTTAATTACCATAAACTCACTACTTTTACATTTTTTATGGCAATAGGGTATTAATTAAAACTAGCAGAAAATTATGAACGATAAAAACTATATATTTAGCGCATCAAATAAAGCATTTTATCCGCTATCATTACAGCAGGATTATATTGAAGCAGGCTCATGGCCAAATGACCCTTTACCTGTAACTGATGATATATTCAATGAATTTTCGGGAATACCTCCCATAGGAAAAATACTTTCCTATGGCGAAAATGCCCTTCCTTATTGGAAAGATATTCCACCACTAACGAAAGAGGAATTGATATCCATAGCGGAAAACCAAAGAACGCAATTTATATCTCACACGAATGAAAAAATACCGAGTTATGCTTAACCGGGTTGATATTTCAAACGCACCAGAAATTGACTGGCCAACTCCGCCATTGTCGTAATTAACAAAAAGGCTGGGATTCAGACAGAATCCCGGTCTTAATCATTTCTTTATTGCCAATACTACAATGGCAAATATTCTATCATCATCCAATCTATTATTCACCAGGAATTTATAGATCATGCGATATTAGTGACCATATACATCATCGAAATTTATTTTCCAGAATAAATTTTCCAACATGTAAATTATTTAAGATAATTCACACAAGATAAATTTAATTATTACGATATGTTTTCAATTGAAATACATTGAATCACTTGTTACTTAAAACATACGAAAAATAATTAACCCCATAAGCTATAAAGATATTTAATTATTCCTTTTTATCTCTAGACTATGAGCGTTGAGAAATTATTTCTACAATAATTTAAGATATTATCTATAAAACCCACTATTGAATTTTAGGAAAATACATATGAGTCCAAAAAATGATTTTAAAGCGTTTTCTATTGGTAATAATGCCAATGTAGTGAGTCAAGCAAGATATGAAAGAGAGGAAATTTTAAAAACTGGGTTTCCAGAAGAAGATAGTATTTCCCGTCATGTGTTAAATAAAGCGTTACGTCAATCGTCCACAATATCTTCTGTTGTAGCTGATTTTATCGCCACAGAATCTGACAGTGATGTTCTCGATGAGGGTGATACCGTTAAGCTCAAAGCTCAATTAAATAGAGCGCTAGAAAAAAAATTTACAAATCAAATTTCCGATTTCGCATTGGAAAAAACAAAAAACGGGGCAGACATTCCTAATAAAAATGAGTTTATAAAAAACCTGGGTTTAAATGAAGCGGCAAAACGAGATGTGGGCACTGATGTTAATCAAATTCCAGACATGTCGTTTTTCACCGCAAACTTAGCTAAGGCTGGCTGGCAAAAATTACCTTCGGGCTTAATTGAAATGTGGGGAATAGCATCAGTAAAAGGTAATGATTATGCCGAACCTGGTGCTTTAAATAACTTTCCAATCCCATTCCCAAATACATGTCTCAACGTCACATTAACTCACGTTGGTAATGCACCTCAACATGCTGGCATATTTTCAATAATGATAGTCAATAATGCCCAATTCCAATGTTTTAGCAGTATTCCAAATTTACAAACTCCTGTAGCAGCATTTTATAGAGCAATAGGGTATTAATATGAACGATAAAAACTATGTATTTAGCGCATTAAATAAATCATTTTATCCACTATTATTACAACAGGAGTATATTGAGGCTGGCTCATGGCCAAATGACCCTTTACCTGTAACTGATAACATATTCAATGAGTTTTCGGGAATCCCCCCCCATAGGAAAAATACTTTCCTCTGGCGAAGATGGTCTTCCTTGTTGGGAAGATATTCCACCACCAACAAAAGAGGAGTTGATATCCATAGCGGAAAGCCAAAGAACGCAACTTATATCTTACGCAAATGAAAAAATAACCCCACTTTCTGATGCAGAAGAACTTGATATAGCAACAGACGAAGAAGTACTATTACTCAAAGAATGGAAAAAATACCGAGTGATGCTTAACCGGGTTGATACTTCAACAGTACCGGAAATTGACTGGCCAATTGCGCCATTATCATAATTAGTAAAAAGACCGGGATTCAAGCAGAACCCGGCCTTAATCATTTTATTATTGCTAATACTACAATAGTAAATATTCTATTATCATCCAAACTCTTCTTCGCCAAGACTTTATAGCTCATACGACATTAATGATCTTGCACGTCATCAAAATTTACTTTCCAGAATAAATCTTTCAACATGGAAATTACTTAAGATAGTTCACAAGAGAAACTGAATTATTCCGATATATTTTCAACTGAAATATATTGAATTATTTCTTACTTAAAACATGCGAAAAATAATTAACCCCATAATATATAAAGATATTTAATTATTCCTTTTTATCTCTAGACTATGAGCGTTGAGAAATTTCTCTACAATAATTTAAGATATTATCTATAAAACCCGCCATTGAATTTTAGGGAAATATATATGAATCCAAAAAACGATTTTAAAGCGTTTTCTATTGGTAATAACGCTAATGTAGTGAGCCAGGCAACATATGAAGGAGAGCAAATTTTAAAAACTGGGTTTCCAGAAGAAGATAGAATTTTCCGTCATGTGTTAAATAAAGCGTTACGTCAATCATCCACAATAGCCTCTGTTGTAGCTGACTTTATCGCGACAGAATCTGACAGTGATGTTCTCGATGAGGGTGATACCGTTAAGATCAAAGCTCAATTAAATAGAGCGCTAGAAAAAAAATTTACAAATCAAATTTCCGATTTCGCATTGGAAAAAGCAAAAAACGGGGCAGATATTCCCAATAAAAATGAGTTTGTAAAAAACCTGGGTTTAAATGAAGCTGCGAAACGAGAAGTGGGCATTGGTGTTAATCAAATTCCAGATATGTCGTATTTTACCGCAAATTTAGCTAGCGCTGGTTGGCAAAAATTACCTTCAGGTTTAATTGAAACATGGGGATTTGTACTGGCTAACGGTCATGGCTCTCTTGAGGCTGGGTATTTAAATACTTTTCCAATACCATTTCCTAACGCATGTTTAAATATTACGTTAACTCATGGCGGTTATAACCCCCAAGACGCCGGAATATGTTCAGTAGCCATAGTAAGCCGGAGTCAATTCCAATGCTATAGGAGTCCTACTGCTAATAACACTTCTTCTCCTGTTGGAGTATTTTTTAGGGCAATAGGATATTAATTAGAAATAATCAATTTACCATTATGATTATTTAATTAAAATTGGTAAAGAATTATGAATAACAAAAACTATGTATTTAGCGCATCAAATAAAGCATTTTATCCACTATTATTACAACAGAATTATATTGCAGCGGGCTCATGGCCAAATGACCCTTTACCTGTAACTGATAACATATTCAATGAGTTTTCGGGAATCCCGCCCACAGGAAAAATACTTTCCTCTGGCGAAGATGGTCTTCCTTGTTGGGAAGATATTCCACCACCAACAAAAGAGGAGTTGATATCCATAGCGGAAAGCCAAAGAACGCAATTTATCTCTCACGCAAATGAAAAAATAACCCCACTTTCTGATGCTATGGAACTTGATATCGCAACAGACGAAGAAATACGATTAATCAAAGAATGGAAAAAATACCGAGTGATGCTTAACCGGGTTGATACTTCAACAGCACCGGAAATTGACTGGCCAATTGCGCCATTATCATAATTAGCAAAAAGACCGGGATTCAGGCAGAACCCGGCCTTAATTATTTTGTTATTACTAATACTACAACAGCCATAAATATTTTGTTATTATTCGAGCTGTTCTTTCCCAAAAGAATGAAAAAACAAATATAAAATGAAAAATAAGTTAATCTATTGAAATGTCGTTATTAATCAAAAAAAGCTGTATTAATTGTGATATGTGTGAACCCGAATGTCCCAATCAGGCTATATCGATGGGAGATGAAATTTATGAGATTGATGCCGACCGTTGCACCGAATGCATCGGTCATTATGATGTTCCAACCTGTCAATCAGTCTGTCCGATAAATAATACCATTATCACCGATCCAGACCGACAAGAAACAGAAGAGCAACTGTGGGATAAATTTGTATTACTGCATCATGCGGATAAAATCTGAAATCAACGCTCAAGAATAACGGTCGCACAGGCATAGCGGCGCTCATCAGCCAATGTCACATGCAAAGAGGTCGCCCCTAATTGCTGAGCCAACGCTGCTGCCGCACCATAGAGTCGCAAAATCGGTTTTCCCAGTGCATCATTGACCACTTCAAACTGGTTAAATGCCAGCCCATTACGGATACCCGTACCTAATGCCTTTGCTGCGGCTTCTTTTACCGCAAAGCGCTTAGCCAAAAAACGAACCGGTTTTTCATGTTGCTGATATTGTTCCCATTCTAATTCACTGAGAATGCGTTTTGCCAAGCGCTCACCTGAGCGCTCGACAACCCCTTCAATACGGGCAATTTCAACAATATCTGTACCTAACCCAATAATAGCCATTAACGGCGAGCTTTCCGCATTTGGGTTTTCATATCCGCCACCGCAGCGGTCAAACCACTGAATACCGCACGTCCAATAATGGCATGACCAATATTCAACTCATAAATTTCTGGCAGAGCAGCAATACGTTGTACATTATGATATGTCAGCCCATGACCCGCATTAACCGTTAGACCTTTATTCGCTGCATAAGTCACGGCTGCTTTAATACGATGAAACTCTTTTTCCTGTTCTACTTCATTTTCTGCATCAGCATAAGCACCAGTATGAATTTCAATGAAAGGTGCGCCAACTTCACTAGCCGCATCAATTTGTCGATGTTCCGCATCAATAAATAACGAGACAAGAATCCCCGCATCAGATAGACGCTTAACCGCCGCAGCAACCTTATCTTTCTGACCAATAACATCCAAACCCCCTTCTGTTGTCACTTCCTGCCGTTTTTCAGGCACCAAACAGCAAAATTCAGGTTTAATACGACAGGCAATATCCACCATTTCATCTGTCACGGCCATCTCAAGGTTCATCCGAGTCTGGATAGTTTTTTTCAACAGTTCTACATCCCGATCGGTAATATGACGGCGATCTTCACGCAAATGAATGGTAATGCCATCGGCTCCCGCCTGTTCCGCAACAAAAGCCGCTTGAACCGGATCAGGATAATTGGTGCCGCGAGCATTGCGCACCGTCGCAATGTGATCGATATTAACGCCTAATAATACTTCAGCCATATTTATCTCCTGTAGTCATATTAGAATATGACAAGTTTACACTTTCCATCTTGAAGAGAAACAAATTCATTAGTTTTCTTTCTTTTCAGGCTTCTGACGTACAAACTGCCGAAATAATTCGCGACTTTTTAAAGGCTTGCCACCGAGATAAGGTTTCAATGCAATACGCGTAAAACGCTTTGCTGCCTTTAATGTTGCAAAATCAGGGAATTCACGAGTTGCCAGTGACTTTAATTCGCGCCCGGTAAAACTGTAATGATCAACAACCAAGCTAGCGATAAATCCTTTTTCTTCTCTATAACGGTAGGTCATCGTGTCAGCGACAGGTTCACCACTGCCCGCACAATGCAGATAATCAACGCCATAACCAAGATTTGCCAGCAACGCTAGTTCAAACCGACGTAATGCATATTCCGGTGTATATTCACTGGCAGCAAGAATCTGCAAACATTGGAGATAATCAAAGAATAAGGCGGGATAAGCCGTTCCCTGTTCAAGCACTCTTGACAGCAATTCATTGATATATAAACCGCTGTACAATACATTGCCGGTAAGCGGAAGGGCCAGAGAGATAGGATCTGCATCACGCAGCGTTTTAATTGCCCCCCGCCCACTCCAACGAACCAGCAATGGGGTAAATGGCTGCAAGCAGCCTTTCAAATTGGAACGACGGCTACGCGCACCTTTTGCCAACACGCTAATCCGCCCTTCATTTTCAGCGAACAGATCCAGTAACAGACTAGTTTCACTGTAAGGTCGCCCATGAAGAACAAAAACACGTTGCCAACCGTCCACAGGGATGCCTTATTTCAAATCATCAACGTAACCCAAGCTACGTAACGCTCGCTCATCATCAGCCCAACCTGCTTTAACTTTAACCCATAGTTCTAAGTGGATTTTTACATCAAACAGTCTTTCCATATCCTGACGGGCTTCAATACCAATGGTCTTGATTTTACTGCCTTTATTACCAATAACCATTTTCTTCTGGCCTTCACGCTCAACCAGAATCAAACCGTGGATCTTGTAACCACCGCGCTCGTTCGCCACGAACTGCTCAATTTCAACCGTGACAGAATATGGCAATTCGTCACCAAGAAAACGCATAAGCTTTTCTCGGATGATTTCAGAAGCCATAAACCGCTGAGAACGGTCAGTAATATAATCTTCCGGGAAATGGTGAGTCGCTTTCGGTATATATCCGCGCACAATTTTAGCAATCGTATCAACATTCATGCCTTTTTCAGCGCTCATTGGGACAACATCCAGAAAACTCATCTGTTTACTGAGAAAACCAATATGTGGCAACAAGCTGGTTTTATCGGTCACGTTATCCACTTTATTGATAGCCAATAAAACCGGACAACGCAGATTACGCAGTTTGTTCAGTACCATCTCGTCATCCGGGGTCCAATGAGTCCCTTCGACAACAAAAATAACCAACTCCACATCACCGATAGAACTGCTGGCAGCCCGGTTCATCAGCCGGTTAATCGCCCGTTTTTCTTCAATATGTAACCCTGGCGTATCCACATAAATAGTCTGATAAGCACCTTCTGTATGGATACCCATAATACGGTGACGGGTCGTTTGCGGTTTACGGGAAGTAATAGATACTTTTTGACCTAAAAGCTGATTCAGCAACGTGGATTTCCCCACATTAGGCCGTCCAACTATTGCAACAAAGCCGCAATAGGTTTCTTGTTCGCTCATTCAAGCTCCAGTTGTTTTAATGCTTGCTCAGCCGCTGCTTGTTCCGCTTTGCGACGGCTAGAGCCTGTTCCTTTAACTGGCAGTTCGATACCGCTCACTTGACAGTGAATAGTAAATTCTTGGTCGTGAGCTTCACCACGAACCATAACAACCAGATATGACGGCAGAGGCAAATGATGCCCTTGCAAGTATTCCTGTAAACGGGTTTTCGGATCTTTCTGTTTGTCGCCAGGGCTGATCTCATTCAAGCGAGTTTCGTACCATCTCAGGATAATTCTTTCAATAGTCTGGATATCGCTATCAAGGAAAATCGCACCAATCAATGCTTCAACGGTGTCAGCAAGTATTGATTCACGACGGTAACCGCCGCTTTTCAGTTCCCCCGGCCCTAAACGCAGGCATTCACCTAATTCAAATTCCCTTGCCAATTCAGCCAGCGTATTACCACGCACTAATGTGGCACGCATGCGGCTCATATCCCCCTCATCAACCCGAGGAAAACGATGATACAACGCATTGGCAATAACAAAACTCAGGATTGAGTCACCAAGAAATTCCAGCCGCTCATTATGTTTACTGCTGGCACTACGATGAGTTAACGCTTGTATCAGCAGATCATGCTGATCAAAAGTGTACCCCAGCTTACGCTGCAATCTGTTAATTACGATGGGATTCATGTGCTACCAATATCGGTCAGAATTCGTCAAATAAAAACGCACACGCAACAGACCTGTTACAGGAACCCCTGACAAAACTGTTGCGTTTGCACTGGCTCCTTTTGGGAGCCAGTCATTAAGTTTGAAAGGACATTCTACACTGCGAGTAAAATTAATGCTTCGCTAATATAAAAATATTAATTAATTCCACCAATACGGCTGAAGCGAACTCCGGTAGGCCATTCTCCTTCCTGTTTTTCAAAACTCATCCAGATGGCGGAAGCGCGACCGACCAGATTCTTCTCAGGGACAAAGCCCCATACACGGCTATCAGCGCTATTATCACGGTTATCACCCATCATAAAATAGTGGCCTTCGGGCACAACCCACATTCCCTCTGGCAAGCCAGGCTGACGGAAATTAGGTACCGATAGTACACCTGGAATCTCCAAAATATGGTGAGTTACCGCGTCCAAATTCTCAATCCGTTCACCTTGTCGCATACTGTAAGGCGGCAACGTTTCTTCAACTGGAATTTGGAAAACACCGACCTTTTTCGAACTTTCACCCTTGGAATCGACACCATATTGCTGCATTGTCCATTCACTTGGGAATAGTGAACCGTAAGAAACCGGTAATTCTTCCTGACAATTCCCTGTTTTGCTGCAATTAGAAAAAATACGTAACTCTTTCTTTGCCGGATCATAAATAATTTTATCGCCCGGTAAACCAACCACCCGTTTGATATAGTCAAAACTGGGGTCCAACGGGTATTTAAATACGGCAACATCACCACGCTTTGGCTCGCCGGTCTTAATCAATGTTGTTTGAGTGATGGGATCTTTCAATCCGTATGCATATTTTTCCACCAGAATGAAATCACCAATCAATAAAGTTGGCATCATGGAACCCGATGGAATCTGAAAAGGCTCATAAACAAAGGAGCGCAGGATCAGAACCACGGCTAACACAGGAAAAATAGATGAGCAAGTATCCACCCATGTTGGCTTGTTAATAGTTTCAGCCAGATGCTCCTGATCCATTGTACCTTCAGTCAACTCTTGCAATCTGGCAAGTTTTTTCTTGCGCGCTGGTGCCCATTTGAAACGATCAATACACCAAATAATTCCGGTGACTAACGTTGCCAACGTTAGGATCAGGGCAAAAGTGTTAGCCATTTAGACTCCTTACAAGCTTATTAATTGTCTTTACCAACATGAAGAATGGCTAAGAAAGCTTCCTGTGGTAACTCAACGTTACCCACTTGTTTCATTCGTTTCTTACCCTCTTTCTGTTTCTGCAATAGCTTTTTCTTACGGCTGACGTCACCACCATAACACTTCGCCAAGACGTTTTTACGCAATTGCTTCACTGTTGAGCGAGCAATAATATGATTACCAATCGCAGCCTGAATTGCGATATCGAACTGCTGACGAGGAATAAGCTCTCTCATCTTCTCCACCAGTTCCCGGCCACGGTACTGTGCATTGCCACGGTGAGTAATTAGCGCCAATGCATCAACTCGTTCACCGTTAATCAATACATCCACACGAACCATATCAGATGACTGGAAACGAGTGAAATTATAATCCAGTGAAGCATAACCGCGAGAGGTAGATTTCAATCGATCGAAGAAGTCCAAAACCACTTCCGCCATCGGTATTTCGTAAGTCAGTGCAACCTGCTTACCGTGGTAAACCATGTTGGTTTGCACCCCACGTTTCTCAACACATAATGTAATCACGTTCCCCAAGTACTCCTGAGGTAACAACATATGACACTCAGCAATTGGCTCACGCAAATCTTCAATATTATTCAGCGGTGGTAGTTTAGATGGGCTGTCCACATAGAGAATATCGCGGCTAGTTGTCTCCACTTCATACACAACCGTTGGGGCCGTTGTAATAAGGTCGAGATCATATTCCCGTTCCAGACGTTCTTGAATAATCTCCATATGCAACAGGCCAAGGAAACCGCAACGGAAACCAAAACCCAATGCAGAAGAACTTTCTGGCTCATAAAATAGCGAAGCATCATTCAGACTCAATTTACCTAATGCGTCACGGAATGCTTCATAGTCATCAGAACTAACCGGGAACAGCCCCGCATAAACCTGTGGCTTCACTTTTTTAAAGCCCGGAAGTGGTTTTTCCGCAGGTTGACGGGCCAATGTCAAAGTATCCCCGACAGGCGCGCCAAGAATGTCTTTAATTGCACACACTAGCCAGCCCACTTCACCACAACCCAATACATCACGATCAATACGCTTAGGGGTGAAAATGCCGAGACGATCGGCGTTATATACCTGGCCGGTACTCATTACCTTGATTTTATCACCCTTGCGCAAGGTACCGTTTTTAATCCGCACCAAGGAGACAACACCAAGGTAATTATCAAACCATGAGTCAATGATAAGAGCCTGTAATGGCGCATCAGGATCGCCTTCCGGTGCTGGAATCTCTTTAACCAAGCGCTCAATGACGTCTTGTACACCAACACCCGTTTTGGCCGAACAGCGCACTGCATCGGTAGCATCAATACCGACAATATCTTCGATCTCTTCCGCTACACGCTCAGGCTCTGCCGCTGGCAAATCAATTTTATTCAGCACAGGAACAACTTCAAGATCCATATCCAACGCGGTATAACAGTTAGCCAGCGTCTGGGCTTCCACTCCCTGTCCCGCATCAACCACCAGCAATGCCCCTTCGCAGGCAGCTAGTGAACGGGAAACTTCATATGAGAAATCAACGTGCCCCGGCGTATCGATAAAGTTTAATTGATAGAGTTGCCCATCATTCGCCTTGTAATCCAAGGTAACGCTTTGGGCTTTAATGGTGATACCACGCTCACGCTCAAGATCCATTGAATCTAGCACTTGCTCTGCCATCTCACGATCTGTTAAGCCACCACAAATTTGAATAATACGGTCAGATAACGTCGACTTACCGTGGTCAATGTGAGCAATAATGGAGAAATTTCGTATTTGCTTCATTATAAATATTTTTCTGCCTTGATATTTCTGAATCATTCGCCTAATGGACACACAGAGGGACATAAAGCGACGGTTTATTAGGTCGGCCACCGGCCTGAAAGGCTGTATTCTACATGCCAAATCTACGAAAACCTAGTCATGCCTGCGGCTTTAAAGTATGAATTGTTAGACGTCTTGGATGATTAAAGTAGGTTTATTCCCGCTGCTGAATGTGAATGGCATCAGGAGGCAAGCCGATTTGCAAAACGACAGGTTGATATTCCTGCCGATTATCCCAGTAAGTGGCGATTCTGCGGGCAGAGAAGAATCCTAACGCGCCGCCTAAAACACCGCCACAAAACACCCATAATTGATTGGTCATCCATAACTGAAAAAGTGCACTACCAAGGAATAGCCCAATCAGCGGAGTCAAATAAACCAGCAACGCCGAACGTAATAAGCTCCCCTCAGGAATCCCAACTTCCACTTTTTGCCCCGGTTGCAACGGTTGTAAAATCTCAAGTTCAAGCTGATGTATGCCATCAGCCCCTAATTTATTAAGCAAATAAGAACCACACGTCGCTCGCGCCTGACAACTGCCACAACCAGAAGAGGAACCATAACGTAATAATGCCCGCCCCTGTTGCCAGTGAATTACTGTTGCCCATTCTTTGACCATCAATCAGCTCCTATAAACGCAACACCAGCGGCGATACGCTTGGCGGTTGCCAATGGCAATTCACCAATAATTGTCACCTCATTTGCTCCACGTATCACACTATAAATCGTTCGGGGCCCACGACGGAGAGGATATTCCAACTTACCGGTCTTATTAACATTAGTCACATTCACGGAAAAACTAAATAGGCCATCACTGAACATAATGGATTCAAGTGAGTCACTATTTGACAATTTACGACGGTTACGCGAAACCTCAACGAAACCAGCCGGCAATTTACCCACTTTCCAATTGAATACGACCTTTTCTGACGGTGGAATGACCAGCATTGGCGGCATATTCAAGCGAGTAATCACACTCATTGCATCATTGATACCCCCACCGATGGTGGAAGAAACAACCCTAAATTGCTCAAGCGCCTCACTATCACGATCCAGTAAATCAATACGTAATGGCAAATGAGTCTCTTCGTCGATCAGTAAAATATAATTATAACGCACTTCATCTTTGGAGGTGATACGTACAACCCTACAAGGCCGATCACCGATATGGGTACGACCAACATCAATGAAATTGTAATATTTTTTCAACTGATTGAAGTCAGCAAAAATGACGGCTGGTAAATAATCAATAATATGATTACCGCTAAGGCTGAAAGCATCTAATCCAGGTTCAAAATAACTGATCTCATTACCACGCTGGACAATCTCCCTACGAGAACCATCCATCTGCATAATCTGAGCAATTGGAATATCATCGATAACGGCGTGGCGATAACGAACTGAGACGATTGACTGCTGGTTGAGATTAATAAAAGCAAGCTCGTAAGTCAGAGACTGAGTGGCATTACCCATCTCCTGCAACAAAACTTCAGCGCTGCTGAGCTGCGCCGAAGCTTGTAAAGGAGCAAACAAGCAGCCCGCCAGCAAGCAAACGGAAAACCAAATATGTTTCATTACTGCTATTGTGTTCCTAAAGATTGCGTTCCGGGAACCGGAATAGCAACCTGTGGCGAAATTCCCCGTTCGTCATTTTGCTTAAAATGCACACGGCGATCGAGTTCATATTGTTGCAGCATGATGTTAATACGTTTATTACGCTCCTGCATTTGAATGCGCTGATCATTGCCAAATACATCATCACCAGAAGGCACTCCCAAACTCACCGGAGAAGCCGATCCCATCATTGGCAAAGTGTTAAATGCAGGCGTATCAGATTGATATTCAAGATCCTCAGCACTATGGCTGTTGTACTGCTGTACACCAACCAATACAGCCAGCGAAACACAGGCTGCAACACTTACTTGAACCATTTGACTCACCCAAGGACGAAGCTTTTGCCAGAACGGCATTTTTTGCCAGCTCTCTGGTTGAGGCTGAGATTCAGGAATAGCCTCAAGGACGGAATGAACCGGCTCTTTTTCAAGTGCCAATGCAACCCGACTAGCAATATCCAAGTGCAGTACTTCCGTCACATCACCGCGCAATGTGTCACGGATCAAGTGGTAATTTTCCCAGCGTTTCTGCATTACAGAATCTTTAGACAAAATACTAACGACTTCACTATCAAGAGTTTCGCCATCCATCAATGCGGAAAGTTTTTCTCTTTGCATGCCAAAGTACCCTTCAGTATTGTTCCACTATTTTTAATTTTAAATCAGTGGTTGAATGTTATCCTCAATGGCTTCCCTTGCACGGAAGATGCGGGAACGAACCGTACCAACCGGACAACCCATAATGGTGGCTATTTCTTCATAGCTTAACCCATCTAATTCCCTCAGCGTTATTGCTATTCGCAAATCTTCGGGAAGAGATTCAATGGTGCGGAAAACCACCTGCCTCAATTCTTCTGACAACATTAAATTCTCAGGGTTCGAAATTTCTTTTAATGCACTCGAAATTTCATAATTTTCTGCGTCACTGGCATCCAAATCACTGGACGGCGGACGGCGCCCTTGAGAGGTCAGATAATTCTTTGCAGTATTTACTGCTATACGATACAACCAAGTATAAAAAGCACTATCACCACGAAACGAAGCCAATGCCCGATAGGCTTTAATAAATGTTTCCTGAGCAACGTCAGGAACATCACCCTGCGGAATATAGCGGGATAAAAGACTCGCCACTTTATGCTGATATCTGACTACCAGTAGGTTAAACGCCTTTTGGTCACCTTTCTGCACTCGCTCGACCAGCATTTGATCCGTTAACTGCTCGCTCATCCGAGGTTAAATCTCCCGAAGCAAAGCTCCACATTGATATTTATTGAACTAACCATGATGTCCTATTCCTGAGCAAGCATGGCTTTGAGTAATAAAATTCTGCGAAGTTCAATTTTTGTCATCATTTTGTTGCAATCATAGCTTTGATAATATCTGATAGGCTAACATGATTTTTACCCATCTTCATTCATACATCATCAATTATGCAATCATTATTCTCTCAACATTACAGCGATGTACTTATTATTGGCAGCGGTGTCGCTGGCCTATCTCTGGCTTTACGGCTAGCCTCACAATATAAAATCACGGTATTAAGTAAGAGTATTCTTAGTGAAGGTGCATCCTATTATGCACAGGGTGGTATCGCCGCTGTATTTGATAAAACGGACAGTATCACATCTCATGTTGAAGATACCCTTATTGCCGGGGCAGGGCTTTGCGATAAAAGCGCTGTTGAGTTTATCACCAGTAATGCCCGTCATTGCGTGCAATGGTTGATTGATCAAGGTGTTATGTTTGATACAGAAACCAGCGAAGATGGAGAAAAACAATATCATCTGACCCGCGAAGGTGGTCACAGCCATCGTCGTATTCTGCATCATGCTGATACAACCGGCAAAGAGGTAGAAACGACACTGGTTGATAAAGCGATGTCTCATCCAAATATCACGGTGAGAGAGCGCTGCAACGCGGTTGATTTAATTACATCAAATAAAGCCCGGTTAGATGGTGAAAACCGAGTCGTCGGCGCTTATATCTGGAACCGTCAGCAAGAACAGGTGGAAACTTATCGCGCGAAGGTCGTGGTACTGGCAACAGGCGGTGCGGCTAAAGTCTATCAATATACGACCAATCCCGATATTTCATCCGGCGATGGCATTGCAATGGCATGGCGCGCGGGCTGCCGCATCGCCAATCTCGAATTTAACCAGTTTCATCCGACTTGTCTTTTCCATCCACAGGCACGCAATTTCCTGTTGACAGAAGCCCTGCGAGGTGAAGGCGCATATCTGAAACGCCCCGATGGTAGCCGTTTTATGCTTGATTTCGATGAACGTGCTGAACTCGCCCCTCGCGATATCGTAGCACGAGCGATTGACCATGAAATGAAACGCCTGGGTGCTGACTGCATGTTTCTGGATATCAGCCATAAACCAGCGGATTTCATTATCCAACATTTTCCAATGATTTATGAAAAATTGCTGACACTGGGTTTTGATCTAACAAAAGAACCGATTCCAATCGTTCCTGCTGCCCATTACACCTGCGGTGGTATTGTTGTCGATCATCAGGGACATACTGACCTCAACAATTTATACGCTATCGGTGAAGTCAGCTATACAGGTCTGCACGGCGCAAACCGTATGGCATCTAACTCTCTGCTGGAGTGCCTAGTGTATGGCTGGTCTGCTGCGGAGAGTATCCAACAACAGATTGAAACAATAGCAGAAGTACCGCAACTCCCTTTCTGGGATGAGAGCCGGGTTGACAATTCAGATGAACAGGTCGTCATTCAACACAACTGGCACGAATTACGCCTATTTATGTGGGATTACGTCGGCATTGTGCGTACAACCAAACGCCTGGAACGAGCATTACGCCGTATTAATATGTTGCAACAGGAAATTCACGATTATTATTCCAATTTCAGGATTTCTAACAATCTGTTGGAATTACGAAATCTGGTGCAAGTCGCTGAATTAATCGTGCGTTGTGCGTTAGAAAGGAAAGAGAGCCGAGGTCTGCATTTCACACTGGATTACCCCGATTTATTGCCAGAATCAAAACCAACGATTTTAACACCCTAATTTTTGCTGGCAAGACCTCTGCATGACCACGTTCCGGCGTGGTTCTTTCAATAACTCAATGAATAATTCAACAATAGAGGTAGAAATCCGTCACCCATTGCTGAAATTCTTGCGTATATGTACCGTCTGGCTGACGAATAGTTAATTCACTGGTTAAGCCGGTTTTTTCCTGACGAGAAAATGCCAATAACACCCGATGCAATGGCTTGCTTTGCCTGTCGCGAATATTGACCCGATGATGGGAAAACCAGCCCAGACGACATGCCATTGTTTCAAATTCCTCCCCAATGGCATATGGCAATACCACACAAAACAGACCATCCTCTGTAATCAACGTCTCTGCATACTGTAATAACCGCCGGTGAGTCAGCGACCCCGTATAACGAGCCTGTTCCCTTGCCTCATTTCGACAAGCAACAGCCGGTTCAAAATAGGGGGGATTACTGACAATTAAGTCATAACATTGCGAATACTGTTCAGCAAAATCACCAATATCCTGCTGATAAACATCTATCTTTTTCTGCCAAGGAGATTGCTCTGCATTATCTTGCGCCTGCAATGCGGCCTCGGTATCCAGTTCCACTGCATCAATTTTAGTATTTTCATCGGTACGCTGTGCTAGCATCAGCGCAATGAGCCCACTGCCACAGCCAATATCTAAAATCGCTTTTTTGCCACTCACCGGGGCCCATGCTCCCAATAAAACGCCATCAGTCCCGACTTTCATCGCACACCGATCATGACCAACAAAAAATTGCTTGAAAGTAAATCCACCTCGGCGTAAAAGTCGTTTCTGTTTCAAATTAATAACCTGCATCTATTTAGTATAAAAAAATTTCGCCATAGGATAAGGGTTATTATGTTTCGGTAAAAGCTATCTACCTTAATTGACCGCTTTAATAGATGAACAATGCGCCCAACCTGTTTATAATCGGCGGCCTAAACAGAGGTATATGATGACTGCAACAAACTTTTCTGAACTTGAACTTGATGAACGCCTGCTTGACGCCCTGAACGATAAAGGTTACTCCCGCCCGACAGCAATTCAGGCTGCTGCTATTCCGGCAGCAATGGACGGGCGTGATGTACTAGGATCAGCGCCTACCGGTACCGGTAAAACCGCAGCTTTCCTGCTGCCAGCTATGCAGCATTTATTGGATTTTCCACGCAAGAAATCTGGACCACCACGCATTCTGATCCTGACGCCCACCCGTGAGCTAGCCATGCAAGTGGCAGATCAGGCAAAAGAATTCGCTGCGCATACCCATTTGGATATCGCTACCATTACTGGCGGCGTAGCCTATATGAATCACGCAGAAATTTTCAGCGAGAATCAAGATATTGTCGTCGCCACTACAGGCCGTCTGCTGCAATATATCAAGGAAGAAAACTTTGATTGCCGGGCAGTTGAAACACTGATCCTTGATGAAGCCGATCGTATGCTGGATATGGGTTTTGCCAATGATATTGAAACCATAGCGGGTGAAACCCGTTGGCGCAAACAGACCATGTTGTTCTCTGCTACTCTGGAAGGGGAAGCCATTCGTGATTTTGCTGAACGTTTACTGGAAGATCCAGTTGAAATTGATGCTGAACCCTCACGCCGTGAACGCAAAAAAATCCAGCAATTTTACTACCGTGCAGATAATTCGGTACACAAAACAGCCCTGCTCTGCCATTTACTGAAACAACCTGATGTCACTAAATCCATTATTTTTGTTCGCAAACGTGAACGTGTACACGAACTTGTGGGTGAATTGCATCAAGCCGGCATTAAAGCCCGGTTCCTTGAAGGGGAAATGGTACAGGCGAAAAGGACGGAAGCAGTTAAGCTCCTGAATGATGGCAGCGTCACTGTTCTGGTTGCAACAGATGTTGCTGCCCGTGGATTGGATATTGATGATATCAGCCATGTATTCAACTTCGATTTACCGCGTACTGCCGATGTTTATCTACACCGTATCGGCCGGACAGCTCGTGCAGGTCGCAAAGGTACTGCAATTACCTTAGTGGAAGCGCATGATCATCCTTTATTAGGCAAAATCAGTCGCTATCTGAATGAACCACTAAAATCGCGGATGGTTGATGAACTTCGCCCAACAACCAAAGCACCAAGTGATAAAGCCCGCAATAAGCCATCGAAAAAAGTATTGGCTAAACGCAAAGAGAAAAAGAAAGCGGAAGAATCGAAGAAAAAAGCCAAAATACGTCATCGGGATAGTAAAAATATCGGTAAACGCCGTAAACCTTCCGGTAATCCAAAACCGGAAGCGCCAGTCAGTAGCGATGCGTAAATCTTTAAACGGGCCGATTGGCCCGTTAATTATAATATGCAGTTTCGCATAGTAAGATTATTCTGTGAGTAAATAGGGTCCTCAGCAAACGCTTCTTTATTTCTTTAAATAACTCATCGGGCATTTTGCCATCCCGAGTTTTTGCAATCACACTATTTGGTTTCATAAATGCTATTTGGTTTCATAAACACTATTTGTAGACGTTCTTGGTCCTGTTTCTATACCAAGGAATAAAAAGATTTAGTGTTCCGCCCCAGAAAATACCGTCAAGCACACCATTACTAAAGCCAAAAAACAGATTGAAGTGTAACGAATGCAACAACGCAGGGTGAATACTTAACATCGCCATAATAATAAACTTAACGATAAATGTGATAACAATCAGCGTCAGCGTTAACCAAGTACCAGGACGGATGATTAAATCACTGCCTGCTTTTTCACGTAATCTTGGTTGAGAACGCCACAGACCCCATCCTATTACAATCCCGACAAATAAACCCGCTATCATCGTTATCAAGGCTAAATCTGAGAATGTGGTTTCATAAATGACGCTATATACTCCCCAGACCAGAAATACTATTGGTAGTAAGAAAAGACGATCAATTCGCATTTCACGATCGGACAAGGCACTGATCCCGCGCCTGATGAGAAAAACAAAAAGAATCCAGACCCATATTGGGGTATCTTTAATAATGGTGGTCAGTGACATGTTATTCTCCTTTCATATTTTGCGAGTGATCGCAGCAAGTGCGATAGCAATGATTCCAATAGCACTGACGATTGCAGTCAATGTTAGAGTTTCAGAATATCCCACTGTTGCACCGATGATTCCTGCTCCAAGATAAATGAATGGGTGTGCACCACTGGTAACAAAAGTATCTACCGCTACAACTTTTCCAAGGTCTTTTTCTGGAGAGAGGGTTTGCATAGCAGTGGCCCAACCAGTAAGCCAGGATGCTTCAACAATCCCAACAAACATTGCCCCCAGAATGACCATCCAAGAGAAGCCTCCTATCCCCAATAAAAGCATTGCACTACAGAGAAATAAACCACAAATCACGGCAAGTCTTATTAGACGTTGGTGACCAGCAGTAAGTACTGTAATAACAGAGCCAATACATGCACCAGCTCCCGAAGCTGCCAGACAAAACCCCCACATTGTATCGCTGAATCTATCACTGATTACGTATGGAGCGATGACTAAGAAAATAGGGAAACACAACACATTCAGGATCAATGTCGCGATAAATCCGAGTAGCAATACAGAGTTACCAGTAATGACTGTGATACCGTTCAATACCTCACGTATAGAGAATTTATTATCAGAACCACGAACCCCTATATCGGGTATCAGGGCAGTAAAAAGAGCTGCTGCGAAAAACGTAATACCATCAACCAGTATTCCCCATGCTGGTTCCCACAATATGATCATAACTCCTACTGTGGCAGGAAAGACTACTGCCACAAAGTTATCTATAAAATTCATGGCTCCATTTCCTGCCACTAAGGCTTGCTTGGGTAGCAAGTTTACAAGCAGAACTTGAGCACATGGGCGAGAGACGCCAATGCCAATACCAAATATTAAATAGGCAAGTACTAATCCCCACCACGGGGCGTTTAACACAAGTAACATAGTTGCAGCAACTTGCGCCAACCCTCTGGCGGTATCTGTTGCAATGAGAATGTGTTTTGGTGACTTTCTGTCTGCTAGCAGACCTCCAGCGACAGCCCCAATGACCGTCCCTAATCCTACCGCAGCCATGACGACACCAAAAACCTCTCCACTCAGTTTGGCATGAATCAACGCAACAGGAAGGGCAGCTAAACAGACTGCATCACCAATCATTGACAAGCCTTGACCAATAAGCAATTTCCGGAATGATGAGGAACGTAGTGCTTCGGAATAAGGCGATGCTCGTTCAGCAAATGAAGTCATTTGTTTCTCCACAAATATAGATACGTCCATCTGGACAACATTCGATAATGAGTTTCTCCCCTCCACAGTAGATGCCAATGATGCCATCCGCAAATACACTGACCATAAGTCGTCGCCCACAAAAATAAAGCATGAACCGATAGGAATCCCAGTCGGATGGTAACCGGGGACGAAAATAAAGTCTTTTCTCAGAGACACGTGGCCCGCGTAAGCTGAAAGTTGAATGCTACTCGCTTGACTTCATCAGAGAAATCAAAGAGAAATAAATTAATATATAATATTCATAAAACGCGATAAAAACATGGTGATTTGTGAATTGCTCCTAATGCTCCAACCCACAATTACTGATTTATACCCGTCATCTTTCAAGTTGCCTCTTTGTTGGCTGCACTCACTCACCCCAGTCACATAGTTCTCTATGCTCCCGGGATTCGCTCCCTTGCCGCCGCGATGCATCTTGAAATCAATAGGATATAACTTATTGATCTTTAAATGAAAAATAACGGGCCAAATAGCCCGTTTTTATCTTACTTCAAATAATACCGGCTGACTTGCTGAGCTTTCAGCCAATGATTGACTTCATCATATTCCGCTTGCATCTCATAGCTCCGCGCTTTTAGCGGTGTAAGATTGAGATACATCTGGAACGTTGATTGTTGCTTGTTTTGCAATCTAGGATCAGCGCCTGACTTCAACAATATCAACACCAGTTCCGGCGAATTGATTTTGGCTGCAATATGTAACGGCGTATCTCCAATCCGATTAGCCTGATTGGGATTAGCACCGGCGGCCAACAGTAATTCAATCTGCATTCTTCTTCTTACCTGAACTGCAACATGTAAAGGTGTTGCTAAGGTTACAGGATGCATAATATTCACATCCGGCACGACTGATAACAAAGATTTAAGATAATCAGGGCTGTTGATTTTTGCAGCCGTATGTAAAGCACTTTCTTGTTGCAAACCAGGTTGAGTAGGATCAGCGCCCTCTTTCAGCAAATTATTAACATCATCCATTCGCTGATTGAATATAGCCCATTGTAACGGAGTTATATTTTCTTCACTCCGCTGACAATCTGGTTCCGATTCAGGCTCAATTACTTCACCAATTTTCATCGCGCTTCTCTTTATTATATGGAAACACTCAGATCCGGTTCATTAAGCTTGACTAGAGATTCTTCTTGCTGTTCATCATTTAAAGATGACCAAGGTTTGTATATCGTTAATAATTCCAGCATCTTTTTAAGAGAATGTGCTTTTAGTCCACGTATCAGATTATGAGGAAACCCTTGATCTGATTCTCCTGAATTATCATTATATTTCAGTAAGATTTTATGTCCTATCGGCTGAGATACGGGCAGTTTCTGTTGTAATACATCAAGCAAATCATGTTCCACAACATAATGACGCACCAATCCATTTTCAGCGATAGCCCTACCCTCTTGGGGTGAAAACCCCAAATTTTTCATCATATTGTCAGAAACACCGGCTGAATTAAATATTACCGCAGGCTTTCCAACTGATAATGCGGCTGTCGCGGCTAATCCCCCTCCCAAAGAGTGCCCGGTAAATAATAAGTTTTCCCCAAATGCCATTCTGGCGGTACGAGCTAAATCAATGGCTTGATGATATTGAGCTTCATCAAATCCAAAACCTTGTCGTAAATTAGTTAATATATCCTTCAAATCATTAGTGCCCACAAAAGCAACTATATAGAGATCATCTTTCCGATAAATACCTGCCTGAAAACCCGTTGTTTCATCCCTTAAATTTGCCGGTTCTATTCCTGCCTTTAATAATTCACCATCAGAAAGACGAACATAATCACCTATTCCCATCGTGGTGCGTATATAAACATCATCAGAAATTAAGGTTAACATATAATCAATTTCATGAGATTGCTTACCACTAATTTGTTCAGACTTAATTCCGGTGATTGACTTTAAATTAATGTTAATACTCTGCTCATTAATTAATGATTGATAGACTCTATTACTTTGTTTAGTTGTTTCAGAGAGGGAAAAAACTTCTGTGGTCGCTTTTTCAATATTCTGATCTGGAACAGAAGGCGGTGTAACAAGTTGAAGATTATTTAAAACGGGAAAACTTGAATCGACTGATAGATTCATTTCAATTGATAAACTCATAAAATTCCCCTAAAGATAGTTGAAAATAATCGACGATCTAATTAGTACAACTAATCTATCGGCAGGGAATACCATTAAGTTAAATAAATGTTTAAATTTTGTTAACAAAATTAATCAATTGTGATTCTTCTCTCTGATAACAGAGAAATTTATACCTATTATTTGTCAATAAATAGCCAGAAAAGAGTCAAAGTGAACTGACTGCTTACAACAAGTATTGTTTTGGTTTCATACGATATTCAAACGATCCAGCTTAATCCTTAACTACAATCTGGCCTTCACGGTATTGCATACTTGTAATCATTTCTATCTCTACGTCCGCACAATAAACAAAATTATCAATGACTTATCTGGGTTATTCGATCAGGCCAATATGTCTCATTCCGATATACTCACACAAATGAGGATACTCATTGATTCAGAACAGTTAATTTCATATAGTTACTATAAAACATATTGCTACCTTATGTTTTAAATAAGTTTCTATAGCTAACCACAAAGCAATTCTTTGGATAAACTTTCAAAAATACTTTACAACATTGAAATAGTTATCAAGAATTTAGTTTTAGTGTGCATCAAAGGTTTTCCTCTGATTTTGTAATCGGTCAGCTAGCATCCATTTGGTAATCTATAAAAAGGATTTACTATGTCCGCACCTCTCACATGGCATGACGTAATCGGTAACGAGAAAAAACAACCCTATTTTCTCGACACACTGGCCTATGTCGCAAAAGAACGTCAGGCAGGTAAAACCATTTATCCGCCACAACAGGATGTATTTAATGCATTCCGCTACACCGAATTGGCTGATATTAAGGTGGTGATACTTGGGCAAGACCCTTACCACGGCCCCAATCAAGCACATGGCCTCTCTTTTTCTGTACAACCGGGTATTCCTGCACCACCTTCTCTGGTTAATATGTACAAAGAATTGGCATCCGATATACCTGACTTCCAGCATCCAAATCACGGTTGCCTAGTCAGTTGGGCTAAACAAGGAGTGTTACTACTCAATACCGTACTCACCGTAGAACGTGGTAATGCACACTCCCACGCGAATCTGGGGTGGGAAACTTTCACTGATAAAGTCATTGCCGCTATCAATGAGCACCGTTCAGGCGTCGTTTTTCTGCTTTGGGGCTCCCACGCTCAAAAAAAGGGCTACTTTATTGATGCTAATAAACATCATGTTCTCAAAGCACCTCATCCATCTCCACTATCTGCCCACCGAGGGTTCTTTGGCTGCAAACACTTTTCAAAAGCCAATGCATTGCTAGAAAACCAAGGCGTCGCACCAATTAACTGGACACCTGAATTGCCACAATAAAAAAATGCCGCCCCTGTCGGAGCGGCACTGATACTTATTACTGAATTAAAATTACGACTAAGCTAAAATTACTTCGATACGGCTACCATTGCCGGGCGCAACAAACGGCCATTTAAGGTATACCCTTTCTGCATGATCATCATGACATGATTCGGTTCATGCTGATCGGATTCCATCATGGTCATGGCCTGATGAATTTCAGGATTAAAAGGAACATTTGTGTCGCCAACAACTTCAATACCAAATTTACCCACAGCCCCAAGGAAAGACTTCAACGTCAGCTCGACGCCTTCAACCATAGGCGCTATTTCGGTATTAGTACGATCTGTTGCCTCCAAAGCGCGCTCAAGATTATCAATCACCGGTAGCAGTTCATTGGCAAATCTTTCTAACGCAAACTTATGGGCTTTTTCCACATCTTGCTCAGTACGACGACGGATATTTTCAACTTCAGCCTTAGCACGCAAAATGGCATCACGTTCACGTTGTTGCGCCTGCTTGAGCTGTTCTTCCAGCTCTGCGACACGCAGATCAACAACGCTTTCAGTCTCCGATGCTTCTGCTTTATCCGCACTGTTTTGCTGTTCAGATACAACTTCCATATCTTCCGAGACTTGCTCGTCAGGCATTTTTTGTTCTTTACTACTCATGAATATCTCCGCGTATTTGGCATTAATCTCGCTACTTAGCCTATTATGGGGATCTAAACTGGGGATTCAAGGGAACCCGCCATATTGTGAGGATAAAACCTCTTGCTAGAAGGAAATTACAACGATGAATAAAAAATTCAAATGCATAGGTATTGTTGGTCATCCTCGCCACCCAGAAGCGCTTGCTACTCATGAGATGCTTTATCATTGGTTAAAATCCAAAGGTTATTCTGTCATTATTGATCGTCAGGTTGCCAAAGACATTGGTTTAAAAGATGCACGAACTGGCGGTCTGACTGAAATTGGTAAACAGGCTGATTTAGCTGTTGTCGTTGGTGGCGACGGCAATATGTTGGGCGCTGCCCGAGTCCTTTCCCGTTATGACATAAAAGTCATTGGCATTAACAGAGGCAATCTGGGTTTTCTGACGGACTTAGATCCTGATAATGCCCTACAGCAACTTTCTGAAGTATTAGATGGCGAATATCGGAACGAACACCGCTTCCTGCTAGAAGCCCAAGTCAGAAGAAACGGCCATAAACCCCGCATCAGTACCGCAATCAATGAAGTCGTACTCCATCCGGGGAAAGTGGCACATATGATTGAATTCGAAGTCTATATCGATGAACGTTTTGCCTTTTCCCAACGTTCTGACGGACTCATTATCGCAACGCCAACGGGTTCCACAGCTTACTCGCTTTCCGCGGGTGGGCCAATTCTGACACCTAACCTGAATGCTATCGTCCTGGTACCGATGTTCCCACATACATTGTCTTCCCGGCCATTAGTTATCAGTAGCGAAAGCAATATAAGGTTGAAATTTTCCCAAAATAGCAACGACTATGAAGTCAGTTGCGATAGCCAAATAGTTCTGCCTATACAGGACGGAGAAGATGTGATTATTAGCCGCAGCAAACAGAAGCTCAATCTCATTCACCCTAAAGACTATAATTATTTCAATACATTAAGTACAAAACTAAGCTGGTCTAAAAAAATGTTCTAAAAAAATTAGATTTCACCACTTTACTGTATAAAAAACCAGTTTATACTGTATGAAGATACAGAGGTGTTTTTATACACAGGAGAAGTGTGATGCTCACCCAGTTAACCATTAGCAACTTTGCCATTGTTCGTGAGCTGGAAATTGACTTCCAGCCAGGTATGACAGCCATCACGGGTGAAACCGGCGCGGGTAAATCCATCGCAATTGATGCATTAGGTTTATGTCTGGGTAATCGTGGTGAGGCCAATATGGTGCGTAACGGGGCTTCTCGTGCTGATATTTGCGCCCGATTTTCTCTTTCTGATACGCCTTCTGCTCGTCAATGGTTAGAAGATCACCAACTTGATGACAGCAATGAATGCTTACTACGCCGCACAATAACGTCAGATGGCCGCTCCAGAGGCTTTATCAATGGCACTGCCGTACCACTTTCTCAATTACGTGAACTAGGTACCCATCTTATTCAAATTCATGGTCAACACGCTCACCAATTACTATTGAATAATGGTCACCAAAAACGCTTGCTCGATACTTATGCTAATCAATCCAATCTACACAATGAAATGAAACAGGCATATCAGCAATGGCACCAAAGCTGTCAGGATCTTGCTCGATTTCAACAACAGGCGCTTGAACGTCAATCTCGTCAACAGTTGCTGGAGTATCACTTAAAAGAACTCAATGAGTTGGCACCGCAACCAGGTGAATATCAGGAACAAGATAATGAATATAAACGGTTAGCAAACCGCGGTCAGTTACTCTCTGTCAGCCAAACCGCACTCCAGCTACTCAGTGATAACGATGAACAAAATATTATCAGCCTGCTGAATTACGCTAAACACGAGCTGGCAGAACTCATCACTATGGATGATAAATTCAACCAATTACTCACTATGCTGGAAGAAGCATCCATTCAAATTAATGAAGTCAGCGATGAACTCCGCCACTACGGTGATCAGTTGGATATGGACCCAAATCGTCTTTTTGAACTGGAACAAAAAATTTCACAACAAATTAGGGTAGCCCGTAAACATCACGTTGTCCCAGAAGAACTTCCTTCACTACATCAACAATTATTGGAAGAACAGCAATTATTGGCGCAGCAAGAAGATGACTGTACCCACCTTAGTGAACAAGTTAATCAACATCATAAGCAAGCATTGGAAGTCGCAGAAAGATTGCATCTGGTTCGCCAGCAATATGCCAAAGAATTAAGTGAACTCATTACTCACAGCATGCATCAGCTCGCCATGCCACATGGTCGCTTTACCATTGATGTCTCTTTTGCACCTGAACATCTGAATGCTGATGGTTCAGATAAAGTTGAATTTAATGTCACCACTAACCCAGGTCAACCACACCAATCTCTCGCAAAAGTCGCTTCGGGTGGTGAGCTTTCCCGTATTGCGCTGGCAATTCAGGTTATAACGGCTAAGAAAATGGAAACGTCCGCCTTGATTTTCGATGAAGTAGATGTTGGTATCAGCGGCCCGACAGCCGCAATTGTCGGCCGTCTATTACGTGAATTAGGCGAATCTACACAGGTTATGTGCGTCACCCACCTGCCTCAAGTAGCTGGTTGTGGCCACCAACATTTTTATGTCAGTAAACAGACTGACGGTGAAGAAACTGAAACTCAAATGCAGTTGCTGGATAAAAAAGCCAGATTACAAGAGCTGGCGCGGCTTCTCGCAGGTAATGAAGTGACAAAAAATACCCTGGCAAACGCCAAAGAACTGCTGGCAGCATAATTTGACGCAACTTTTGCGTATATTTAAGGTCATAGCTAAAGCTTGTATACCCTATGGATTTTAAGATGCATTGCGACGGCAAGGGAGAGAATCCCCGGGAGCATAGCAAACTATGTGACCGGGGTGAGCGAGCGCAGCCAACAAAGAGGCAACTTGAAAGATAACGGGTATAAAGGTTTTCAATCTCGTCAAGGTCTATTATTATCAACCCCCTGACTCCTAAAGGAATGTAATTACCATGCGCTGTAAAATGTTGACTGCCGCTGCTGTATCATTTGTCATGCTGACTGCGGGTTGCTCTACGTTGGAACGGGCTGTTTACCGCCCTGACATTAATCAGGGGAACTACCTAACACCGACTAGTGTATCAAAAATTCATAAAGGAATGACCCAGCAACAGGTAGCTTACACATTAGGAACACCAATGTTACAGGACCCGTTTGGAACTCAAACGTGGTTTTATGTATTTCGCCAGCAACCTGGGCACGAAAAAGTGACTCAACAAACTCTGACACTGACATTTGACAGTAATGGTGTACTGACTGACATTAAAAACGAAAATTCACTTACCGAAGATCTTCAATAACCAAAGAGATATAAATAGACAGTCAGTCAAAAAAATGGATGACTGGCTGTCTATAGTAACTATTGAGCATTATTTTTAGCCCGCTCAGCACGCTTACGACGCATTTCTTTTGGATCAGCCAATAATGGGCGGTAAATTTCCACCCTATCACCCTCTTCCAAAACATCCGTCAACTTAACAGGACGGCTATAAACTCCAACCTTATTCTTTTGCAGATCAATATCATTACGCAAAGTCAGCAAACCTGATGCAACTATTGCTTGCTCGACAGTTGCGCCTTGAGCCAATTTCACCGTACGCAGATATTGGCGATCAGGCAATGCATAAACAACTTCGACATTAATATCAGACACGATAAACCTCGCGTGCACGCAGAGTAAAAGCTTGCACCATACTCCCGGCCAGTTCCTTAAAAATCTTACCGAAAGCCAATTCAATCAGTTTATTAGTGAACTCAAAATCAAGGTGCAACTCAACTTTACAGGCATCTTCACTCAATGGTATGAACTGCCAGCCTCCCATTAACTTACGAAAAGGCCCATCGACCAGTTGCATATTAATGCTTTGGTTATCGGCCAGAATATTCCGGGTAACAAAAGTCTTACTTATACCCGCTTTCGAAACATCGACTGATGCAGTCATTTCATTATTGCTAACACTCAGCACCCGACTGCCGACACACCCCGGCAAAAAATCCGGGTAAGAACCTATATCATTGACCAATTTGTACATTTGTTCCACGCTGAATGGTACTAACGCAGAGCGACTAATCTGTGGCATATAATTTCCTGTAAGGCTTAATTGTAGCGAATAATATCACCTATACGTGATCAAAGAAAAATCTGTCAGCGTATAATGCAATAAACACTCATTAATCAGCAAATATGTGCGGGAAAAGATTTCTTTCACCAAAGCATTCAGTATAATGCATACACTATGACAAAGAAAAAAGCACACAAACCCGGTTCGGCAACCATTGCCATGAATAGACGAGCTCGTCACGAATACTTCATTGAAGAAGAATTTGAAGCGGGTCTCTCGTTACAAGGATGGGAAGTCAAATCACTGCGCGCTGGTAAAGCCAACATCAGCGACAGTTACGTTTTGCTCAAAGATGGAGACGCTTATCTTTTTGGTGCCACCATCACCCCGTTAAATGTAGCTTCTTCCCATGTCGTCTGTGATCCAATGCGTTCACGCAAACTCTTACTTAATCAGCGCGAGCTTGACTCATTATATGGCCGAGTCAATCGTGATGGTTATACCGTTGTTGCCTTATCTCTTTATTGGAAAAACGCCTGGTGCAAAGTCAAAATTGGCGTAGCAAAAGGCAAAAAGGCACACGACAAACGTTCGGACATTAAAGAACGTGAATGGAAATTAGACAAAGCACGTATTATGAAGAATTCTGGGCGATAAATTCTGGCATTATAGTTTAGTATTCTGATATACTTGCTTTTAAGACACTTGGGGCTGATTCTGGATTCGACGGGATTCGCGAAACCCAAGGTGCATGCCGAGGGGCGGTTGGCCTCGTAAAAAGCCGCAAAAAAATAGTCGCAAACGACGAAAAATACGCACTGGCAGCTTAATAACCTGCGCAGAGCCCTCTCTCCCTAGCCTCCGCTCTTAGGACGGGGATCAAGAGAGGTCAAACCCAAAAGAGATCGCGTGGATGCCTTGCCTGGGGTTGAAGCGTTAAATCTAATCAGGCTAGTTTGTTAGTGGCGTGTCTGTCCGCAGCTGGCAAGCGAATGTAAAGATTAGACTAAGCATGTAGTACCAAGGATGTAGGAATTTCGGACGCGGGTTCAACTCCCGCCAGCTCCACCAATTTAGTAGGGACAGTGATAGGACAACAGCTTTAAAAACAGTGAGTTAGCAAAGTTGATTGGACACTGACCGGACAATGAAGGGACACAAAAGGATACGCAAAGGAGCCGCGGAGCTTTTGGAAAAACCAACCATGATTAGGTTGGTTTTTTTATGTCTGTAGCACAGCAACTACCTCTATTTTATAATTCATAGTGCAAAATAAAATGCCTCACCAGATCTTTGCCTCATAGGGCATTATTCATAAATCCAGCACTTGATACCGTCAGTTTTTGACGCATGCATGTAACCCAACTTCATATAACAATCACCTTAGTGATAGATATTTCTGGTGTGGCATATCCTATGTTCATGGAGTTCGGCTTGTGCCACTTAAGCGGTCATTTTATTTACCAATGTCACCCTATCGGCGAAATGGCTATACTATGATGTGTCGATAAACAGTTTATATTTATGGAGTAATTTTGAAACGTATATCGCCAGAATTGTTTAAGTCTGAAATGAAACGAAAAGGCTGGACGCGCCGCGAACTGGCTATACGGTGGGGCAAATCAGAAACATGGATCAGCAAAATAGTGAATAATATAGAACGGGATCAACACTGGAATGACGCCCTCAATGGACTGCCTGAAAACAAAAAGCCCAGGTAAACTATAGGTCACATTTTTATTGCAGAAAGATGACCTATAGTTCATAATTCAACATTGAGAAACTATTTCCACTGACGCAGAGCTACCGGGCGGGCACCCGATAACCCTGCTTACCACAACTAACTATATAAGGTAGTTAATTATGGCTAAACGCGATAATAAAACAATTCGCCGAATTTCCCAAGCTGAACGTTTTGGCAAGGTAGCTAAAAACGGCATTTCTTTAAAAGGAAAATGGTTACAGGAGGCAGGATTTACCTTCGGAATGCCACTAAAAATCCGGGTGATGCCGGACTGTATTGTTATTACAGCCCAGAACACCCAGGAACTCTGGCAATGCCTGGAAGGACTGAGCATTGAGCCATTTAACCCCAGTGCTGCTATTGATTGGATTAAGTATTATCCTGGTGGGTTGATGATTACCTAATAGACTAAAACATAAATGGACTACACCTTTAAATGTTGGATGGTTATCCAACATTTAAAGGACGATTCAGTCAGAGTAGTGCAAAAAAGCCATATTTGATTAGACTTATCTAAACGTTCAATTGGCCCTGATTCCATTATTCTAAGGGTTTTTCGGGCCAGTTAATATCTGACGCTGAATTAACATCAATGCGGTTCAATAATACTCTATATTTTTTTAACTCTGCTAACAGCGATTTTTCCTCATCACTCGACATCCCCAAATCTACAGCATCTTGTAACGGAGCGATCTGTTTACTTACAGTGAACATAAGTTGCTGTTTCTTATGTTCTGCTTGTTGTTGCTGTTCCCGTCTAAGCTTTATTTTATCACTTTCTGATATTATCCACTTTTCACTATCCCATTTGTGATAAACAGACGGTGCTTGCTTTGTAAGAATTGGATAACCCTCTTTATCACTGACGATAGCAAACCCGCGTGATTGACCGTCAAGCAATTCATTGTGTTTTTCTACTGTTATTTCAACACACTCTTCATGAGCTTCATTATAAAAAACACATTCTTTTCTGGAGAAATAGACCATTTATACCCCCCAAAATAATATATGTACAACTTTGCCTGGATTCTCATCATTGTTGGGAGTACCTGCTTGATATTCAAATGTCGATAGTGTTGCATTACGTACTAATGTGTGGCCAGTTGATGTATTGATACTCGACATACTTGCAGCATAGCCAAAAAGCTTATTTTTAAAAGAAATTGGATAATTTACCTTTATCCATGATTGTTGAGCTGATAGGACTTTAACCCATTGAATAATTACCCCCGTATCTCCACATTGCCACCAACCATTTTCGGATTTCATAGCTGTATTTTGTAATGCAAGAGTACCACTTCTCTCAGGCGTTAATATATTATAACGCCGCTGATTCTTGGGATCGTCAGAATAGATATGCAACAATTTCCCTTCAGAACCGTTAATTCCCAATATATATCCATCTTTCGATTTGAAACGCAATTTAGGAAAAGGAGTTTTACTGTCAATCAGTAAATTGCCAACGGTTGCGGTTTTATTGCTAGAAATGCGTAAGAAAGTATTATCGCTCTCAGATTTAGCATAACTTCCCACATCCCCAGCATTCAGACTAATATCCCCGGTCAACGGCTTCCCGTTAATTTTCCGGCTATTCGGCACCGCCCCTTTAGCCAACGCCACCATTTCCGATAAACCGATATTTTTTACAAATTCAGTTTTATTGAAGATGTCTGCCCCATTTTGATTTTTAGCGAGCTTATTATTGGCATTATCATTCACATCAGAAACAAGTTTCTGAGTTGCTGCAAGGGTATTACTGTTACCTGTCTTGTCTGTAAGTTGGGTGATGCCTTTTTCTATAAGTGTGGCGTCAGGAATAAAATCTTGAGTTGCAATCTCTCCCAGTCCTAAATTATTACGCGCTGTCGCTTTGTTATTAATATCAGATAAGTTATTAGCTTTCTGTAGAAATAACCCATTAGGATCTGCTAGTAGATTTTTCCAACCGGAAACTGATGTACTATCCGGATCTGTATTGTTATCTTCTACCCCATTCCACCAAATTTTACTTCCATCAGAACTGGCAACAATGGCCCCTTTAGGATAACCATCAATGGCAGCACTAAAATCAGCATTATATGAATACAAACCACCAGACATTGAATAACGTATTGCGGTAGTAATATCATTCAATATCCCGTTCATATCCTTGCCAGATGGAGGAATTCCACCAGCAGATATTGCTGTCATCGTTAACGGGGGAAAACCGCTCGGATACGTAGCTACTCCTTTTGCCAAGCTGCTTTCAGTTGATTTTGTTGCAATCTCGTTATAGTCTCCGGCGCTCGCAAACGGAACAGCAATAAGATTAGGTTTTTCAGTTGATTTCATTTGTTGGTATCCTTTGAACGATTGCGACACTGACACCAACCGGGTAAGGCAGTACTCCCGATGTTTGAACAATTGCTAATTCTGCTGTTGATAGCTGAAATTCAAATACATAACTCATCTTCATATTTCCATCATCAGTGATATATGCACGTCCACTATCGCTAAACATATAAACAAGCATTCTGTTGATGTTTGGTATAGTGCAGTCAGATATATTTGACATGGCTTTCATCATAATTAGCTTTCGGTACATCTGATCTGATAGCTCAATAGTTTTTGTTTTTGACTCCCCGGAATAAAATGGTGCTTGGTCAAATGGATTTGGATCTGTCGTTGTCGGAACATTCAGTAAAGCTTCACCAAAACCTATATATTTTACATTTTCATTAACAGTCAGCCGCCTGCTGACATTCACTATTTTTCCCCACACATCCAGTCCGTAAGTATTTGCTGTGTCAATGTTCCAAATCAGATCGTAAAATGTATTAATAAATTCAGCAGAGGAAACAGCAGCATTGAAGCTTAGAATAAGTGAGTTGAGTTTTGGACTAGCGGCATACTGAGCAAGAATAGTTGCTCCCACATTTTCCATTTATGAACCTACTAATTTCACAGATATATTATCAACGTCAAGCGTTGGGATTTCATCAATACCAAAACTAATTGATGTTGAATAAGTAATACCGTCACGGCTAAGCGTAATATTGTAAATATCAACACTCGATGTATCTATGTTATAAATGCCTGAATAATATCTACCAGCAAATAATGTAGATGCTATTCTTGCTCGCGTTCCACCGTCTTCTCCGTTAAATGCTTGCGCTATAGCTGACTTAACCTGTGTTTCAATATCAGCAGGAAGGTAATCGCTATTCGCAAGTGAGACGTCAACATAGACACGAATGGGCGCGGGTATCACATATTTAATTTCATATTCGGGGTAAGGCTGAACATAGTTTTCATCATCCACAATTGTGTAAGTTGTATTTCCGTTCGTAGGAATACCTGGAGGCTTTTTCTTCCAGATTGCTCTAACGACATCCTCAGTTTTTCCCCCATACACAGCACTATAAATAGAGTTCGGCGCTATTCTGTATTTTGATACCCCGACCGTTTTTACTACCGAAGTATCATTTGAAATAACGTATGCGTCTGCCACGCCATTTACTTCTAATACTGCGGCATAAATGGCATGTAATGAGTTTGTCGCATTTTTAGCAACAGATTGTTTACGACGATACTCAAAATTAGCGCGGGTTTCCTCATCTGCGCCAGGTACGCCAGCATTCGCATTACTGATACCAGACCAGCCGGGTGCCGAGCTATAAATCGAGTTCAAGTCATCAATTTTGCATGCTAACGGCCCTGTTGTTGAGTTTTGGAAAACAACATCAACAGAGCCACTGTCAGGGATCTTAGCCTCTGTTATTGAATGATAAAGATACCCTTTTTTATCTTGAGCAATACTACCAATTGGAATAACTGTATTAACTAACCCAGTGCATGTTGCTGTTACCGTTGTTCCCGATGCTGGAATTCGATCTAAAAAATAAATTCGTCCGATAGCATCTTGAAAACGTCCGGTTGCATAATCCGGGTTAATTTGATTGACAATAGCAAGTAACTGATCGTTCTTGTCAGCAATGATAGCCGCATCACTCATTGCTATTTGACCTTGCGGTGTTGTTAAGCTCGTACTCATTGCACCACCCATTGCTGTAGCCAAATCATTTAACCGCCCATTTAAAATATCAACCTCGTCGGGCACAGTTAGACCCGTCTTTGTAAAGGTTACACCTGGAACACTTGTTGTCAGTACTACAGAGTTAGTCATCAGAAATTTACCACCGTTGATTGATTGTTCGAGTCCGTTATTGTCATCATGCCCGTAATAGTTCTCTCCTTCCCATTTATAGCTTTACAAGTGGCAGATTGAACATAAGGTAACTTCATTGCTTCTTGTTGCATTTTGCTGTTGATTAGCTGAGTTCCCGGCCAATGTCCCAAAATTCGCTGGTAATAAGGAATACCCAATTTTGTGTCATACCAGCACTCCCCCAGATATGTACTACAGGCACAAGCGACATCCTGCGCTACAGAATAGGGATTATCAGTAATGGCGATATTTCCAGAATCATCTAACGTTAAATCCCATGACTCGGTATCAAGCAGAAGTGAACGAGTTTGCATTTTCGTACCTTATAGAAATAAAAAAACCGCAATTACGCGGCCAGATATGAAAAAAACCGTACTAGACGGTTTAGTTATTATCTCTGAAATCCTGAGCTATTCTTGCCAGATAACTCATTATCTTGGGATTTCTAGCTTTTCCATGAGCATCAGGATGCATTATCGCCAATAAGGAATATTTGTTTTCTTCCAAAAGACCTTGAACATATACTAGACAAGCATCATTTTCTGGGCTATTTGATTTACACGTTCTATAATACTGAACCCTATTTGTGGGGAATGAATCAGGCGGAAAGCAAAGATGAATATGCATCATACATGATTTATATGCTGCTTCTGGCTGAGTGTAAGCAACATCCCTACCAAAATAATCAGGGACTTCTCCGGTTTCTTTATAGTGTTTAAAATCTTGCAGAATAGCCTGTTCAAGATCTGGATGCTTTAGGAAGACGTCATCAAAAAAATCTTTCCTCGTATACTCGTTTATTGATACATCCACTTGTTCCATTTATCACCCAGTAAATGAAAAATTCCCAGACTCAATCTTTTTGGTTGTATAAGCAGCCAATTCTGATAGAGCAGCTTTATTTATATCGCTTTTATAAATCTTAGGCAAAGTAAATAATTGACGAGAAAAATCATTAAGACGAGTTATCTCAAATCTGGCCTTTGCTATAGATTTCAGATACATCCTCATTTCTTGTTTTTCTTCATCGGATCGATCTTGCTTCAACATAGCTTTGAGCCCCTGCTCAAATCCTCTCATTGTGGTTTCGCAAGCCTTATTAATTTCTATATCGTTTTGAAGCAAAATACCACGAATTTGACTTTCATCAAGGCTTAGGAGATTTAAATAATATTGGCTAATTTCATTAGCTAATGAATCAACAATCTCTCTTCTTTCTTGATATTGAGTTTTCAAATCATCCAGACTACAGATAGTTTCACCTACTTTAAAGCTAAGCATACTACAACCGTCCCTCGAATCCACATAACCAGCAGAGAATGAAGGAACCGACAGCACTCCTCCGAATAAAACTACTGCTAAACAATTCCTTAGTGATAGATTCATGACGTTCTACCTTATCAAATAGTTTGTTATAGTGAGTCACAAACAGTCATAATGTGTCACTATGTATCATATTAAACCACTATTCTGAACCTTACAACCATGCAGTAAATGACAATTAGCCACCTATGTAAGCCTTATTCCAGAAGATAACGAACGTTAAAAGCAAGATTTAGAAAAATAGCATCACATTGACATCATTTTGTCATGAATGTCATACGTCTGATGAAAATACGCAACAATATTGTACTGTAAGCCGAAGATGACTTTATCCACCAACACGACTGGGGTTTATAGGTTCTTGAACCGTTCGATTCTATATTTTTCCCGCTGCTTTTAACGCGTTGTAGCTAGGAAGATAACGTTTTGGATTAACGATACATAGCTGCTGAAAAACGGATGAAACCCCTTCCCCCCGCGACAACATTGCTTCATCACGATCCTCATAGTAATACCGGATAATATTCATTACTTGTTTCTCTTTTAGCATCAATTTTTTTCCTTGATTTACAGCATCTTCCTTTTGAGCTTTATATACCGGGCTTTCAGTCGAGTAACTTCCTGTTTGTAACAGGACCTCTTCTGCGAGGGTGGACGGATCTATATAGTTAAGCCCTGCACTCGCGGCATACTGCTGTAATATAGACTGGGACATACACATAGCGGATATCTTTTCTTGCCGAGAAGTGTCACTGTTTTTTGCTCCGGCGCTAAACACGCAGGCAAACAAAGCTCCTGCGACAATAATATTTGATGTTAGATTTCTATACATATTTTTACTCTGGACTGTTGGTTTTCGAACCACCAGATTCAACACCACCATGCACATGTGATGAAAGTTTAACCCCATTTCCTGTAATTTCGCCCTTCGCTGTTACGGTACTGCCGAATATTGCATTTCCACCGTTACCGCCACCACCTTGAATAACCGCACCATTTAATATAATAGATGGTGAGTTCATTGTGATTGAATTTGATGAAGTCATTTCCGTTGTCGGAGCGACTACGTTAATTTTATTCGGTGAAACAATATTTATCTGATTATCTACGAATTCAACATATTGTTGTGGTTCTGCGTTTAAAACTCCCCCCAGATAAATTGCGTCTGAATAATTGTGCGTTCTTTTTGAACCCGGTAATGCCGGTGCTTTTGTTGCTCTGATGCTGCTAATATCACGATCACAAATGGCAATTAAACCAATATCACCAACCACAGGATTCATAATGACAGCACTGTTACCACGCTGAAGACGAAATACTGGAACATTATAGATTATTCCATTCTCGATTTTTCTCCCTGCTCCCGTCATATTATGTACCATCGGCTTTACATCTACGGTTTTCCCGCTCGATTTAATAACAAGGCCCAAAGTGATAAAAACATGCTGACTAAGAAACTGCCTCATGACAAAATCAAAAGCATTCGCTTCACTGTTTATGTCCGTTGGTTTTGTTGTCAGCTTTGTCATTGTTTTTATCCTCTGTTTTCACTGTAGTGCCACTAAAAGATGTATGCCACTGACCACCATCAAGCCAGGAGGTAAGGTAGTGTTCCGCCCCTGTTATCAGATAAGTGCCGCTAACGTTCGGCAAAGAGGTTTCTATTTTTACCTTACGACCTAAAATAATTTCATTACTGAAAAGGGTAGTTGCTGTTATTCCCACGCCAGTAAATATGGGATAGCCAATTAGCCCATATTCTGGAGACGTAAGCAGCAGTTTTTCAACTTTCGGTTGACCATGAGGCCAAATAGTCACTTTATCAATCCCGAAGTCAGTGTCTATATCTAGCGCATTTGCCACCTGTTGGATTTGATTAACAACATTTCCTGTATAATGAGGATTGGAGATAACACCTGTGGCACCATAATTTTCAACCGTCAGATCCGCTTTTTTAGCCATCGCAGTAATAATATCGATAATATCCACATCTCCCGATGCAGTGAACGGTTCAACTTCCTTTGCTCTTAGGCCAAGCATCATACTGGCCGTTATCGTCAGGGGAGTATCGGGTAACTGATTAAAATCTGCATAGGCATCACTGATAAAACCCTCAAATATGGCATGACCATCCGCCCATACACGCATTAAGTTGAATTTCGCACTACCAATCCAGATCCCGCGATAACTCAACGTTGCCATTTGGCTGGTTGTTAAACCCCAGATTTGTAATGTTATTTGTGTCCCTGATATGCCGCCCCACGCCGCCATGTTGACATAAGCGCGTGCGTTTTCGATAGTCAGTATATTGTTACCGCTATCATCAAATGTCTTGCCGTCAACTAGCTGAAATTCAACTGTGATATTGTGTTGTTTGTACGTCACTGAGTCACCTCTCCTGGAAAAAGGTAATATAATTTGTAGCGTTGCCCTAGCTCCTCCCAATGGGGATCAGATAAACCATCCAGATCAGCAAAAAACAATTCACCCTGGAACCGTAAATAACTGTAACGGACAATTTTATTGCAGTTGAGGCACACAACTCCCTGTAGCACAGGTTTATCATTGACGGTTAAATCCATATATAAACCTGTGCCACGTTGATTGAGGCGTATCATGCATGACTGCTCATTCAAGGTCACAGTGAACTCCTGAGCCTTAGCTGCCCTGATCGCTATTTCAATCACGTTAATTTCCTCGATAATTCTTCTACTGCATCATTGAGATGGTTGGTGGCATTCAATACAGAATCATTTAATGGACCGGTAATCGTCTCTGTTGCACGCTTGAAACCGGATGAAACTTTATCAGCAACTTGCGTTGCAGCACTGGAAACGGATTTTTTCAATCCGGTCAGAGCCTTTTTGACATCGGATAGTGTGGCATGTTTTGTTGAACCTGTTGATTGTTCGGTATTTTTACTTGGGCCTTTCGCCGTCTCATTCTTTGTTGTATTCGACTTGTTAGCAACATTGCTGCTCATTTTCACTTCGGCAATGTCTTGTACCGCCTGGAAAACTGCGGTCACAATCAGTAAGGTAACACCGTTATCCTGCCTTATTCGAAAATCGTACTTAATCAAATCATAACTTGTGTACGTAGTATCAGGTGTTTCAATGTCGTAAATTTCAGCACTGGATACCATCTTATCTAACGCTTCAAGAACATCAGAACGGGACGTCAGGGTGAGGTTTGTTAAGTTAGGCACGGAACCAGAAAAACCGGTCCACCCCTCAAACGAAAATGTCACATGGACTTCACCGGGCCGCTGCACTTTGTTGTATGATGTATAGCCGCCTTTCTCTATCGGCGCAGTGGTGATTGACGCCTCTCGTGTGACTTCTACTGCAATGAATGACGTGGGCGTAAACGGCTTATCACCCACTCTCTGCCCGGATGCATAATAAATACCATATCCAAGAGATATCATACTGTTAACGGCAGATAACAGGTTGCCGCTACGGAACGCACTAAGTACCGTTGTTTGATTGAGAGAGAATGCCATTATCCAGTTACCCCCGTTGAATAGCTTGTTGCCAGCGTTGATCCACCTATTTTCTGCCGGGCATCGTTAACCACGCCTTTTACGTTGTTAGCGTTAGAGCTGACTTGAATAGTTCCGATGTGATAACTCTCAGAAACAGAGGAGGTACGGTTGTTATTTACCGTATTCGAATAACGCTGAGCGGCCACATGAGCCCCCAGTTGTGGCATATTCGCCAATACCTTTGGGATATAATCGCGGGTTTCTTTTGGCGCAGCGCCCAATCCTTTCCGTATAACATTTCCCTGTCCCCAGTTATAAGCCGCCAGTGCTTTACTCAAATCTCCGTCAAACATTCTCATTAGCTGAAATAAATATTTTGCCGCGGCTTCCGAAGATTTTACCGGATCAAAAACATCATCATCCATTAACCCAAAATGTTTGGCTGTACCTGGCATAAACTGGAATAAGCCCTTGGCACCTGCTTTAGACACAGCATACTGATTGCCTCCCGATTCCATCATGGCAACACTACGTAACAAACCCTCCGGTAACCCGAACTGCTGCTCAAGTTGTGCTAATTTTGGTGATAGCCAACCCAGTAATTTCATGCCGGTAGTGTTCGGTGACACTTCAGAGGCCGAAACTTGAGGAACGAGCGAATCAATCAATTTATTAATTGAATCGGTCAGCTTATCTAACGCAGCTTTTAACCAATTATTACTGTATTCCAGCCGCTGCTGTCGTTCATCCTCAACCCGAATGATACGGTCGTTTTCGCTGCGCTTTTCTTCCTCTTTGATTACGGCCGTATCTGGCTTAGAGGCTTTACCATCTAGTTTTGCCTGATAGGCTTCATACTCTTTTTTACTAAAAAAAGGTGTCCAGTCGCTTGCCAGATACAATCCATATGAATCCAGTATATTTTTTGTCTCTTGCCCAATAATCGAAGTCGCGACTGACTCCACAGGATCATATAACGCATACCCGATAGCGCCGTATATCCCGGCTTTCCCTATAGCCCCTTTGCCTGACAATCCGCCGCTACCTTTCCCCATTTTCAAAATGGACGAAGCCACGCGATAAATTCCCCATAACCACCCCGCAAACTTCAACCCGATCAGACCAATGATGACATTACCCCAACCGCCTACCGCATCTGCGGCCTGATTAGCGACTGAAATAATAAAACTCATCTTATCGAGAAAACCACTGACCGCTTTTTTAATCTCTTCTGGATGCTTATTCATCCAATCGGCTAAATTTTTTAGCCAGATATTGAAATCATTGATATATGGTAAAAGGGCATTAAACAGAATGTAGCCTGTTTTCTCAAAACTCTGGCTTATCTCTGTCCACTGTTCACGAAAACGACGCGCGGCAGCAACAGATTTATCATCCACACCCGAACTGGCTGTAAATTTATCCACATCTTTGAGTGCGTGACCGGATGAGAACCACTGTTGCGCGGCGTACCCGAACCCAAGTTCACCACCGTAAGCTTGCTGTTGATCTTTATTAAGTCTGGGAAAAACACCGCTCAGCTTACGCATGATAGATTCGGTGCTTTCTGAGGCAATATCAATATCCACACCCGCTTGTGATGCCGTTTTTAACAGCGTCTCAAGAGCCGGATCAAGCGCAACACCTGATTTTAGTCGGGCTTTAGCATCATTAATGCGTGAAAATGCCCCCACAATCTCATTTGCACTGACCCCGAATGCTTGACCTGCTTTTGTCCAGCCATCAAGCGCTTTGGCCGACATGCCGAACGCATCAGCGGCAGTACTTAACTGATTGAGATTGCCGGCAAAACTGGTCACAAAACTTTTCAGTCCACCGAGTGAGACCGTGACACCCGCCAAAGCCAAGATCTGACTCTTTATGCTGGAAAAGAAAGAGGAAGCTTTCTTTCCTGCCGCCTCCATTTCTTTTGCCACTTTTTCGGTTTTCTTACCGGTTTTGTCTAATGATTTGCTGGTTTTCTTTTCACCATCATTAAACGAGTCAACCAGTTTTTGCATAACCTGAGCCAACCCACCGATCCCGGCAATCACTGCAGTTTCACCTGCGCTAAATTCAGCCGCATCAAGCCCCAGCGTTATAACAAGTTCATCTATAATGTTTGCCATCAGTTTTTACCCTGCTGTAAAACGTAAGCATTGTGATTATCGACCTGAATAATCTCTATTAACTGCCAAAGGTCCTCCACGCCATAAACTGTATCCAGCTCATGGAGAGTTGCTTTTCCTGATGAGATAACGGTCGCTATTGTGCCTGGGACATTTGTATAACCGACGATACCGAATGGTCTTGAGATGCTGGAATAGCGCGGCGGGATTACGATTGGTTGGCGGTTTTGAAAAAATCCACGTGTAACTTAAGCACCTCTGCACGTAATTTCAGCCGGGTAACAATTTCTTCAATGTCACTGTCGATCAGTTCGCGTTTGATTTTTTTATCTGCCTGATTCGGAACCATCTGCACACAACCCATCAGTTCATCAAGTAGTGGCCTGGCTTCATCAGGAGCAATGCGAGAAATTGCTTTCAATCCAACCACCGCTAATGCAGCCATGCCCAAATCCCGAAAATTATCGGGGATATCCAACCCCTCTCTCCCCATTGCCATCAATGCACGAATAGCCCACCATTCAGCCTGCGAAGCGGGCATTTCCTGAATGTAAAAAAGCTTTCCTTTGTCGCGATTATCATCATTCATAGTGATGAAGGTTTCTTTACGTGCCATTAGCTATATGCCTCACCTGTTATTGATTCCCACTCAATGACGGCCTGCACCGCTTGTAAAACCTTTCCTGCGTCCGGCATGGTTTTCCATTGCTTCAGAACGCCGTTCACCAATGTGTATTTACGCCCGATGGCCGGAAGAATAACCGTCGCATTACATCTGAACACCGCGACGCTAGTACGTGATGTCGTTGCCCAGGTATCAAAAATGGTGCGACTTTCTGAATCAGGCATAATATGAATCGTCTGATTGATATTGCCGTAGATAAAACCCGCTGACAGTTTACCGTCCGCCCCACGTACCGTTTCAGCCAAATCCAACGCCTCAGTTTCGAAAATGTTGTCGGCGGCAAATCCCTGTAATTGCACACCAGACGGGTATAAATTGGTCACAGTCAGGGTAATTACCGCATCAGCAGAAGTGATTGTGTCTGACATTATTGAACCTCCGTAGATGCCATTTCGAATTTCTGAATACTGCCTCCGTCGCAATACCACAGTGTACAGCTTGGGCTGGTGCGATTTGCACGCATAGAGGCAGACATTTCCCCAATATACAAGTAATAACCCTTCGCGATTATTGACGTTGAAACATCAGATCCCACAGCATTAATAATTTCCAGTTTTTGTACAGCCGATAATGTTACGCCCGATCGGATACCGCCCCACAACTTAAACCGCTGGATAACATCACTCATCGAGGCTTCCACCAGCGCACGGCCGGCCGTGTTATAAGGAACAGTCTTGTTGGATTTGAACAAGGCAATAACCGCCCCCTGTAAGTTCGCATTCAGCCAGATTTGACCACAGAAGGAATCTAACCACTTAAAATCACCGGTTATTGTGCCATCAGCCCAATAATTTTCGGTGATGTTATTAGCGGCATAATTGCCATAGAAGTTATATCCATTAGCAATCAATGCATCATAAACATCAGAATCGATCACATCAGGACGGAGGCCGTTCAATTCTCTGAATTTAAACGGAACACGTCCCTCCGTTCGCTCAAAATCCAGCACCGCCGCATAACCCAATACTGCTGCCGGTTTCATATTATCAGAGCAGAAAACAGGAACGACACTCCCGTAGCTGTGAATGCCAATAATTTTATGGGCGATAGTTTCCTGACTGCCTTTCACTTTTGCCGTGCCGCTTGTTGTCCAGGCAACATAGAAATAGCGATATACCTGACTACTAGCCCATGCGGATAATGCAAGATGCTGTTCATCTGTACATTCAAATACCGTCGTAAAACCTGCCCATTGCTGAGACTGCGTTTTAATCACAGCGAATAGATCAGGAACCGCCGACACTGTAGCCCCCTGAGAAACCGTTGCTCCTAGTGCGCCAGTGAACTTAAGAGCCTCGGCCCCATCACCAGTACCATAGGTGATATTTGTATCTTCCAGTTTAATGCTGCCAGAGACAACATTGATGATAAAAGCTTTACGGGTGGTATCGAACACAACCGTTACTGCCTTGCCAACCGCTGTTTCAATGCTCTTTGCTGCATCAGCAAAGGATTTAACCCCATCGAGATTGATTGCAGCATTTATTGTTGTGCCATTGATATTGAGTTTCAACACACCGGACATTTTTTGCAGATCAGTAATAGTCACCCCATTAAAAGAACCTGAACGTAACCAGGCCGATACTGCCGCTCGATTAAATCGGGAAAACAGCAATTGGCCAGGTGTCTTTGTGCAGTTGTTGTACCCTGAAAAATAAATAGCCGCCATGCTATATTCTTCGGATGCACCACCGAAATATGCCGCCACATCCTCTTTAGTCAAGAACGACAACACCACACCAACAGGTGCATATATATTATCTGTCAGTAATAACCCATTGAGATCAACAGCATTACCCACTGCCGACAGCACCCCCGGATTAATTCTCACATCTTTACTGATTGGAATTGCCATGAATAGACTCCACTGTTTTAGTGTTCAGCGTAATACTGTCGAAAAATGGTTGTTCTGTTGTCACAACAGGGTTGATTTGAGCAGTAAATTCAAATGTCCAACGCGACTCATATTGCTGTTCACCATTAATCATCGTCGTCTGAATCGGGTCGCTGGCATAAAGTGGTGCCATATCGATACCTGATCTCTTGAATAGCTCAATCGCATATTCAGTGCGCACCGTCGTTGCAATAATGTAAGCATCCTCATGAGCGAACTGACCGTAACAGTCAATTTGACATGTCCAACGTGTCGTCCGAGTGATTAAACTTTTTCCCATACCTGCCGCTGTTGGTGCGTTATAGATCACTACACTTGTTGATAAACCCGTGCTGTTCAATGGTGTCATAACAATAAAATCGCCATCTGGCATCGGTGAGCGATTTATCTGAGACAAAATAACGCTACGCCTGGGTATTAAGGCCATTAAAAAACCGCGTAATGCGGTTGTTATATCGTCTTGCGTTACACTTATCGTCACCACTATTGTTCCCCACGCTGCAATGTAACAGCGAATTTGCACCAATTCGGCCACTCTTCCAAAATCTGCACTATCAACCACTCTTCACCATTAATAATCAACAGATCACCCCCTTGCTGTCTGGGGCGGTTGACGGCATTAAAATTGCCATTCACATAAGCCGCTTTGAGCACTCCCTGAATATTCAAGCCGTTCGTATGTTGTAGATCAGTAAAAGTCAGTGGCTGGATTTGTGCGGTAACGGGTGTTGTGATGTAGCGCGGGACTTGCTTACCACTGGGTGCAATATCATATCCCACACTTACCCGTATCTCTCCAGGTGAGTGAGGATTAACAATCCCAACAGCACCAGATACAATATTGTGCAGGTTCATTCACTCCCCTCATCAACCACATAATCAACACTGTTCAGCATGTGTTTGGTGTGACGTAACGGCGCATCAAATCCCTTTTTAGCTATAGTGGATTTTTTATTAGCCGGTGAAGTGAAAGAACGAATAGATTGTTGAATTTGCCCCTTGATAACTTCCCCGGTCATCCGTAACGCTGCATCCCCATTCATATCGTTAGCACTCAGGCCCTGTGCAAGCACATCACCCCATTCATTAGCATGTTCGTTGATAGTGTTACGAAAAAACGGACGGGGTCGTCTATTACGCCTCGGATCACCAATCTCGTTACTAATTGCCACCATTGCAACTGAGGTGCCATCGGGATAAGTCGCGTCTTTGAAAAAACCAACCCGCAATTTTTGGCCTTCACCCACTCTTTTAGCTAATTGCTTTAAGTAGCGTTTTGCTGCATCACCGCCCTCGATACTGTTCGACATTAGCGCCTCCATTGAGTCCGTGGATAGTAATATGACGGATAGTGAGAGGGAGAGCTGCCGGGGACGTAACGCATAATTCTATATTGCGCTGTTGCCTGCCAGTACATAGCCCCGTATTTTGTCTGCAAGAACCAAGCAGCACGTTCACTCACAACGCCCATATCAGCCGAAACGGAAACAGATCCCTCACTTGCGCTGCTAACCCGCCCCACGAGCGGATTGGCCGCTGTTCCGCTAACAGATAAACGATTAAGTTCGGCAATATGAGCAACAAGCATATTCAACAACAGTATTCGTTGTTCAAGATCACTAACTGGGCTTTGGGCCGTATTGTTAAGATAGAGTGTTGCTTCAATAAAATAGGTATCCAGCAGGACATCACTGATAGAAGAAAACTCCGGGTAACGAGTGCGAAATTTCACGACATCAAAAACGACAACAAAGCCCATTAGCTTAATCCTCTTCTTTTCGCTGCTCGATATTCTTACCCGGTTTTTGGGGATCGATAGGCTCTAACCCGTTCTTTAACCCGGCTTTTTCCTCAGCTTCCGTCCGAGCCTCTTTGAGTTTTTCCTGGGCAAAAATAAGCCCATTTTTGACTAATTCCGTATCTGCATAGAGCTCCAGATATTTGTCAAAAAACGCTTTATCAACATCATATGTCAGCCCATAACCACCAATAATTGTTGATGAATTTATCCCGTTTAGCGTCACGCTATTCCCATCAATTTCAATCGTTAACCCGTGAGGCAATTTACACCCCACAATGACTGCCACCATTTAAACCCCCAACATTTGTGCAATAGCGTGTGGATAACGAATAATCGCACCCCACGTACCGGCTGATTTCTTTTGTTTAAAACTGGATGAGCTCACAACAACCGCATGTGCCCGCATTTTTTCAGTAAATGAGGCATAAGCCGTTTTTTCACCATCAAGCGTATCAGCAATCAATTGAACCAGTTCCCCCGCTTCCGTACTGTATTCAACCGCCGTTTCAATCGTCAGATTCGGAAAATTCTTTTTCAATTGATCGGTAACATTAACGTTGTACTGGTTAGTTTTTGTCAGATTGACTTCCGCTGTTGGCGACATGCAAAGTTTCAATGGCTCTGTTCGTTCCACCAACCCTTCTGTTTGTTTTGTAAGCTGCTTAAATAGGCGTTGGGAAATATCGTCATAAATTGCCTGCCCGTCTTTGGTTTCCCACGTTGTACCATTGGATTTTCCGTTTGCAGCCGGTACCACCGGTGCGCTTAACCCCGGATCATTCAACAGTCCATAGTTTTTAAGCCCCGCAATACCATAGAAATAAGACTTGTTCATAAACTTGTTTAGGGTTAATGCGCTTGCGGTATTAAGTTGCGCTGCTCGATTGATACGGGCCGTACCGTACATATCCAGCTCACGCTCCCCCCAGACAGTAAATGTTTGGAAATGATAGCTCTGGCGTTCCACCCAATTCACGTTAGCATCTGACATGCCGTTATTGCTGTGATCACCGTATGAGCTCACTTCACCCGTTGATTCTTCAACCGGGAACTGGGTTGTCAGCGTTGTCCAGTCACCTTTTTTATTTTCACCGATAATTTCAGCCGCTCTCATCGGCGTGACCAACACACGAACCAACTCAGGATCGAGATAGTTAGTCAGATACGCAGGAACACCGGCGTTACTCACGGTCACCATAGCTGGCTGTGCATCCATAGCTAACGTATAGTTACGAGCATATTGGGGATTTAAGTAATCGACGGCCTGTGGTACTACAATGCCGTATTCCCCTTCAATATATTGAAAATCTGTGTGTCGTTTCATTAGCTCCAGGTCCCCATTTTAACTAATTCACCCGCACCAGCAGCAGTACCGGCAACGAATTTAGTTTCGATAAAATCAGTGATAGTTTTTCCCGCTGCGGCGGCCTGCACCTCACCCGTTTTTAAGGATGCGTAAATCTTATCCCCAACTTTTGCGGGAGTGCTTGTTCGTACCGTAAAATCACCCGCAGTAAATAAAGTGACTTCACGTCCGGGTTGGATCAGCATGGATGCTTCTCCCAGCCAAAGAGTGATAGACGCTTGTCCGTCACGCCCCACAAAACCAGACGGGGCACCCGCCCCCTTGTTCGAAACGACACCATCAATCACCCAGGCAAAACGCCCAACAGTTACTCCATCGTTACCCGCAATCAGCGTGCCGTCCCTTGCTAACAAAGTGGCACCAGGGTTAGTACTGGCAAATGCTCCCTCAATGCCGGGGGCTGGATAGTGATTAATTTTGTTCGGAAAACCCATAGTTAAATCCTCACTAATTTAGATGCGGTGGGAAAACGTTTTTCAAAAGAATCTATAGCAGCAGAATCCATTGCTAGGCGGGCTTTAAGTTTTGCTGACTCTGCTATGCCGATCTGCATTTTCACTAAAGAGCGATAAGCGGACGGATGAACGCCGGCTGTATCAACACCCACCTCATCAAGCGCAACCTTGTAAATTTCGTCAGCAGAATCCATTGCTACTACATCACCGATGAGGGGTTTAACCTCAGCCTCAGCAATGCGAATAGCATTAATGCGATTCACTGTGTCTTTTTCTGCCTTTCGAGTAGCTGCACGAATAGCAGCATCCATTGCGGGCTTACTGACGCTATCCTCTTCCTTTGGTTCTGGTTTATTATCGGGATCATCGTCTTGCGCGGGAGTGCCTGAAATTAACGCCCGGATTTTTTCCAGGTCTTCCTCTGGCAATTTACCTGCAAGCAGCTCAAGCACTTGCGCACAGATATCATCGTCCTGCGCGGGTAACTCCGCAGGCTCCTGTGTCTCCGCATCATCAGCAACAGCTTCAATGATTGAGGCAAGCTCCTCTGAGTCGATTTCCATATCCTGAGCCAGAAGGGTACCGAATTTGTTTTTCGCCGCTTCCGCTATACTTTTCGCGCTCCCACCCGCTTTCAGTAATGAGGCAATTTCTTTTGGTACAGCATCTTGTGCTAATTTCGGCTGCAAGTATGCCCCCAGCGCCGCACGTACAGCGACAGCCACCATTTTTTTATTTAACTTCATGTGTTTTAACTCCAGAGGGAGGGAATCGCAGACAACAACATCTGCACCGACTCGCCCTTCTTCAACAAGAGCGACATGGTTCCCGACGATATCGCGCATAACGCCATCATGATGAATGCCGTCATACGTGCCGGGGGTCATATCAGCGACGTAGTGATACGCCGCTGACAATTCTTTTTGTTCATCCGATTCAATACCCGCTATAGATTCAGCATCCCAAATTGCCAGGCTGTTTTTCAGGTATGTACCATCGAACATGGAATCTGATCCCGTTGTACCAACAATCAATTCTGTTGAAGGTTTGGCCGCCGTGACGGGAATGTGTTTTTTCAATAACGGCAGGTTATTGAAAGTTGCAACCCCTTTCTCTAATTCATCAGGGGCACGCAACAGTTTGTAGATACGATTAGGATCAAGCCTTAACCCTTGCCAGTTCGGGATTTCTCTTCCGTAATACGATGATACCGTCGCCTTAGAGATAGGACTTTCAGCAACATGCAAACGCCCATCTCTGTCGTATGAGCGTACAGAAGCCCGATCTAACGCCAGACCGTGATTCATAATATTTCTCGGATTAATTAGTTGGTTAGTTTAGGAATGACGATTTGCCAACCACACCCGCAATTGATTTCTTCACCAGGCATGATCCATTTTCCGTCAATATAAAGCCCTTTTGATAAATCGAACTCTTTACCATCCGCTTTCAAGTGTGATTGACGAAATTTTTTTGCTGCATGACTATGCCGCCAAACGCCCGTCTTAAAACCGATTGAGCGCTGCCGGGCAGATTGCATAACAGAAGTCGCTTTGTTGTTCTGGTCACGAGCAATCAGGGCTGCTCGGCGCTTAGTAATGTCGTAACGCTCTTGCAAGGCTTTTGTCAACGTTCCAAGATCACGCCCCCTTGCTACTGATTGCATCACTAGTGTTTCAACTTGGGATAAATATTGCCGTGGAATACTTTTAATCAACCCAACATTCTCACCAATGACCGTCTGTAGCGCGTTATTCATTTCTGTCGTCATCGTGAACGGTATCGAAATATGTACCGCATCTAACGCATGATTTAACGACGCATCCATGTTATCCATTGATAAAGCCGCGAATTTTTTCGCCAGCTTGTCAGCTAAAGCATCAAACTGCTTTAACCAACGCCGGGTTAATTTTCGCATTGCTGAACGCATCAACATCTCCGGGCTAACATCCATTGCCATTGCTGCACCGCTGTTCTTATAGTTGGCGGATACCCAGTAAATCACTGAGTTATTCATCTCATCCACCAGCTTATATAACTGCTTGCTGTACCACACACGAACACCGACATTAGGTTTAATTTGTCGGAGTGTTTGAAGGGGATCAGATGATGTTTTCCGTGTTGTCCTCTTCTTCGATGTCGTCTTCTTTGTCGATTTCATCATTGATTTCCAGAGAGTGATACGGGCTGTTTTCATCGTTGGCTAGACGTTCGCGGGCTTCATCTGTGCTAATCACATTTGCAGCAATTAATACTGAATCAGCATCTGCATCGGTCTTACGTATGCTGGCTTTTTGTTCATCATTCATTTGATACAGCGGTTCGAATGTAAAGCTAATATCAGGATCAATTTCGCCAAATTCGGATAATTGAATAATATCAATCATTCGTGCCAGTCCATCTTTCACTAACATTTGCAAAGTAGCAATGAAGTCATAGAAAACACGGATTTCCCCATCAGATGACGCATTTAGCCCGCTCGGTGTGATACCTGTAAAAATCACTAACGGTATGCTACTGACTGAACTCATATGTTCCTGAGACTGGGCTTGCAGTGAATCAAGGCCACTTAGCGGTGTATTGAACTGGAAAAACTCCTCTTCGTTATCCAGCATCATTACCCCTCGGTTATCACGCATCTTGTTAAACAATTCTGCACGATAAATTAACTGATCGGGATTCTTCGTCTGTCCTTGCAACGTCGATTGAAGATTGGTTTTAAATCCAGACACAGAGAATGAATGGATCAAATCAGATACGCTATCACGTGTCCTATACCAGTTTTGTACATAAAACTCTGCAATCTGAGTCAGTGATAAGCCGCCGAAATTATACGCAGGTTTAAACATATCGGTTAATGGCCGGGTGATAAATGTAATCAAACGACTGTCATGTACAGTTTTTGCCATCACATACCAACTTGACGGCTTATAGAAATCATTGCTCAACGGGTTGCTAGCGTTATAAATCCCCGGATATGTCCATATTGGCTCAATGACGTTAAAGCCGATAAGACTCCCCTTTGTGATTTTTTTGGGTGACAGAAATAATCTAGACTCAAGTTCAACCGGATCGGTTGCAGCAAGCACGCCTTTTGACGTGCGAACATCAATGTAAATCTGACCTCGCCCAAAAAAACCATCATGTTCAATGGCTTTTTTTAACCGTTCACGAACGTGGAATTTTTCAATAGCCTCATTAAGCGCTTTGATTTTATCTGATTTGTCATTATCCCCCACTGACGTTAGCTTTATCCACTTACGAGTCATCTCCCCTGCAATAGTGCCGACCATTTTCCGATATTCGGGTAATTGTGACAGTTGGGCCAGATAAGGATAACCGGGGAAACCCACATCTCCCGATATACCACCTGTACCCGTCATATATTCATAAGGTGTAGAATCCATTGCCATTAATGCGGATAACTGTTCAGTAGGAACAACACCGGGAGGGGGCCTGTATGGTTCAACAGGCCGAGCTACTTTTCTCTCTGTTATCGATCCGACAGTATCCGGATGTATGTTCATTGGCTGAGGTGATGCTTGATCAATATCCTGTTCAACTGGCAAAGCCTCCGCTTTCTTTTTATGTCTGAATTTGAAAAACATTAAATTCGCCCCAACAGATTTTTAGATATACGAAGTGGGTTGTTTTTGCCTGTGATATAACCATCCAGCGAATAACGTACCGCATCCCATAAATGGTTATGTTTGTCGAGCACCACCGGCAGGATTTCACCGGTCAGTCGGTCAGTCTTGTATGAATAGAGTCTTGCCTCATCAATCATGTGTTTACAGCGTTCATGAATAATGATTTCTTCAAACCCTTTTAGGTAAGTGATCCCATCCTCAACGCTCCCCGGCCATTTTGTGGCACCATCGATAACGAACCCCTGGCGTGATAAGTAACTGATAGTTTCCGGTCGGCTACTGTCCCCATGAATGGGCCATTTACGAGAAAGCGGCACCGAATCATAGAACTGGGGCATTTCATCTAATTCAACGCCTACTCCATAGGCTTCATATTCGATATATAGTTTGGTACCAATAATGAAGCAGCGAACCAGTGTGGACGGGTCATTAGCGAAACCAAAGTCAGCTCCATAGAAAAGTCGGTCAGCTTCTAGCCATAGCTCATCAGAAAATGCTTCAACACGGTATTTCCCAGAGAAGATAACCGCTTCACTGAGTGCTTTTGGTAACCCAAGCCAAATATGCTCATACGCTTCATAATCGATGCGTTTGCAATATTCCATTTCCTGCCGGAGTACGTCAGGGAAAAAGGCGTTATCACAATAGTTAACTTTTCGAATAATAACGCCACCGTCAGGGGGATCTTCCTGATGCCGGGTCATCAGTTTGTATGTCGGGTCCTCTTCCTCGCGAGGGTTGAAAGAAACCCAGACTTCGGATTTATTAGCACGTACAGTTGGCCCAAGAATATCCCAACTATCTTGCGAAACGGTCTGAGCCTCTTCAACCCAACAGATCTTAATGCCATGCATCGACTTGATGCTTTGAATATTGTTGCGAAGACCTTTAAACGTGAAACGAGTGCCGTTCCGACCTTCAATCTCGTTGTTTTTGACCTTATAGAAGTGGGACAGGCCAAGATCAATGATTTGTGCTTCAAGCAGGGCAAGAACAGAATCATTGATTGAGTTCTGGAATTCACGGGCACAGAGAATCGTCATCAGTTCTATAGCACCCAACAATACCAGCGCACGAGCAATCTCTACCGATTTACCGCCACCACGCCCGCCATATGTCCAACGCCAACGAACAGAACCTAATGCTCGGTCATATAAAACTTCTGTCGCCCAGTCACTACTAAAAGCGTACAGAACACCATCTATGATGACTGGGCTACCTGTTTTCCCTCGCGCAGTTTCTCCATATATGTTGACCAGACATCAGCCGGGCAATTGGCAGGCGTGACAATACAGACCTTGCCATAACTCAGACCAGCGAGATCAACATTGACCTCAGTTTTATTGCTGCTCATATCGATACCGGTAAGTTGCGCGGCATTTTTAATATTTGGGGCAACCTGCCCGAATTTCTTATCTGCTAACGCTTCCTTCCCAGCACGAAACGACAATTCAGCCAAGTGTCCAGCATTGAATGAAACAAGCAACGCCGCTTCGTTTCTCAGTTCTCGAATGCGGGCTTTTATTTCCGGTCTGCGTATCAATATGGATGATTGAGAATCAGCACGGGCTGGAGAGTAACCCGCACAAATTGCCGCCTCTTTCATCGGCATACCCGCCGCTATGTTTTGAGCAAACTGTTCGTATTGCGGCTTTAGAATCCCTGCGGTTCCTTGCGAACTCTCTGCGAACTTTTCAGACTCCAAGATATTACTGGTGCTACTTGCTACCTGACTTTCCGCTTGGTTCGCATCAGGTCCGCACTGCGTACTTTCAACAATAGTGCGAACCCATCCCTCAGTTTTCGCTCTCTTCCGAATCGCTGCATCACTAATACCGTGTTGTTTGGCAATCTCCCTGATTGAGAGAAAGCCAGAACGGTAATCACGCTCTATTCCCTCCCAGTCAGTATTTTTTGCCATTTCTTTCCCTTAAAATATAAAAACCACCGTGGAAGGTGGTCAACATGCAATATTTATTCAATAACAAATAATCATCATTCAGTTATTGCTTAATTCGGCTTTCCGTCTGATATTTACCATTCGAACATAAAAATCATGCATAGATTTATAGTTTTCTTCACGTTTATCAATAGCCTCAAAAGGCTTAAGCCACTCATCAACCTGAGATTTGCACGTAATAAAAGCATCATCCACTAACTTTTCAGGCAGTATGTCTGCTGATAATTTAGGAAGGACATAATCATTTAGACATGTTGTCATAGGATCTACGTATTGGGTTTCCGAGTACCCGATACAAGGTAAAATAAAAACAATCAGCAATCCGATAAATTTTACGCAATTGAATATTTTTAACATCACTTCCTCCTTGCATGGAAGGATTATACATCAGCATTATCACTAGGTAGTGTCCCTTAATTATATAATCTCCGGCAAAAGAGTCGAATACAGCCTAATTTCACCATCGACAGATAGTTTCGTGCTGTTTTTTCATAGCGTGTTGCAATACGTCGATTACCTTTCAAAAAACCAAAACAGCGTTCGACAACATTACGGTCACAATAAGCCTGTTCATCAAATTGTGTACGACCATCACTATTCCCTTTTTCATTGATTTTATAAGGAATAATGCTCTTTATTCTCAATTTGCGCAGGTAACCGCGGAGTTTTCTTCCCGAATAGCCTTTATCTGCCAACACCGCTTTGCCACGCCGTTTCATAAAACCATTCTTGCGTTGGACGCCAATGCCATCGAGCAAAGGAATAGCCGTTTGACTCTCATGGGCCTGGCCTGCCGTCAACATCAGGTTGAGTGGGAAGCCCTTTCCGTCAGTTGCCAGGTGGATTTTGGTGCCATAACCACCGCGTGAGCGACCCAACGCATGATCGTCAGCGATATCGGGATGTTTTTTTTCGCCCCGGCAGCATCTTTACTGGCACGAACATGGCTGCCATCCAGACAAATTTCAGACCAGTCTATGAGGCATTTTTCATCCAGAATGGACAGTAATCGGTTAAATATCTTATTGATAATGCCTGATTTTGACCAACGGTTAAATCGGTTATAAACCGTTTTCCAGGGACCGTAGCGTTCAGGCAAATCGCGCCACGGCGCACCTGAACATAACACCCAGAACATCCCATTCATCACACTGCGGTGTTCAACATGTGGACGTCCTGCCTGCCCTGAACGTACAGGGGGCAAACAAGATTCTATCAATATCCAAGCATCATCAGAAATGTCGTAACGTGCCACCATTTTGTTCCTGCATCGAAATCAATCAGATAATAATACTATTAATTGATATTAAGGGACACAGCCTAGTACGCGATAGGAACAGGCAGTAGCATGAATTATCGGTATTAACGTAACTGTTTAAAAGATGAAATTATCATTCTTAGCTTTAATTTCATTAAGTGACTTGTCTCAACTTATTTCATGTTAAAAATAGGTAGTTTTATCTTTCCATGAACAAAAACACTCTCAAGGAGTCTGTAATGAGTTTTAAATCAACCATCGAAAAGATAGATGATTCACTAAAAAAACTACCTCAGCAAGCTGACAACTTCAGTGCACTTATGTCTAAGCTTGCAAGTTACACAGTAGTAAATGGTTTAATCTGTTTTTCTGCCACAAGAGTTAGTTGCAAATATTCCACTATAAAAAACCACCACAGATGTGATGGATTGGGGTGTTGAGTTTTTAGAGTTATTTACTGGCTATTATGTACCGGAGGAATAACCATTCATTAAGATTGATTAACCTTTTTCTTAGAGTTTGTCCTGTATAATGTTTGAGTAATCTGCGAGGTAAAATAATCTTCATCCAGAAAACACAATAGCCTCTTAATGTGTTTTTTCTCTTGTGGCATTGCAATTTTCCTTTTGCCATTATCTTCGTGTATATCTAAATCAAAAACCACTCCATTTTCATTAGCTGCTGCTAATAAAGCATCCACAGTATAATTCTCTAAGACTCTTGATTTATTTATTAATGATACTTTCTTTCTTATTACTGTATCAGCAAGACTTGTAAGGTCAAAATTATTTGAAATATGGAAATGATCATGATTAGAAAACTCTCTTAAATCATCATCAGTGGCCTCTTTAAAATACCCATCAACATCGAATACTCGCCTCAACATATGAAAACTTTTAAATTTTAATTTATTACCCTCAAGTATTGCGGTTAGCTTATTATCGATAACCAAACCATCAGAATCAGATAGCTTAAAGGTATTTTTGTCTTGAAGTACACTATGAAACAATGTTTTTTTATTATCTATTATTTGTCTTTTATCAAAACATTGAAGATAAGCTTTTATATTATCTTCTGTTTCAGATGAAGTAATTTCACCAGAAAACAGAGCCTTTATATTAAAAATAGATATCTCCTGCGGACTCCACTCTTGAATGGAGGTAGGCGTCTGAATTGCATCAAGAACACCTATAACATCATCAAAATTATCAATACAAAAATACTCCACAGGACTGGTAATATAACCACCACTAAATTCTACAGATGTCGTATAATTATTTTCAAAATATTCTTTTTGTTTTTTAAACAAGGTGTTTACAGATTTTTGCGTCTCTGAGTCTGTGACAACTCTCACAATTTTACTAGTGTCGGTTATAGCAAATAATTCCATAAGTAATTTCCTTTTTGAATTAAACAACAATGTATGTGTGAGCTGTTAGCTTTATAACATCTAACCTGTCGTTATTCACTAAAAATAAATCCCTTTTGGTAATCAATACAAAACTAATACCTGTCTCGTCCTCTGCTTCATAAAATTTATAACCGAAGAATGATAATAACGGATTAAAGCTATAACCTTCAGAGAAAGAAACATAAGCAAGCAAACTAATGTAAAAGAATGCAGCAATTTTCCAGTCAAAAAATGTCCCGGACGCACTAAGCAATGGAAATAAATATGTTAAAAAGTAATTAGTTACTTCTTTATTAGCTGGAGTAGCTGTTTTTATATTCTTTTTTGTTCGACCTGAATGATGAATAGAATATTTCAATATAATAATACAGAGAAAGACACTAATCACTCCTATAGTTATATACACACCAAGCATAATGTAGTTTTTTTGAATGAAAGCCAAATAAGCCAATGTGATGCATACAGGAGCCACAGAAGTTGCAGTTAATGCAAAGCGAGCAAGTTTGCTTAAAAACATTTTCCACCTCCCTTCACCATAACTGTATAAAAAAACAGTATACATCAATTTAACTCAAAACCGAATAATAAATTTATATTGATAAATAATGCCAATATATTCAAGAAAAAAACATCAGTTATTCAGATGATTATCGGCACTGGGTTCTAACATAGTCTTGCAAGCCCTCTAATTGTGCCTGCATCATTGTTACCCTTTCGGTGAGAGTGAAATAATCCCTGATAGCGGGGTCTTCCAATCTGGAGCTGGCTGCATTAACCACGCCGGAGGGGGAACCTGCTTCACTTTGACTACAGGTTGCCGCGATGCGCAACCGACGACGACCGGCAGCAACATCATCACGCAGAGCATCATTTTCAGATTTAGCATTAGCAAGTTCCTTCATATGTTTCACATCCAACTCGTTCAACATCGTGATGTGAGAGTTCTGATAGTCGATAGTGTCTATGAGTTGCTGAATGTCTTCTTGCTGCTGCTTTGTAACACGTTGCTCTTTCTGTAACTCAGAGTGATAACAATACGCTGTCAATGAAATAAGGATCAACGCTAGTATCGTGTAGTAATGAAAGTTAAATTTCATAGCAACAATACCCCAGAAACCAACCCCATCCATCTTTACCTATCAAAGTAAGAACAAAACCAAACAGAAACAATATCCTGGCCAACGAATGTCTATTCATCCAGCCCCCAGCAAGTTAATTCCGATTCCTGGTCACGTCGCTCAACTTGACCAGAACAGCCGTTTGCCTGCCCTTTGGTCTGTCGACAGTCTCGACCATTATCAAATACCCAACGTTTTATCTCAGCACAAGCGCCTTTCTTATCTCCGGCATTCAGCTTTCTATAGAATGTGGAAGAGAAGCATTTCGATGGGCCAATGTTATATGGGCAAAAGCTGGCAATACCTGCTATCTGAGGTTCAGTTAATGGCACCCGCACATTGCGTTTTACCCATGCAATAGCCTGCTTTGCTTCTTGTGCATTGAGGTCACGGCACTGATTCGGCATTAACCTCATCCCCTGACGAGCGGGAGTTCCATCAATCCGAGTAACACCTCGGCAGATTGTCCAGACTCCCCCCGCATCTTGATACGCTGATAGCCGGTTACCCTCTTTCTCGTCCAAGAACTGAGACAATATCGCCGTGGCACCTGCACCAGAGAGAACCAGACCGATAACCGCAGCACTTAACTTACTGGTCTTTGTCATTGCGGCTAAGCTCCCGATGCTTGTAGTACCAGTTGACCCCAAAGGTGCCAACAGTGCAGATAATGCCAATAATGATGGCCCAGTCGTTCAGCGACAGAGCACCAAGCATTGCTGTAAATGTGCCCCAAGTGTATGCAGTGGGGCTGGTGTATTTGTCCATACGCATAATTCCATCCCACTGATGGAGTGATCATTTAGTTAATTTAATTACTTGGGCTGATTTGCCCTGTATTGATTTAAAAGACTCAATAAGCATCAGACTTCACTGCATTAAGAGAAGAACGTATACTTGCAACAAATTTGAATTACCTGACATACACATTTTTATGAGCTTAATTTACATACGACTATATATTAATAAAATTGTTGTTCGCAACGTCAGCACTGGTAAAGAAGTCTCTGGTACCCCCGACACTCCCTTTACCACATCTCGTTTATTACTAGGGCAAATGATACCTGCAATGTTTTTGCTTAAAAAATTAATAAAGAAAGTGAGAAAAAATACTTGGTATAACTTTTTTTTGTCAAACCATCATGTGATTATTCAGCCGATGGAAATGAATGAAGGTGGACACAGCCAAGTTGAATTTAGAGCTTATATAGATCTCGCTAAGAGCATTACTTCAAGTCAAAAAGTTAATCTCTGTTCACCGAGATTACAACCACTTTCTGACAATGAAATCCGCCAAATACTATCCAACAATTCACTATTTGGCCATAATAACTAATGAGAGAAACTCAAATAACCCCTCCACCGCAACGAGGTAGTTATTCATATTATTACCCCAATTTCCCGCTTAGTTTGGTTAAAGTACTCTTCTTCCAATTCTACACCCAAGACCCTACGATTCAGCTTCAGGGCCGCTTTTAGTGTTGAGCCCGATCCCATAAAGAAGTCCGCCACCAAATCCCCTTCCCGACTACTGGATCGGATAATATGCGCCATCAAGTCTGCCGGCTTTTCGCAAGGATGTTTACCTGGGTAATACTGAACAGGTGGAAAAGACCAGACATCAGTATAAGGCACATCTACCGTCACCGAGAACGGACGGCGCAGCAGCCCATATTCCAGACTCAATTCCTCATATTGGCGTGACAAAGTAAGATGAGATTCTACTAACTCATGATATGGCCTGTTTAATTCTCCGTTCTGGTGTTTTTCTCTGGCTATTCGAGCGAACAATATCCGCAGTTTTTGGTAATCCACTTCATTGGGTAATTGCCACTGGCTATCACTGAACCAGTGACTGGCCATCTGTTTTCCCGTGGCAGCGTTAATTTCTTTTGCTGTGACACCCAACGCCTTTCGTGCATTGCGAAAGTAGTCCACAAGCGGTTTAAAGACATATTGCTTAAGTTCGCGGCATTTGTGGAAATACCCATCACCTTTAGGTTGATAAGGCCCCTGATAATGTTCAGCAAATATGATCCGTTCAGTAGAAGGGAAATAAGCCCTTAAACTTTCTTTATTCTGCCTGCGCCACGGACCAGAAGGTTTTGCCCAGATAATGTGGTTAAGCACATTGAACCGTTCACGAACAAGGATTTCCGTATCAGACGCCAAACGCGAACCACAAAATATATACAAACTGCCGTTGGGTTTCAGCACACGCCAGAATTCAGTCAGTACTTCATCCAGCCACGCAAGATAAGCCGTTACATCCTCCCATTGTCTGTCCCAACCACACTCTTTTACCCGAAAATAGGGGGGATCGGTGGCGATTAAGTCTATGCAGTTGTCTGGTAACGTTTTGATAAATCGTAGAGAGTCGTCATTAATTAATGTGATACCACTTAAATTCACAATATTTTCCATAATCGATACTAGCTTACTCTCTGGTTAGCACAGAACAGGCGAATGGCTGGTGTCGTCAACTCCACCAGCCATCCATTTCACCGCTTAAGAAGTCACCCCATCAAAGGCAACGCTTGAAAAAGGTGTCGTTGTCCCGGCTTTCCATCAAGCCAGCCAGACAAAATTGAGTTAAAAGTAATTGGCAACGCGGTGTTGATAGCCCCGTCAGAGTTGAAACATCGGGAATAGAAACCCAGTCATACATTGGTACTGTTTCTAAAACACATGAGGCTGTTGTTGTCATATCTTCATGTTTTAGCATGATAATTTAAACCTTTGGTCAGTTATTGTGCATAGACACACATGTAACTCTGACCAATGACAACAGCAAGTCTTATCTGAATTTCAGGCAATAAAAAACCCCGCACTGGGCGAGGCTATCAGTCACGAATACTACTATCACAACATATACTGAAATAGTGGCTCATAAGTTCAAAGATGTCAACACGTTCGTGACAAAAGTCTTGATTTTCTTTCCTGTTCCCGTCTTATAAAGGCATATTGCAATGGTTGATAAATCAAATATTCCGTTGCTCTTAATATTTCCTCAACCTCACGCCGACAAGTTGACATTGATGGCTTTCGCTTACGCAACATACCATTTCTGCGGATCATAATTCTTGGCTGAACCGTTGCATGATAATGTTTGGCAATTGCTCTATCAGATACACAATAAACATATCGACTAAGCAACATCCCAAATGCAACCCGATCAATGTGGTAAATATGGTCTACTACCCTAGCGATTAACATTCCGTCATCATCATTGCATATCGGACGTTCTGGATAACCTCTCAGCTCTACCGTCGCCATAAGCTCAGCAATCATACTGCTCTGACGTTTATTAAGCCTGCCAGAATACACCCATGCACCGAACTTGGATAACCAGTCCTGCAACCAAATTTCTTGTGCCTGAGTCAATTGCAGCCCATCCGTTGAAAATATCACACCCGACATAACCGTACCTCTTCAACTTCCCTTTTAACTTGGGGCAATAGTTCCGTTGCCATACTGTGGATTGCTTGCCATGTCTTCGGTGCCGCATGAAAGCCCGTGGGATGCAAACGCTCGATGATAGCGAGGATGCAGCAGAATGGAGAAATGAGCAGCCCTTTGGGCCATATCTTGTACCGCTCTCACATGATGAATTTCCGCAAGTGTTACTCCCAACCCCATATTCCGACAACAGATACATCCCAGTAATGTCACATTAGAAAGCCACTGTTTTTCACTTTTAGCCATTGGCTCTGCCTCTCATTACATAAAATCGGACAACTGAGAAGCTGCATGTTCAGCGGCGTTTCGGGTCGAGAAATTGCGATACAAAATAAAGTTCCAAAGCACGTTTAATGTATCTTTATAAAGCTCCTGAAATTCCATCTCTTCCATTTTGGCGAAACTGACTGAACGAGGTTCACGGTACAGACTGCCGTTGGGCATTTCGTAAATGTCATAGTGCCCTGATTCCACTGTTGCCCAGCGCCGAAAGACATCAAAGGATTTAGTGGCAGTAATATTCTGGGCTCGGTTTTTAGATATGCCAGCAAGATATTCATCCGCAGCGGATTGTAAGACATCTTCACTGCCCGCGAAGTGTGCAAGAAATTGTACGTAGCCACGCACAAGCGCTTTCTCTTCCGGGGAAATGGTACCCCCAGCAGGTTCCCAGTATTCATAGCCGAGATTCAGAAGGGCAAAATATTTACGATGGAAACGCGGGTTACGTGCTTTCTTAAAATCCGCATAGAGCACATCGCCCCACTTCACTTTGGAGTGCAGGTATTCCCTGGCTGCGGGAGTCGCAGGTCTCAGGGTGTCATTCGAAATTTTGATAAAACTATGCTGCGTCATTACTTATCCTCAAAGTTATGACACAGCAGCTTTTGTTTAGGTTATCAGATGTTCAGGCCGATACGAACAGAATAACAGGTGTTAGTATTAATTCCCAATTTTACTTTCTATTAAATAAATTGACGACGTTTGTATCTTGTTGTGTAGTAGATATATTAATACTATTCTTCAATTGTATTCTGGATTGGAAATCAAGTACCTGTGATTCTGACAAGAATCCCTTAGGAACTGAACATAAATCCTCTAAATCTCCTTTTGGGAAACCAAATTCCTCAAGAAGTGTTTTTTTACTAAAAGTTCTAGAATCCAATAATAGATTTAAGCACCTAGGTAACAAACGAACCGACTCTGGTTTTCTAAGATCATCAAGCGGCTCTCCTTTTCGCCAACCTCTAGCAGAAATATTTTTATATAACCTCTGATATTCCAGAGAAGATATTAATTCTAAATTTCTCGCTCTAAGGATCATAGATTGTGCTGACATCCCCCAGCGATTTTTTAGAGATATGAAATTCTGTAATGTAGGATATGGAGGAAGCTCTACAGAAAATGACTCTTCCGGCAGCATGAAACTCGACGCAAACTTATGTGCTTGCTCTTCTATTGGATTAAAATTGATATTATCAAATTTATTTATATATCGATGTAAGACTATATGACCTAATTCATGAGCAGCATCAAATCGACTACGATAATAGTTATCTTTATCACTAGCTAAAACCACATACGGTCTATTCTCTAAATCATTCCATTGAGAATAGCCATCCATTACAGAACTACCTTGTTCAAATCTGGAACAGACTATCCCCGCATTCTCCATTACCAGTAATAGATCATCTATCGGTGCAATACCTAATCCCCAAGCTTTCCTACACTCAAAAGCCATTCTTTCAATCAATTGATCATCTATCGCTCTGTAATCCTTTACGTTAAGATGAGGAATGTTAACCTCTGGATAATCAAGATATTCTTGCATCTTACATGATAACTCTTGAAACCACCCCATGTATCGCTCTGAGGCGATACATAAGTCTTTTGCCGTGGTTGAAAGTGTTCGGAAGAATACTGGTTTTTTTTCGTACTTAACAATAGGCTTTGTGAACCAACTTACCGGGCAATTAAGAATCTGACTTAAGCTATGCAATACTTCTGCATCGGGGGAATGATTACCGTTTTCCCATTTGGTAATAGTTGATGGCGAACGATCTACTAACCTACCAAGGTTAATTTTCGATAATCCCCTCGCTTCTCTTATCTGTGTCAACCTTTCAGATTGGAAACCAGAAATTCCCACTCTCATAATGTCTCACCTATTCTATTTTTCCTGATCCTTCAGGCGCTTCTTGAGCTTAGGTAAAACCATATCAGGAATGACTATCTTCTTCTCTCCAGTATAGAGGGCTAAAAGCTCCGTTACAGATTTATTATAGTGAAAACCTTTCATATTGGTAAAAGGAACCACAATCCTTAAATCCATCATGCTAGCCTGAGATTCATGATATGGTGGATTAATATTTATTAACAACACACCTAACGTATCAATGTCATTATGATGTTTACTATCTTCTTCTCTAAAAAGATCTGGGGTATAGCCTTCAAATTTTTCATTCAATTGGGCTATCAATGAACGATGTTTAGCACCTCTTATATGGCGCTCATCGTGATTTAACCCAATACGGCTAATTTTAACACCTTCTGAATCGATAATAATGTAATGCTCCCCTTTCGGGGATGTATCAGCATCGTAACAAAGATAACCAGAGCGACTTGCGGCCTCCCTCAATGCTGAATTAAGGCCATAGTGCCTAGCCTGAGGCCTAAATCTACGTTGCTCCGGTTCACCAAGTTTTAATATATTGCCTACAGTTACTTCCTGTGCTGCAGCATACTTAGCATATAATGCATCTTGTACGTTAAGCCAAAAATCACGCCTGAAAGCGTTTATTATCAAATCGGTAATATCACTTTGTGTGTCGTTAATGCTCATTTAGATACCCTGATTGCGTTAAGCAGATTTTATGGTATTTTTTTTTCGTTTTGAACGCAAGCAATATACTTGATATGTAATTTGTACGTTACAAATACAACTTCAACTCTTATACCATCCCAGTGTGTTCCATCAGGCCACTTCACTAGAAAAACAATATTCAGCTACAGAAAGGCTTTCTCCCGCCGTCGAAGAGTACAATTGCGCTTCAGCATCTCCAGCTCCTAGTTATCCGCCAGCAATTTTGGTAAAGCCAGCATCCTGCTGGCGTTTACGTTGAATCGACTAGCTTTTAAGTCTAAATTTGTAAGATAACGATGCTTTCAGCACTGCACCCAAAACGGGATAATTCATAACTACCCAAATTATCTAATAAAATCAGTTTACTGTTTATGGTCATTTTGATCTGCCTCTTTTGGTCTTTAGTTAAAATGCTTTGTCTGCGTATCGGCGCTCTTTTTGTTTAGCCTGTTGCTGTGTACGACATATTTCAGCAGCAACAATTTGATCAGTTGGTAAGTAATGCCCGTTTTTAAATTCCTGGAATATGGTTCCGGTTTCACCGTGACGATTCTTATCCAAAATAATCTCGGCATAATTTCTGGCTGGACTTAGTGGGTTATAAACAACATCACGATAAGTAAAAATAATTCGATCTGCATCTTGCTCTAGGTTACCTGAGTCTCGTAAATCCGCTGCAACAGGACGACGCTGATGTATAGGCCGTTTATCAACGTCTCTTGATAACTGACTCAATGCTGTAACAGGTGTATGCAATCGCTTAGCTAGTCCCTTGAGGGCCCTGGATATTTGAGCGATAGCAAGGTCATTACGCTCGGCTTTGGGCCTTTCTATCAACCCAAGATAATCAACAAAAATACCTTTCAGATTCGGGTACCTGCGCTTATGCGTTTCACTGATAGCACATATCTGTTCAGCGCTTAATTCACTAGCATCAAGAATATGAATATCGCGATCTATTAACTCGCTTATTGCGTTAGATATACGAGCCCAATCTTCATCATAAAATTCACCACGTCTCAATTTCGAAACTGACAACTGGGCAGAACCAGCAACTATACGTTCTGTAATTTGTTGTGCTGCCATTTCCATTGAAAACAGCAATACCGCCCCTCCATTCCTAGTCATACCCTCAATCATGCAAAGTGCCAGTTCTGTTTTGCCCATTCCGGGACGACCACCGATGAGAATTAAATCAGTTGGGTTAAATCCCCCCGTCAACGAGTCAAATGGCTCAATACCTGTCATAATCATACCGCGACTATCCTCACCTAAGTTACGCCTCCCCAGTATGTCAATGTACCCTTCAATCAATGTCTTGATGTGCACGGGAGCCAGGTTGCCAGTATCTCGTATTAGCTCCCCCATAGTGGACATAAAGCCCGTTATAACATGTTGTGCTTGAGTATGATTTTTAGTTTCCAGTAACGCCTGTTGGCCAGCGTTGATCACTGCTGTAACCCGCCGAACATACCAATATTCACTAACTTTATTGGCATAGCCTTTCAGGTTTGCATTCCAAACAGGACTCTTACTCAACTCCAGGATATTAGCTAATGTATTACCATCTCCACTCATAGCCTCAGCGATGAATATCGGATCAATCAGGGAACTACTGAACGCTTGTTTTTTGATTTCAACGTAGACACGACGCAAAAAACTTGAACTAAACGCCTCTTCTGACAACGTTGCAAAAACATCATAAGCATCCTGCGTTGCACCACCTGACAACAATCCGCTTATAACCGCAGACTCTAGATTGAGCTCATTCATACTACTGCCCCCTCCGGTAACTATCCCAGTCAAAAGCCAACACTACCCCACCCTGTAACACACGATCTAATACTCGGTCCCCTAAAAACACCGGCAGGTCATTCATTGGCAAATTACTGATCAGGATCGTTGGTAATAAATCTTCATATCGGTTATTAATCACCTCAAACAAGATATTTCGCTCTGATTCAGTGCCGTATTGAACGCCAATCTCATCGATGATCAGCAAATCCAACTCACTGTAAAACCTCAGTGTCTCGAACTCGTTGGTGTCAGCATCATTACTCCATGAACGACGAAATGCCCTGATAATACGTGATGCGGTTGTAATAAACGCACTGATACCGTTCTGAGTGACTATTTCACGGCATGTCGCAACAGCCAGATGAGTTTTCCCGGTACCAAGACGGCCACACATGATGATCCCCTCACCCGCAACTTTGCGTTCTTTCCAAGTCTGAACATAACTTTGGCAGATCTTCAGATTATGTTGAGCAGCTTTGTTTATAGGCTGATAATTTTCAAAGCTGGCATGTTCAAAACGTGGGGCAATGTTGATACTGTCAAGTAAGCTATTAGAGTTCATTTCTCCCCCTAATCAATATTTTCTGACCAATAAGAATCCTGTGGTTCGTAGGTTATACCCTCATAGCCTGTATGCGTATTTTGAGTAAATTTAGGTTTGATGTTTTGAGACTTTTCAGGAAACAACCCTTGCCACCCATTCGCAATTGACGTGCAAATCACTGAATCAGGATTCGTGCAATCTGCTAGTTTTTTCTCTTGCTGCTTACACATGGTTTCTGTCAGCGGCTTTTTAATTTCTAGCCGAAAAGTGACCCAATCAGCCCATACTTCATCGCTAACGTTTTTAGGCTTTGCCGTGATGGGATCGAATTTTAATTTCTCCCGTCTCCCCTTACGGGGGGTAAGGGGGGTTTTAGGTTCCGTGACTGGTTCAAAAGGGTGACTGGTTCTGGGTGCATCTCCTGCACCACTAACCCCCGCAGAATTTGCACCACTGGGTGCAAGAGATGCACCATATGGTGCAACATTTTCACTATAGCCATGACTGGATTTATCCAGATTCAGGAAATAGACATTTGATTGATTCAGTCCATTTTGTGTCTTCCGTTCTGTAACACAGACAATGCCATCTTTTACCAATTGCTTAATGTGATTTTGAACAGAACGTTCTGATATTTCGCATTGTTCAGCAATGTAAGCAACTGACGGCCAGCACTCTCCCTGGTCATTAGCGTTATCAGCCAACTTAATCAGTACCAATTTACGAAGTGGATTACCAACTTTGATACTCATAGCTTTTACCATCAATGACATACTCATAATCAAGCTCCAAGTATTTTAGCAATCTGACGGCAAACTGACTTACACCGTTCAAAGGTAAGAGACTCCCCCAGCAATTTGGCCTTTTGCCGTTCATACTGTTCCCAGATATTTAACGCAGCTTCTCTACATCCTTCTTCATAAATTTCTGAGAGTTGTTCTATAGTTACAAACTCACCATTCAGACGAAACTTATTACAATAGGTGATCTTTTCTATGGTTCTAAGCATTGGTCTTGCCTCTTTTAAACGTTTGTCAAAGCATTCAGTGCTGATATCGCAACGGTTATTTGTTGTGATACGTCATTACCTCCTAAACCTCCCAATAGGATTGCAATTATCACCGCCGTAAATTCACGAATCGCAACAGATATCAAATAATTAGTTGTTTCACCGTTAACTCTGGCTTTGCGTTCAAGTGGAAGGGCTGATTGGATAGCGGGTAACAACTCTGATACTTTTCTTCGTGCAGCCCTTGAATCACTGCGCAACCACCTGAAAATTTGCTGCCTGTTGTTATTGATAGCTTTCCAATTAGCATTCCCATTTATTTCAATGGGATGCAACTTGGCTGATACCGCTCTTTCACAAAGCAAGAAGTACATTCGGCTTATTTCTATTGCTACATACTCCTGCCCCTTCTCTGCCGCCCACGCCTCAACTTCGGCTTTCAGGGCGTTGATGTTTTGTTCCACTGTTTACGTCTCCTGTCGCAATATTGATTATTGAGAATCAGTTTTTATACTGACGGCTCAGTTAGCATTTATTTCAGGCCATATTTTCTGCCAGTCATGGGGACGAAGATCTTGTCTTGTCACTTTTCCATTGGTTGCATTTTCTATATCAAAACATCTGGCGGGAGGAACTGGAGCATAACCATGTGCCATTTGCGATAAATAGGAACTGGATACCCCAAGCTTCTCAGCAAGAAGTTTGGCTTCACCTCGCTTTAAATTAGAAATGTAATCATTTAGTTTCATAACTATCCCTTTTAGAAATACAGAAAGTTTAATAAATACTAAACATTTGTCAAGCATTTGCTTATTTAGTGAATACTAATCACAATTTAACTGGTAGGAAAAATAGTTAAATCCCTAGATACATAGGTTCTTATAAATAAAATGAGCATGAAGAACATCAGGCAACAACGCCTAAGAGATTGGTTTTCCGATAAAACTCTTCCTGAAAAAGAGAAGAGTTATTTGTCACAGCTTATGAATGGTAAAGCATCTTTCGGCGAAAAAGCCGCAAGACGTTTAGAACAAGACTATCGAATGCCAGATGGTTATTTAGACGCCGATACAAACCCCCACCAATTAGGAAGTCCACTACAAGTAACATTGACTCCTAAGCAAAAAGTTCTTCTAGACCTATTCGACGAACTGCCAGATAGTGATGCCGATGATCTGATAAAAAATCTTGAAGATAAAAAACGGCATTATGATAATTTACTAGAAGAATTATTACATAAAAAGAGGCAAAAGAAAGCATAGAAAAAAGTCACCATCCGACTTTTTTCTTATTTATCAACAAGATTTTCATCTTACCCTGAACCCTACGGAATAAACCGTTAACCTCAATCACCCAATCCAAAAATTAATTAACCTTCAGCCAACACCCAAAAACTATCATGCTATATGCATAGCAAATCTCTAAAACTATCTTAGCCACCCTATTTCACAGTGCTATCACCAAGGGAAAATTCATTCAGTTCACACCTTGAAATAAATATAAAAATTAAAATAAATCAAATGGTTAAACTTAACACTTTGATAAGCCCTCCTTATTATTTAATTTTTACTTTACTTTTCGTTTATCAATTACTAAACTCAATTTCAACAGCAAACAGGCAGGACGCCCACGGAGTAGTCGCTACCGACATACGAAGAGGTAGATGATTTGCTAATCAGTAGCACGGCACAGCAGCCGTTTAGGTTAAGTGTTCAAAACCGAATTTACAGTTTCAATTGTCATGAGGGAGGAGAAGAGCAGGGTTCAATGTGACCTGCCATGATTACCACATATAACAACTGTATTTACCAGAAAGTGGAACAGGAAAGATCAACCAACACCAGGATTCCCCAGCCAGCGGTGGGAATGGTACAAAAACACTGGCAGTTGATGCGTTACGGTTCTTCTTGCCGGGTTTCTTAGAAACTGCGTGAATCAACGGACGGCGGGGAAAGACCCGCACATTAACCAATCGAACAACAGTTCTCATGTGTAATGATATGCAGAATATCAAATTAGGCCAATTCATCGGTCTGTTTGAAACATTTGTTAAAACCATAACCTCTGAATGGTATTTATCGTTGATCAATCCGTACCAACTAATACCAATATGGGGAAAAACAAAGAATCAACAGATGTAAAAAAACCCACCGAAGTGGCGGGTTCTTCTACCCCGGATCGCCGACCAAAGCTAACCGGGAGTTTCTACTAACGAGGACCAACTCGTTAGAAGAGGCAAGACCAATGATTTCCATCATTGATCACTAACAATATATCAGGAGTTGCTATGAAAGCACAACAAGAAACAATACAAGTAAAGCTCTATGTTCACGCTATCGAAAATAATATTTCACGAAAAATGAACATCACAGTCTTACCACATGATGCAAGTAAACACGGAAATGCATCGATCTTTGGTACAGTTGTCGCTATTCATGATATAGAAATCCCGTATCCAAATATTAGTCATCCAGACTTTATAAATTCACAAATTGATACTCTAAAAAAAGAACAAAACAAAGTTCTTGCGGAAGCTCATGCTAAAGCCTATGAACTTGAGGGCCATATTCAATCATTGTTATGCATTGAAGAAAAACCAATGTCTAAATCTGATGAAAAAATACCTGATTAAGGCTCAGGTGTATTTATGAAAAACATAAATGATGTAATTAATTTAATCCTAGATAATGGTTTAATTGCTATTGAGCATGAAAATAATAGCGATACAACAAACGCAACTATGCATATATCTATTATCGGTGGCAAAAGGCGAGTTGAATATTACCCAACGACAGGAATGGTTTATTCAAATGCTGTCAAGGGATTATATCCAAAAGTCAAAATGCCAAAAGCCGGGATTAAGGCAGCAATAAGATTGACAAAAAAAGCAATTTATTAAAGAGGCAAGACCAATGTTCACATATATCTGTGTCTTTGAGCCGACAAAAAAAGCTCAAAAAAATGGAGCCGTACCACTTGCAATTACACTCGAAGCCAATTCCGAAAAAATGGCTAAAGCTATGGCCATTGTTTACCTTGGGGAAGAGTACGCGGACGATATGAGCAACTTCAACACATCAAAACCGATTATTTGTAAAGATATACAAGGCTTCCCTCGCCCACCAATTGGTAAATTTGATGAAAAATTTGCTACTGAATACGAGTTCAACGGCACCACATGGCAGGCTAGAACGCTCGAACCAAAGAAAAACACATCTATTACTACACGTGATTTTAATCACACTTACGCCACGTTAGATCTGGAAATTGCACTGGCATTACTAGACGGTGACTTTCATTGCTGGGCGATTATGTCACACAGTATGAAAGAAGCTAAGCAACTGATAAAAAATAACAATGAAGCATGGCGTCAGTGGTCTACCGCATTTCGTATCAGAACCGACGCTCTGTCCATTCCACGGGAAACGCTTTTCAGAGTCGTACGTGAAGGTAAACACCACCCTGAATTTCTGACCGATGCCGTCGCTATTAAGGAATTCTTAAACTGTACTTTAAGTGATACCGACATACCCGTTGAATTACCAGAAGAGAAACCCAAGGTTTCCAATTATCCGGTGTCAACATCAGAAGCCTCAATAACAGATGTCACTCCAGATGAAGTTGAAACCCAACAGGCGGCGCTACAGGTTAAAGAAAAAAAAAGCGAAGCCAAGTCTCTCAAGACCAGAAAAACCAAGCAAATCGAAGAGGACAAAGCAGTAGAAGAGACCGCACAAGACAACATTACGGCGGATAATGAAATCACCTCATTGCCTCCTGTCGCCACCCTGAGCACCAATGATGATAACTTCCAACATCGGGCCAATTTGCTGGAAGAAACTATCAAGACACAAGGCGATGAACAGCAAACTAATCTCCGTATCTGGAAGGCAGTCCAACGTACCGATCCTCACTTTACAAAACCATTGGAGGGGATGGGGTTCAACGGTACAAGCATAAACAGTAACTATATGTTTATGCGGGCAACAGAATTATTCGGACCATTCGGCTATGGATGGGGCTGTAATGTCACAGAAGAAAAACTGATCAATGGTGCACCCATGTCAGAACCTATCTATGACGACAAAAATAAACAAATTGGGAGCCGATTCTTACGTGATTCTGACGGCACATTAATATGTGAACAAAATCACTCTATCAAAATTCTCTTTTGGTATCTGGTTGAATGTGACATTTGTGCTGAAATTGAAAGTTATGGTGCGACACCATACATGTACAGAACCAAATATGGAATTAAAACAGATGGAGAGGCCATCAAGAAATCACTCACCGATGCTATAAAGAAAGCGTTATCGATGCTTGGATTTTCTGCTGATGTATTTATGGGTATGCATGACAACCCTGAATATCTGGCTGACAATAATATTGAATTTGAAATCAAAGCCGCCAGTGATAAGGCCGAGGATCTAGTCAGATTACGCAAGGAACTAGACGATAAGTTCACCCGTAATACAGAAACTATGCGCACCGCTGTCAGCAAAAATGAAATTCGCGGCATAGCATCTACCCTTATCCGTGAATTAAGCATTCATTTAGGCAATTCCAAGGCCAAAGGAGACAAGGATTATGAAAAGTACTTATCTGGTCGTCTGCGTCGCTTGAATGAAATAGAGAAAGAATGTTTAACCCAATTAGAAGAGGCAAACCAATGACCACAACCGCAATTGCATTAGCAGCAGATTATGAAAAATTACAACAGTTGGTAGAAACCGGCGAGTTCTCGCCAGAAGATATCGCCGATACACTTGAAAGTATCGAATGTACTATCGGTGATAAACTTGACGCTATCATGATCCATGTTCGCAATATAGAAGGCCAAGCCAAGATTCTTGCGGATGAGTCTAAGCGACTCACTGACCGTAAAAAATCATTCGAAAGGCAAGTAAAAAACCTAAAAAAGTATGCGCTGGACTGTTTACTGAAAGCGGGCATGGATTCACTACGAACTACCAGAAACACGTTCACAGCCAGAAAAGGTATTATGAATGTCATCATTGATGATGAGTCAAAATTACCTGATGAGTTAGTTGATGTGCAGACAATTACCGCCCCGGACAAAAAAGCTATCAAAGAAGCTATTGAAAACGGTATCAATGTACCGGGAGCTCATATTGAAATCGGCCAGAGAAGCCTGCAAGTACGTTAATATTCATTACATCCCACAAATACTGGGACAATAAATAATATGGAGTGATTTATGGCTGCACGATTAGAAATCATTATCTCATTTGATGAAAACCTAAATAAATACCAAGTAGAATGGATAACAGGAGAAAGTCAAGATATTACAGATGAAGAAAAGAAAATCATTGCTCAGTTAAAAAATAAATTACTGGCCTCAATGGAAAATGAATTAACTGGAAATAATCAACATTACCTCCATTAGATATTTAACATTACCTTAAATTAACACAAGGGAATAATATCAAAAAATAAATCCGACAAGCATGTAGAATTTACGTTTGTATTTCTCGTCATGTGTCTATTAGATAAAAAACATGCAGCAGAATGCGAAATTGAAGGTAAATTAAAAGAGACAGACCAATGTTAAGACATTCACACAGCAAAAATGAAATTGTTAAATTAACGCTACCTGATGGTCGCAATGGGATCATCATTATCGATAGGAGTTGTAATGTACTCTATGATTTCCCATTTGACGTTAAAATAGTTCCAGTATCCAATTCTCAAGCTATCGAGAAAATGAGGGACCGAAAATGATATACGGTCTGTTTCTACTTGTATGTTCTTCGATAAACTGCCAGTACATTCCTTACGGCCATATTTACCAGGATGAAAAAAATTGCATAGCAGATATGGGGATGCAAGGCCCTGGAATTTTTGAGTGTTTACCCATTGAGGCCATAATTCACACTCAAAACTGATTAAGCTTAATCAGAAATCAGGTAACACAATGAATAGCATGATGGTAAATCCATTGACCGGAGAACCATCATGCAACCCTGGCAACCAGGACAACAGTTATTAACCAACTTCGATATCAAATTGGGAAGATTAGCAGCCAGTGTCAAAAATACATCTTGCAATCAAGGTGATATTACCCGTGTTTGTGCTGCCGTTGATCTGATCATTATATCAATGATGAGGCAAAACCATGTGAGGTAAATAAATGGTAAATATTGAATGTGTTCCCATATCCACTTATTGCTATGCAACAGGGGAAACAGTTGATGCAATTAATAAACGCATTCAGCGCGGTGTTTGGCTTGATGGCGTACATGTACTGAAAGTTGAAGGTGTTAAGGAACGCTGGATTGATTTAAATGAGGTAGCTAAGTGGGCCAGGAAAAACAGTATAGCAAATTGCCCAGAGGCATTACAGTAAGGAAACATCGTTCTGGTGAAACTATAAATATCTCTTTTACATATAAGGGGGTTAAATGCCGAGAACCCCTCTCAAATCTGGAAGTGACGCCCAAAAATATTAAATATGCCGAGCGTAAACTCGGCGAAATATACAATAAAATTGAACGGGATATTTTTATTTATGCTGAATTTTTCCCTAATTCATCACGTCTAAAAATATTCGGAAATGTCAATAAAGGTAGAACAATAAAAGATTATTTAGATGAGTATTTAAAAATCTGTGAAACCCGAAATTTATCACCATCCACAATTAATGGATATAAAAAATGTAAAACTGCTCTATCTGAATTACATAAAATTCCCGTTATAGAGTTAACACCAGCAATATTAAAAACTTGGATTCAAAAACGATCAACTGCTCTGAAAACAATCAGGAACAATCTGTCATTTTTACGAAGCGCCATAGATGAAGCAGTTACTGATTGCCTGATTAGTATGAATCCTGTGAATTTAGTCACAGCATCACGGTATCAAACTGAACGAATAGAAAATGATAGCGAATATATTGTTGACCCCCTATCTCCTAACGAGGTTACTGCATTACTGTCAGCAGCAGGCAATAAACAAAAGCAATGGGAAAATTTATTCCTTTTTGCGATACATACAGGACTTAGAAGCTCCGAGTTATGTGCGCTTCGGTGGCAAGATATCGACTTTATTGGCAAAACCGCACATGTCCAGTCGGCAAAAGTTGTGGGAATAATAAAAGGAACGAAGACAAAAGCCGGTACCAGAAAAGTCGAACTGAACACTGACGCTATGTCGGCCCTATTAAATCAGAAGGCATTCACTTTCATGAAAGGCAACGTGATATTTGAAGATCCTAAAACAGGCGAGGCTTGGGCAGGTGCAGATGCAATTCGTAAAAAAGCCTGGGTGCCTACACTGAGAAAGGCTGGAATTCGGTATCGCAACCCATATCAGACAAGGCACACATTTGCAACAAAACACATTAGCCAGGGAGTTAATCTTTTCTGGCTTGCCGCTCAAATGGGACATAAAGGCCCAGAGATGCTTTTCAGACATTATGGATCATATCTGAAAGACTATGACGGCAGCACATACAAACCCAAACAGGTCAGTGGTGGGACATGAAAGGAGCTGCAAAGGATACGCAGCGAAGATATTTCATAAAAATATTATTTATAACAATAAGATGCAAAACAATTAACGCGGGTTCAACTCCCGCCAGCTCCACCAAACCTAACGGCTTAATTCTCTTAGAGATTCAGGCCGTTTTTCTTTGGGCGTGTGGCACAACTGTGACTCAGGAGTGTACCATATGCCATCAAACAATATCCCCCATTACCTCTACAAGCGAAACCATCGCTGGTGGTTCAGAAAGCGTATTACGTTGCAGGGCTGTGTTACCGAATTCAGATTTAGTCTACAAACAGCAGATCTTGTTCTTGCTCAGACTCTGGCCCTCCGCACACATACACTTTGTATGAAAATGGTCGCTTCGCTGGGGGCCCCCAGCCAGAAGAGCAAAACTATGAATGACCAACAAAAGAATGCCATCGATTTAGCGCTTAAAGCCCAAATAGCGGAGTGGACAGCAGAAGAAACAGAACGCTGGTTTGATCGCTCAGAACGAACAGGAACAGACGTTGACGATATTCTTCATGTCATTGATATGTTGCAAGAAGATTTGGGCAGGCGGGTAAAGTTAGACAACAGGCCAGATACTCGCCAATCAGAAGCTGACATCATCCTTGATAAGTTGCCTCATCTCAGGGCATCTCTAAGTGATTCTGATATTCAGTTTATCGCCCGCGAGGTTGCGTTGGGTAAAATTCAGTCCTTAAGTGATACCAGAGACATCATTCTCGGACGCAAATCACGCCTGAGCAATTCATTCTCCACCGAAGCCCCTTTATCCATTGGCATCAGTGAAATCAATGAAAGCCCTTCACTTTCTGAACTTTTCGAAAAATATGCCGAAGAAAACAAAGTCAGAGGACACTCACGGAAAACCACAAACAAATATGACTGGTACAGGGCTCTAGTTATCAGCTTTTTCGGCGATGTTCACGTACACACCATCACGGGTTCGATGGGGAGAGAACTCTACGAAAGCCTGTCAAAACTCCCGCTAGGGCTTAAAAAAGAGGTGCTACTGCAATCCAATCTACGCGAACTCATTGAAGCTAATGACGGCTCACCGATTAGCTTAGTTACCGCCAGCGGGCATCAAGGAAAAATCGCTCAGTTCTTTGATTGGGTTGTAGACAGAAAACATATCAACACGAGCCCATTTCCAAGCAAGGGCATCCCCCAGCCAAAGAAAAATCACAAAGATGATCGCCCTGCCGCTACGGATGACGAAGCCAAAAAGGTATTCAGTCAGCCTTTGTTTACTGATCATATTGGGATCAAGACCAGCAAAGTTCAGCACCCACACCATTTCTTCTTACCTTTGATTTGCCTATTTACGGGGATGCGTGCCGGAGAGATTGCTCAGCTGTACATTGATGATATTGAAACAGTTGGTGAAGTTCCGTGTATCCGAATTGATAAACGACACGATGATCAATGGCTTAAAACGCCTAATGCAAAACGGTACATCCCCTTGCACAATGAACTAATCAGATTTGGTTTCTTAAGATTCGTCAATGACTTGAAAGAAAAAACAGGTAGTGACGCTCGCTTGTTTCCAAACATTCCTGTCATTCAGGATGGATACTCTGCCAAACCTAGTGAATGGTTTATCCGAAATTTCAGAAAAGAGCTTAATCAGCCAAAACACGTTACATTACATGGATTTAGACATACCTTCAGAGATAAGATCGCAGCTCTAACTGAGTCTGACGAGAGGGTTTGCAGATTGATGGGCCACAAAACCAGCAATTATGGAAATTCTTTGCATCAAGAACAACAAGTTATGCAGGGGTTGGTTAACTCGATTGAATTTCGTGAGATCGTCTCAGACGTGAAGCCTTACACATTGTTAAGCATGTTCCACCAGTTGAACGGGAGGGCATAACGATGAATCACATTACTAGCCATAACAAACTTTATACGCCGCTCGATCGCCCCCATCCTCGTCACAGAATGTTTCGCCAGACCGAGGATCGGAAATGGCAATTAAACCTCTATATGCTGTTTAAAAACCTACCGAAGCCCCGTGGTTCAAGGGCTATTTGGTATAAAACCAGCCAGAGCATGGTTCAAAAATTACCCAGTGACATCTTCGAGCGTGAAATTCGTGAGATAGGTGCCGTTCTACATGACCAAATCGGCAAAGATACGTGGATTTCAGCCCGTTCAGCCTTAGTCTTACTGACTTACGGTTCCCGAAATCACAAGCATCTAGAAGTTGCTCAGAAGGTCGAACAATACACTGGTATCAGGCTTTCTCGTCCAAAAGGGCTAAGTCGGAGAGAGGTTGTCTTTGGTCACAAACTCCGTGAATTTATTGATGCCGAACTTACAAGCATCACCTACGGTGATTCAGACCGCTGACAAACCTCGTTATTTTTAACGAGGTTTGTTCCTTTCATTATGAATCATAATGCCATCCATTTTCCTCATTAACCCGGTTTAATCCCCCGCCAGGGCGCTATTTTCGCTTCTCCTGCAATAAAATACTCGCTCTCCAGAGATAAAAACAACATAGCTTTGCGACCAGCAAGGCTATCTTCTTGATATTTTGGGCTGTTGCCGCTAGGAGACACTGTATTTGCACTTTCTGCAACCCACGAAAACGGGCATAGCGGTGCCCGTGATGCTGCTTCGCATCCGCAAAACTACGCTCTATCGTCTCCTTTCTTCGTTTGTAGAGCGTCTTCCCCCACGGGGTTAATCGGTTTTCTCTGGCCTGCTCTTTACTGGCCTCCCAGACATGGCGGGTTAGCATTTTTCCGCCTTTCGCGTGAGTGCAGGCATCACGCTGCGGACAGCTCTGGCAGAGAGTTGCCGGCGCTTGATAATGCCGGTATCCCTGACGGTCGGTTGTGGTATAAATCAGGTTTTCGCCCTGCGGGCAGACATAGCAATCTTGCTGCCTGTCATAGGTGAAATGTTTCTTCTGAAAGGTGTTCGGTCCCTTGTTTGGGCGGCGATAACCGATAATGGGCGTCATGCCTAACTGTTCCGTCAGATAACAAACCGGGGCCGTAAAATAGCCCGCATCCAACCCAACCGCAAGGGGACTGAGAGCAAAACGCTCTAACTGACGCGTCAAACGTTTGATAAAAGGCTGGCTGTCGTGGACATTACCCGGTGTGGCGTAGGTATCGGTGATAATACCGACTTGCCCATCCACGGTACGGTGGTCAAGGTAAAAGAACCCCTTGGGTTTGTTGGTCCGGTGCATAAACCCGCTTTCCGGATCGGTGGTACTGACCTTCGTCTTTCTCTGCCGTTCCTTAAGGGCTGGCTTCAGGCTTTTTTTCCGGCTGCCGCCCGGTCTTGAGTGACGGCTTTATCCAGGGCATCAACATAGGCACCGGGGGGAACCGACCGCATGACATTCTCCGATTTATGCGGATTGGCACTGGCTTTCAGGTGGGTGCTGTCGGTATAGAGTACGTGTCCGCCCACAAATCCTTTGGCTATCGCCTGTTCAACAATGTGGTCAAAAATCTGTTGGAAGACCGCGGTATGATTGAAACGGCGGCGGCGGTTCTGGCTCAGGGTTGAGGCATCAGGGACCTTTTCTGTCAGTCCGAGGCGCAGAAACCAGCGGTAAGCCACATTAACCTGAATTTCCTGTACCAGACGGCGTTCACTGGGGACGCCAAACAAGTAGCCGAGTAACATCATTTTAATCAGCATGACCGGATCGATAGCAGGACGGCCATTATTGTGGCAATACAACGGGGCGACTAATTCGCGGATAAATTCGAAATCAATGGCCGCATCGACTTGACGGACTAAATGATTTTTAGGGACCAGCTCGTCAAGCGAGAGCGTTTCGGGCGGGAAAGTCTGGAGAGGGGGTGTTCTTAACATGGTGGCAAGCTCCGTTGAGTGAACGGAACTTAATTAAAACAAAGTGTCGGATAAAAAACCAGCACTTTGTCAATAATCTGCATCACCTACGGTGATTATGAATTGTATTCCCAGCATCGCATGTGCAATGGCAAGTACTACGTTGATTTTGCCGTAAAACATTACTGGAATGGTAATGAGGACAGTTCAAACTACCACTTGTACCTCATTGAGTTTGACGAAGAAGAGCACGCTTTAGCACCAAACAAGGCAGCCGATCTGATTAGATATACAGAAATCAAAAAAGAGGCTCCTCACACGACAATCATCAGGGTCAAACATGATGAAAGCGATGATTGGTTCGATCTAGTGCGTGATAACAATCGCCTTATTGGCTTTGAATCAGCTTTATTGGACGGAATCATCACCGCCTGTCGTACCGTCGAAGGCGATTCACTCATCATTGATTCAAACTCGGCAATGAATGCATATGATTCTAGAAAGAACATGAATGCAGATATGCTCACTCACGAGAAACAGCCGCTGCGTGGCATTAAAGAGGCTCTGAAAAAATGTGGCATACGTTGTAATGACGGCAGAACAAAGAAGCAACGCCAGTTACAGGTGCCACTGGTATCATTCGCTACAGCTCTTCACCGTTGGCTGCCAGCCAAAAACGTCGAGCACATCCTTAGTAACCTGAAATCAAGCTAATCGTTTGAACAAGGTTACATCGAAACGTTGATAGCATGGGGATTGCAGTGGGTTTAAACGCCGTAACCCCCGAAACCCACCGCAATACAGCCCTATAGCTTCTTTAAATGTATAGGGATTCAGTTGCCATAGGCGAGTTACTTTAAAGTAATGGCTTACAGCATCAACCTTTTGGCAGATCTCACATCATTTGAAAAGTGTCACCGCCCTCGGTCAACAGGTCAACCTATCGTCGGTATAAGCAACGTGTTAACCACAACAGGAGGCACTATGTTTATACGTGATGTAATTGTCCCGGCACTGATAACTGGCTTGGTTGCCTTTACCACAGCTCTACTTGAAACAATCATCAACATGCTCACTCCCCGAGACGTTTCCTCAATCTAACCAACCACTTTCTCCCTGCCAGTAACCATGCCCTAAAGATCTGCCACCACTGCAATGATGGAATGCCCGTTGAGGTCATGCCACTGGGTTGTTTTGGTGTTTTGGCAGGTCTTTGCAGCATAGCATGGTCTATTGGCAGGGTAAGGAGCTCATATGGCTACAGTTGGCTACGCCCGTGTGTCTACTACCGGGCAAAGTCTGGATACACAACTCGAAGCGCTATCCGGATGCGAAAAGATATTCAGGGAGAAAATCAGCGGGGCAAAAGATGACCGTCCAGAACTACATGCAATGTTGGAGTTTGTTCGTGAGGGCGACGTGGTTCAGGTAACAAAACTGGATCGCCTTGCCCGTAATACCCGCCATCTACTGGAAGTCTCGGAATACCTTCAGGGTAAAGGGGTGGCCCTGAATATCCTCAATATTGGCATCAACACAGCCACACCTACAGGAAAGCTGATGCTGACGATGATCGGGGCTATTGCCACATTCGAGCGTGAAATGATGTTGGAACGTCAGGCCGAGGGGATAGCTCTGGCAAAGCTCAAGGGCAAGTACAAAGGCCGCAAAGCAACTGCTCGCAGTAAAGCACTGGAAGTTATTGAGCTGCTAGAAAAGGGGCTGAGTAAGCCGGAAATATCCCATCGGTTAGGAATAGGCATTACTAGCATTTATCGCATCGTCCGGGCTAATAGACCCGACTTACTGGAGAACAAGCATTGCAGCGACTAAAGGGGTGCTTACTGATGGCCTTACTTTATAACGTGAACACCTTCGCAGCACCGACCATCAATGTCTGGCTCCGTTGTGCGAATGGCATTCATGCAACGATTAAAGATGACGTACTGACTGCCGAGGGAGTGATGACACTGCCATTTGAGCACACGGAAAACGAAACCGACCAACAGATAACGTTAGTCTTCTCCGATGCTCATACGGAAGCAAAAATACAGATCAGGTATAGCGAACCAGCATTCTATCTCAGAGACACGGATGGTAGATGGGCTCCATGTATCGCGACAAAAATACCCTAACTGCCCACTTTAAGGAAAATACGATGAGAACACCGACACAGGCTTTAACAATTGCATTATTGCTCTCTGCATCCAGTCTCGCCACAGCATCATCGTTGGAAGACCAAGTCATTGATCTGAGCTGTCCAAGCAATGTGAAAGGCACACTTCATATAAATAATTCTTGGCAGGATGGCTACTTCAAGGTTCAAGGCTTCGGCACACTTGCCCTTAGATCATTTGAACAACAGGACCGCGAGCGGGCCGTGCTTACGTTCAGTAACGGTGATGTGAGAGCCAAAATTCGGACATGGGTCAAGGATAACGCCATTCACTTCTATCTGTGGGATCAGGGCGACTGGAGGTCTTGCGACTGGCAGTAGCAATAACATGACGCGAATTCAGCTCCAGTTCGGGAGTTGAATTCACGTCCGATTAACTTGCTGTAATTCATACAGCCAAATAGCATGGCTATTTTTTAGCGTCGCCTGACGACTTTTGAGCGTTCGACGAAGTACCCGTACTCTGTGCTGGTGTTGGCTGCATCTTGGGTATTGTTGCACCATGTTTTTCAGTATTCGCTGACTGTGTTTTCACCATCTTAGGCATGATAGCGCCATCTCCAACAACCATGCGAATTGTATTACTAATTCTCTTGCTCATGCTTTTCCTTCTAACGCATTGATATTAAGAAGAGGTTGAATTCTTTTGAGAACTATTATCATTTTGAGGGATATTTTGACCAGTTGATGACGAAGACTGTTGCCCGGTGGAAGGGACAGCTTGCATAACAGGAACACTAGCTCCATTGCCAACAAACACACGCTGCATTGTTGGGACGCTGTGTCCTTCCATGCTAACTACAAGGTTCAAATTAGTGTTGTCTTTATCACTCATAACTTAACTCCAGAGGTTTAATGTTGGTTATCACGGCTTTGTCGTCGTGGGGGTTGCTGGTGAGTTTGGTGCAACTACGGGATTAACCGGAGAGGGATTGGGTGCTGGAACTTTTGGCATAGCAGGAATTGCAGCCCCCTTATCAATAGGAAGTTGTTGCATTCTTGGTACTACTTGTTCTTCATTAAGATCGCTTACCACGCATTTTTTTGAATTATCAATGTCCACTACCAACCTCTTAGAAAAATTAGTTAAACCGAATACAATCACCGAAATGATAGCCAATATGAAGAAACTACCTGAAAGCCAGTTCAACAGCGACGTGAATTTTCCCCAGCTGTTTTTTTCACTGAACGCATTTTGATCTCCATCAATATAATATCGTTCAGCTATAGACAGCTGTTTAGTTAATGCCTTGTTACTAATGAGAAAACTAGCAATGGTTGATAGGATAGCAAGCCCAAAAAAAGTCCACGACAAGTAAAGAAAAGCCACAAGTGTAGGCCCTTCCTTACTGACAATATCTTTTAGTAAGGTCAGCGATATAGCTAGCCCGGCTGAAGACAAAGTGAGAATATTTTTGTCATAATTGTCGGTGTTTGATAGTTCACGCTTATCAATCTCCGCTTTGTAAACCGCGAAAATCGCAGTTGCTTGCTTTATTTCCTCGTCAGTCCTACTCAACTCATTCTCCCTAAGAAAGCAACACTCTGGAATAATGTGGGTATAAACGCTACATATATTGTCTCATAAAAACAACATGAAACAGAGCTTCAAGAGTCCATCACCAGTGATGTATTACTCAAGTCCTTTCACCTTAAACAACAGTAAGTTGCTTGCAAAATAAATGATTAACTAACAACATTAGTATCATCTGTTAAAAGTGACTAGCCTCACATTTTGTAAAAGAAGAGGAGAGATACAACCGCAGCATCTTGAATGAAAAAGAAACCATACTCATATCAAGAGTACTGTTTTTAGCCTATGAGGTTTTTCATGTCTACCTGCCAAGCACCACACCGCTACGACACAATGTTTGCCGCTCTTCCAGAGGATCAGAGCTATCCATTCCGTCATAAATGTGCCGGATGTGTATACGAACTGGGATTTCAGGCGGGGGTATCAAACCAAGAGCCTAGCGCTGCTACGGCTATTGACTCCATATTAAAAAGCCAAGCGGCTGAAGTTCGCCATAGAAGCCCAAGAGTAGCCTATTACCAAGGTTACACCGATGGTCTGAACGAGTATTACCTCCAAAACCCTCGTGGATAACCATCCACACTCTGTAACTTTCATTAATTTAGCAAGGAATCCTACATGATCACTTATGCTTCTGATTTTAATGAAATACCTAGTGCTTTAGGCAACAACCAAGAACTCCAAGAAAAAATGTTATCTCTTATTGCCAGTAAAAAGATTCCGGGCAAAGCGACCGAAGGAGCAGGCAGGGTAGAAGAGTTCAGAGCAATTTTATCTCAGCTCACAAAAGGTGAATTGCGCTGAGATGAAGCGATTAGAGCTGTTGAAGCTCGTATTCCACGTTATACATCAATCCATTCAGGGGATAACAGAGTCTTTGCTAGTGGCTGGGCAGGACGTTTAACCAGAACACAGTTTAGTCGGTTCTACAACCAAGCCGTATTAGAAATCGAGATAGCAAAGGGACACAACGAATGCTTTGTTCCCCCATCGTCGCAGGAGCAAGCATCATCACCGTGCTCACAAGTTCTTGCAGGCCGTTCTCATGACGTCAGTCATCTACTCAAATTATTAGTTACCTCTTATGAGGATGGCAACTGGGACAAAACGCCTAAAATTCCTGATCATCCCCATTGCACCCACGTGATTAAGCCGATGTCTTGATTTTTGTATTGGACATGTGACATAGTGGTGTGACATTGATTCCCGCTACATTGCTCAAAGAATCAGACAGTTAGTATTTGGTGTCGCTTCAAGCCAGCTCCACCAAATAAATCAAGGGGTTACACTAAAGTGTAGCCCTTTTTGTTTGCCCAATGTCCACCTTGCGTCCACTGGTTTTAATTTTATGGGCATCAATGGACACTACCTGCACCGTCGCATTCCTTCTGCCTTCTGGTTCATCATTGAAACTACTTAAGATGCTTGAACGTAACCCGGCGCATATTAATGAGTTAAGCACACTTTAAGCTTTCACTTTCTCCTTGCCATTAATGCTAAAGGAGAAAATAATTTCAGTTCTGTGTATCCTGTAAAGCCGCGCTCTATTCTAATTTCTATCATAAAGCACGGCTTAAGCTCTTCAACATTAGCAAATGCTTTAACTCACTCCTGGCCTAAAGGGGAATTACTGATTGCTCAGGAAATTGGTGTCACACCTGCTGAGATATGATGGCCCAGTCGGTATTTTGATGAAAATAAGCAGCCTATCAAACGAACCGTCCGAAATGATTTACCAAACAATCCTGATATCACATAAGTTATTTCTATATCCGAAAATGTAACGACAACTTTTAAACCACCAAACTAATATAACACGCTGAATTATCAGTTTTTTATTACACTCACTGCCCATGCTTTAATATCAGAATTGTATTCAAGCTCTATGAAAGTGTAAAAAAGCCCGCATGTTGTGGGCGAGATAATTATATTTCAGACCATCAGAACACGACCCCGTAGCACTAATTGATATCGCATTTAAAAAGGCACCCCAATGTTATTATGTGTATGACTTGCAATAAACTACACTAATTCTGTTGGCTATTCTCCCATACTACCGAAGCAATAATCACTTAAACACGGATTCAAATCCAATAGGAATTACCAAATTTAAGCTGTTAGATCAGTATATTAGGTCACTTAAACAAAAATGACTTGCTTTATCAAAGGCGGTAAATGTTAAAGGCCACCGGGAGGTGGCCTCGATGGCCTTAGCTACGTTTCCGTTATCTATTTCAGAAATGCACGGATCAGCTCTAAAAGCGCGATTAACGCTTTGAGAACGATGATAGCAATGTCAATAAATGCTTTCACCCGTTTGCTCCCGTTAGGAGCACGACTTAACCAGCCATTGCCTTTACGCTGCCTGTCCGACTGGCCCTCATCTGTGTTATCAACCTATGTCATAGCGTAAAAAAGCTCATACAAATGGGATGATATTCACCCAATCACAGGAGAATACTTCTGTTTCAATCCATTCGATTTATACTGCATTCCTTAGAGTAGGTGATCAACATTCTTTAGATAATGTGGCGTTCTTGCTTGTACTCCCACGACGAAACGGTATGATTCTGCTAAATGTCTTTCAATTTATGCTGACGCTTTCCCCCGATTAAAAAGCTACATGTGGAAGTGTCATCCGCGATGATGGGTGCAGGAATGAGCTTCTGGATATTTTTTATTACACTAGTTGTTATCTGTCTTTTGTATTCTAAAAAGAAAAAATCAACTTCAACCAGATCGAACGGCAGAAACATCAGTAAATCAAATAACTCATCCCAGCAAAAATTTCCTAATAAACCAGCCAATAATGTGACAAATATGTCTTCTCGGTATCCACAAGCATCCGACGATGACGAACTGGCAACCTTCACTCTCGTTAATGGGATAACTGTTGAATACAGTACCAGTTGCGAGCAGCCGCGAGAAACCGCAGCCCGACGTAATACGACGCCAGCGCGGTGGATCAAACCGGGAGAAAGCATCACCATTCAAAATATCGTCATTAATAACGGTAATTTTTATTTTGGCGGACAGTTAAAAACATATTCATCAAGAGAATATGGATATTTTTATAATGATGGTTCAGATGCCTCTCTGGTCAACGAAGCATTGCCCATCCAGTCCATAACAAGACATTACGAAGATGAGTCGCTGGGATACTGGCCTAGCTTTTCAACACTATCTCCACTCTGCCGCGGTGCTTATCTTGACTGGCTGGCAAGCGACCGAAGCGATGCGAGCTGCCCCATAGGCTATGTTTTTATCTATTTTTACGGTCTTGAGCGTCGCATACTGGCTGACGGGATGCAGGAAGCCATTTCTGATAATGAATTCAGAGCGTTATTTGAAGAGGTATCGCGCCTGAGGGCCATATTTCAGCCAAATAACTCCTTCCGTCGTTATTCGACTCAATTAATAGAAACAATGTCGCTTCTCCGGCCTGATGTCATCTTCATACAAAATGAAAACGAATACTTTGCCTCGGGAAGCTCGCTGCTATTTCGGTTTCATCTGGCCACAACTGTTGCTCAGGGAGGGCCTATTTCAGCAGATCTGGCTCTGGCATGGGTAAAATATTATACCGAATATACGCTACGAACTCCGGCGCGCCGTTGTGCAGAAGAATTTGCCGCCCTGTTTAAACAACGCTACGTCAAAAAATTTGGTGAGGGTCTTGTGGTTAAACCGAACAAGACCCGGTTGAAACTGGATTATGCCTCCGCAAACAGTACGCTCCGGGGGATTCGTATTGAGCTTCCTGACCTACCCGATCCCAGTGTATTAAGAGCTCCGGTAAAAAAACTGATACAAATCGCGGAATCCTGTACCAACGCTCTGGATGCCTACAGCCGCTATCTTGGTAAAAAGGACACCTCACGTAGCGATGTCGCCGCCATTATGCTCCTTCCCGATGAGATCCTTACTAAAGATGCAGAACAAATGTTCGCTGGTTTTAAAAGCTGGGCTAACGAAAGGATTCTGGAAAATTCAGGACTGGCAACGGTTGCAAGCTTCTGGGCCCGGCTGGATATGTCAGTGCCAGACAAGATCAATAAAAAAGAAGCGGAGTTGATGCAGAATTTCGCTCAGCGGGCAGGTTACGGCATAGTACCAGATATGCGTTATCACTATGTCAAACCGGGACCAGACGGTAATATTGTTTTATTTGCAGAAGGACACGGTGAATTCTTCACACCTTCCACAGAATTCATGTCCGTTTCTGTGGCGCTCCGGTTAGGCGCAATGGTTGCGCAACACGTTGTCGCCAACAGAAAAACGCTCGCTGCACGCTTACCTGATCTGGCGACTTAATACGCCTGCCAGTATGGCGGGCCTGAAAGCCAGAATCGAGCAGCTTAACGATAAAGAGAAATCAGCTATCGGCAACGTTATTATCAACGTCGCCTGCGCCGACGGTAAAATTGATCCGGGAGAAATTAAACAGCTGGAAAAAATTTACTCCAGCCTTGGGCTGGACAGCAGTACCGTTACCAGTGATATCCATCGTCTGTCAACAGCAGAAAAAACATCGCAGGCCACCATGCAGGTCACATCAAGTGTGAAGAGTACATTTTCTCTCAATGAGAATGTTCTTGCCCGCCATGAATCGGACACGACAGACGTTCGTCAGTTGCTGAACACAATCTTTGCCGAAGATGATCCCGAAGAAGTACCACCAGTAGACATTCCGACACACTCGACCACTGGCCTTGATGAAGCGCATAACCGGCTGTACCAACGTTTGCTGGAAAAAGAACGCTGGACGCGAAACGAAGTTGCCGAGCTATGCCAGCAATTTAACCTGATGGTGGGCGGCGCAATTGAAGTCATTAATGACTGGTCATATGAACTGGTTGACGCCCCGGTTCTCGATGACGATGATGATATTTACGTTGACCTGGAAATCGCACAAGAACTCAAAGGATAATTTATGTCTGGCATTCGCATCCGTCTTAAAGAAAGAGACGCTATTATTCAGTCACTGAAGTCAGGTGTTACACCTAAAATAGGTATTCAGCATATTCAGGTTGGCCGGGTCAACGAGATAAAAGCGTTGTATCAGGATATCGAACGCATCGCCAATGGCAGTGCAGGATTCCGTCTGATTATCGGGGAATATGGTTCAGGTAAGACATTCTTTTTAAGCGTCGTTCGAGCAATTGCTTTAGAAAAAAAGCTGGTGACGGTAAGCGCCGACTTGTCCCCGGATCGCCGTATCCATGCTTCAGGCGGGCAGGCGCGGAGCCTCTACTCTGAACTGATGAAAAATTTATCCACCCGAAATAAACCGGATGGCAATGCTTTACTAAGCGTGGTCGAGCGCTTTATTACGAAAGCTCGAAAGGAAGCAGAAAGCACAAACACACCGGTTCCTGTCATTATTCATCAAAAACTCACCGCACTGTCCGAAATGGTTGGCGGTTATGATTTCGCTAAAGTAATCGAGTGTTACTGGCAGGGTCATGAGCAGGATAATGAGGTTTTAAAATCGAATGCTATTCGCTGGCTGCGAGGCGAATACACCACAAAAACCGACGCACGGAACGATCTGAACGTACGCACTATTATTTCTGACGCCTCTTTCTACGATTCGTTAAAGCTGATGAGCCTGTTTGTCCGCCAGGCCGGATATGCCGGTCTGCTGGTCAATCTGGATGAAATGGTGAATCTGTACAAGCTCAATAACACACAGGCCCGGGTCGCTAACTATGAGCAGATACTGCGTATCCTGAATGATTGCCTTCAGGGAACCGCAGAGCATATTGGTTTTCTGCTTGGCGGCACACCGGAGTTCCTATTTGATCCGCGTAAAGGATTATACAGCTACGAAGCGCTCCAGTCGCGGCTGGCGGAAAACAGCTTTGCCCAACGAGCAGGCGTGATTGACTATTCATCCCCTTCTCTGCATTTAGCCAACCTGACGCCAGAGGAACTCTACATTCTGTTGAAAAATCTTCGCCACGTTTATGCAAGCGGTGAAACGGATAACTATCTGGTTCCCGACGATGCGCTGACAGCATTTTTACGCCACTGTAGCAACACCATCGGCGATGCCTATTTCCGCACACCGAGAAATACGATTAAAGCATTTCTAGATATGCTCGCCGTGCTGGAACAAAACCCGGACATTCACTGGTCGCAGCTAATTACCAACGTAGCTATCTCAGAAGAAAAACCCAGTGATATGGATGAGATATCTTCAGGAAATGATACTGACGAGGACGGTCTGGCCGATTTCAGATTATGATGAGTGAATACCAGCGGCTGGATCCACGCATACAGAAGTGGATATATCGACAGGGATGGGCTGACCTCCGGTCTCTGCAAAAAAAAGCAATCCCACCGGTATTAGCGGGGGATCGGGACGTGCTGATCAGCGCCGCCACCGCCGCGGGTAAAACGGAAGCCTTTTTCCTGCCCGCCTGCTCTGCTATCGCGGATATCCAGAACGGTTTCGGTATTTTATACATTAGCCCGCTTAAAGCTTTAATTAACGATCAGCACCGGCGACTGGAAAGCTTGGGCGATGCGCTGGAGATGCCTGTCACGCCCTGGCACGGCGATGTGGCACAAAGTAAAAAACTAAAAGCAAAGAAAAATCCTTCCGGCATTCTGCTTATTACCCCGGAGTCGCTGGAAGCGATGTTGATCCGCAACGCTGGCTGGGTAAAACAAGCTTTCACGCCTCTTGCCTATATAGTCATTGATGAATTCCACGCCTTCATCGGCTCTGAGCGAGGTATGCAACTCCTCTCTCTGCTGAACCGGATCGATCATTTACTGGGAAGGGTGAACAATCCGGCTCCCAGAGTAGCGTTAAGCGCAACGCTGGGAGAGCTGGGAAAAGTGCCATTATCCCTGCGGCCGAATCAGTGCCTGCCCTGTGATATCATCACCGACACTCAGAGCCATGCCACTTTACAATTGCAAGTCAAGGGGTATCAGGAGCCGTTGTCAACCATCGGGAAAGAACAACTACCTTCGGCAGAGGCACAAATCTGTCACGATATCTTTCGATTCTGCCGTGGTGATTCCCATCTGGTGTTCGCCAACAGCCGTAAGCGTACCGAAAGTATTGCCGCTACGCTCAGCGATCTCAGTGAAGCGAACATCGTTCCCAACGAGTTCTTTCCTCACCACGGCTCCCTGTCCAGAGATCTGCGCGAAACACTTGAGCAACGGCTTCAGAAAGGCAACCTGCCCACCACCGCCATCTGTACGATGACGCTGGAACTGGGCATCGACATCGGTAAAGTCAGCTCTGTAGTACAGGTCACTGCACCACATTCTGTTGCCAGCCTGCGTCAGCGCATGGGTCGTTCTGGCAGGCGTGGCTCTGCCGCAGTGCTGAGAATGTTGATTCCTGAACATGAACTGACGCCGACGTCAGGCATAATTGATCAACTGAGGTTACAGCTAGTCCAGTCGCTGGCAATGATACGTTTACTCATCGGCAGCAAATGGTTTGAACCAGCCGATACCCGACAGATGCATTATTCCACGCTGTTTCATCAGATTCTGGCCATCGTCGCGCAGTGGGGTGGCGTACGCGCGGATCAGCTCTGGTCGCAGCTCTGCCAGCACGGACCGTTTCAGAACATCAGTACTAATGATTTTAAAATGCTGTTGCGGCATATGGGGGAACACAAGTTTTTAACACAACTCTCCAGCGGCGAGTTAGTGCTAGGTCTTGAAGGCGAACAACAGGTTAATCAGTACACTTTCTATGCCGTGTTCCGCACACCTGAAGAGTTTCGTATTGTCGCAGGCAATAAAACGTTAGGTTCGATTCCTGTGGATTCGCCATTAATACCTGAACAGCATATTATTTTCGGTGGACGACGCTGGAAAGTGACTGATATCGACAGCGATAAAAAGGTGATTTACGTCGAAGCGACGAAAGGAGGACAGCCGCCTCTATTTGGCGGTGAAGGCATGTCCATACATGATGTCGTCCGGCAGGAAATGCTCACCATCTACCGGGAGGGCGACTACCGGATTACAGTTGGTGAACGTAAAGCCGACTTTGCCGATACCGCTGCCAGAAATCTCTTTGACGAAGGTCTGTATAGTTTCTGTAGCAACAACCTTGCATCAGAATGTCTTATTCAGCAAGGGCAGAATGTTTGCATTTTCCCTTGGCTAGGAGATCGAATCGTAAACACGTTATCGGCATTGCTGATTCATCGGGGTTTCAAAGCTGGAGCGTTTTCTGGTGTTATTGAGGTTGAAAAGACCACGGTGACGGAGGTCATGCAAGCGTTAACCAGCATGCTTCGTGAAGGACTACCATCCGAAACCCGTCTTGCCGAAAGTGTTCCAGAGAAATACCTTGAGAAATATGACCAATATCTACCCGAAGCATTGCTCACTCAGGGATACGGATTAAGAGCTTTCGATATTGAAGGGACTGCTCAGTGGATACAAGAACAAATCCAAAAGGCTCTATGAAAGATTGGTTGCCTAAAGAGATTATATAACTCTCACACATCCGCTCGGGCCAACGAATCTGAACAAATTATCATCACATAGCTACTTTGCACCTCCAACACTCTTGACATTTAACATAATGAAATACTGATAATTTATTCTTGGTGGCATTTCACTACCGAATGACCTGCCCCTAGGATTAAATACAACGCTCGGTTAGTGAATTAACGCGTCCGTTTTAGCGGGAGCAACTCCACGGCCTGTTCATTACAAGTTGATTATAGAGTTTTATCTAACATCAGTCAGTCTGAAGGCTAACTAGCGAAATTATATGGAATCTCAAACTCTTCTGACGGAATGGCTTTCAATGCTAATTATCCCTTTACATTAACTACACTTGGTCAAGCGCTAGGATTTAAAGGCTGGCATGATATTAACAAGTTATTAGAAACGGTGAAAAATATAACAGGGGTTGACGTTAAGACTTACGATAATAAATATCATTACGCAATAATAAATGGTGATGAAATTCAATCCCATAGATATTCAAACTATCTCGAAGGGTAAAAAATCCATTGTTCACCCTTCATCATTTACTTACCGTGTATCTTTATAAAAATAAAGATAAAAACCACCAAATGAACAGTAAATCGAAAAAAGATTTTTTCGAAGAATAAGCTAAACCCACACTAGAAGATGCTTCGTTGGTTACCTCTGAATGGCTTTTAGAGGAGTACACTTCAAAACGCGACAGAAATTGGGCTTTAGCTAAGACTTTCTGAAATTCAGGACACTGCATATACTCAGGTGCAGTACAATTTGCGATATGTTTCAACCCATTGCGTACTAAGCTGAGCTTGCGAATGGTTTTATCTATCTCCCTCGCCTTAATCAGACATTTTATCTCTGGATTAATAAATTCACGCCTTAAAGTGTATAGATAACATTTGATATAATGCTCTATTCAGAGATAAGCGTATTTTACGTGTTTATTATCCACCATCTTTCCAGTCGTAATCTTTTTTCCTTCATATTCAACCGGATAATAACAGACAATGGTTAATTTAATTTCCGACGAACATTCTATAAAAACCGCTCCCTATGTATCGATTGATATCCAATATTATGGGAGCAGTTCACTAAGTAGCTTTCAATATGACTTCTCTTCAATTCCAAAGCTAGAATATATTAATCCCCTCTGTAATAACATATTACTTAATATCCTATTGCGAACCAATATGAACCTAAAACGTCACGCCCAATTACAGCACCGGCAGCATTAAATTCATAAACTGTCGAGTAGTTATCCGCTGGAGTACCATTGGTATAGACACTAACTTGCATAGATAAGCATGCTGTAGGAAACGGGATTGGATATGTTATTGTAATTTGCCCAGGGCCTCCTTTCGGATTATATCCCCATTGATAAATTATTCCGGTATCGCCACATTTCCACCAACCGTTTACGGCTTTTAGAGCGGTATTTTCAGTGATATTAATCATGGACTCTCCTTAAGGTTAATAATTAATATTTTCTTCAAAAGAGATCTACCGACTAAATCATTTAATTACATAAATCATGCATTGATGATTCTCTTTAACTATAGTAGATCTTAAATAAAGTATGATAAGTTATTTTTATCGCTAATAGTGACAATCCTTTACCGAGCAATTAATATTAATAAATAATTTTGAAGACAAAAAATATACAAAGTTATTTATTAATAATATCAGAAACCTACCTTCCCACTTCCTGCTGTTTCTCTTATGTGATGCTCCGCTGCATCTGTCATATAAATATGGATGCAATAGTATAAATAAAAATTTTTATTTCAACCTTCACAATATTAATATGAAATGAATGTATCGCCATTCAAAAAATAATAAAAACAATACATTAAAAGATAAAATAGCAAAAAATCAACATTGAATAATTCATTATTATTAATCAATAGCAGTTATTTACCCATCTTTTGTCACAAATCTACCCGTGCTACTTCAACAGATTTTCAACAAAACAATAAAAAATTATACGAAAAGGGAACTTATTATCTTTTATTGAACAATAATTAGTAACTCAGATAAATTATTTGACTCTAATAAACCCCTGATGAGGTACCAACGATGAAGAAGTTATCAGCTTGCCTTTTAGCGTTAAGTATTACCACTTTCTCCTCCAATCCGGTGTTCGCAACTATCTGTTTGCAAAGCGATAAGCCACTGATCAAATGTACTCAAATATGTGGACCGATAGCTCTTTATAGTATTTTTTTCTCAATGGCTTGCTTTTAAATCAACCAATAGCAAGCAAAAGTGACAGGAATAATTCTATTCTTGTCACTTTATCATGTGGTTATCACTCTTATTCATAATAATATATCTTTACACAATTCAATTATTCTAATCGTCCAGCACACTAAATAAATCTAATCAAAATTAAGTGATTTGCACAATTATTAAATCGAATAAAATATAAAATTATCTACAGGGAACTATTTTAGATGAGAAAATTTCGTTAATAAGATATAATCTAATAGCAACTAACATAAGGCCATAATTAAAGCTATTTTTCTGCCTATTTAAGTTTATTATTTCTTAAATCCATATTTATAAATAATCAATAACACAGCCAGAAATATTAAACAGAAACACAATCTTCGAAAATTTTTATTAATGGTTGATAGCGACATTGATAAGCAGAAATATTAGCTTCAATCCACTGCTTAGCATTTATTGATTCAAAAGAGATTTTATATCCACAGTTTATAACAATATATTCAAATAATAGCCGCTGTGTTCGCCCATTTCCCTCTCTAAAAGGATGAATCACATTTAGTTCCGCATAATATTCAGCAAGTTTTTTAATAAGCTCCTGATAATTTAATCCCACAAGATAGTTTTCATTCTCTAACATATTAAATATTCTATTTCCTTCCATCTCAATACATTTGGCATGACAGAAACGGGTATCCCCTTTAGATATATCAATTATCCTTAGCTGACCAGCCCAATCATATAAATCAAAAAATATCTGTTTATGAAGTTGACACCAAAAGACCAAATCGTAAGGCGGTTCCTGGAATGAAATATTCAATATAGCAAGTTCAGTAAGTTCCCGTTCTGCCTGTTCAAGCACAACAGGATCACGAATACCTAATTTATTAATAAGTGTGTCGATATCCGGGTATGTGTAAGGATCTTGCCCTGCTCCATATTTATCTATCATAATTACCTCATTGTAAACTATACTTTCTAATTAGTTTATCTTTAAGATTTTTTTGCTCTTTCGGTGTTTCAGGCAAATTATTCATAACAATATTTATCCCTTCAAGACGCATGCTCTCTCTATAATTTTTTAATTTTACACTGTCAAAATAATGTTTTTTTTCATTATAAGTTGTCATTATTGTTTTTCTATTCTTTTGATTTCTAATACCTTTCTCTTGCTGACGGGAATATTTAAACTTAGCCAGATCCAAATCGCTCAATTTACAGTTAATCGCCTGACCGCTTTCAAATATCCCCCAAGAAATAACTTCAAAATAACTGACCTTCCCATCCCTAATACGGTTAATTTTTACTTCTAAGTCTTGTTGCAATATTTGCAAAACCTGTTGTACCTTACGTTCAGATATCCCTGTCGCTTCTACAATTGAACGCGTATTAGGATGATTTAACTTAGTCAAGGCCGCCATAACAGCTAATTCATATTTCATTTGAATTTCCAAGATACAATCTATGCAATGATAGTATAAAACATCAAAGTAACGAGAACCAGAAAAGAGAATCGCGCTATTATTGACGAATCCGGTAAAGCACATGTTCATGCAACGGATGTCCATCCGGTAATAAAGGATGTAAAAAAGTATTTTCATCCTTTTCCATACCAAGACGCTCCATAACTCTTTGAGATCGAAAATTAGAAATTGTCGTAAATGCAACTATTTCCTCAAGTTTTAATTGGGTAAAGGCAAAATCCAAAGCTTTACGCGCGGCTTCACTGGCATAACCTTTACCCCAAAATGGCTTATCAAGACGCCATCCAATTTCGACACAAGGTGAAAACGGTAATTCCGCCACAGGAATATTCAAACCGACAAAACCAATAAAATCCCCGGTTTCTTTCAGCTCCACAGCCCATAATCCCCAACCTCCCTGTTGCTCAAATCTCTGGATAATCGTATCCACCATCGTATTGCTCTGTTCAGCCGTCAAAGTAGCAGGAAAATATTCCATAACTTCTGCGCTATTATTCAAATGGCAAAATGGTAATCTGTCTTCTTCTCTCCATGCACGCATGATTAATCTGTCCGTTTCCAACACCACAGTCATCTTCTTCTCTTCCCAATATTAATTAACAAACAGGGTACCTATCATGCTACAAACCACATACTTTAATCAGAGTAATTATACCCGTCATCTTTCAAGTTGCCTCTTTGTTGGCTGCACTCTCTCACCCCGGTCACATAGTTTGCTACGCTCCCGGGGATTCGCTCCTTTGCTGTCGCGATGCATCTCGAAATCCATAGGGTATAAATAGATTACTATAGTAAACAAAACTAAAGAGGAAATAGAGCAATTCGTTAAAAACTAACAAGGAAGTGGCCCGTGCCGGAAGGATCTGAATCAGATGTCACACGGGCCCGGTTTATCAGGCACTTGTTTTTACTGTGGCCTTATCTTTAGATTTATCATTATTGGTATCTTTTATCGGTACAACACGTTCCGATGCTGTTTTGTTTTCAACCTGCTCCGATTGTCCAAAAAACAAGCCTCCACGCTTGATGGACATACTGCTGCAACGACTGATTCCACGCAGCTCACCATGTTCAAGAATATCCAACGTCGCAGCACAACAGGTCCCTTCAACGTCACCATCAATAATGATTTCCGGCGCACTAAGTTCACCTTCAACCCGTCCTGCATGCATAATGCGGATCGCCCCCTCTTTCACCCGGATATTGCCAATCACTTTGCCCCAGATCTGTATATCACCTTCTACATCAATATCGCCCTTAAATACCGAGCTTTTGGCAACAATAGTACAACGACGAGCTTCCGCACTAGCGTTCTTTTTATCATCAACCGATTGAGACACAGACTCAACAGCCACTGCCTCTGATTTTTTTCCAAACATAGTTTTTAATCTCGACCTCATGTGAATAAAGCAAAATATTAACGCCAAAAGAGAGAGAATCGCTGTTACTGCACAGCCAAAAAGGTTACCAGCCAGATAGAACCCCAGAGCAATGCTCCACATGATCCATATACAGCTCAAAAAAATGTTGTCCGAAAAACGATGTTTTGCCATGTTTGTTCACGTTTTTGTTATTTTTCATGCTTTTTTCGTTAGAAAATACAAAACCAAAATCACTATTTTAACAGAGCAGATAACAATCAATGCTAAAGGAAAGCAGGTATTTACAACGTTATTAAACGGTTAAAAACCTATATTCATTCTTCGATAACCATTAATAAGGAAAAATTAACATTAAAATAGAAACCTTATTTCTATAATTGTTAACATAAATCAATAATAAAGTCACGCCATTAATGTTGAATTTTATTTACAAATGATATGTTATAAGAATCTTTCTCAATTAATATCTACTGATATTTATCTAATAAGCATTTTATTTATACAAATAAATTGATTTATTAATAACATCAATATTATTGCACGATAAAAACACAATTAATATCCGATAAATTAATCATTTTTATGAATAAATGATTCCATTACAAGTTTATAAGATGAATTATAGATTGGAGCAATAATCCTAACTTCTTCATTTAAATTATATCACTATAAAAAATGGTTAATATAAAAAAGAGATAAGATTGATATGAAAATAATTCAATATTGGGAGATATAATGAATGAAAAATTATATAGTAGGAATAACTTAAACACCAAAATTTTATTGAAAATAATCAGATTTCACGTGTCTCATAATCAAAAAATAACCATTAGAAAGTAAAATTTATCATTAATCTGAATACATGAAGCTTCTTTCGCTGACACAATTTCGGCGATTTATCAGCCTTGTTAGTCATCCAAGGTAAGGCCAGCAATATTTTCAATGTTGCCCGGGATAATAACTGATGAGCTACTGGTTGTAATTTGCAATTTACCAAATGATTCTCAAGACTTTTACGAGTTGAAGCTCTCACCTTTTTCAATATTATATCGGAAATTCTTCCTGGATTGATAGTCTTACCAAGAAGATCCTGATCGGTAGAATAAGGTACAGCAATAATAGCACCATTAAAGGTCACTGTGATATAACTTCGATCGGCTTTATTTATAATAGACACAATACCCAATATTAATATGGTCGCTATTATAATTTTATTCAGTTTCATTTCTAATTATTACGATTATCTAATAACGATTAATATCAGCATAAAACAAAAACATATTTTAAATAAATAATTTCATTGTCAATCCTATTTTAATCTTATGAAGATTAGAAAAATTTGGCACAAGGAATAAATCATAAAAAATATTTACATATGAACAATGACCTTATCGACCTTTCAAGTATTACAGAATAATTCAATTAATAAAAACAAAAAATACAAATTCAAATAATTTCACAACAAAACACTTAGATAACATTTCAATACGATCATTTGCGATCTATAGTGTCGCAAATTATATCTATATAAGTATAAAATACTTTATGCAGTTTGTTTTTCAAATTAAAAGATCTAAAATTTCAATTTTTCGATATAATTGATCTACATCGTACAAAAACCAACCTTGACAAAACAGGATATATCCGGCAATTCTTTATGGCTGGAGAGCATTCAGATTGCCCTCATGTGTTGAAATTAACCGTTGGATTATCCGAATTGCCCAAGATATCCAACTGGGTTCAATAAAGCCTGGAGTTAATATGGAAAACCGGAAAGATTCGACTCAACCTTCCCAGACGGATCAAGTACTCAATGTCATATCCGAATTATGTACTATTCGGAAAATGCAAGCGGCTCCCCCACCAGAATCATGGCCTAGCACACGTGATGTAGCAGAACAATGCGATTTCACCATCTACAAAGCGCGTTATCTGTTATTGAAACTGGCTAACAAAGGATTAGTTATGGTAACTCCATCTCCCATTAAGAACTCTCTCCGGTGGTATATACCGGAAGACAAAATTAAGTCTATCTAATGTCAAGCAAATCTGAATAAATGGATGTCTGTTCTGTACAGTAGGGCCTGTCTATATAGTCGAAAACTTGAAGAGACAACATACGGCCCTATGGTGTTATTCATTCAAATCGCTATATTCTTTCCATTACAAACATCTCAACAACGCATTCAAGCGCAGAGATATCATAATCAATTATTATCATTTTATTTCAGAGGAAGTCAGAATGGAAAAATTGCATCGTTGGGAAAAGGATGGATATGTTGTCTCTACAGATAAGAATAAATTAGATATCACGATCATACAGCAGTTTCTGACGAAATCCATTTGGGCAGAAGGAATCGACAAGGAGACCGTTAAGTTGTCGATCGAAAATAGCTTGAGCTTTGGTCTGTATAACAATACTCAGCAAATAGGATTTGCTCGTATTGTGACTGACTTCACAACCTTTGGTTATCTTATTGATGTTTTTGTTTTGGAGGATTATCGCGGATTGGGATTAGGGCGTTGGTTAATGACATGTTGCCAGGAACATCCCCAAATAGCACAGCTTCGTCATATTATGCTAGTCACTTCTTTGGCACCGTGGCTGTATGAAAAAATGGGTTATTCCCCGATAAACGAAGAAAATTTTGTTTGGCAAATTGTTCGACCAGATATTTACAAACAGCCCAAGCGATAAAATAGTCATATCAATTAGTCATGAAAAATGCCCGACGAGGTGATCGGGCATAACTACGACAATAGCCACACTATCGCAATAAGCAGGAAGCTACTGTTTTATTAATCAGAAATTAGAAACTGGCATTAACACCTAGGCTGAAAGCATAAGTGTGATTCTGAACATCACCATCATTGCGCGATATTGACGCAAAAGCGCCCCAATCTTTTGTAATAGCAGCATTCATACCGATTACATATTCACGCCAGTTAGTGTCCTGCTTTTGGCTTTTACTAACGAAAGATGTCTGAGTTGAGTTAATGGCACTACTAATCTGATAATGCTTATCGCCGAACTGGTGGTTAAACCGAACTTCAGCATAGGGGTTAAAACGACTGAAATTGGTGTCCAGACGCCAGCCTAATGTTCCGACCTGAGAATCGTAACGTTGATTACCGAAATGCATAGCCGTACTGCTATTACCTGATTCACGATAACCTTTAACATAACTCTTATCCCAAGCGTACTGGATAATCGGGCTGGTCATAACCGTAGATGTCAGCGGAATATCCCAACCCACGGTAATGCGTCCTCCCCACTGATGGCCGGTAGTCGAAGCATGCTCCTTGCGCAACCACTCATTGAGCACGATACCGCGCGTAATATCCTCATATTTCATGTCCAAATAGTGAAGATCGCCGCTAATCCAACCTTTATCGTAGTAACGCCATAAGCCATAAGTGGTGAATACGTAACCACGACCATCAGCGCGGAAATTATTCACTGAGCGCTTATCCTGATAACGCGAAATCATTCCCCCTAACAGAATATTATCCGTAAGTTGATAGTCACTACCCAGTGTCAGTGTACTGTTGTGATTACCACTATAACCACCGAATACGCCTATTTTACCCTGCTCGTTACCTACGCTACGTAGCTGTTGCAAACGGTTGTCAAGAGAGGCAAGCGCTCCTTTCACCGGCACATTGTTGGTATTCGTCAGTGACATGACCTGATGTGGAGCATTAAGGATTGAAATAGTGTACTGACCGACCATACGCTGTGCTTCTGGAGTTGGATGAAAATCATCAGAGAACAAAAAGGATTTACTGGCATCAAAACCGGTATCATCAGAACTACAGGAATTAGCCTCCCTATCCCGAACACAAGCATAGCCTAAAGTATTGGAAAAACCGTAGCGTAAAGGATTATCAATGACTTCATGCAAAAGCGCATTAACATCAACCCGAACAATATTGCCGCCCTTCTTGCTAAGTGCGGTATCTTCTAATTTATTGTACTCGTTAACCAATCCTGAGGCTTTGCTGCTCGTTTCGTTATACTTATCAAGTAATTGTCGCTTATATTCTTCCGCTGTTTTAGCATCTCCATTTGAAGCCTTGGCCGCAAGCTTTTCAAAGATACCTTGGATAACTTGAGAACGAGTATCTTCATTTATGGTTGGATATTCATTCATGCCCGCACGGATCATATCATTTAATTCCTCAACCTGGCCAGGAGTGAGAGAAATCGGGAGCTTAGTGAGTCCCTGAGAAACGACGGCTTTCATAATCATTGGTGTTTTACCGATATCAGGAACAGTAGGTACAATAACGATCCCAGCTCCCGCATCAAGAAGTTTATGCACCTGTGCCGAGGCTTCCATCGCGCTACTTCCAACAATTCTCGGATCTCCCCCTAACATGACAGCTTTAAGATCATTACCGCCAATCCAGTGAATATACATGCCATTAGGATCAGCACGGCCACCGTGGCTTGCCAAATAATTATCTACTTGATTTTGAGTATTGTTATCTTTGTTTAAATCAGGAACAGCAGTCGATCCACCCACTGCGTAATTAGTCCCACCTTCATCGAAAGGCAACAGTTTAGTCCCTAAATGTTGAGCAATAAGATCATTATACAACTCATTGGTTTTACCATTTATCATGTATCGATGACCTTTTCTACCATCACTCAAGCTATCACCAAAAACATATAGATGGTCATAAGTGTGTGCATTCGAAATTGCACTTATCGAAAGTGCTAACATGCCTGGTGTAAATATAAATGCCCTTTTCATTAATATGATCCTCAAGAAGTTATTTTATATTTATCATTGAACTAGCCGTTCAATTGAAATGATCAATCTAAATAGAAACTACGTTAATGAGATATGACGCAATCCCCTTTTTGATTAACCAATACCTCATTATAGTTAGTTATAGAGAGAATCCCACATTGTTTTTTTAGGTTTTAATGTTTAGTGTTGTTTGATTGTTCAACTAACCAAATTGGTTAAAATTCAACTATCTATAAAAAGTAATATTAGACCAATTTGATTTTATTCTCCTCTTAGTTTCATGAAATAGATCACAAAACAGACAGAAGAAGATTCTGATAAGAATAATGGCTAAGTCTGAGTAATATCTGAAGCGATCCATCACAACAAACGTGATAGTGTTAATTCATCATCGGTTTAGAGAAATAAAAGATTAAGAAGAATAAATATGAGAATTCAGCAAGCAATAAAGGCCGACTTCAATAAATTGATAGAAATCTGGGAAGCCTCGGTACGAGCAACACATGACTTTTTATCTGACGAATATATTAATCAACTACGCCCATTAATTCTGCATACCTATTTACCGGCGCTGACTGTTTATAAAGCGATAAATGACAAACACGAAATTGAGGGTTTTATTAGTGTTGATCAGCATCGGGTTGAAATGCTGTTTATCTCACCAAATTCCCGTGGTAAAGGCATCGGCAAAACACTGCTGAATTTTGCTATCACCGAATTAGGTGTCAATGAACTCGATGTTAATGAACAAAATGCTCAGGGAGTGGGTTTCTATCAGCACCAAGGATTCAAAGTTTTCAGTCGATCAGAAATTGATGGTCAAGGTAATCCATTTCCGTTATTACATATGCGAATTGAACGGCCGAACGCCGAAACGATCTAACTTCCCCCTCATATGACGCCACTATTATCAGGGCAGCAATAGTATCTTCGCTGCCCAAGCCCTTATTTATTTCAAATTAAATTCTATTGCTAAAGTAAGCTCCCTTGGCAAACCAGCCGGTTTCAGCCCTACTGACCGAGCTTGTTGGATAGCCGCAAGAGCAGCCCGATCCAATTCATCAGCGCCTGAACTCTGCACTAATTGGTGATTCGTCAAATCGCCACTATCCAGCAAGCTAAACCTGACCTGAACTATCCCCTGCTGCTTCATCTTCTTAGCCCGACGCGGATAGCGTTTATGTTTTTCAATTTCACGACGCAAGGCCGCCTGATAGCTTTGTAACTCATCAGCTCCCACGCCAGTCATCGGTTGGCTGGTCGTCGCTTGACGGGCACCAGCTTGTGAATCCGCAGTATCTCTCCCCGCTAACTGAGAGTTGCCTTCCGTTTGCTCTGGATGATTTTGCTCTGCTCCCAGTTTACGCCCACGCTCTGCCAGTTTTGGTTGAGGATCTTCTACCGGTTCTTTCTGTGGCTGAGGTTTGCTCTTCGGTTTAGCATCTGCCTGTTTTTCTGGCGGTGGCTTCAGGCGTTCTTGTTTCCGTGGCTTATTCGCTGGCTTATTGAGTACTATTTTTGCCTCATGTGGTGATTCCGCTACCACTATCTCTGGCGGTAACGGGGGCGGAATAGGTTCCGGTTCTACAGGTTGTTCCTGTCCTGCCGGTGCTGCCGAAGCAACCATTTCTATTGACATACTGATTATTGGCGAATTCACTGATTGATTATTCGCACTGTCATCACGCAGTAAATGCCGCGCCATAAACCCAACAATACCCGCATGTAACAGTAAGGAAGCAAACAAGCCAATATAAAAACGATTTTTCATCATAACTTCAAGCCATCTTTCCGTTCGTTATCTATGGAGATTGCCAGCGCGCTTAACGGCAACCGACAAATCTCCTTTAAAGAGTCAGAACCGACTGGTGACACTAAGCTTAAACGTCCGCCCAGGTGCTGGCATCATGGAACGTGTTAACGGGTCCAGATAATAGCGATCGGTTAAGTTCGTGCCAGATAATTCAACGACTACATCTGGCGTAACCTGATAATTAATATAAGCATCTATAGTCATCACTGAATTCCAGTGCATCGGATTATTATTTATCCCTTTATAAACAGCGGGCATTTTCCTCATTAACCATTTTTCATCCTTATTCTCCACGCTACTGTGGTATAACACTCGGCTGCCGATTTCTAAATTTTCATCTAATAACCGGCCACCGATATTCAGATTAAGAGAATAACGAGGTGGAATAGTTGTCCTTAAAAAACCACCGGGAAAACCGCCATCAATACATTCAGGAACACCAAATTGGTTTCTTAGATCTAACATAAGCGATGCGGTTTTATCACAAACTTTATTTTTAAGATTATAAGATAGACCAAAATGGGTAAAGAAACTACCGTTATCATAACGTCCTTGTACTTCTAAACCGGATAATTTCTGTTTATCTAATTGAGTAAATACAAAGTTACTGTCACGGTCAAAAACATTCTCAATGATGGTATTATAATAAGCGAATCTAATATCCGCATTACGTTCCGCACCCAATAACTGACTTAAATCATGCACATAACCCACTTCCACTGTTTTACTACGTTCAGGTTTAAAGGCACGTGTAGGTTTATCAGTTAAGCCGGAAGAAAAGCCAACAGTATCTTCAAAGATACTCGGCATACGTACTGCTTCGGCATAACGGGTATAAATACGTGCATTATCACTCACATAGGCCGTTGCGGAAAATACCGGTGCCCAAGCATGATCCTTACGTTTAGGTTGTTTAGACCAACGTTCCTGTTCACTTTTTGCTTTATAAATGCCACTATCACCAGTACTCAATATTTCTCCAGAATCATCAATATAACGGCTATTCTGTTGAGCAGCACTGTATTCATATTTATACACTTCTTTATTCGTCACAGGATCAATAAGACGCTCATTCATATCAAGTTCCCCATTGAAATAAGGGTTATCTTGCTTATATAACTTACCATCGCCATGATATTTCCAAAGCACCTCTACCGGTACCATAGGACGCAGAATTGAATCTCGTTCTTTTGATGTTGTAAAATTCTTTGAGTTATATTCGTCAAATTCATCATCAGTTAGACACTCAAAACATTCATCAAACTTTTTATATAGTTCAGCTTCCCGGTCAGTAAGTGTTCTCAAATATCGTAACCCTTGGCCAACCAGCTTTTTATCCTTACTATAACCAATATCACGGGCAGCTAAACGTTCATTTAAAAAATCATCTTTAGACCAATAGCTTACCCGTCTAGCACCGGCACTTAATGCCAGCCACGGAGTAGGACGCCAGTCAAAATTAAAGGCAATATTATTTTCCTGACGGCGCCCTTTTCTTGGTGGCGACCGAAAACTAGAAAAATTCTTCCCTTCATAATCATCATGAGAACCTAAACGTTCCTGTTGCAGGCTGGCTGACAAGGTTAAATCTAAATTTGAAGTCAATTGGAAAGCATTAGAGAGATCAACACCCCAACGATTATTATGAGCATTGGTAGAAGCAGTATCGACCAGACGACCATCTTTATTCGGATTTCTTTCCTGACTACCCACATCCCAAGCTTCATCCCGCTCTCGCGGTTCACGTGGATATCCCCCGGCAGTATTGGTATCGCTGATAGTACGGGTAATCCAAAACTTCATATCAAAATCAACCCATTTGTTCCCGTCAGGTTTCCACTTATAATCCAGATTAAATGCCTGCTGATGTACATTCGCCAGCGGCCACTGTGGTACAACATTATTTTCAGCCCTAACCCACCCCAGACGCGAAGGCATAATCTCCCCATAAATCGTTTTAGTATTGCGAATACCAAACCCAATCGTCTGTTGATTAGCCAGGTACCAGTTATTTTTAAGCAACCAAGATTCCATTTCACTGGAGGTATTCGGCACTTCATTTCCCGGACGATATATACGTGCGACAAAAGGCAAATAAGGATCATATGACCGGGTACCACCATCAAGGATCTCTATATCCTCTTTACTGATGGGATCATCATAGCGATGAGCGCCACCCTTGCCGGCAAAATAGTTTCCTTTACTGCGGTAACTATAAGCTGCCATTAAATCAAAATATTCCTGCCGGGTACCTATCGCCAGACGTATCGCATTATCTTTCAGACCCAATAATTTATTATCTTTCGAAGTCTTGGGGGTAATTTCTAATGCCGGATCAACATAATTAAATCCCTTAGTAAAACCGGGAATATCTCGATAATCTTGTCCCAATTCCAAGTGCGGCACTCGTTCCTTAACAGCATTACTGCTGGTTTCTAATTTCAAGTTAATACCAAATCGTTCATCTACTGGTACCACATCATCAATACCCAAAGTTTTGATCATTACCGCCCCACCGATCGAACCTTTTACTCCACGTGTCAGTGATGGGCCTTTTTCTATTTCAATGCTGCTGATCAGGTTAGGATCAATATAGTTACGATTATTCGCACCGTTATAACCACGCCAAGTGGTAATTGCCTGCTCAGTACCATCAATGGTAACAGGCACCCGTCCCTGCCCCTGAATACCTCGAATATTAGGATCTAATGCGCCACTGTTTCTCGAATCACCACTAAATACGCCGACCGCGCTTTTTAAAACATCCGCCGGTGAAGCCCCCTTATAGCGTTCTACCAAGTCCTTACCCAAGTAAATATTGGTAATATCTTTATCATAAACCGCATCATAACCTGCCTCATCTTTTTCACTGGTAGCTGAAACGTTAATTTTACCAAGGTCAGCCTTATTTTCAGCAGGCTGTTTAGATGACTGAGCCGAAGTTATTAGTGTTTCTGCATCAGAGCAATAAGGCATCATACTGTAAGCCAATGCCAGCATGAATGTTATTTTGCTATATTTATTATTTAATTTATACATAATCATTATCTGCCATAGTGTGGATTGAAATAACTTATTACTTCAACCAGTATCAAAAATACTTTTCAAACTTGACTAACACTTCATTCTTATTATAGGAATAGAGCCAATCAACATTACTACTATTTTTTCTAAATCGATAAGTAATTACTGGGGTTAAACCAAAAATCTCAAATTTAGGCATACTCACAATTGCCGCATAGAATTGTTCATTATCTTTACGACGCGCATTTAAAGGTACACTGTAATCACCAAATTGCCGTTGGCGCAATGCAGTAAATACTACTGCATTAATTCCCGGATACAATTGAGTAGAAATGCCTGCTCGCACGCCTTTTTGCTGATAATCATCCGCTTTTTCAACACTGGTTTTATTAACCCAATCACCACCCGCAAAGGTAATGGTTTGATCAGTTAAATAATAAGATAAGGTAGCATAAACAGAAGTCATATTACCGTCATTATGATTATAAAGTTTATGATAACGAAACTGCTTATATTCACCTTCCAAATTTAATGCCAGATTTTTAGATAGAATATGCATCCATTCGGTTTTCACTCCCGTAGTACGATAACGGGAATCATTACCAATATAATTAAACTCAACTACTGGCCCTATTAGGAAATCATCTTTTTGTGCTTTATAGCTATAACCTAAATAAGTAGAAGTGGTATTTTCATTTTCCTCACTGTGATGACGATAACTTTCCCCATAAGTCATCGAACGTAAAAAAACACCGTGGTGACCACTTAGTGGATATATCTTACGCAACGTAGCGTCATAACTAATACCATTTGCTTTCTTTGCCATAGGTAAATTACGTTCAACCGCGCACTTACCATTTTCATGATAGATAGTGCAAACAGGAGGCTTATCCGGCGACATATTCGTGTTATCGTTAAAGATATATCCCACGGAGAAAGATCCACGCCAGGAATTACGCAAATTAATCGCCTCCTGATAATTAGTTATATTCTTAATGACTGCTGGTGGTAATTTATTTTCATTATCGCGACTAACTGCTGAAATCTCATTAAATAGTAAACTGGCTTCCCTATTTTTTTGATTCTCATAATAGACCCTGGCTAACTCTAATTTAGCCCGGGTAAAATCAGGTTGTTGCTGCAAGATGGCCTGATAATGCAGTTCTGCTGCTACCAAATCCCCCTGAGAACGCGCCAGATTTGCCTGCGCAAAATGGACCAATTGAGTATCATGTCCAGGTAACTTCTGGTATATCAACAAAAAGCGCTCGACATCCTTCACTTGTTGATGATTAATGGCTAAATAGAGCGCCTGGCCAATATCATTCACATTATTTTCAACACTAAACGTTTGACCATTGAGTACTATCGATAAATGATCCGTTTTTTTATCCACGGTTTCATCCGTAACCAGCGCTTTTTCTTGATCCTGTAAATTCCGCTGTACGTTATGCCACAATCTTCTACCGGTATCTTCATCTGCCAACACCAGAGATGGCTTTATAAACAAACAACTAATGAGTAAAGTAAAACGAACAATTGGGGTATTTAACATCGTTAATATCACTGCTTAATTGTCGAACCAAAAATAAACAAAAATAAGACAAAGCCCATATGAACTTTGTCTTATCCAGTCACCACAAACTCATATTATGGGTTCTTAGTTCCGCCAAAGGCAGTATCTTTGCTATGGTCCGAAGCAAACGTAGCAGCCCCTGCTAAACTAGCAGCATTATCACCAAAGAAATGCCCGCTGTTTGTACCGACAACATTTCCAGCAGTTGCTCTACCCGAAAATGAACCATCTGTTCTAATTCTGGAATTAATATCAACAGTCAATGCACTATTTGCTATTGAACCAGTAAGCCTTTTCTGACCGAAATCAGCAGTAAATGTCCCATGTAGGGCATTACTACCACTATATTGGTTAATTCCTTTAACCGTATAAGTTGCAATACCACCGGTAGGTAAATTAGTCGTGACATCTTTACCGGAATAATAGGCGGTATGAGTAGTATCATCCACCTTGCCAGTTTGTGACCATTCACCAAAATAGACATCAGCGTTAGCCACTTTACTAAAATTAAATACCCCCATCCCACTATGGCTGCCCGATCCAGGCATAGAAATTTTGTGAATTCCATTTGCATCCGCTGCGGCATAACTTACAAGATTTGAGAAGCTAGTAATCTTACCACCCGCAATAGACTGAACCCCTATTCCCGGTTCTCCACCCGGAGTCGGATGACCGCCACCACGTGGATCAGTCACACCTACCCGAATACTTTGTTTCTGCTCATTAAAATCTTGAGTTTGCCCAAAACCTGGATCAGCCATTACCTGTGTTACTAACCCACATGTACCTAATACTGCAATTAACACTTTAACTTTGTTCATAGCATATTCCTTATGTTAACTAATTAAATGTTAGAGATTGCTTAATTACATAGTTTTAGTACCGTCCGAAGACTGGCGCGCATATTAACGTACTTTTAATAAAAAATGAAATGATAATCATTATCATAAAGCAATTGTATCTATTTGTATAGAATGGCAATTAATATAGATAACTATTTAATTATTAAATAAATATTCACAATAACCTTAATGAAATAATGGATATAATCTTAGATGAACCACCCAATAATGAGTGTAAAAATATCAATACACATAGATAGATGAATAAGAAATTATTTCAATAAAAAATTAATTTAATAGTTATTATTTAAATAGTTACTATATGGTATAAAATTAGCTATTTCACATTAATTAATATTTAACAATGAGAAGAGAAAATAAAAAAACCATTTATTACCTAAATGATTTAAATATAGAAATCATTATGAAGAATAGAAAAAATTGATAATATATTTTCACTAAAGAAAACATATTATCAATATGATTTAAATTTCAACTAAATATCATCTACCATTGATGAAGATTGAATAACCACGATCTTGGAGAGCAATTTTTTGCCAAATAAACTATTAAATGACAATATTGATACTATTTTAATCTAGCATGAAAGGATTAAATAAGTCATTTAAATAAACTCAGAAAAATCCCCTATCTCTCGACAGGGAATTTATATAAATATGATACTGTAATACGAACATCATTCAGGTTCTTTGTATCCTAGCTGTATCAGTATGATATCCCAATGCTCTAAAGAAAATATAGCTTCTTTATCCCCTATGTCAGCTATTTTTTGGAAATATATTTTCGCTTTCTCTAAATCTTGTGGAACGTTACCATCTCCATGTAAATAAGTGACAGCAATACTGTTATATGCCCTTATAAGACCCAAACTACCTGCTCTTTCATAAAGTTCTATTGCTTTTTTCACATCTTGTTTATCTCTACCTTCATACTTATAAATTCCACCCAACCAATATAAAGCCAACATATGATTTCTATCTAATCTCAAAGCTTCCTCATAATAATACTTAGCCATTTTATAATCTCTTTCAGATCTTGCTAATGCACTATCGCTATATAAACGGCCAAGCAAAAAATTAGCATCTGCACTTCCTTTTTCTGCCAATTTTTCTAAGTTATGAAACTCCTCGACGGTTCTGGGTGTTTTCAGAGTAATTTCCTTATCCTCATAGTTCATTCCTGTAAACACTGTTTTCGGAATATATTTTTCTATATTTTCAGCATATGCATTAGAAACCAATAAAACCATCATCAAAATAATATACTTCATGATATTGTCCTAAATTATTTACTAGAATATTCTGCGGCTGAATGAGATCACCCTGAATATTTTCAATGACCACATCACTATTTTGTTCTGTAAAACTCTCCAAAGAGCTGATTAATTTATCAATTTTATTATCCTGAGAAAAGTGACTACTTTCACCTTGTGTAAACCAAACATCAACAATATCTGTATTTCTGCCATCCTTCCAATTAACAGATGACGCCAAACCATGATAGTTCCCTTCAGAATCAAAATACTCAATTTCTTTATAGTTCAAATTAATAGATTCAATTCCAACTTCCTCCATACTTTTCAATTCACCTTGATCTGTATAAGCATCCCGGTTCTTATCTTGCCATATCTTTAGAGAAGACCACCATAAATCATTAGCATCCAATATACCATCCTTATTAGAATCCAAGTCTAGTAAAGCTTCAAAACCATTTTTCGCTTTCTCACCAGAAGAAAGTATGGTTTCCTCTCCAAATAGCTCGCTTCCATTGTTAATTATACCATCATTATTCCTATCAAGAACTAAAAAACCATCATTTTCATTTACCCAACCAGTCTTAACCTTATCTCCGTTACCTTCAAAATCAAATTTTATACCTGAATCAATGGAAATCGTCTTAACACCATCTCCATCAAGATCTATTACTATAGGTGTTCTATATCCATTAGCAATATGTTCTATGTATTCAGCAACACTATCAGGAGTAGATCCCAAGCTCAAATTTATTCCAGCATTTTCAGTCAATTATTTAATAAAATGAATACAGTTAAAAGCTCCAAGATGATAATCTGGAGGAGCTATCTTTCCTTCTTTATAATCTTTAACTGTTTGGTAAAGTCTAGCCACATTCTGATAATGTGGATAATTTCCTGAGATAATAGTCAGACTAGATGCCTCTGGATAATTAATAAAGTCATTAAAAGAAAGATTATCTTTTGGCGTCCAAATACTATCTCCAATACTTAACCCTATAGTAATTGATCCCAATCTACCAGTATCCTTATCATAACTTGTAACCGTCATAAAAACGTGACCAAATTTCGACGGAGCATCATTAAGTATTGCAGATCCTCTTGGGGCTGCATGGATAGTAACTGAATTAGGATAATACATAGCTTGACTCAGAGAATCTGAGTCTATCTGTGTGGTCATAGACATATCTTCTATTTTCTTAACAACGTAATGTTTAGGGGTATAATTTTTCATTTTCAATGAGTCTCTTTAGTCATTAGATTATTATTTAACAGAGTAATTTTGTAATGAATCCACTATCATCTATTTATAACTTTAAGCTAATAGATAATTTTTCATGCAAAATTATCTATTAGCATAATAACGAACTTTATTTATATCATAATAATAACTCCTATATGTATTACATTTATTTTGAATAACAGTTTTACTGTCCATTCATCACTTTCAATAACATTAAAATCATTCCATAATAATATAATCATCCAAATAACAAATCAGTCAATTTATATTTATATTTATATTTATATTTATATTTATATTTATATTTATATTTATATTACAAATTAAAATAAAAAATAACCAAATTAATTTAGAACAGAAACATTTTCATTTAAATAAATATATATGTATAAATTTTATGATCAATGTACTATATCATGTGTAAATTAGGAAATTAACCGAGAAATCATTCCTCTCTGTCTAACCCTTAAAATGATAAACAGCAAAATAGCATTCACCAGAAGGCCCAAAACCAATCCATACCAAAACCCTATAATTCCCATACGCTCGGTTACCCAGTCTGTCAAAGCCAAAACAAACCCTAATGGCAAACCCACTAGCCAATAACCGAATAACGGCGCGTAAAATACCGATCGGGTATCATGAAAACCCCGTAAAATACCGGATAAAGCCGCCTGACAAGAGTCAAAGAATTGGAACAGGCATAACAGAAAGATTATGTTTAGCGCAATTATTATGACGCCATTGTCGTTCGTATAGAGCGAAATAAATGAACCTGCGAAATAGTAGATTAAAACGCCAATAACGGCGGAAATAGATAAAATTAAAGCAATTGAGATCTTTATAGTCCCTGTTAATGCTGTTCTATCTCTTTTCCCAATATAGGAACCCACTTTCACCGTCACAGCGGCTGCAATCCCCCCAGTTATGGTATAGATGATAGAGGTAATATTCAGCATAATATTATGCGCAGCAATGACTTGAGCGCCTAAAGGAGCAGCGGTTATCGCAATCACATCTAAAAAAACCATTTCAACAAAAAGAGCCAATCCACTTGGCATACTAATATAAAAAGTCTTAATCAAATCATTATATTTCGGTAAACTAAAATCTATCCTATATCGACGATATTCTTTCTTTAGCAAGAAATAGATAATCAGGAATACAGCAATTAGATTATTAATAATTGCAGTGGTAATACCCGCGCCAATGCCCCCCATTGCTGGCAAACCCAGTTTGCCATAAATAAATATGTAATTTAATGGTATATTCAATAATAAGGAACCCGCAGACAAATACATTGCGATTTTTGTGTCTTCCAATCCTTGTAGAAATGAACGAAAAACATTAAATATCATAACACTAGGCACACCACAGGCCAGAGCAATAACATAGCCTTGTGTAATTTTTAACATATGCTCATCAATACCGATGAACGAAAGTAACCAGCTAACTAACATCAATAAAAGAATTATTGGTATCGAAAGTATCACCGCCAGAAACAAGTAATTTTTAAGGCTGGCTTTAATCCCTTCGTCATCATGTTGTGCTTTTTGCTTGGCTACATCTGCCGCCAGCATGATAATCGTCCCATATCCTAATACAAATATAGGAAACCAAATACTACTTCCTAATGTTACCGCGGCTAAATCAGCCGTAGCATAGTGACCAGACATCACAATATCAACAAAACTCATTGCTGTGCGTGCTATCTGACTAACGATGATAGGGAAAGAGAAAAATAAAAGTTGTTTTAACTCCCGCCGGTTTGAAAACTTAGCCATAAGAATCCCATTAATTTATTGGTTAGTGCCAATATTGATCATACTAACAATAAATTACGACCAAAATCATTTAAAAAAGTCTGAAAAAATTAGAGTCACGAGTATACCTTCTATTTTCTCTCAGGCAACAGTGAATAAATAAATTAAAGCAATCTAACGAAAACTAACTATTTCACAGAAATTTTTGTGATCTTTATAAAAGATTGAATATTTATTTAAGTATTTTGTTCCAATTTTATATTTTAATAGTTAATGTTACTTGGCTGAAACTATTGAAGTATTATGTGATAACATCCACATTATTAAAAAATAAAGATACCAGCATAGTAAAGCAGATAATTAATAACTTTTTCAAATTATTTCTTTAATTGATAAAGAATTAACGGAAATATCATGTCTATACAGATATCTATTCTAATAGTTCATCAATCTAAAAGAGAGATAAATCAAGTTTTTTGTGAGCAATTCCTTATGAACAATAGTAAGTAAGGCTTGTTTTAACAAAAGCCGCTTACACCTATTCATTAAAGATATATGTCATCTTACCGTAAAAAAAGAGATCGAAAATGAAACCAGAAACTCTTGCTATCCACGGCGGATATTCCCCTGATCCAACCACCAAAGCCGTCGCCGTTCCTATCTATCAAACGACATCCTATGCATTTGACGATACCCAACACGGTGCCGACCTATTTGATTTAAAGGTTGAGGGCAACATCTATTCCCGCATTATGAACCCGACTAATGATGTATTAGAAAAACGGGTTGCTTTACTCGAAGGAGGAATCGCTGCTTTGGCGGTTGCATCTGGCATGGCGGCTGTTACCTGTGCGATTCAATCCATTGCCAGCGCTGGAGATAACATTATATCTGTTGCTAAGTTATATGGCGGCACTCATAATCTGCTAGCTCACACACTGCCGCGATTCGGGATTGAGACTCGGTTTGCTGAACACGATGATATTGCAGCCTTGGAGTCACTGATTGATGATCGTACCAAGGCGGTATTTTGTGAATCTATTAGTAACCCGGCCGGTAATATTGTTGATCTGAAAAAATTTGCCGAAGTCGCTCATCGTCATGGCGTCCCCTTAATTGTTGATAATACCGTCGCTACGCCTGTGCTTTGTCGCCCCTTCGAGCATGGCGCTGATATTGTTATTCACTCTTTAACCAAGTATATGGGCGGACATGGCAACTCTATTGGCGGCATCATTGTGGATTCCGGCAATTTCCCCTGGAAAAAATATCAGCAACGGTTTGCTATATTGACTACCCCAGATCCCTCCTATCATAACGTCATTTATACCGAGCAATTCGGTAAGGCAGCATTTATCGGGCATTGCCGTGTGGTGCCGCTACGTAATATGGGCGCTGCATTGTCGCCTTTTAACGCTTTCCTTATCTTGCAAGGATTGGAAACACTGGCATTAAGAATGGAGCGTCATACTGAAAATGCGCTGAAAGTCGCTCATTATTTGCAAGATCATCCTCAAGTGAGTTGGGTGAAATATGCCGGGTTACCAAACCACCCAGAACATCAACTGGCTCAACAATATGCAAGTGGGAAGCCATCAGCGCTCCTCTCTTTTGGTATTAAAGGCGGGCAACAATCCGGTGCGCAATTTATTGACGCACTAAAATTGATTGTGCGGCTGGTTAATATTGGCGATGCTAAATCACTCGCCTGTCATCCAGCGTCAACAACGCATAGCCAATTAAATGATGAGGAGTTAATTAAAGCCGGCATATCACAGGATATGATTCGCTTATCAATCGGCATTGAACATATCGACGATATTATTGCCGATCTTGCCCAAGCTCTGGATGCATCGAAATAATTTAAATTGTCATATACCCCGTTCTGACGAACGGGGTTTTATTCATCGATATTCACTGTTTTTTTATTCTACCTATCTCAATTATTTTTTCCCAACCCATGTTGCCGACTTTAATTACCTTTCATTTTTATCAACCAATATTAACACCATACTGAATAACTAAAACGAAAAGCATGGGGGTAATAAATTAAATCGGTAACGCTGTCGCCAATATTCGATAAAGTAACTCATATCTCCGTGACAAGAGGAAATCAATAATAGCTCTCGGATAAATAACGATTATTCACATCAAATATACAAGGAAAATAGATGAAAATTCAGTTAGCCTATACGTTGTTATTAAGCACATTGTTTAGTGGATATGCTCTAGCACAAATCCCCAATGAATTCAGCCCCACACCGTCATTTGAAGATAATTTCGATGGCACAACGCTTAATACGCAAAAATGGGATTACCGTGGCCTGGGTGTCAGAAAAAATTGTATTAATATTCAATCAGCGGTTATTGTACAAAATGGCCATTTAACCATAAAAACCTATTCCGATAGTTCTTCCGGTAAGCTACAGAATTATTGTGGCATGATTTCAACACAAAAAAGTTTTCTACAATCATATGGCTATTGGGAAGCCGCTATCAGATTTAATCGTGCAGAAGGTAATCAAGTTGCATTCTGGGTCCAGTCACCGACAATGGGCCTCGATTTAACAAATCCAGAAAAATCAGGTGTCGAAATTGATGTATTTGAACATTTAGCCGAAGCGACACAGGATCAATATGATCACGCTATTCACTGGAATGGTTATGGCAGCGCTCATAAGGAGTGGTCAAAGAGATTGTCTACCAGTAAACTTACCGATGGTCAATTCCACAAATTTGCTGTGGCATGGACACCGAGTGGCTATACATTTTATGTTGATGATATTCCCCAAAATTTGCCAGGGTTAAATCAAGTCCCTATCTCAATCGCCAACCAATATATTATTTTGAGCTCCGAAGTACCGCGCAGTTATCCAGCACAAGGTTATGGCCCGATAAATACAACAACCGCAACATTCGATGTTGATTATGTAAAAGTTTATCCATATATCGGTAATAAGAAATAGTCATCGATATGGAAAAGGGCAAATAAATAATTGGCACCCAATTATTGGGTGCCACTTTATCATTAAAATTTTACACCTATTTTCGCCCACACCGTCCGGCCGGGTTCATTCACTGAGGTATTCGCTGAATAACCAAAGGTGCTATTACCGGCAAGGTTGAGATGTTCGCTGTATTCTTTATCCAAGATATTGTCAATGCCAGCACTCACTTTTATATCTTTGTTAACCTTATAGGCAACGTTGGCAGAAAGCACGCCGAAACCTGAACTATCTTGAAAATCTTTGCCGACAACATTCCCCTGCCCCACGGCAATCCGATGCTGGCTGCTCACCAATCGCCACAAGCCGGTACTACTCCAATCACCACGCTCATAGGTCAATCCGAAGCGAGCTTCCAGAGGTGGGATCTGAGGCATCGGCTTGTTATCCGTCCTATTTTCTCCCCAAGCATAAGCAAGGCTGGCATCCGTTTTCCAATGATCTGCCAATTGATAACCGAAGCCCATTTCTCCCCCCATAATATTGGCATTAACATTATCAGCCTGGCTAATACGGGCGTTTGTCGGGCTATATCTAAATAAAATGAAATCATTTACACGCCCTATATAGGCGGATACCCAACCATTAAAACGTTCCCCGGTATATTGAGCACCAATATCAAGCTGCGTGGTTTTTTCACTTTTTACCCCATCAAAAGCACTGGCACTCCCCGCCGGACCATAGGTAGGCGAGAACAGTTCCCAATAGTCAGGGAAACGTTCGGTATAACCAATACCGGCATAAAACATCATTGGCATATCAGCCAAAGTATGCTCTAAGCGCATAAAACCACTCGGTAAAGTATCATTACGCTCTTTTTCACTATTACTCGTAAATTTCTTTACTCGGCTGCGATCAAGACGAGCACCGGTTATTAATTCGCTCTGTTCTGTAGCATACCAAGTTAGCTCACTAAATAGGCCATAATTATAGAATTGCGCATCCTTTTGCCAGCCATTACCTGCTTTATTACGGTGGGTATTGGTTTGTGTATCTGCGCCGCTTTCCAATTTAAAGTCTTGCCATAGCCAAGTGCCCATAACTCGCCCCCCGACAACGCGACGATCCAGTTGCATCGACATACCGTGGTTCATATTCATATGCATACCACATCCATGCTTACAACCCGAAGAAGAGATCCCCATCGACATGGGGCTATTCGGGGAACGCAGCGTGATATTGTCCATAATATGGTTGGTATAGTTGTAATAAACTTGGGCTTCAACCTTATCAAGCACCTCACCAATGTGAGATTTCTCAAAACGGACACCAAGACTTTCACGTTTGAACTGTGAACCATCCATACCACGTCCAGCATAACGAGCTTCTCCATCCCCTTTCCCTGTGGTGAACTCAAGCAACGTATCTTTATCCGGCGTCCACCCTAACGCCAGGTCACTATTCCATTTATCCCAACGTGAAGGAACGCGATACCCACCACCATCTTTGTAGTCATTCGAGCGGGATTTATTTGCCATTAAACGTAAATATCCCAATTCACTACCAATGCTAGCATCAACATTACCATCCCAACGGTCATTCGAACCCGTCAGTCCACTAGCATTGATTTTTACCCCTGGCTGATCAAAGCGCGGATGCTCACGTTCAAATCTTACGGTCCCTGCGGAAGCACCAGCCCCCCATAATACCGTTTGAGGCCCTTTAATGACTGTCAGCAAATCATAACTCTCTGGTGAAATATAGGATGAAGGGGCATCCATTCTGCCAGGGCAAGCGCCTAACATTTCCGCACCATCAGTCAGGAGCTTAATCCTCGAACCAAACATTCCCCGAAATACCGGATCGCCATTGGTGCCCCCGTTACGGATTTGAGAAAATCCGGGTATGGTTTTTAAATAATCAGAACCGTCACTTGCCGGAACGGGCTGACGGGGGGTTTTTGGCGAGGTGACAATCGCCAAAGGAGAGTACAAAGGCGCGGTTACGGTAATCACATCCCCATCATTGGTTTTTGCACCCTTTACATGGTCGTGTGCATCTGATGCGGTTTCAGCCGCATAGCCATTAAAAGCGGCGAGTAGAAAAAGTGGCATTGCCGAACAGATACAATGGGATAGCATATTTTTTTTATGAGAAATATTTTTTTCGAACATCATCATCTTGCCTTAAATGTAAACCCACCTTCCAAAGTGATATTTCTATCAACAACGGAATAGGTTATAGAATCCAACCAAATCATTTTTGGTATGAACAAACTGTTCCTAACTCAACAATGAGCAGGACATTTCATTATGTTTAAATCAATGAGATGAGAGCTGTTCAGGCGGAGCACGAGGCAACGAATCAGAAAAGATGAAGTGCGGCAGAAATGAAGCTACGGTTTGAATCGGCGGTGGCCGTGAAGTCAGCGAAGTTGACCAAAATAGCGGTGTATTCGCCAAATCCAGCATGGGTATATGGATCAGAAAAACGCAGTATCCACAGGCAATATCCTCCAACATCGACATACCACCACCCGCATGCATACCCATCTGCATGCCATCATGATGGTTAGTGCTATATGACTTAGTAGCATGTGATGCGGAAAAAGCATCAAAATGAGACATATTGCGAGGTATATCATCGTTAGATGACATCACCCTATGGCAATCGACCACTTTCGATGAATGAGCCTCACCAATGCGCGCATGTTCCAGTGACCGGGAGATCACTGGCGCAATGAACAACATCAGTATCGCGAATATACCGAGCCAAGCTGGCAAACGACTCCGCGATGTATAAAATTGGATCAGTGACAAACTAAGCCTATTTTCCGTAGAGAACACATTCAGGGACGGGATTGTACGAAGTTAATGACCAAATGTTAAAACACTTTATGCAGGAATGTCGTTTTAGCGGCAAAATTTGTTGTTTTTCTAAAATCTGCGGGGTTATTTTCATGCACATCGAGTAAAATCGCAGAGATTAACGTCACGAACAAAAGTATTTCCCCACGTGCAAATAAGGCAGACTTGGCTCAAATATGTCTACATAATACCGTTTCCATATCAACTCTTATCCACATAACCCATAGACCTGCATATTACAGCCGCATTTTTTATCCTCCACAAAAAACATTCATTAGAAGAACCTTAAGTTATGCAACTTTTTACGGTTGTGAACACGCAGGCTACGTTTTCTATGGCTGAAATACAACACACGATAAAACAGAATAAGAGAGTCAGTCCTCAGTCAGAATTTTTCTGATTGATTCATTAGGAATAGTCTTAAAAATAAACTCATTGATATTTTTTGTGATTCATGTAACATTTTTTGTCCTGAACAGTTATTCACCACCAAACAAATAATGACCATATGATTTTTTATACTGATTTATTTAACTCTAATGATTTGATGATGGAAGGATGAAGATACAAAAATTTACCTTTATAACTACCAATGTGACAGCAGATTTCTGCACTACATCAGCGCTGATAAACAATGTTTTGTCATAGTGACATTGGTAAGAAGATGCCTATAAAGGCACGCCAGAAGACCAGCACAAGAACTGCTCGCATAAACCAGCACTAATTATGCAATGCACTAACTAAAGCACGGTTGCATAACAGGTTAAGTTACCAATCACCGACTGAATTTAGTGAGACGAATGCGGGTTAATAGCCATTGCATCTTTTTTAGGAGCATATTTGAGGGAGGTTTTACTAAGAACTTTTCTCGCTCCGTGACTTCAACTTACAACTCTGGAGAAAATTGTGACTTTGTGTATCAAAAAAGCCCCCAAAATTTGGGGCATCATCAAGCAATTAAATATCAATAACTATGTACTTAAAATGTCAGATCGGGCAAATAATCGCAGATCCACATTAAATGATGCTTTAGTTTGCTCCTTGCATTATTGTGGATTGCTGTTTCGCCATTTACGTGTGATTTATCGAAATGTTTTATTGGCCACCTTAAGCTTGGCTATTCTCTGCGGATTATTATTGGTTCCTCCATCATTAGCACAAACAGAAATACCTTTAATAACATCAGGTATTCGAACTTCTATCGGTCCTGTAGTTAAGGGGGGGGTATACAACTATGCGCCTTCCGTGATGTTGGACGGGGTATATCGGATGTGGTGGTGTGGTTCCGATCGCACTCATCCCGGTGATCATATTTTCTATGCCGAATCTTCATCTCTTGATGGCCCTTTCCACGCACGTGGAAGTAGCGCCCCCTACCAGATTGTTTTTTCCCCTAACAAGGAAGCGACCGCATTCGATAAAGTCCATACTTGCGATCCCTCTGTCATACGAGTTAATGGCACATATTATATGTATTATGGTGGATGGAACAGCGTTCGCGTTGATGCTGAAGGTATAACAAAAATTGGCCTCGCAACAAGTACTGACGGAATTAACTGGACACGTGCAAATAATGGTAATCCGATAATCTTACCCGCTAACAAGAAGCTAGATGGAAATCCTTATGGAGCAGGGCAACCATCCATATCCTATCTCAATGGTATGTTTTACCTTATGTACACCGATACGACCGGAGCAGATTCCCTAGATAAAATTTACGGCGGCGGAGGGCAATATGTCTTAAGATCTCCCGATCCAACCTTTCAAAGTGAAGTGGAAGAACTTACTCCTAATGGCTTCGTCACAAAAACGGAAGAGAATCACACCGGATACCAGCAAAACTATTGGGTAAGCGTCGATATGCAATTTTCTGATGCACTCAGTGCATGGATTGTGGCCCACAATGATGGCTCCAGACTATCTTTAAGCTTTTATCCTCCAGACTTCTCTACGAAAATCTACAATGATGTCCAATTAAGCACCTCCACTGTAGAAGGTCCCGGTATTGTATCAAGACCAGATAAGCACTCAGTTGTCTCAAGTACCGGACAGTGCAGTACGCTGCCAATCGATGTTATCAATGCGACTGCGCGTAATTTCCCTCGTAGGTCGCCTACAGACTTAGCGCATATTGGTATCGACGTCAGTGCTGGAATGAACTGTGAAAATATGCGTCCTAGTCAGGTCGCGAATATCTACGAAGGTTATGGAATTAAAGCGGCCGGTTTACCTTTGACATTTGTTGTATCTGGAACACGTTTGCAAGCTGATTCCATTCGATCAATTCAATTTTTAACTAAGAACTTCGTTGAAGTTACACCTGAGATTTTCCATGCTATTCCATATGGCGCTTCATTAAAAACCGGCGCTCCCGTTATTGGCGCAACTGGACAACCTGCCGCGTTTCTTCTTGATTCCGCTAAATGGCCAGTAAATGGAATAAAGATAATCAGAGATAATAAATCATCTATTAAGATGGTTCCGTTAGCTGAATACGATTCCTATCCAACAAAATACCCACTTTACCTAGTGCAATAATTATTTCACTAGCTGAGTCAAACACAGCAACTTATTAATATGCTGAGTTTTCTATACTACATCATGGTCGTAGACGCGACATTAGAACGTTTACGACCATGTTCTGCGAAGATGAATTTCGGGATAAAATTTTCAAATTACCAACAAACCAATAACGAAAAGTTTAACTATTAAATCGTTTAATTCCATTAGCATATCCATCATTAAACCTACCAAGCTTTTCTCTTGGCTTAGAGCTACAAATTTCAAGGTCTGTTAACAAAAAACAGCCTCTCGAATGACCTCCAGTGCAGTAGGATTTTCAATCAGAGCAAGATCACCGGGCTCACGCCCTTCACATATTGCCTGCATGGTTCGACGCAACATTTTTCCTGAACGTGTTTTGGGAATCTGAGAAACAAAATAGACTCGTGCCGGGCGGCCTACGCTACCAATTTGTTTATTGACCAAATCCATCAAAACCTTTTCCAAAACAGCAAAATGCTCGGCATTCTGGATCTCCTTCCCATCCTTGAGGACAACAAAAGCAACCGCGACTTGCCCTTTGATAGCATCCTTAATGCCAATAACAGCCACTTCGGCAACATCTTCATGGCTGGCGATACACTCTTCTATCTCCCGCGTTCCCAGACGGTGCCCAGCCACATTAATCACATCATCCGAACGCCCCAAAATAAAATAATAGCCATCGCTATCACGGATACCCCAATCGAATGTGGAATAAACAGCATGCTCAAAGTGTCGCCAATAGGTATTGAGAAAACGTGTATCATCACCATAGATAGTTTGAATACAACCCGGAGGTAAAGGCCCTTCAATAACAAGCATCCCTTTTTCGTTATCACCGCACGCCTCGCCAGTCAGTTCATTGATGAGCTTGACATGAAAGCCATACATCGGGAAGCCTGTACTGCCAAATCGACTCGGCCTGTCATCCAGCGTGCGAGCAATCGCCATAATTGGCCAACCGGTTTCCGTCTGCCAGTAATTATCTATGACCGGAACATTAATAGCCTCAGCAATCCAGCGAGCGGTATGCTCATCTAGCGGTTCTCCCGCCAAATACAATGTCTTAAGCGATGAAATATCATATTTACCAATACATTCAATTGGATATTTTTTCAGTACACGAATAGCTGTAGGTGCTGAAAACATCCGTGTTACTCGATATTTCTCTACTATTTTCCACCAAATGCCCGCATCTGGCCGTATCGGCAGCCCCTCATACATAATCGTCGCCATTCCTGCAATTAAAGGAGCATAAACAATATAAGAATGCCCAACGATCCAGCCGATATCTGAGGTGCTAAAAAACACCTCCCCCGCTTTACCACCAAAAATGATATCCATAGATGTTGCCAGTGCGACAGCATAACCACCAACATCACGCTGTACCCCCTTCGGCGTGCCCGTCGTGCCGGAAGTATAGAGCACACAAGAGGTTTCATTTGATTCAAGCCAAGTTACGGGAATGTCAGCATCAAAGTACTCCTGCCGCAATGTAGCGAAATCAACATCTCTCTCCGGCACCCAAACCATTTCCGCCAACCCACGGTTAACCATCAATACATGGCGGGGTTTGTGATTCGCCAGCTCAATAGCCTCATCTAACAATGGCTTGTAAGGAATGACTTTGCCGCCGCGCGATCCTCCATCAGCAGACACCACCAACACTGGCTCAGCATTATCCAGCCGAGTAGCAAGGCTTTGGGAAGCAAAACCACCGAAGACAACAGAATGAACAGCGCCAATACGGGCACAAGCAAGCAAAACAAACAGCGCTTCGGCAATCATCGGCATATAAACCAGAACTCTGTCGCCTTTTTTAACCCCCAAAGAGAGCATCATGGCAGCCGCTCGATTCACTTCCTGATGTAATTCCCTGAAAGTAAATATTTTCTCACTATTGGTTTCTGTTGAGATGGTGATGAGCGCTTTAGCATCAGGCTGGCTTTCCAGCCAGCGATCCAGCGCGTTGTAACATAGGTTGGTTTTTCCTCCGCAAAACCAACGAGCAAAGGGAGGATTGTTATAATCCAGCACTTGCTCAAAAGGGTGTTGCCAGAAAATACGTTGCGCCTGTTCAGCCCAGAATGTGTTGGGATCATCAATAGATTGCTGATAAAAAGCGTTGAATGACATAATCTCTCCTAGTGCTGCCGTAGATGATAGAGCGGCACTTGGGAGAGCGGCCGCCAATAGCATGACAAATCTAAATAACGTACAAATTGAGATATTCGTTTACCGGCATGTTTTCCAGTAACGGACGGTCAAGGGAAACAGACAGGATTTTTTTCTGTTGTGTTTCAGGGAACTGACGTGCCAGGTTAGTGCTGAATTTTTTCAGCAATAATGGAATGCCTTCCTTACGGCGACGAGCATGGCCGATGGGGAATTCAACTTTAACTTCATCAAGCTGGCTGCCATCTGTAAACGTAACAGTTAATGCGTTAGCAATAGAGCGTTTTTCCGGATCGTGATAATCACGGGTAAAATCCAGATCTTCAACACACACTATTTTTTCCCGCAGTGCATCAATGCGAGGATCTGCCGCAATGCTATCTTCATAATCCGCCGCAGTAAGGCGACCAAAGATCAAAGGAATCGCCACCATGTACTGAATACAGTGATCTCGGTCCGCAGGATTATTTAATGGGCCTTGCTTATCGATAATCCGTATACAAGCTTCATGGGTACGAATGGTGATCTTTGTAATGTCATTGATCGTTTTACCCGCATTTTTCAGTTGTTGATGCAGGCTCATTGCCGCTTCCACAGCAGTTTGTGCATGAAATTCCGCCGGGAAAGCGATTTTGAACAGCACGTTTTCCATCACATAAGAGCCATAGGCACGCTGGAATTTAAAAGGCTGACCATTGAACAGAACATCATAGAATCCCCACGTTTTTGCGGTTAATACCGAGGGATATCCCATTTCACCCTTTTGCGCCATCAAAGCCAAACGCACCGCGCGGGATGTTGCATCGCCAGCAGCCCAAGATTTGCGTGAGCCGGTATTAGGAGCATGACGGTAAGTTCGCAGTGATTGACCATCAACCCAAGCCAGCGATACCGCGCTCAAGATCTCTTCCCGATTCAACCCCAACATTTCAGCAACAACAGCCGTCGAAGCCACTTTTACCAGCACGACATGATCTAAACCGACTTTATTAAATGCATTCTCCAGTGCAAGACATCCCTGAATTTCATGCGCTTTAACCATACCCGTCAAAACATCTTTGATCGTAAGAGGCTTTTTCCCACCAGCAATGGCATTTCTTGATAGCCAATCAGCTACTGCCAGAATACCACCGAGGTTATCGGATGGATGTCCCCATTCAGCGGCAAGCCATGTGTCATTGAAATCTAACCAGCGGATCATCGTACCAATGTTAAATGCCGCCTGTACCGGATCGAGTTGAAATTGGGTTCCCGGCACACGTACACCATTGGGTACTACTGTCCCCGGCACAATCGGCCCTAGCAATTTCTTACAGGCCGGGTATTCCAGGGCCTCTAACCCGCAACCTAACGTATCCAGAAAGCAGTAATAAGCCGTTTCATAGGCGACGGATGATGTGATGGCGTATTCCATAACATAATCCACAATATCTACAATGACCTGATCATATTCAGGGCGATTGTTTGCAACAGAGGTAGACATAATAATTCCTTGTTAAAAAAGCACCCATACAGGGATCTCTATTTCTGCATCAAAAATAGCGTTACCCACGTTTACTAATTGGCGTAAATACTTGATTTTCTGGTCCGGTATAGTTGGCTGCTGGACGAATAATTTTATTATCAATACGCTGTTCAATGATGTGAGCAGCCCATCCTGCTGTGCGGGCAATCACAAACAACGGTGTAAACATTGCAGTTGGCACACCCATCATGTGATAGGAAATCGCTGAGAACCAATCAAGGTTCGGGAACATTTTCTTATTGGCCCACATCACCGCTTCTATTCGATCCGCAATATCAAACATTTTGGTGGTTCCTGCCTGTTTAGAAAGTTGCAGAGCCACATTTTTAATCACTTTGTGACGGGGATCAGAGATGGTGTAAACCGGATGACCAAAGCCGATAATGACCTCTTTTCTCGCCAAACGAGCCAGAATATCACTCTCTGCTTCATCAGGATTTTCATAGCGCTGTTGAATTTCAAAAGAGACTTCGTTTGCTCCGCCATGTTTTGACCCTCTCAGCGCTCCAATCGCCCCGATGATGGCGGAGTAGATATCTGTGCCAGTTCCTGCAATAACCCGACTGGTAAATGTCGAGGCATTAAATTCGTGTTCCGCATAAAGGATCAAAGAGGTATGCATGGTTTTTTCCCACGATTCACTGGGCTTTTTACCATGCAGAAGATGCAGAAAATGTCCGCCTATCGACTCAGCATCAGTTTCTACCTCAATGCGGCGTCCATTGTGGCTATAGTGATACCAATAGAGCAACATGGAGCTGAGAGAAGCTAGTAATCTGTCAGCAATATCACGCGCTCCCGCAAGGTTGTGATCGTCTTTCTCTGGCAACGTACAACCCAGAACGGAGACGCCTGTACGCATAACATCCATCGGATGAGCGGCGGCGGGCAATGCTTCCAGTGCTGCCTTTACGCTACTCGGCAGACCTCGCAATGCGGTTAATTTCGCTTTATAGGCAGCCAATTCAGCGTAGGAAGGCAATTTTTCGTGGATCAGCAGGTATGCAACTTCTTCAAATTCACACTGGGTTGCAAGATCAAGAATATCGTAACCACGGTAGTGCAGATCATTACCGTTTTTTCCTACTGTACAAAGTGCCGTGTTACCCGCACTGACGCCAGAAAGGGCTACAGATTTTTTAGGCTTGAAAGTGGTTAACTCAGTCATCGTGTTCTGTTCGCTCATGGGTATCACCTCTACTGTTTTTATGCCATATAAAACGACGAAATTAGGTGGGGATGTCCGTCATTGAGATTTTTTCTGGGAGAAAAGCAGATCCAGTTTTTGTTCAAAATCGTAGTAGTTGATGCTTTCGTATAACTCGTTGCGAGTCTGCATCATGCTAATCACACTCTTCTGTGTCCCTTCGCGGCGGAGTGTAGTGTAAACCTGCTCGGCTGCCTTATTCATTGCCCGGAAAGCAGAAAGTGGGTAAAGGGCAATGGAGACATCCACACTTTTCAATTCTTCAATCGTGAAAAGTGGTGTCGCACCAAATTCAGTGATGTTGGCTAGTACAGGAACCCTGGTTGTTGACGCAAATGCTTTATACATGTGTAACTCAGTGATCGCCTCAGGGAATAGCATATCTGCCCCGGCTTCGATATAGGCTTGCGCCCGATCAAGGGCCGCTGCTAATCCTTCAACAGCCAAAGCATCGGTGCGAGCCATAATGACAAAATTTTTATCAGTACGGACATCGACTGCGGCCTTGATGCGATCAACCATTTCCTCTTTGGATACAATCTCTTTATTCGGGCGATGACCACAGCGTTTCGCACCGACCTGATCCTCAATGTGCAACCCCGCAGCTCCTGCTTTGATCATTGAGCGCACTGTACGGGCCACATTAAAGGCAGAAGAGCCAAAACCGATATCAGCATCCACCAACAATGGCAAATCGCATACGTCTGTAATACGACGGATATCTATTAACACATCATCCAGCGTTGAAATTCCCAGATCAGGCATACCCAACGAACCTGCCGATACACCGCCACCAGAAAGATAGATAGCTTTATAGCCCGCCCGTTTCGCCAGCAACGCATGATTCGCATTAATGGCACCAACAACCTGTAGTGGGGATTCAGCTTCTATAGCCTGACGAAACGCCAAACCGGCCGAGGAAAACGTCATACATGACCTCATTGTTATTATAATGAAACGCATTTGTTATCTAGCAATATTCGTACCAATAAAATAAAAAATGGCTGGCGGCTTTAAAAAAACAAACAAAATAAAAAGTTAATATTTTGTTTTTTAATTGAAAAGTAGTACTAAAGATATTTATTAGCTTGTGGAAAAGTACCATTGATAGAGAAATCCATCTGTTTCATAATGAATCAATTACGTTTCCATGAAACATTAACGAAACAATTGCGAAACATTGAATTATTGTGGTGGGAAAAGCGAAAACATCATATAGGCATATAGATAGAGGAATAGCATGGCAGAAACACCATCAGCAGAACGTGATAAACCGATCATTTGGACAGTATCTGTTTCCCGTCTTTTTGATCTCTTCCGTGATATCACACCAGAGTTCGATCATCAGGCCAATATCACGCCGATCCAACTTGGGTTTGAAAATGCGGTTCAACATATTCGTCAACGGTTAACAACTGAATGTTGTGATGCCGTGCTCTGTGCCGGCTCTAATGGTGCCTATCTTAAAAGCCGTTTGTCAGTACCCGTCATCATTGCTAAGGCCAGCGGTTTTGATTTTATGCAGGCATTGGCCCGTGCACGACAAATCAGTTCACGTATTGGTGTTATCACCTATCAGCATACATTACCTGCGCTAGAAGAATTTCAGCAACGGTTCAACTTACGTATTGAACAACGCAGTTACGTAACGGAAGAAGATGCACGGGCCCAAGTCAATGCACTAAAAGCCATCGGCATTAAAGTAATTGTCGGTCCCGGGCTAATTACCGATCTCGCCTATGAAGCTGAATTGGTGGGTGTCTTCGTCTACTCTGCTGATTCTATTCGCCAGGCATTCCATGATGCATTGGATATCGCCAGAATGACCAAGCTCAACCAAGCTTCAATTTCTGCCTATTCAACCGAGAATAGTTTACGTACCCGCCATACTCTCAATGATATCCGGGGAGATTCAGCGGTAATGGAACATGTGCGCAACACTATTATGCTATACGCCCGCTCGCCTGCCACAGTGCTAATACAAGGGGAAAGTGGTACAGGGAAGGAGCTGGTGGCACAAGCTATTCACCATGAATACGCTCTGCGATATGGTCAGATTGCAGGTAAACATCAACGCCCGTTTGTCGCCGTTAACTGTGGTGCCATTGCTGAATCCCTATTGGAAGCTGAATTGTTTGGTTATGAAGAAGGGGCTTTCACCGGTTCACGACGTGGAGGGCGAGCAGGTCTTTTTGAAGTTGCGCATCGAGGCACGCTATTTCTGGATGAAATTGGTGAAATGCCACTGCCTCTTCAAACACGACTATTGCGGGTACTGGAAGAAAAATCCGTTGTCAGAGTAGGAGGACACCGCCCCATTGCCGTTGATGTTCGGATCATCTGCGCCACACATTGCGATTTGGATACTTGGGTTCAAGAAGGGCGTTTTCGAACAGACCTGTTCTATCGCCTGAGCGTATTGCGGATCAACATTCCAGCCCTCAGAGAAAGAGGTCACGATATTGGTATATTGGCGCTGGAATATCTGCGACGAGCATTTGCTGCATTAAATTTGCCGGTATCACAATCAAGAGTGCAAGAGCTTGCTGCCTGTCAGGAGACATTGCAAGCCTATCACTGGCCCGGCAATGTCCGGGAGCTACGTAATCTTATGGAGCGGCTCACGTTATACCTCAGTGCTCATCCAGAGCATACCTTAACACCAAAATTGATATTAGCGCTTTCACCGGAGCGCCAATCTACACTCAAGCTGGCAGAAAAAAGTACGAAGTATTTCCCTTCTTTAACTCAACAATCTTCACTTGTTGCACCACTTTCAGCTCATGAAACCTTGAAACGGTTTTCTGGTAATCACCATGCAACCGCGGAATATCTGGGGATTAGCCGTACTACGTTGTGGCGACGATTGAAGAAGGAGATGGCAGAGAAAGAGAATAAATAACTAAAATGTCGTCTTGAAGTGTTTACGGTAGTCCTGTGGAGTGCAACTGAACGCCCGGAAGAAACTGCGGCGTAAAGTATCTTCACAGCCAAAACCGCAACGGGAGGCTATACACTTGAGCGACAGAGTAGATTCAACCAAAAGGTGACGCGCCGCTTCCAGGCGGAATCGCTCCACCGCTTTGGCTGGCGTAATCCCCGCATGTTGGTTGTAGTGACGCACGAAGCTACGCTCACTCATATTGGCACGAGCGGCCAAAGCCGCCACTGAAAGGTCTCCCGCCAAATTGTTAGTCATCCAAGCGTGCAGATCTGCAAATTTACTCGTACTGCTTTGTAATGCCAATGGAGCACTAAACTGTTCCTGTCCACCAGGACGCTTGAGAAACATAACGAGATTCCTCGCAACATCCAGTGCCAGTTTATGACCGAGATCTTCCTCCAGCAAGGCTAGAGCCAGATCGATGCCTGCGGTGACACCGGCAGAAGTCCACACCGGGCCATCCTGAATAAAAATAGGATCACATTCTACCCGCAATTTACTGTAACGTTGGGCCAATTCAGCGCAATTGCTCCAATGCGTAACGACTCTGCGGCCATCAAGCAACCCGCAAGCAGCCAGAATGAATGCCCCACTGCATACAGACACAATACGCCTAGTCAGCGATGCATGTCCCTTTAACCAATTACGCAATGGCGGATGGTTCGCCGCTGACTCAACGCCAATGCCCCCAGCAACAATCAGAGTATCGGCGGGAGAATCCAACTTAGGTAGAGGTTCTGCCTGCACAGTTATTCCGGCCTGCGTCATTACCTGTCCGGGATCACAAGCCACGACTTTTATGGCGTAGGGCCGTCTGTAACCAAACTTCTCTGCCAGCTCATTGGCTGTGGTAAAAACCTGCAATGGTCCTGAGAAGTCCAGCAGATTTACGTTGGGGAAAATCAGAAAATAGAGAGTTTTAATGTCCATAAGGCAATTATGGCACTTGGCGTAAATCGTCGCAATATTGGCATATACGCCAATTGGTTTACGGTTACAGTTGTTCTATACCCTATGGATTTCAAGATGCATCGCGACGGCAAAGGAGTGAATCCCCGGGAGCATAGCAAACTATGTGACCGGGGTGAGCGAGTGCAGCCAACAAAGAGGCAACTTGAAAGATGACGGGTATATCAATTTACTACCGGGAATACAGATATTCAGCGATCGCTAACAATAGCGGCATATGAATTTCAGTTCTCTTTTCAATCTCGATTAAGGAAAACTTCTCCATGAAAAACACATCTAAGGAATATCCTGCGGCATTATCTTCATTAATGAATACATCGTCTGGAGAAAAACCCACTCTCGCTTTTGTCATTTTCCCAGGCATGACGCCACTTGATATGATTGGTCCCGCGACAGTTCTTGAAGTAGGAGGATGGTTAAATATTGAATATGTCTGGCGCGATTTACTTCCGGTACGTACTGAGCTGACACACATATCATTCTCACCAAGCATTACGTTTGAGCAGTTAGATAAAGTGGATATTTTGTGTGTTCCCGGTACAGGAAATCCTTATGCTTTGCTTGCCGAATTAGACATGCTTGATTGGATACATAAAGTGGGAAGTAAAGCATCTTGGGTCACCAGCGTGTGTACAGGATCTATCCTGTTAGGGGCCGCAGGCTTGCTAAAAGGGTATCAGGCGGCAACTCATTGGTCGATGATAGACGATCTCAACGAATTCGGGGCAATACCGGTTAATAAAAGAGTCGTTATTGATAGGAACCGGGTTACTGGAGGTGGAGTCACCGCAGGTATTGATTTCGGTTTAACATTGCTTGCTGAAATCAAAGGTGAAAAATATGCCCAAGCAGTCCAACTAGCGATGCAATATAGCCCAGAACCACCGTTCAATAGCGGCATGCCAGAATTCGCCGACAACGAAATAACTCATGCCATGCTTCAAGCTATATTTTCCAATGTGGAAAAACAGACACCTGATTACAAAGAAATCTTAATTAAAAGCGCCAAAAGAATATCAGATATCTACTGAATCTATTTTCGTATGATGGCTTAATTAATCTGTTTTATCCTTGCCAACAACTTAAACAGATTTATTTCAGCGATCGATCGTTTACCAATAACGGCAATACTTTCTGTTCCAAGAACGACTAATTCATAGGTGCATAAATCCAGATTTATTTTTTTAGATTAAACGGTATAGGCAACCAATCCGGTTGCCGCTTCCAAGAGAAAATTTATTGGATTACGATGTTTCGAATATTCTATTTGAGGAATATTCTTTAATTATTCAAATACTATTTCAATTAAAAAGCTTAATACCCGACAGAAAAAGTATGATTTCAAACTTATCCAAATAATATACCGCTTATATGTGAAATTTTGCCCACTTATTTACACGAATTTTCATGCCAATAAAGTGTCAGCATAAGTTAATCAGCTATTTGTTCAATCTTATTCCGGCTCATCACAATGATTTTAATTATCGTTTCATGGTCTATACCATTGTCTATCATTGCATACACGATTTTCACAAGCGCCAGTTTTCTACCTATCTGTAATCCTTTTCTGTATCCTTCTCGATATGCTTTTCGATATGCTTCTCGATATGCTTTTCGGCATGCTTCTTGATATCCTTCTTGACGTGCTTTATGTTCCAATCTTTGCGCTATTGTCATCAATACCTCCTCATATTTCAGGGACTGTTCTGCCAGTTACCAGACAAGCCCCTCTTCTAACACGAATCTTTAAATACCGATTAAGGCTCTCAGCACGAATCAGTGATGTATTTGTTCAAGTTCGTTCTGGCTCAACCCTGTACTTTTCATTATCGTTTCACGATCGATACCATTATCCATCAATGCACGCGCGATTTTCAGACTCGCCCGTTTTTCACCTTTCTCTTCACCTTTCTTTTCACCTTTTTTTTCACCTTTCTGTAATCCTTCTTGAAGCCCTTCTTCGCGTGCTTCTTGACATTTTTGAAGCCCTTCCTTAAGCCCTTCTTGACGTGCTTTATGTTCCAATCTTTGCGCTATTGTCATCAGTACCTCCTCATACTTCGGGAACTGTTCTGCCAGTTGCCGGATAAAACCTTCTGGATCGGCGGTATCTCCCACCAGTAATATGTAGTTTAGCATGCTTTTTAGCAGCTCATATGTATAATAATCATACGCAAACAACATGGTCAGCTCTTGCTGTAACTCCGCCATATCACGTTGCCGGATATGTTTTTGTACTATTTCCAGTAGTGCAACTCGTTTGTGCGTCAGGATTTCATCATCCGGGATTACCGTCACATCTACCAACGGAAACGCGCTGGAATAGATCTCTTCCGCCAGAGCCGAAGCATCAAAGCAGTCGAGCCAGTTGGTGCTCCACGGATACGGCCGTATTTTTCCGTGATAAAACAACACTGGAATAACCAGCGGCAATTTTTCATGTCCCTGCTCCAGATGCCATTGCATTGCTGAAATACTGTAACGCATCAGCCGGAATGCCATCATCTTATCCGGGGAACTCTGGTGTTCAATCACGCAATACACATAGCTCTCACCCTGCGTAGTTTTTAGTGAATACAGGATGTCGGAATAATGTACCCGCAGATTGTCCTCAATAAATGACCCCGATTCCAATCGCAGTGTATCAAGATCACAAACTGCCCGTAATGTCGCAGGTAAATGTATCTCTAGAAAATCTCTGGCGGTATCAATATGACTTAAAAACTTTTTAAAAATAGCATCATGTGGCGTCGGTGTATTTTTTCTTTTCATAAGAGGATAGTAGCATATTTTCTTTTATATTGAAGTAATATTAAATAAATACCGTTTGCGGCTTGAATGCCGAAACGGTATTTAAACTAACAATTAATGCATTTCAGTTAAATAATTCAATAATAGAACGTTTTAAAAATCACATTTAATTAGTCCAATCAAGCCTAATTAATTATTCTACGGAACTAATTAACTATTCCCATCAATATGATCTTACAGCAGATCTTAATGCCTTAATATCCGAAGCACAGAGATAGGGTTTTAAAGCATTAAATTTCTCTTCTGACCAATCATATATTTTTAACGCAAGTAGCTCATTGATAATGTGCGGCTCAAAGCGATATTTAACTAATTTCGCAGGCGTTCCAGCAACAATACTATATGGCTCAACATCTTTAGTGACAACGCTATTAACAGCAACGATAGCGCCTTCTCCAATAGTAACGCCGGGCATAATCATTGAACGCATACCAAGCCACACGCCATCATGAATATGCGTGTCACCTTTGCCTACATACGCCTCTTCGATATATTCCATGAATGGATATAAACAGAACCAATCCGCTCTGTGCGTATTGTTTCCACCCATAAGAATGATAGTTTCAGCACCTATGCAAACGTAATCGCCAATATACAATTTATCAATTGGCCATTTAGACTCCCATTGAAGACTGATTTTATCACCGTATAAATAGCGAACGACAGATTCTTCAAAACCGCCGCTCCAGCAATCGCTATAATAGCTATGAATTCCTTTGATGACAATATTCGGATTAGTTACAGCTTCATGTAAAAATTGAATTTTTGACCAATGTTTTTCTTTCATGGTAAATAGTCTCTATTAATTATTCATTTACCATAGAATGCTTTCTATGGTGATGTATCCACATTCAAAATACATCACGCCTAGCTGATTCGGGGTTGATTTAATAACGGGATTCTTTTCATATTAGACAATGAGTTAATTATTAACTTATATTGATTATCATTCGTAAATTCTTTTGATTTAATTTACATCATATCAAAAGAGATATTTTCAATACGATAGCATTTTTTAGAAAGAATGCAAAACTGGAGCGAGCGAAGGGAATCGAACCCTCGTATAGAGCTTGGGAAGCTCTCGTTCTGCCATTGAACTACGCTCGCTTAGGGGTAACATAAATTATTATAGCGACTTCGTTGGCATCAGCAAGCCAATATCTGTTTAAGTTGTCTATATTTCAAGCGGTTGAAAATAAAAACTCCCCTGACAGCTATGCCACAGGGGAGTTGAAATTTAATTCAATCTGTTATTTCTGCGGGCGCATTGCCGGGAACAGAATGACATCACGGATGGTATGACTATCTGTCAACAACATAATCATGCGGTCAATACCAATACCCAAACCAGCGGTTGGTGGCATACCGTGTTCCAAAGCCGTTACATAATCTTCATCGTAGAACATGGCTTCGTCATCACCTTCGTCTTTCTGGCGAACCTGCTCAGCAAAACGTTCTGCCTGATCTTCGGCATCATTTAATTCCGAGAAGCCATTACCAATCTCACGTCCACCAATAAAGAATTCAAAACGGTCGGTGATAAACGGATTTGCATCATTACGACGCGCTAGCGGAGAAACTTCTGCCGGGTATTCAGTGATAAATGTCGGTTGAATCAGGTGGCTTTCCGCCGTTTCTTCAAAGATTTCACACTGAACACGACCAAGGCCCCAACCTTTTTCCACTTCAATACCAAGAGATTCAGCGATAGCCACCGCTTTATCCATATCATCCAAATCAGCTATGTTGGTTTCAGGACGATATTTGCAAATAGCCTGTTTCATGGTCATTTGGGCAAATGGTTTACCGAAATCGAATTCCTGCTCGCCATATTTAACCAGAGTATTCCCCAAAATATTCTGCGTCAGCGTGCGGAACAGCTCTTCTATCAGGACGATCAGATCTTTGTAATCCGCATACGCCATGTAGAGTTCCATCATGGTGAACTCAGGGTTATGGCGCGGAGATACGCCTTCGTTACGGAAGTTGCGGTTAATTTCAAATACACGTTCAAAACCACCAACAACCAGACGTTTCAGGTAAAGCTCCGGCGCAATACGCAGATACATATCAATATCCAGCGCATTATGGTGAGTAATAAATGGACGAGCCGCCGCACCACCAGGGATTACCTGCATCATTGGTGTTTCCACTTCCATAAAGCCTTTACTGACCATAAAGCTACGCAGAGCTGATAAGACCTGAGAGCGAATTTGGAAAGTTTTGCGCGATTCTTCATTGGCGATCAGATCCAGATAACGCTGGCGATAACGAGTTTCCTGATCAGCCAAACCGTGGAATTTATCCGGCAATGGACGCAACGCTTTTGTCAGCAGACGCAATTCAGTACAGTGAATGGAAAGTTCACCGGTTTTGGTTTTAAACAGTTTGCCACGAGCCCCCAGAATGTCTCCCAGATCCCATTTTTTAAACTGTTCGTTATAAATACCTTCCGGCAGATCGTCACGGGCAACATATAACTGAATACGGCCGCCCATATCCTGTAGCGTTACGAAAGAAGCCTTACCCATAATGCGACGTGTCATCATACGACCGCCAACCGTCACTTCAATATTCAGTGCTTCCAGCTCTTCCTGAGTTTTGTCGTCGTATTTCGCGTGCAAATCTTCTGAAATATTTTCACGACGGAAATCATTCGGGAATGCAATTCCACTCTCCCGTAAAGCGGCAAGTTTTTCGCGGCGGGTTTGCAGTTCATTATTTAAATCGGGAGCCTGTTCCGCGCCCTGTTGTTGTTGTGACATTTTAGTTCCTCATAAGCCAGCTTTCAGGCTTGCTTCAATGAATTTATCGAGATCACCATCCAGCACCGCTTGTGTATTGCGAGTTTCAACGCCGGTGCGCAAGTCTTTGATGCGTGAGTCATCCAGAACATAAGAGCGAATTTGACTACCCCAACCAATATCGGATTTATTCTCTTCCATTTCCTGTTTATTGGCGTTCTTTTTTTGCATTTCCAGTTCATACAGCTTCGCTTTTAGCTGTTTCATCGCCTGGTCTTTGTTTTTATGCTGAGAACGATCATTCTGACACTGAGTCACAATGTTGGTTGGAATATGGGTAATACGCACCGCAGATTCTGTTTTGTTAACGTGCTGACCACCCGCACCAGACGCGCGATAAACATCGATACGTAAGTCTGCCGGATTAATTTCAATATCAATATCATCATCCACTTCGGGATAGATGAAAGCAGAACTGAATGAAGTATGGCGACGGCCACCAGAATCAAATGGGCTTTTACGCACCAAACGGTGAACACCGGTTTCAGTACGCAACCAACCATAAGCATAATCGCCCATGATCTTAATGGTCGCTGATTTCAGGCCAGCAACTTCACCATCTGATTCTTCAATGATTTCCGTTTTAAAGCCTTTGGATTCAGCCCAACGCAGATACATACGCATCAGCATACTTGCCCAATCTTGAGCCTCGGTGCCACCAGAGCCTGCCTGCAAATCAAGATAACAGTCAGCGCTGTCGTACTCACCAGAAAACATGCGGCGAAACTCTAACTGACCCAATTTTTCTTCAAGCTGTTCCAGCTCTGCTACAGCTTCATTAAAAGTCTCTTCATCGTCAGCTTCTACTGCCAGTTCCAGTAAACCTTGTACATCCTCCAGTCCCTGCTCAAGCTGATCAATCGTTTCAACAATCTCTTCCAATGAGGAGCGTTCTTTACCCAAAGCCTGTGCCCGCTCCGGTTCATTCCAAACATCAGGCTGTTCTAATTCAGCATTAACTTCTTCTAAACGCTCTTTTTTGACATCGTAGTCAAAGATACCCCCTCAGAACCGTTGTCCGCTCAGACAGGTCCTGAATGTGGTTTTTTACCGGATTAATTTCAAACATATTTTCGTGTCTTACGTTGTGTAGTCGTAGATAAATGGATAATTTTCGAACCGCGTATTGTAACGGATTCGACACCGGGTTTATAGCACTTCAACAGATTTGTCACGTATTCATACAAGAGTACGTGACAGTGACTGACTATCTGCCCATCAAACGATTAATAAGGCCAGAGATGCTGGATCAAAAGCTGTACATTACGGTTGCCACGAAATTCATTAACATCCAGTTTATAGGCAAGTTCTACTTCGCGGACACTGTTATCCGGCCAGCGGGTAGGATCGATGTTGAACGCGATCCCATCCAGCATCGGTCCACCGTTTAATGGCTCCACTATCACTTTTAAATGACGTTCTCCAACAATGCGCTGCTGTAATAGTTTGAATTTACCGTCAAAAACTGGTTCCGGGAACGCCTGCCCCCAAGGACCGCCATCACGCAACATCTCTGCAATGTCCAATGACAGTTCATTATTCGTTAATTTACCATCACTCCAGATAACACCCTCAAGTTGCGAAATATCCAGCCAATCCGCCATTAATGCAGAAAAGTGACGCTGGAATTGTTCAAATTTATCCTGTTCAAGTGACAAACCGGCTGCCATTGCATGACCACCAAACTTGAGTATCAATCCCGGATGCAAGGTATCAAGCCGCTCAAGCGCATCACGCATATGCAACCCCTGTACTGAACGACCAGAACCTTTCAAAATACCATCCCCTGCTGGCGCAAAAGCGATAACAGGCCGATGAAAACGTTCCTTAATACGAGAAGCCAGAATTCCGACTACCCCTTGATGCCACTCTGGATGATAAAGCGCTAGCCCATAAGGCAACTCAGTACTGGTACGTTCAAGTTTGTCACAGATTTGCAGTGCTTCTTGTTGCATTCCCTGCTCTATTTCACGACGGGTATGGTTAAGACCGTCCAGTTCACAAGCTATCTGACGCGCCTTTGCCATATCATCAGTTAGCAATAACGTGACGCCAATGGACATATCATCGAGGCGACCGGCGGCATTCAGTCTTGGCCCCAGAAAAAACCCCAAATCACTGGCTGTCAGCTTATAAGCATCACGCTTGGAAACTTCCAATAATGCACGTATCCCCGCGCAACAACGCCCTGCACGAATACGATTCAATCCCTGATAAACCAGAATCCGGTTATTGGCATCCAAAGGTACAACATCGGCAACCGTGCCTAACGCAACCAAATCCAACATTTCTGCCAGATTCGGTAGAGCAATTCCTTGCTTTTCAAACCACTGATCTTTTCTCAACGCCGCCCTTAAAGCCGACATCAGATAAAATGTGACGCCAACCCCTGCCAGTGATTTAGATGGGAACGAGCAATCGGGCAAATTGGGATTAATAATGGCATCAGCAGCCGGCAAAACGTCACCCGGCAAGTGATGATCCGTGACGATCACTTTCATATGGTGCTGATGGGCAGCCGCAACCCCTTCATGGGAAGAGATACCATTATCCACGGTAATAATTAGGTCAGCGCCTTTTTTGACGACCTCTTCTACTACCTGCGAGCTTAAGCCATAACCATCGTCAAAACGATTTGGCACCAGATAATCCAGATGCCGATATCCCATCGAGCGTAATGATCGGATCGCCAATGCCGTGCTAGTTGCCCCATCAGCATCAAAATCACCGACAATAACAATACGCCAACGTTCATGAAGTGCTGTCAACAAGAGCGCCACCGCCTGTTCCACACCGCTCAAATGCTGGTAATTCAATAACCCTTGAACGCCACGTTCCAATTCATTCGCTTGCTGGATACCACGAATAGCATATAAACGACGCAGTAATGGATGAATCTGTTGAGGAAGATGACTGTCATCCACCACCGGGCGGCGGCGGAGTTGTGTTTCAATATTCACTAAACTTATTTACCACGTTGCGCCAATGCCGCTGCCAAAGCCTCTGGCGGCATATATCCACCTAACAGACTGCCATCCTTAAGGACCATCGCTGGCGTTCCTTGGACGCCAAACTGGAGACCCAATTTGTAATGGTTAGCAATATCCACTTTACAGCTCTTAATTGGCGAAACATCTTCGTTTTTAAACGCAGCATCTAATGATTTCTGCGGTGTTGCGCTGCACCAGATAGATTGCATATCTTTAGCAGATTGGTGCTGCATACCCTGACGGGGGAACGCCAGATAGCGCACAGTAATACCCAGTTTATTGTACTCTTGCATGTTTTCATGCAATTTATGGCAGTAACCACAGGTAATATCCGTGAAAACGGTAACAACATGCTTTTCTTTTGGCGCTTTGTAGATAATCATCTGATCTGTCATTGCTTCCAGCTTTTTCATCAACAATTGATTACTGACATTCACAGGAGAGCTACCACTGACATCATAAATTGGCCCTTGCAATAAATATTTCCCGTCATCAGATAGATAGATGATCCCTTGCTCGGTCACTACCGTATTTAAACCAACAATAGGTGATGGCTGGATGTTTTCTGCTTTTATCCCTAGTTTCTGCATTGTTCTATGGACAGCATCATCAGCAAGTGCATTTCCGCTAAACCAGGCCAGCAAAAGAGGGAAACATAACACGCTTTTTTTCATTTTCGGTTCCTTTAAATCCGTGCTCACCCACGCGGATGATGTTGTTGATGTAGCAATTTGAGCCGTTCTGTTGCTACATGAGTATATATTTGTGTTGTGGATAGATCACTATGCCCCAATAACATCTGTACAACTCGCAAATCAGCGCCATGATTAAGCAAATGTGTAGCAAATGCATGACGCAAAACATGAGGAGATAACCGTTCAGCATCGATTCCAGCCAGCAGCGCATAATGTTTAATACGATGCCAGAAAGTCTGCCGGGTCATTTGTCGCCCCCGTTTGCTAGGAAAAAGGACATCCAACGTTGCACCATTCAGCAACTCGGCTCTCCCATACTCCATATAATTCTCTAGCCAGTAAATCGCCTCTTCCCCTAAAGGCACTAACCGTTCTTTATTCCCTTTACCAATCACTCTCACCACGCCTTGACGCAAGCTGACATCGGAAAGTGTCAACCCTACTAGCTCAGATACTCGCAAACCACAGGCATAAAGCACTTCAAGCATGGCTTTATCCCTTAGCTCCACCGGTTGATCGGTACAGGGTGCATGAAGTAGATCTTCTACTTGCTTTTCACTTAAATCTTTAGGCAATCGTTTTGGTAATTTCGGTGCGGACAAAAGCGCTGTCGGATCATCTTCCCGCATTTTTTCCCGATAAAAATAGAGAAACAACTGGCGCATAGCACTGAGTAAACGCGCCGAGCTACTGGCTTTATACCCTCCATCCATGCGTTCCGCCAGAAAAGAGTGCAAATCTATCGTCTGGACAGATAATAAATTATGACCATGATGTATCAACCAGTTATCCAGTGCTTGTAAATCCAACCGGTAAGAAGCAAGCGTATTTTCCGCGAGATCATTTTCCAACCAGATAGCATCAAGAAATTGTTCTATCAGTGGATTAGTCAACTGAGTTGGTTGTTTTGACACGAAACACTTTCCTTAAATCTTCACATCTCTGCCGGCTATTATACCCTATGGATTTCAAGATGCATCGCGACGGCAAGGGAGCGAATCCCCGAGAGCATAGAAAACGATGTGACCGGGGTAGTGAGTGCAGCCAACAAAGAGGCAACTTGAAAGATGACGAGTATATGCCTGAAAAAGCAATTATTCTGTTACAATGCCAATCCAGATATTCAAAAACCATAATGATTAATGATGAAGATTGGTCTTTTTTACGGCTCCAGCACCTGCTACACCGAAATGGTAGCAGAGAAAATTCGCGATATCCTCGGTGAAGATTTAGTTGATCTCCACAATATCAAAGAAACAGCACCTGAATTAATGGAAGAGTACTCGGTACTGATTCTTGGCATCCCAACATGGGATTTTGGTGAATTACAGGAAGATTGGCTGGCTATTTGGGAGCGAATTCCTTCCCTCGATTTACAGGGGAAAATTGTCGCCATGTATGGTATGGGCGATCAAATTGATTATAGCGATTGGTTTCTTGACGCTCTCGGTATGCTATATCACCATTTACGCCCTTCAGGTGTACATTTCATTGGCTTCTGGCCGACCGAAAGTTATGAATTTACCAGCCCGAAACCATTAACGGATAATGGCTCACAATTTGTCGGGCTGGCATTAGATGACGTAAACCAGTATGAACAAACTGATGATCGTTTATCGCAATGGTGTATGCAAATCCTGCAAGAAATGGAGCCTCTGCTTTAAATCAGGAAAATTTCAGCTCAATCAGATATCAGGATATTGCAACAACAGTTGATTAATATGCCTCCATTCATCCTGTGACATACCATCGGATGCGACCCATAAACAGATTTTTTTCTGGTTATAAAAAGATTGAGCAGTAATTAATATGCCATAACGACACAGCCACGGTCGTCGGATAATTCGCCACTCATGCTTCTTCCATTGCAACTTATTATCACTGAGCACAACTAAAAGCCCTTGTGATTTACGGATATTTTTCTGGCTACGCCCCCAACTGGCAATAATCAACAGTACTAAAGGAAGCCAGAAAATCCAGAAAATAGCATCATCCGCAGGCCACGGAGCAAGTAGCACTATAAGTGCGATTGCACCATGAACACAGGTGGAAATTAACTGGGTATGCCAAGATACCCTGAGATCACATTTCCACAGGACCACGATCTTTATTTCTATTCTGAATAAGTTTAATCATGCGAAATAGCTCTTCATCGTCTGGGCGTCCATGATTCATCAGCCAATTAAATAGATCAGGGTCAGCACATTCAAGCAAGCGAATAAAAAGTCGTTTATCATCATCACTGAGTGAGTCATATTCATACTTAAAAAACGGCATAATTGAAATATCCAGCTCACGCATTCCACGCCGACATGCCCAATGAATACGTGCTTTATTATCAATATCCATGTTCAAAGAATCCCCTTTTTAATTCTCATTGTTAGTTTTAACGCTATTAGCCATTGAGTCGCCCGGCAAACTCATGCATCATGCCAGCTAATAGCAATAATAACTACTTGCATTGTGCTTCAGCTCTTTTACCATTATGCATCATTGGCTCAAATATCTGACTGGCAGGATGTGTCATGGCTTATAAAACTCCGTTCTCTTCACAATCTCCATTGTCTTCATCAACCCTTCCCCTGACATTAATATCACTGGATGACTGGGGCCTAGTAACCGCAACTGGAGCGGATACAGAAAAATATCTACAAGGTCAGGTTACAGCAGATATTTCCGCACTTGCAACGAATCAGCATGTGCTTAGTGCGCATTGTGACTCAAAAGGCAAAATGTGGAGTAATCTGCGCCTCTTCCATCGTGGTGAAGGACTTGCTTATCTTGAGCGTCGCAGTGTGCTGGAAAATCAGCTTACAGAACTGAAAAAATATGCCGTATTCGCCAAAATTACACTCGTTCAGGATGAAAACGCGGTACTGCTCGGTGTTGCAGGTAAAAACTGCCGGGAAGCATTAAGCAACTTCTTCCCAACTTTGCCGGATGCTGATAACGCTGTCGTTGCACATGAAACGACGACTTTGCTCCATTTTACCTTGCCGTCTGAACGTTTCCTCTTAATAACAAACACCGCAACCGCTGAACAGTTAACAGAAAAACTTCAAGCTCCGCTTAATAACAGCGAACAGTGGTTAGCTCTGGATATTGAAGCAGGTTTCCCAGTCATTGATGCCGCAAATAGTGCGCAATTTATTCCTCAAGCAACTAACCTCCAAGCATTGGCAGGAGGTATATGTTTTAAAAAAGGGTGTTATACCGGTCAGGAAATGGTGGCCCGCGCCAAATATCGCGGTGCCAATAAACGCGCCATGTACTGGCTGGCAGGCAATGCCACCAAAACTCCTATGGCTGGAGACGATTTGGAATGGCAATTAGGAGATAAATGGCGGAGAACAGGCACCGTTTTGGCTGCCGTTAAGCTGAATGATAATAGTGTCTGGGTACAAGTTGTCATGAATAATGGTATGGAAAGTCATAGTGTATTCCGTGTCCGTGACGATGAAGGGCATTCACTCACCATTCAGCCTCTGCCTTATTCTCTCGATGAAGAAAAATAATTGATGAGGTTTATATGTCGTTAGCAGTACCTGCCGTTGATTTTGGTCCTTTTACGAATGTCATCGGTTTCTTGATGGAGTTGGATAAGCTGAAAAAAGTTCAACGGCGAACTAAGTTACTGGATAACCATCGCCAGGAAAATTCAGCCGAGCATAGTTGGCATTTTGCTATCGCCGCCATGAGTTTTGCTCCTTATGTAAAAGGGGTGGATATCCAGCGGGTTATTCAAATGGCATTAATTCACGATATTGTAGAAATTGATGCAGGTGATGTGATGGTTTACGATTTAGCAGCCCGTGCAGCCATTCATGAACAAGAAATTAAAGCCGCCGACCGTCTTTTTGGTTTACTCCCTGAGCCACAGAAAAATCATTTTATGTCACTTTGGCAAGAGTATGAAGCAGAAGAAAGCCAAGATGCCCGCTTTGCTCTTACACTGGATAGACTAATGCCGATGCTGATGAATCTGTATAATAAAGGGCAAAGTTGGGTAGAAGATGGTATTCGTTTTGAGCAAGTAATTAACCGCAATAAATTTATTGCCGATGTCTATCCTGAATTATGGCAATATCTGCTGCCACAATTGGAAACCGCACAGAAGAAAGGTTGGTTGAAATAACTTTTCTCGAAAATTTGAGAGCGTTCAGAATTCAGTGCACACATTAACCACATAGTGCACTGAATTAACTACAAACTACGGTCGTTTTAACACTAGACAGGTAATCAACAATGCACGTTCCAACACCAACTTAACACTCTGACAGCATCATCCAAATTATTCACCTCAATATGTGACCGGGGTGAGAGAGTGCAGCCAACAAAGAGGCAACTTGAAAGATGACGGGTATAGTAGTCAACCTCGCTATCCCCAATAAGCTAATGCGATACAGGCGAAAACTCTAGCTCCCTCGTTTCCAAACAGTTTGTCTTTAGGAAACGGAAACAAACTTTCTTTATCGCAATCAGTTTTGCAATTTGCCGTTAACATATATCCGTCCCGCATTTCCTGTTCGCTCTCCTGGCTCCCCCGACTTTCCATCAATACCCGCTTGACCGAACTTTCCGGTAATATTCGACGTTGTACCTCCATTCCCAGTATTAGTTAATGTAGAACCACCATCACCGCCTTTCCCTCTCCATCCCGGCCTACCACCCGCTCCCGCAAAACCTTGGAATGCCCCACAATTGATGCGCGGATCGCCTTCGGAATAGCTAAAATATATGTCTCCCCCATCCCCACTATGACCTCCATTACCCCCATCTCCTCCATCGCCTCCATTTCCTCCGTTCCCTCCAAGCCCAGACTGCTGACACAGTGAGTTAGTAGTAATATGACGATGATTAGAGTCAATAACCTCAAAGAAACTGCCATAACCCCCATCTCCCCCCTTACCACCATCACCTCCATGACCGCCATCACCCCCATTACCTCCATTACCACCCGCCGACCACAAATTTACTGTTCCTCTCACATAAGGACACGCAATAGTTAGTTTATCCCCCGCCTTAGCCGATTCGCCATTCGTTCCCCGCACTCCCGAAGAACCATGAGTTCCATCAAAACCTGGCGAAGGGTTCGTTATACACTTATGCTTATCCTGAAGCCCGGGAGTACCCTTAGAGCCATCAGCGCCACTGTTTCCATTTGTACCAACAGCACCATCTTTTCCATCTTTCCCTCTACTGGTAAGGTCATATGAGCTACCTTGAATAACATTTGCTTCAATCCTGCCATTGGTGTAGCAAATCACTTTGCCTTCCGGTTCAATAGTTATCTTGCTGTACACTAAGACAACCGGTTCGCCACAGTCATCTTTATCTTTAATAATCAAAGGATTATTTTTACTTATAGTAATCTCGTCGCCACTGTAGAGCGCAACTTTCATCGGAAAACGCTTAGCATTGAGCATTTCTTCATAATCTTTGACCAAAGCAGAATCACCATAGATATAAGCACTAAATGCCTTGCACAAATCAATATGATTAGCCGGGACGTTTGCCAGCCGTTCAGCAGAAAACGGTTCAGGTAACGGATGATGGGATTCCATTTTTCCAGAGCTATACTGACTGTCAGGCACGCCGTTGAGTGCTTTTAGCTCTTGTATCGTTTGTACTGTAAAAAATGCAGGCGGCACAGTAGCCGTTTTCAGATCGTTAGAGAATATTACCGACCCGTCAAAGTCAGAGGTCTTAAGTTGCTTTGGCTGTCGCTCCAAGCCAAACGGGTGATGATATTGATGTAATATTGCCAACGTCTCAGCAACCGTTCTTATTTTATCCATGAGAACTCTCCTAAGTTTAAATTTATACGTTTAGAATAACTTCATATATTAATTATCCATCTGACCAAGTTGAAAAGTTCCTACTACTATCACTACCGGTTATGTCACTAATATTGTTAATAGTCAGAATTTCGCTCTGGCTAATCACCAAATTAGCCAGGGCAAAAACATCGATTTTTTCTGGCAAAGAATATGGATACCTCAACAACAGACAGGCCAGAAAAATAATGCCCATGAGAATTAATCAGGTAAGTATTTATTTACTTTATAGAAAGCCATTAGATGCAATATTTAAATTACACAATTTAAAATATTAATATAAACCTCCACTTTTTTCATTAATTATGGAAAATATTTCTGTGATACATCACTACTTTTCAACAGATGCTAATTAAAAACTCCAATTCTATATTTACCTCATTGTATTATTAGGAAATAATAATATTATTTTAATTTTAAAAAATCACAACAAAATATATGCCCTATGGATTTCAAGATGGATCGCGACGGCAAGGGAGCGAATCCCCGGGAGCATAGATAACTATGTGACTGGGGTGAGTGAGTGCAGCCAACAAAAAGGTCAATAAAATAGCCCTAAGAAAATAAGCAGCAAATCAAAATAACTGAATCAGCAATAATTATCCCGATACAGTGTAGCCATTGGAAATGGCTACACATCAGGTTGCTGATAAACCTATTTAAAAAACAGGGTATTTTCGCATCATCGAAAATTTCAGATAGCGTGTTGTTGGCCAATAAGTTTTCTCTAATATCTAAGTAAAACAAGTTTAAATATCACCATATCCAATAAACTAATGCGATACAGACGAAAACCCGAACTCACTCATTTCCAAACAGTTGATGTTTAGGAAACGGAAATAAACTTTCTTTATTGGCTATCTTGCAACTTACCGTTAACATAGATCTGCCCCACATTTCCTGTTTGCTCTCCTGGCTCTCCCCGCTTTCCATCAGTACCCGCTTGACCAAATTCTCCGGTAATACTCGACGTTGTACCGCCACCCCCAGAGTTAGTCAATGTAGAGCCACCATCACCACCTTTCCCTCTCATTCCCGGATTACCACCAGCTCCCGCAATACCTGGTGATGCTAAACATTTAATGAGCGGATTGCCTTCGGAATAGCTAAAATATATGTTCCCCCCATCCCCACTACAACCTCCATTACCCCCATCCCCTCCATCGCCCCCATCTCCTCCTTTCCCTCCGTTCCCAGACTTACACAGAGAGGTGGTAGTATTATAATCATTCTGATCACCAACAGCCTTATCAACACTACCATAACCCCCATCTCCCCCCTTACCACCATTACCTCCATGACCGCCATCACCACCATTACCTCCGTTACCTCCCGCCGACCATAAATTTACTGTACCTCTCACATAAGGGCATGCGATAGTTAGTTTATCTCCCGCTTTACCAGGCTCACCATTTGCTCCCCGCGCTCCCGAAGAACCGTTAGTTCCATCAGAACCTGACGCTGCGTCCGTTGTACACCCATGTTTATTCTGAATACCAGGATTACCCTTAGCGCCATCAGCTCCACTGTTTCCATTTGTACCAGCAGCACCATCTTTTCCATAGTCCGCTGTATTGGTAAAGTGATACGAGTTCCCTTGAATGACATTCGCTTCAATCCTGCCATTGGTGTAGCAAATCACTTCACCTTCCGGTTCAATAGTCATCTTGTCATACATCAAGACAACCAGTTTGTCGCTGTTATCTTTATTTCTGATAATCAACGGATTATCTTTGCTTATCGTGATCTCCTCGCCACTGTAGAACGCAACTTTCATCGGAAAACGCTTAGCATTGAGCATTTCTTCATAATCTTTGACCAAAGCAGAATCACCATAGATATAAGCACTAAAGGCTTTGCACAAATCAATATGATTATCAGGAACATTTGCCAGCCGTTCAGCAGAAAATGGTTCAGGTAACGGATGATGGGATTCCATTTTTCCAGAGCTATACTGATTATCAGGCACACCGTTGAGTACTTTCAGCTCTTGTATCGTTTGCACTGTAAAAAATGCAGGCGGCACAGTGGCCGTTTCCGGATCGTTAGAAAATATTACCGGCCCGTTAAAGTCGGCGGTCTTAAGTTGCTTTGGCTGTCGTTCCAGACCAAACGGATGATGATATTGATGTAATATTGCCAACGTCTCAGCAACCGTTCTTATTTTTTCCATGAAAATTCTCCTAAGTTTAAATTTATGCATTTAGAATAACTTCATATATCAATTATCCATCTAACCAAGTTCCAAAGTCTCTACTGCTATCACCACCAGTTATGTCGCTAAATTGATCATAGTCAGAATTTTGCCCCTGACTAATCATCAGATTAGCCGGAGCAAAAACATCGATTTTTTCTGACAAAAGGTATAACCATTTCAACAACCGGCAGGCCAGAAAAATAATTGCGACGAGAATTAATTAGGTAAATATTTATTTACTTTACATAAAATAATTAGATGCAATATTGGAATTTCTCAATTTAAAATATTAATGTAAATTACCATTTCTTCCATTAATTATAGAAAACATTTCCGTGATATATCACTACCTTTTAATAAATGCTAATTGAAAATTTCAATTTTATATTTATCGTTTCCAAACTAGTTTGTGTTTAGGAAACGGAACGTTCAACACAATTTTCCTTCAACACAATTTACCATTGATATATATCTGTCCCCCCTTTCCTTGCATCCCTGGCCCCCCTGACTTTCCATTAATCCCCTTTTTACCAGGAACTCCTGAACAACTTAAGTTTCTAATTCTATCCTTAATATCACACCACGCAGAACCACCATCACCGCCTTTCCCTCCATTTCCCGCTCTACCACCATCCCCTGGCAAACCTGGTGTTGACCAATAACTCATGTCTGGATTACCAGTAGAATAGTTACACTCTATGTCACCCCCATCTCCACCATTCCCCCCATTACCTCCATTCCCGCCCTCCCCTCCATCTGCGCCATCCCCTCCATGCCCAGAAAGATACCGTGGGTCCGTAGTAACGTAACTATGACCACCAGAACAATCCCCATCGGCACCATTATAACAAAAGCCTCCATCTCCACCGTTCCCCCCACCGCCACCATCACCACCACATCCGCCATTTCCCCCAGCTCCTCCTTCAGACACCAAATATACAATCCCATCCAGACGAGTAGTTGAGACATTCAATTTCTCCGCCACTCCACCTGGTTCTCCATCCGATCCTTGCGCTCCCGGAGAACCTTTAGTTCCATTGGTACCCGATGTAGGGGGAGTTACACAGGTATCTTTTTTCTTACGACCAGGTAAACCATCAACGCCATTCGATCCGCTACTTCCAGTTGCACCAGGAGCACCAATTTCTCCATCTCGCCCTTTACTGACTAAGTGCAGTGGCCTGCCTCCCAGTCCTTGAATGACATCCGCTTCAATCCTGCCATTGGTGTAGCAAATCACTTTGCCTTCTGGTTCAATGGTTATCTGGTTGTACACCAAGACAACCAATTCGCCACATTGTTCTTTATCTTTAATAATCAATGGATTATTTGCGGCAATCGTGATCTCCTCGCCACTGTATAACGCAATTTTCATCGGAAAATGCTTAGCATTAAGCATTTCTTCATAATCTTTAACCAATGCAGAGTCACCATAGATATAGGCGCGAAAAGCTTTACGCAAATCAATATGATCACCAGAGACGTTTGCCAGTCGTTTAGCAGAAAATGGTTCAGGTAATGGGTGAGAAGATTCCATTTTTCCAGGACCATATCGACTGTCAGGCACACCGTTGAGTGCTTTCAGCTCTTGTATTGTTTGCACTGTAAAAAATGCCGGCGGCACAGTAGCCGTTTCCGGATCGTTAGAAAATATTACCGGCCCGTCAAAGTCGGCGGTCTTAAGTTGCTTTGGCTGTCGTTCCAGACCAACCGGATGGTGATATTGATGTAATATTGCTAACGTCTCAGCAACCGTTCTTATTTTTTCCATGAAAATTCTCCTAAGTTTAAGTCTATGCAGTTAGAATAACTTCGTATATCAATTACCCATCTGACCACGTTCCCACATCTCTACTACTATCATTACCGGCTATGTCACTAAATCGCTAATAGTCAGAATTTTTCCCCTGACTCATCACCAAATTAGCCAGAGTGAAAACATCGATTTTTTCTGACAAAGGATATAGCCACTTCCAACAACAGGCAGGCCAGAAAAATAATTACGACGAGAATTAATTAGGTAAATATTTATTCACTTATGGAAGTCAATTTAAATGTGACATTTAAATTACACAATTTAAGATATTAATATAATTCACCACTTTTTCCATTAATTATGACGAATATCTCCGTGATATATCACGACCCCTTAATAGATACTAATTAAAAATTTCAATTTTATATTTATCTCACGGGGTATTATTATAAAATACAAATAAAAACAATGAGCATAATTGTATTTTCCAAAAATCACAATCAGGATAAAAATTTACAAACAATATTAAATAATGAAATCATGAACGTAATTTAAATTAAGAGTAGAAAATAATTCTTCTTTTTGTATCTTCTTTTTATAAAGAGTTTTTCCTGATGTTTTCCCTTCTAATATCAGTATGACATCGGATTTTTCATCGCTGCAAAAAATCCTTAATCATTGCTTTTTACCTTTGATGGTTAAAGTTTTTACCTATTTTATCATTGGCAAAAACTCGGCAATGATAGTCAAGGCGTTAAAAGTCAACAACCTGAAAGCCCTGTCGGGCTTTCAGAAAATACTTTGGATCAGTTCACTCAGGTTATTTCTATCTCGCAATTAACTTAACTTGCAATCGATACGTAATCAACGATGCAAGTTCCAACAGTGGCTTATTGTTCAACAACAATTCCAATGGGATATCCACGCGTAACTGTTTGTTAATTTTTTGCACCAACATCACCCCATTCAGCGAATCAATCCCATTGTCAGTCAGTGGTTGATCCGGATGAAAAACCTCAGCTTTCGTCCCAACAATCTCACCGCAGAAAGCTTGTAACAAACTGACAACATCATCCAAGTTATTGACCTCAAGCACCGTGTCTGCTGGTAAAGCCTGAGCTACGCTTTCCTGCTGAATGTCACGAAATAATGCCAAATGGCGCATTGGACCAGAGAGTAACACTGACCAATCAGCCAAGAACGGCACCAATTGCGGCTCAATGCGGGCAAACAGACGCTCTAACGTGGCTAATCCCTCCTCTAAGCTAAATAGTGGCAGCCCATTGTCTTCGGACACCGGGAGCATGCGACTATCCCGTAAAGCAATACCTGCTTTCCACGGCCCCCAGTTAAGGCTCAACGCAGGTAAACCCTGCTGACGCCGCAAATAGGCCAAGCTGTCCAGCATGGCATTTGCTGCTGCATAAGATCCCATACCCGGCAAAGACAATAATGAGCTTATTGAAGAAAACATAACGAAATGCTCTAACGGCGCATCAGCTAATGCCTGATGCAGTGTCCAGGCAGAAAGTGCTTTAGCGGCAAAGACTCTGTCGAAAGCCTGAGTACTCAGTTCACGATATCCTTGAGCTTCAACATGCGCGGCACAATGAATTACGCCTCGTAACGGCTGACTGGCCCGTTGCCGATACTGAGCCAGACAACTATTAGTCATTTTTACATCACCCAGATCAACCGGCAGATATTCTGCTTCAATCCCCTGTTGACGTAGCATTTCCAGTAGCATCTGATCATCCGTATCAAGCGTATGACAACGACCGATCAACAACAAATGACGAGCACCATGCTTAACCATCCAGGAAATCAACTGACGTCCCATTCCCCCGAAAGCGCCCGTCAGCAAATAGCTGCCATCAGGACGAAAATGCACCAACGGCAACAATGGCGGTATTTCTGGCAATGGCACAAGACGTAGCGCATAGCGTTGATCACAACGCAGAGCTAATTGATCCTCACCATCATCTGTTAATAATGCATCCCACCACTGAGCTGGCGTAGTCGTACTGTCAATATCTAACAACCCTCCCCAGAGTGAAGTTGCTTCCTGTTGACCAATAACCCGCATCATTCCCCATAATGCCGCAGCAAACGGATCAGGCAGATCTTGTTCGGTCACCTGATGAGCATATCGAGTTATGACCCACAAGCATGGTTTCACCGCTCGTTCTGCCAATGCTGCACACAAATAGATCAAAGCATGATAGGTCTTGCGTGGATTATGTAACGGCCAGAGGATCAGTATCCTTTCAACCTCAGAAGGAAGAGTATCAACCAGCTCTTGAACTTTCTGCTCACTATCAGGCAGGCCGGAACGTAAGTAGGCATATCCACCACGCCGTTGCAATTCACTCACTAATTCCTCGGCCAACACAGTTTCATCGCCAAAAATAGCCCATCGTGCTAAACATGGTGCTAAAGGTGCTAGCAATGGGCAAGAAGGCATTTCACGCCACAGGGGTTGGCCTATCACCAGATTGTGAGGTATTGGCAATAAATCGCTTCTCCCGTTACTGACAAGCTGAACGCAAAATCCTTTGATTTGGCAAATCAGTATGCCGCGTTCAGTGCATACATCGATATCACCAAGCCACTGTTGTTGTGTCTGCTCCGTCATTCGAGCATGGACTGTTACTCGACCTGATAGTTTACCGTTAATGCGTAGATGCTGAATGGTTACCGGAATACGGAAATCTCTGGCAGGGATTGGAGCATTAACGCCAACAGACTGAATCGCCAACAGCGACTGGAAAATGCCATCCAAAGCCGCCGGATGGAAATTCATTCCCTCCGGTGTAAGTGGCAACTCAACCTCACAGATTGTCTCCTTTTCACCGATAATCGCCTGACGCAGAGTACGGAATACCCCGCTGTAACTAAAATGCAGGTGTTGAAACGCCTGATACAATTTCTCCTCATACAATTCCTCCTGATTCTGCGTACCAAGATAGCGATCATTTACAACTGATGATGGGATAACACAGGCAGTCGCGCCCGGCACGACAATGTTCACTTGTGCACTGGCTGCAAATTGGTATTGGGTATCTTCATCCAGATTACCGGCAGTGTATATCCGCACTTCCATGCGCTGACGATCCAAGCGGGTTTTTAGCCTGAACTCCATACCGGGTTCCAGCAGTAAAGCCGATTGCAACACAATATTATTCAGCGCCAATCCAACACCCGGAAAACAGATACGCGCTGCGGTTAACATGACTTCGATATAGCCAGCAGCAGGGAACATCGCATTTCCCATGACGACATGATCGAGTAACCAAGGTACCTGTTCAACAACCAATTCAGCTTGCCAACTGTCACTACCTGGCTGTGCTTCGCCCAATAACACCCCGCTCAACTTGCGCAGCCGGTGGCGACGGCTGATTTTCGGTTCATGCCAATAAGATTGTTGATGCCAGGGATACGTTGGCAGATCGATTAAATGAGCCATAGGTGTGATAGTCCGCCAATCAGGCTCCATACCAGCTTCAAATAATTGGCCCAATAACTGTGGCCAGTTCTGCCCGGTTCGACAAGCAAACACCTGGCCGCAATAAGGTTTACTCCAATCCTGTAATCCACCGCTCAACAGGGATGTGGGTGAAATTTCAAGAAAATGGTGGAAACCTGCTTTCAGCATATTTTCCATCGCATCATCAAAACGAAAGGGTTCGATCATATTGTCAGCCCAATGCTCAGGACCCAACTTATCATTAATTTCCTTCCCTGTGACTGATGAAAACACGGGTAATAAAGGTTTTGAGGCCGGAATAGTCGCAGCATCGGCAATTAACCCTGCCCGGAGTGGTTCCAGCAATGGGGAATGGGCAGCAATACCATAGTTAATGCGGCTACTGGCGATACGATGGTGTTTTAAACGATGGGAAATGGCAGTTAATCCACTTACCGGGCCCGATAACAGACAACTATTGACACTATTTCTTCCGGCAATCACTACTGCGGGATCAACGTCATGGGCAGACAAATAGGGCTGTATCTGTTCCACCGCAGCCGCTACCATCAACAATCCTCCCTTCTGATCCAAGACGTTTTGCAGATCGCGATAGTGGTAATAACGATGATATAAAAGTGTCAATGCCTGAGTCAGATCATAAATTCCCGCCAGATAACAAGCCGCCATTTCACCGGTACTATGACCCAGCAATGCCGCAGGTCTGAATCCCCACTGCTGCAACTGAGCGACCATAGATATCTGTACCGCAAACTGCACCGGTGGTGCCATTAAATCGTCAGTAACAAGTAATGCGGCACGTAGAGACGGCGCAGAAAATTCAGCCCAAATGGCTTCGCAACGCCTGAATTGCTCGGCAAATGCAGGAAATGGCTGAAACCAGGCTACCACCTCCTGCCAACCTTCACCGCCAACGCCAGGAAACACCCAAGCCAGATGATCTACCTTTCTATTATTATGCTTCGGCGGCAGACTCAGATGAGTTAACTGTTGTTGCAACTGCTTTCGGTCACTAAATATTATGGCTTTACGCAGCGGGAAACGGTGACGAGTCATCGCTAAACTGTAGCATAGATCATCAAGAGCAATCTCTGGCTGCTGCTGTAGTAAATCGGCAATACGCTGTGCTTGTTGTTTCAGGGAAAATTCAGACTGGGCAGACAATGGCAACATGAAAGCCTGCCCTTCGGTCTCGCGAAGTTGTACGCAAGGGGCCACATGATTGCTCAATACCACATGGACATTCGTCCCGCCAAAACCAAAAGAATTCACCCCCGCGACAATTCTGCCTTTAGGCAATGACGTTAACTGCCGTGGAACCTGCAATCCTAATTCCGCAAAACGGATATAGGGGTTGGGCGGATCGGCATGTAAATTGCCCGGCACTTGCCTGCGCTGTAAACACAATACTGCTTTAATCAATCCGGCAATGCCCGCCGCGGCTTCTGTATGACCAATCACAGATTTACACGCACCGATCAATAATGGACGATCTGCCGGTTCTGGACGACATACCAGCCCCAAAGCTTCTGCTTCTATCGGATCACCGACCGCCGTTCCAGTACCATGAGCCTCAATATAATCAATCTCTTCTGGCGAAATCCCGGCTTGAGCACAGGCGGCCCGAATCACCCGCTGCTGTGCCACGCCACTTGGTTGGGTCATCGTGGGAGTACGGCCATCCTGATTTGCGGCCGAACCGTGGATCACTGCCAAGATGGGATCACCATCCTGTAAAGCCGCACTCAAGGGTTTCAGCAAAACAGCGCCCACCCCCTCACTACGCACATAACCATCAGCGTTAGCTGAAAAGCTGTGACAACGATTGGTCAGTGACAGAAAACCAGTACGGCTTTCCACTATCGAAAAATCAGGGATCAGCATTAACTGACTGCCACCTGCCAGTGCCAATTGCGACTCTCCCCGCCGCAAGCTGTCACAAGCCAAGTGTACCGCCAATAAGGACGATGAACAGGCGCTATCGATGGTCAAAGATGGCCCTTGAAAATCAAACGCATGGGAAATACGGTTTGACAACATGGTTCCCATTACGCCAGTTGAGGTATAACCCGTCATCTGACGCAAATCAGTAAATTGCAGGTGCAAATAATCATGAGTGAAGGCACCAATATAGACACCAACCGCCTGACCCGCCAACGATTTTGGTGGTATTCTTGCACGCTCCAGCGCTTCCCAGGTTACCTGCAACATCAGACGATGTTGTGGATCAATAAAAGGCGCTTCTGTACTACTGATACTAAACGCCGCTGCATCAAAACCGGCTATATCAGTAATAAATCCTCCTTCTCGCGCCACCATTCGCCCTGGTAGATTGCGATCCCGAGAATAATAAACCTGAGTTGACCAACGTTCGGGAGGTACTGGGGTAATAGCGTCACTTGAACCACACAACAGTTGCCAAAATTCTTCTGGGGAGTTAACGCCCCCCGGAAAACGGCAACCCATACCGATAATGGCAATCGGCATATTGTCACTTCTCATCATATTGATATCCATAGTGGGATTCTTTACTCCGATCTGTTACTTACCCGATTATCGCGCTTACTCATTAACACCATTCAGTCGGACCAGGAATACATTTCGGCGGATGAGGTGGTAAGCCAAGTATTATCAATGATTAATCGTGATACCCGTATTCGGCCATTATTGCCATATCATTCAAATTCTCTTTGGCAAAATGTAAACCAAAGCTCTGACCCCCTCTCTCCCTTATTTATAGTCTAACCAGTCTAAAGCCTGATTATCACCATGCTTCTGTGCATTACCGTTAACATATACCTTGCCAGCAGTACCTGCATCGCCGGATTTTCCATCAGCACCAGCGTCACCAGATACTCCGTCATGACCCTCACTATTTAATTCACCACTACTACCGCCACCTGACCCACCTATTCCGCCTATTCCTCCCTTACCACCTCCCCCTCCATGTCCGCCATAACCTTTATATGACAGAGCATTAATTACTGGCTGACCCTGAGTGAAATTGACATAGATGTTACCACTGTCCCCACCTTTACCCCCATTCCCCCCATCCCCTCCATGTCCGCCATCTCCTCCCCTGCCTCCATATCCAGCAATACATTTTTTTGTTGCATCTCCTCCATTTCCCCCATTCCCTCCATTCCCCCCGTTACCGCCATATCCACCATTCCCACCCTTACCGCCTATCGATGCCGCATTGACTACTCCAGTAAAAAGTTCAACATCAATAATGACATCATTTGCACTTCCCCCCCTTTTGCCATCCATCCCTTGTGCTCCAGAAGAACCGCCAGTTGCATCAGTACCTGGTGTGGATTTAACAGAACAACCGTGTTTATCCTCTGAACCAATATAACCATTGCTGCCATTCACTCCATTACTTCCCTGTTCGCCCCCAAAACCATCGGCTCCATCAAGACCTTTACTGATAATGCTCTGCTTTTTATCATTGCCATTCCCTACAACAGTGTTAGCTTCGACCTTACCATTAGTGCGGTAAATAATTTGACCTCCCGGCTCAATGATTATCTGGTCATACACCAAGACAACGGGTTCGCCATAATCATCTTTATCTTCAACAATCAATGGCGCACCTGCGGTAACAGTAATTCTTTCGCCACTGTATAACGCAACCTTCATCGGGAAACGCTTAGCATTAAGAATTTTTTCATAATCTTTAACCAAAGCAGAATCACCATAAATATAGGCCCTAAAAGCTTTACACAAATCGATATGATAACCGGTAACATTTGCTAGTCGTTCAGCAGAAAACGGTTCAGGTAACGGATGATGAGGCTCCATTCCGCCAGGGCCATATTCACTGTCAGAAATACCCCCGAGCGCTTTCAGCTCCTGTATGGTTTGTACCGTAAAAAACGCAGGTGGCACAGTAGCTGTCTCCGGATCGTTAGAGAATATTACCTTGCCGTCAAAATCCGAGGTCTTAAGTTGCTTTGGCTGCCGTTCTACACCAATCAGATTATAATCCTGACGTAATACCGCCAAAGCTTCAGCAACAGTTCTTCTTTTATCCACGGGAATTCTCCTGAGTTTATATGTTGTTTAAGATAACTTCATATATCCATTATTCATTTGGGCAATCTCCAGAATATATGCTGTTATTACTACCGTTCGTGGTACTGAATGACTAACGGCCTGCAACAATTACGCCTATTGGGATAGGCACTAAATAGTCAAAGTTTTGCCTTTGACTAATCACCAAATTAGCCATAGCGAAAACATCGATTTCTTCTGGCAAAAGATATAAACATTTCAACAACAGGTATGCCAGAAAAATAATTCCTATGAGAATTAATTAGGTAAGCATTTATATCCGTTATCTTTCAAGTTGCCTCTTTGTTGGCTTCACTCCCTTGCCGTCGCGATGCATCTTGAAATCCATAGGGTATAAAGTGATTGGATGCAACATTTAAATCACACAATTTAAAATATTAATGTAATTATCCATTTTTTTCATTAATTAAAGAGAGTATTTCTGTGATACATCACTATCTTTTTATGTATGCCAGTCAAAAATCTCAATTTTATATTTATCTCACTGGTTATTATTAGGAAACGAAAACAATAAATATGATTGTATTTTTTCAAAAATCACAACAAGATAGAAATCTATAGATATTATTTAATAATGAAATTATGAATATAACTTAAATAAAGGATAAAAAATAATTCTTATCTATAAGAAATTTTTTACCAACAACCTTCAATTTTTAAATGGCCTCTTCAACAGGTAAATAAAATAGTCTTAATGAAATCACGAAGTAAATCAAAATAACTGAGTCAGGCCACAAGGCAGATTAATATCATGGGGAGATTTCTCGGCTAATTCGATAAGCAAAACCAAGACCTGACCTCATCTCCCCCTCATTTATACCCGTCATCTTTCAAGTTGCCTCTTTGTTGGTTGCACTCCCTTGCCGTCGCGATCCATCTTGAAATCCATAAGGTATATGTATTAGCTCAGACCGGCCTGATTACCGCACCACTAATGATTAGGTTTTTTTTCTTTACCGTTGATATATATCTTGCCAGTGGCACCGTCATCGCCAAATTCTCCCACAAGACCAGTTTTACCACTGAACCCATATTTTTCACTTTTTTTAGGAAAGTGTGGCATAGGGTTATCTCCAGGATACCCACCTATTCCGCCCAACCCCCCTCTCCCGCCTTCCCCGCCAAAACCACAATATGACTCAACCTCAAGTATTGGGTCACCGTCAGAGTAATTAACATATATGTTGCCACTGTCACCACCTTTACCCCCATTCCCTCCATTTCCGCCATCTCCTCCATTTGCCCCATTTCCCGAATCCGCACTAAGACACTTCCTGATTTCTCCATTTTTCAAAGGTCCTGAACTCCCCCCATTTCCACCTTGCCCCCCGGCACCACCAAGCCCCCCGGTACCGCCATTTCCACCTATGCCACCTACCGTTACCGCCCTTATTGTCCCAGTAGCATGTTGAACATTAATAGTTAGGTCATTTGCTCCTCCACCCGGAGCACCATTCCCCCCAGGTGCTCCGGCAGAACCAGGAGCCCCATTAGAACCTGGTGTAGCGTCAATTAAGCAGCCATATTTATCCGCTATACCGTCACTACCATCGCTGCCGGTAGCTCCACGAGATCCCATTGCACCATCAACACCATTGGCACCATGACTGCCTTTATTAATAATGCCTTGATCTATAGAGCTTCCATTCCCTACAAGAGTGTTAGCTTCGATCCGACCATTAGTGCGGTAAATAATTTGACCTCCCGGTTCAATGATTATCTCGTCATATACCAAAACAACCGGTTCGCCATAGTCATCTTTATCTTCAACAATCAATGGATTATCGGCGGTAATAGTGATTTTTTCTCCACTGTATAATGCAACCGTCATCGGGAAACGCTTCGCATTGAGCATTTCTTCATAATCTTTGACTAAAGCAGAATCACCATAAATATAGGCCCTAAAAGCTTTGCACAAATCAATATGATACCCCATGACATCCGCCAGTCGTTCAGCAGAAAACGGCTCAGGTAACGGATGATGAGGCTCCATTTTGCCGGGGCCATACTCACTGTCAGGCACACCGCCGAGTTCCTTCATCTCTTGTATTGTCTGTACCGTGAGAAATGCAGGTGGCACAGTAGCTGTCTTTGGATCGTTAGAGAATATTACCTTGTCGTCAAAATCCGAGGTCTTAAGTTGCTTTGGCTGCCGTTCTATACCAACCAGATGATGATGCTGATGTAATTTCGCCAAAGTTTCAGCAACAGTTTTTCTTTTATCCACGGGAATTCTCCTGAGTTTATACGTTGTTTAAGATAACTTCACATATCCGTTGTCCATTTGGGTACTGAATGACTAAATAGTCAGAATTTTGCCTTTGACTAATTACCAGATTAGCCTTAGCAAAAATATCGATTTTTTCTGGCAAAGGATATGGTCACTTCAACAATAGGTATGCCAGAAAAATAATAACCATGAAAATTAATTAGGTAAGTATTTATTCACTTTACAGAAATAAATTAGATACGATATTAAAATTACGCAATTTAAAATATTAATGTAAACCCCCTTTTTTTCCATTAATTATAGAAAATATTTCTGTGATACATCACTCCCTTTTAATAGATGTTAATTAAAAATTTCAATTTTATATTTATCTCATGAGGTATTATTAGAAAATACAAATAAAACAATAAGTATGATTCTATTTTTCAAAAATCACCATAAGATATAAATCCATAGATATTATTGAATAATGAAATTATGAATATGATTTAAATTAAAGATAGAAAATAGCTTTTATTTACCGAAGGAGGTTTTTTTTATAAATAAAACTCAACCTTAAAATAAGATAGCTTGACAAATAAACGCTCAAATGACCGACAAAAATTCAATAAAAAATATTAGTAAAATAATCAGCAAATAAAAATAACTAAATCAACAATTATCATGATGCAATAATTATCATGATATATATCCTATTGATTTCAAGATGCATCGCGCGGCAAGGGAGCGAATCCCCGGGAGCATAGATAACTATGTGACCGGGGTGAGTGCAGCCAACAAAGAGGCAACTTGAAAGATGACGGGTATAGTGCAGCTATCAGCAATAGCTGCACATCTTGTTGTAGTTCAATACGGGCAAATCGGCAATTTAACATGGTGACGGTTACCCGGTTCTGTCGGACAAAGCTTCCAATTTCATAAATCATCAGACCCGCTGCCGATTCACATCGATATTTCTTACTTCGATTAATCATTTGCAAAAAAATTATTATATTTACTCCTCAACGCCAAACCGTCAGCTCAATTACCGCCGTTCAAACCAGCCCGATTATTGCGCCCCTAAGGATTAACCCTGTACATTACCGTTAACATATATCTTGCCAGCTACACCTACCCCCCCTGATTTTCCATCAATACCATCTTGACCAGATATTCCCGGCTGACTACTATCGCCAGCTCCACCTTTCCCGCCTTCTCCACCTCTCCCGCCTTTCCCTCCATTACCGCCATTACCTCCATATGACCGGGCATTAATTACTGGCTGACCTTCAGGAAAATAAATATATACGTTACCACTATCTCCACCTTTCCCTCCATTGCCCGCATGCCCTCCATCTCCACCATTACCCCCGTTTCCCCCACTCCCTGCACTACATTTGCCTACTTCATTACCTCCATTGCCCCCGGTCCCTCCATTGCCGCCATTGCCACCATTACCGCCATTTCCACCACTGCCACCTATCGACAACACATTTACTGGCCCAGTAAGAAGTTGAACATCAATAACTATGTCATTTGCATTTCCACCACTTCCTCCGCCCATCCCTAATCCTCCGGAAGAGCCGTCAATTGCATCAGTACCGGCGGTGGATTCAACAGCACAGCCGTATGCCTTATCTATGCCAGCAACACCATCTCTGCCGTTAAGCCCATTGCGCCCTGACTCACCATCAAAACCATCAATTCCATTACTGCCTTTACTGATAAGGTCAGGCTTCTGAGCACTTCCATGACCTACAATAGCATTAGCTTTAACCTTACCATTAGTGCAGTAAATAATTTGACCTCCTGGTTCAATGGTTATCTGGTCGTACACCAAGACAACAGGTTCACCATAGCAATCTTTATCTTCAATAATCAATGGCTTATCTGCGGATATTGTGAGTTCTTCGCCACCGAAGAACGCAATGTTCATCGGAAAACGCTTAGCATTAAGGATCTCCTCATAGTCTCTGACCAAAGCAGAATCACCATAGATATAGGCACGAAAGGCTTTGCATAAATCAATATGATTACCAGAGGCGTCTGCCAGTCGTTCAGCAGAAAACGGTTCAGGTAACGGATGATGGGGTTCCATTTTTCCAGAGCCATAATGGCTGTCAGGCACACCACCGAGTGCTTTCAGCTCTTGTATCGTTTGTACCGTAAAAAATGCAGGCGGCACAGTAGCCATTTTCTGATCGTTAGAAAATACTACCGGCCCATCAAAGTCGGAGGTCTTAAGTTGCTTTGGCTGTCGTTCTATACCAAACAGATGGTGATGTTGATGTAATACTGCCAAAGTCTCAGAAAACGTTCTTATTTTATCCATGAGAATTCCTCTGAATTTAAGTTTATACATTTAGGATAACTTCATATATCCGTTATCCAGTCAGCCAAGTTCCAAAGTATCTACTGTCATCACTACCGGTAATGTCACTATACCCGTCATCCTTCAAGTTGCCTCTTTGTTGGCTGCGCTCACCCCGGTCACATAGTTTGTATGCTCCCGGGGATTCACTCCTTTGCCGTCGCGATGCATCTTGAAATCTATAAGGTATAAACTGTTAATAATCAAAATCTTGCTTTTGGCTAATAACCAGATTAGCCGTAGCGAAAACATCCGTTTTTCCTGGCAAAAGATATAGACACTTCGATAGCGGGTATGCCAGAAAAATAATTACGATGAGAATTAATTAGGTAAATATTTATTCACTTTACAGAAAGTGATTGGATACAATATTTAAATTACACAATCTAAAATATTAATGTAATTCCCCACTTTTTTCATTAATTAAAGAGAATATTTCTGTGATATATCGCTATCTTTTAATGTGTGTTAATTAAAAATTTCAATTTCATATTTATCTCATTAGGTATTATTAGAAAATACAAATAAAAACAATAAATAGATTACATTTAAAAATCACAACAAAATAAAACCCTATAGATATTATTGAATATTGAAATTATGAATATGATTTAAATTAAAGATGAAAAACAGTCCCTCTTTACAATAAGAATATTTTTCACAAACAAACTTCAACTTTTAAATACACTCACTTTACAAATAAACATTTAAACACCAAAAAAGCCAATGAAATAGCCATAATAAAATAATGAGAAAATCAAAATAACTGAATCAACAATAGAGTCTGAGCAATAATTATTATCATTACAGTGCTGCCATGAAAAATATTTTATTTGAGAAAACTTTTTTAATGTGGTTAAGTTAATATTGTCAAATCAATAAACATCATAAATTACAACTTATTTCCACTCATTAATTACTCTATTTATCATATTTATTTAGCACTTTAGAAGTACAAGGAATAGTGAGGAGTGAGATGTTATTTTCAGGACATGTAATCATTGCGGATAACTACTCAAAACAATATGCAGCCATCTCCAATGGCTGCACCTAAAACTATCAGTACTCAAGCGCCTGTTCTTTCTGCGGCGCTTTCAGCAAACGCCATGTAAGCAATACCACCCCCGCAGTCAATGCCGCTGTCAACCAACTCATCGTATGAATAGCGCTGGTGAATGATTCCGCCGCCGCTGTCATCAGTTTCTGCCCCTCTGATTCAGCTAATGAATTCGCTACAACGTAAGCTCCTGCTAACGTCTCTAAAGCCAATCCAGCCTGTTCCTGAGAGACCTCATTCGGCAATTCTAATGTTATACGATAGAAAGCCGTGACCAATCCCCCCAGAATCGTCGTACCAAGTACAACACCCACTTCATAAGCCGTTTCGCTTATTGATGATGCCGCCCCTGCTTTAGAGGAGGGTACTGACGAAAGCACCAAATCGTTAGACACCGAAGCAATTGCCCCCACACTAATATCTAATAATGCGAAAGCAACAATCAAAGTGACTAAATCACTGCCGATACTCGCGACCAGAAGAAATGAAATACCTGCAATACTCAGCAAAATTGGCACCAGATAATGAGCCGGTACCCGTTGAGCAATGGGTACTATCGCCATGCCCATAACAATTGCCATTATTTGTCCGGGAACCAGTGCCAGGCTAGCCAAAATCGGCTCCATACCGAGCACGATTTGCAAGACCTGTGTGGCAAAAAAGACAAAACCAACCAACAATGCCAAACTCAGTAAGTTAACAATAACCGAACCGGTAAACATACCATTACGGAATAGGGAAAGATCCATCAATGGCACAGGCAGACGCTGTTGTCGGCGAACAAATAGCACGCCAGCAATAAGACCAACCGACAGTTCGAGTATTACACTTATTTCAAACCCATCACTGGCAAGGTGTTTAATCGCATAAACAATACCACCCATAGCAACGATCGATAACAGCACGCTATACACATCGATAATGCCAGTCTGTTTTTTATCGGACTCAGGCAATAACATCGGTCCGAAAATCAGCAATGGTACTAATACCGGTACTGCCAAGAGGAAAATTGAACTCCAATCGAAGAATTGTAATAAAACACCCCCCACTACAGGACCTAAAGCTGAACCAATAGTTAATGTTGTCGCCCAAATAGCAACAGCCAATCGACGCTGCTCACGATCCTCAAAAAGAACGCTTATCAAAGCCAAAGTAGAAGGCATCAGCATCGCACCAAAAAATCCAAGTACGGCTCGCCCTATAATCAACTGTTCAGGTGAAGTTGACAGTGCAGTGAACACCGAAATAACCGTGAATCCCAAAGATCCAAATAACAGTAATGAACGATGGCCAACACGATCACCAATACTGCCCATTGATACCAATAAACCAGCCAATACCAATGAATAAGCATCAATTATCCATAATTGCTGACTTGCACTGGGCCCCAGAGCTTCCGCAATTTTTGGTAAAGCAAAGCTTAAGATCGTATTGTCCACCGTCACCAATAATACTGGTAACATCAATATCAGTAATCCCAGCCAATTTCTGAGTCCTGCCCGCCCGTTAGCCTCAGCAACTCTATTTAACGACATCCCCTCAACTCCTTTCCTATATCATTCAAGCGTTGAAAAAATATGCTGGCAATCAGCAGCACTGATATCGAGCTGTTCCCCCAGTTGTTGCGCAATATCTCTGAGGTTATTGCCAAATTCAGTTTGATCGCCAGCCTGTACTATCGAATTTAACTGTTGTATGGCATGCAGCAACTCCTGACGCGGTGCGACAGCCATCGGGTTTTCATATTGAACGTCCCAGTACACTTCTATTGGATTACGTAAGATCCTTGATAACAGCGCCAGCATTGTACGCATAGGCGGTGGCGCAATAGTTGCCAAGGTTCGAATATCTAACGGACTTTTCGCCAGCACTAAGCCAAAAATCAGTATCGCGGCATGAGGCAAAGCCTGACAAAGCGCCATAACCCGATCATGTTCCTCTGGCATCATCCTACTGATACGCATATCAGCCTGCATCAATACCCGCTCAATCCAATGTTCACTAACATGACAGTTATCGAGGATGACTGCAACTGGCCTTTTTTGCTCCGGCAAAGATGGCGAGAACATCGGGTTAACACCAATAAAAGGCTGCCCGGGGGCGGCAGCTCTTAACGCAGAATAGAAAGGGGCCTGAACTGAACAGGTTGACACAATCTGTACATCATCACCAATAGCAGACAACACCCAAGGCAACGCTTGTATGGCAACGGCTTCCGGTAAGGCAAAGACTACCCCCTTTGCCCCACTAAAAACCTCTCCAGCATCAGCAGCCGGGTTTAAGATATCAATCTGACAGTAATGAGAATGATGAGAACGCACTCCCTGCGTTCGGTTGTCAACACTGTATACTATGTGACCACAGCGAGTAAAAAGGCGACTCAATAAAGAACCAATAGCGCCTTGCCCACCAAGAATGACCACTTTATGGTTACTCACATATCCTCCGCCATATGACTAAAACTGAAATATGGCACACTCGCTTTAACCAATGTCTCTTCAAATTCGCCATAAGGATCAGAATGAGCAACAATTGCCCCCCCAATGCCGAATTCAGCACACCCTTGATGTAATACCGCCGTACGTATCACAATGCTCAATTCCACTTCACCACTGAAAGATAACCATCCAAGCGCACCGGAGTAAACACCGCGAGCCGATGACTCTAAAGAATCAATAATCTCCATCGTGCGCTTCTTCGGTGCTCCGGTCATTGATCCTCCTGGAAAACATGCTCGGATAGCCTCCATTGATGACGTTTCTTCGCATAACTCACCGCGAATGGTCGAAACCAATTGATGTACAGAAGAGAAGCTCTCAACTTTAAATAATTCAGGTACATGCACACTGCCTGGACGGCATACCTGATTAAGATCATGGCGCACCAAGTCCACTATCATCAGATTTTCTGCTCTATCTTTAGGGGACTGACTCAATTCCCTCTGCAAATGCTGATCATCTGCTGCCGTTTTTCCTCGTGGCCGGGTCCCCTTAATCGGTCTGGATTCAATATTTCTGGTCTCATCAATACGTAAAAACGTTTCTGGTGATGCGCTGAGTACAGAAAAATCCCCACATGCCAGATAAGCGCCATAAGGTACAGGACTGGCATAACGCATACGCCGATAAGCGTCCAATGGATGCCCTGAATAAGCCATCTTGGCCCTATTCGTCAGGCAGATTTCATAGGACTCGCCATCTGTGATGTATTGAAGTGATTTCTGGATTTTATCCATATACTCCTGAGCGCCATATTCCAGACAAATTTTGCTCTGATCAACAGCACCAGGAATAAAGTCAGGTATCACTTCACCGGTATTTTTTACATTGGTAACTAAAAGTTCCGGCGGCCAATTTTGTGGCTGCCCTGCTGGTGTAATAAGGCATTCATAAAGTTTACTCTGCTGATGATCGAAGACAAAAAAATGCGGAGTAAATACTAAGCTGGCATCAGGATGTTCTGAACGGTATTTATTGCTGCCAATTGTCAGCGCCTTTAATTCATATCCTAAATAACCAACAAAGCCGCCTTTAAATACAAATGGCATCGATTCTGGTGTCGAAATTTCCACAAAACCCAGCAATTCAGACATCAGTGAGAAAAAATCTCCCTGAACAATCCTCTCGCCATCAGGACCAGTCAAACGCAAACTCTCAGTCTGTACACTGTATTCAAGTCTGACAGCGCCCTGTTCATTACCGCTTCCCATCATTGAGAAACGAGCATTAGGTCTGTCGGAATTTTCACTATCAAGCCAGAAAGCATGCGTATCATTACCATAACGTTGAATAAACAAGGATTCAGGATCGACCATCTCCTTACATTCACGATAATTCAGATTGAGATATTGTCTTCCACCTACCGCAAGATAGACCTCATTAACATAAGTGCATATATTCTGAGCGGTAACTTCCTGTTTGTGATTCTCTTTATACGTCTCCGCTATACGCACGAAATTACTGAGTAGCTCACGCCCATATTCAGAATCAATCGATTCAGGATGAAATTGGACACCCCAGATCGGCCTTTCGGTGTGCTCAATTGCCATAATTAAGCCATCATCAGTCCAGGCAGTACATTTTAGATTGTCAGGAAGACGGGTACATACCAATGAGTGATATCTGACCACTTCAAACTGCTCAGGCAAACCCAGGAATAATCCTTCTCCCGTGTTACTGATGCGACTGCGATAGCCATGTACCGGATTGGGGGCATGTTCTACACACCCGCCAAATGCCAGGCTAATCCCCTGATGGCCGAGACAAATACCCAACAGCGGAATTTTGGCACGTGCAATAACCTCAGCACAGACACCAAAATCACGGCTTTCAGCCGGATGTCCTGGCCCTGGAGAAAGGACTACCGCATCATATTCGTCTATCGTTAACTCTTCATAAGTCAAAGAGTTTGTCACTACAGACGGCACACTGCCCGTCACTTCATACAGATATTGAGCAATGTTTTGCGTAAAGGAATCATAATTATCAATGAGCAGTATTTTCATTATTCTCTACTTTCTCGTGTAACAACTGGTCAATCAGCTCTTCTTCTCGACGGCAAGTTTCTTCAATAACCAGTTGAAATAGTGATTCAGTATATTCAGGCCGTAACCCAAAATCTGTTGATTTATCCCGCAACATATCCAATAACGAGGTAATACGTTGTGGCTGCATCATCGGAATATCCTGTTCCGCCTTTACCTCGGCGATTTTCATGCAGACTTTCATACGCTCAGAAAGCAGCGCCAAAATCTGCATATTAATAACATCCAGAGATTCCCTGTAAGGTTGTAATATATCCTGCTTATTTATTATTGATTGAGTCATATGTTTAATCTTCGTCACTGATTCATTTCAATTATCTTCTTTAATCGATAAGCGGGTGTCATTTATATCTGTGGAACCACAGCCTGTGGTTCAACCCAATTCAGCCCTTTTTCCCTTATCTCAAATAAGGTATTTACTAAATGCTTGATTTCATCAGTCTTATGCTCACTAGAGAAGGCGAAACGCAACATCGCATTGCCATCTGGAACCAATGGATAAAACACCGGGAATAATAAGATGCCGTTGTCACGCAGTAAACGAGCCGCTTCAAGCCCTTCTGCTTCATTTTCAAATAAAGCGCCACGAACGGGGGATTGAACACCCGTATTCATCAAATGGTTACCCATCAGAGAATCAAACAGATTGATGTTTTTCCATAATTGCTCCTGCCGGATTTCTATCTCAAGGCTGAGATGAAGTTTTGCTGAGGCAACATTAGCGGCCAACATCGGCACCATGATCGAATGACCAAAAACCAGAGGATTCGCTAAGGTACTAATCACTTCAACATCATCGGCACCGGCAACCACCACAAAACCCCCGGCACCACCAAATGCTTTGGATAATGAACCTGCAAGTATGAAGTTGGATGGCAAAATATGGTCAAGCGCAGCAAAGGCATAACCCGCACCATGACGCCCCATAATGGAAATACCATGAGCATCATCTACATAGACATAGCCTCCAGCAGCGGCCAATTGTCGAGTTAATTCCGCAACCGGAATTAAACCATTCATTGAACCAATACCATCAATCAGCAGGATAGACGTCCGCTGATTCTCTTTACAGTTCTGTAAAGCTTGCTGTACTGATTGTGCGTTTGCGCTATCAACCCGCGATACCGGACCGAACTGTTCGAGAATGCCGCGTAACACCTGCATAGATGCATGAGCAGTTTTATCCATCAACCAATGTACAGGCCCGGAAAGGGGATAGCCAGGTAAAGAGCCGCTACCCAATAACGGTAATACACCAAGGTGAACATTACTGGTGGAAGTAAACACAGCAACGGAACCACCCTGATAAATCTCTGCCAACAGTTTCTCTAATTGCCCCAAATATTGTGGCCGCATCGCACCACGGGACGATGACAAATGTATCCCTGTGCGAGACATTGCCTGATTTGCCGCGTCAATTAAGGCAGGATGATGTTCTAATCCCAAATAAGAGCAGGAAACAAACTCAGTAAAAACGTTTCCTTCCTCTGTAGTAATTTGCTTACCTTGACGCTCTACGACAGTGAAGCTGGTCAAACCTTCATCGATAGCCTGTGCTAAAGCTCCGGTTGTCCGTGACCGGCGAATTGTCATCCAATCCTGCTTGTGTTTTACATTCATTATTTAGATTCCAACTGTCTAAATTCAAATGAGCTTACAACCAACAGTGATTACCGAACTGCCCGTTGTGTCAGAAATATCTTCATCAATAATGGTTCGTACCGAGGAAAAACCAGCATCTGCAAATAACGCTCTGACACTCTCTCCCTGGCTTTCACCATGTTCAAGAACCAACCAACCCTCTGATTGCAGTAGCTGTTTAGCTTGTTTGATAATTAACCGAGTTAAATCAAGCCCATCATCCCCCGAATACACCGACGCATAAGGATGATGCTCTTCCCATTCCGGCAATATCTCCTGCTGTTCCGGCACATAAGGTGGATTAGCCACAATCAACGCTACCGATCCGTTAAATTGGGAAAACGCTTGCCAATCCCGTAAATCTGCTTTTAATGCATCGGCTTTAATCGCCCAATTCGCCAACCGATAGAGATTACGCGTCAGGTATTGAAAAGCCACATCATCATATTCGACACAAGTGACCTTTAAATCCGGGCGACGTTTAGCAATGGCTAAACCGATAGCACCACTGCCGGAGCATAAGTCCAGAACCACTGCCCCGTGAGGCGCTTGATATTCATTCTCCAACCATTTATGAATAACCTGGCTATGAGGACGTGGAATAAATACCCCCGTCCCCACCGTCAGAGGCAATCCATCAAAATCCGCAGTACCGACAATATGCCCAAGAGGTATCCGGTTACAGCGTTCATGAACCGCAAGCATAAATTCATCACGGGCGCGGTCCTTACAACGTCTTTCCAGATAACGGTCAATCAGGCACGTGAGATCAGTTTCCACATCCCAAACCCCGGCCTCTGACAGTAATTTCCTGGCGTTATCAATGACAACTTGATCTTTCAGCGAAAAACTCATGACCATGCCTCATAATAACTACGTAACCGTTCACGCATGGATTCATAAATATGAGAGAAAGCGACCAGCTCCGGCGGCGGAGTGAACTGAGGATGAAGAGACTCAATTAAGTTCTGATAATTGCGCATCATCCCTTCATTCAGCAGTGGCAGCCAGTAAGGTTTGATATCCCAACGATATTCATAACCGGTAGCAAACATTTGTTGGGCGGTCTCTTTAGCCATTACTTCACGGGAGAAACCCACCAACGGAGGACGAACTGGATTGAAATCATCAAGATTAATCAGTGTATTTTCTACTCCCGTCAAAGCGTTGGCGATATAATCCGCCAATAATGGTGACTGATGTAAGCCATCGCGATAAGTACCGGTAGCCAGCCAAAGACCATTCACGCCACATTCACCAATCAACGGGAATCCATCAGCCGGGATTGGCCGATTACCAACCTGGATTGAAAGGATTTCAGCATCATGTAAATTAATATCCAACTGATCTAATGCACAATCCAACAAGAACTGCACGTCAGAAATCAGCGCCTGACTACGTGGTTTTTCAGACAGAATATTGGTCGCGCCAAGATACAGCACACCATCACCACGTGGCACACAATGCAGGCCACAGGCAAATGCCCGGTTAGGGGTACGAATGACTGAGGTCGGCAATTCTCTGCCTTTTGGCATCTTGACCAGAACGGATACCCCATAGCCGGCAAAAATTGGCGGAATTTGGCGAACAATCGAAGGTATATTTGATAACAGATCCAACGAGTGCGCACCGGCAGCCACAACAACTTTATCTGCCATTAAACGCTCGCCACTCAGCAATTCAACGCCAGTGGCTACACCCTCTTCGATTAGCACACATTTAATATTCTCTGCTTTCAGAACCCCACCCTCAGCCACCAATGCCGCATCCAGCTTTTCTAGCAATAAATGCGAGTTCAGCGCATGTTCATCGGGGATGTACAAAGCACGCAGCGGACGCACTAAATCGTTGGGCTTTAACCACTCAATTTCACGCGGATCAACGGTTTCATAAGGAGCCGCATACTCAATCAAGGTTTGCTCGATAGCTTCATAATTGATAGTGTCAACCTCTTCCATCCCGGCAGTGTTGAGGATCACATGAGTGCCTTGAGCGGTGAACAGTGATCGGGTATCACCGGAAGCGTCGGCTAACCGTTGCGCCCAGGCTGGCCAAAGCTCTTTGGAGATACAATCCATATTCAATTTCAACTTACCGTGTTCACTCGCTAATAAGCCACTGGTAATTTCGCCAAAACAACCGTTCATTGCACCGGCAGCTTTGGAGGCTGCATTAGTTCGATCGGTCTCTCCAACCCTACAAACTGAAAAATTTCTACTTGCCAGCTCATAGGCGATTGAACCTGCAATTGCCCCTGAACCAACGACAATAAAGTCGTATTTCACTTATTTACTCCTATATGGCCTGTGGCCAATTTATTTTAAATATTTTGTCAACAACAACGGACAAATAATTGTCACCCTCATTATAGTGAGGATATTTTTACTGCTTTATATCAATTGTAAAAAAATAATCATACATTCATCAGTAATTAAAATGACGAATCACGTTCAGATTTACACTAAATTTAAAAACAAATATGTAATAACAAATTATCACATTGGAAATAGTTTCAATTCATTATCAAATAAATACAATCACCCATATTAATTAATTTGTGAAAATAAAAAGTTACAATAAAAACAATAAATTAAACAACACCACAAAATTCCATTTATATTTAAAGGAAATAATAACAAGAGATATTATTGTATTTTAAATAACATCTGTAAATCAGGGATGAACAATAATCATCAAATAGAAAACTGTCAAATAAATTTAGTCTTATATTATAAACAAAAAAATCATATCAATACTTTCAGTATGAAATAAAAACAATTTATATTTAAATTGTTACGGGGAACAATATTCTAAATACCTTTTATTCTTCAATAAAAAAACAAAAATTCTCAACAAAGGTGTTTTTTTAAATTTATATTTTCCATCAACTTTCACTAATATAGATGAATAAAACACATAAGTTATTATATCTTTATTGACTATAATATTAGTGATTATTTATGATCAATGTACACGTGCTGAACATCCATCTTTCAGATTATTGACTTTTAGCGTCTCGACTATCACTTAATTTTTCAGTATCGCGTTTTGTATTGACTCCAACGATTTAATTTGCTCAGGTTAAATCATATGGATTACCACTTTTCATTTTATTTGAAAGCAAATGGCTGTAGCAATTTTCACTCATTAAGATAATAATTAACCATACCTTTATTCCAATGTAATAAAATAGGTGTTAGGAAAATCCGCTTTTATCTGTCAGAGTGGTTTTAAAATCAGGAAAAAAGAACAACCACATTATATTTTTAACATTATTCACTTTCTTGGCGATCGTAAACGCCTTTTTATCATACAGTCTGATATTCAAGAGCTTTATTTCCCTCATTTTACGCAGCAGACCATTAAAATAACATAATAAAAAAATGGATAAAACGGTTTAATTTTGCAGAATTTAAACCCTGAAAAAACGTGATTATTCGAAAGAGTATCTTTACATCATCAGGTTATTTACTGGCTGATTTATAAAGATAAAAAGCGAGTATAATTATGTTTTTTAAACATAAAACACAATATGCCATGATGATTAAGATTAATAAAAAACAGGCGAAAAAAGGTTAAAACTATGGTTAAAATTTTATACCGATTTACCCACGAGTTAAGGCAATGATTTTTAATAACAGCCTAAAACCTACCTATTATAAAACCGTCAGTAAAAAATGAAAAAAATTTATTTTATTAATACTTATGTTTCCTGGGAAAAACGTATAAATAAAAATATGAATAAGTTAATCAGATAATCTATTTTTCTCAAAAGGAATCGACTTTAATAATGCCTTCAACCAAGAAATAAACCTTTTCATAAATCAATTAAATCATCAATCATGAAAAATATGAATAACAAAATCCTCAAATAAATGATTTAACGGCATACGAATTAAATTACTTTCAGCGTTATTATTTTACATTGATTATACAAAACCGTGATAGCTTAAACCAGCTTTACACTGTTTTAGCCCATCTAATAACATCTCTTTTTTACTGTTTAATTTAAACCATTCTTATTTTTATACCGTCAGTGTGATTTAACGCTAAAATCAATTTAATATCATTATTTTTACGAGTTGTTTTCACTCGCTGTTAACGGTTAAATACCTGTCTACCCGTTATCATATTTCTGACTTATTAATCCTAAAAACTTTTAATCTTTGTTGATAGAATGAAACGTTATTAAGCATTAAAGAAAAGCTAATTAACCGACAATATATTGAAACCCCGCAGATGAATTACCTTTCTCAAGAAACACTATTTTACCATCAGCTATTAAGACATTTTCAGGTGAAAATTTGACACCATTCTTAGACATTTCTGTAAGGTATTGTTGGTTAATCGCCCCCTTTCCAACATACAACTTCTCATTTTCGATCAAGCTAGCTACGGCATCAGTAATTTCTGAATAACGGTTTTGAGGTATGACTTAATCCTTCTGCCAGATTCCTGGCACCTTCTTTGGTATTACCTAATACCTTTACCGTTCCCGCAGCCAAAACACCGGTCCCAATAGCCGCTTCTGGCGCAACCGTATCAGCAACAAAAATGCCTACGTTATTCAGGCACAGCGTGAGCGTTGAACCGTTTAGCCCCGGCACAGCTCATAGTGCCGGGATTGTTGTTTAATTTAGAAGTTCTTTTGATACATTGCCGGTGTTAAAAAATTCTTTAAATACGCGATATATAAAATCGAAATTTTGAACTAAGGTTTTATCACTATGCATTTCACCTAAAATATCAACGCAATTTCCAGAGGCATTGTCATTATTTGGTGTTCTTACATTATGTTCACCTTCTATATCAAACTCACTTAATAATAATAGGTAATTATTATCTTGTGAATACAACGATAATTGATAAGGGCCTGATTCATCAGCGAAATTATTCCTTATAGTCAATACACCGGTTCTATCACGCATATATTCTAACAATCGGCATAGGTCCTGTTCAGAAGGTTTTATAACCGGGGAGAGCTGCTCTCTCTCTCCTAAACATGTAAGACTAAATCCCCCAATAACCATATCTATATTCATTTAACCTCCCGTAAGGATTTCATTCCTGATTGCCAAATATATGTTTTCGGTAAACCAGTTATATCATCTACAGCATTGACAGTAACTGATTTTGCACCTGCAACATCGGCTGCTGCTGCAATATCCCCTTTGCAATAACCACAAACATCTTTTCCTACTACTGTTATTTTTAAATCAGCACCTTTTGAAACACCTGCATCATAGGCTTGTTGGATGGCACCGATCTCCGCATGAGCAGTTGCCATATTACCGTTTGGTAATTCTTTACCTTTAGCTATTTTTTTGCCAAAATTCTGTCAGCAATTAAAGTACCTTGTTTCGCATTTGCCTGTTCAGAAGCTCTTGCTGTTTGATTCGTATCAGTAAATATTTTTCCATTCACTTCTAATTTAGCTGTAACTACTGGGGTTATGGCCTCTTTTGTAGATACATTCTTCACCAAACTAGCTACGGCATCAGTATCAGGTTTAGCATTTTTTAACAGCGGTTTTGAGGTATTACTCAATCCTTCTGCCAAATCCTTAGCACCTTCTTTAGTGCTACCTAATACTTTTACCGTTACCGCAGCCAAAACACCGGTCCCAACTGCCGCTTCTGGCGCAACTGCATCAGCTACAAAAATACCCACGTTATTCAGGCACAGCGCCGGATTCGTTTTACAGCCTTCAAGCGCAACACGCCCTGCCGTTGCTATTTCAGCCGAACCCGCAATCAGTATCTGACCGCCATAAACCAGCGCGTAACCGCCTGCCGCCACTGCGGTGACGGCAATCGCGGCATTCCGCCGCGCAATGACGCGCTCTTCCGCAGCTTTATCCCCTTTTCCTGCCGCTAAGATGTCTTTTTGATTATCTACCGATAACTGATACAGCATGTGCTCAGTCATGTTATTTCGATAGACAAGCTCTGCGCTGTTCGCCGCACTGTAAGCGCCTTCCGGGGTATGGCTAATCAGTGCGCCTGACAACGCCCCGACAAATTTAGCGGTCTGGGCCTTAATTTATTACCCGTCAGCGCTTCCTGAAGCTTATGGATTTGTCGCTCTGTTTCATTCTTATACGCCGGTTCAAATAGCCTGCTTTCCATTGTGATTGCCGCTAATTCAGCCGCCAGCGCATCTACAGCCGCCCCTTTGGCATCCCCACCAGCAATTTCAGCACTAATGCCTGCCACAACCGAATGGCTCAATATCTTGCCTGAGTGGCCTAAAACCTCCCCATTATCCCCAATCAGTTTGGCACCTTCCGCATTAATCTGATTACCTATATTGCTCAACAATGCGGTTTGCAGATTATCCGTAAAACTGCTGCCGTTAATCGCGATACCTACATTAACCTCTAATATTCTCTTCTTATGTATATAAAACCACTTAAGCTATCAAGATCTCTAAATGGTTTTGTAGAGAAAACTACCTCATCGTTTACACCTCTAATATCGTTATTAGATGATGTGTGAGCTAAAATATTCGCTATGACTATATCTAAACTTTCGTAATCTTCTTCTGTCGGTTCACGATCAAGATAATATCTTAATGTTAGGAGATTCTCTTCATTATTGAATCCAACGGCTATTGCTCTAATAGCCGGATAAATTTCTCCAAGAAGAGCTTTTGACACCCATATAAACAACTCGTCTGGTATAGTTTTTAACATCATAAAAAAACCTCAATGCTGAATAGGGTTAGCTGGAACAATATGCGCCCCGTTTTTTCCATAATGAATAATGCCATAATTTGTTGGCTGTCCTTCATATTTCCCTATTGGTTTACCAAAATTAACAATAGGTTGATTACGTGGAGTCATCCGTATGATGGGATATTCACCTGAGTGAACACCATTAAGTAATTTTTGAGGGTCTACACCTTCTGCTAATGGAGAACGTCCAGGAATATAGTTGTTATGTCCTATAATGTGTTTTCCTTGTTGCCCTAGATGAATTTCTTTTGATAATCCCTGAGGGGTTGGCAAACCTTTAGTACCTTGTTTCTCATTCACTTCTAATTTAGCTGTAACTTTCGGGGCTATGGTTTCTTTTGTAGATACATTCTTCACCAAACTAGCTACGGCATCAGTATCAGGTTTAGCATTTTTTAACAGCGGTTTTGAGGTATGACTCAATCCTTCTGCCAAATCCTTAGCACCTTCTTTGGTGCTACCTAATACCTTTACCGTTCCCGCAGCCAAAACACCGGTCCCAACTGCCGCTTCTGGCGCAACCGCATCAGCTACAAAAATACCTACGTTATTCAGGCACAGCGCCGGATTCGTTTTACAGCCTTCAAGCGCAACACGCCCTGCCGTTGCTATTTCAGCCGAACCCGCAATCAATATCTGACCGCCATAAACCAGCGCGTAACCGCCTGCCGCCACTGCGGTGACGGCAATCGCGGCATTCCGCCGCGCAATGACGCGCTCTTCCGCAGCTTTATCCCCTTTTCCTGCCGCTAAGATGTCTTTTTGATTATCTACCGATAACTGATACAGCATGTGCTCAGTCATGTTGTTACGGTAGACAAGCTCTGCGCTGTTTGCTGCACTGTAAGCACCTTCCGGGGTATGGCTAATCAGTGCGCCTGACAATGCCCCGATAAATTTAGCCGTCTGAGCCTTAGCTTCATTACCCGTCAGTGCTTCCTGAAGCTTATGGATTTGTCGCTCGGTTTCATTTTTATACGCCGGTTCGAATAGCCTGCTTTCCATTGTGATTGCCGCTAATTCAGCCGCCAGCGCACCCACAGCCGCCCCTTTGGCATCTCCACCGGCGATTTCAGCGCTAATACCTGCCACAACCGCATGGCTCAATATCTTGCCTGAATGACCCAGAATCTCCCCATTATCACCAATCAGTTTGGCACCTTCCGCATTAATCTGGTTACCTATATTGCTCAACAACGCGGTTTGCAGGTTATCCGTAAAACTGCCGCCGTTAATCGCCGTCCCTATTGTTGAGCTCACGATGGATTGCGTCGCAACACGCTGGGCCACCTGACTCCAATTCTGATTACTCAATAAGGGAAGCTGCGCTTTTATCGGATCGACAACGCCTTTTCCCTCCACTAATTTTCCCCAGCCCATCGTGTGGTCTAAGCCCCCTAATGCGCCACCCACGGCGATTTGGGTCACGAGGGATTTGACGGCTTCGCGCTTCGCTAAGGCGGCCAGTGTCTTGGTGAGATCCCCTTTATTTTCAACTAAGGCCACCGCCGCCTGCGAGGTCAACCCTATCATTCCGCCATAAGCCGCCCCATAAACCGCGCTCGCCGTAGCTCCCGTGGCCCCTGTCGCCCCCACGGCACCACTTCCCGCCCAGGCCGCCAGACCCGAACCCGCCGTGACCGCCGCGACCGCAATCGCAATCACCGCACCCACTACGGGGTTTAAGCTTTCGCTTTTTTTGTCCCAGCTACTGTAAGCGTCCTTAACCTGATTCCACTGGACATCATTGCGGCCTTGAAGGTTTTTTAACCATTCCGTACCCGGGGTGTTACCCAGTACCCCTAATGCGTCTTCCAGTAACTGCCCCTCTTTCACTTTCACATCCGCATTGATGCCTTTCGCCGCATCCACCGTCAGCGTACCGCCAACATGCACGGACGGAATTATCCAGCTCTCCTCACGATGACCTTTATCGCGCTGTGTAATAAAAAAGCCTTTTGATGTCGTGATGGTCTGCTCAAAATCAATATTGGGCATCGCCTTGAAGTTCACTTTCCCTGTCTGGCTGGTGATTTTCGCGTTTTTACTGGTTTCTATCCGACTCGCTTCTAATGTCACCTCATCTTTGGCCATCAGGTTAATATCACCCCCGGCCGTAAATTCCGTGACTTTGTTGGTCTTCTTGATTTGTATTTTATGTTCTGTTTTAGACCCAAAAACTTTACACGATTTTATGGGCCCCAAACCTTTACAGCTTTTCTCTGTTTCTTCCCGCCTATAGACTTCTTCCATTGCTTGCGCATAGAGAAAACCGCCTGTTGCCGCGATATCCATTACCCCTTTGGCGATTAACTCCGTCGCCTGGAATAAAATACTGCCCTGAGAGCGGATAGTTAATGCGCCACCACTGTTCAGCCGACTGGCATGTTGCGTAAAGCGCTCAATATTCCCCTCGCGGATAAATTCTTGTCGCGATTCAAAACGAACATTCCCACCTGCGGAGAGCTGCATATCACTGCCGGATGTCAAGCTGGCCCCGGATGTCAATAGGTTGCCTGCCGCAACTAATGTGAGATTTTGGGCCGCGTTGATGGCGCTGGCGGCATAAAGGTATTGTTTATCGCCATCATTAATCGGCGAATATTTCCGGGCAGAGAACAGTAAATCCCGGCCAGCGTTAACCGAGACATTTCCTTTAGTCGATGTTAATCTCGCGATACCCGCGATATCTTCCCCTGCACTGAGTTGCAGGTGATCACCCGCGGTAATTTGCGTGCCTAATTCAGAGAATTTGTCTAATCCATCTAATTCGGATAAATAAAACAGGCTCTCTGGCGTATTGGGGCGAGATATATCAATATCGCGGCCCGCACTGAGCATGACTTGTTGCCCCGCCCGGATACTAGCTTGCCGCAACATTAAATCATTTCCCGCAAACAGATTAATATTGCCCGCCGCGTTCAATTGGCTTCGACTGGCATTCAGGTTACGACCCGCACTTAATGTCAGATTGTGTGATTTATCCAACCGGGTACCGGAAAGATCCAGATCGTTACCTGCGGAAATCCGTAAATGATTATCGGCCGAAATTGAGGCTAATAACTCATAAGGCCGATTCCTTCCCATTTGGATGTCGCCTTCACGCACCAGAAGTTCAACATTTTCCCCTTTTAATTCTGCCTGACGGGCGGTGATATCTTTGCCCGCAATTAAGGTCAGATTTTTATTTGCCACTAATTTAACCCGGTCGGCATTAATTTCATGACCCGCGTTTAACGTCATAGTGTTGGCTTTATCGAACAAAACCCCCTGGAGATCCAGTTTGTTGCTCGCAAACATCTGCACATTATTGTTGGCCGAAATATGAGAAGAATCCTCCACTCCCATCGGCAGCCTAATGTCACCCTCACGCGCGAGAAGCTCAATATTTTCCCCTTTCAGCCCGGTTTCACGGGCAGTGATACCTTTGCCCGCAATGAGTGTCAGATTTTTCTGTGCGGCCAATTTAATCTGACTGACATCAATTTCATGACCCGCGTTTAACGTTATCGTGTTTGATTTATCGAACAAAAGATCATAGAGATCCAGTTTGTGATCCGCGAATATCCGCAAATTGTCGCTGGCCGAAATACGCGAACCGTCCCCCCACATACGGATGTCGCCTTCGTGCGTAAGCAGTTCAATATTTTCTCCCTTCAACCCGACTTGAAATGCCTCAATATCTTTGCCCGCAATCAAAGTCAGATTTCTCTTTGCTTCCAGTGTATTTTGGCGGGCATTCATTCTACGTTCAGCGATGACGGACAGATCATTGTCCGCTTTGAGGTGGCCTATATTGATAATTTCACCGGCATGAAGCAGAATATTTTTCGCCAGTATGAATGCCGTTCCGTTGAATTGATTAATAAAATCGGCCACCACATTTAGATCGGCTGAAAGTTTACCGTCCATCCCGTGGTTAAAGTCGTGACCGGTTAAGATGAGATTTTTTTTCGCATGAAACTGGCTTTGGCTGTTATCCAGCTTTGTCGCATTGATATAAGCGTTCATTCCCGCAGCGACGCTAGCATCCCTGTCATTATTTAACGCTTTTGTGCGAATAATAATATCGCCGCTATTGGTTTTTAGCGTCGCTGAAGTGTTGTTAATTTCAGTGCTTAAATTACCGCTCGCGTCTTTTTGCAACCAGAGATGGTTATTTGCCTGAATCAGCCCCTTATTCTGATTGTATAAATGGTCGATAAATAACCGCATGTCACCTTCTGCGATAATCTTACCGGTGTTGTTCAGCGTGTTCGCGGCAAGCGTGATATCTTTCCCTGCCTGTACATGGCTCTGTTCCGCCGTTTTAATGTCTTTACTGCTAACGGTGATATCCGTTTTGGCCTGTACATCTCCCAGTGTCACCTTGCCATCCGCCGTCAAACTAATGTCGCCTTGCGTTGCGGTCAGGTTGGTCAGGTTAACTTTCTTACCCGCCTCAGTACTCACCAGACGGATTTTATTGGCATACATTCCCCCCAATGACCCGGTATCAATCGCGTTCCAAGGGGTATTACCTTCGCCTGCAATAGGGACAAGAGTCCCGTGTTTGAAATCAATCCGGTTGGACCCTTGTGTCAATGTCAGGTTTTTCGCCTGCACTTTGCCGTTAAGTACCGTCGCCCGGCTGATAATATCAACATCATCCTGCGCCGTTGCATCCAGCCCCTTTTCATCAAAGGTTATAGTGCCTTTTTTCACTTCTAAAGCCGCTAATGCACCCTCTTTATCAAACACCGGGTTCCCGGTCGATAAGGTGACAGCCGGGGTATTGATAAAGCCACAACCATGACAGGTTATGCCGTTCGGGTTAGCGATGAAGACTGGGGCTTTTCGCCCCACCACTTCCAACAGGCCCTGTAGATTTGAGGCTAAGGTCCCCACCACTTCATTAATAATCAACTCAGCCGATTTACCATTGAAGTTAGGGTTTGCCCCAATTTGTCCCACCAGTACGGATTGGCTAGCTTCGGTAGCATTATTGAGCACCAGCCCGGCTGCCCCAACATTAAACTCTCGATAACGGTTATGTGAAATACCTTGAGAATTAGGCTCCGCAATATGGATAATAGGCAGGTTATTTCTCACAGCAATCCGCGCTCGCTTATCCGCCAGTTGAATCCCGGGTATTCCACCAGCTATTTCTGGGATATTGATGGTCAGTTGTGGGGCATTGCTTAATGCAAGATCAATCAACGCCGAAGTCACCGGGGTATATTTCCCGTCGGCTAAGTGCAACGCGGTACTATATTGGGCGACAGTGGTCGCTCCTTCTGCCGATAATGTTGTCTCTGTTATATTGCTGTCGGCAATCAGCGCTAAATTGTTGCCGGCGGTGACCTTGCCAATATTAATCGAGCCACCACTGGTCACGGTAATATCTTTCCCGGCGGTCAGGGAAATCCCATCCAAATTTATCCCCCCTCCAGCGTGAAGATCAATATTCTCATCCGCTGCCAAATGCTGATTAGTATTAACCCAACCATTACCTGCTAAAAAGATATTTTTTGCCCGGTTAATTAACGTATCTGAAAGCGATATTCCCTGTTCAGACAGAATTCGCAACGTATTAACCGCAGAAATAGTGGATAATGCCCGTGTACCTGCCGCAGTGGAATTATCGCCTCCAGATGAAACAGAAATACCACCACCGCTGGAAATTAAGGTAATGTCATGACCTGAAATATCCGTGCCACGCACCGTAAAACTGTTCTTTCCCTGTAGCAGAACCTGGTTCCCGGCGGTGATATTTCCCCCATCTAAAGACAAGGTTTTCGCTTTAATAGTGACATCACCGTCGGCACGAATTCGTCCCCAACTCTGCAATGTATCGGTTGTCAATATTAGATGTTGACCGGCTTGCATATGACTTTTTTTCGCCATGTCAATGTCTTTACCGTTAACGGTGATATCCGTTTTGGCCTGTACATCCCCCAGAGTCACCTTGCCATCCGCCGTCAGACTGATGTCGCCTTGGGTTGCCGTCAGGTTGGTCAGATTGACAGCCTTACCCGGCTCGGTACTCACCAGACGGATTTTATTGGCATACATTCCCCCTAATAACCCGGTATCAATCGCGTTCCAAGGGGTATAACCTTCATCGGCAATAGGAACAAGGGTCCCGCGTTTGAAATCAATCCGGTTGGGGCCTTGTGTCAATGTCAGGTTTTTCGCCTGTAGTTTGCCGTTAAGCTTAGTGGTCCGGCTGATGACATCGATAGAATCTTGCGCCGTTGCATCCAGTCCCTTTTCACCCAAGGTGATAGCGCCTTTTTTCACTTCCAGGGCCGCTAACGCACCATCTTTATCAAACACCGGTTTACCGGTCGATAAGGTGACAGCCGGGGTATTAACAAAGCGACAGCCATTACAGGTCATGCCGTTCGGGTTAACAATGAAAACATTGGTTTTCTGCCCTGCGACTTCCAACAGCCCTTGCAGATTTGAGGCTAAAGTCCCCACCACTTCATTAATAATCAGCTCGGCCGATTTACCGTTGAAGTTAAGATTCGCGCCAATTTTTCCCGCCAGTAGAGACTGTGTATCATGAGTAGCGTTATTCAATACCAGTCCCGAAGTGCCAACATTAAATTCCTGATAGCGGTTATGTGAAACACCCCGGGCGTTAGGTGCCGCAATATGAATAATAGGGCGATTGTTTTTCGATGTGATCCGGGTTTGTTTATCCGCCAGTTTAATCCCCGGAACTTCTCCTTCTACTTCTGAGGAGTTTATAGTCAGTTGAGGAGCATGACTTAACGCACGTGCAATCAGTGCAGAAGTCACCGGCGTATATTTACCTTCAACTGAGTTATACCTCCCTGTCGGTGAATGCAACTCTGCGTTGTTTTTGGTGATGGCAGTCGTCCCTTTTGCCAATAACGTTGCCTCAGTATCAATAATATTACCGCCAGCATTAAGGGTTAAGTTATTGCCGGCAGTGATAATACTGCTCGCTATCGGTAATTGAAGTTGTGAGTAGGATTGTTCGTCTTCCTCGTCATCGGCATTTTCATATTCATCATGTTTTTCATAGTCATCTCCATGCTCATTTGAATATTCATAGGGGTTCTCTGCCGTGATTTTACTCACATCAAGTATGCCGCCACTGGTCAGCGTGATATCCTTCCCTGCCGTCAAGGAAATGCTTCTCAGATCGACAATCTTTCCTGCATGGATCTCAATATTTTCATCCGCTTGCAATTGGCTAAGCTGGCGCAGACGCTGATTAATTAATTCTTGTTTAGCGCTATCATTGAGTGGACTCTGCTCATCAATTAAATCACCAGAGGCATAAATCTCAAGCTTATCATTGGTGGCCAAAAAGATATTTTTCGCCCGGTTAATCAGGGTATCTGCAATATCAATAGGACCATCGGCAATAATACGTAATATGTTATCAGCAGAAAGCGTGGTTAATACCCTTATTCCTTCCGAGGTATAGTCGTCTCCAGAGACAATAGACAGCATCCCCCGACCAGCAAGCAAGGTCACATCACGACCGGAGATATCATAGCCATTCACATCAAGATGTGATTTTCCATTCAACACGACATGGTTCCCGGCTTTTAAATTCCCCTGGCCTAAATAGATTGTTTCCGCGTCAGCGGTTAAGTTTTGTTCTGCCCTCATTGACGCGCGATTTGCTAAATCTCGGGCAGTGAGAGAAATGTTTTTCCCGGTGATTAATGCCAGATCAGTGGGTCTCTTTCCCGCTTTAAAATGTTCTTTATCAAAATCAAAACTAAATCCCTCTTTAAAGACAGCCGTCAAATCCCCACCGGCACTCAGTTTACCAATGATATTCTGCTGACTATCTTTTATCGCTTTGGTTGAAAAATTTTTGCCTGTCAGGGTGAGATTTTGTCCCGCGCTTAATTCACCAACATTATTTATCTCGTTAGCGGTAATGTTGTTATTTTTATTCGCGGTAATAATAGGGTGACTTTGCTTAGTCGGGTTTATGTTATCAAGTTGAGTCGCTTTAATCGTGACATCACCACCCGCACGGATTTGACCTTGATTCCGCAATGTTTCAGTGGTCAATCTCAGATGTTGACCCGCCTGCACATGGCTTTGTGCCACCGTTTCAATGGCTTTGCTATTGATATTAATGTCCGTCTTGGCGTGCACCTTCCCCAAGGTAATTTTACCCTCGGCAGTTAAACTGATATCGTCTTGGGTTGTGGTCAGATTAGTGAGATTAACCCCAACTCCCTTTTCAGTGGCAACCAGTCGGATTTTATTGGCATACATGCCGCCTAAAGCTTTGGTATCAACCGCTAATTGTGGTTTTGCCCCTTCTCCGGCGATAGGTTTAACCGTGCCGTCTTTCAAGCTAATACGGTTAGCCCCCTGAGTCAGCGACAGAGTGTTAGCCTGAATTTTTCCATTCAACTCCGCCGCCCGGCTGATGATATCGACATAATCCGTCGTCTTGCCGTCCAGCCCTTTGCCGCCAATGGTAATCTGGCCTTTTTTCACTTCCAGTGATTCCAGTGCGCCCTGTTTATCAAATTGGGGTTTACCGGTGGTCAGGGTTGCGCTGGCGGTATTAATAAAACCACAACCATCACAGGTAATGCCGTTAGGGTTGGCAATCATCACGTTGGCTTTATTACCAACAATTTCCAACTGGCCTTGTAGGTCAGAGCGGCCACTGCCGGTGACTTCGTTAATAATCAGTTCCGCCGCTTTACCTTTTAGGTTAGGGTTCGCGTTAAGTTGTCCTGCCAGTTGTGATTGAGCCGCCTGTGTCGCGTTATTAAGTACGGTCCCCTGAGTGGCAACATTGAATTCTTGGTAGGTGTTGTGGGATATGCCCGCATCATTCGGCGTGGCGATATTCACCACCGGTACATCGCCCTGATTTTGTACTTGTGTGCGGTTGTTATCCGGTGTGATGCCGACAGCCATAGCCGGGTGCAACGGCTGGATTGCCGTCAGGTAAATTAAAAGATAACTCGTGACCCTGGCCATCGAGTTGTGGAGTTTATCCATCGTATTATCCCTTTTCTTAATTTAAATGTGTCAAAGTCAGTAATGCTGACTAATAAATTACCCAATGAGGTATTAGCGGTTTTTCGTACCCATGCGTTGATATCCTGCAAAGTTAACCCTGCGGATAAATAAGGATGCATCGAGTGTTCTTGGTCTGACCGGGACAAACTTTCCGCCCCGGCAAATTCAATACGGTGAATAGTGTGACAAGTAGATCCCAATGCACCCGATGTTGAAACATGTGTCCATTCGGATATTGCCAGCAGGGTAAGTGCTGCCAGACTGCGGTGATAAAGCGATAATCTTTCCATAGAAAATATTAATAATTTGATAGTGACATAATTAAACTATTCTAATGGCTAATTATTTGTCCGTCCAAATCATTAGTATAAAATGTGATCAGCGTCCGGGTTTTTAATCCTGCTAATGGAGAATTTGATATATTAAATGCCAGAAAATCGCGGTAAGACTGGAGATACTCAATGGTGACAGAATAGAAGGAAAAGAATCACTCTCGTACTACTCACCGTGTTTCCCTGTTTCAACAGCAGAGACACTCATAGGAAAACTTAATTCATGAAATTTCTAAGGATTGCGAATATCATACAATAATAATAAATTATTATATTGATAATAGTTTCAATTTTTTATTAATGAAATATCATTACCATAAAAATTTATTTAAATAAAATATCAATAAAAACATTTTATTAAATAACAATAGCAATAATGGAAGATATTATTAGGTTAGAAATAGCATGTGAAATTCGGGAGAAAAAGCCATTAAATATATAAAATAATTTTATATTTAAATCGACTTCGCCAATAAATACAGATAATGGCAACGCCAGTTATTATACTGACGTTGACTATTTTATTAGTGATTATTGATAATCACTGACAGGTGCACAAGAACAATGCAGGTTACGATCACCGTAAACATCATCAAGGCGTTTAACCGCAGGCCAATATTTATTGGCTTTGGTTTCCAGGGTTGGGAAAACCGCAGTTTCACGGCTGTAACTATGGCTCCAGTCAGAAACCAGTTCAGCTTGTACGTGAGGCGCATTGACCAATGGGTTATCTTCTAACGACCACTCGCCTTTTGCCACTTTGCCAATTTCAGCACGAATTGCCAGCATAGCATCCACAAAGCGATCAATTTCTACTTTGCTTTCTGATTCTGTAGGTTCCACCATTAGCGTGCCAGCAACCGGGAATGACATGGTTGGCGCATGGAAGCCGTAGTCAATCAAGCGCTTAGCAATATCCATCTCGCTGATACCAAACTCTTCTTTCAAAGGCCGAATATCCAGAATACACTCATGCGCCACATAACCATTATGACCGGTATACAACACGTCATAATCATTCTTTAGGCGGGCAGCAATATAGTTAGCATTCAAAATCGCCGTCTGGCTTGCCTGTTTCAATCCTTGTGAACCCATCATACGGATATACATCCAGCTAATCGGCAAAATAGAAGCACTACCAAATGGTGCCGCAGACACAGCTCTCTGTTCAGTAAGGACATCCATTTGAACTACCGAGTGCCCCGGTAAGAACGGCGCTAAATGGGCTTTTACGCCAATCGGCCCCATTCCTGGACCACCGCCGCCGTGTGGAATACAGAATGTTTTATGCAGGTTGAGGTGTGAAACATCAGCACCGATAAAACCTGGCGCGGTGATACCAACCTGCGCGTTCATATTCGCACCATCAAGGTAAACCTGACCACCATACTGATGAATGATTTCACATACCTGACGAATAGTTTCTTCATATACGCCGTGGGTTGATGGATAAGTCACCATGATGCAGGAAAGCTCGCCACCGGATTTTTCCGCTTTTTCACGCAGGTCCGCCAGATCAATGTTGCCTTCTTTATCGCAACTCACCACCACCACTGTCATACCTGCCATATGAGCAGAAGCCGGGTTGGTGCCATGTGCAGAGCTTGGGATTAAACAGATATGACGATGCCCTTCTCCACGGCTTTCATGGTAACGGCGAATAGCAAGCAGACCCGCATATTCACCCTGCGCGCCGGAGTTTGGTTGCATACAAACAGCATCATAACCCGTCAGTTGCACCAGCCAGTGAGATAATTGGCTGATCATTTGCTGATAACCCTGCGCTTGCTCCGGCGGACAGAATGGGTGTAGTTCATTAAATTCAGGCCAAGAGATCGGTAACATTTCTGCCGCAGCATTAAGTTTCATGGTGCAAGAACCCAATGGGATCATGGCCTGATTCAGTGCCAAATCTCGGCGCTCAAGACGATGCATATAGCGCATCATATCCGTTTCGCTGTGATAGCGGTTGAAATTTGGATGCAGAAGAATTTCATCACTGCGCAACATGGATGCAGGAATGGAGTGACTTTCCGTCATCAACTCTTGATCCAGTGCTTCGACATCTAGCTTGTCATCCGTGCCTGTCAGCACAGAGAACAATTTAATCAGATCATTACGACAGGTAGCTTCACTCAATGTGATACCCACCGCACCATAAATATCGGTACGCAAATTGATTTCAGCTTTGTCTGCCCGGGCCAATACCGCCGCTTTATCAGCAACTTCCACCGTCAACGTATCAAACCAAGTTTTGTAACGTAGAGTAAATCCAGCTTTCTGTAACCCGGCCGCCAGAATGTCAGTCAGACGATGAATACGGCCTGCAATGCGTTTTAGTCCTTTCAAACCATGATATACCGCATACATCCCGGCGATATTTGCCAACAACACCTGAGCCGTACAGATGTTGGAATTCGCTTTCTCACGACGGATATGCTGCTCACGGGTCTGCATTGCCATGCGCAGCGCCACATTACCTGCCGCATCACGGGAAACGCCGATAATACGTCCCGGCATAGAACGTTTGAATTCATCACGGCTGGCAAAAAATGCTGCGTGGGGACCGCCATAACCCATTGGTACCCCAAAGCGCTGGGCAGAACCAAACACAATGTCAGCCCCTTGTTTACCCGGTGCGGTCAAAAGCACCAACGCCATCAAGTCAGCGGCAACACTGACAATGATTTTGCGCTGTTTCAGTTGTGCGATCAGATCAGCATAATCATGAACTTCACCTGTTGTACCAACCTGTTGCAACAACACACCAAATACACCGTCCAACTCCAAGACTTTTTCTGCTTTATCCACAATCACATCAAAGCCAAAGGTTTCCGCGCGGGTACGAACAACGTCCAATGTTTGAGGATGGATATCATCAGCAACAAAGAAACGGTCAGCATTTTTCAGCTTGCTGGTACGTTTTGCCATTGCCATTGCTTCAGCCGCCGCGGTAGCTTCATCCAACAGAGAAGCAGAAGCAATATCCAACCCCGTCAAATCGATCGTCACTTGCTGGAAATTCAATAGTGATTCAAGGCGACCTTGAGAAACTTCTGGTTGATAAGGTGTATAAGCGGTATACCAGCCAGGATTTTCTAATAAATTACGCAAAATAACCGGTGGAAGCACCGCAGGCACATACCCCATACCAATATAGGATTGGTAACGTTTATTTTGGCTGGCAATCGCTTTCAGTTCAGCTAGTGCTTGCTGTTCAGTCGCACCACCGCCAACATCGGGCGGCTCTGGCAACGCGATATCACGGGGAACAATTTTCTGTGTTAAATCATTGAGGGAACTCGCCCCCACTGTCGCCAGCATCTCTTTTTGCTGTTCGGCGGAAGAGCCAATATGACGGCGGATAAACTCGCCCTGATTTTCGAGTTGGCTTAATGTCTGGGTCATTTGTTACTAATTCCTGAAGCCGGCCAGAAATGGCATACAAATAAAAACGCCCTGCTCACAATGTGAAACAGGGCGACGGTAAGCATATTATTCTTCTTCGTCCAGAAGTGCCTGATATCCTTCGGCATCCAGCAAACCCGAAAGTTCACTTTCATCAGAGGCTTTAATACGGAACAGCCAACCTTCGTTATAAGGCTCACTGTTAACCAATTCAGGCGAGTCATTTAGCGCTTCATTAACGGCAATAATTTCACCACCCAGTGGTGCATAGATATCGGAAGCCGCTTTCACTGATTCAACAACCGCGCAATCATCACCAAGATTGATTTCATTACCTACTTCCGGCAAATCAACAAAAACCATATCGCCTAGCAGCTCCTGTGCATGCGCGGTAATGCCTACCGTGTATTCACCATTACCTTCTGCACGAACCCACTCATGTGATTGGGCATATCTTAATTCTGCGGGTACATTACTCATTACCATCATCTCCTTCAATCCTAGAATCTACCCCTATTAGGCTATGTTGTGCTCCTGCACCAATCATGCCTACTGGGATAAATTGCTATTTACTCATCAAGTTATTATTCGATAAAAATGACTATACGAGAGGTTTACCCGCCCGTACAAAGCTAGGTTTGACTACCTGAACCGGCATTTCACGATTGCGGATTTGGACAACCGCCTGTTCACCAATTCCCTGCGGCACACGGGCAAGGGCAATACTGAATCCTAATGTTGGAGAGAACGTACCACTGGTAATAACGCCAGAATGTAAGGCACCCATCTCATCAGTAAAACTAACTATTAAACCACCGCGTAACACACCCTTTTCTCTCATCACCAAGCCAACTAACTGCTCAGTATCCTCTTCACGCTGTTTTTCTAGCGCTTCACGACCGATAAACTGGCGATCTTCCGGTTTCCAAGCGATTGTCCAACTCATGTTAGCCGCAAGGGGAGAAATGGTTTCATCCATTTCCTGTCCATAGAGGTTCATACCGGCTTCAAGCCGTAACGTATCACGCGCACCTAATCCCGCAGGCTTTACGCCGACACTCAGCAATTTTTGCCAGAAATCCGCTGCTTGCTCTTTTGGTAATGCCACTTCATAACCCGCTTCACCGGTATAACCCGTTGTTGCGATAAACAGATCCCCCGCCTGCACACCAAAGAAAGGTTTCATTCCGGCAATAGTCTGTTTTTGTTCATCATTCAATAGAGACTGCACTTTTACCTGAGCTTCAGGCCCCTGAACCGCAATTAATGCCAGATCATCACGAACCTGAATATCAACCTGGTAACTGGCTACATGTTCATTAATCCAAGCCAGATCTTTCTCACGAGTCGCAGAATTGACCACCAATCGATAAAAATCATTGCTAAGGTAATAAACAATCAGGTCATCAATTACACCGCCAGAAGCATTAAGCATCCCGGTGTATAGGGCTTTACCCTTTTCTGTCAGTTTAGCAATGTCATTTGCCAGCAAATAACGCAGAAAATCACGGCAACCAGTACCATGCAGATCCACAATCGTCATGTGGGAAACATCAAACATACCGGCATGAGTGCGGACAGTATGATGCTCATCCATTTGTGAACCATAATGCAAAGGCATCATCCAGCCATGAAAATCTACCATACGTGCACCACAAGCCAGATGCTGGTCATACAATGGGGTTTGTTTTGCCATTATTTCCCTCTTTTCATTTCCTACATGAAAACATACCGCGTATTAACCGACAGATACTGTGAATCATGAACAAAAAGCGGCTAAAAAACGCGACGCAAACGATATCTTAAAATGAAAGTTATCACTGAAAACCAAAATGAACCATAAGTAAAAATAGGGTTCAATCCAGTGACCATCAAAAAACGTGTTATGAGTATGCAGAATTTTCAACTATTAAAATGAGTCATAATACTCAAAATTAACAATTAACTTTAGAAAACACCCATTTTCTGTTACAAGCTAACTGAAATATGAATAAAATCACCTATTCATATTTCAGCAAGATATGAGAAAAAGTTATCGATAAGCAGAGGCTAAATTAGATTTTTTCAGCCGAATGGGATTCAGAGCAGAGCCAATCCGGCAAGTCATTCAAACCCATTGCCTGACGAAGTAATTTAGGTTTAACTCCCGGTAAATTATCTGCCAGAGATAACCCGACATCCCGCAAAAGTTTTTTCGCTGGATTATTGCCATCAAATAATTGACGAAAACCTTGCATTCCAGCCAGCATCACCGCAGCCCCATGTTTACGTCGGCGCTCATAGCGACGTAAATAAAAGTGCTGACCAATATCTTTTCCCTGACCATGCAGACGACGCAATTCACCTATCAATTCAGCGACATCCATAAAGCCCAAATTCACTCCCTGACCTGCCAATGGGTGAATAGTATGAGCGGCATCTCCCAACAGGGCCAGACGATGAGCCGCAAAATTACGGGCATAGCGACCGGTTAGTGGAATTGTCAGACGTTCACCCATCAATTCACATTGACCAAGGCGCAGATCAAAATCTACCGCCAATTGCTGGTTGAAACGCTGATGATCAAGCTGTTTGTACTGTTCGGCAACTTCACCCGGTAGTGACCAGACGATAGAACACAAATGAGGATCGGCAAGGGGCAAAAACGCCAAAATACCATTACCATAAAAGACCTGACGGGCAACCCGACCATGCGGCTCTTCGATGCGAATAGTGGCTACCAATGCATGATGTTCATAATCCCAAAATGTGAGAGGGATATCAGCATGTTGACGCAACCATGAATGAGCGCCATCAGCACCAACCACTAAACGGGCAGTTAACATGCGACCATCGGATAAAGTCATAAAAGCTTCATTTTCACCCCAGGCAACCTGTTTCAAAGCCGCCGGTGCCAAAATGGTCACATCAGATAAGCTATCCGCTTTTTTCCATAATGTTTCACGAATAACTCGGTTTTCAATGATATGACCAAGATATTCCAACCCATATTCAGCCGCGCTGAACTGAATACGGCCAAAGCTATCCCGCTCCCAAACTTCTATTTCCTGATAAGGACTGGTGCGCATATCCAAGATCTGTTGCCACACACCAAGATGCTGTAATAAGCGCTCACTGGCTGCATTAATCGCAGAAACCCGCAAAGCATACTCTTCTCCAGCAGTAACGGGATGAGTAGGCGGATAGCTCTCCACTACAGCCACCCGCAAGCCACTGCCTTGTAAGCCACAGGCAAGCGCTAAACCAACCATACCGCCACCAGCGATAACCACGTCAAATGATTGCATAATATAACGTCCTCTTATTTTGTCTGCTTAATCTGCGGTTATCTTTGGGCGACCCAACCCAGAGTCTGACGGGCCAGTATATCCCGCATAGGAGAGCATTTTTCCATCACCATCAGGCCGAAGTTACGCCCGGCTTGTAATGGAAAATAACGATTGGCAAATATCCGTATCAATCCATCGGTAATATCGATGGTGTTTTCCCGATCTAAAACCCGTTGCTGTTGATAGTTAGCCAAAACCGGGTAAGTACCAATATCCTGACCCGCAGCAAAAGCCGCAGAAACAATCTGAGCCAGTGTCATGACATCTCGCATACCAAGATTGAAACCCTGACCGGCAATCGGATGTAATGTTTGCGCGGCATTTCCCACCAATGCTAATCGGTGGCTAATTTGTTGATTTGCAGTGGATAGAACCAATGGATAGCGATGACGCTGACCAGTCTCCAATATTTTCCCCAGTCTCCAGCCAAATGCTCGCTGTAACTGCTTAAGAAATTGCTCATTATTCCAACTCGCTATCTCTTTTTTCCGCGCCAACTGATGGCACCAGACCAGCGAACTCCGCCCCCCAGACATTGGCAACAAAGCAAGTGGACCATGTTCTGTGAAACGTTCAAATGCACTGCCTCGCGGATGCTCTGAAGTCAGTACATTGGTAATCACGGCAACCTGTTCATAAGCGCGCCGCTGCCACTGAATATTACAAGCGTGACCAATGGCAGAATGGCTGCCATCTGCCGCTACCAGCAACTCGCCTTGCAGACGTTCACCACTGTCCAGAGTGACAGCGACCGATGATAGGGTTCTTTCAACAGCCATAACCTTGGATGGACAATATAGCGTTACACCAGGCGCATTTTTCAGTAATTTGAACAAACACTGCCCTGCATCGTACAATTCGATAACATTACCTAGAGCTGGAATGCCATATTCTTTTGCGTAAAGGTTCACAAACCCTGCATGACCACGATCACTAACATGAACGTGAGTTATTGGTATCACATAATCTTCCAGAGCAGACCAAACGCCAATCTGTTGTAAACGCTGACAAGTACCATAAGCCAGTGCTATCGCTCTGGCATCAAAGCCGGGATGTTTCTGCTCCGGCTCTGCTGCTTCAATCAGGGACACATGAATCTGCCCCTTACTCAGGGAAGATATCGCCAGCGCAAGCGTCGCGCCGGTCATGCCTCCACCAACGATAATCACGTTCATTCTTAACTTAACCCTGTTTTGCTTCCGCCATCAGAGCTTCAATCTCATCAGCTTCTTTAACGACACTGGCTGTCAGGTTTTCATTACCTGTTTCAGTGATCAAAATGTCATCCTCAATACGGATACCGATACCACGATATTCCATCGGTACATCTGCATCCGGTGCAATATAAATCCCCGGCTCAACAGTCAATACCATTCCTGGTTGCAAAATACGGTCACGCTCTACACCATAGTCACCAACATCATGCACATCCAACCCTAACCAATGACTTAAGCCATGCATAAAGAACTGGCGATAAGCTTTAGTTTCGATTAAATGTTCAACTTCACCGTGCATAACGCCTAGTTTCACCAACTCTTCCACCATAATCTGAACGACATGTTCTGTGACTTTGTTGATGCTGGTCCCCGGCTTATACAATTCCAATGAGACATTGAGTGTTTTCAGGACGATATCGTAAATTTCACGCTGAGCACGGGTAAACTTGCCATTGACAGGGAAAGTACGCGTAATATCTCCGGCATAACCCAGATATTCACAACCTGCGTCAACCAACACCAAGTCCCCCTCTTTCATCCTACTTTCATTCTCGGTGTAGTGCAGAATACAGCTATTTTCACCGCTCCCTACAATCGTGTTGTAAGCAGGGTAGCGAGCCCCCTGATGAGTAAATTCGTGATGAATTTCAGCTTCCAATTGATATTCAAACATTCCTGGGCGGCAAACTTTCATCGCGCGCATATGGGCCTGCGCACTGATTTGACCTGCCCGGCGCATAACTTCAATTTCTGCCTTAGATTTGAACAACCGCATTTCATGTACCCAAGGGTGCCAGTCAGTTATCGTTAAAGGCGCTGAAAGATTACGACGACCGCCTTCTCTTAATTTATCCAGCGCATGGAAGACAATTTCATCTGCGTAGGCAAATTCGCCTCGTGCGTGATAAACCACATCCAAACCATTCAGTAACAGATAAAGCTCTTCTTTGATATCATCAAAAGGCAAAGCGCGATCAATACCCAGTTTTTCCGGGGCCGCTTCTTGCCCAAGACGGCGACCAAACCAAATTTCCGCAGTCAAATCACGCGCTCGATTAAAAAGCACACTATGATTATGTGTATCATCGCTCTTAATTAATATCAGCACCGCTTCCGGTTCATTAAACCCGGTCAAATAAAGGAAATCGCTATGCTGACGATAGGGATATTCATTATCTGAATTTCGTGGCGCAGGCGGGGCAGAAAAAATAATCGCTGCGCTGGCCGGAGCCATTTTTGCCAGTAAAGCCTGACGGCGGGATAAATATTCTTGTTTGATCATACCCTCTCCTGCGACTGATAATTATTTTGCGTTCAATAAACACCAATTAATGCAATGTTGGTTTGTCGTTTTTAGCAATTAAAACGGTTTTAGGTTCAGTAAAGGCGATATAGCAAAGCTGTGCGGCCACTCGCACATATTCAAGGACCTCTTCCAGTGCCTGGGCCAACTCTTCTTGATCATCACCTTCTTCATAACCAAGCAGACCGATATTGCGCAAATCACCAATAATCTCACCGATCTCTTTTCTATCCGCGAACTTCGGTTGAGCAACACCTAATCCCAGTAAAAAATGGTTAACCCATCCCGCTAATGCATCTGCTCGTTCAAACACATTATCGTCCTCATCTGGCAGCAATAAACTGAATGCAAAATTACTGTCATCCAATGATTCAAATGTGATTTCACGTAATTCACGCAATTGTTGAGCTAATGGATGGGAAAAAGCTAACCCATCATTCGCTAAGTCATGAACTAAGACCTGCCAACTACTGTCGCGATTACCGCCGCACAGCAGGCCGCTAATCAACCCATGCATCTCCGCTGCTGTCAGCGCCACTGACTGTTGATGCAATATTTCGTCAAAAGATTGATAATCTGGTAATGAATTCTGTATAGACATGTGTATTGGTCATCGTTGACGGTGTAAGTTCATGCTATGCTACCACCAAGGGGAGTCGCTATACCAGACAACAACCTAGCTAATCGTTAGTTGCCTGTCGGTATCGCGTTACAATGATTGGCGCCGGTTTCAATTCTACAATCCAGAATTAAAACCGACGCGCAGTAATAAGTCAGGAAGGGGTCATGTCTGCACAACCGGTAGATATCCAGATTTTTGGGCGGTCACTACGTGTCAATTGTCCATCAGAGCAAAAAGAAGCATTACTGGCTGCGGCTGTGGAACTTGAGCAACGTTTAGAAGATTTAAAAGAGCGCACCAGAGTAACCAATACTGAACAACTGATTTTTATTGTGGCACTGAATATCTGTCACGAATTGGCACAAGAAAAAGTGAAAACCCGTGACTATGCCTATAATATGGAACAGAAAATAAAGATGCTCCAACAGACTATAGAACAAGCATTAGTGGAACAAGGTCGCATCACAGAGAGCACCATTTCGCCAAATGAATGAATTCTATTGATAAATCATACATTAGTGAGTGAATCATTCGAGAATTAGTTGCTTTCTGTATTTAGTTTCATACAATAGGTGTCACAAAGTTGCTTACAAGCGCTGAATAAATTTCTCTGAGATGTTCGTGAACGGGGAAAGTCCCCTGAGCCGATATTTCATACATTATAGAATGTGGTGCTCCGTAGTCTGGTGTGCATGCTCGGTTCGGCCGAGAAGCCTTAAAGCTGCGACGCTGCGTTCACCTTGAACCAAGGGTTCAAGGGTTACTACCTGTAACGGCATCTTGGAGAATCTCAACCTTAATCGCTGCTGCTATCCAACGCAGGTTCTATGCAATCAAAGTCTCTATTATCACTCAGACAAAGCATTAGAAAGAAAATACGCCAGCAACGCCGTGAACTCACCCCTGAACAACAATTGTTTTTTGCAAGACAGGCTGCTGAGCGAGCAATCAACCACCCCAGAATTCACCAAGCCAACAAAATCGCGCTATTTCTTTCGTTTGATGGTGAACTCGATACCCGCCCACTGATTAACCAACTCTGGCAACAAAATAAGCAGATCTATCTGCCCGTATTACATCCTTTCCGTCATCACCATCTGCTGTTTTTAAACTATCAACCCAATACCCCGCTTGTCAGAAACCGCTTCAATATAGAAGAGCCACCACTGAATGTTGAACAGGTTTTACCATTATCAGAGCTGGATATTATGATGGTCCCACTGGTTGCTTTTGACCGCACAGGGCAGCGGCTTGGCATGGGTGGTGGTTTTTATGATCGTACACTGAGCCAGTGGCAACAGAAAAACTTCTATCCGATAGGTTTGGCACATAACTGCCAGTTAGTTGATACACTGCCAACAGCCGAATGGGATATCCCATTACCAGAAATCATCACACCTGAAAAAATCTGGCAATGGCAGTAAAAAATGGGTGCCTCACACAAAGCACCCATTTTTGACATATCAAAATATACCCTATGGATTTCAAGATGCATCGCGACGGCAAGGAGCGAATCCCCGGGAGCATAGCAAACTATGTGACCGGGGTGAGTGAGCGCAGCCAACAAAGAGGCAACTTGAAAGATAACGGGTATAATCAGTAAAGCAGACGAGAACGGATAGTACCCGGCAGTGCTTTCAGTTTCTGAAATACCATTTCAGCTTGAGCCGGGTTTTCAGTCACAATATCAATAACCACATAACCCATGTCCCCACTGGTACGCAGATACTGAGCGGCAATATTGATATCCTGTTCAGCAAACACTTGGTTAATACTGTTCAATATACCCGGACGATTTTCATGAATATGCAAAAACCGGTTGGTATCATCAGCATGAACAGGAAGAGACACTTCTGGGAAGTTTACTGCTGATAAGGTAGAACCATTATCAGAGTATTTCGCTAGCTTTCCTGCTACTTCATAACCAATGTTTTCTTGCGCTTCCTGAGTAGAGCCGCCAATATGTGGCGTCAGCAACACATTATCAAATTTACACAGCGGTGACTCAAACGGATCATTATTGGTTGCCGGTTCAACAGGGAACACATCCACAGCCGCCCCTGACAGATGTTCACTTTCCAACGCATCACATAATGCCGGGATATCCACCACCGTCCCACGTGAAGCATTGATCAAGATAGAACCCGGTTTCATCAGGGTAAGTTCGGTTGCACCAATCATATTTTTAGTTGATGGCGTTTCCGGTACATGCAAACTAACCACATCACTCATATTCAGTAATTCTGACAAATGACGTACCTGATGGGCATTACCTAATGGCAATTTGTTTTCAATATCGTAAAAGTAGACATCCATACCGATATTTTCAGCCAGAATACCAAGCTGAGTGCCAATATGGCCGTAACCGATGATACCCAGTTTCTTCCCACGCACTTCATAGCAGCCCTTAGCCTGCTTATCCCATACCCCTCGATGAGCTTTCGCATTTGCTAAAGGGATACGACGCAGCAATAACAACAATTCACCAAGGACCATTTCAGCAACAGAACGGGTATTAGAAAATGGCGCATTAAAGACAGGGATACCACGTTTCGCAGCCGCTTTCAGATTAACCTGATTAGTGCCAATACAGAAACAACCTACAGCAACCAATTTTTCGGCTGCCTGAAAAATGTCTTCGGTCAGTTGTGTGCGGGAACGGATACCAACAAAATGGGCATCACGAATTGCCTCTTTTAACTCTTCAGAATCTAATGCTCCCTTATGATATTCGATATTGCTATAACCGGCTGCCCGCAGATTTTCTACCGCGCTCTGATGCACACCTTCCAATAGCAAAAATTTAATCTTATCTTTTTCCAGAGATACCTTAACCATTTATCCTGCCTATTGTTACGCTTCGTTACATTTAAGACTCATTCTCTCAACATAACAAAAAAAACGAACACAGCAATATAAACGATTGCTATTCCCGTCACATAAATCTTAATAAAGTAGTTATTATGCGGAATAAAATGATCTGAAAAAGAACAAAATCAGGATTTAGATTAAATAACAATCATGGCTATGAAATATATCACTAAATTCTTCACCTATTTTAAAAGTGAAAAAATTTTTAAGGGCGAAGAACTCCGCCCTCTATGAATAATATTATTGGGTGATGGTTTTCACTCCATCAAGTGTTCCCATCAATATAATATCCGCACCACGGTTAGCAAATAGGCCCACAGTCACCACGCCGGAGATGCGATTAATTTTATTCTCTAACTCAACAGGATTGAGTATGGCTAGATTATGCACATCAAGGATCACATTGCCGTTATCCGTCACAACATTCTGACGATATTTTGGTGCTCCCCCTAACTTAACCAATTCACGAGTAACATAGGCGCGAGCCATTGGAATCACTTCAACCGGCAGAGGAAATTTACCCAATACATCAACTTTTTTAGAAGCATCAACAATACAAACGAATTTTTTTGCTATTGCAGCAATGATTTTTTCACGCGTTAATGCAGCTCCACCACCTTTAATCATCTGCATATTGCCATTGATTTCATCCGCACCATCAACATAGATATCAAGGGAATCCACTTCATTACAATCAAATACAGGAATTCCCAAGCTTTTTAACTTCTCAGTAGAAGCCTCAGAGCTGGATACTGCCCCTTCAATTTGATCTTTAATGGAACCGAGGGCATCAATAAAATGTGAAGCCGTTGAACCTGTCCCCACACCCACAATTGTTCCTGGCGTAACAAATTCGAGTGCTGCCCAACCTACTGCTTTTTTTAGTTCGTCCTGAGTCATATCAATTCATTGCCTATATCAGTTACAAGGAAAGACCTCGACTAGTATAAACTTTGATGACAACAAAGAAACCGCAATTCAATTAAAGTTGGATAGGATAAGTCACGGGAAATATAAGATTAAATGACGCCAAAAACCCGCCATATCCATATGGCGGCGGGCGACAAAAAAGTGATGTTTATGCTGCTTCTTTGTTGCGACGACGACCTTGCTTTTCTTGGCTTGGTGCCTGTGCATGTTCTTCCAAAACCGGACCTACTTTCATGAGAAAATCCAAGGTCTCTCCAGCTTTTTTATACGTTTGAATGGTATCGAACATCGGTTCTTTTTGTGTTCTCATTAGCAACACCTCATAAAACAACTTCACATTACTGAACTGATTTCGTCATACAGGACAAAAAATTCCCGACAAAATCTCTTGGTTATGACCATCGCAACAAATCCAAATGAACAAAATAGCTATTTTACACTCGGTTCGTTCTACCTAGTCTACTTGGGCACTATAACGAGCATAGAAACGCAGAGATGTCAGAAAGCTAACTCCTTAGACCTACTTTTCAATTTTGCCGTTAATGTCTTAATATCACACGACATTACATATCCACAGCGCTCTAACTCAAAACCAAACGAACGATAGTAAGCTATTTTATCCCTAACGGGTTCATGAATCCTGATGTCTTCACCACCAGACATATCCATAAAAATCAATGTTGCATACAGAGTATACAAAAGCATCTTCCGATGCAATGGATGATTTTCTATATCCTTCACAAAATTTTCCAATACATGAATGTTAAAACTCTTATCATTCAAATCATATGTAGACAAAGCGACTCCAGCCGGAGCAGATTCAATTTGGAGATTTTCCCTTGATATGACAAATTTTATACATAAGCTGAAACAATCATGTCGATTACCAACCTCTGTAATATAATAGTCCCAGTTTAGCTCACCATATGCTCCTGTTAGCATATTTGCGTCGCTGTCAGAGATAGGACCAACCGCCAAATCTATTCCTCTCTGATCCATATATAACTGCAAAGTATTGTATGTTAATTGTGCAACATGCTTCAGCGACAGCATAACAAAACAACCTTACTTACATTGTTATTAAATAGCCCAAAGTCACGCTTTTTGAACAACTTTATAAAAAAGCCACACCTAAGCGAAACATGTAAACAATCCCGAGTTCAATCAAAAATTAACTATTAAGCTAACAAAAACAGCCTCACCCGATGCTTTCGCCTGAGCATATCGCCTATTCAACCACATCAACAAACTTAGTCTTCAAAAATGGAACCACCTTCCCAAAGGCGACTAACCAACAAAAATTTATCCAAATTGGGTATAACATGAGTAATTTCTGGAAGGTAGGATTTTACGACCCACCAGATAAATTGCCTCATCCATCAAGAAAATATGGCATAGTGATATTCAGAAAAATAAATAGTGCTACTCAGCAAAATAAGTGGAGAATCTTTCTACAATGAAACGCCCTGACTACCGAACACTGCAAGCCTTGGATGCGGTGATCCGAGAACGCGGCTTCGAGCGTGCTGCCCAGAAACTCTGTATCACTCAATCCGCAGTTTCTCAACGTATCAAACAGTTGGAAAATCTGTTCGGTCAACCTCTGCTAGTACGCACCGTTCCTCCGCGCCCCACCGAACAAGGACAAAAATTACTGGCTCTATTACATCAGGTAGAGTTGTTGGAAGAACAATGGCTAGGCGATGAACAGGGTACAGATATTCCATTGCTGCTTTCACTGGCCGTCAACGCTGACAGCTTAGCAACCTGGCTGTTACCGGCACTACACCCGGTACTCTCTGATTTGCCTATCCGACTCAATATTCAAGTTGAAGATGAAACTCGGACTCAGGAACAGTTGAGAAGAGGTGAAGTCGTTGGTGCGGTCAGTATTCAACCACAACCCTTACCCAGTTGTCTGGTCGATAAATTAGGCGCACTGGATTATCTGTTTGTCGCCTCACCAGAATTTGCTGCCCGTTATTTCCCAAATGGCGTTACCCGTTCGGCGTTACTAAAAGCCCCTGCGGTTGCATTCGACCATCTGGATGATATGCATCAGGCATTTTTACAACAGAATTTCGAGTTGTCTCCGGGTAGCGTTCCATGTCATATCGTCAATTCATCTGAAGCCTTTGTACAACTGGCAAAGCAGGGTTCCACCTGTTGTATGATCCCCCATTTACAGATTGATCAGGAATTGAAAAATGGTGAACTGATTGACCTGACACCGGGTCTATGTCAGCGCCGGATGCTCTATTGGCATCGTTTCGCACCGGAAAGCAGGACTATGAAAAAAGTGACTGACGCCCTGTTGAAATTTGGGCGTCAGATGTTAAGACAAGATGACACTGATTAAGGTTTTAGTTCAAACACAACATCAACCTGATCGCTGAAATTGATGCTATCCTGCTGGTAAGTTTCACCCACTCCAGCAGCAGCACCTCCCGCCATCATCACATCAGCATTGCGATACTTCATATGGTCAATTACCTCTGGCGCTCGGTAATTGATACTGTATATCGAACCAACACTGCTATTAAAGCCTTTCGCCAATGCATCAGCTTGTTCAATCGCATTTTCAATGGCTTTCTGGCGGGCTTCATCACGATATTTTTGCGGATTGTCCACCCCAAACTGAACAGATACTATTTCATTCAAACCCGCTTTTAATGCACCATCTAGCAGATCATTAAGTTGATCTAACTTACGAACCTTCACCTCCACTGAACGGATCGCACGATAGCCTTTCAGCACCGATTTGCCAGATACATTATCGTACTCATAATCAGGCTGAGTACGCAGATTCGCGGCATTAATATCTTTCTTTTCAATACCGCTCTTTTTCAGAAAATCAAAATACTTAGCAACCAACTCATCAACCTGCTTTTTAGCCCCAGATGCATCTTTAGCAGAAATATTGACGTTAATCATCAATGTTGCTATATCCGGTTCAGCTTTCACTACCGCATTACCAGAAGTAATAACATGAGGGACTCCGGGTAAATCAGCAGCCTGTGCAGCAAGTGGCACCCCGGCACTTAACATGGCGGCCAACCCTAATGATTTCAATTTCACACAACCTCCGAAGAAAACCTGTTACAGAAAATGTTCATCCCACGGAAAAACCGAAATATATATGGGATGAATAAAACACTAACACAGAGACTGCATGCAAAGAAGTGTCCAGCTCAATCAGAAATTAGTAATCCCTGCTTAGCAAGTTGCCATGCGATATACCACATAATGACACAGATAAACCCATTAATAATCCGCTGAGAAAGCGGCTTATTTAGCACAGGAGAAAACCATGCGGCCAGCAATGACAGAGAAAAAAACCAACTAACAGAAGCGCTTGCCGCACCAAAAGTAAACCAGGGCCTGAGTTCGGAAGATAACTGACCACCAATACTACCCAGAACAACAATGGTATCTAAATAAACATGCGGATTTAACCAAGTGACCGCAAAGATAATCGCAATGACCCGCCAACGGTTTTTTGCTGTACTACTCGCCTGCACTTGTTCAATATTGGCAAACAAAACTACACGTAAAGCCCCCCATCCATACCAGAATAAAAAAGCAACACCCCCCCAGGTGACAAATTGCAAGAGTAAAGTTGACTGACTAAGTAATGCACTGCCACCAAATACACCGACACCAATCAGAAAACCATCACTGATCGCGCACAAAGTTGCGCTCATCAAATGAAATTGTCTCTTGCTACCTTGTTGCATAACAAAGGCATTTTGTGGACCAAGAGGCAAAATCATTGCTGCGCTAAGAAAAAAACCCTGCACAAATGTCGATAACATAAAAAAACTCCTCAATAATTATTCACTTTGCTATTTCAATGTTCAGAATATTAAGAAGAATAGCTCATTAGAGGAAATAAATGCTTCTAATTGATCATAAGAAATTTTAATAACCAACCAAAAAGCAGATTTTTATAGGAAAACCATTTGATTAATTCAAAGAAAATCAAGCTAATACACACTAAAAGCGTTAATGAATCTATCAATGCCATGAAAATAAGAGGAAGAGATTATTTTGAAAAAAATTACCGGTTTCATGCTATTAGTCATCATTATTATTGCTACTCTTACTATCAGAAACTACTATTTGCTGCGAAATGATGTTGAAAAGACATTAAACCACTATGAAATAATTGGATATTATATTGGTACAGCAAATATTACAGACGTAGAGCTCAGTCATTATCAGCCTTTCTTGTGTAAAAAAGGCTGTGAACGTTTTATTCTAAAAATACAAGGTGAAAAAGGTGATGGGATAGTCACTGCTGATATTAATTTCCATACTTCAGATGTTTCATCCGCTGTCCTTTGCTTATCTGATAACAAGAAAATAGCACTGACAGAAGATATCAACGATGATTTCATCAAAAACAACTTTAATACCTTATGTCAATAAAATAAGTCAGGAGAACAGAGCGCCGCGCTATGAATAACGCGGCGCTAATTTACCGGTGAAAATTTACATTCCATTCACACTATCAGATGGTTATTATCCAATGACCTCTGACTAATCACTCATCTTATTCCGCGCCATAGCTTGGTTCTGATGCAAATAAACATCCATTTGTGGATAAGGAATGCTGATATTGTGTTTATCCAATGTACGTTTAAAATTCTCCATCAAATCCCAATAAACCTCCCAAGCATCACCATTGGTTGTCCATACACGCACAACAAAATTCAGTGAAGAAGGTGCCATTTCATGCAAACGAATCGTCACGCCTTTATCATGCTGAATACGGTTGTCTGCGGCAATAACATCACCTAATACTTTTTTAACTTCATCAATATCCGCATTATATGCAACACCGACCATAATCTGGGTTCGGCGATTCGGTTCACGGCTGGTATTAATAACATTATCAGCAATAATTTTCCCGTTCGGGATTACGATGATCTTGTCATCCGCTGTACGCAATGTAGTAGAGAAAATCTGCACCTGAACAACCGTGCCCTCAACTGCGCCCAGAATAACATATTCGCCCGCACGGATTGGACGAAAAGCCACCAGCAATACCCCTGCGGCAAAGTTGGATAAAGAACCTTGTAAAGCCAAACCAACAGCCAAACCAGCAGCACCGATAACCGCAATGACAGAAGCCGTCTGAACACCTAATTTGCCCAGAACGGCAATAATAGTAAACGCAATAATCGAATAACGAACGATCGCAGCCAAGAAATCTGATACCGTTACATCAATGCCCCGCAATGACATAACTCTTCTCACGCCCTTACTAATGAGTTTCGCCGCCATCAACCCCAGAACAAGAATCAGAATAGCAGCAACAGTATTGACCAGATATTGAATAATTAAATCCTGATGATTAATAAGCCAGCTTGTAGCTTCATTAATGCCACCAGACAGATTGATATCTTCCATTAAAACCACCTTGATTCTTTAGCTATTCAACTATCATTGAGTAAAATGACTCAATGACTATCCTTCATAGCAACCATTAACAGTAAGAAAAAAACCTATCGTGCCAGAGAGTTCTTTTTGCCTATATACAGCTTTTTACCAATCGTTTTTTAAAATAAAGTCCCGATAATCAGTCAACATATCAAGAAAATCCTTGGTACCACAAAAAGACAGGCTCTCATTATCGTAATAGCTCATGCCCTCCTCCATCGAATCAGTTTCAAACTCAAGCTGATTAGCACGAACCATAACCTCTTCGTCATCCATTAGCAGCGTATATTCGTGACCCACAAGTTGCCATTGACGTTCACTACCTTTAATTTCAGCCAGTGCTGCGGCAACTTTATCTATCACTGTTAAATCACCATTAACTTCTTCATTCAGCCACTGACCAATAGCTTCATGATCCATTGAGAATCGGCTAGTCACCTTCCCAGTAACATCCAGCAAAAATTCGTAGTCCATCATTAACCTCCGGTGCGTTCTTTCCGTTCTAAATTTCCTAGCAATTCCGCCCCAGAATCAGCCCACAAACTGACAAGAAGTGAGATTAACGCCTCTATGCTGACACAACGATATGGTTTGCACCTGGATAACCGAAATGTCCACTCTAAGCTATCCTTGAAGTTTGTGTCCGCTATGGCTTTCATCGGAGAAGAGTTCAGCCTCAGTGCAAATATAGACAAATACACTATAATTAATAATATCTCAGAGAAACAAAAACAGCAAAATCGAACACTCGCCCACTAATCGATGAGGTATATTCAAGAGTCTTGCAGTACAACCAGTTATTTTCTATCTTGTCTGGAAAAACAAAGCCACTTCTTAGGAGCTATTATTATGATACGTCATATTCTTTTGTTAAAATTCACACCCGAAATAAAAGAACAACAATTAATGATGATAAGAGATACCGCAATTTCTATGCAGCATCAAATCACAGGTATTTCTGCTGTTGAATGGGGAGGTAATGTAAGTAGTGAAAATAAAAATAAAGGTTTTACACATGCCATCACCATGACATTTGATGATCAAAAGGCTATTTCAAATTATTTGTCTCACCCTAAGCATGACAAATTAAAAGATCTGCTTATAGATTCTGCCGACGATATCATCGTCTTTGATTATGAAGTGTAACTTTCATTCTTTGGAAATAACTATCAGCTAACCAATATTCAACATGACGAATATTGCTGGCGCGCCTAAGAATAATTAGACGCGCCGATTATCGGTAGAAATAGAATTACGCGGATTCTCATGGTAAATTTAAATATTTAATCAATAATTAAATACTACATAAAAAGTTTTTAACCACGCCTATTTAATGATAGCTCGCTGTAAAATCAACATCATTTATAAAAGATAATGAGATAATAAAATGGCGGATTTTAACTCCCTTTTAGGCTGCCGAAAACCCATTTAAAAAAGGAAAGTATTTTTTATGTCATTGAAAATAGACTAAAATATTATAGCGACCGAACGAGTTAAAACAGTGTAAACCGACATATTTAAGGTATTGCATTTTTACATAAAAAATGCAATGTAATAACACTGAAAATAACCCGATTCATGTGGTATAAAATCATTTATTTGTGATTTTTTATGCCGATAATTAGGTTTTTTTGTTTTTATTTTTTAAGTTTAAAACCAAAAAGAGCAACAGGTTTATTAATAATATTAAAATCAAAGCCAGTTTCTTTAATAGCTTTTAATGCTGAAAAACGTTTTTATTCTTTTCGCTGATAATTTTATCAACACGATTAATATTGTTATTCCGCCCCCTGATTAATCAATTTAAAATCCGTTTTCCCTGATGTTTCCTCTTTTCATGTCAGCTATAACATCGCATTTTTACCCACTTTAAAAAATCGTTAATCACTACTTTTTACCTTTAGTGATTAAAGTTTTTATCTGCTTTTTAACGATATGCTTGTCTTTTTTCCAAATGCTAAAACCACACTGATAAGCAAAAAACAACTTTTCTTAATACTTGTTTTATCATTGATAAAAACTCAGCAGTGATAATCGAAACGTTAAAAACCAGCAATCTAAAATGGGAGGTTTTTACCTCCCATTCGTTCATATTGCAATATATCGCAATTACACCGCGGTTTGGAAAATCACATCATCCGCTTTTTCAGTGTATTGGTTCAGTTGATCAAAATTGAGATAACGGTAAGTATCTTCCGCGGTCTCATCAACTTTAGCCATAAATTGCTGGTACTCTTCCGGTGTAGGCAGGCGTCCCAATAGAGAAGCTACAGCAGCCAGTTCAGCCGATGCCAGGTAAACATTCGCCCCCGTTCCCAGACGATTTGGGAAGTTACGAGTCGAAGTGGAAACCACAGTTACACCGTCAGCAACACGTGCTTGGTTACCCATACACAAGGAACAACCAGGAATTTCAACCCGTGCTCCACTCTTACCAAAGATACTGTAATAACCTTCCTCTGTGAGTTGAGCCGCATCCATTTTCGTTGGCGGAGCAACCCACAAACGAGTCGGTAATTGACCTTTATGTTGATCCAATAATTTACCGGCTGCACGGAAATGACCAATGTTAGTCATACAAGAACCGATAAAAACTTCATCAATCTTACTGTTAGCTACATCAGACAGTAAACGAGCATCATCGGGATCATTCGGTGCGCACAGAATAGGCTCTTTAATTTCGGCCAGATCGATTTCGATAACCGCTGCGTATTCTGCATCAGCATCGGCTTCCAGCAGTTGAGGATCTTTCAGCCAGTTTTCCATACCCGTTACACGGCGTTCCAGTGTACGACGGTCACCATAACCTTCGGCAATCATCCATTTCAGCAACACAATATTGGATTGCAGGTATTCAATAATCGGTGCTTTATCCAATTTAATGGTACAGCCCGCCGCAGAGCGCTCCGCAGAAGCATCCGCCAGCTCAAACGCCTGCTCAACTTTCAGATCTGGCAAACCTTCGATTTCGAGGATACGGCCAGAGAAGATGTTTTTCTTGCCTTTCTTTTCAACCGTCAAAAGACCTTGCTGAATCGCATAGTAAGGAATCGCATGAACCAAATCACGCAAAGTAATACCGGGCTGCATCTGCCCTTTAAAACGAACCAACACCGATTCTGGCATATCCAAAGGCATCACCCCCGTCGCGGCAGCAAACGCCACCAAGCCAGAACCTGCCGGGAAAGAAATACCAATTGGGAAACGGGTATGGGAATCACCACCGGTACCAACCGTATCAGGTAGCAACATACGGTTCAGCCATGAGTGAATGATGCCATCACCCGGACGCAGAGAAACACCGCCACGATTCATAATGAAGTCAGGCAAGGTATGGTGAGTGGTGACATCAACTGGCTTAGGATAAGCAGCCGTATGGCAGAATGACTGCATAACCAGATCCGCAGAAAAACCCAAACACGCCAGATCTTTCAGTTCGTCACGGGTCATTGGGCCAGTTGTATCCTGAGAACCAACAGAGGTCATTTTAGGTTCACAGTACTCACCTGGACGAATACCCGCCGTGCCACATGCCCGGCCAACCATTTTCTGAGCCAAGGAGAAACCGCGACTACTTTCCTCAACCGCTTTCGCCTGACGGAAGACATCACTGGGAGGTAAACCAAGAGACTCACGCGCCTTACTGGTCAAACCGCGACCAATAATCAGTGGAATACGGCCACCGGCACGAACTTCATCCAACAATACATCTGTTTTCAGTCCAAATTCAGCCAATAGCTCATTGGTTTCGTGGTGACGCACCTCCCCTTTATATGGGTAGACATCAATCACATCACCCATATTTAATTTGGTTACATCCATCTCTATTGGCAGTGCACCGGCATCTTCCATTGTATTGAAGAAGATTGGCGCAATTTTACCGCCCAGAACAACGCCACCACCACGTTTGTTTGGCACAAAGGGGATATCTTCGCCCATAAACCACAACACTGAGTTAGTGGCCGATTTGCGGGAAGAACCTGTACCCACAACATCACCGACATAAGCCAGCGGATAGCCTTTCTTACTCAGTTCTTCAATCTGTTTGATTGGACCAATAACACCAGCTTGATCCGGGACAATTCCTTCGCGAGCATTTTTCAACATTGCCAAAGCATGCAGCGGAATATCAGGGCGTGACCATGCATCCTGCGCGGGAGATAAATCGTCAGTGTTTGTTTCACCCGTCACTTTAAATACCGTGACTGTAATTTTTTCTGCCAATTCAGGGCGTTCCAGATACCACTGCGCATCAGCCCAAGATTGCATAATTTGTTTGGCTTGTGGATTACCTGCTTTTGCTTTTTCTTCTACATCATAGAAGTTGTCAAACATCAACAAAGTATGAGAGAGCGCTTTAGCTGCAATTGGAGCCAGTTTTTCATTATCCAGAGCATCAATCAAAGGATGAATATTATAACCGCCTTGCATCGTTCCAAGCAGTTCAATCGCCTTTTCTGGCGTGATTAGTGGTGAAATAGTTTCGCCTTTCGCAATGGCGGCAAGAAAACCGGCTTTTACATACGCCGCTTCGTCAACGCCAGGGGGAACACGGTTAATCAGCAGATCTAACAGAAAATCTTCTTCACCTGTTGGTGGGCTCTTCAGTAACTCAACCAGCGCCGCCGCTTGTGTCGCGTCCAATGGTTTAGGGACGACGCCTTGGGCTGCACGCTCGGCTACGTGCTTGCGGTATTCTTCTAGCACGACTTTCTCCTCGCTCTCATTGTCATTTTATCTACCCGGCTCTGCACCCGCCTTGGAACCTGCCTCGCAAGCTATAATCTTTGCGTAACAACATGTGTTTTCGCAACAATAGCCCCTCCAGGGACAGGTTGTTAATTATGGTTCCGGGTGCCAGGTCAGAGGATTGCCGGCATAACTTAGTAAGTACAAACAAGTTATGCCCAGCTTCGGGCATCCAGCATACCAAAATTTGAATGCGATGTTAATTCGTTCACATAAAAGTAACATTAACTGATAGTAATATTCTGAATTAACAGCAGACAAAGCTATTAAAACAGATTATTCCGCTGATTTTTGCCAGTAACACCCACAAAATCCATACTTTTTATGCCGTGTTTCTTCAAACAGGTCATACCAGAATAAAAAACGGCCCCCATATAAATGGAGGCCGCTTGAGTAAATTAGATTAATCGATTTAAGAAATTATTTCTTTTTCTTTGCTTTCGCATTTGGCAAATCAGTAATACTGCCTTCAAAGATTTCAGCAGCCAGACCTACCGATTCATGCAACGTTGGGTGAGCATGAATGGTCAACGCGATATCTTCCGCATCACAACCCATCTCAATTGCCAGACCAATTTCACCTAGCAGTTCACCACCGTTAGTACCAACAATAGCACCACCGATAATACGATTGCTTTCTTTATCGAAAATCAGTTTGGTCATACCGTCAGCACAATCAGAAGCAATTGCGCGGCCAGAAGCTGCCCACGGGAAAGTTGCCGTTTCATAGCTAATACCTTTCTCTTTCGCTTCTTTCTCAGTCAAGCCAACCCATGCAACTTCTGGTTCAGTGTAAGCAATAGATGGAATCACTTTTGGATCAAAGTAGTGTTTCTTACCGGAAATAACTTCCGCCGCAACGTGACCTTCGTGAACACCTTTATGCGCCAACATAGGCTGACCAACGATGTCGCCAATAGCAAAGATGTGCGGTACATTGGTGCGCATTTGCTTATCAACATGGATAAAGCCACGGTCGTCAACTTCAACACCGGCTTTACCTGCATCCAGCATTTTACCGTTAGGTACACGACCGATGGCAACCAGAACCGCGTCATAACGCTGTGGTTCTGCCGGTGCGTTTTTGCCTTCCATCGTGACGTAGATACCATCTTCTTTAGCTTCTACCACGGTAACTTTGGTTTCCAGCATCAGATTGAATTGTTTGCTGATACGTTTGGTAAAGACTTTCACCACGTCTTTATCAGCCGCAGGAATCACTTGATCCAACATTTCAACGACATCAATCTGAGAGCCCAGAGCGTGGTAAACGGTTCCCATTTCCAGACCGATAATACCTCCGCCCATGACCAACAAACGGCCAGGAACCGTTGTCAGCGCCAAAGCATCGGTAGAATCCCAAACGCGCGGGTCATCATGAGGAATAAATGGCAGTTGAATAGGACGGGAACCCGCGGCAATAATGGCGTTATCAAAATTAATCGTTGTTGCGCCACCTTCACCTTCAACAACCAGCGTGTTAGCTCCCGTAAATTTACCAAAACCATTAACCACTTTAACTTTACGGCCTTTAGCCATACCAGCCAAGCCACCGGTTAGCTGATTAATAACTTTTTCTTTCCAAACACGGACTTTTTCGATGTCTGTTTTAGGTTCACCAAAAACGATGCCATGATCTGCCAGCGCTTTAGCTTCCTCAATCACTTTTGCTACATGCAGCAATGCCTTAGAAGGGATACAACCAACGTTAAGACAAACACCACCTAAGGTAGAGTAACGTTCCACCAGGACGGTTTCCAAACCTAAATCCGCGCAACGAAAAGCAGCAGAATACCCTGCTGGACCTGCCCCAAGCACCACAACCTGGGTTTTAATTTCAGTACTCATCATGACCTCTTAATTGTTTGTCCGGTGGGTCAGGCACCAAAAACGATATATTCCACCGGGACCTACACACCGCGAGCAGTTTACAGAATTGTTAATAACCTGAAAAGCGCGTTAACGTGACAGAACTCGCAACAAACTCACCAGATGTAAGTAGTTCCTCTGTCACCGCAATAACAATCAGGCCGGCACATGGCCGGCCTTTGAGATTACATCACCAGACGGCGGATATCGCTCATCGCATGATTAATAAATGTGATGAAACGCGCACCATCAGCGCCATCGATCACTCGGTGATCGAAGGAGAGCGACAGAGGCAACATCAAACGTGGTACAAACTCTTTACCATTCCATACCGGCTTCATTGATGAGCGAGATACGCCCAAGATAGCCACTTCTGGTGCATTAACGATTGGCGTAAATGCTGTGCCGCCGATACCGCCCAGGCTTGAAATAGTGAAGCATCCACCCTGCATATCGGATGCAGTCAGTTTGCCAGCACGAGCTTTCTTAGACATTTCAGTCAGCTCACGAGACAATTCAATGATGCCTTTCTTATTAACGTCACGGAACACTGGAACCACCAGACCATTAGGCGTATCAACCGCCACACCAATGTTGATGTATTTTTTCAGCGTCAGTTTCTGGCCATCTTCCGAGATAGAGCTGTTAAAGCGCGGCATCTCTTCCAGCGCTTTTGCTACCGCTTTCATGATGAATACTAGCGGAGTAATCTTCACGCCAAGCTGTTTCTTCTCCGCTTCCTGATTCTGCTGTTTGCGGAAGTTTTCAACTTCAGTGATATCCGTTTCGTCGAACTGAGTAACATGAGGGATCATCACCCAGTTACGGCTCAGGTTAGCACCAGAGATTTTCTGAATACGGCCCAGTTCAACTTCTTCAATTTCACCAAATTTGCTGAAATCAACTTTCGGCCAAGGCAGCATACCAGGCAGACCACCACCGGCTGATGCAGGAGCAGATTCAGCACGTTTAACCGCGTCTTTCACGTAAGCCTGAACGTCTTCACGCAGAACACGGCCTTTACGCCCTGTACCTTTCACTTTAGCCAAGTTAACGCCGAATTCACGCGCCAGACGACGGATCACCGGCGTTGCATGAACATAAGCGCTATTTTCAGCGAAATCATTTTTGTCTTCTTCTACGAAACTTCTGCTAGCAATAACCGGTGCTGCCGCTTTCTCTGGTTCAGCCACTGGCGCTGGAGCTGGAGCTGAGGCTGCCGGAGCAGCAGGCGCTGCACCCGCGACTTCGAATATCATGATCATAGAACCGGTTTCCACTTTATCACCGGCTTTGATTTTGATTTCCTTGACGATACCTGCGAATGGCGCTGGTACTTCCATAGAGGCTTTATCGCCCTCTACGGTGATCAGCGATTGTTCAGCTTCCACTGCGTCGCCAACTTTCACCATCACTTCGGTAACTTCGACTTCATCACCACCGATATCCGGTACATGAACATTCATAGCCGCAGAAGCGACTGGTTCTGACTCTGCCATACGCGAAGACAATGTTACCGCTGCTGACTCTTCCGCTGGCGCAGCTTCTACAGCCCCTTCCGCGGAATCAAAAATCATAATCGGTTTGCCAGTTTCAACTTTATCGCCAACCGCAATGATGATCGCTTTAACAACACCCGCCTGAGGGGATGGAACTTCCATAGAAGCCTTATCACCTTCCACGGTAATCAGCGATTGGTCAGCTTCTACTGTATCGCCAACTTTCACCATGATTTCGGTGACTTCAACTTCATCCGCACCGATATCCGGTACCTTAATTTCGATAGCCATTGATTCTTTACCTCTTATGCCAGACGCGGGTTAACTTTTTCTGGGTTAATGTTGTATTTCTTGATCGCTTCTTCCACAACACTCACGTCGATTTCGCCGCGCTTAGCCAGTTCACCCAAAGCAGCAACTACCACGTAAGAAGCATCAACTTCAAAATGATGACGCAGGTTTTCACGGCTATCGGAACGACCGAAACCGTCAGTACCCAATACGCGGAATTCGCTTGCAGGGATGAAGTTACGAATTTGTTCTGCGAACAGCTTCATATAGTCAGTAGAAGCTACTGCCGGTGCTTCATTCATGATCTGAGCAACATAAGGTACACGTGGCGTTTCTGTTGGGTGCAACATGTTCCAACGTTCACAATCCTGACCGTCACGAGCCAGTTCAGTGAATGAAGTCACGCTGTACACATCAGAACCCACACCATAATCGTTAGCCAGAATCTGTGCTGCTTCACGAACATGACGCAGAATAGAACCAGAACCCAATAGCTGAACTTTACCTTTACTACCTTCCAAGCTTTCCAGCTTGTAGATACCTTTACGGATACCTTCTTCTGCACCTTTTGGCATCGCCGGCATGTGGTAGTTTTCGTTCAGCGTGGTGATGTAGTAGTAAATGTTCTCTTGCTTCTCACCATACATACGCTCCAAACCATCATGCATAATCACAGCAACTTCATAAGCAAATGCCGGATCGTAAGAGATACAGTTAGGGATAGTCAGAGACTGAATGTGACTGTGCCCATCTTCGTGTTGCAGACCTTCACCATTCAAGGTTGTACGACCAGAAGTACCCCCAATCAAGAAACCACGAGCCTGTTGGTCACCTGCTGCCCAGCACATGTCGCCAATACGTTGGAACCCGAACATAGAGTAATAGATGTAGAACGGAATCATTGGCAGGTTATTAGTGCTGTAAGACGTTGCCGCCGCCAGCCACGATGAAGCAGCACCCAGTTCATTGATGCCTTCTTGCAGAATCTGGCCTTTAGCGTCTTCTTTATAGTAAGCAACCTGCTCACGGTCCTGCGGAGTATACTGCTGGCCGTTAGGACTGTAGATGCCGATCTGACGGAACAGACCTTCCATACCAAAAGTACGCGCTTCATCAGCAATGATTGGAACCAGACGATCTTTGATTGACTTGTTCTTCAACATCACGTTCAAAGCACGAACGAAAGCGATAGTAGTAGAAATTTCTTTGTTTTGTTCTTCCAGCAACGCACCAAAATCTTCCAGCGTTGGCAGTTCCAGCTTCTCTTCAAAATGAGTACGACGGCTTGGCAGATAGCCACCCAACGCTGCACGACGCTCGTGCAAATATTTGTACTCTTCAGAATCTTTATCAAAAGTCACATACGGCAGATTTTCGAGTTGCTCATCAGCCACAGGCACATTGAAACGATCACGGAAATGGCGAACGCCTTCCATATTCATCTTCTTAACCTGATGAGCGATGTTTTTACCTTCCGCCGTATCACCCATACCGTAACCTTTGATAGTTTGGGCTAGGATAACCGTTGGTTTGCCGGTAGTTTCCTGCGCTTTTTTCAAAGCGGCAAAGACTTTCTTAGGATCATGACCACCACGGTTCAACGCCCAAATCTGGTCATCAGTCATATCTTTGACTAATTCAGCAGTCTCTGGGTAACGGCCAAAGAAGTGCTGACGTACATAAGCACCATCTTTGGATTTGAACGTCTGGTAATCACCATCCAGAGTTTCGTTCATCACTTGGATCAATTTACCGCTGGTATCTTTACGCAGCAGTTCATCCCAACGCTCGCCCCAAAGCACTTTAATCACTTGCCAGCCAGCACCATCAAAAATGCCTTCCAGCTCATTAACGATTTTGCCATTGCCTGTAACCGGGCCATCCAGACGTTGCAGGTTACAGTTGATAACAAATACCAAGTTATCCAGTTTTTCACGGGTTGCGATAGTGATCGCCCCTTTGGATTCTGGCTCATCCATTTCACCGTCGCCCAAGAAGGCATAAACGGTCTGCTTGGAAGTATCTTTCAGACCTCGATGTTCCAGGTATTTCAGGAACTTAGCCTGATAAATCGCACCGATTGGCCCCAATCCCATTGAAACAGTTGGGAACTGCCAGAATTCAGGCATCAATTTCGGATGCGGATAAGAAGAGAGACCATTGCCATGAATTTCCTGGCGGAAATTATTCATCTGCTCTTCAGTTAAACGGCCTTCAAGGAAAGCACGAGCGTAGACACCTGGAGAGATGTGACCTTGGAAATAAACCAAGTCACCGCCGTCATTTTCATTACGGGCACGGAAGAAATGGTTGAAACAAACTTCATACATGGTTGCTGAAGACTGGAATGAAGCCATGTGACCACCCAATTCCAGATCTTTTTTGGACGCCCGCAACACGGTCATCACAGCATTCCAACGAATAGCAGAGCGAATACGGCGCTCCAAATCCAGATTGCCAGGGTAAGCAGGCTCATCCTCAACAGCAATGGTATTGATATAATCGCGGTTAGCAGCACCGGCTGCAACATTCACGCCACCTTTACGTGCTTCGTTCAGTACCTGATCAATCAAGAACTGGGCACGATCAACACCCTCTTCACGGATGACCGATTCGATCGCCTGTAACCAGTCGCGAGTTTCGATCGGATCCACGTCATTTTTCAAAATGTCTGACATGGTGTATTCCTTATCTGTTATCTGTTTCTAATGATTGTTTTGGAGCCTATCTTCCCGTCATACCCTTTGACGTTCAGCCGGTCATGACTGGAAGATAGGCCCTCACTGTTGTTGCCGCTAGCGCCCTCAGTAAAGGGACTCAACTTAGCTGTGCAGACGCAGCAAACTTCAAGATCCACACAGCTAATTTTATTCCTGATGCTGTTGAAGACGTCGTAATGATCGCTCGCGGCGAGTGTGCTCGCGGCTAAGATCCAATAAGACATCTTCAATAAAAGCTAAATGGCGATGGGATGCCTCACGGGCTTTCTCTGGTTGCCTCGCCATTATCGCTTCAAAAATCTTCGCCCGATGATCGCTGACAGCCGTCAACATTTCTCGGCGGGTATACAAAAACTCAAAATTCTGCCGGATATTTTGTTCCAGCATAGGTGCCATACAGCGTAATAAATGAAGGAGAACCACATTATGCGCGGCTTCGGCAACGACAAGCTGATATTGCAAAACAGATTCGGATTCCGCATTGACATCACCACTTTCCTGAGCTTGTTGAATAACAAGGTGATATTGCCGAATACGTGCAAAATCTTCGTCAGTTCCACGCAGTGCCGCGTAATAGGCAGCGACACCTTCCAAAGCATGGCGGGTTTCAAGGAGGTCAAATTGAGATTCTGGGTGACCAGCCAGTAGTTGTGCCAGTGGATCACTAAAACTTTGCCAGAGGTTACTCTGAACAAACGTCCCCCCACCCTGACGGCGAAAAAGAAAACCTTTAGCTTCTAACCGCTGAATGGCTTCGCGCAGTGAAGGGCGTGACACATCAAACTGTTTCGCCAACTCACGTTCAGGCGGCAACTTCTCCCCTGGACGCACAGATCCTTCAAGGATGAGATGTTCAAGACGCTGCTCAATGACATCTGATAATTTTGGTTGGCGGATTTTGCTATAAGCCATATTTACTATAAGTCAGTTAGAACCAAGCCCGTTAGAACCTATCTCATTAGGCTATTTTATTTGTCGTTTCGAATCTGGGCAGCGCTCAAACAGCCTGCATCAATAACGCCTACTTAAGGCAAATACTTATATGGATAAACATTATTTCGATCTTCGCCGAAGTAAATTGGTAATACCAATTTAAACTACCGGGCCATAAAAGTAACAAAGTATTCACCAACTGTCCATAAAGACCTTGTGCTAAATCATAAAAACCTGCAAGTTTTAACAATTTTTTTTAAAAATTAGCAAAAGCTGATAACCTGTAGGTTAATAAACATCCTAAGATAATATTTTAACCAACCTTTTTAAACATATAAATGGGCATATTGAATCGTTACAGCAATAAAATAGTTGAATTTTTATAAAAAATATAGTGACCAAATCATCACCTGTTGATTTTAAATATAACTGCATACCATCAGGTTATAAATGTAGCCCAAATCAATAAAACCGAAGGACGAAAACTGGCAATTAGAAAGGAATAATGACAAATATGTGAGGAACCACCAGCAACAGTTACACGCAACTCCTGCTGATGGAAAAAATGGACTACATTAAAACCAATAGCGCGTCACTTCATTCCACCCTTTTTTGTACATACAGGATGAAATTATCCAACGCCTTGACGATTCATTTTTATCCCAACGCTTAACCTCAGTTTTTGGCAAAATAACGTCATGATGACAGGATTTATCATCATCGTCTTTATCTTTACAGGAAAGATGTTTTGTCTCGAAAGAATGAACGACTTCGCTGGTCCAGTCTGATGGTAATTGAGAATACCCCAATGCTTTACATTCAGCGTAATCCCTGTCTCTTTCATACTTAGTTGCTCCCGGTTTTTCCCACGATGTACAACCCGCCAATCCAGTAAATAAGGTAAATAAAGGGATAACAGCTATTTTTCTTATAAAATTCATATAACAATACCTTAATTAAAAATAAAGAAATAACCAAAGAAATTAAATTAGAATTTAAAAGTCCCCCTAATACGGTAACTCTTATCTTCAAAAGATGGCCTTCCACCAGATTGTATAATTTGTCTGTCTTGGCTTGAGATATCCCGGTAAATATCAGGAATAGACGGTATATTATCTACTTTAACTTCACTGCCTGAAACTATATCCTTGACATTACACTCAAAATAACCACAGGTTGAAATATAGCCATCAGTAAGCCGCGGCATAGAAGAACATCCTGTAATCACAAATATTGAGAATAAAGCAATAAAAAATTTATTCATTGTTAACATCCTTGAATTGCTATTTTTTTATAAAAATTTAACTTAAATGAAAAACCATATAAAAAGAGAGATCATTTCTTATGATCGAGTAAATAATATCTAAATATGCATTTTATCTTTCTGGCATTCCAAGGAATATTAGAACAATATTCTCCCAGAGAGAAATATATATTCTTACCGCCAGGAGAAACCTGCTTTATTGGCGTTCCATTAACACCGAAGAGCAACAGGCTAGATAAAAAACATGAAATAATTAATATTTTCATGTAGTTAATACTGGCTAATGAATATAAAGTTCCATCTTATAAGATACCAAAAGATACACAATGACTTCATTTATTGTATTAGCGGTTATCTTCTCCATCTTCCACATATTCCAATATATCTCCCGGCTGACACTGTAAATGTTTACAAATTTTTTCCAGCGTCTCGATGCGGATACCTTTTATTTTGCCATTTTTCAGCAATGATAAATTTTGCTCAGTAATACCAATAATTGCAGCCAACTCTTTAGACTTCACTTTCCTTTTCGCTAAGATTACATCCAATCTTATTATAATACTCATGATGGTTCTCAGATAAAATAACGCTGCTCATCGCTTATTTTCTTAGATTCACGCATAATTAAGCTAAATATCAGGAGGAATACACCAAACATAATAATAAACAAAGACTCTGAATTAACACCAAATGAGAAACTAAACACCCGTTGTCCTTTTACCAAATCTACAGATAATGCCATTCCTTGTAACATATTAATCACAGGGTAGAGGAGTTGCTCTAGAATCATCAGGAAACCAATAATAAATGAAGCGGAAATATTACGGTCACTCCATATTTCACCTTTCGCAAGCCGGAAAAATAAAATTCCTATTAATATATAAGAAGCGGTCGATATGATTAAAGGTATCGTATCCAACGAAATATAAAGCACCTGACTTAATAAAGATTGCTTAAATCCTTTTGCAGTCAATGCAGGCATAAGATCGCTATATGCCTGAAGAACGGCCTGGCGAGTGGCATCATACTCTAACGACCAAGAAATAATATGGAACCCCAAATCACCAATTATCATAATGGAAGCAATAATAATAGCCAGAAAGCTGAGTAGCTTGATTCTGGGATTAGTTACAAACTCCTGTTCACCACACATTTTGTGTCATTCCATATACATGTTTAACTAAACTTTCGTTAAAGTACTTCAAAAATTATCGTATTACAATAATTTTTTATCACTAAATAGACAGATTATGCTTCAAGGTGATAGATAAATCAGAGTGATAATCATTGAACGCTATCATTAATTTATTGATAGAAAAAGAAAAAAACGATTATTCCCCCAAGCAATTTATCCGCTACGGCGATAAACAGCCACTGGCCATTGTTCTATCATCCCGCCGTCGCATGGTTTACCACGATAGTTTGTTGTGAAGATTGTATGACAAACACAGAACAACTTACTCAGGGCACCTTTCAAAACTCAACTCAATATGTCCGCACAATGCCGGTCAATTTCAATACAGAGTGAATTGAAGATGATGGCTCAAAACGAACCTGATATCAGTCCTCAATCAATTCCTTCAATATCGAAATTGATAAAAATAATTAATGTAATGCTTTTGCGATTCTGGAGATTCGTGTTTCTGCGCAAGGGTGAAAAGGTGTAAGAGTGAGGAAAAACGTTACTAAAAGTGGTGGTGTGGCTTTGAATGACACCAGTTTCTGATATGGGACAAAAAACCGAATATTTAGAGTTATTTTGTTCGGTTATCTTCAACCGCCGGGGCAGTATACGGAAAATTTCATCACTTAAAAGAGATTTTTTGTATTTTTTTGTAAAAAATTACTTAATTTTTTGATTTCAAATGGAAATTATTTCTTTCATTACGGATATTACAGCCCGTTTAAAGCTCGCTTTTTAAGCAATTCAATATTCATTTTCTCATACCAAAGGCAGAAATCCTGAAACCAAATGGCATAAGTCACAAGTGATCTCATTAAGTGAATATTTATATTCATATATTTCATCAAGTTAATAACCAAACAAAATAACTCTAAATGACCAGTAAACGCACCGCCTCAGCGGCCCGGCTGTTTAATCTGTCATGGTGTTGTTTTAGGCAAAATGTATGTAAATAGATGTAGATAAGGAATAGATGAAATGAAAAAGCAAATTTTGAAGACCAGCGTATTAGCCGCAGTGCTCCTGAGTATGGGGATGGGAATGGCACATGCTGCTGATATCGGTGATAGTGCGTCGGTAGTCGTGTCAGGTTCTATAGGAGCACCGACTTGTGCACTCGACATCGACAAACCCGGTATCAAACTGGGCTCTGTTTCATCGGCTAATTTTGTTGCCAACAACGCCTTAGTCAGTCCTCAGAATTTCACTGTTTCACTAACAGGCTGTGCAGCCGAGGTCGATCTAGCAGGTAACATGAAACGAAACGTTGATTTGAAAATTATGGGGACAAATACCGCAGATGGGAAAAAATACTTTGGTAAGGGTGGTGCCGCTGCCGGTAGCATAGCAGTGGGCTTGGAAGTGAAGGGTACCCCCGGCCTTCTGGAAACAGACGCAAAAGTTCAACTGGCTGACCTAGGTGATCCTTTTGTTGGTGCGAAAAAAGATTTTACCGTGGGGCTGGTTGCTAAGGACATTTCGAAAGTCAAAACTGGGGAGAGTGTCAGTGTACCACTGACTTTTCAACTAGTTACTCGATAATCAAATTTATAGCTAATCAACGCCGTCAGGCGCAAGGAACAGAATAGCAGTGGAATTGGACAGGGAAGTCCAATTCTTGTTTACGTAATACCAAAACAGACACTTTCAGGTGGATCAATGAAAAAATTGATGACAGCGATGATAGTGACCGGTCTGCTGGGCTGCACGGTCACCGATGCTATGGCTGGCGGGGTAAGTATTGATACTACTCGCATTATCTACCAGACTGACAGCCACGCAGCGTCAACCTCAGTGCGCAATAGCAGTAAGAAAGCTGCCTACTTGATGCAGGTGGCGGTCAGTGCCGATCCTGAGCGAAAGAAGGCCGCTCCATTTGTAGTGACTCCTCCCCTGTTTCGCCTAGAGCCAGACACTCAGAATCAAGTACGCATCATCAAAACCGGACAAGCACTGCCCGCCGACCGGGAATCCCTGTTCTGGTTTACCGCGCAAGCCATCCCGTTAAGCCCTGAAATCGACAATCCCTCCCGTCAGCAAGTCACCGGGGGCATACAGATTGCTATGGCTAACACAATTAAATTGATGTATCGCCCACACGGACTGTCGGTTGCGCCGGAGCAAGGATTTGGTTCACTACGCTTCAAACCAACAGCCGAGGGGATAACGGTCACCAACCCGTCACCCTATTACATCACCTTCACCTCCCTGAAAGTGGGCGGACAGGAGCTGATGACGAAACAACAGAAAGAGAACATGGTTTCCCCGTTCTCAGCGCTGTCTTTCCCGCTCAAGGGGGTACATTACCCGGCCAAAGTGAGCTGGACGGTGATTAATGACCTCGGAGGATCATCATCCTATAAAGGGGAGATACCGTAATGTGCAAACCGTGGACTCTTATCAGACGGACAACACTGGCCGGTTTGCTCTGTACCGTCTCCCTGCCCGGGGGAGCCAGTTCAAACACGGCAGAACTGATGCTGGCACTGACGCTGGAACAACCAACCTGCGAACTCAATGTACAGACATCCCATGTCGAGTTTTCATCCATACCGCTTAACGAAGTGCAGCGCAGTACGGAACATATCGCAGCAGCGGACAACAAGCCTGTTACGCTAGCGTTGTCAGGCTGTGCGAACTCAGCCAGAGCAGGCCGGACCCCGGCGATTAAAATAGCCGGCCCCACGCCGGAAAACCACCCGACGTTATTTCGGGATGAAGCCTCCACTACGGCGGGAAACGTGGGTTTTGGCCTGCGCTATCAATCACCGGGAGGCAAGCTGGGAAGCTACCTGAAAAATGGCGATTATGTGGATTTAGCGTCACCGGGTAGCGCCGTTAAAGACGGTCAAATCACCTTCCAGATGGATATGCGGCGTGAATCCGGCACGTCTGTCCCCACCCCCGGTGAACTGACTGCGCACATACAATTTCAATTTGATTATCACTGAGTATCGCTCAGGTAACAGGAGGCGTTGTGGAAACAGGTCGAGCACGCACAACGCGGTACAGGCTGGTGCCACTACTATTCTGGCTGGGGTTAGGCATGGCCGACACAGAACCCTGTCAGGCAGCCGGTATCAGCCTGAATAAAACCCGGGTGATTTTTACCCAAGGGCTGCGGGCACAGACGCTGACAGTGGTTAACACCACGCCTCAGGCGTGGCTGGTTCAGGTGAGGATCACTGAAAATCAGGAGAAAACCGCCCCGGCGTTTGTGGTGACGCCGCCGCTGTTCAGGCTAGAGGCCAATAGTCAGAACAGCCTGCGTATTTTGCCGACGTTTAATCTGTCCCCTTTTCCAGTGGATCGGGAATCGCTCGGGTATGTCCAGATGAATGCTATCCCCTCCGCCCATCAGATGGCAGGTGAGCACACTCGGGATCAGGCGTCGATGAGCGTGGGAATGCGGATCAAGTTTTTCTGGCGACCGCATGGCCTGCCAATGTTGCCGGAAGAGGCGTATGGACAGTTGCGATTTCAGTCGCAACCCGATGGCATTAAGGCGTGCAATCCCACGCCGTATTTCCTGTCGCTGGACAGCCTCACACTGGACGGACAGGCACTCGATCTGAACCGCTATCCCTCCATGATAGCGCCGCAGGATTGTGTGACCTATGTCGGACAAGTGGGCAAAAACTCGGTGAGCTGGTCGATGATTAATGATTACGGCGGGGCTTCAAACCTGTTTACCGCCAAAGTGGCGGGTTAAATTCGCCCTTGTTTTATCCAGAGGTAGAAAGTGAAGAGAGTCAGTAACGGGAACAAACGAGCACACGGTGGATCAATGATTTACCTTTTTTGTCTCGCCCTGCTGCTGGGCGGCCTGTTAAAGGCGCAGGCGGCGGAGAATCAGGGGTTATCGTTCTCCCCGATGCAGTTGTCTTATGTGGCCAAAGACAGCCCGAGTGGTGTGATCCTCAGTATGACCAATCACACGGCGCAGGGCTATCTGGTGCAGGGATTTGTCAGCCCGATGGACCCCGATACCGGTCGCTTTGACACCAAAACCGGGCAAGTTCCCCCTTTTGTTGTCCTGCCACCGTTAAAGCGGATTGAGGCTGGCGGGAAATTCTCGTTTCGTATTCGCCAGCTTGGCGGGCAGTTACCGCCTGATCGGGAATCGGCCTTTGTGGTCTCGTTACGGGCTATCCCCGGCGTCGCTGTACCGGACACGAGCGCACCTGAGCGCCAAACTGGCAAAAACTCACAAGTGCAGGTCGCTTTACAGATGAATATTCGGCTGTTTTATCGCCCTAAAGGCGTCCCCGCCCGGGATAACGCCACGGTGGCAAAACAGGTGAAATTTTCCCTTCAGGGGACGCAGTTGCGAGTGGAAAATCCCACGCCCTATTTTCTGACCTTTTCGGTCCTGAAAATGGGCACACAGCATGCGGATGACCACACACGCCAAACGATGGTGCCCCCGAAAAGCATACAAACCTATTCGTTTACCGCCGGGGTACAAGGGCCACTAATCTGGCGTTTTCCCGGCGACAGTCAGGATCGCCACGTCCCGTTATAAACCCGCCACATCGGCGGACGGTGTACCGGCAAAGTGACCTCAAGATTAACAGCATAAGCTTAATTAGAAGCAGAGATGAGCTATGGCAATAAACACTTTATTTCCGTCTGCACTGCGGACGGGTAACCAACGTGCGTCCGGTCAACCGGGCAGTTTCCGGCCCCGGCCGGTATACCTATGTCTGCTGTGTTCACTGACGGCAACGACCTTGCCCGCCTCGGCGCGGGAATACTTTAATCCCGCATTCCTGATGGGCGCGGATGGTGAACGCAGTCATGTCGATCTCTCGGCGTATGAAAACGCGGGCTATGTCGCACCCGGGCGCTATCTGGTCGATATCTACATGAACCAGAATAAGGTGGACAACCGCGAGATCGAATTCAGGCTGGTTAACGGCCATCTCCAGCCGGTATTAACCGTCGCACAACTGGAAGGGTATGGAGTCAATACCCACGGATTACCCGCTTTTAAGGGTAAAGCGGACGACAGCCTCATCACCGATCTGACAAAACAGATCCCGCACGCCCGCGCAACACTGGATTTCGCCCGTTTGCGTCTGGATCTCAGTGTCCCGCAGGTCGCCATGCAACCCCACTATTCCGGGATGGTTGATCCGTCACTGTGGGATAACGGCATCCCGGCCTTTTTGATGAATTACACCGTCAATGGTTCGGAAGGGCGTTATGACGGTCAGGGAAATTGGGGAGGATCACATTCCCGTAATCTGTTTGCTTCTTTTCGTAACGGGTTGAATCTGGGGCCGTGGCGTCTGCGCAGTACACAAACTTACAGTTACAATCGTCAGCGCAACGAGGGCATCTCCGGTTTTTCCACGCCAGCACAGACCCAATGGCAGGTGAGTAATACCTATCTGCAACGTGATATCCCCTCACTGCGCAGTGAGTTCACGGCGGGTGAAACCTATACCGGTGGCGATATTTTTGACAGTATCCCATTTCGTGGTATGAAACTGGCTTCTGAGGAGGCGATGTTACCCGACAGTCAGCGCGGTTTTGCCCCGGAGATAACCGGTGTGGCGAACTCGAATGCGCAAGTGACGGTATCCCAGAATGGCAATATCGTGTATCAAACCACGGTGGCTCCGGGGCCGTTTCGTTTCACCGACCTCTATACCACCGGGAGTGCGGGCGATCTGACGGTGACCATCAAAGAGGAAAATGGCCGTACCCGTGTTTCTACAATAGCCTCTTCGTCCCTGCCGGTGATGCAACGTCCCGGGGGCATTAAATATGAATTAACGACCGGTCAATATCACGGCGGCAGCCTGACCAATGGCAACCGTTCCCCGGTATTTGCGATGGGTACGCTGGTCTATGGTTTACCCAACAGTATCACCTTGTACGGCGGGGGATTGGTCGCTGGCAACTACCAGTCGGGTGTATTAGGTTCGGGGGTTTCGCTGGGGGCATTCGGCGCACTGTCTGCGGATGTGACGCTGGCCCGCGCACAGTTGCAGGGGAACAAGGATCAGGAAGAGAGCGGGCAATTCGGCCAGTCTTATCGCGTGAAATATTCCAAAAACTTGATCAGTACCGGCACCGGCATTGATCTGGCCGCCTACCGCTACTCCACCCAGCATTACTACAGTTTCAGTGATGCTAACAGCATGGGCTACAGCCTGAATGAATATCAGGTGCCGTGGGCGCTTGAGCGGCGTCAGAACACCTGGCAGGTGAACCTGCGTCAGACACTGGGACGCTGGGGCAGTCTTTATGCCTCCGGGACGCGTAATGATTATTGGAATGGCCGTACCGACAACAACCTGAGTCTGGGTTACAACGCGATGCTGATGGGGATCAGCTATAACCTGAGTTACAACATTTCTCGTATAAAGGGCGAGGGCCACTGGCCGGAAAACCGTCAGGTATCATTCAATATGCAGGTTCCGCTGAGTCTCTTTGGATCATCGTCGGCATTACGGGGCGTTTACACCCGCTATACCGCCTCGCGCGACTCACAGGGTAACCTCTCTCAGCAGACCGGCATCAGTGGCATGTTATGGGATAACCGCCTGAGTTATAACCTCCAACAAGGCTGGGGGCACAGCGGCCAGCAAAACAGCCGGTCCCTGTCGCTAGGTTATCAGGGCAGTCAGGGGAGCGTTAATCTGGGTTACAACGACAGCGCAAACAGCCAGCATGTTACCTATGGCACGTCCGGTGCCCTTTTGATCCATCCTTACGGGATAACGCTGTCACGTTCGTTGGGGGATACTGCGGTATTAGTTCGCGCACCCGGGGCGAAAGGGGTGACAGTCAGCAACGGCAACGTACAGACCGACTGGCGTGGCTATGCTGTGCTGCCGGGCGGTTCGGTCTACCACAAAAACACCATCAATCTGGACCCGTCCACCCTGCCGGAAGGGGTCGATATTGATCAGACCAGCCGCAACGTTTACCCGACCAAAGGGGCGGTGACGCTGGCTAATTATCAGGTTCGACTGGGCAGCCAGTTGCTGCTGACCTTGACACATCATGGCAAACCCGTGCCCTTTGGTGCCACCGCAACGCTGGCAGGAAACGCAACCCAAGCCAGCAGCGGCATTGTGGGTGATAACGGCCGGGTTTATCTGAGCGGCATGCCGTCCGCCGGTCATGTGAAAGTTAAATGGGGAAACGGGACAGATCAACAATGCACCACCCGTTATCAGGTGTCATCCGATACCCTCGGGAAACTGGTGCAGGCCGATGCCGTATGTCTATAAGCGTGACCCTCATATGGGCACCATGATCTGTATGCCCAGTGAAATATCACCTGTATCGCTTTTGCATCTGGGACATAGCCAAAAGAGATGTTATTCCCAGAAGTTAAACAAGCGATTTGAACAGATGAATAATTTGGAGAGAAGAAGGATGTTAAACACTAAACATTTATGGGGCGGTAATGTAGAGAATCAAGCTCCAACCATCATGAGTCTAGGGGTATCATTGCTCTTTTTATTAACCTCTTTGCCGCTCCAAGCAACAGAGAATTATCAGGACTGCGAGACTGAACTGGTGAATAAGGTGAGCAATGTTACCGTCACCGGCTATGCCATGATGCCGAACAACAAAGATAAGCGTGATTATTCACGGGATGAAATAGTGGGTTATACCACCAGTGGCCCTCTTGACTGGTCGGCAACTTGTCGCGTCCCCACCGGGACGCAGTTGATGGCCTACACCGTGGGATCGGGAACCGGCTCATTGATCTCTTTGTCTTCACCGAGTAGCGTCCGGGTAGGAAATGCGGGCGATTTTATGGTTGATATCGGGCAATCTTCACTCTCTTGCCAGACGCATGGTTCACCCAATACCTATCAATCAGCCAGTCTGGTCAAAGGGAATACCGGCGTTAACATTCCCTGCGTTCCAGATGCCAACGGTCTGGTTGATATCAGTGTCCGCTCGGTGACCGGGGCAATTTACCCGGACAATGACGGGAATTTCAATGCAAAACCGGGTGGAAGTCATTTGTCAGTTGGCGCGATCGGTTGGACTCCAACGGCCGTATCGGGTTCCAACGGCATGCTGAAACCCCTGTGGACCACGGTCATCCTCTCACCGGTCAAAAAGCCGTCCACCTGTGCGGTAGTTCTTACTCCGTCATCGGTGGATTGGGGAACGGTGAAAAGAGCCGGTAAACAGGCGGGAGATACACTGGCATCGGCCAGACAGATCAGGATAAACAGCACCTGTTCCGGTGATGACGAGGTATTCCAAAATTCACGCCTGCTCTACCGGATCGATGGACCGTTCGTGCCGGGCAAACCGCATGCGCTGGCCTCGTCAATAGATCAGGTCGCCTTCGCGTTCTTCGATTTTGCCAATAAACCCTTATCACTCAGTACCGGGCACCGAGGTACAGGGGAGGAATCGAGATATGTTAAGCTCGGAGACGACAGTTATACCGCTTCAACGCAACTGTCTGTGGTACCGGTTCTATTGAAGACTGACGGTGCTGGCGGGCTAGCCCGGGCTGTCGCCGTTATTTCTGTATGGTCGGATGTTAACTTCATCGAACCCTCTGCTTAGTTGTTATTGTTGCAGCGCCAGTCGGCGCTGCATAAACCGGCTCTAATAGCTAAAGTTAAGTCAAACAACGCCATACACGGAATGAAAGAAACCTGAATTCATCAGAATCATTAAGCCAACGAATCAAACCAATGCTCCATAAATTGTCAGTAAGGCAACGACAACGATAATAGAGAACGTCACTTTTTTCGCCAGTATCACCGCAGCAATAGGCGTTTGAATTGAATCAAGATGAGGTTCGCGACTTAGTGAAAACTGAGCAAGTTGACAGAGCACTTTATATTGTGAGGTTCTTAAATCACTCAGAGAAGCAACCCACGCCGGTAAAGCTCGCTCACCATGCCCTAATAAAGCATAAGTCACGCCAGCCAGACGAACAGGAATCCAATCCAACCAATGCAACAAGCCATCAACGCCAGATTGCGCTCGCTGAACCGGCGTACCATATTGTGCCAACCATCCCTGATAAGCCCTTAAGAAACAATATCCCATTAAAGCGACCGGCCCTAAATCGCCCGCTACAATCAACCAAAAAATCGGCGCTAGATAATAGCGAAAATTTATCCATAGCAACGCATTTTGTATCTCTCGCAACATACTCTCTTTGCTAACATCAGAAGGTAAACCATGAATAATGGCGAGACGCGTAAGATATTCTCTTTGTTGTTCCCTGTTATCCTGATGAACAGTACGAAAATATTCACGATAATCATGCCGTAAGCGCCCTGCCCCGATGCACAGCAAACAAATGAACACCCATAAAACCAGTTCAAGAATCCCGAACATAAAATCATTTAATACTTCAATTAATATCCATGTAATCATCATGACGACTAACGTCATTAAAAGGCTTTTCCATAACGAAAAGGATTTCAAATTGGTAAACAATGGCTCAAGACGGTGCTCCAATTGCCAATGGTCACCCATTTTAAAAACCCGTTCCCACGCCAACACTAACAACAGTATAAAGAGAGTCATTCTTTCTGCTCCTGCAATAATTGCTGGTAATGTGTCCAATCGAAAATAAAGTCCCAGATCAATTTTTTTCCCAGAACAACATCATTATAGCCAGTGATATGCTCTTTTATATCCGGGTCTGCCTATAAGCCATTGTGTCAGTACAAACAAAGCTTTCCTGGAGACAAACTAATACGATGAATATACCCGTTATCTTTCAAGTTGCCTCTTTGTTGGCAGCACTCACCCCGGTCACATAGTTCTCTGTGCTCCCAGGGATTCGCTCCCTTGCCGTCGCGATCCATCTTGAAATCATAGGGTATAACTAATAAAACGGTTGCTCACCTGTGGGCACAAATCGTGTGAAAGAATTTTTCTAACTCAATTCATCATGCAACCACATTTTTTCCCATCCTAAATCTAGATAACAAAACCAAGATAGTAGTTGTTCACTGCGCAACAGGGTAGCATGTTAAGACCATTAATATTGTTATCACCGCTGGAGCTTTTTAATGACAAAACAAAATTGCAATACGGATCAGCGCCGTGCTGTTCTTATGGAACACTTGCAAAACGACATTCCTGCCAATGTAACCCTCGCACTAAAAGAAGATCTGGGTGGAAATACAAATTTCACCTCTGATATTACCGGCCAATTAATTCCCACAGATAAACAAGCCACTGCCGTCATTATCACTCGGGAAGATGGCATTTTCTGTGGACAACAATGGCTGAATGAGGTTTTTACTCAATTAGGCGACCAAATCTCCATCGAATGGTTAGTCAAAGATAGTGATGCGATTACAACCAACCAAAAACTCTGCATATTACGAGGCCCAGCACAGATATTACTAACCGGTGAACGCACCGCCCTTAACTTTATTCAAACTCTCTCTGGCGTTGCAACAGAAACCAGTCATTATGTTCACCATCTTGCCGGTTTAAAAACCCAATTACTTGATACGCGCAAAACGCTACCAGGATTACGCACCGCCCTAAAATATGCCGTACTTTGCGGAGGTGGTAATAATCACCGCCTTGGATTATTCGATGCTTTCCTTATCAAAGAAAACCATATTATTGCCAATGGCTCTATTAAACAGGCAGTAGATAAAGCTCGTTATTCTCACCCCGGTGTCCCTGTTGAAGTCGAAGTAGAAACGCTGGATGAACTCATTCTGGCACTAAAAGCTAATGTTGATATTATTATGCTAGATAATTTTACTATTCCAATGATGAAAGAAGCCGTCGCTATCACATCAGGTAAAGTCGCTTTAGAAGTATCTGGTAATATCACCCTAGATACTCTGCGCAGTTATGCTGAAACCGGCATTGACTTTATTTCTGTTGGAGCACTCACCAAACATATTAGAGCATTAGATCTCTCCATGCGCTTTCAGTAATTAGCAATAATAATATTGATGGTGGTGTAAATCAGCAATGAGTAACGAGAAAATTTGCGAACACCACCGTAAATATTTTTGCAAACCTTGCAATTCATAAATCTTTTTTCGAGTCAATTCCATAACCTCCATATATCCTGTTTTATTTTTTTCTCTTTCCGTCATTCTCTATACCTCAATACCACAACACGGAGAAAAAATATGAAACAACAAGGATTTACTTTAATGGAGATCATGGTTGCCATTGCTATCATTTCCATCTTAAGTGCTATTGGCATTCCTAGTTATCAAGGATATATCCAGAAAGCCGCTTTAACAGATATACTACAAAATATTGTACCTTATAAATCAGGTATAGAACTTTGCGGTTTTGAAACTGAAGATTTCAATGGTTGCAATGCAGGAGCAGTGTCAATTCCAAAAGAACATAACAGCAGATATATCGATAACATTTCAGTTAAAAATGGGGAAGTTACCATTAACGGTAAACAGAGTCTTAAAAACCTTAGTGTTACATTAAAGCCGACACAAAATACACAAACAGGGATAATTAAATGGAATATTAAATGTGAATCGACAAACAATTCATTAAAAAGTCGTTGTCAGGAAATATTTGAATTTTAATTCATTAACTCTTATACCCTATGGATTTCAAGATGCATCGCGACGGCAAAGAAGTGAATCCCTAGGAACATAGATAACTATGTGACCGGGGTGAGCGAGCGCAGCCAACAAAGAGGCAACTTGAAAGATGACGGGTATATCAATACACACTTACACAGGAAGCAATAATGAACTCACTTTCAGCAACGGAAAATACATTAATGGAAAAAGAAATTCATGATATTTGTCAACGCCACCAATCTGTTGTGATAAAAAAAGATGATAATACGATAACAATTGCCAGCAGCGAATTACCCAATGATGATTTATTATCAGCATTACGCTTTATTTCCGGATGTATTGTTAATGTAGAAATTTGGCCACTGGCAAGGATCGAATCAATATTGCATCAAAATATTTCACTGAGTCATGTACCAGAGGAAGAACCCGCGTTATTACCACTTATAGCGGATACCAATACAGATGACAATGATGCGCCCGTTATTCAACTTATTAATCAAACTTTATTAACTGCAATTCAACGACGGGCATCCGATATTCATTTTGAACCATTTCAACAAGGTTATCGTATTCGTATCCGGGTTGATGGCGCATTACATCTATTGTCCTCTCCATCTTATCAAATGAATGCAAGCATTGCCGCACGCCTTAAAATAATGGCGAAATTGAATATTGCTGAAAAAAGGTTACCTCAAGATGGACAATTTGATTGGTCTGACACCCGACATAACTATGCTATCCGTATGGCAACTTTGCCAACCATACACGGAGAAAAAGTTGTGCTTAGAATATTAAGTACAATGCAGCAATTATCGTTAGATCAATTAGGTATTCCTGATCCGTTGTTAAATCAACTGCGACAAAAACTCGCATTACCACAAGGGATGATTTTAGTGACTGGTCCAACGGGTAGCGGAAAAACAGTGACTTTATATAGCTGTTTACAATATCTGAACCAGAATAAAAAGAATATTTGCAGTGTAGAGGACCCAGTAGAGATCCCGCTGAATGGCATTAATCAGACACAAACTAATAGCAAAATTGACCTCAATTTTGCCAAGGTATTACGGGCACTATTACGCCAAGATCCTGATGTCATTATGGTGGGAGAAATACGTGATAGCGAGACAGCCGAAATTTCAGTAAAAGCGGCACAAACAGGTCATTTGGTTCTTTCTACATTGCATACTAATTCAACCATAGATACATTATCGCGCCTACAAAATCTGGGTATTTCTGGTTATATGGCTGCTTCTTGTATCAAATTAATTATCGCCCAACGGCTTGTCAGAAAATTATGTCTTCATTGCCGTAAACAACAAACAGAAGAAACCGTTATTAATATTGAAAACAATTCTCTATTTATTAAGCAATGGCTGGCCGTTGGTTGTGAACATTGTTTTTCCGGTTATTATGGTCGAACGGCTATTTATGAATTTTTAGAAATAACTTATGATATTCAACAAATATTATCAGAACAGAATCCTAAAAATGTTCAAAAAACCATTATGTCCCAAAGAAAAGACACTTTACTTTCATCCGGTATTTTATTAGTGGAACAAGGCATTACGTCATTAGAAGAAATTTATCAAGTCACAGGTCAGGAATAATAATGAAAATTCATTATCTTTATAATTGGCAAGCAGTGAACAATAAAGGCGAAATATCAAAAGGGAAATCACTATGTGATAACCGAAAATCTTTATATCAGCAACTTATTCATTCTGGATTGCAACCTTATAATATAAAATGTGAAAAATTGATATTTTATCATCAACAACAAGTTGCTTACCGTCTGAATTTTATTCGTCAATTGGCAACACTATTATCATCAGGAATGCCATTACTAAATTGCCTCAATATTCTTATTCGTGAATGTGCTCATCCACTCTGGCACTGTGTATTATCAGATATTAGTAAAAATATTACCCGCGGAGAACCATTTTCATCTTCATTAAAAAATTATCCATTTCTATTTCCGCCTTTATTTTGTCAACTTATTACTGTTGGCGAACTAACCGGACAATTAGAAATCTGCTGTCAATTATTAGTTAAACAACAGGAGCAACAAGATAAATTACAGAAGAAAATAGCAAAAGCTCTGCGTTACCCTCTGATTATTACCGTTGTTGCCAGCATCATTATTTTATTGATGCTTATTTTTGTTCTACCTGAATTTGAGCATATTTATCATTCATTTGACGCACAACTTCCCCTACTTACCCGTAGTTTATTAATAACTTCCAACTGGCTAATTCAATATGGTGGCTATGGTGTTACTGGAATAATTATATTTCTTCTATTTTACCTACAATTACGTCAACGCCATACAATCTGGATTACTCGTGAAAAAAACTTAATGTTACGTTTACCCGTTATTGCAAAATTAATTAGTTGCCAGCAATTAGGGCAACTTTTCCATATTCTGTTCATGACACAAAAAGCTGGACTGACACTCACCGCAGGGTTAGATAGTGCTATTGCATCAATAAATCATCCGGTATTTCTGCAAGCGACTAAATTTTTACGAGCTCAAATTAATCAAGGGATACCAATGAGCGAAACACTGAAACAACAATCTTGTTTTCCTGCTCTGTGTCAACAGTTTGTCAGTGTTGGCGAAGAATCTGGCAATCTAGAATTGTTATTAGAAAATCTCGCTAACTGGTACCAACAACAAGCATTGGAAATTTCTGATAATATGACCCAGTTACTAGAACCAATACTTATAGTCATAATAGCGATTATTGTCGGTGCACTATTGCTCGCAATGTATTTACCCATTTTTCAGCTAGGTACGATACTCACCTAAAGTAAAAATGATTCCATAGCTTTGTCTCTAGGTCATCTGCCTCCTTTCGGTTACAATCCCAAAATAGTATCAAGTAATATTAAGGGATAGGATGACTTATATTATTGCACTCACAGGTGGGATTGGCAGCGGTAAAACCACGATCGCCAATGCTTTTGCAGAGCTTGGTGTTCCTCTTGTTGATGCAGATATTATTGCCAGAGAAGTCGTTGTTCCTGGAACTCCTGCTCTACAAGCCATCACCGAACACTTTGGTCATGACATATTGATACCCGATGGCAGCCTTAACCGAGCACTGTTACGCCAGAAAATATTCACAAACAAACAAGAAAAACAGTGGGTTAATCAACTGCTTCACCCTCTAATACATCAAGAAACCCAACGGCAATTGAAACAGATAACTGCACCTTATGTTATTTGGGTTGTCCCATTATTAGTCGAAAATAATTTGGGGCATCTGGCAGATCGAATTCTAGTCGTTGACGTTTCACCTGAATTACAAATCAGCCGGGTAGCCACTCGTGATGGTATTAACAACCAACAGGTTGAAAATATTTTGGCTGCCCAGGTATCTCGTAGCGAGAGGCTGGCTTATGCCGATGACATTATCTCAAATCATGATAATGTACAGGCAATTGTTCCTCGTGTTGCCGAACTACATCAACAATATTTAAGGTTAGCTAGATCAGCCAGGCAGGATAATCATGATGAGTGACACAATTTCTACAGTCATTTTTGAACACCCACTGAATGAAAAAATGCGGGCATGGTTGAGAATTGAATCTTCTCTGCAACAACTCACCAGTCAACGCCATTTAGACTCACTGGCAAGCAGCCTCGCCTTTTTCCGCACAGTTACTGAGTTACTTGAAGTGCTAGAACGAGGGGAGGTACGTTCAGAATTACTAAAAGAATTGGAACGCCAACAGGCAAAATTAAAACAATGGGCTGAAATACCCGATGTTGATATTAATATCGTCAATAGCTTCAGATTAAAACTGAAAGAGCGAGCTACCGCATTAAGTAAAGCACCACGGCTGGGACAATCCCTAAAAGAAGATAAAATTATTAGCATGGTACGCCAGCGTCTCAGTATTCCAAGTGGTTGTTGCGGTTTTGATCTACCCACCCTACATCTATGGCTTCATTTACCGCAATCAGAAAGGGATAAGATGGTCGCATACTGGATTGATAGTTTGCTACCTCTTCAACAAGCTCTGGAAAGTATTTTAGAACTCATCCGCCAGTCTGCTATTTTTCGTTCAGAAATCAGTAAAAACGGTTTTCATCAGAATACGGCAGAAGGCGCAGATTTACTGAGATTACGTTTACCATTAAAACCTTTACTGTTTCCTCAAATTTCCGGTCATAAGACCCGGTTTGCTATCCGTTTTTTACCATTGGATAGTGAAAAAGGCTCCGTGCCTGCCCATTTACCGTTTGAATTAGCACGTTGCTAATATTACGAACTAATTATTAGGAAAGTTATTATGTCTGAGTTATTAACGATTGAATGTCCAACATGTGGTAAAACCGTAGTTTGGGGGGAAATAAGCCCATATCGCCCATTTTGCAGTAAACGCTGTCAATTAATTGACTTAGGCGGGTGGGCAAATGAAGAGAAACGGATACCAAGCCAAAGTGAAAACTCTGATAGCGACGATTGGAGTGAACAACCAGAGCAATAATAAATAGCCGCGTTATTATAATGCGGCTATTGACAACTCAAGCGGTAAGTAATGCAACAATACTGCGATTAGCTGGCGGGAATTCATCAGCAATTAAATCTTTCTGTAATACCCACCGAGAAAGTTGCCCTTCTTTACCGAAAGGTTCATTTTCCCATCCATCGACCAAGAAGAAATACAGGGTAATTAACCTGTCAGAAAAATCATGTTCAACCGTTTTTACCAGCTCATAATGAGTAACAGTAATACCAATTTCTTCCTGTAATTCACGTACTAAAGCCTGTTCAGGCGTTTCCTCTTTCTCAACTTTCCCGCCAGGGAATTCCCAGAAACCACCCATATGGGCATCAGCATGACGCTGAGTAATAAAAACTTCATGTTGTGTATTTCTAATAATCCCAGCGGCTATATGCAAATGTTTCTTTTCCATATTACTCTTACTTCTTCATCTATTATTTCTGACTGTTCAACAACCAAATACTATATCCAACATTATTCACTTAAAACTAAATTTACTTGAAACTAAATTTACTTGAAACTAACAGTAAAAAGGCGGTTTCCCGCCTTTTTATCATTACTGCAAGCGCCCGTGGCAATGTTTATATTTTTTACCCGAACCACAAGGACAAGGATCATTACGGCCTACTTTACGAGCGCCACTGGCAATCTGAGCTTCTGTTGTAGACATCAATGCGCCTTTTTCAACTTCGTGGCTTAATTGCTGTTGCCTTGCCAAGCGTTCAGCTTCCGCCCGGCGCTGTTGTTCCAATGCCTCTACTTCTTCCGGCAATCTCACTTGAACTTTGCTCAATGTACTAATCACTTCATATTTCAGTGATTCCAGCATGCTTGCAAACATAGCAAAAGATTCACGTTTATATTCCTGTTTTGGATCTTTCTGAGCATAACCACGTAGATGGATACCCTGACGTAGGTAGTCCATTGCTGCCAGATGCTCTTTCCACAGCATATCCAGAGTCTGCAACATGATACCTTTTTCGAAGTTACGCATCATTTCAATGCCAACAATCTCTTCTTTACGTTTATAGACTTCAACAGCCTGTTCAAGGATACGCTCACGCAACGTCTCTTCATGTAGTTCAGGCTCTTTGTCCAACCACTCTTTGATCGGCAGCTCTAAATCGAAATCAGTTACTAAGCGTTGCTGCAAACCTTCCACATCCCACATTTCTTCCAGAGATTGAGGGGGAATATAAGCATCAATGGTTGCTTTAAATACATCTTCACGAATGCTACCAATGGTTTCACTAACATCACTCACATCCAGCAAATCGTTACGCTGGGCATAAATAGCGCGGCGCTGATCGTTAGCAACATCATCGTACTCTAGCAATTGCTTACGTATATCGAAGTTACGGCTCTCTACTTTACGTTGAGCATTAGCAATGGCTTTAGTCACCCACGGATGTTCAATCGCCTCACCTGGTTTCATACCCAATTTACGCATCATGCCAGTGACACGGTCAGAGGCAAAAATACGCATCAGTGAGTCTTCCATTGATAAATAGAAACGGGACGATCCCGCATCCCCTTGACGACCGGAACGCCCACGTAACTGATTATCAATACGACGAGATTCATGACGTTCCGTACCGATAATATGCAAACCGCCTGCGGCTAGAACCATATCATGCCGTTCCTGCCATGCAGATTTAATCTCTTCAATCTGAGCTTCTGTTGGCTCGGTCAGTTTAGCAATTTCTGCCTGCCAACTACCACCTAGCACAATATCCGTACCACGACCAGCCATGTTAGTCGCAATGGTTACCGCGCTCATTTGACCTGCCTGAGCGATAATATCCGCTTCCATTGCATGGAATTTGGCGTTAAGTACGTTGTGCTCAATACCCGCTTTAGTCAGTTCATGGGAAACCAGTTCAGATTTTTCAATAGAAATAGTCCCCACCAATACGGGCTGCCCTTTACCGGTACGTTCACGGATATCTTCAATGATAGCTTCAATTTTTTCAGCTTCGGTCATATAAACCAGATCCGGCAAATCATTACGGATCATTGGGCGGTTTGTCGGCACCACAATGGTATCGAGCTTATAAATAGAGCTAAACTCAAATGCCTCTGTGTCTGCTGTACCGGTCATACCCGCCAGTTTTTCATACAACCGGAAGTAGTTTTGAAAAGTGATAGAAGCCAGGGTTTGGTTCTCATTCTGAATTTCTACGCCTTCTTTGGCTTCAACAGCCTGATGCAACCCATCAGACCAGCGACGCCCCTGCATAGTACGGCCAGTATGTTCATCAACAATGATGACTTCACCATCTTTCACTATATAGTCAACATCACGGGTAAACAGCGCATGAGCACGCAACGCAGCCGTAACATGGTGCATTAACATGATATTAGTTGGTGAATATAGGGATTCACCTTCTTCCATCAATTTGGCTTCCGACAATAATTGTTCAATCAAAACCAAACCGCGTTCCGTCAAGTTAACCTGACGGGATTTTTCATCAACAGAAAAGTGCCCTTCTCCCTGGAAAGTCTCTGAATCGTCTTTTTCCTGACGAATCAATTTAGGGATCAACTTATTGACTTTGATATAAAGTTCAGAACTATCCTCAGCTGGACCAGAAATAATCAATGGCGTTCGCGCTTCGTCAATCAGAATGGAGTCAACTTCATCCACTAGCGCATAATGTAGTTTGCGCTGAACACGCTCTTCCGGGCTAAATGCCATGTTGTCACGAAGATAGTCAAAACCATATTCGTTGTTAGTACCATAGGTAATATCCGCAGCATATGCCTGGCGTTTAACAGGTGCCGGCATACCCGGCAGGTTAATACCAACACTCAATCCCAAAAATTCAAACAGTGGGCGGTTATTTTCAGCGTCGCGCTGTGCCAAATAATCATTCACTGTGACTACGTGAACACCACGCCCTGTTAATGCATTCAAATAAGCAGGCAAAGTCGCTGTTAGTGTTTTACCTTCACCAGTACGCATCTCAGCAATACAACGTTCATTCAGAACCATCCCACCCAGTAACTGAACGTCGAAATGGCGCATAGCAAACACGCGCTTACTTGCTTCACGTACTGTTGCAAATGCTTCAGGCAACAAATTTTCCAGCGACTCCCCCTTTGCTAAACGGGCACGAAATTCGGCTGTTTTACCCTTCAATTCGTCATCAGACAATTTTTCAAACTCTGGTTCCATGCGGTTGATCACATCAACAACTTTACGCATACGACGCAGTGTACGGTCATTACGACTACCAAAAACCTTTGTTAATAATTTAATCAGCATAGTTAATTACATCTCAGATAAGGCCGTTATCTCGCAGCCAGCAAATAGTTGTTTATTTCGGAATTTGTAAAAAAAAGAAGATTCAGAGGTAGGCAGCAGGACCTGCACGAATACCTTGGGCTTTAGCAATCCAAAACGTCGGAGTATAAGAAGGTTGTGATGAAACATTCAGGAGCGATATATCTGAAATGGGTTCCGGTGGCTTAGGCTCCTGAGTTAATAGTGTACTCAAGGTTTCTAGTACAAGCTGCTGAATACTGGAGGAACTTAGCCGGGTATTTTGTTTTGCTGTTTCATCGTTCATAGGTTGGGAAACAGAAAAAACAAAAGAAAGCTGCCTGATCACATTGCGTACAGCGTGTTGTTGCCAATAATTAACACCATTGGCAGGCTGATGTTGAACATTCTGCAATGAAAATAGATTATCAAAAGCGGATAAAGCTTGATTCTGCCAACTCTGGCTAGGGGAAGTATTCGCTTGTGAAATATTATCAGTAACACCTGCTAAAATAGTAGGAACACCAATACTTGCCGCGACCACCCCTAATAACAGATGTGACCAGAAATAACGTCTGCCAAATTGTCGCCAAAGATTTAGAATACCCATTAATCCTTCATCATACCGGAGCTACTGTTATTATGCGCGATAGCCGCCCACAATCATTAGATGTTCTTTTTGAAGACGTCGCTGCCGTTGAGAAAAGCCCGCTTCATGTTATCCAGCAACGTGCCGTCGCTTTGTTAAAACTCAACCGTGCCGTTATCAGCTTGCTTCCCGCACAATTACATCCGTGGTGTCGGGTCGCTAATTATCGCAAACAAATTATGGTACTGGAAGCAGGAAACGCCAGTTGGATGACTAGATTACGTTACGAGCTGCCAACGCTGCTTTCTACACTAAGAAGCGGAATTCTACCATCATTGTCATCCATCGACATCAGGATTAACCCATCACTCATGATTAAGCGTGACAATAGTGCGCAGAGCTTCGCAAAAACAATGCGTGATGATCAAAAAATTTTACCGATACGTCAGTTAAGTCAGGAGAGCGCGAAAGAATTAATCATACTGGCAAACCGTAGCCCAAAAAGGCTAAAGGAAAGATTAGAGCGATTAGCCGCACTGGCCGGAGAGAGTGCCAGTACAGCTAAAACAGAGCGCTAACGCTGAGTAAAAAACATCAGCGAGAACAAAACCACTGATAACATAACCCACTGATATATCATTGAATTATTCTCAGCACACTAGAGAGTTATGCCATTACAGTTGATGGAGCAAGAAAAGCCAATGGCATTTCAGCTTCATCTTCGAAAGTGATCAGTTCCCATGCACTTTCTTGCGCCAGAATTGCCTGCAATAGTTTATTATTCAACGCATGACCAGATTTGAACGCAGTAAATGCGCCGATGATGTTATAGCCACACATAAACAGATCACCAATTGCATCCAGCATTTTATGGCGAACAAATTCGTCTTCAAAACGCAAACCATCTTCATTAAGTACACGATAGTCATCAACAACAATCGCACAATCAAAGCTGCCGCCTAAACATAAACCTTTAGATTGTAAGTACTCAATATCACGCATAAAGCCAAATGTACGTGCACGACTGATTTGACGAACAAACGCTGCTGCCGAGAAATCCAGACAGTAACGTTGAGTGCTTGAATCAATTGCAGGGTGATTGAAATCAATAGTGAAATCCAGACTGAAACCATTATAAGGTGCCATCTCTGCCCACTTATCACCCTCTTCCACACGCACAGTTTCCTTAATCCGCAGGAATTTTTTAGCTACGTTCAGCTCTTCAATGCCCGCATCCAGCAGCAGGAAAACAAACGGGCTAGCGCTACCATCCATAATAGGAATTTCAGGCGCATCAACTTCGATAATAATATTATCGATACCTAACCCTGCAAGCGCTGCATTCAGGTGCTCAACCGTTGAGATTCGCACGTCATGCTCATTTACCAGGCAAGTACAGAGCATAGTATCACGCACGGATTTTGCATCTGCCGGAAAATCAACCGGTGGATTCAAGTCAGTGCGGCGATAGATGACCCCGGTGTTAGCCGGTGCTGGGCGCATTGTTAGCGTGACTTTTTTACCGGTATGCAAACCGACGCCAGTCGACTGAACAATACGTTTAAGTGTCCTTTGTTTGATCATCGTTTTATCTCGCAATGTTATCCATCCTGCCAACCACTATACACTATGGTTGGCGGGGAAGTTTAGCACAAAAAGCGGAGAATCCAATTTTTTAGCTATTAATCGGCCTGTTTACGCAAAAATGCAGGAATATCCAAATAATCTGGCTCCTTGCTAGTTTGTACGCTTTGGTCATTCACCACTTTTGCTGCTGGTTTATTTTCTTCAGACAATGAAGACATACCGCCAGACATTTGCTGATGACGGTGTTCCATTACACTTGACTGAGAAGACTTATTGGTGACCAACGTAATTTCAGGACGTTTATCCATACCAATACCGGTGGCAACCACAGTCACACGCAACTCATCGTTCATGTCTGGGTCCAGAGAGGTACCGATCACGACAGTTGCATTATCAGATGCAAATGCGCGGATCGTGTTACCCACTGTTTCGAACTCATCCAAACGCAGATCAAAGCCAGCAGTAATGTTAACCAGAACACCACGAGCGCCTGACAAGTCGATATCTTCCAGCAATGGACTGGAAATCGCCATCTCAGCGGCTTCTTCTGCGCGATCTTCACCCTGTGCGATACCAGAACCCATCATAGCGTAGCCCATTTCGGACATCACGGTACGCACGTCAGCAAAGTCAACATTCATCAGACCTGGACGCGTGATCAGTTCAGCGATACCCTGAACCGCGCCTTTCAAAACGTCATTAGCTGCGCCGAAAGCATCCAGTAATGAAATGCCACGCCCAAGCACTTTCAACAGTTTGTCGTTAGGGATAGTAATCAATGAATCGACATGCTTGGACAATTCAGTGATCCCTTGTTCGGCAAACGCCATGCGTTTCTTACCTTCGAAATTGAAAGGCTTAGTCACCACAGCAACTGTCAGAATTCCAAGCTCTTTTGCAATTTCAGCTACCACAGGCGCTGCGCCAGTACCGGTACCGCCACCCATACCGGCAGCGATAAATACCATATCCGCGCCATCAAGCGCGGTGCGCAATGCATCCCGATCTTCTTGAGCAGCAGTACGACCAACTTCCGGGTTTGCCCCAGCTCCCAAACCTTTAGTAATACCATTACCAATCTGGATAGTCTGGCCGACAGCCGTTTTACGCAATGCCTGAGCATCCGTATTTACTGCAAAGAATTCAACACCTTCGATGCGTTCACGCACCATGTGCTCAACAGCGTTACCGCCGCCACCGCCGACGCCGATGACCTTAATCACCGCGTCATTGGTTAATTCTATTGGTTCAAACATATAGTTTCTCTCCGCTTTGTGCCTTTATATCGAGGCTAAAAAAACGCAGCCTCTGTATAAAATTAAAACTCTTTTTTCAGCCAGCTACTGACTCTCTTAAACCAGCGACTCACTGAAGCATGTTTTTCAATATCCGCATCACCATTAAGGTGAGAGGCTTTCCCGTAATGCAGCAACCCTACTGCTGTTGAATAATAGGGTTCCTGCGCATAGTCCGTCAGACCAGTAATATTAAGAGGTTGACCAATACGCACCTGAGCGTGGAACACACGCTGAGCGCATTCAGCCAAGCCATCAATCTGAGCAGCACCACCAGTCAAGACAATACCCGCAGCCAAGTGGTGTTTAACCCCCTGCTGGCGTAACTGTTCCTGCAATCGCAAAATTTCATCATTCACTAAATTCAGTAATTCGATGTAACGCGGCTCAATAACCTCAGCCAACGTCTGACGCTGTAAGCTACGTGGTGGACGCCCACCGACACTTGGCACTTCCACACTTTCATCTTTGCTGACTAACGAACCTAGTGCACAACCGTGGCGTACCTTTATCGTTTCTGCATCGCTTGGTGGCGTACCAAAGGCATAAGCAATATCACTGGTGACAACGTTGCCGGCATAAGGGATAACTTTGGTATGACGCAGTGCTCCGCCGGTATACACCGCAATATCCATCGTCCCACCGCCGATATCTACCACGCAAACGCCCAATTCACGCTCGTCTTCGGTCAAAACAGCATAACTGGCAGCCAACCCGGAAAAAATAAGCTGGTCGACTTTCAAACCACAGCGTTCAACGGCTTTTGCAATATTTTTCGCCATATCGTTATGACAGGTAATCAAGTGAACTTTCGCCTGCATACGCACACCAGAAAGCCCCACCGGATTTTTAATGCCTTCCTGATAATCGATGGCATATTCTTGCGGAATAACATGCAGTATTCGGTATTCATCACGTACACGAACTGATTTGGCAGTATGAACAACATTGTCTACATCTTCCTGAGTAACTTCCTCTTCGGAAATAGGAACCATCCCGATTTCATTCTGACAACTGATATGTTTTCCAGATAACGCCAGATAAACAGAGGAAATTTGACAATCCGCCATCAATTCAGCCTGATCGATAGCCCGCTGTACACATTTAACAACCGACTCCAGGTCGTTTACACCGCCTTTATCCATACCGCGGGATGGACAGCTTCCCACCCCGATAATATTAACCATACCATCGGGCAGAATTTCACCAACAAGGGCAGATACCTTTGCTGTGCCAATCTCTAGGCCAACTACTAATTTTCTGTCCGTCGATTTGATCATCGTTGTTCTGCCTGCCTCATATAATTATTGCCAGTAATTGTTTATTGCCCTTTGGCCGGAGCATTAGGATCACCGATTGGTAAAGGTACCCAACCTACCGCGGCACCACTGTCATAACGCAAATCCACGTAATCTACCCTTTTCTCTGTGTTCTGCTGTAACAGTGGATAAAGCTCGATAAAACGTTTAATACGGCCTGTTGTATCCATTCTTCCCAGCTTTAGCTGGATACCATTATCCAGCGTCAGTTGCCAGGAACGACGCGCAGTCATTGCCGCCGCTTTTAATTTCAATTTATTGGCAGCGAGAAGTTTAGCCATAGCTCGGTAACCATCAAGTACTTCTTTTTCACTGCCTTGTGGGCCATAAAGCATCGGGAAATACCCTTTAACTTCCCATTCAGTCGGCATGCTGAATACCTGACCTTCTGCATCCAGCATTTGTGTTTCATTCCAGCGCACATAAGGGACATATTCTACCAGATGAATTCTCAGTTCATCAGGCCACTGTTTACGGACAGTGACTTGCCTTATCCACGGCATCCGTTCAATTTGTTGCTGAATGATATTCACATCCTGCGTCATGAAAGTTCCCGGTTGCCCTAATGACAAAATTGCCTGCCGGATATCATCGTTGGTAGTGTAGTGACGCTCACCCGTTACCACCAATTTTGAAATAGGCAATCTGTTCGCATCTTTCATCCAGTTAAGGACGGCCCAACCTCCCCAAATAATGGTCCCAATTACCATCAGGAAGAAGATAAGCCCTGCCAGGTAAGAGCCGTTACTAGGACGGGAACTGCTATTTTCATTATCCCGTCCCCTTACTTTCAGGGCCGCTTGAGACATATCAATCAGCCAACTCCAAAATCTTTGCCACCAACTGTGAAAAACTTAATCCAGCCTGACGCGCAGCCATCGGTACCAAGCTGTGGCTGGTCATCCCTGGCGATGTATTCACCTCCAGCAAATAGAAACCACCATCAGTATCCATCATGACATCTACCCGTCCCCAACCACTACATCCTACTGATTGATAAGCTTTAAGCGCCATTTCTACCAATTGCTGCTCTTTTTCATCACTTAAGCCACTTGGGCAAAAATACTGTGTTTCTTCAGACAGATATTTTGCATCATAGTCATAAAAAATAGCAGCGGGTTGAATACGAATAGAAGGTAAAGCCGTATCACCAAGGATGGCTACCGTGTATTCCGGGCCGTACAACCATTTTTCTATCAGCAAGTCAACGTCATAACGAAACGCGGTCTCTAATGCGCCACGCAACTCAGAAATCTCATTAACCTTAGTCATACCAACACTGGAACCTTCCAGACTTGGCTTAACAATTAATGGCAGACCTAAATCTGCTACATATTCTTGGAGTTGAAAATCTGTCAATCGTTCAAATTGCTGAGAATTCATTGAAACATATGGCGAAACAGTCAATCCAATTCCCTGCCATAACTGTTTTGTGCGCAATTTGTCCATTGACAATGCGGAGGCCATCACGCCACTACCGGTATAGGGCAACTGCAAAAATTCTAATACACCTTGCAAAGTACCATCTTCCCCACCGCGCCCATGAAGCGCGATAAAGACTTTCTCAAATCCGGCATCTTTAAGTTGAGTCACAGGAAAATCTTTTGTATCAACTGGATGAGCATCAATACCTGCTTCTCTCAATCCAGCCAACACGGCGTGTCCCGATAACAGCGAAACTTCACGCTCAGCAGAAGTTCCCCCCAACAGTACCGCGACTTTCTCAGCCATTGCGTTTTTCCTCATTCAAAGATGGCTGTAATTTTGTTTCAGCCAGATTACGCGCTATTTTGCCTATATTGCCGGCCCCTTGAACCAGAATTAAATCATCACCATCCAACACCTGGGCCAACGCAGCGGTTACCTTCGCCGGATCAGATACCAAAATCGGATCTAACTTACCGCGACTACGGATAGTACGGCACAATGAACGGCTATCTGCCCCCGGAATAACCGCTTCACCCGCAGAGTAAACGTCCAACATCAGCAATACATCTACCTGATTCAACACATTGGCAAAGTCATCGTATAAATCACGGGTTCGGGTATAACGATGAGGTTGGAATATCATCACAATACGTTTATCCGGCCAGCCAGCACGGGCGGCTTTAATCGTTGCGTCCACTTCCGTTGGATGATGACCATAATCATCAACCAACATCGCATTGCCACTTTTGCCGTTAACATGTTCCAGAGAAAAATTGCCCAAAAAATCAAAACGGCGGCCGGTTCCCTGAAAACCTGCCAACGCAGCCAAAATATCACTGCCAGAAATACCCTCTTCAGTCGCAACAGCCACTGCCGCCGCCGCATTCAGTGCATTATGGCGACCTGGTGCATTCAATACGACTTTCAGATCCGCCATATCTTGACGACTGACAGTAAAATATCCCTGAGCACCTTTTTGCTCATAATGGGTAATTCGGACATCTGCTTCTTCACTAAAACCATACGTTGTGATATAGCGCCCCACACGAGGGACTAACTCTTTGACAACCGGATCATCTATGCACATAACTGCACGCCCATAGAAAGGTAAATTGTGCAAAAAGTTAATAAACGTCTGTTTCAGGTTTTCGAAGTCACCATGATAGGTATCCATATGGTCAGCTTCGATATTCGTAATGACCGCCACCATCGGCTGCAAATGCAAGAAAGAAGCATCACTTTCGTCAGCTTCCGCAATTAAATAACGGCTACTGCCAAGACGAGCATGTGTTCCCGCTGCTTTAACTAAACCACCATTAACAAAAGTGGGATCTAAGCCAGCCTGTGCATAGATGCTAGAAATCATCGCCGTTGTCGTTGTTTTACCGTGAGTCCCGGCAATAGCAATACCATGACGGTAGCGCATGAGTTCTGCCAACATCTCCGCTCTGCGAATAACCGGAATTCGGGCCTCACGAGCTGCAACAATTTCCGGGTTATCCGCCTGAATTGCGCTTGAAGCCACAACAACACTGGCATCCAGTATATTTTCAGGACGATGATTAAAATAAATTTGAGCGCCCAACTTAGTCAGTTGCCGAGTTACCGGGTTTGGCGCTAAATCAGATCCACTAATCTGATAACCTTCATTAGCCAACACTTCGGCGATCCCCCCCATGCCAGCACCACCAATGCCAACAAAGTGGATGTGCCTGACTTTTCTCATCTCAGGCACGAAAGCTCTTAATTTCGCCAATTGTTGTGTATTCACGTTTTCTTCTTCACTATATATGTTTGCTTTACCGCCCTTTTTAAGGCGGTCTAAATCATTTCTTTGCCGCATCGATTAATGCCGCCGAAACTCGCTCAGTTGCATCAACAATTGCTGCTGAACGGGCTTTTTCCGCCATTTCCAACAATTGTGGCCGTTGCCACTGAGTTAACAATTCGATTACTGCATCCACCGTAAATTGTGGTTGCTCCAGTATTTTTGCAGCGCCAACCTTTTCTAGAGGTAACGCATTCCAGTATTGCTGACGATCTTTATGCTGAAATGGCACAAAAATCCCCGGTAATCCCGCAGCAGACACTTCACTCACCGTCAACGCGCCAGAACGACAAATCACCACATCAGCCCAGGCATAAGCTTGTGCCATATCGTCAATAAATTCAGTAATCTTATGTTCGCATTTAACTGAATTGTTGTAGGCATTCTGCACACTTTCTTTAGCCCCTTTGCCTGTCTGATGCCAAAGAGTCATTTTATCACCCATACGGGCAGCAATTTCAGGCATTGTCTGGTTCAGAATTCTCGCCCCCTGACTGCCGCCAACAACCAGAACCCGAATCGGACCTTCACGCCCTGTCAAACGTTGTTTAGGTATAGGCAGTGCCAACACATCTTCGCGGACAGGGTTACCAACAACGGGTGCTTTCGGAAATGCACCGGGAAATGCTTGTAAAACAGTCGTAGCAATTTTAGCCAGCCACCGGTTTGTCAGCCCGGCAATACCATTCTGCTCATGCAACACAACCGGAATACCGCACATCCATGCAGCAATACCGCCGGGACCAGAAACATATCCCCCCATGCCAAGCACGACATCTGGCTGATAGCGACGTATAATCGCCTTTGCCTGACGGATTGCTTTGAAAATTCGGACCGGGGCAGCTAACAATGCTTTGATCCCTTTACCTCGCAGACCAGAAATCTGAATAAATTCAATGTCAATACCATGTTTCGGTACTAAATCGGCTTCCATACGATCCGCTGTTCCCAACCAGAGAACGTCCCAGCCCTGGTCTTTTAAATGATGAGCTACAGCCAACCCTGGGAAGACATGCCCTCCGGTTCCACCTGCCATCACCATCAAACGCCGGGTTTTGCCACTCATCGGGGGCTCCTTACAAACGCCTGAGCTTTTGCCAAGCGTGTCTCAAAATCAATTCTTAATAGCAATACGATAGCTGTCGACATAATCAGCAAACTTGAACCACCGTAACTAATCAAAGGTAAAGTCAAACCTTTAGTCGGTAACATACCTGCGGCGGCCCCAACGTTAACCAGAGCCTGAAAACTGAACCAGATACCTACCGAACAAGCCAGAAAACCTGAAAAACGCTGATCCATCTGTAATGCGCGACGACCTATCGTCATTGCGCGAAAAGCGACGAAGAATATCATTAACAACACCAAAACCACACCTACGTAGCCTAATTCTTCTGCCAAAACAGAGAAAATAAAGTCAGTATGTGCTTCCGGCAGGTATTCCAGTTTCTGTATTGAATTTCCTAGTCCTTGCCCTAAAAATTCCCCACGACCAAAAGCCATCAAAGATTGCGTTAATTGATAACCTTTGCCATATGGATCTTCCCAAGGGTCCAGAAAGGAAGTTACACGGCGTATACGGTAAGGTTCAGCAATGATTAACAGAACCACCGCGAATACCCCTGAACCAATAATCGCGAGAAACTGCCATAACTTTGCCCCGGCCAGAAATAGCATTGCCAACGTTGTTACAAACAGTACAACCACCGTTCCCAAGTCAGGTTGAGCCAGAAGTAACACCGCTAACACAACCATCACGCCCATTGGCTTACAAAATCCCCAAAAGTTATTCCGTACTTCCTCTACTTTGCGTACCAAATAACTGGCGAGATAGCAAAATAGAGAAAGTTTCGATAACTCAGCAGGTTGAATTCTCAAAGGCCCAATGGCAATCCAACGCGATGCTCCATTGACTGAATTCCCCACTACCAGAACAACCAGCAACAAAATAACGGAAATAAGCAACATCAAATTGCTATAACGTTGCCAGAAAGCCATCGGGATACGCAATGTGATCAATGACACCCCGAAAGCCAGCAAGAGATAAATTGCATCACGCTTAGCAAACAGAAACGGATCTTCTGCAAGACGCTGCCCAACCGGCATTGATGCTGATGTCACCATAACAAAGCCGATAATTCCCAATCCGAGTGTCAGCCAAACCAGTGTGCGATCATACAACACCATATTGGTGGCATCAGTTTCACGGCCACCAATAACCCAGTCTTTTAATCTACTGAATCCCGGAATAGACATCAGCCCAACTCCTCTGCCAGACGAGTAAACTCATGACCACGCTGTTCAAAATTACGGAACTGATCAAGACTTGCACAAGCAGGAGATAACAGCACCATGTCACCAGCCACCAGCCGCGGAGCAATATCACGTATCGCCTGTTCCATAGTTTCAGTTAAAGTCGCTATTTCCGGGCGTAGTTGCGCCAGTCGTTTCCCATCCCGACCAAAGCAGTAAAGCCGAATTTTATCCCCACAAAGGAAAGGGTTGAGCGGAGAAAAGTCTGCCGACTTACCATCACCACCTAACAGTAAATAAAGCGTGCCCTCCAAGTTCAGACCATCGAGCGCAGCTACCGTACTGCCAACATTGGTCGCCTTAGAGTCGTTAATCCAACGTACCCCGTTGTTCAAATGAACAAGCTGGAAACGATGGTTAAGCCCCGGATAAACCGTCAATGTTGCCAAACTAGCTTCACGAGGAATACCAACCACATCAGCTAAAGCCAATGCAACCACCCCATTAATATAGTTATGTCGTCCAGTCAGCTTAATTTCATTTGTCGCCAACAGTGATTGGTTGTGAACTTTTAAACAGGCATTTTCACTATCCAACTGGTAGTCACCACAATCGACACCAAAGCTGACACAGCGACTGTCCATACCCGTTTCAGGCAGTGTCAGGGGATCTTGAGCATTTACAATGCATCTTTTCGCTTGATGATAAATCCTCAATTTAGCCGCCCGGTACTGAGATACTCCCTGAGGGTAGCGATCCATATGGTCCTCAGTCACATTAAGCACAGCGGCGGCGGCTGCGTTCAGGCTATATGTGGTTTCCAACTGGAAACTGGAGAGCTCTAAGACATAAAGCTGACAAGATTTCTTCAACAATTCTAATGCAGGCAGGCCAATATTACCGCCAACACCCACCTGCCAATTAGCCGCTTTCGCCATTTCACCGACAAGACTGGTAACGGTACTTTTACCATTAGAGCCCGTAATGGCGACGATTGGGGCTGTTGCTTCACGGCAAAACAACTCGATATCACCAACAATTTCGATACCTGCATTAGCCGCAGCCTGCAATTCCGCCGTTGCCAAAGCAACGCCTGGGCTTACAACAATCAAGTCAGCATCCATCAACCAACCCGTATTCAGGCTTCCACTGTGACACTCAACACCATCGGGCAGTTTATCCTTGCCGGGTGGTACCGCACGAGTATCCATCACACGAGGGATCACGCCTCGTGTCATAAAAAAGTCAACACAGGAGAGACCTGTCAGCCCCAACCCGATAATGACGACTTTTTTACCCAAATAATCCGCCATGATTAACGTACCTTCAATGTTGCCAAGCCAATCAGCACTAGCATCAGAGAAATAATCCAAAAACGCACAATAACACGCGGTTCTGGCCAGCCTTTCAATTCATAGTGATGGTGAATAGGTGCCATACGGAAAATACGCTGCCCGCGCAGTTTAAAAGAACCCACCTGTAAAATAACTGACAGGGTTTCTACCACAAATACACCACCCATAATCACCAGTAGAAACTCCTGGCGTAACAACACAGCAATCGTCCCCAGTGCACCACCTAATGCCAAAGAACCGACATCCCCCATGAAAACCTGAGCCGGGTAAGTGTTAAACCACAAGAAACCTAACCCCGCGCCAACAATCGCAGTACAGACGATAACCAGCTCGCCAGCATGACTCAGATAAGGGATATGCAGATAGTTAGCAAAGTTGACGTTACCTGTTGCCCATGCCACCAAAGCAAAGCCCGCCGCGACAAAAACGGTTGGCATAATTGCCAAACCATCCAATCCGTCCGTCAGATTCACCGCATTACTGGTTCCGACAATTACAAAGTAGGTCAACAGAATGTAAAGCACACCCAGTTGCGGCATCACATCTTTAAAGAATGGCACGACCAATTGCGTTGCCGGAGTATCTTTACCAACGCTGTACATTGCAAACGCCACCCCTAATGCCAGAACGGACTGCCAGAAATACTTCCAGCGGGCAATCAACCCCTTAGTATCTTTGCGCACGACTTTGCGGTAATCATCCACAAAACCAACAATGCCGTAACCAATCAGCACAATCAGCACGCACCAAACATAGGGGTTATTCAAGCGTACCCACAACAGTGTAGAAATCGTAATTGAAAGTAAGATCAGCAAACCACCCATTGTCGGCGTACCACGTTTGCTAAAGTGAGACTCCGGCCCATCATTGCGAACAACCTGCCCAATTTGTAATTTTTGCAGGAAGGCGATCATGCGCGGACCCATCCACAATGCGATAGCCAAAGCAGTCAGCAGGCTGACGATAGCCCTAAACGTCAAGTAAGAAAAGACGTTAAAGCCGGTGTGATATTTGACCAAATATTCGGCCAGCCAAACTAACATGTGAAGCTCTCCTGTAATGCGTAGACAACATCTTCCATCGTGGTATTGCGCGAACCTTTAACTAACACTGAAATAACTTTGTGTTGTTGTAATAGTGGAACCAATGTTGCGATCAATGCGGCTTTATCCGCAAAATGCTGACCACAACCACTTGCCTCACTAACATGAACACTTAATTTGCCGACACTGAACACACTATCAATACCGCAAGAAGCTGCGGTTTCACCAATCTGACGATGGTAATCTTCTGACTGTTCACCTAATGCCCCTATATCGCCAACAACCAACACTCGGTAACCCGGCATCTGTGATAACACCTGAACCGCAACGGTCATTGAACCAACATTGGCGTTATACGTGTCATCAAGCAGCAATTTTCCTTCTGCCAGATTGATTGGAAACAATCGCCCTGGTACCGCTTTCAGCTCCAATAAGCCCGAACGAATATCTCGTAAGGTTGCACCAACAGAGATTGCCAACGCACTGGCCGCTAACGCATTGGCGACATTGTGTTTCCCAGGCAACGGCAAGTTGATTTCTATGCTGCCAATAGGCGTATGCAGACAAAAATCCGTCGTCAGTTGTTTAACCTGAATATCCGTAGCGTAAAAATCAGCGCCTGATGCTTGTTGCATGGAAAAACGCTGTACGGTTTTGTCACCAATAACCTGTTGCCAATGAGTCCAATCATTGCTTTCCAGATTGATAATCGCCGTACCTTTTTCTGTAAGGCCGGTAAAAATCTCGCCCTTAGCTTTTGCAATACTCGCAAGAGAACCAAAATCCGCTAAATGCGCAGCAAACAGGTTATTAACTAATGCCGTTTCTGGCCGAACCATTTCTACGGTATAGGCAATTTCACCAACATGGCTTGCACCTAATTCAACCACAGCAAACTCATGTTGTTCTGTTAGTCTGAACAATGTCAGCGGTACGCCAATATCATTATTCAGGTTACCTGCGGTATAGAGCGTGTTGCCACATTGGCGCAAAATCGCCGCAGTCATCTCTTTCACCGATGTTTTGCCAGACGAACCTGTCAACGCAACGACACGAGCATTACTCTGTTGGCGAACCCAACCTGCTAATTTACCCATTGCCAAACGAGTATCTTTAACCACGACCTGTGGAAAGTTAACATCCAACACACGGCTGACAAGCAAAGCACCGGCACCGGCTTTTACTGCATCAGCAAAAAAATCATGAGCATCAAAACGCTCACCTTTCAAGGCAATAAACAGACTACCATTTCCAACCTGACGGCTGTCAGTAGTCACATTACTGATACAAATATTTGCTGCCTGCTGTTCAGTCACCTGATTCAATACGCCATTCGTGACTTGTGCCAGTTGTTGCAAAGTGAGGGAAATCATGCAATCACCCCTAATAACCGAGCAACAGTTAACCGATCCGAATAATCCAAGCGACGATGGCCGACCAATTGATAATCTTCATGGCCTTTACCCGCTATCAATACAACATCATCTGCTTTTGCCTGCATAATAGCGCTGGTTACTGCTTCAACACGGCCATGAACCGCTATCACCCTCCCCGGATCAAGAAAACCCGTCAGAATGTCAGCAACAATTGCCTGTGGTTCTTCATTACGCGGATTATCATCAGTAACAATCACATAATCGGCCCACTGTTCTGCAACGCTCCCCATCAATGGGCGTTTACCTTTATCACGATCACCACCACAACCGAAAACACACCACAGCTTACCTTGACAATGCAAACGTGCAGCCATTAAAGCTTTTTCCAGCGCATCAGGTGTGTGAGCATAATCAACAACGACAACTGGTTTGCCCGGTGCAGTGAATACTTCCATTCGTCCACAAACAGGTTCCAAGCAGGAAGCTGTTGCAAGCAATTTTTCCAACGGATAATCCAGAGCTAATAGAGTGGAAAGTGCCAACAATAGGTTGCTGACATTAAATGCCCCCATTAGGGAACTATCAATTGTACCGCCCCCCCAACTGGACTCGAAGGTGATAGATACCCCTTTATCGTGATACTTTATTTCACGTGCCGCTAACCAACGGCCCTGCCAATTTTCTGGCAGACGGTTTTCCATCGTTACCGCAACTGCTTGTGGTAAATGGGATAACCATTTCAATCCAATCTCATCATCAGCATTAATGATTTGTCGCTTCACATTATGAGTGGAAAATAGCAGCCATTTAGCGGCTTCGTAGTGTTCCATATCACCGTGATAATCAAGATGGTCACGGCTCAAATTGGTAAACACTGCCGCCTCAAATGGCAACGCAGCCACACGCCCCTGGACCAGTCCATGAGAAGAGACTTCCATTGCCGCAAAAGTCGCCCCTTGCCGAACAAGTTGTTGCAAATCCAGTTGGATATCAACAGCAGAGCCTGTGGTATTTTCACTTGGTGCCACACGCCCCAGTAAACCATTGCCAACAGTTCCCATCACGGCACTGGTTTCACCTAATCCGTGGCTCCACTGCGCAATTAATTGAGTAGTGGTTGTTTTACCATTGGTTCCGGTTACACCAATCAAGCGCAATTTATCACCAGGGTGACAATAAAACTCACCAGCTAACTGTGACAACTTATTATTCAAATCGTTCACATAAACAACCGGAACACCATGCATAATTTGTACGGTTCCGTTATCAACCTCACCCTGGGCTTCTGCAATAACCGCCGCAACCCCTTGTGCAATGGCTTGAGGAATGTAGTGTCGACCATCTGTCTGGTGCCCTTTAATAGCAACAAACAGATCTCCGGCAGACGATTTACGGCTGTCCAATGTCATTTCGCGTAACTCACGCACTGGGGCATCAATACCCAACGGCGCGAGTAAATCGCGTAGATTACGATCTGCCACCTGTATCCTCTTTCTTATTAATCACAAATTCGTTTTTATCACCTGCTGCCAAAGCATCTGGTTCCACATTCATGATGCGTAGAACACCCCCCATAATGGCACCAAATACTGGCGCAGAAACCACACCGCCGTAATACTTACCTGTCAGTGGATCATTAATGATCACAACCAGTGCAAATCTTGGGTTACTTGCAGGGGCAATACCTGCGGCGTAAGAGATATATCGACTAGCGTATTTGCCATCCGGCCCGACTTTCTTGGCGGTACCCGTCTTGATTGCAATCCGATAACCTTTTATCGCAGCTCGCACTCCGCCGCCGCCGGGCAGAGCCACACTTTCCATCATATGAACGACTGTTCGCATGATAGGCTCAGGAAATACTCTTGTGCCTGGCACAGGTGGATCAACTTTGGTAATTGACAGAGGACGATAAATACCCAAGCTACCAATCGTTGCATAGACCCGCGCTAACTGTAATGGTGTTACCATCAGCCCATAACCGTAAGAAAAGGTCGCTCTATCAAGATCTGACCACCGCTGTTTTCCTGTTGGATATAAGCCACTGCTTTCTCCAACCAACCCCAGATTGGTCGCCTTTCCTAACCCAAAGCGTGAATAAACATCCACCAATTCCGTCGCAGGCATCGCTAACGCTAGCTTAGAAACACCGACGTTACTCGATTTTTGTAAAATACCAGTGATAGATAATTCTGGATAACGGGATACATCTCTAATTTCTTTACCGCTTATCCTAAAAGGTATTGTATTAATAACCGTATTTTCTTTGATGATACCATCATTCAGCGCAGCCATTACTACCATCGGCTTAACAGTGGAACCTGGCTCGAAAATATCGGTGATAGCCCGGTTGCGCATCGCTTCTTTTGGTGTATTGACGAGATTATTGGGGTTATAAGACGGGCTGTTTGCCATTGCCAGCACTTCTCCGGTATTAACATCGACTAATACCGCTGTACCGGATTCTGCTTTGTTAAAGGCCACCGCATTGGTTAATTCGCGGTAAACCAGAGCCTGTAAACGCTCATCAATACTCAATACCAGATTATGCGCCGCCAGACTATCAACAGATGAAATATCTTCGATGACACGGCCAAAGCGGTCTTTACGTACAGTCCGCTCACCCGGTTGACCAGTCAGCCAACGATCAAAACTTTTTTCTACGCCTTCAATACCCTGACCATCAACGTTGGTCACGCCAATAATATGTGCCGTTACTTGACCTGCCGGATAATAACGCCGGGATTCCTGACGCAAATAAATTCCCGGCAATTTCAGTTTATGGATGTAATCGCCAACCGATGGATTAATCTGACGCGCTAAATAAACAAAACGACCTTTCGGATTAGCACTAACTTTGTCGGTAAGTTGCTCAAGAGGCAAATTAATGGCATCAGATAAAGCTTTCCAGCGGGTATCATCCGTAATCCCCCCTTTTTCAAATACCTCTTTCGGATCTGCCCACACAGCATTGACTGGAACGCTGACAGCCAGAGGTCTCCCCATACGGTCACTGATCATACCGCGAGCGGTAGGAATTGATTGCACCCGCAGGGAACGCAAATCACCTTCTTTAACCAGTTGATCCGGGTTGATGACCTGCAAATAAGTCACCCTCAGCAATAAGCCAATTAAAGCTACGGCAATCCCCCCGCACAACAAAGCAAAACGCCAGCTAACAAAACTGGCTTTATCTTCTTGCCGTTTTAATTTCACGGAGCGTGCTGCTTTCATCGCTTACCTTTTAATAATTAAATTAACTCACTGTGAAACAACAATGTTTTCCTGAGCAGGGTTAACATGCTGCATATGCATTTTTTCAACAGCTATCCGCTCAACTCGGCTGTGATCACCTAAGGCATTTTCTTCGAGGATCAGATTGCGCCACTCGATATCTAATGCATCTCGTTCCACGACCAAATGTTCTCTTTCTGCCGTCAACAAGCGGGTTTCATGTGCAATGGTAACAACGACTATGGCCGAAACCAGTACAGCGACTAGAAGAATTAACGGTATTTTGGCATTCTTGAGTAAATCGTTGCCGATAATACTGGTTAATCCGTGACGTTCACCTGCCATTATTCACTAACTTTTTCAGCAAAACGCAAAACAGAACTGCGAGCCCGTGGGTTATCAGCCACTTCTTCCTCTGAAGGTTTCATCTTGCCAATCGATTTCAAGCTGCGTCCACCTTGCGCTTTCAGTTGATCTTCTGTTAATGGCAATCCTGCTGGCACCTGTGGTCCTCGACTATTCTGACGAATAAATCGTTTAACAATACGATCTTCCAGCGAATGGAAACTGATAACTGAAAGTCTCCCCTGTGGCGCAAGCACTTGTAATGCCCCCTCCAGCGCCTGTTCAATCTCTTCCAGCTCACTGTTGATATAAATCCTAATAGCCTGGAAACTCCTGGTTGCCGGATGCTTATGTTTCTCTTTCACTGGGCTAGCTTGAGCAATCAAATCGGCTAGCGCTTTTGTTCGGGTAATTGGATCTTCCTGATTGCGTGCCACAATTGCTCTGGCAATGCGCTTGGCGAAACGCTCTTCACCAAATGTTTTCAATACCCAGGCAATATCATCTGCGGTTGCATGCATCAGCCATTCTGCTGCTGATTGCCCGCGAGTCGGGTCCATCCGCATATCTAGTGGCCCATCACGCATAAAAGAAAAACCGCGTTCCGGATCATCCAACTGAGGAGAAGAAACACCTAAATCCAGTAATACACCATCAATTTTGCCAGTCAGTCCGGCTTGTTCTGTATAGTGGGCCAATTTAGAAAATGGCCCATGTACAATCGAAAAACGGGGATCTGTGATCGCTTTTGCTACTTCAATCGCCTGCGGATCTCGATCAATTGCAATTAAACGACCTGCCGTCCCCAATTGCGACAAAATCAGACGTGAATGCCCACCACGACCAAATGTGCCGTCAATATAGATTCCATTTTCACGAATATTCAGTCCGTTGACTGCTTCATCCAGCAATACGCTGGTATGTTTAAAATGACTCTTTGCCATATTTATAGTGATAATTCCTGTAACCGTACTGATAAAGGTTCCTGTGTGGATTGCTCAGCCGCAATGTCATCCTTAACCTGTTGATACCAAGTCTGCTCATCCCACAATTCAAATTTGTTGAACTGACCAACCAGCATAACCTCTTTGACTAGCCCGGCATGCTGGCGCAATGTACTAGCGAGTAAAAGACGTCCTGCACTATCCATCTGGCATTCACTGGCATGACCTAAAAGCAAACGTTGCACCCGACGCTCCGCCGGATTCATGCTGGATAAGCGAGAAAGTTTTTCTTCAATAATTTCCCATTCAGATAATGTATAGAGCAACAAGCACGGCTGATGAAGGTCAATGGTACAAACCATTTGCCCTTGCGATTCCTCATTTAGCATAGCCCGGTATCGGGTAGGTACGGTAAGCCGCCCCTTGCTATCGAGATTTATCTGCGTTGCTCCACGAAACATCCTCAGGTCGCCCCTGGTGATCAAAAATTACCACTTTATCCCACTAATCCCCACAATAAGGAGTTTACGGATGGGACGAAAACCTTGTCAAGCCAGAGCCGATGCGCTTTAGCTATATTTGATGGCAGGATTTTGGCAATTGGGAGGCATAATTATTAAATTTAGCAATATCAATAATAATTAACACCATGATAATTCTGAATAATTTTACAAGCATAGGGAGAGTAAATGTTTATGACAAAATAATGAAAAAATAGTTGTGTGATTAATTTATTTACATAATTTACATTTCATTACTATTTAACCATTGTACAGAAACATTTATCATTTCATTTGATGCATTTAACATTAAAGCTCGCTAGCAACAAAAAATCATCAAAATAAATATTATTAAAATCAATTTAATATATAAAATACGGTAAAAAGACAGGGGTAAATAGACAAATCTCAAACTCACATTAAGTGCTGTTCCATGCTCTTTTTCCTACTGAATAATTTATGTATGAACGAAATTGCTATTTGAGCGCGTTAAAACGCTTCTTTTAAGGCAGATTTGACAACCAAAACCCCTCATCAGAAAATTAATGAGGGGTTTTTATCATATTTTTCGACTCAAGCTTCCTCGACGACATAAGTCGCGATGTATCCGTGTGATACCTGGCCCTGGCTTCTGCTTTTCATCCAGACTTGCTAGCACCAGTTCCAATACCCGTTCAGCAATTTCACGATGACGCTGCGCTACAGAGAGCACTGGGCATTCAAGGAAATCCAATAACTCATGATCACCAAAAGTCGCAATAACCAATTGATTTGGTAAACGGCCGCTGTGTTTAAGGGTAACATCCATGACCCCTTGTAACAGGGCAAAAGAGGTGGTGAACAACGCTTGTGGCATTGGATGAGTTTCCAGCCATTTGGTGAACACTTCAGCAGCCGCATCACGTTCATAGCTGTTTGAATAAAGATACATCACTTTACGAGGGTCATCTTTCCATGCTTCACGGAATCCCTGCTCACGCAGAAAACTGACTGATAGTTCAGGTAATGCACCAAGATAGAGCACAGATTCAGCCGGAAATTGACGAAATTCTTGTGCCAACATCTTTGCATCTTCAAAATCATCACCCACAACGCTGATAAAGCGTTCATTTTCAAGTGCCCGATCGAGAGCAATAATAGGCAAAGAACGATTTGCCCAGCGTTGATAAAAAGGATGCTCCGGCGGTAATGCGGTAGAAACAATAATTGCATCCACCTGACGTTGTAACAAATGTTCAACACAGCGCATTTCATTATCAGGTTGGTCTTCCGAACAGGCTATCAATAACTGATAACCACGTTGACGAGCCTGACGTTCCAAATAATTAGCAATACGGGTATAGCTGGTATTTTCTAAATCTGGAATAACCAAACCAATAGAACGGGTACGTCCTGCACGGAGACCGGCTGCCACAGCATTAGGATGGTAATTATGCTCTCTAACCACTGCCATCACTTTTTCTACCGTTTTGTCACTGACACGGTATTGCTTGGCTTTACCATTAATTACATAACTGGCCGTTGTGCGTGAAACACCTGCAAGGCGGGCGATTTCATCCAGTTTCACATTAACTCCTTATAGACCCCAAAAAGGCCCTACTCTATCGCAGAGCCTGATAAATGTATGCATATTGCCCCGCAGTTTGCGATTTTTTATCGCATAATTTTATCCCCGCGAGATACGCCGACAATACCTGAACGAGCAACTTCAACAATTTCAGCAACATCTCGAACCGCATCAAGAAATGCATCCAATTTATCGCTGGTTCCTACCAATTGCACGGTATATAAGGTCGAAGTCACATCGATGATCTGCCCACGGAAGATGTCAGTACTGCGTTTGATCTCCTCACGCCCATATCCGCTGGCCTGTAATTTGACTAACATGATCTCACGCTCTACGTGAGAACCTGATGCCAACTCGCTGACTCGTAACACATCCACCAGCTTGTGCAACTGTTTTTCAATCTGCTCAAGTACCCTTGCATCGCCTTTAGTCTGAATTGTCATCCGCGATAATGTCGGATCATCAGTTGGGGCGACAGTTAAACTTTCAATGTTGTAGCCACGTTGGGAAAACAGGCCAACAACCCGGGACAAAGCCCCTGATTCGTTTTCAAGTAATACAGATAAAATCCGGCGCATAATCAGGTTCTCTCCGTTTTGCTTAACCACATTTCATCCATTGCTCCTCCACGGATCTGCATAGGATATACATGTTCAGTTTCATCCACAGTGATATCAACAAATACCAGCCGTTGATTTTCAGTCACCTCTTTCAAGGCTTCGGCCAATTTACTTTCCAATTCATCATAACGTTGAATAGAAATGCCAACATGACCATAAGCCTCAGCCAATTTGACAAAATCAGGCAAGGATTCCATATAAGATTGAGAGTGACGACCGGCATAAATCATATCTTGCCATTGTCTTATCATCCCCAAGAAACGATTATTCAAGTTCAGAACCAGTACCGGCAACCCATATTGCAACGCGGTAGACAGCTCCTGAATATTCATCTGAATACTGCCATCCCCGGTAACACAGACAACCGTCGCTTCCGGTTTCGCCAGTTTAACGCCCAAAGCCGCCGGTAAACCAAATCCCATCGTTCCCAAACCACCGGAACTGATCCAACGCCTTGGTTTATCAAATGGGTAATGCAATGCAACAAACATCTGATGTTGCCCAACATCTGAAGTAACATAAGCTTCCCCCTTCGTCAGACGATAGAGAACCTCGATAGCCGCTTGTGGTTTAATTTTTTCACCACTGCGATCAAAACTGAGACATTTACGGCTACGCCATTGCTGAATAGATAACCACCAATCTTTTAGCGCATCGGGATCTTGTGTGTCTTCTACTGTCTCCAGCAGCGCCAGCATTTGTCCAAGCACCTGTTTAGCATCACCAACAATAGGTACATCTGCGGAAACCGTTTTCGAAATTGATGTCGGATCAATATCAATATGTAATACCGTTGCTTCCGGGCAATATTTCTCCAGATTATTGGTAGTTCGATCATCAAAACGTACACCGACAGCAAAAATGACATCTGAATTATGGATTGCTTTATTAGCTTCAAATGTACCATGCATACCGAGCATCCCCAGACTTTGCGGATGAGTTGCAGGAAAACAACCTAATCCCATCAGGGAGCTCACAACAGGGATATTGAATTTTTCTGCCAATACCAGTAATTCTGCTGAACAATCTGCGTTAATCGCCCCTCCGCCTACATATATAACCGGTTTTTTCGCATTCAATAATGTTTTTAATGCCCGCTTAATCTGCCCTTTGTGTCCTTGAATTGTTGGATTATAAGAGCGCATACTTATCTGATCAGGATAAATATAGGGTAATTTTACTGCCGGATTTACCGTATCTTTCGGTAAATCAATAACGACGGGCCCCGGACGACCACTGGAAGCCAGATAGAAGGCTTTTTTCAGTACCTTCGGAATATCCTCTGCTTTTTTCACTAAGAAACTGTGTTTTACGATCGGGCGGGATATCCCCACCATGTCACATTCCTGGAATGCATCATTACCAATCAACGAACTGGCGACTTGACCGGACAATACAACCATTGGAATTGAATCCATATAAGCTGTGGCAATACCGGTAATGGCATTGGTTGCTCCTGGACCGGAAGTGATCAATACCACACCAACCTTCCCGGTAGAACGAGCATAACCATCAGCCATATGAACTGCCCCCTGCTCATGACGTACCAGGATATGCTCAATGCCCCCAACCGTATGCAGGGCATCATAAATATCCAGTACTGCCCCCCCCGGATAACCGAATATATGCTTAACGCCCTGATCAATTAACGATCGGACGACCATTTCAGCTCCTGATAACATCTCCATAGGTTTTCCTCCAGGCTCTGTTTGCAAGTTAATAAATCGGAAGTTCCTTCCACTTTTATTTTGGTAAGACGAATGGCCTCTCAGCGATATATTGATGCTGAGTTAATTAACATAACGCTAGAAACGGGTGTTAGCAATGTGAGTACAAGGCAGAAGAGCAACTTTCTGACAATTCAATATGTCTCTTGCAAGTGTTATCTTACTATCAAGAAGCTAAAGGTAAGTAGAATATGATTGGCTATACCTAAAAAGAACGACAACGTATAGGTATTATCCAGTATATATACGATAAAAAACTAAAAAGCAGTTTTCAAAATCGTTTAAGTCATCGAGATATGAAGCTGATAAAGGAAATGCAGACAAACGCCTCAGATAATTTGACCGTCATTTCCTCGTTTTTGGATAGCCACTGCAAATAATTGATTAGGGTAAAATTCACTTACCTCATTTTAATTAGATAATATGATGGAAGCTATTATTTTTCCTGCCGTCCCAGCCTCAACTATTCAATATTTGCCCAGAGATTTTAATGTATGATTTTTATACTCATATACGCAAATTAAATAATAAGTAAAAGATCATCTCCCAAGAAAATGATTTAAGGCTGACAATTAAATGGTAATTTAAATTAATCAGATTATTTGGTCGCAATACAATCAAACCATATCATTAAAATTATTTATAAAAGGCAATAATGAGTTATGATATAGATAGTTCAATTTTAACTTCTAATGTTTGATGGGGTCTGATTTGGCGCTTGTAGGATTAGATAAAACCCAGTGGTTACTTGCAACTAATAAATTGGGCTTAAAGGTTATGGATTTAAAGACTAAAAGTATCAAAAAAGATTTTTTCCGCCTGCCTTATGTAGGGCTGTCTGGAATACAGATAAACAACATTTCATTTCGTGCCAAGGAAACCAAGTTGTGTCCCTCAATTCAATAATCGTCCTAAGAAATATAAACGGATACAACCTAATTTATTCTACTATCATCCAATTAGATAAAAATCACCTGACTGTTAATGGTGAACAAATGACGCTAGTTGCCAATATGAACATTAATGACCATATACGCTACCCTACCGCCTCATCACTAACAATGGTATCCCAAAACCTTCAATTCTTGATGGACCTTGATATGGTTTTTCAGAAAACTATTGATTACCGGGATGGAAAAACGCAACCACCATCCTATAATTTATTAACAAATAACTGTATTGATTTTGTAAAAGACACGTTTCACAGAGAGGGAGGACATGCTGGTTACTCTGGCATTACTCTAAACTTAGAGAAGACTCCTAATCAAGTACTCAATCAAATTTTCCCAAACCCGAAAAAAGTTACGAAAACTTACATAACACCATTAGTAATTGATTTAAATGGCGATGGCGTTCAAACAGTAACCAGTGAATTAGGAGTAGTATTTGATTTTGACGGTCAAGGGCAGAAAGTCAATACAGGTTGGATCGATGCAAATGATAGCTTATTAGTCTGGGATAAAAACAATGACGGATTAATCAATAATGGCACCGAATTGTTTGGGGAAAATTCCCAACTGTCATCTGGAGTAAAAGCACAACATGGTTTTATGGCTTTAGCTGATATAGACAGCAATCAGGACGGTATTATTGATAACCAAGATGTAACTTGGAACACATTAAAAATCTGGCAGGATAGGAATTTAGACGGACTCAGTACCCCAGATGAACTTAACAGCCTTGAAGAAACCGATATTAAATCTATTCAACTAAACTATCAGGAGAGCGATTATTTTGATCTACAAGGTAATTACCACGGACTGACATCTACCGTCAACTGGTCAAATGGATATCAGACAGAGATCACGGATGTCTGGTTTAAACAGGAGCCAATATCTATACACGAAGCTGAACTAAGTAACGAATTACATAATCTAATTAATGCGATGGCCTGCTTTGTCAGCCAGCAAACAGAAGAAATTAACAACACTATCTCTGTCGGGATAACACCAATTCAACTTCTTACCGCCAACCCGATAGGATAAACTAGTAGAATGAAATATATACTTTTGCTGATAATCGTATTATTTACCAATGCATGTGCAGAACCGACGAAAACAAATATTCCTAGAACTGTATTTGATGGAATTAAATATACAGGTATGGTTAAGGAACTTCCACTGAAAGTACCGAGAACAGTTGAAGAGTTTCGGGAACTGGAAAAACAAGCTCAGAATGGTAGCGTTGATGCCTATTTTTTATTAGGAAAACTTTATACTGACAATTCATTAAAGGAATCAGAAAGGGATTACCAAAAAGCCATCGAGTATTATAGTAAGGCATTAAAGTTAGATAAAAACCATGCGGAATCTTTATATAATCTCGGCATAATTTATAGTTTTGGTTATGGAGTACAAGAAGATCAAATAAAAGCCAATGATCTACTTCAAAGAGCTGGAGATTCTGGAATAATAAATGGGTATCAGATAATAGGAGTGAATTATTTACATGGTTTAGGGAATAGCCCACAAGATTTAGAAAAGGCATTTCATTATATTAAAATAAATGCTGAAAAGGGCACCGTGGAAAAAGAAATATCTCAAGAAATAATAAATCATTGGGATGAATTTTTAATTCTAATGAGATATAAATCCATCCCATCAGTAGAAAAAAGAAACTAAAAATATACTTATAATCCCGCTCTGTATTCAGAGCGGGTTATTTTACAGTAGGCAAATGATATTTTGACAAATTATTTAAAACACACAAAATCTATCATAATTACATAAAACATGAAAAAAACTGCCATATTAATTTATATAATAAAATTCTTATTCACAACATTGAATTATTTTTTAATATCTTTTCTAGCTTAGGAAAAACAGTAAAACCGTCACGATCTAAAAAGTGCCCGCCATCAGGGAAACCATATAATTCAGCATCGAGCTGCTGACTTAAATTTAATGTAAACTGTGGAGGTACAATCTCATCATTAAGCGATAATATTACTATTCGTTGGTTTATTTTGTGTATAAGAGGACGAAAATCCAAATACTCCTCAGTAAATATACTTAATTCGGGTAAAGTCGATAATTTTTCATAAAATCCTGCAATTAATACAATCCCCCCAATATTTATATTATCAGGTAAAGATGAAATATAACGGAGTGTGGCAATACATCCCAAACTATGCCCAATAAAAAGTGTTTTTTCATTAGGATTAGGTACACTCTCCTGCAACTTTTCTTGCCATAAATGAGGTGAAGGAGCGTGAGATTCAGGCATTTCCGGCACTATTACCCGGACATTTGACCTTTCATATTGACCTTTAAGCCAAGGAAACCAATGATGATCAGGAGTCGCCATAAGGCCATGAACAATAACTACATTATCAAAATTCATCAATTCACCTCATTATACAAAACGTGTCTTATTTACTATGCATAGGCACAAGTATAAAATACTATCATTTCTTTTTTATAACCATCTTTTTCATCATATCGTTTAAAGTCAGATAATTATACCTTTCTCTAACCTATTAAATAACAAATGCTCTATTCTAGGTATAGAATGATATTAGAGAATATAATTTATCTACGATTTTTACGATTGGACTACCGATTACTCAGCTAATATTGAAATTTTTAAAACCGGATACTCCTGAGATAAATTTAAAGTAGAATATTACCGCAATACCACTTTAAATTTCCCTTGAATAGCCGGTTGCACTATATAAAATTTCAGAAATCAATCTTGATACATGGATTCAATTTCGTTATGGTAACGCTGCATAATAATTTTCCTCCTCAATTTCAGTGTTGGAGTTAACTCACCCGTTTCCATTGAAAATGGCGCTGGCAGTAATGTAAATCGTTTTACTTGATCGAAGTGAGCAAAGTTTTTCTGTATTTCTTTCAAGCGTTGCTCAAACATATTGATAATCTGACTATGACGCAGTAATTCAACCCGGTCATGATATTTGAGATTAATTGATTTTGCATACTCTTCCAATACATCATAACAAGGCACGATAAGGGCGGATACAAATTTACGAGCATCAGCAATAACAGCAACATGTTCAATAAAACGATCTTGCCCCAAAATGCTTTCTATCATTTGAGGAGCAATATATTTACCATTCGATGTTTTCATCAAGTCTTTCAGACGTTCAGTAATGAACAAATGACCATTTTCATCCAGTTTACCAGCATCACCGGTACGCAACCAACCATCTTGAGTAAATGCTTTGATGGTTTCTTGCTGATTATTGAAATAGCCTTTCATCACAATTGGGCCACGCACTTGTATCTCATCTTCTTCACCAATACGGACGTCAATACCAGGCAATGGTTTGCCAATAGAACCAAGCATATAACCTTGCTCTTCCCAACAGGAAACTGTGGCGCAAGTTTCTGTCATGCCATAGCCATATTTGATATTTATCCCAACAGCGAGAAAGAACAGAATAATCGTTTCGTCCAATCGTGCACCAGCAGCAGGTAAAAATCGAACTTTGCCCCCCAACACATTCCGTAATTTGCTCAATACTAATTTATCAGCCAGTCGATGCATTGCTGTTGACCAAGGACAGCTTTTTTTATCTTGCAATTTACGTAAAAATTGGCGCTCACCACATTTAATTGCCCAATTAAAGAGTTTTTTTCGGTGCCAAGGTGCCTGAGAAACCTTTTCAAAAATCGCACTGTAAATTTTTTCATAAAATCTCGGCACTGCGCACATCACTGTCGGGCAAACATCCGCCATAGCTTGACGAACAAAGTTAGTGTCGGTCAGATAAACATTTTGTGCCCCTACATGCATGACATAAAAACTCCATGCGCGTTCGAAGACATGGGATAATGGCAGAAAACTCAAAGAAACATCCTGATCAGTTAACGCCAGGATATGATCATGTGAATACAACTGATAGGCTAAATTACGGTAATCAAGCATGACGCCTTTAGGTTCACCAGTTGTACCAGACGTATAAATAAGCGTAAAAAGATCATCCAGATTGTGATTAGCAATACGGGTTTCCAACTCCGACTGATATTGTAATTTATTATCGGCCATGAAATCAGATAAATGCTGGGCTAATGAACAATCCCGCAAATCGACTGATTCATCTAAGACAATAATGTGACTTAACTGAGGACAACATTCTGTCAAAGTAATAGCAACATCATACTGCGCCTGCCCGCCAACAAACAGAATACGCACACCAGCATCATTAAGTATGAAACCAGCCTGTTCTTGACTACTGGTTGCATACAGAGGAACAGTGATCGCCCGAAGTTGTAATACAGCGATATCTGCCAATGACCACGCCATGCTGTTATGTGCAAAGAGGCCAATTTTTTCCTGCACATCAACACCAACCGCCAACAATGCTCGGCTAATAGCGTCGGTCTTTTTGCCAATATCATTCCAGTTTAGTTCGAGTTGTTCAGCCGGAGACCATTGGCGAAAAGCAATTTTCTCTGGGTATTGTTTGATTTGTTGTTGCAACCGGTTTATCAAGTGATAAGAATGTAAATTTTTAGTTATCACAATTTTTTTCCTGTTCGAAAAAATTTTTTCTTAATCGGAGAAAAAACAGTAATTTTATTCTCTGATAATACCTTTTCGCATCACTTATTCGCTTTTCAGCTTACAGGTGTTAGCTATTTCCTTGCAGTCTACCGATTCCTGAACAACAGGAAAAGCCTATTTAGCAAAAGTTGAAAAATTTGTGATAAAATAAAAAAACTCACCACCCTTATCCAGTAGTGAGTTTCAAGTTAATTATCTGCCACTAAGTTGACTCAACAACGATTTCATCCACTGATGCCCTTTATCTTTCGTTGTAGATTCGTGCCAAATCAAATAACACGGACGACTTACTTTATCCCACGGTAATGAAACCGCTCTTATTGCTAATTGTTCGCTATAGTGCTCAACCAACCATTTTGGCGCAATCGCAACCAAATAGGTTTGAGAGACAATATGCAACACACTATTCAAGTCGGTACCCTGATAAACCACCGAACGCAGACGTTCACCACCATCATAATAGGGAACGCTGAATGAACATATATTATCCAATGATACAACTGCATGATGTTCCTCATACAATTGCTGCTCACTAATACTATTTTCAATTCTTGGATGATGATTAGAAACAGCCAAAACCAGCTCATCATTAAATAACGGGTAATGATGAAAATCCATACGTTCTAGCTGCGTATAGCTAATGACAAACTCAGTTTCCTGGTATCTGAGCTGATGCTCAATATTATCATGCAAATATGATCTAATCGTCACACCCAAATTGGGCGTATTTTGTTTTACCTGTTCAACTATTTTTGCAGCTAGTCTAATATCTAGGGGGCTACAAATTGAGAGACTAAAAACCCTATCACTATTATCAGGTTCAAAACCAACCCCAGGTAACTCATTATATACCAGTTGTAATGCCTGACGGACTGGACCAAATAATTGATGAGCTCTTGCCGTCGGTTGTATTCCACGCCCATAACGCACAAATAATTCATCATTGAACATTAGCTTCAAACGAGAAACCGCATTACTGACCGCAGGTTGTGACATTCCTAATATCTGTGCCGCACGTGTCACATTCTGCATTTGCATAACTGCATCAAAAACAGTCAGCAGATTGAGATCCACATTACGTAAATGAATTTCATTTGGATCTTTTTTGGTTGCAGTTACTGAGGTGTATTCAGCCATTGTTTAACTCCACTAAACTCATGCAGATGATCCCGGCTAATAACAAAACATCGAAAATACCTTCATTTATTACTCAGATATTACGATGACTATAACTATTAACGAGATCAATTGTCTTAATCATTTAGATAACAAATAATTAAGACTCGTCCTTGTACAAATCTGAATACGCATAGCTAACCAGCGCATCCCCCTATTAGTGTTAAAAATATATAATTTCAATTAGTAGACAATGTAGCGCTCATTATTTATTCACAAAAAAGTACAATTACGTTAACAATTTATTCACCCTGCTATTCTGTATATGATGATAAATCAAAGAATGACACAATTCACAATAAAATTACTGACTTATTATTATTAAACAATTTTATCAGAGTTATTATATTATAGAATTATTTTTTCAAAGATATATAACATAACTTCCTATTTGCATCTATTTTTTCAATGGCAAATGATGTTTCTCCGAAAAATACAAATCCACTTCCAGCTCACCACACAAAAAATACTTAATTTTAATTAATCAGTATAATGCACTATTTTTATATAAATCTTAGCTCGTCGCTAAAGTCAAACCCGAACAAAAAAGAATAAAATAAAATCTTTTTAAATATAAACAGATCAACACTTCAATTTACTGCTATGAGAAAAGTAAAACCAAGAATCATATGCCTAAATGAATTCTTGACATCACTTTTAAGATAACGTATCAATAAAAGCATACGAATCACGAACACTCATTAATACTACTGAAAGGTTGGATCAATATGATTCACTCAATTTGTCTATTAAACCTACTACTCATCGTATCTGATATGCGCGGTATGCTGGTGGACAGAAAACAGAGTTGATTCAAAACAGAGTTGGTCCAAACCAGACATTAACAAGAAACCCGCGCCATGCGCGGGTTTTTTTTACCTGCTGGGCGCAAAAAACAACCACGAGAGGAACGTACATATGAACCAGCAAGTTATTATCTTCGACACCACGTTACGTGATGGAGAACAAGCATTACAAGCCAGCTTATGTGTGAACGAAAAGCTCCAAATTGCCTTGGCCCTGGAAAGAATGGGTGTTGATATCATGGAAGTGGGTTTTCCAGTTTCCTCTCCTGGTGATTTTGAATCTGTACAAACGATCGCTAAGCAGATAAAAAACAGCCGTGTTTGTGCCTTGGCACGTTGTGTAGAAAAAGACATCGATGTAGCCGCGGAAGCATTAAAAGTTGCGGAAGCTTTTCGAATCCACGTTTTCTTAGCCACATCCAATTTACATATTGAATCCAAGCTGAAAAAAACATTCGAAAATGTCATGGAAATGGCAGCCCAATCAATCAAACGAGCACGCCGTTACACTGATGATGTTGAATTCTCCTGTGAAGATGCCGGCCGTACACCTATTGATAATCTGTGTCGGATCGTTGAAAACGCTATCAAAGCAGGCGCAACGACTATCAATATCCCAGATACCGTCGGTTACACCACGCCATATCAATTTGGCGGCATCATCACTAACTTGATCGAACGCGTTCCTAATATTGATAAAGCAATATTATCCGTCCATTGCCACGATGATTTGGGGATGTCTGTCGCCAACTCGATCACAGCAGTACAATCCGGTGCCCGTCAGATAGAAGGGACGATAAACGGTCTGGGTGAACGTGCCGGCAACTGCTCACTGGAAGAAGTCATTATGGCGATTAAAGTCCGTCAGCAACTGTTAGGTGTTTATACTAATATCAACCATCAAGAAATTTACCGCACCAGTCAGTTGGTCAGCCAATTATGCAATATGCCGATCCCCGCGAATAAAGCAATTGTTGGTAGCAATGCATTTTCTCACTCATCCGGGATTCATCAGGACGGGGTTCTGAAAAATCGTGAAACTTACGAAATTATGACACCAGAGTCCATCGGCCTGAAAGATATTCAATTGAACCTGACTTCTCGTTCTGGCCGCGCCGCAGTGAAACATCGTATGGAAGAGATGGGATATCAGGATAAAGATTACGATCTGGATAGCTTATACGAAGCCTTTTTACGTCTGGCAGATAAAAAAGGTCAGGTATTTGACTATGATTTGGAAGCCTTAGCTTTCATGAACCTGCAACAGCAAGAACCCGAATTTTTCCATCTGGATCACTTTAATATTCAATCTGGCTCCAACGTGATGGCAACAGCCGCTGTACGTTTAGTATGTGGCAAAGAGGTGAAATCAGAAGCTGCCACAGGTAATGGCCCGATAGATGCTGTCTATCAAGCAATCAGCCGAATAACTGAATATCCAATTGAACTGGTTTCTTATCAGTTATCAGGTAAAGGCCACGGGAACAATGCACTGGGTCAGGTAAATATCGTTGTCGAATGTTTTGGACGTCGCTTCCACGGTATGGGATTGGAAACCGATATTGTTGAATCTTCTGCCAAGGCAATGATTCATGCTCTGAACTGCGTTTGGCGTACAGAGCAAGTTAAGAAAGAGAAACAACGCATACAGCAAAATACAAAGGAAATGGTGTAAACATGTCGAACAATTATCATATTGCAGTTTTACCCGGTGATGGTATTGGCCCCGAAGTTATGGCGCAGGCCTATAAGATATTGGACGCAATCCGTAAGCGTTTTAATATCCGTATCACCACCAGCGAATATGATGTGGGTGGAATTGCTATTGATCGCCACGGCTGTCCACTACCGGCAAAAACCGTAACAGGTTGTGAACAGGCTGATGCCATATTGTTCGGCTCCGTGGGAGGGCCTAAATGGGAACATTTACCACCAGCAGAACAACCTGAGCGTGGCGCACTGTTGCCATTACGCAAACACTTCAAATTATTCAGCAATTTACGCCCTGCCCGCTTATATGCCGGATTAGAAGTATTTTGTCCTTTACGCAGTGATATTGCCGCCAAAGGCTTTGATATTTTATGTGTCCGTGAATTAACCGGCGGTATCTATTTTGGTCAACCCAAAGGACGCGAAGGCCAAGGTAAATATGAACGAGCATTCGATACTGAGATTTATCACCGTTTTGAAATCGAGCGCATTGCCCGTATCGCCTTCGAATCCGCTCGCAAACGTAGTAATAAAGTTACATCTATTGATAAAGCAAATGTGTTGCAAAGTTCCGTATTGTGGCGAGAAGTTGTTACTGAGATTGCAAAAGAGTATCCAGATGTAGAAATCAATCACATGTATATTGATAACGCCACCATGCAGCTAATTAAAGATCCATCTCAGTTTGATGTGATGCTGTGCTCCAATATTTTCGGCGATATCTTATCTGATGAATGCGCCATGATTACGGGTTCAATGGGCATGTTGCCTTCCGCCAGCCTGAATGAAAAAGGTTTTGGCCTGTATGAGCCCGCAGGTGGTTCTGCACCAGATATTGCCGGAAAAGGTATTGCTAACCCGATAGCCCAAATCCTGTCTGCCGCCTTACTGTTGCGTTACAGCTTAGGTCACAATGACGCCGCAAATGCGATTGAACAGGCGGTTAATTACGCATTGGAACAGGGCCATCGCACAACAGATTTAGCCGGAAACGGTAAAGCAATTAGTACTGATGAAATAGGCAGCGCTATCGCCCGTTATATAGCCGAGGGTATTTAACATGGCTAAAACTTTATATCAAAAATTATATGACGCTCATATTGTCCGGGAAGTACCGAATGAAACCCCGTTACTCTATATTGATCGTCATCTGGTTCATGAAGTAACCTCCCCACAAGCTTTTGATGGTTTGCGCACTAAAGGCCGTCCAGTGCACCAACCTGGTAAAACGTTCGCAACAATGGATCATAACGTATCCACGCAAACAAAAGATATTAATGCTTGTGGTGACATGGCTCGTATTCAAATGCAGGAGTTAATGAAAAACTGCGCCGAATTCGGTATCACATTGTATGACCTCAACCATCCTTATCAGGGGATTGTTCATGTCATCGGACCTGAACAGGGTATAACCCTGCCAGGCATGACTATTGTTTGTGGTGATTCCCATACCGCAACGCATGGGGCATTCGGCTCGTTGGCTTTCGGCATTGGCACTTCTGAAGTTGAACATGTACTCGCCACCCAAACCCTAAAACAAGCCCGCGCTAAAACTATGAAAATCGAAGTGATGGGTGATGTCGGTGATGCTATCACCGCCAAAGATATCGTTTTGGCGATCATCGGCAAAACAGGTAGTGCTGGTGGTACAGGGTATGTAGTGGAATTCTGTGGTAAGGCGATTGAAGCACTTAGCATGGAAGGCCGTATGACTTTATGTAACATGGCAATTGAAATGGGTGCTAAAGCAGGTTTGGTTGCACCGGATGAAACGACTTTTACTTATATGAAAGGCCGCCAGTTCTCACCAAAAGGAGAGCGGTGGGAACAAGCTGTTGCTTACTGGAAGACATTGAAATCCGATCCTGATGCACAATACGACACCGTTGTTACGATTAATGCAGAAGAGATCTCTCCGCAGGTCACATGGGGAACAAATCCTGGACAAGTGATCGCCATTGATCAAGCAATTCCAGCGCCAGAATCTTTTAGTGATCCTGTCGAACGTGCATCTGCTGAAAAAGCACTGGCTTATATGGATTTAAAGCCCGGTATTAAGTTAACAGATGTGAAGATCGATAAAGTCTTTATCGGCTCTTGCACCAACTCCCGGATTGAAGATTTACGGGCTGCCGCAGCCATCGCACAGGGCCATAAAGTTGCACCTGGCGTTCAAGCAATCGTTGTTCCCGGATCAGGTCCTGTTCAAGCACAAGCAGAAGCAGAAGGTTTGGATAAAATTTTCATAGCGGCCGGTTTTGAATGGCGCTTACCCGGATGTTCCATGTGTCTGGCAATGAATAATGACCGCCTGCAACCCGGTGAACGCTGCGCTTCTACCAGTAACCGCAACTTTGAAGGGCGCCAAGGACGTGGTGGACGCACCCATTTGGTCAGTCCCGCGATGGCAGCAGCAGCAGCGATTAATGGTCATTTTATCGATATACGCCATCCAGCACAGAAATCATAAAGGAGAGAATGATGGAAAAGCTTATTCAACATACCGGCTTGGTAGCTCCTTTAGATGCTGCAAACGTCGATACTGATGCCATTATTCCCAAACAATTCTTGCAGAAAGTCACTCGTACAGGATTTGGTCAGCATCTGTTTCATGATTGGCGTTTTCTTGATGATGCAGGACAAAAACCTAATCCTGAATTCATATTAAATCAGCCTTGTTATCAAGGTGCCAGTATCCTTCTGGCTCGTGAAAACTTTGGTTGCGGTTCCTCCCGTGAACATGCACCTTGGGCACTAACGGATTATGGTTTTAAAGTGGTTATCGCCCCAAGTTTTGCGGATATTTTCTACGGTAATGCTTTCAACAACCAATTACTGCCAGTAAAACTGAACGATAAAGATGTCAATCAACTATTTGAGTTGGTTCAGCAAAACAAAGCTTGTCGTTTTACTGTCGATCTAGAACAACAAAAAGTTCACGCTGGCAATAAAAGCTATGCTTTTGAAATCGATAGCTTCCGGCGTCACTGTATGATGAATGGTCTGGACAGTATCGGCCTGACATTACAATATCTGGACGCTATAACAGCCTACGAGCAGGAACAACCGGTTTTCCTGCGTTAATTTTTCCTTTATTGACCTATCCCGTAGTTTTCTGCTACGGGATTTTTCTATCGTTGTCAAAGGCAAGAACAGCCCCACCACTCCATACTCATGCAAACAGTCATCTTCCAGCCACATACAGCGCTTTAACTAATATTTAATCACTCCATATCACATTTAAAAGAAATTAATAGATAAAATAGTGATAATAGCTGGACAAATCACCACCAATGCCAGATGATTACTCGCTTTAAACTGATATGTAAAACTGGTATGTAAAACTAACATGTAAAAAAGATGCGGAGAGTACACAATGTACAATAAGAAAAAAAGCCAGTAAGTTTCCTTACTGGCTGGCAAATCACCATTACTCAAGAAAATTGGGGGAGAAGCCAGATTTCGTCTGGCCTATTGAGCTACTTTCAATATGGATAATTATCGTCTCAATATAAGGAAATAAAAATTGATGAAAAATACTCTGGAGTTCCTCTTTTATGCCCAGTTCACGCTTACAACAACAATTCATTCGATTATGGCAACACCATCAAGGAAAAGAGGCTGAAACAACGTTACAAGAGCTGGCAAATGTACTGCATTGTTCAAAACGTCATATCCGTTCACTGCTCAACAATATGCAGAAAGCGGGCTGGTTACAGTGGCAGGCAGAATCCGGTCGGGGGAAACGTTCTCAACTGAATTTCTTGCGTGATGGATGGGAACTCCAGCAACAACGGGCTGAAGAGTTGCTTGAGCAACATAACGTTGAGAAGCTAGTCCAACTGGTTGGTGATAAAGATACAGTCCGTCATATGGTACTATCCCAGATTGAACGCCGTTTTCGTCAGGGAAAAAACTTACTGCGGATACTCTACTATCGCCCCTTTCCTAATCTTCTACCCGGTTCACCGTTACGCCGTTCTGAAATCCATCTGGTCAGGCAGATATTTAATAGCCTAACCCGCATAAATGAGGAAAATGGGGAACCAGAAGCTGACTTAGCTCATCATTGGCAACAATTATCCTCAAATCATTGGCGCTTTTATCTACGTCCGGCTATCCATTTTCACCACGGCAGAGAATTACAGATGGCGGATGTCATCGCTTCGCTACAAAGATTACGCAACCTGCCTCTTTTTTCTCATATTGAAAAAGTCACCACGCCCACACCCTATGTGATTGATATTTTTCTTTCAGAACCCGATCTCTGGCTCCCTTTATTAATCGGCAGTCCACATGCCATGATCTTACCTCAAGAGTGGCAAAAGTTACCGAACTTCTCTCGTATGCCAGTGGGAACCGGTCCTTACCAGGTAATAAAAAACAGTGCTCAGAAACTACAAATTCGGGCCTTTGATAATTACTTTGGCTTTCGGGCGCTGATTGATCAGGTGAATATATGGTTTCTACCAGAATTAGCCGAGAAACTGGTTTGTACAACTCTGCATCTGGAAAGTGACAGCACGGATAATAACTCGTTAGATAGCAGGATAGAAGAAGGCTGTTATTTCCTACTACATGACCACCGTTCAACTCAATGTAAGAGAGAAGACGTTCGCCAATGGCTATGCAGCCTGCTAACACCGATCAATCTGCTAGCACATTGTGACCCCTTTTATCAACGCCATTGGTCACCCGCTTATGGTTTATTACTACGCTGGCATCACAGTAAGCTGATATCCGAATTGAACAAACCAGAGGATATTACCCGTCTGACCGTCACGCTTTGTCATCAACATCACGAATACCACACAATCAGCCAGATCCTGCAAGCCATACTGGCCAAATGCGGCGTCGCATTGAAAATCAACATTGTGGATTATGACACATGGTTCAACGGTAACACTGAAAGTGACCTCTGGCTTGCTACCGCCAATTTTTATAATCCTCTGGAGTTTTCGCTGTTTGCTACGCTGTACGAAATGCCATTATTGAAAAAGTGCCTTGGTGATAACTTAAGTAAAGAGGTATCACAATGGCGACAACAAGAATTATCGCTTGAAGAGTGGTGCGAAAAAATAGTTGATGAACATTGGCTGCATCCACTGTTCCACCATTGGCTTGAGTTACAGGGACAGAGAAGTATGCGAGGAGTCAAAATGAACACCTTTGGTTGGTTTGATTTCAAATCTGCTTGGTTCAACCCATATGAAGGGTAATTCACAGAAAAGGCCAGAGTTATGAACATACACAGGTGTACAAACTCGCTTTTATTCACTTTTTCTGTGGATATCTATGTGAAAAAGGCAGGGGTAATTCAGGTATAGCTTTATATTATGAATTATCAATCTATAGACAAAAAATGAAATAGTATTTATTTTTCATTGAAATAGCGGCTATTTACCTCGCTATTTCTAATGCCAATCACAGCTATAACGGACAACGTTAGTTGATAAGAACAAAAAACAACCAAAGATCATGTTATCCACAGGTTATGCTTTTTAGTTAAGCAAAAAACAGCGGTTTTTGTAGAAAAAAGTGTGAGTCAAACCTGTAAATCAAACCAGTGATCTCATTTTTGTCTACTTATCCCATAAAACTGTGGATAACATGGTGTAAGATCCTGTTCATTATTACCGGCAATAGGTGAACAAGAACGGCAGTCAATTTTACAATATTTGAAACAGCAATAAAAAATGTTTGTATATCATGCTATTATCACTTTTTAGCTATTGTATGAACCTCAGATTTATTACTCACAGAAACTAAGGCTGTTTTTTGACCTAAAAAACGGATATCCCAAATGAACACTCTTTTTTCCCCTCCACCGCCACCAGACAATGAGCAACAATTGTTTGAATGCGCCCAACTTCTGGCTGGCTTATCAATGGGAGAACTCGCGGCAAAAGCAAATTTACCTATTCCACCCAATCTGAAACGAGATAAAGGCTGGGTAGGCATGTTGCTAGAATATTATCTCGGTGCGAGTGCCGGCAGTAAGCCAGAACAAGATTTCGAACATATCGGTATTGAGCTTAAAACCATCCCTGTAGACAGAAAAGGTTATCCACTGGAGACAACATTTGTCTGCGTTGCACCATTAACAGGCAACAGCGGCATTACCTGGGCAAGTTGCCATGTCAGGCGCAAATTATCGCGGGTGCTGTGGATACCTGTTGAAGGTGAACGGGAAATTCCTCTAGCCAAACGCCGAGTGGGTTCCCCTTTATTGTGGAGTCCCAATCAACAGGAGGAAGAGTTACTGCGTCGCGACTGGGAAGAATTGATGGATTTTATCGTGCTTGGCAAAGTAGAGAGCGTTACCGCCCGTCATGGCGAAGTATTACAGTTACGCCCAAAAGCGGCTAACAGCAAAGCATTAACCGAAGCAATTGGAATACACGGCCAACCTATTATGACTCTGCCTCGCGGGTTCTATCTGAGAAAAAATTTCACTGCTCCTCTACTGGCCCGTCATTTCTTAATTTAACGTTGAGCTCTGATTGATTTTTACATTGGCATACTTACCTTGCATCTAATCACGCGTATAATTAGCTTTTTACCTTAAGGTTTTAATAAGCAATGTTAGAATGGATTGTTGATCCCCAAGCTTGGATGGCACTTGCCACCCTGACAATTCTAGAAATCGTTTTAGGGATTGATAACATTATCTTTTTGTCACTTGTTGTGGCAAAACTCCCTAACCATCAACAAAATAGAGCACGTAAGATCGGACTAATGGGTGCAATGCTAATGCGCCTGGCGCTGTTAGCATCTATTGCCTGGGTTATTCGGCTAACCTACCCGATATTGACAATTTTTGAACATGATATTTCTGCCCGTGACCTAATCCTATTCTTTGGCGGTCTGTTCCTGATCTGGAAAGCCAGCAAAGAAATCCACGAAGCGATCGAAGGTGACAATGAAGGAGAGCTAAAACGCCCTATTCACTCCTTCCTGGGGGCTATCATCCAGATTATGTTGCTGGACATTATTTTCAGCCTAGATTCAGTCATTACCGCTGTTGGTCTGTCCGATCACCTATTCATTATGATGGCAGCCGTTATCATAGCCGTCGGTGTTATGATGCTAGCCGCTCGTCCTATCGGCGAATTCGTTGACCGTCACCCTTCCGTCAAAATGCTGGCGCTGTCATTCCTAATCCTTGTAGGCTTTACCCTTATTCTGGAAAGCGTACAAGTGCATGTACCTAAAGGTTACATCTATTTTGCTATGTTCTTCTCAATGGCAGTAGAAACACTGAATCTCATGCGCGGGAAAAAGAAAAGAAATTAGAAATAGCGCTAAATAACGCTAAAAAATATCATTCTTTGATTTGAAAAGTACGTCATAGATGCCCAGTTCAGTACTGCGGCATCTCAACTTTATGTCGCAAAAAAATTGCCGGTTATTCCGGCATTTTTTATTGTACCTAGCTAATCTAGCCAAATATGAGAGCTTTTTATTATGACTATCCAAACAAATATACGTGAAGTTAAAAGTAACTTAAGCCAACTAGCTGACAAAGCTGTCAGTGGTGAAGTTATCATCATAGCCAAAGCTGGCAAGCCTTATGTCCAGATTGTACCAATAGCCCAACCAGATAGAGTTCCTGGAGGATTCGAAGATCTTATTACCATAGGAGAAGATTTTTTTGATGCAGATCGGGAAATTCAGCTCATGTTTGAAGGTAGCAAGTGAAACATGATAAAGGTACCAAAAAACATATAAAGGTTACACCAACCCAAATAATTGCCGAGTTTGAAGGGGATAGCGCCACAACTCAATACGAGCTTATTTCACTATCCCCTAAGACTATATAAAACTATGTACTACTTAACGCTTCTTAGCCGCCTGTAAATAAAGCATCTCCAGTGCAATAGTCGCACCTGCCAGAGCCGTAATTTCAGACTGATCATAAGCTGGAGCAACTTCCACCACATCCATACCGACAATATTTAGTGGTTGCAAACCACGCAGTAATTTCAGTGCCCGATCCGTTGTCAAACCACCAATGACGGGGGTACCCGTACCTGGTGCAAAAGCGGGATCAAGACAATCGATATCGAAAGTCAGATAAACCGGCATATCACCAACCGTCTCTTTTATCTGAGCAAGCAAATCATCCACACTACGGTCATTAACCTGATCAGCATCCAGTACCGTAAAACCATTGTCCCGTCCATGTTCAGTACGAATACCAATTTGTACTGAATGATGTGGATCGATTAACCCTTCAATTGGCGCATGATAGAACATGGTACCGTGATCAAATTGGCTACCGTTTGGATAGGTATCAGCATGAGCATCAAAATGAACCAGAGCCATTTTGCCGAAGTGTTTGGCATGAGCGCGTAACAAAGGCAAAGTAATAAAGTGGTCACCACCAAAAGTGAGCATACGCTTACCGGAAGCCAGCACTTTTTCAGCATGAGCTTGTAATTTATCACTCATATCCTGAGCATCACCAAAGTTGAAGACCACATCACCACAATCTACAACTTTAAGACAATTGCGTAATTTAAAATCCCACGGCCAGCGGCTGCTTTCCCATGCCAAGTTAGTAGAAACCTGACGAATGGCCGCAGGCCCGTGGCGACTACCTGCACGGCCCGATGTTGCCATGTCAAATGGCACGCCAGTAATTACCCACTCTGCATCGCTGGAATATGGCTGGAAATTCAGCGGAAAGCGCAGGAAACCGAAGGCATTAGAAACCAGAGAGTCATCTTGTTGGTTGCCCAAGGTACTTATTGTCATGAGATATATCCTCAAAAGTTTCCCGACAGAACAAAGCTATTTAATGCCAGAATACCTATGCCATGACGAAATGGGGTATTTCTGGAATAACCCCATTTCTCTGCATCTCAGCATTCTGGTTTATATAAATAACGTTATCTGTATACAGGAGGCTTAATTAACACCAGAAAATTATTCATCTTCCAGATATGTGTAGCCATAAAGACCACTTTCAAATTCCAGCAAGAATTGCTCTTGCAAACTCGTATCTAAATCCGCGCCTTTTACTTGATCACGGAAGCGAGCCATCAGTACGTTAGGGTCCAGTTTCACATATTGCAGCATATCCGCGACTGAATCCCCCTCTTCACTTTGGTTATAGGTCACTTCGCCATTATCGAATACATAAACATCAATAGCCGCTGTATCGCCAAACAGGTTATGCATATTGCCAAGAATTTCCTGATATGCTCCCACCATAAAAAAACCAATCATTGGCGGGCAATCAGGATCATAAGCGGGCATCGGCATTGTCGCGGCTACACCATCACCATCCACATAATGATCAATAATACCATCGGAATCACAGGTGATATCTAACAATACCGCACGGCGATCCAACGGCTTATCCAGCCCCTCAATGGGTAACACAGGAAACAACTGGTCGATACCCCATGCATCAGGCATAGACTGAAACAGTGAAAAATTCACATAGAATTTGTCTGCCATACGCTCTTGCAGCTCATCAATAATTGGCCGGTGAGCACGGTTGCTTGGATCAAGATCCTGTTGAATACGGCGACAAATATTCAGATATAACTCTTCCGCCCATGCTCGTTCCGTCAAATCCAACATGCCATGAGCATATTGTGTATGAACATCATGTAGATCAAGCTGACCATCATGCAACGATTCACGTAAAGAGCGTCTATTTCCTTCTGAATGCATCTCCTGCCATGTTTCCCACAAACTGGTGAGCGGACGGGAAGCATCCTCTGCCGGTGGCGTCGTCTGCGTAAACTCATTACGCTCAACCCCAATAACATTGGAGACCAAGACAGTATGATGAGCCGTCAGGGCACGACCGGATTCTGTGATAACAGTCGGATGGGGTAAACCATGTTCATCACAAGCATCACCAATCCCCCAAATAACATTGTTGGCATATTCATTCAACCCATAATTCACAGAACAATCAGATTGAGAACGGGTCCCTTCATAATCGACACCCAGTCCACCACCAACATCAAAACATTGAATATTTACCCCGAGTTTATGTAACTCGACATAAAAACGCGCTGACTCACGGACGCCTGTTGCGATATCACGGATATTTGCCAACTGTGAGCCAAGGTGAAAATGCAACAATTGCAGGCTATCAAGTCGATCCACTGCGCGCAAAGTCTCGACCAATTGCAATACCTGAGTTGCCGCCAGCCCAAACTTCGATTTTTCACCGCCACTGGCCTGCCATTTACCTGACCCCTGAGATGCCAAACGTGCACGGACTCCCAAACGCGGGATCACATTCAATCGTTCAGCTTCTTCCAATACTTGGGCAATCTCAGACATTTTTTCGATCACCAAATAAACCTTGTGGCCTAACTTTTCACCTATTAGCGCCAGACGAATATATTCACGATCTTTATATCCATTACACACGATAACGGTACGAGTCATACCCGCATGCGCTAACACCGCCATTAGCTCTGCTTTGGAGCCAGCCTCAAGCCCTAAAGGTTCGCCGGAACTGGCCAGTGATTCAATAACCCGGCGTTGTTGGTTAACTTTAATGGGATAAACTAAAAAGTAATCGCCTTTATAACCATATGACTCTCTAGCACGTTTAAATGCCGCGTTGATTGAACGCAAACGATGTTGCAGGATCTGAGGGAAACAAAATAGCGCTGGCAAGCGCAAATGTTTCTGCTCCTGTTGAACTCTTTTCACCAATTCCGCAAGATCAATCCTTGCCCTTGGCAAATCAGGATTTGGACACACACTAACATTGCCAAGATCATTGACGTAGTAGTAACTCCCTCCCCAATATGCAATATTGTAAGTCTGTTGCATTTTACGAGCGATATTATCATTCATGGCAGTCTCCTTAAGGGAGTTAGAGTTTTTCGCCTTCGCCTGTAATTAATAAATACCCCAAAACGCTATAATCTCGCGCGTTGAGAAATATCAGGGAACAGCATGCTCTCAGGTTGTAAAAAGCGTTTAGTTACTACTAAACAATGACAAAATTACCGAGTGACAATACGCCTGTCCGACATATCCGGCCTGTTTGCAGACAACAGATAACATCGAATTAAAGACATATTGAAAAGAAAGGAAAAAGACGCGGATACATCCGACGACAAGTGTGGCTGTTGGCCATTAGCAATCAGCAGATAATGGTTCATTACCCCATTCACCCCCACACATGACTCATATTTAAGGAGCCATTTTCTCGATTGAGAAACAGAAGCTATTTAGCTTTCTGCGAGTCTGTAGCACAAATAGTTCAACTACGGCCGCTGTTTATACTCGCAATCACATAAAATTGCAAAATGAAATTGCACAAAACTGGCATATAAACTAAGAAATTATTCATTCACCAGATGAAAATTACTCGCTGAACTAAAAAAATCTAGCACATGGATAAGAATTACCCTAGAATAGCCATCTAGATGTTAATCCATCCATTTCCAAACTGAAATTATATTTTAAGGTAACGTTATATAATGACCACATACCTTTTCACTTCCGAGTCTGTTTCCGAAGGGCATCCTGATAAAATTGCAGACCAAATATCTGATGCCGTTCTTGATGCTATTCTGGAACAAGATCCAAAAGCACGAGTTGCCTGTGAAACCTATGTTAAAACTGGCATGGTCATGGTTGGTGGTGAAATTACTACCAGCGCTTGGGTTGATATTGAAGAAATTACGCGACAAACAGTTCGAGAGATTGGTTATGTTAATTCTGAAATGGGTTTTGATGCAAACTCATGTGCAGTATTAAGTGCCATTGGTAAACAGTCACCGGATATTAACCAAGGTGTTGACCGTGAAGATCCCCTGCAACAAGGTGCTGGCGACCAAGGGCTAATGTTTGGTTATGCAACCAACGAAACTGACGTACTCATGCCTGCGCCCATCACCTATGCGCACCGTTTGGTTCAGCGTCAAGCTGAAGTTCGGAAAAATGGTGTACTGCCGTGGTTACGCCCCGATGCTAAAAGCCAAGTCACTTTCCAATACAATAACGACAAAATTGTCGGCGTTGACGCGGTTGTACTTTCCACACAGCATGCTGAAAATATTAGTCAGAAAGATCTGCAAGAAGCTGTCATGGAAGAGATCATCAAACCGGTTCTGCCCGCTGAATGGTTAAATCCAACAACCAAATATTTCATTAACCCAACCGGTCGTTTTGTCATTGGTGGCCCAATGGGTGACTGTGGTCTGACTGGCCGTAAAATTATCGTAGATACTTACGGTGGCATGGCACGTCATGGTGGCGGAGCATTCTCCGGTAAAGATCCATCCAAAGTTGACCGTTCAGCGGCTTATGCTGCACGCTATGTGGCAAAAAATATTGTTGCTGCTGGTCTGGCGGATCGTTGTGAAATTCAAGTTTCTTACGCTATCGGCGTTGCAGAACCCACATCCATCATGGTGGAAACATTCGGCACTGAAAAAGTTTCAACAGCAACTCTGACTCTGCTGGTACGTGAATTCTTTGATTTACGCCCTCACGGTTTGATTCAGATGCTGGATCTATTACACCCAATCTATCGTGATACTGCCGCTTACGGTCATTTTGGTCGTCCACAGTTCCCGTGGGAAGCCACTGATAAAGCAGAAGCACTGCGTGATGCTGCGGGTCTGAAATTATCAGCGATGAATATGTAAAAATATAAAAGCCCGGTTTAGATAACTGAACCAGGCTTTTTTTAGCATTAGCTGACGATTGAAGAGTCCTTAAAAATATTATTATCGGTTGTTCAAGGATTTCTAATAAAATTAACTAATCCTCATTTATTTATTTTCAACACATGAAATCAGCTAGCATTCCAATTTCCTTACAACAAGCCGTTATGAACACTTTGCGGCAAAAACTGCTACAGGCAAATTTATATCTCAACCGTGATTTTCCTGAACCTACAATAAACTACCGCCAGCGGGGAACTACCGCAGGCAGTGCCTATATAAAAAATTGGGAAATCCGCCTGAATCCCGTGTTATTGATTGAAAATCAACAAGCTTTTATTGATGAAGTTGTGCCTCACGAATTAGCTCATCTATTGGTTTATCGCTACTTTGGGAAAGTGCCTCCACATGGAAAACAGTGGCGTTGGATGATGGAAGAAGTACTGAGCGTTCCAGCTAACCGTACACACAAATTTAAAATCGATTCAGTACGTAGTCAAACTTTTACTTATTACTGTAGTTGCCAGCAACATGAACTAACCCTACGACGCCATAATAAAATTCTGAGAGGAAAAAGTCATTATATCTGCCAAAAATGCGGAAAAAAGCTTATTGCTAAATCAATTGATTCTCTCAATCCTAATTTATAACTATTTATAACAATAAAAATGTGATTTAATTATTCCACTATCTGAACATAAATCACCCCAATAATAATATATGAATCAACATTCTATTTTATCAATAAACTCTCCAAAAGTTATTAATTTTAAACAAAGCAAGAAATTTTATTGAAAAGAATTAAACTCCCCAGATAAAAAATAAAATTCATGGCTAACTGAAAAACAATCTTAATATAAAAATCAGTTTCCCTAGCTCTCCTATATCATTGTTATACCAAGTTCATATCTATCTGATAAGGAATAAATTAACCACCTTTACACCTTTCAATATATGAATATTTATTTACCGACAGAATTACTCCCCAAATTATATACAACCTTTGAATTATCCCCTTTTCCAGCATTGATCATCTCAGTATAATATTGAGACGCTTATTTGATTGTAAAAAAATAATTAGCAGCCAAAATCATTATGCTATTAATAACTGAACTGCAAATTCTCTTAACCATAACATTGTTACCCTTTTTCTTCGCATGCTTACGAATCAAGTAGAAATTAAATAGTCTGAGCCCAGAAAAATACAGGATTCAGACCCTAATAAACGCGCGTGATTTAAATTGTCTAATTTTTTGGGACAATTCACAAGGCTATGATAATTTTTATTTTCATATTTTTTGAATAAATATTAGATACAAAATATTTACCTATTATTGTTTCCTGTTGAATATTGCTTGCAAAATAGTTTAATTTTAATCATTACTTTATAAATGTTCTTTTAACTCGAATAGATATAATAAAATAAGGAACTCCATACACATGCATAAAACACAGCTCTAAAAAGCAAGAAAAGATAATTATAATCCAGTTTTATTTCATATATATAATATTACAATGCTAAATCAGTTATTACAAATAATAAAGTGAAAACTAAAAACATAATATAAAATATATCTATTCTTTTCTAAAGAAAAGAATAGATATATAAAATGCAACTCCAAAAATAATGATAAAACAAATATACCCTATGCATCTTAAAATCCATTAGGGTATAACTATTGGCGACTATCATTCGCTTGTTGAAGCAATACCCTGCTCTCCCGCATAAAATGAGGCGCATAATCACCAAACCATTCACTAACATCTTCAAAACTGCTGACAAAAGCCCGTTTGTCCTGGCTTTCCAATATCTCTAGCGCTTGTCCAAAACTTTGATGATAACGGCGTATAAGATCAATATTCTCTGGTGATGACATAATAATATCCGCATAGAGCTGAGGATCTTGCGCAAATAACCGACCAACCATGATCAATTCCAGACGGTAAATAGGTGAAGATATTGATAGCAGTTGTTGTAAATCAGCACCTTCCTGTGCGAGATGTTGCCCATAAGCAAATGTCGTGAAATGGCGCAACGCCTGAATAAAGCTCATGTTTTTATCATGCTGTTCAGGGTTCATCTGATGCAAGCAAGCCCCCCAAATCAATAACTGTTCTAAAAACCATTGATAAGCTTCCTCTTGACGTCCGTCACAGTAAACAACAACTTGTTTTACCAAACTACCGACATCCGGCCCAAACATAGGGTGTAATCCCAACACTGGGCCTTTATGCACTTCAAGCATAGCTTGTAATGGCTGCTGTTTAACGGACGCCAAGTCCACCAAAATGCAATGGTCAGGTAATGGCGGTAAACGGCGAATAACCTCTTCCGTCAAATGAATCGGTACACTGATAATCACCATACCCACTCCCGCCAGAATCTGCTCCGCGTTAGGCCAATCTTGTGGTCCCAGATTTCTGACTTCATAACCAGACAATGTTAACAAGCGGCCAAACAATTTCCCCATTTTGCCTAAACCACCAACAATGACTATCGGCCCTAATTGAGGGCAAAGTGTTTTAAACCCTTTGTTATTTTCACTGGTGTAGGACTCACGCATAATACGGCGCAGAATATCTTCAATTAAATCCGGCGGAACACCAAACTCTTCAGCCTCCTGCCGACGTGAAGCAAGCATCGCCATTTCTCTGTCAGGCGCATAAATTGATAACCCATTCTGACTTTTTACCTCACCAATCTCTGCAACCAATTCCAGACGCTTTGCTAACAAACCTAGCAAAGCTTTATCCACTTCATCAATCTTATCCCGCAATTGAGATAATTCAGCCGCCATATTTATTATCCCGCCTTTTTCAGTACTGTCATTCTTTGTGACAATTGCATGCTAATTTGCTGATGTAATTTTCTTAGAATTGCCTCTGTCGTCTGCCAACTAATACATGCGTCAGTAACCGATACACCATATTTCATTTCACTACGCGGTTGTTCAGAAGATTGGTTACCCTCATTAATGTTGCTTTCCAACATAATGCCAGTAATAGATCGATTCCCTGAAATAATCTGATCCACAACAGAATCCACAACCACACTTTGGCGACGAAAATCCTTATTAGAGTTACCATGACTACAATCAATCATCAAGGATGGTAATAATCCAGACTTCATCATTTGCTGTTCACATTCCATTACATGTTGGGCGCTGTAATTAGGGGTCTTACCGCCACGTAAGATAATATGTCCATTCGGGTTCCCCTGCGTTTGTAATAAACACACCTGCCCCGACTGATTTATTCCCATAAAACGGTGTGGCATAGCGGCTGCACACATCGCATTAATTGCCGTGCTCAAGCTACCATCAGTCCCATTTTTGAAACCAACAGGCATAGATAAACCGGAAGCCATTTCCCGATGTGTCTGAGATTCTGTGGTTCTCGCGCCAATTGCGGACCAACTGAATAAATCCCCCAAATATTGTGGGCTATTCGGATCTAAAGCCTCTGTTGCAAGAGGTAATCCCATTTTAACCAAATTGAGTAGTAAGCGGCGGGCAATATGCAGACCAGCTTCCACGTCAAATGAACCATCCATGAATGGATCATTAATCAGACCTTTCCAACCCACTGTTGTACGAGGTTTTTCAAAATAGACACGCATGACGATGTACAAGCTATCACTCAATTCAGCAGAAAGAGCAGCCAAACGGTGAGCATAATCCAAAGCCGCATCTACGTCATGAATAGAACAAGGACCACACACTACCAGCAAACGGGGATCACGGAGCTGAATAATGTCAGCAATCGTTTTACGTGCGTTTGCAATCGCATGCAGATCATCATCACTCAGTCGGTATTGTTGCTTTAATTCTTTCGGAGTGATGAGAATTTGCTCACCACTGATGTGAATGTTATTAAGTGCATCTCTTTGCATGAACATGTCGATTTTCTCCTCAAATTATCATTCTGTACTCATTTGTTTTTATGCATTTGACTAATAACATATCATGCGTCGTAAAGAATACAATCCAAAAGTGTAAACAAATCTAAATCACTGTAAATTATTGTTTACAAAAAATGAAGAAACAGTCAATTCAATGATAAATCTATTCTAGAACTAATTAATAATATTAAAACTATTTCATATAGAAAAATATTAGAAATAATTACCTTAAAATAAGATTAATATCAGAATACAAGAGACAATATTTTATGATCGTTAATTCTTTATTTTTTATTTAAAATCATTAGGTTAAAAATATATTTACCTTATTTTCATTATTAAAAACAGATAATATCAATAATCTTGTTTTATATTGTGATGAAAAAATTTACATCGCTCTTTTAAACTTAATATACTAGGGCCGGAAAATCCGGCCTCTTTATTAAAATATCCGTTACAAAGCTTGCTGTAAAAAAGCAATTAATTCCTGATTAACTTTATAGGGTTGCTCCAATGTGGAAATATGCCCTGCCCCCTGGATAATAATATGATCACAGTGCAATATTTCAGCCATCAAATAACCCTCCAGAGGCGGGCGAGGCGTATCTTGTTCGCCAGTAATAACAAGCGAAGGAATATCCAGTTTTTCCAACAAATGAATTCTATCTTCACGCCCAAATATTATTCTACCTAACGGAACAACACTATTACGCAGTGTTTCCGCAGGAATGGCTACCAGACGCTGAGTTAATTCATCAACCAAATTCTGAGCTGGTTGTTGGCTAAAGAAAGCGGGCACTATCAACTGTTGCAAAATAGATTGAGGAATTTCACCAGCCTGCTCTATCGTATCCAACATGGCAAAGTATTTTGTATGAGTCACCTCCGGTTCTAATCCGACAAAGGTATCCATCAAAACCAGTGCTTTAACTCTGTCCGGTACCATAGCCACCAACTCAATTCCCCACATACCACCGGCAGATAAACCAATGATAGCGAATTCTTTAATACCAAGTTGATCCATCAACGCCAGGTAATCCCGAGCTAAATCAGCCAAAGTGCTGTGCTGTTCCGGCAGCTCTCCCGAGTTTCCATGTCCCCAGAGATCAGGAGCAATCACCCGGTATTTTTTACTTAAAGCCTCGATCTGAGGCTCCCACATAGTGGAATCAAACAAATAGCTATGCCCGAGTAATAATGGGAAACCTTCACCTTCATCTCGGTAAGCCATTGTTTTGTTATCTATTTGAAAAGTTTTCAAAGCAAATCCTCATAATCAGTTAATCACGTCTAAAATTATTCTAAAACTCTCGAAATAATTGTCTTTAAGATTATTACGATCTGATAATAATGTATTGCCGAATAATTTATCGATGAGTGAAAGTCCTCCTTCATAAAAATTCGGCCTGACTTTTCACTACAATAATTAAAAATACAGCAGAGCCAAAACCAAATTGATGACCACGCCCGCAAAACGCGGTTTAAATTGACAAAACGCAGTTTTAAATTAAGCGTAAAAAAAAGAGGCCAGCAATTGCTGACCTCTTTAACGATAACTTTCGGATGTAACGAAAGCGTATTATTTACTGTTCAGACGCTCTTTAATACGAGCGGCTTTACCAGAACGCTGACGCAGATAGTACAATTTAGCTCTACGAACAGCACCACGACGTTTAACGTTAATGCTGTCTACGACTGGGGAGTGAGTCTGGAATACACGCTCAACACCTTCGCCGTTAGAAACTTTGCGAACAGTGAATGCAGAGTGCAGACCGCGGTTACGGATAGCGATAACCACGCCCTCGAATGCCTGCAGACGTTTCTTAGCACCTTCTACGACCCATACCTTAACTTCCACGGTGTCACCCGGACGGAATGAAGGTACGTCTTGCTTCATCTGCTCTTGTTCAAGTTGTTTAATAATGTTGCTCATAATAATTCTCTTACCCTAGGTAAACTGATATATCAGAGACATTCCCTTCGGGGATATGTCTGGATTAATTAGTTGCTTCAGTTAGATGTTCCCGTTGGAACTCTGTTAGCAATATCCTTTGCTCGTCAGTCAGAGCTAGGTTTTCCAGAAGTTCAGGTCTTCTAAGCCAGGTCCGGCCAAGCGATTGTTTCATCCGCCAGCGATTAATTTCAGCATGATTTCCAGACAGCAATACTGCTGGAACTTCCATACCATCTAATACCTCCGGGCGAGTATAGTGCGGACAATCCAGCAATCCATCAGCAAAAGAGTCCTCCTCCGCTGATGCCTGACGCCCCAGAACCCCCGGAATGAACCGAGAAACTGAGTCAATCATCGTCATTGCAGGGATTTCACCACCGCTGAGCACGTAATCACCGATAGACCACTCTTCGTCAATCTCGGTTTGGATCACCCGCTCATCTATCCCTTCATAGCGGCCACAAATCAAAATCAGTTTTTCATTTGTTGCCAGCTCACAAACTCCTTGTTGGTTGAGTTTGCGTCCCTGAGGTGAAAGATAAATCACTTTTGCACCTTCGCCTGCCGCAGTTTTTGCTGCATGAATGGCTTCCCGTAAGGGCTGAACCATCATCAACATGCCTGGACCACCGCCATAAGGTCGATCGTCAACGGTACGATGCCGGTCATAGGTAAAATCCCGTGGATTCCAGCATTCAATACTTAACAGGCCATTTTTCACTGCCCGGCCAGTTACCCCATAATCGGTTATTGCGCGGAACATTTCAGGAAACAGGCTAATAACCCCAATCCACATTATCGCGTCCCACTCATTTCAACCGCTTATAACCGGAGTTTAAAAACCAGGATCCCAATCTACTTCAATAGTTTTAGTAGCGAGATCGACTTTCTTGATAACCTGCCCATCAAGAAACGGAATTAGCCGTTCCTTGATACCGAATGCATCTTTCAGGTTTGCTTTAATTACCATTACGTCGTTAGAACCGGTTTCTATCATGTCATTGACAGTCCCCAAGTTATAACCCGCTGTGCTGATTACCTGGCAGCCTATTAAGTCTTTCCAGTAGTAATCACCCGTATCCAGCTCTGGTAGTTGTTTTGAATCTACAATAATTTCACAATTAGTCAGTAAATTCGCAGCATCCAGATCATCAATACCTTTAATTTTGATGATCATATCCTGATTGTGGTGTTTCCAGGCTTCCAGTTCGATGTGTTGCCACCGACCTGCTCGTTGAATAAACCACGGTTGATACTCAAAAATGTCTTCGGCATGTTCGGTGGAAGAAAAAACTCTGAGCCAACCACGAATACCGTAAGTTGAACCTAGTTTTCCCAATACAATTGGGTTTACAGGCGGTTCAAAACAGGTTTGCTTGCTCATAGTTACCACCGCGACAGATTAAGCTGCTTTTTTGGCGTCTTTGATCAGTGTAGAAACACGATCAGACACAGTTGCACCCAGACCAATCCAATGTTCAATACGGTCCAGATCTAAACGCAGTGCTTCTGCTTTCCCTGTTGCAATAGGGTTGAAGAAGCCAACACGCTCGATAAAGCGACCATCACGCGGGCTGCGGCTATCGGTCACGACTACTTGGTAAAACGGACGCTTTTTGGCGCCGCCACGAGCTAAACGAATTGTTACCATAACATCCTCATTAGTTAACAAAACAACCAGACTTCATCGAGGAACAAAGTCCGGTTGTCAGATAAAAAGCCCGAAAAGTTTACTCACTTTGGCGCAAAAAGCAATCCAAAGTGGATATTCTTCGAGACTTTATCGATTAACGGCCCATAAATCCGGGTGGCATCATGCCTTTCATGCCACGCATCATTTTTGCCAGGCCGCCTTTTTTCATCTTTTTCATCATGCGCTGCATTTCGTCAAATTGTTTAAGCAAGCGGTTAACATCTTGAACCTGAGTGCCAGAACCATTGGCAATACGACGCTTACGTGAGCCTTTAATTATTTCCGGTTTCTGCCGCTCTTTACGCGTCATGGAATTGATAATCGCTTCCATTTTCACCAGAATCTTATCGTCCATCTGGGATTTTACTGCGTCCGGCATTTGAGACATCCCCGGCATTTTGCTTAACATGCTGGCCATTCCCCCCATGTTACGCATCTGCTTTAACTGATCTAGAAAGTCATTTAAATCGAAGCCGTCACCTTTCTTCAATTTAGAAGCCAGCTTTTCAGCCTGGGTACGATCGACTTTACTTTCAATCTCTTCAATCAGGGAGAGAACATCACCCATTCCAAGGATGCGAGAAGCAATACGATCTGGATGGAATGGCTCCAACGCATCCGTTTTTTCACCAACACCCAGGAATTTAATCGGCTTACCAGTAATATGACGAATAGATAGCGCCGCACCGCCGCGAGCATCACCATCGACTTTGGTTAACACCACTCCGGTCAGCGGCAATGCTTCATTGAAAGCTTTCGCGGTATTAGCCGCGTCCTGCCCCGTCATTGCATCAACAACAAACAGGGTTTCTACTGGATTAATGGCTTTATGAACCTGCTTGATTTCATCCATCATCGCTTCGTCAACATGCAGACGACCCGCCGTATCCACCAAAAGCACATCATAGAATTTCAATTTGGCGTGCTGTACCGCTTGAGTCACGATATCAACGGGTTTTTCCTGAGCATCAGAAGGATAGAAATCAATCCCAACTGCCTGCGCCAAGGTTTCAAGCTGTTTGATAGCGGCTGGACGATAGACGTCAGCAGATACCACCAAAACTTTTTTCTTCTGTTTTCCTTTCAGAAAGCTACCGAGCTTGGCAACGCTGGTCGTTTTACCCGCTCCTTGCAGACCAGCCATTAATACAACGGCAGGAGGCTGAGTAGAAAGATTCAGCTCACTGTTAACTTCCCCCATCGCCTTAACGAGTTCATTCTGAACAATTTTGACAAACTCTTGGCCGGGAGTCAGGCTTTTATTAACCTCGTGGCCTACCGCGCTCTCTTTAACGCACGAAATAAAATCACGCACTACAGGCAATGCAACGTCAGCTTCAAGTAAAGCCATGCGAACTTCACGCAGTGTCTCTTTAATATTGTCTTCGGTCAGTCGCCCACGGCCACTGATATTGCGCAATGTGCGCGATAGTCTGTCGGTTAGATTATCAAACATTGTCTCTGCTCAATTTTTTAAATGGGCTACCTGTAAGGCGTATTTCGCAAATTATAACACGATGGTAAGGGATCTCTGCACAGAGATTCGCATTGATGATTAACAACGGTTGGAGGCTATCCTTGCTGGCGGTATACTTAAACTTTAATTCAACCAAAGACTATCGCTAAAACGGCTAATGCTATGCCAGTATTTTCTATAATTTCTTTATTCGCTTATTTACTCAGCCTAGTACTGATTATTCCCAACTTACTGCGGAAATCGAAGGGATACCGCAGGCTGGCATTACTTTCTGCGATTGTCGCTTTAACTTGTCATGCCATTGCACTTAAGTATCAGATCTTCCACGTTAGCAGCGGGCAAAACCTCACTCTTCTAAACCTAGGTTCTATTGTCAGTTTACTGACTTGTATCATCATGACAATTGTTGCTTCTCACGGCCGTGCCTGGTTCCTGCTACCCATTGTCTACAGTTTTGCCATGATAAATTTGGTCTTAGCGAGTCTGATGCCAGGTGAATTCATTACCCATCTAGAGGCCAGCTTTGAATTATCTATTCATATTGGCTTAGCGCTTCTTGGTTACGCAACTTTACTTATCGCTGCATTATATGCATTACAACTTGGATGGTTGGATCATCAGCTTAAAAACAAAAAACTCTCTTTTACGCCAAATATGCCCCCATTGATGTTCATTGAACGCAAAATGTTTCATATCACTCAGGTTGGCGTAATATTGCTAACACTGACGCTCTGTACCGGTATCCTCTATATAGATAATATTTTCAGTAGCGAAAATATCCACAAAGCAATTTTGTCTATCATCGCGTGGTTTGTTTACATCGTTTTATTATGGGGCCACTACCATGATGGATGGCGCGGTAAACGCGTTATCTGGTTTAACCTGATCGGCGCATTTACCCTGACACTCGCCTATTTCGGCAATCGATTATTACAGGAAATCATGGTTTACTAGCAGTATGATGTTCAATCAATACTTGGAAGGAATTCTGCCTTGGAGCATGTCTCAACAAGCACGTTACTGATTATTTTAATCATCATGATCATTGTCTCAGCTTATTTCTCCGCCTCCGAGACAGGTATGATGACAATGAATCGTTATCGCTTACGTCATCTGGCAAAGCAAGGGAACCACTCTGCCCGCAGAGTTGAAGCATTACTTCGTCATCCTGAACAGCTCATCAGCCTGATTCTCATCGGCAATAATCTGGTTAATATTCTTGCCTCAGCACTCGCTACTATCATTGGTATGCGTCTTTATGGCGATGCCGGAGTCGCTATTGCAACCGGTATTCTGACGTTTATCGTATTGATATTTTCTGAGGTTATGCCAAAAACGATAGCCGCTCTCTATCCTGAAAGAGTCGCTTTTCCGAGCAGTTTTTTACTCCGCCCGTTACAGAAAATCATGCTGCCGTTAGTCTGGGTACTAAATAAAATTACTTTATTGTTAATGCGTTGCCTTGGTATCAAACAACCTACTGGCTCCAGTCACGCAATGAGTAAAGATGAACTTCGCACTATTGTGCATGAATCAAATGCCAAGCTATCACAGCAACATCAGGATATGCTGATTTCAATTTTAGATCTGGAAAAAGTCACAATCGGCGACATTATGGTTCCCCGTAATGAAATTGTTGGCATTGATATTAATGATGATTGGAAATCCATCATACGGCAATTAACTCATTCACCTCATGGCCGGATCGTGCTTTATCGTGATTCACTTGATGATGCCATTGGCATGCTTCGTGTACGCGAAGCTTACCGACTGATGACAGAAAAAAAAGAGTTCACCAAAAGAAACCTCATTAAAGCAGCAGATAAAATCTATTATGTCCCCGTCAGCACACCACTTAATATCCAGTTAGTGAATTTTCAACGCAATAAGGAAAAAGCCGGGCTTATCGTTGATGAGTATGGTGATATTCAAGGTCTGGTCACCGTTGAAGATATCCTCGAAGAGATTGTCGGTGATTTTACAACATCAATGTCCCCTTCTCTGGCAGAAGAAGTTTCACCACAAAGTGATGGGACTATTTTGGTTGACGGGACAGCCAATATCCGCGAATTAAATAAAGCCTTTAACTGGGCATTGCCTGTTGATGGACCACGAACGGTTAATGGTATGGTACTTGAAGAGTTAGGCGAAATACCCGCACTTAATGTACAAGTGCAAATCGGCAAATATAATTTTGAAGTACTTTCAGTCAACGATAATGTCATTAAACAAGTTCGAGTTACCCCCATTAGCCAATTTCCTGAGCAAAAAGCACCAGCCATTTAAATCGCTGCGGAAAATTGGTGCCGCTGGAGGCGCACCTCCAACGGCAAATTCCTGTTAATAATTCATTTCAGGAACCCGAAATATTATCACTGCTATGGGACTACACTTTCAATTCGGTCAGTTTTTCTTCTGGCAATGCCAACTCATCATTCTTATTAACAAGGACGTCTGAATCAAGAATATGATGTGCAATATCCTGAGCCTCTGTCAGTGAATGCATGTGATAAGTACCGCATTGATAAATATTTAGTTCTGGGATCTGGCTCTGATCTTTCACTTTCAAGACATCAGCCATAGCCGCTTTCCATGCGTCTGCAACACGTACTTCTGCCGGTGCGCCAATCAAGCTCATATAAAAACCTGTTCGACATCCCATTGGCGATATGTCAATAATTTCAACCCCCTCACCATTGAGGTGATTGCGCATAAAACCTGCAAACAAATGTTCAAGTGTATGAATACCCTTTTCAGGCATAACCTGTTTATTGGGTACGCAGAAACGTAAATCGAAAACTGTGATGGTGTCGCCATGAGGCGTTTTCATAGTCTTAGCAACTCTTACGGCTGGCGCATTCATACGAGTATGGTCAACAGTAAAACTATCCAGTAAAGGCATTTCTTCATCTCCACAAAAAATTCAGATTTTTTTCAAGCAAATGAAACTTTTTCATCTGCCACCGGTCATAAAGAATGAAAGAAGCGTTATTATTATCCCTATTCTCTAGAAAATCCTATTTGGCCACTTTTACTTGTGGCCGTTTTCTTTTCTAGCATCCTGTCTGTTGTTTCAGATACTCATCAAAACTAACCGTATCCTCACGTTCCAACGCGTCTTGTCGCTCTACGGAGGCCCTGCGTTCTATAGCAAACTGTTCGTCGCTAATAACCTCATATTTTTCATTGATCAGTTGCTGATGGTATTCATCTGCTAGTTCCAGTCCAAAGCCACCAATGCCCTGGCTCTTCATTTTTTCCAGCACGCGAGCCGATAAAGTCAGTGATGAATCATCAAACATCGCAATTAATTCTTCGCAAACCTTTTGATACTGTGTGCCAGAACAACTATCCAATATTGTGGCAACCCGTTTCAAGTCACTAAATAACTTTTTGCCAACTTTTGCTAACGGCTCTTCCACACTTCCACAACCAAGACCTATCATTTGCCCTGGTTTACGCCCTTCAAGGATCACTCTATTCCAGTTCTTACGGCAACAATCTAATTCATCACTGCCCATCTCAGGCGCTTCGGCGAGCACGCACCATATTAAGAATAGGTCAAGAAAACGGATTTGTGTTTCATTGACACCAACCGCGGCAAATGGATTAATATCCAATGAACGAACTTCGATATATTCCACCCCCCCACGCAACAACGCATCAGAAGGCGATTCATTCCCTTTTGTGACACGTTTAGGTCGGATTGGCGCATATAATTCATTTTCAATTTGTAAGACGTTGGTATTGAGCTGAATATGTTTATCACCTTGCTTAATACCCAATTTAGCAAACTCATCAGATGGCTTATGAATCGCTTTTTTCAACCCGTCAATATAGGTGTGTAGGTTATTAAACGTAATATTCAGATCACTCTGTGATTTATTGGTGTATCCCAGATTACTCATTCTTAGTGAAGTCGCATAAGGCAGATAACAAGTTCCATCTTCTGTGCGATCAAAAAGAAAAGAAGTCTCTCTTCCACGTAAGAACGAGGAACAAATTGCCGGAGAAGCACCAAACAAGTATGGGATCACCCATCCAAAGCGGTAATAGTTACGGATCAAGCGGAAATAGCCATTAGAAATCTGCTCTTTACCACTCTCTGCATCTTCAATACCAGCCCAAGCTCGCCAGAACTCAATTGGCAATGAAAAATTATAATGAACCCCGGATATGGTCTGCATTAACGCGCCATAACGATTTTTCAACCCTTCACGGTATAAAGTCTTATAGCGACCAACATTCGATGTACCATATTGAGCCAGAGTAATGTTCTCTTCCGCATCAATAAAGCATGGCATACTCAATGGCCACATTTTTTCTTTATCCAGCATACGCGCCGTGTGACGATGAACATCGCTAAGAAAAGAAATCGTATATTTTATGTCATCATTAACTGGTGTTATGAACTCCAACAGTGACTCGGCAAAATCAGTAGTAATCCATTTATGTGTAAGCGCTGCACCAAGTGCTTTAGGATGTTCCGTTATGGCTAAACTACCATCTGAAGTAATACGCAATGTTTCACGTTCAACACCGCGACGAATTCCATTTAAAATTGTCGGATGCGCCTCTAGCCATGATAGAGCCTTTGATACGTCCGGGATCAATTCGACCTCCCGTAGTGTTTAGAAGAATTTTTATAAGGGTTTACTTTATCTTAAACAAGCCAAATTGTCGCTGATTAGATATATCCCCGTCATCTTTCAAGTTGCCTCTTTGTTGGCTGCACTCACTCACCCCGGTCACATAGTTATCTATGCTCCCGGGGATTCGCTCCTTTGCCGTCGCGATGCATTTTGAAATCCATAGGGTATAGCAGCAAAAACATTTCAGCGTTATACGGAGAGCGAGTTGGTGATGGCAATATAGACAGCCAGAAAGGAAAAAGCCCTGCTGTTTTAGCAGGGCTTAATATGGCGCATCCAGAAGGATTCGAACCTCCGACCGCTCGGTTCGTAGCCGAGTACTCTATCCAGCTGAGCTATGGATGCGTGTTCAGTTTTTCATTCTCGGTAAAAGGCAGTGGTTGCTTCGATCACCTGAATGGTACCTCGGATGATTTCATCTCAAGGTTAAATATGGCGCATCCAGAAGGATTCGAACCTCCGACCGCTCGGTTCGTAGCCGAGTACTCTATCCAGCTGAGCTATGGATGCGTGTTCAGTTTTTCACTCTTGGTAAAAGGCAGTGGTTGCTTCGACTACCTGAATGATACCTCAGATGATTTCATCCCAAGGTTAAATATGGCGCATCCAGAAGGATTCGAACCTCCGACCGCTCGGTTCGTAGCCGAGTACTCTATCCAGCTGAGCTATGGATGCGTGTTCAGTTTTTCACTCTTGGTAAAAGGCAGTGGTTGCTTCGATTACCCGAATGGTACCTCGGATGATTTCATCTCAAGGCTTAATATGGCGCATCCAGAAGGATTCGAACCTCCGACCGCTCGGTTCGTAGCCGAGTACTCTATCCAGCTGAGCTATGGATGCGTGGTTTAAATGGCGGTGAGAGAGGGATTCGAACCCTCGATGCAGCTTTTAACCGCATACTCCCTTAGCAGGGGAGCGCCTTCAGCCTCTCGGCCATCTCACCGTACGCTTTCTTTCGAATCGCGACTCAGAACTTTTGTTTAAGCTCCTCGTCACTGCGTGGCGCACATATTACTTTCCCAGACTTATAAGTCAAACAATTTTTCTAAACCTGTGTTTGTTTGAACACTTCACACCCAAGATGTTTAGTTTGACGTCAGAAAGCACACTTTATCAGCAGTAAATTATTACAACCTCAATTGAAGTGCATACAAATCATTATTCGCCACAATAGCATGTTAGGAACTCTCTGTTCTTTCGATAGAAAAACAAAAAAGATGGGAAAATAGACAAGAGGTTAAAAAATTAGTAAGACCAAAAAATACCAACAGAGGTGAGATCCCTCAAAAATGGCGCCCGGTTCTGACAAAGATAGGACGCCAACTTAGAGTCAGTAAGTTGTTGGCTGAGACTTTTCGGCCTGAATCCGCTGATAAATTTCTTCACGGTGAACAGAAACTTCTTTAGGGGCATTTACACCAATACGAACTTGGTTACCTTTAACCCCCAGTACAGTAACTGTTACCTCATCGCCTATCATGAGCGTTTCACCAACTCGACGAGTCAGAATAAGCATTCTTTGCTCCTTGAAAATTTAAAAGAGTCGGGTCTTTCGGTTTCCCCGCTATTATCCATCAAACACCGTGAAAACGTAAAACAATGGTATATGCTTAAAGTATAAGCAATTTTAAGCGCATTTCCTACCTATATAGTTTAGCCAAAATAAATAAATATGCGCTTAACCTTTTAACAATTTCACAACAAGATTTCAAGGCACCATAAAAACAACTCATGATGCCCCGTAAACTCAGGTAATACCGCTTACAGCCGCGATGCTACCCACTCTTCCACGCTATCCAAAGCAGAAGGCAACGCTTCAACATCAGAACCACCTGCCTGGGCCATATCAGGACGACCACCGCCTTTACCACCGATCTGCTGAGCTACAGAAGAAATTAACTCACCTGCTCTTATTTTAGCAGTCAGATCCTTTGTGACACCAACAATTAAGCTGACTTTATCATCACTTACAGTGGAAAGCACAATAATCGCTGAACCTAGTTGATTTTTCAGATCATCAACCATCGTTCTCAACATCTTAGGTTCTGTATTGCTTAACTGACTGACCAACAACTTCACACCCTTCACTTCTTTCGCTTTACTTGCTAAAGAAGAGCTCTCTTGTGCAGCCTGTTGATCTTTAAGCTGTTGAAGCTCTTTTTCCAACGCTTTGGTTCTATCCAGCATCATCCGTACTTTTTCACTCAGGCTATGGATATCACTTTTCACTAATTGAGCAATATCTTGAAGTAAATCAACCTGTTGATGTACAGATTCCACCGCTTTTTTACCTGTAATCGCTTCGATCCTACGGATACCCGCAGCCGTTCCAGATTCAGCAATAATACGGAACAAGCCAATATCACCGGTACGATTTGCATGAGTCCCTCCACATAATTCAGTGGAAAAATCCCCCATTGATAGTACACGGACTTGTTCTTCGTATTTTTCACCAAACAGTGCCATCGCACCTTTGGCTTTTGCTGTTTCCAGATCCATCAATTCAGTAACAACAGGTGAATTTTGACGAACTTTGGCATTAACCAAATCCTCAACCTGACGGATCTGTTCTGGTTTCATCGCTTCAAAGTGAGAAAAATCAAAGCGAAGGTATTTATCGTTAACCAGAGAGCCTTTCTGTGATACGTGCTCACCCAAAATTTGACGTAACGCAGCATGTAACAGATGGGTTGCTGAGTGATTCAAACGAATTGCATCACGACGTTCAATATCAATAACCGCATTGATGTTACGGTTTACACTTAAGGTACCTTTCTCAAGCTTACCAATATGACCAATAGCCTGACCATATTTTTGTGTATCAATAACACAAAAAGCACAATCGGTATTACTCAGAATACCTGAATCACCAATCTGTCCACCGGACTCAGCATAAAAAGCGGTCTTATCCAGTATAACAATCGCTTCTTCACCCGCTTGAATTTGATTGACTGATTCACCATTACGGAAGATAGCCGTTACTGTCGCCTGCTGTTCGTTATGATCGTAGCCAGAGAAATCACTACGTTCATCAACTTTGATCAATTCATTATAATCGGCACCGAAACCACTTGATTCACGAGCACGACGACGCTGATTTTCCATTGCTACTGCAAATCCCGCTTCATCAACGCTAATATTACGCTCACGGCAAACATCAGCGGTCAAATCTACAGGGAAACCATAGGTATCATACAGACGGAAAGCCGTTTCACCATCCAGAATATCACCGGACAGTGTTGCCAGTTCATCGTCTAGCAATTGAAGGCCACGTTCCAGAGTACGAGCAAACTGCTCTTCTTCTGTTTTCAAGATCTGCTCAACAAGTGCTTGCTGACGTTTAAGCTCTTCTCCCGCAGCGCCCATCACTTCTATCAATGGCGCAACCAGTTTGTAGAAGAAGGTATCTTTAGCCCCTAACATGTTACCGTGACGGATAGCTCGGCGGATAATACGACGCAGAACATAACCACGGTTTTCATTAGAAGGGACAACACCATCACAAATCAAAAATGCACATGAACGAATGTGATCAGCAATAACCCGCAGAGATTTATTACTCAGATCATCTGTAGCACCAGTGATATTAGCAACAACTGTAATCAAATCACGGAACAGATCGATCTCATAGTTAGCATTGACGTGCTGCAATACAGCGGTGATACGCTCCAGCCCCATTCCTGTATCTACGGATGGTTTTGGCAACGGCTCCATCGTGCCATCAGCATGACGGTTGAACTGCATAAAGACGATATTCCAGATTTCAATATATCTGTCACCATCTTCCTCTGGGCTTCCTGGCGGTCCACCCCAGATATGTTCGCCATGATCATAAAAAATTTCAGTGCAAGGACCGCAAGGACCGGTATCACCCATTTGCCAGAAGTTATCCGATGCATAAGGCGCACCTTTGTTATCACCAATGCGGATAATTCTTTCTGCTGGTATTCCGACTTCGTTCTTCCAAATATCATAGGCTTCATCATCTGTCTGGTAGACAGTCACCCATAATTTTTCTTTAGGCAAATTGAACCAATCTTCGCCAGTCAGAAGTTCCCAAGCATAGCTAATAGCATCATGTTTGAAGTAGTCGCCAAAGCTGAAATTACCGAGCATCTCAAAGAAGGTATGATGGCGTGCGGTGTAACCTACATTTTCTAAATCGTTATGTTTACCACCGGCACGAACACAACGCTGAGCAGTTGTTGCTCGGGAATAAGATCTTTTATCCTGTCCAAGAAATACATCCTTAAACTGGTTCATCCCTGCGTTGGTAAACAGCAGTGTTGGGTCATTATTTGGCACCAAAGAACTACTTGGTACGATTTGATGCCCTTTAGTATGAAAAAAGTCGAGAAACGCTTGACGGATCTCAGCGGTGCTTTTGCTCATAATTGTCCCGAAATCAAGCTGGAAAAACAGATTTATGAATTGGTTAGGTGGGATATTCCATCACCTATTTTCAACTCACGAATAAACAAAGTGGGGATAAGATAAAAGTTCTTCTATTAGAAGTATACCCGTCATCTTTCAAGTTGCCTCTTTGTTGGCTGCACTCGCTCACCCCGGTCACATAGTTATCTATGCTCCCGGAGATTCACTCCCTTGCCGTCGCGACGCATCTTGAAATCCATAGGGTATATACCCGTCATCTTTCAAGTTGCCTCTTTGTTGGCTGCACTCACTCACCCCGGTCACATAGTTATCTATGCTCCAGGGGATTCGCTCCCTTGCCGTCGCGATGCATCTTGAAATCCATAGGGTATAAAATCCCAGATATATCCATTCGCTGGCAGCATTGTAAATCGTCTGGGTATTTTCTGAAAGCATGATCGTATAATATGGATAATACTCGCTTTCTGAGAGAAAAAACCGCGTCATTATTAACGCGGTATAAGTTTGATGACAAAACTTTTACAGCTTTAATACGAGAATACAGACTACCGATATAATTAGTCAGATTAGAATTCTTCGTTATTCATCTCTTCGTTTTCATCGCCTTCGTAATCAGAAGCAGCGCTACTGAATTCTCCGGCATTATGCAACAGCATCTCACGTAATTTTTTATCCAATTCAGCAGAAATTTCAGGATGCTCTTTCAGGTAGATGGTAGCATTCGCTTTGCCTTGACCAATTTTATCGCCATTATAGCTGTACCATGCGCCCGCTTTTTCCACCAATTTATGCTTCACGCCTAAATCGACTAATTCACCATAAGTGTTAATGCCTTCGCCATACATAATCTGGAATTCTGCTTGCTTAAATGGCGCGGCCACTTTGTTTTTTACCACCTTAACACGGGTCTCGCTACCAACGACCTCTTCGCCATTTTTCACAGAACCAATGCGGCGAATATCCAGACGAACAGAAGCATAGAATTTCAGCGCGTTACCACCGGTTGTTGTTTCAGGATTACCGAACATGACACCAATTTTCATACGAATCTGGTTGATGAAGATCAACAACGTATTGGAGCTTTTCAAGTTACCGGCCAGTTTACGCATTGCCTGACTCATCATTCGAGCTGCAAGCCCCATATGAGAATCGCCAATTTCCCCTTCTATTTCGGCTTTTGGCGTTAAGGCAGCAACGGAGTCTACGATAATGACATCAACAGCGCCGGAACGTGTTAACGCATCACAGATCTCAAGAGCCTGCTCTCCCGTATCGGGTTGAGAACACAACAAGTTATCAATATCAACACCCAACTTCTTAGCATAGATAGGATCAAGGGCATGTTCAGCATCAATAAACGCACAGGTTTTACCTTCACGTTGTGCTGCGGCAATAACCTGTAATGTCAGCGTTGTCTTACCAGAAGATTCCGGACCATAAATTTCAACAATACGCCCCATCGGCAGGCCACCAGCACCTAATGCAATATCCAGTGACAATGAACCCGTGGAGATAGTTTCAACGTCCATTGAACGGTCTTCGCCCAAACGCATGATGGAACCTTTGCCAAACTGTTTTTCAATTTGGCCGAGTGCCGCTGCTAGTGCTTTTTGTTTATTTTCATCAATAGCCATTTTTACTCCCTCGTAAGCAATGAAAGGGCTCTCTCACTGCCGATGAATAATTTCTGATACTAAAACGTTGTTTGCAATTATACTGTATAATCATACAGCATCAAGTTAATTTTTTATACCCGTTATCTTTCAAGTTGCCTCTTTGTTGGCTGCACTCGTTCACCCCAGTCACATAGTCAGCTATGCTCCCGGGGATTCTCTCCCTTGCCGTCGCGATCCATCTTGAAATCCATAGGGTATATAATCTCTGATAACAGTGTCTTCAGAGAATAAATGACAGCTTGCAGGCGTACTTCATTTCGATCGCCGTCAAAACAACAACGGCGGGAAACAACTTCTACCCCATTTACCGTTAGATAGGCAAATCCAAACCACACGGTACCAACCGGTTTTTCTTCGCTGCCACCATCTGGCCCGGCAATGCCACTGACCGAAACCGCCAGATCTGCCTGCGCGGCTTTCAGTGCTCCTGCGGCCATTTCTCTCACAACCTGTTCACTAACAGCCCCATATTGCTGTAAAACAGCTTCTGATACGCCAAGCATCTGATGCTTAGCTTTATTACTGTATGTCACAAAGCTTCGGTCAAAATAAGCAGAGCTACCGGCAATATCTGAAATTGTTTTCGCCAACCAGCCACCGGTGCAAGATTCAGCACAGGTCACCCACAGTTTTTGCTGTTTCAGCTTCTCTCCCAGTTCAATACTAAGCTGAGTCAGAATTTTTTCACTCATAACACACTCTTTATCCGGTAAAAGATCAATTTCTTTGAAACCGGTTCCAAATCCACAAGCTCGTGATTGTCAACGCCAACAGAGTACCAAAGCCTACCCCTGTTGTAACAACCGGGACGCCTATTTTAATAGCCAATGAGTACAGGCCAAGCATCAATAACATGGCGATATTTTCACCCAAATTCTGTACTGCGATTGCATAACCGGCCCCAGTCGTTTGTCTACCGCTTTCCTGCAATAATGCATTCAGTGGAACAATAAACAAACCGCCAAAAATACCGAGAATGATTAATAAGACGTAGGAAGCCCAAATACTTTGCTGAACAGCAAAAATGACCACCATCACGCCGATTAAAACACCCGCAGGCATACAACGGTGGACCGTTTTAAGGGTGATGAAACGGGCAGCAACACCTGCACCAATAATAATGCCGACAGCAACCATCACATTAAGTATTGTCGGCGTGCTATTGTCAGAAATTCCCAGAACAACAGGTACCCATAAGACCAATAGGAATCTCAGGGTTATACCCGCTCCCCAGAACAAACTGGTGCCAATTAAAGAAAATCGAGCGCCTTTGTTATGCCAAAGAATACAACAAGATGAAGTAAAGTCTGTCAGAATCTTTTTCAGGTTCCAGCCTTTATCCTGACGCACCGCCGATAATCGGGGGATAAAGAAATTAGCGACAACAGCGATACCATACATCAGCGCACAAACAAGCAGTGCGACAGCCAAATTCCAATCAGACAAAAAACCGCCAGCAACAGAGCCCGTAAGAATGGCAATTATCGTTGAAGCCTCCATCAAACCATTAGCCTTGACTAAACGATCACCATCGGTCAGTTCAACTAAGATGCCATATTTAGCCGGTGAATATGATGCAGCCCCCGCGCCCACCAAGGCATAACCCAAAAATGGATCATAGCCCAGGCAAATAGTAAACGCGCCCAACAACTTTAGGCTATTAGCAAACAACATCACCCGATTTTTCGGGAAACGATCGGCAATTTGCCCCACAAAAGGTGCCAATAGGATATACGCCAAGACAAACACTATCTGTAATATCGGCTGACTCCAGTCAGGATAAAACTGGGCTTTCAACTGCGCCAGGATCGCAAACAACAGCGCATTATCGGCAAAAGCCGAAAAAAATTGTGACACCAATACAGCTTTCATACCGCGAGTTAATAGCGGTTGAACAACGGAGGATTCATTCACGATGATTATTCCTGTTCAGCTTCACTTTCCAATAACACGATTTCTTCCTGTTTAGCAAAACGTTTCCCCCGACCGAGAATAGTACAGAATCCCTGTTCATCAATTGAAACAATGTCTCCAGTATCGAACCAACCAGATTGAATATTCCCATGCTCATCTTTTGCCGCCGGTGGTTCTACATAATTTGGATCTTCAACTCTCAGATACCCTTTCATCATATTCGGGCCACGTAGTTGCAAACGTCCCCCCACCTTAACTCCTGCTACCGGAATCAAACGGGATTCCATTGCCGGTAAAATCCGCCCAACAGTACCAACCTTAGCCATTATCGGCACATTCAGTGCAATGACAGACGCACATTCTGTCATGCCATATCCTTCTAAAATACGAATACCGAATTTGTCTTGCCAAATCTGTTTAGTATTTTCAGTGAGCTTTTCAACACCGGCTATAACACAACGAAGACGCGCAAAATCATACGGATGAGCAGAATAGGCATAATTCTCCAAGAAAGTGGATGTACCCAATAATACGGTACAGTTACGTTCATATACCAGTTCTGGCACTACCCGATAATGCAATGGGTTTGGGTAGAGGAATATCCGGCTACCAGACAACAGCGGAGTGAATAAACCAACCGTCAACCCAAATGCATGAAATAGCGGTAGAGAAGACATAAAACGGTCAAGTGGATTGAAATCAGTAATGGTTTTTATCTGTTCCACATTGGCTAACAAACTAGCGTGACTGTGAACGACACCTTTTGATACCGCTTCTGAACCGGACGTAAATAGCACCAAAGCATCATCATCAGGTTTTTGTGCCACCATCGCTTGCTTCGGAAAAAAGAGGTGCCACAAGATCCATAATTTATCCTGCAAAGTCACTGTACCTGCCAAATCCTCAAGATAAACCCAGTTAACCTCCGTAACCTGCTCGGATAAATGTGTTAATCGCTCCTTTTTCAAAAACTGCCGGGAAGTCACAATAGTTTTAATACTGGCAACCGCTACCGCACTCTTCAATCCATGACTATCGGTTGTATAGTTTAGTAAAGCCGGTATTCTTCCTCTCAAAGATGCCCCGAATATCGCAGCTACCATAATAGTGGCATTAGGTAAAAGAAAACCAACCCGTTCCCCCTGGCAGGTAAAACGCTGCAAAATACGGCTGGTACCCAGTACTTTTTTAAGCAATCCGTTATAACTATCTTCTTTAAAAGAAGCATCTTCAATACAGGGCTTAAAACGACCAAATTGTTTTCGTGCAACCAGTAAAGATTCAAATATTGTTTCTTGTGGTCGGGTCGCCATTCGTGCATTCATCATTATTTCATGCAAACGCTCACCAGCTAAACGACGTCGTTGCTCCGAACTAGGCGCATTCGGCATCAGCAATTGTGTCGCAGGCAGGATTTTCATTGTCACCTTCGGAAAAAGGTGAAGTTTGAAAATACCTTTTAATCGGCTAAATAGGGTTCTTTCTAACCCTTCAAAACGAACAGGAACCACAGCGGCTTCAGATATCGCCGCAATAAAAGCTGCCCCATCATAGATTTTCATCAAAGAACCGGTAACAGTAATTCTCCCCTCTGGAAAAACAACTATTGGCCGCCCTTTTTCTATTTCCTTAACCAACACCCTGACAGCCATTGGATTTATTGGGTCCAAAGGGACTATTTCAACATAGCGACTTACCAGTTTCATAAAACCACGATTTGCAATATTGGAATAGACAGCAAATACTGGCTTAACTGGCAAGAAAAGTGTCAGCAAAACACCATCAAGAAAAGAGACATGATTAGGCGTGATAAGGCATTTTGGGTGGTTAAATTGTTTAATATCTCCTTCTACTGTTAAACGAAACATTAAACGAAAAACAAGCCTTAGAAATTTAAACAACATATTCGTATCTCAACCCATTTGAAAAAATAAATAGAAGATACTATTTATTATTCGACACCGTAATATTCTTATTTCTCTATAAAAAAATACTAAAATAATGTCAGGAAACTATTCCAGAGAGCATAATTTCTTTCACATAAGTTGCAATTTCTTCCGGTGAAAGTTGTGCATTAATAATATGGTTCGCACATTCACAGTAGAGATTTTCTCTGGCGGCAAGCACTTCTTCCATTTCTTCAACAATAGATTTTCCCGTCAAACTAGGGCGTTGGGTAGTTTCTGGTTGCTGCATTAATCGCTCAGCCAGAATGCTCGCTGAGGCTTGAAGATAAATCACCGTGCCATTTTGTCGCATATATTGGCGATTTTCAGCGGAAAGAATGATCCCTCCACCGGTAGAAATAACGCGATTACTTTGACTAACTTGTTGTAAAGCTTGACTTTCTAATTGCCGAAATTGTTGCCATCCTTGCTGGTTAACAATATCCGCAATGGTCATGTTACTGGTTTGTTGGATATGGTGATCAGTGTCAATAAATGTATACGATAATTCATTGGCTAATAATTTTCCAACCGTCGTTTTTCCTGCCCCACGTGCACCTACAATAAACAATATTTGGTTCACTGCCTGATATCCTTGATAAATTTCATCGTTAAAAATATATTAACGCCTATAGTAACCAGAACTTTACATCAACGTAAAATTAAAAGTTAATATATCCGGTAAAAGCCACCCCAAAAGCATGATCTTATCGAAACTTCAATATAATCAGACACACTTCTGGGGTAACAATAAGCACATTACTTACGGATTAAATCATCCCCATAACCAATCCATTTATACGTAGTTAGCGCATCTAATCCCATTGGACCACGGGAATGCAGTTTTTGCGTGCTAACGGCAACTTCCGCACCCAAGCCAAACTGGCCACCATCAGTAAAGCGAGTGCTAGCATTCACATAAACCGCGGCAGAATCAACCTGACGAACAAACTGGTCAGCATTGTATAAAGATTGAGTCAAAATAGCATCAGAATGGGATGTACCATAGGTACGAATATGCTCAATTGCCTGCTCCATATCAGTGACAATTTCCACATTCATATCCAGAGATAACCACTCATCACGGTAATCTGCTTCTGTAACATCCACGACCTTAGCCGGCCCATCTTGCAAAAACGCCATTGCTGATTTACTCGCATGCAGAATAACGCCCTGCTCTTCCATGTGCTTGCTCAATGCAGGCAGAAAATCAGCCGCAATCTTCTGATGTACCAGCAATGTTTCCAAAGCATTACAGGCACTCGGACGTTGCACTTTAGCGTTAGTGATTACAGTTAATGCCTTATCGAAATCAGCACTTTCATCGACAAAAGTATGACAAACGCCAATTCCACCGGTAATAACTGGAATGGTCGATTGCTCACGGCACAGCTTATGCAACCCTGCACCTCCACGTGGAATCAACATATCCACATAGCGATCCAGTTTCAGTAACTGAATAACTAACTCACGGTCCGGTTTATCTATCGCCTGCACGGCTGCGGCAGGTAATCCACTCTGTTCAAGTGCCTGCTGAATGACTTTCACTGTCGCTTGATTGGTGTTGTGAGTCTCTTTACCACCACGCAAAATAACCGCATTACTGGTTTTCAAACACAGAGATGCAACATCGATGGTGACATTAGGGCGTGCTTCATAAATCACCCCGACCACACCTAGCGGTACACGGCGACGCTCCAACCTCAAACCACTATCAAGCAAACCGCCATCAATGACTTCCCCTACCGGGTCAGATAAACCGCATACCTGACGAACATCGTGAGCTATCGCTGTCAAACGTTCCGGCGTCAATAATAGACGATCCAACAATGCTTCACTCATGCCCTGTTCACGGGCCTGGATCATATCAAGCTGATTAGCTTCAAGAATAATTGTACTTTCCTGCTCCAGTAAATCTGCAATGCGGACTAATGCCTGATTTTTCTGTTTTGTACTTAGCTGTGCCAGTTGCCATGCAGCTTCCCTGGCAGCCTTTCCCATTTGTTCTAACATTATAAATCCTTAACTCACGATCATATCATCACGATGAACCGCAACAGCACCATATTCATAACCGAGGATTTGGCTTATCTGTTGTGAATGGTGGCCTGCAATTAAACGTAGAGCATCACTGTTATAACGGCAAACACCATGCGCCAAATCTTTACCAGACAGACTACGAATGCAGATAACTTCTCCACGAGAGAAATCACCTTTAATATTTTTAATCCCTTTCGGTAATAAAGAGCTGCCTTTTTCGCAGATTGCTGTCTCAGCGCCATGATCTACAATAATTTCACCCGCCGGAGGGGCACCAAAAATCCAACGCTTGCGATTTTCCAGCGGGCTTTCTAACCCATGAAAGCGAGTACCTACCGGATTACCTTCAATGACATCAGAGATGACATCAGGTTTATTACCCGCGGCAATAATGACATCAATACCAGCGCGACCGGCAATCCCCGCCGCCTGGAGTTTAGTTGCCATTCCTCCCGTCCCTAAACCCGAAATGCTATCACCGGCAACCAGACGTAATTCATCGCTGATGTCATAAACTTCCGGGATAAGTTTTGCGTCTGGATTGCTACGCGGATCAGCGGTATATAGCCCTTCAATATCCGTCAGTAATAGCAACTTATCTGCTCCCCCCAGAATTGCCGCTAACGCAGATAAATTATCATTATCACCCACTTTAATTTCCGCTGTCGCAACTGCATCATTCTCATTAATTACAGGCACAATGCGATTGTCGAGCAAAGCCTGTAAGGTATCTCTGGCATTTAAAAAACGTTCGCGATCTTCTAAATCCGCCCGGGTCAATAACATTTGCCCAACATGGATACCATAAATAGAAAAGAACTGCTCCCATAACTGAATCAACCGGCTTTGACCGACCGCCGCCAGCAATTGCTTAGATGCAATCGTTGCCGGTAGATCCGGATAGCCCAAATGCTCCCTCCCTGCCGCAATAGCACCGGAAGTTACAATAATAATGCGATGACCTTTTTCATGTTGCTGAGCACATTGCCTTACCAGTTCTACAATATGAGCTCGATTCAGGCGACGAGAGCCGCCTGTCAGTACACTTGTCCCCAGTTTCACAACCAATGTTTGGCTGCTATTCATCATATTTTTGCCATTAGATTTAAATTAAAAAACAGTGCTCAGTTTTAACAGGAGAGAAGCGTTATGCCAACAGGCATAATGCTAAATTGAAAAAATAGGAGTTTAGAACAAATTTATACTGTTCACTTCGCCCGAAAGCGCGTGAAATCTTTATAAAATAAAGCAGTTAACAATCAACAAGTAACGAAAATTTCATTAACAGACTTTATTTTTCAACCATTGACTAATCTCCCGTAACGCCTTATTAAAACTGTGATAAACAGGCTTTGTCGGAATAGCCAGTAATTTACCGTCCATTGATGACATTGCTATCAGCTTAGACTCTTCTTTCGAGCTGAAAATATCATTCTGCCAGTAACCCGCTAGCATAGGAACGGAACAACGCCGACCTAACAAACCTTGTTTTTTAAGAGAGTAACAACCGAGTTCGAGGCGAAATGCATTTTCATCCACATTATAAATACCCAATCTGCTAGCAAACATATCAAGGTACATCGAAGGTGAATTTTGTTGACGTTCAACGCTGTTGAGCCACTCATGAACGATAGCGCCAAGAGTTGCAACGCCTTTGATACGTTTAGATTCCAAATAGGCCAACCGGACAGCAATATTAGCGCCAAAACGAAAACCAAATAGGCCAATCCTAGTGTGGTCAATCCAGGGAATTTGATCCAGTTGATGAATTATTTGTTGATGGAGAATACAGGTATCCTGTGTCAGCCTCAAACGTGAAGAGTAACCAATCGAGGGCAGATCCACAGTTAACATCGCAAATCCAAGCGGTGCCAGATAATCACGGAATAGCCGATAATAATCGCTTTGCAAATTATCCAAACTGCCACAAACCAAAATAGTTGGCGAGGGCCTTTGCAGTTGCTGAGGCAGATGAAGGAAACCGGTTACACAACCACCTTCCTTGAGTTTGAACTCTATTTTCCTCAACTGATAGCCAGAACAACGAGCCGCATTTTCATAAGCTTTATTTGCTAAAATAACGGCCTGCTGGGACAACTCATCCCCCTTAAGATGGGGATAACCGGCGATGCTATACAAATTAGCCGCTTTCAACCAGAAATTGTCTGCTTCTGGGATCTGCTCTGCCTGCAACGCTTTCTGTTGCCACAACATCGCCTGATGTGACCATTCAAAAACCCAGTTACCTTTACGATACCCAATCACAGTATCCAGTAAATTATCATCACTGCGCTGCGCGTTTGTCATGGCAATCCGGCACAACACTTCTTCTATTTCAAGCGGATCAATTTCTCGCCAAATCCACATCAGCCGGTTAATCATACGATACCAACTACCATGACTATTACCATCCAACGTACTGTAATTACCCGCAATTAACCGAGGATGGCGGTGCTTTACCAGCGTGGAAGTTTCCTGATGTTTTTGCCTTGGCTTAAAAAGTGATTCTGAAAGGTTCTGGTTTGCCATAACAAATGCTGATGTTATTTACCTTCACAAATTGGCGGAACGAATACTACTCCCATATCCCAAGGTTGTTCGATCCAAGTATCTTGAGGAATATCAACAATATAATTATCAACCAGAGGGCGGCCTGCCGGTTTTGCAAAGATAGTCACAAAATAGGCTTTTGGATACATGTCACGGATGGCTTGAGCGGTTCCGCCAGTATCAACCAGATCATCCACAATGATGAAGCCTTCACCATCACCTTCTGCTTTTTTCAGAATTTGTAGTTCACGTTGATTATTATGGTCATAGCTGGAAATACAGACTGTATCTACATGACGAATACCCAATTCACGCGCTAAAAGCGCGCCAGGTACAAGACCACCGCGACTCACGGCAATGATGCCTTTCCACTGCTCAACAGGGAGTAAACGTTGCGCCAATTTACGGGCATGTATTTGCAACATATCCCAAGTTACGACATATTTTTCGCTCATAAAAATTGATCCCAAAACTTAAAAATACTTTAGAAAAGCATCTCGCAGAAAAAGTTGCGCGAATTATAGTGACTTAGGTCTGTAAAAACTAGCGGAAACAGGGAATCGATGAATCGTATTATTCTTAACAAAAGTAAAGTGGTATTCTGAGTCCAATAACATCATGGCGTTAAGCGCTCATCATATAGAAACTATTTCTCATGTAGATCCCATCTTAATTGAGATGCAGTCATAGGAGATTCGTCGTGTCAGAACTATCACCACAATCAGGACTATCACAATTATCCCCTCAACCTCTATGGGACATCTTTGCCAAAATCTGCTCTATTCCTCACCCTTCTTACCATGAAGAAGCCCTGGCAACCCATATTGTTCAATGGGCGCAAGAAAAAGAGTTGCACGTTGAACGTGATCAAGTCGGCAATATTCTGATCAGAAAGCCCACCAGTAAAGGATTGGAAAATCGTAAAGCGGTTGTTCTGCAAGCACATCTTGATATGGTGCCGCAGAAAAACAACGATACAGTGCACGATTTCACTAAAGATCCTATCCGCCCTTATGTTGATGGCGAATGGGTTACTGCCCAAGGTACAACATTGGGGGCTGATAATGGTATTGGCCTGGCATCCGCATTGGCTGTACTGGCTGATGACAATGTAAAGCATGGCCCGCTAGAAGTTTTATTGACCATGACGGAAGAAGCCGGAATGGATGGCGCTTTTGGCTTGCAACCGGGCTGGCTCCACGCTGATATCTTAATCAATACCGATTCAGAAGAAGAAGGGGAAATCTACATGGGTTGCGCTGGAGGTATCGATTTTACCACCACTTTAGCATTGACTCGTGAAGCTGTTCCGGCTAACTACAAGGCGTTAAAACTGATAATTAAAGGTCTAAAAGGCGGGCATTCCGGTTGTGATATTCATTTAGGACTGGCTAATGCCAACAAACTACTGGCACGCTTCCTTGCCGCCCATACTGAGGAATTGGGGCTAAAACTGCTCGACTTCCAAGGCGGTACGCTACGTAATGCCATTCCACGCGAAGGCCATGTTATTGTCGCTATCCCTGCCGATAAAGCAGAACAGCTTACCCAACTGAAAGACAAGTACTTAGATATACTGAAAAATGAGTATGCCATCGTTGAGAAAAACCTGACTGTATTACTGGAAGAGATCGAAACCGATATTCAGGCATTAACTGATGATTGCCAAAACCGTTTTATCTCATTGCTAAACAGCACCCCCAATGGTGTTATCCGTATGAGCGATGTCATCAAAGGTGTAGTAGAAACTTCGCTAAACGTGGGCGTTGTTGCAATGGAACAAGATAAGGTAAACATCATTTGCTTAATCCGTTCGCTCATCGACAGCGGCAAGTCCTATGTCATCGGTATGCTCTCTTCGCTAGCTAAACTGTCAAATGCCGAGATTACCGCTAAAGGTGATTATCCCGGCTGGCAGCCAGATGCAAGTTCTCCGGTCATGCACTTAGTACGTGAAACTTATCAACAGTTATTCGATAAGATACCGAATATTATGGTGATCCACGCCGGGCTGGAATGTGGACTCTTCAAGAAACCTTATCCTGATATGGATATGGTATCTATCGGGCCAACCATTACGGGCGCTCACTCTCCTGACGAACAAGTGCACATCAAGAGTGTCGGGCAATATTGGCAACTGCTGACTGCAATTCTGAAAGCCATTCCTGAAAAGGCTTAATCAGTTCTCCCCTGCCCTATGTGATGGCAGGGGAATTACCATTCAAGCAAGAGTTGCCGCTCAATTTCTGGGTCCTGCAACGTCACGTGCAAGCCAACTAAACGAACACCACGTCCTTCCCGGCGAGATGTCCATGTTTTCTGGGCCAATTGTAGTAAATCCTGCTTATCCAATAGTGGATGGACATGCTCCTGAGTGGTTAGTTGAAAATCATCAAATTTCAGTTTAATCCCCTGACGGGCAATCCGCAGATCAGGTTTAACGTTACTCAACCGTTTTTCTAATTCCAGATATAAACTTTCTATCAGTTCAGTGCACTGTTCCCATTGATAAATATCTCTCGCAAGTGTCTGCTCCACGCCAATTGATTTTCGCAAACGATCTGGATTCACCAACCGTTCATCAATACCGTGACAACGATCCCAAAGTACCTGACCAAATTTCCCCAATTGTTTCACCAAAACAATAACGTCATATTTTTGTACATCAGAACAGGTTTCCAGCCCCATATTAGCCAGCCGTTGCACCATGACTTTGCCAACCCCCGGAATTTTTCGCAAAGGTAAAACCTTAACAAAATCAGCCACTCGATCCGGAGGGATTACATACTGCCCATTCGGTTTATTAATATCAGAAGCGATTTTTGCCAAAAATTTCACCGGAGCAATACCGGCTGATGCCGTCAATTGTAATTCATCAAAAATGGATTGACGGATCTCCTGTGCGATAAGCGTGGCAGATCCATAACAATGATGGCTATCAGTGACATCCAGATAAGCTTCATCCAATGACAGAGGTTCTATCCACTCAGTATAACGAGACAATATCTGATGGATATGCCGGGAAACCTCCCTATACAGCGCCATACGCCCCGGAAGAACCTTAAGTTGAGGGCAGAGTTTCAGCGCCATTGCAGTAGACATTGCACTACGTACCCCAAAACGACGGGCAGGATAATTAGCTGTACTAATAACACCCCGCTTGTCTGCACTGCCGCCCACAGCAATGGGAATATGACGAAGTGACGGATCATCACGCATTTCAATCGCTGCGTAGAAACAATCCATATCAACATGAATAATCTTTCGCATTCTGCTTTAGCCTATCAACAATAACTGTATAAACATACATAAAAATAGACTCAAGAGCAATCCAGTGACAACATCAGAGCGACGGTTAAAAGACACTTTTAGCTCAGATTTGAAAATATCTTGACCAATAAAATAATTAATTAATACCGTTATTAACTTTTCCCTGCCCGATTCCTTGCATTAAGTGACCTATCCTGTAAGTGCAACTTTTCTACTTAACGACATTCCAAGGATGCTTATAACAATGAAAAATAGCGGGAAACCACAAAAAAGCTCAGCTATAGCGACTACCCAGCCAATTAACCGCACTCTTCATTATGCTTTATCGAGCATAATTATGCTGAGTACTGGCCTGCCAAGTTATCTGGCGGCGCAGGAAAATGAAGAGCAAAAATTTAAAGAAAAACCGGAAAAATCAGAGAAAATCATTACACTTTCTACACTTTCTGTTATTGGCGGGTTGAATAACAGCGTCAGTGCTGGAAGCTCAGTACTGAAAAAAGAGGATATTGAACGTACCCAGGCAGATAATATTGCTGAGCTGCTCGATCAACTTCCCGGCGTTTCCATGTCAGGATCGCCTCGTCCGGGCGGCCAAACTCTGAATATCTGGGGAATGGGTGATACCGAAGACGTTAAAGTCACCTTAGATGACGCACCAAAAGGCTTCGAGAAATATCTCCAAGGCTCTATCTTTATTGAACCCGAATTAATCAAGCGAGTCGATGTCGATAAAGGCCCACATAATCTACTTGATGGTAATGGCGGATTTGGCGGAACAGTTAAAGTTGTCACCAAAGATGCCAATGATTTGTTACGGCCGGGAGAAGATTTTGGCGGATTGCTGAAATACAGTTATCACACCAATGATCGCCAAAATATTTATAGCAGCGCAGTCTATGGCCGAACAATAGAGGGCTTTGCTGACGGTCTGCTATATATGAGCAAACGAGATGGCGGCAATATTAAACGACCGGATGGTACCCGTTTTGCGTTCTCTAAAAGTGATCAGGCATCCTATTTACTGAAAACTAACTTTTACCTGAACGATGCCAATACATTGACACTTTCTGCGATGCGTTCTGATTCTGATGGCTGGCAGCCGTGGGCAGCAAAACGTGATGAGATAGCCGTTCCGTCAGAAGCCGACGTTGAAAAATATGGTTGGAATGAAGCCTGGCGTCGGAAGTTGGTTTATCGTGATCAAACAGACCAAAATTACACAGCTAAATGGAACATTGCACCAGAAGACAATCCGTTACTTAACCTGACAGCAACCTATGCCTATTCGAAAACAGAACAGCATGATAAACGCTCTGAAAAGGCCCACAGCGGTTTTCTTGGTTCATTGGGAAATGAAAGCTGGATCGACTATGTGGATAACTTAGCAGATATAAATAACAAAAGTGCTTTTATAACCGGGCCGATAGAACACACATTATTAGTTGGAGTTCGTTGGCATAAAAATCAACGTAACACCCTTATCCATGATAAAAGCAAAGACAAAAAACCTGAATATAATCATGGCTATTTTCAGCCAACCTATATGCCCTCAGGCGAGCAAAAAACGAATAGTTTCTATTTACAGGATGCAATGGTTATCGGCAGTGTTACTGTGACACCCGGTGTTCGCTATGACCATATCACCAATATTGGCAAACCCAATATCGCGGCAATCTACAATGATAACTCACCAAATGTAGGCCATGATTACCGCAATGTCACCTATACCGGCTGGTCTCCTCATTTTGGTATCATGTGGAAAGCAACACAAAACCTGTCACTATTTTCAGATATCAGCCGAACATGGCGCGCTCCGTTAGTGGATGAACAGTATGAAATGCAATATGCCAAGGCAAGTGTCACTGCCACCAGCCGTAACTTGGATGTAGAAAGAATAACTGGTTTACGCTTCGGTGCGATTCTGAATTTCAATAACCTGCTGGCGGACCAAGATAATTTACAAATCCGTACGACTTTATTCCGTAATAGAGGCAAGGATGAAATATTTACCCGTCGCGGAATAGTGTGTAAATCACCAGATTGCGGAAAACCTTTATCCAACTACCGTAATTTACCGGGATACACCATTCAAGGGCTGGAAATCGAGACTTTCTACGACAGCAATTACCTGTTCGGAAAACTTTCTTATTCAACGATCCGTGGTCAGAGAGATGCTTCACCTCGCGATCCTTGGGGTAATAAAACCTGGATTGCGGAAATTCCCCCCACTTCTGCCCGCGCCATGTTAGGGGTAAAAATCCCTCAATGGCAAATGGCAATAGGCTGGACAGGAGATTTTGTCCGCAAACAAGACAGATCGCCTAAAGATGGAGATCCAATGGCAACACTTTGGTCAATACCCAAAAGCAAAGGTTATGCACTGCATGGCTTATTTGCCAGTTGGCAACCCAATTTCTGGCAAGGTCTCGAAGCGCGTGTAACAGTAAATAACCTGTTTAATCGTGATTACCATCCATACCTCGGTGAATCGGTTTCCGGGATTGGACGTAACATTAAATTCAGCGTCTCGCAGAAGTTCTGATTTCTTACCTGATAGTTCCCTCTATTTGAGGGAACTCAGACTGCTGACCATTCAGCTCTCCAAGTTTCTTTCTCACTCTGACACTGAAATATCACAATTGACTGTTCTTCTGAAAAATCACACTTATTTAGTTGAATTAATTATTAACTTTATTTAATAATCATAATTACCTTGATTAATAAAATAGTCATTTCTTTATTGAAGAAGGTATATTGTCGTCAGAATGGATACCTGTTAAATTAAGACGCTTGTTATTTTATCGTATGGTTCATCTTATTTAGTTTTTTTTTGCGGCACATGATTTAACTATCCTTTTAACACACTTATTTATTTTGGCCATTCGAGTAAAGCAATTTGTTCCTAGTATTTTAGCGATGTAACTGGGTAAAAATACTGGGACATGGATTTGATAAATATTTGAATGCACCGAGCATAGGACGGATTGGAATGGCATTTTATGAGGCAGAAAATAAACCACCTCGTGTAGCCGATTATTTTGAAAGTGTATTTAAAAACATCAATGATTTGCAGCAACGCTGTTCACCTTGTCCGCTGTCATTCTGGAGTTAATATGTTGCATAACTATTGGGGGGAATTTCTAGGACTGGCGGTGATTCATTTTCTGGCAGTGGTAGCTCCGGGGCCAGATTTCGCGGTTACCATACGACAAAGTGTGAGGTTTGGTCGCTGGGCTGGGATGTGTACGGCAGTGGGTATCGGAGCGGGAATATCAGTACACGTCATCTATACACTAGTGGGGGTTAGTGCATTGCTGCATACCACTCCGTGGTTAATGGAATTAGCAAAACTTGTTGGCGGAACTTACATCATATGGCTCGGTATCAAATTTATCAGGAGTAAGCCTACCGATTTGGCTGTCTTAGAGAGTGAAGGAATTGTTCAAGCTTCACAGAGTAGATGGAAAGCATTTCTGATGGGGTTTATGACAAACGCCCTTAATCCTAAGGCGACGTTGTTCTTTTTGGCAATTTTCACGACTGTGGTGAGTAGCAATACACCTATCCTGATACAAATGTTTTATGGAGTGTGGATGTGTGTGGTCAATGCGGTATGGTTTGTATTGGTCAGTGTGATTTTTTCTAATATATTGATTCGTAATAAATTTATACAGAAAGGGTATTGGTTCGAGCGGGTGATGGGACTGGTGCTGATCGGATTTGCTGTTCGGTTATTATTTATGTCTGTTTGAATTTCTCCAAAATAGGAATTGGCAACGAACGTTTCAATACTGATATATACCCTATGGATTTCAAGATGCATCGCGACGGCAAAGGAGCGAATTCCCGGGAACATAGCGAACTATGTGACCGGGGGTGAGTGAGCGCAGCCAACAAAGAGGTAACTTGAAAGATAATGGGTATATTCCTGTTATTTAGTTAGCCCAGTCATTTTGTCACCTTATTAAGCAATTTAAAGCCCATCTTTCCTCATGTTTTCTCGCTCAATGTCAGTATAATATCGAATTTTCTACCCGCTTTGAAAAAACCTAATCACAGCCTTTTACCTTTAATGATTAAAGTTTTATCTGTTTTTTCATGACACACTTACGCTTTTTCTCGATCTTAAAAACCCATCCGATTGTAGCAAAATGCCATAAGAGAACTCACTTAAGTCCAACAGCTTGACAGATGATGCCAACATGAAAATAATAATCATTTTCATTTATTCAGGTTGTTGGAAATCATAATGGCAGTACAGAAAGCCATGCTTGAAATTAATAGTTCTGCGCAACAATTTTACTTTGAACATCATGACTGGTTATACAACTGGCTACGCTGTAAAGTCCCTTGCCCCTGCCATGCTGAGGATCTCACGCAGGACACTTTCCTGAACGTTCTATCAAGTTCAAATTTGTCAGACATCCGCCAACCGCGGCCTTTTCTGGCGACCGTAGCTCGCTGCCTGGTTGCCAACTATTACCGTCGAAGGAAGACCGAAGAGAACTATTTGGAATATATAAACTCGACACCAGAAATGACCATGCCCTCTGCTGAAAGCAGAATCGCCACATTTGAACAGCTTGAAAAACTTGAGATCACTCTTGATAAATTGCCTGTCCAAGTAAAAAGCGCTTTTTTGCTGGCACAGCTACAGGGACTGCGTTATAGCCAAATAGCTGATCAACTCCAGGTTTCTTCCAGTTCAGTAAAACAGTATTTGCAACGGGCACATAACAAATGTAAAAAAATTCAAATTCTCACTTAAAATTCAAAAAACCGTGTTACATTCAAAATTGATTTCATTTAGAAATCATTTATAAAGTTAATTATTTTAACTTAACTATAATTGGATATTATGGAGAAAACGATGCGACACGGAATTACCGCTGCAATCCTACTTTGCTGCTCTGCCAGCACTTTCGCAACAACACCACAAATTATCGCTCATCGGGCTGGTACAGGTGATGCACCTGAAAATACTGAGTACGCAATTTCTAAGTCCTTAGAGAATAAAGCAGATGCTATTTGGATCACTGTCCAGCTTTCAAAGGATGGTATTCCCGTACTCTATCGTCCAACAGACTTAAATAGCTTGACCAATAAAAGTGGACTCGTTTCTGCTTATAAAGCAAGTCAATTGGCTAAATTTGATGCCGGTTACAAATTTGGCTCTGATGGTCATCATCCATTCCGTAATAAAGGATTAGGTATTCCAACATTAGAACAAGTCTTAAAAAAATACCCAGATACTTTCTTCTATATTGATCTGAAATCACCGGATGCAGATCCAGCCCAACAAACCAAAGCACTAGAAAAAGTACTGATCAAACAAAAAGCGCTTGCCCGTACCCGTTTCTATTCCACTAACGAAACTTACCTTAACGCATTACCAGCAACAATACAGCGTTTTGAAAGCCGGGATAAAACCCGTACCATGCTGGCAAATATCACAATGGTTCACCAATGTGATATCCCTGCAAATACCGACACCGCTCGCTGGTATGGTTTGGAAATGCGCCGTAACGTAGAAGTTGTTGAGAAATATACTCTTGGTGAAGCACGTTCCAAATCCGTATTGTCATGGGATAAGGAAGCAATGGCGTGTTTCCGTGCTAAGGGTGGCGCTAGCATCATTCTCTTTGGCATTAAAACAGAGGAAGATTTCAAACAAGCTAAAGAACTTGGTGCCGATGGTGTGCTGGTGGATTCTCCCAAGTTGTTCAGTACCTTTAAAACAAAATAAGAATTTGGGGTTCCCGAAAACAAGCAGTGCCAGTAATCATTTTCTGACGGAACCTCTTTTACACCTATGAACAAAGCAAAACCCGCAGTTTTCTCCTCTGCGGGTTTTGACCACTGACACACCTTGTTTAACATGGCAGTGATTCCTTCCGGCTTTCAGTATTGATCCCAAAAAATAGTACTGCCCCTTAAACATCATAATTTCGTAAGGTGTTGAAGAAACAGGATCAAAAACATAGAACAGGCCAGTATTCGATCAGCGCTCTATCTGAGCTGTTTTCAGTTTCTAGATTGAGTGACAAAATTCTCGGCGATTCCGTCGTACAACCACTTCCATGCGCTCCACGCATGAACCACGAAAATTGCATTAAAGGATAATTTTTCTCTTGATGCAAATTATCCTTTGGATTAATTTAATCTATCAGGAGGAAATAAGTGTGTTTATAGTTAAATACCACGACGAAGCTGAACAAGAAATCAAATCTTTACCAGCAAAAACCGGAGTAAAATTAGCAAGGCTTATTGGAAAACTGGAAACAGATCCCCGCTCATTGAGAGAGCCAAACACAAAACCGATAGGTGGGGGACTCTACGAAATTCGAACAATGGGAGGAGATATAGCTCGTGGACTTTGGGTATATCAAACAGGAAAACAAATATATCTGTTACGGGTTTTCATCAAGAAAACACAAAAAATTCCACCCAGTGAGATAGCTTTGGCATTCCATAGACTAGAGGAAATGAAACATGAAGAAGTATAAAACCCATTCAGAAGTTTTGGCTGAAATGATGGAAAACCCAGAATTTAAAGCCGCTTATGAAGCTGAAGAGCGCAAAGAAAGATTGCAAGAAACCTTAGCTGAATGGCGTAAATTCGCTGGACTGACTCGTTCACAAGTTGCTGAAAGAATGGGAGTTACGCCGCCGACAGTAACGAAAATGGAAAACAATGTAACAAAAGCCAGTATAGAGACATTAGCACGCTATGCTCGTGCCTGTGGTATCCAGAACCCACAAATTATGTTGTAATTCTCGTATGCAATGGGGTTTGGAGTAATTCCCAATCCCCCCTCTTTTCTTACTTCACTATTTTTTGCAAGCGTCTGGTCAGATAAATGTGAAACTTATGGTTTCAAATGGAATAATGATCAAGCTATTTATACCCTATGGATTTCAAGATGCATCGCGACGGCAAGGGAGCGAATCCCCGGGAACATAGATAACGATGTGACCGGAGTGAGTGAGTGCAGCCAACAAAGAAGCAACTTGAAAGATAACGGGTATAGCGCATTACAATAATGAACGGACACATATAAAACGCATTTTCCAAACTCAAGATAAGCTTTTTAATAATCAACTCCCAATTTCTTTAAACGTGAGATCAAGGTCGTTGGGTTCATTCCCAACAATTTTGCTGCACCAGCATCACCAAAAATTTTCCCTTTGCATTGTTTCACGGCAAGAGAGAAATTATTAATTTCCAAGTCTTTCAGTTGCTGCATGGTCAGCACAACTTCAATTTGTTGAAGTTTATTGTGAATATTCTGATGCGTCGTTTCATTTTGCTGTTGATCTTGTTCTAGCAAATATTTAAACGAAACAGTGCCTTGTTTCGCTATAATGAGTGCGCGTTCAATAACATTTTGTAATTCACGAATATTGCCAGGCCAATCATATTGCTGTAATTCTAAAATATGCTTTTGTGAAAATGGTAGATAATTAATTTTACGCTTGTCACAAATCAACTTAGTAAAATGCGTAACCAAAAGTGGAATATCTTCTTTACGGTCACGTAAAGCCGGTGAATAAATCGGAAATACATTTAAACGGAAATAGAGGTCTTCACGAAAGCGCTTGTGTTTAACTTCTTCTTTTAAATTGCGGTTGGTAGCAGCAATAATCCGCACATTCACATATCGCGTTTTCTCTTCGCCAACCCGCTCAAAGGTTCCTTCCTGCAACACACGCAACAGTTTACTTTGTAGCTCAATAGGAATTTCGCCAATTTCATCTAAAAACAGTGTGCCCTGATCCGCCAATTCAAAACGTCCGGCGCGGTCACGCACAGCTCCAGTAAATGCGCCTTTGACATGTCCAAAAAATTCACTTTCAAACAGTTCCGAAGGAATGGCGGCACAATTGACTCGAATAAGTGGTTGCTGTTTACGGTGACTGGATTGGTGAATAGCACGAGCAATCAGCTCTTTGCCTGTACCTGATTCACCATAAATCATCACATTGGCATCGGTTGGGGCGACCACCTTGATTTTTTCAATAATCTGTAAAATGGATGCACTCCTGCCAATAATTTCATCATATTGATTTTCATGTAAAATTTCCTCTTGCAGATATTCATTTTGCTGTTCCAGCCGACTTTTTAAATCTTGTAGTTCTTCAAGGGCATAGGTCAATTGTTTTTCGGTATTCAGCCGATCGGTAATATCACGGAACACCACTACCGCGCCAATAATTTCACTGTCACGAATCACTGGGGTACTGGTAAATTCCACCGGAAAGCAACTACCGTCACGACGCCAAAAAATTTCCTGCACCCCTTCATGCACAATACCGTCATGTACCGCTGCATAAATCGGGCACTCTTCTTCAGGATAGGGTTCGCCATTTTCATGGGTATGGTGATGAATCTTATGAATATTGTCACTCAATACATCTTCAGGTTGCAGCCCCAACATTTTAGCCCCGACAGGGTTAATAAAGGTACACAAGCCTTGTTTGTTAATACTGTAAATACCGTCACCGACTGAACTCAGTAATAAATGCTTGCCTGTGTCGGAGTCAATAAACAGCTCTTGTAAGGCTTGCGACTCTTTTAAACCTGTACGAATGGCTTTATCGGTATTTTTATTGAGTTGGCGCAGTTCTAACTCTTTGACATCCACCAGCGACCATATCAGCAAGGTTTTATTTTTATAGGGCAATGAAACAGCAGTAATATCCAACTGGATTTTTTCACCGTTTTTATCAAAGATATACAGCTCATTGTTCCAGGCCCGCCCTTTCGCCAAAGCGCCTTCGGTAAATGCCACAAGATATGGCAGTTGTCTGAAATGACCAAAAATGGAAGTCACCGTTTTTTGAATAATTTCATGACGTTCATATTGTAATAATTGGCTGGCGCTAATATTCACATCAATAAACTGGTTTTGATGTGGGTCCAATACAATTAATGCCTGTGACGTGTGTTCAAATACCAACGGGCGAATCGAGTCTTCATAAACTACCCAGTCTGAGATAAAGTCAGTCGTATTCATACTATGAAATTTCATAATTTAAGCTATGAAATTTCATAATACTACGAAAAATCCTAATTCCCTAATAGTTCAATTTATCTCCATGAAAACTATTTTTATAAAAATTAGATGATATTTTTCAATGTGATAAGAATTAACTTCCGCTTCAAAATATCACTTGGCACAGTTCTCGCAATAATTTCTCGCAATAGTACAGACAGACTACATGTTGGTTCATTCCCAAATAACATTGAACGAGGAGTTGGTTATGCCAAAGATTGATATCGAACAATATAAAGACGGCGATTTTCTTGTTGATTACGAAGAAAAAGTGTTTGAGGACGTCAAAGCCCAACCAGGTGAAAAGGCATTAGTGACTTTCCATACCGTTGCATTTGAAGGATCAATTGGCTTGGTCAATGTGTTACAGGCAAAACGTCTGTTGCGCAAAGGCTTTGAAACCAAAATTTTGCTTTACGGCCCAGGCGTGCAGTTGGGTGTACAACGTGGTTTTCCAACTTTAGGAGCGGAAGCTTTTCCGGGTCATTTAGCCGTCAACAATCAGTTGAAAGCCTTTATGGCAGAAGGCGGAGAAGTCTATGCCTGCCGTTTTGCGTTACAAGCATTTTATGGTCAAACCGAAAAAGCGCTTATTCCGGGAATTCGGCCAATTAATCCATTGGATGTGATGGATTTAAGACTGCTGATGCGTCGCGACAATGCCTTAATCATTGATACCTGGACTGCCTAAGTAAAACATAAACAGGGGATAAGGTTATGAACCGAATAATTAAAGCTGCCGCAGTGCAATGTAGCCCAGTGCTTTATAGTCAAGCCGCAACAGTAAAAAAAATTTGTGACATTATTTTAGAGCTTGGAAAACAGGGAGTGCAATTCGCAGTCTTTCCTGAAACCGTCGTGCCTTATTACCCTTATTTCTCCTTTGTACAACCGCCATTTGCTATGGGTAAAGAGCATTTAAAGCTATTAAATGAATCGGTGGTTGTACCTTCCGAAGCAACCTTAGCGATTGGTCAAGCCTGTCTTGAAGCCAACATGGTGGTATCGATTGGCATTAATGAACGTGCGGGCAGTACGATTTATAACGCGCAACTGTTATTTAATGCCGACGGTTCAATCATTCAACATCGCCGCAAAATTACCCCAACTTACCATGAACGCATGGTGTGGGGACAAGGCGACGGCAGTGGTTTACGTGCCATTAATTCCGCGGTAGGACGTATTGGTTCTCTGGCATGTTGGGAGCATTACAACCCGCTGGCCCGCTTTGCCTTAATGGCAGATGGCGAACAAATTCATGCTGCCATGTTTCCCGGTTCGTTGGTAGGGCAAGTCTTTGCCGATCAAATCCGCGCAACCATTCAACACCATGCTTTAGAGTCTGGTTGCTTTGTGATCAACGCCACCGCATGGCTGCATCCCGAACAGCAACAGCAGATTATGCAGGATACTGGCTGTGATATTGGTCCAATTTCAGGAGGATGTTTTGCCGCCATCGTTTCTCCCGAAGGCAAGTTCCTGGCTGAACCGATCACACAAGGTGAAGGTTATTGCATTGCCGATCTGGACTTTAGCCTGATTGATAAACGCAAACGCATGATGGATTCGATTGGGCATTACAGCCGACCTGAATTACTCAGCTTATTAATTGATCGTCGTCCAGCACACGTATTACACGAACTGAAAGTTGAAACATCAGATCAAAGCCATCTCGAAAAGTTCTCAACATTTAATCAAGAACATGCCGAAACCATATTGATGTAAACCCAATCGATAGGGGGTTAAAGATGTCTGCAATACAACTATTAACCAATTTGCAATTATTAACCGATTTGCAATGTAATGGTCTGAAATGGGAAGGCAATTTTGGCTTGTCCCGTAAAGGCGGCGCAGGGCCAAGCGATCATAAAGCGCTGAGCCTTGACGGGCAGACTATGATGATTCCTGTGCTGAACCTTGCAGCACAAGACTCTCCCTACACCGCAAAGCCTGAGCCGCACTCTGACAAGGTGATTGTCTTTAAAAACCGGATTCCTGTGGCGACCTTAACTGCACCTGCACGACCACGTTTTTACGATTTAAAAACCGCAGAAGGCATTGCCTACGAACAAATTGCGACCTTACATAGCCGTGATGTGCTGGCGACAACGGTGTTACAGCATTGCATTCGTATGAAGGATAAGGCGACCGCCTGCCAATTTTGCTCGATTGATCAGTCTTTAAAAGAGGGTCGAACCTTGATCCGTAAACGCCCGGAACAATTGGCTGAGGTAGCGAAAGCAGCCGTTGAGCTGGATGGCGTCAAGCAAATGGTGATCACCACGGGTACGCCAAACACGGGAGATCGTGGTGCCAAAATTTTATATGACTCAGTTAAAGCGATTAAAGCGCAAGTCGATTTGCCAATACAGGTACAGTGCGAACCACCTGATGATTTTGCCTGGTTCCAACGTTTAAAAGATGCCGGAGCGGTATCGATTGGCATGCACCTTGAGGCGGTGAGCGAACGTGTACGGCAGAAAATTATGCCGGGTAAAGCCGAAGTATCGTTGGCAAAATATTTTGCGGCATTTAAAGCAGCCGTTGCGGTATTCGGTCGTGGACAAGTCAGTACCTACATTTTGGCAGGTTTGGGCGATACCGAACTGGAAATCGTGGAGATGACCGCCAAGCTGACTGAAATTGGGGTGTATCCATTTGTGGTACCGTTTGTACCGATTCGAGGCACGCCATTAGAGCATCACCCTAAACCTGATCAAGCTTTTATGCAGTCGCTCTATCCGAAAATTGGCCAGCAACTCAAACAACATGGTTTGAACTCGGAAAATACTCAGGCCGGCTGCGCCAAATGCGGCGCTTGCTCTTCGCTGAAAGCGTATGAATAAGGAGAATGTGATATGGAACTTTCTCGCTATCCTTGGCTGCTTGAGCAAAATGAAGGGCTGAAACAATTTGTTAGCGATGACATTGCCATCAAAATTGTGTCGGAAGATTGGGAGCGTCGCCAATATTATCGTTTGCGTGAAATGACCTTTCGCGATGAACAGAAAATCTTGCAAGAAGATCGTGACGAATACGATGTTAAAGCACTAGGCATTGTTGCCATTGAGAAAATGTTTGGTGAGCATGACCGAGTGATTGGCGCAGTACGGATTTTCCCGGATGGCGAACAGACGTGGTATGGCGGGCGTTTATGCGTAGAACCCTTATATCGACGTCGCCATATCATTGGTAAAGCGTTAATCAATACTGCGGTATCGACCGCCAAAAACTTGGGATGCCGTACTTTTTTAGCTACCGTGCAAAGTCAAAATGAACACTATTTCCAACGGTTGCGTTGGGATAGTTTACGTCAGTTGACCATTGCCAACATTCCACATGTGCTGATGCAGGCACAGATTGAAAACTATCCATTACCGCATGTCCCGATGCAAACCTATATGCAGAAGGAGACGCAATGATGAAACTCAATCAATTACTCGAAATGTTAAAACATACACCTGCTATGCAATCCAAGCAGGCGATTGCTCACAATATTTCAATTGACACAACTTGCCATGTGGATTCATTAGATAGCTTATATGCCTATCCCGGAGATGACACGGCGGCAGTGTCGCTAAATGGTCAATATGTATTGCACGCCTGTGAAGGCATGTTACCAAGCTTCGTTACCAATCATCCTTATTTTGCCGGATGGTCAGCGGTCATGGCGAATATTAGTGATATCGCCGCAATGGGTGGTCGGGCATTGTCAGTAGTGAATAGCTTTTGGCATACCAATAGCGAACATGCCCAGTTGTTAATGCAAGGTATACAGGATGCTTGTCGTGCTTATGGTGTGCTATTGGTCGGTGGACATACCAATATTGGAGTGGTTTATCAGCCCACTTTATCCGTTGCGATTCAAGGCATAGCACGAAAATTGCTCTCGGTGTTGCATGTCAAACCACAACAAAAAATTCTGATCGCTTTAAATCTGAAAGGACAATTCCACCCCAATACCACTTATTGGAAATGCTTCGAACGAGTGTCTGACCGCATTCTACAGTCACAAATTGCCTTATTGCCGCAATTGGCAGAAGCCAGTCTGGTTCATGCCGCCCGTGATATTAGCAATGCCGGTATCTTAGGCAGTTTATTGATGCTGCTAGAAGCGACGGCATCGGGGGCACATATCAACTTAGATGCCATTCCTAAACCTGAGAATGTGGACTGGTTTAAATGGCTACAAATCTTCCCCAGTTTTGGTTTTTTACTGATTGCCGATGCAAATGAATGTGAAGAAATTATCGAGCTGTTTCACCGTCAGGGCATTGCTTGCGCAGTGATTGGTGAAACCAATGTCGGTGGTGTAATTGGCGTGCAACAACAAAAGCAGCACAGCATATTTTGGGATTTCAACCACCAAATGTTTACCGGTTTTTGTTATGCCGATGCGTTAAAAAAGTTACAGGCCCAATCCGTACAGATTAAGCCTAAAAGTCAGCAGGAATCGATGTTATGCCGAGCGTGAATTTTACTGTGAAATGGCCTAATGGGGAGCTGATTCAATATTACTCCCCCTCAACAGTGATTTATGAATATCTGTCCATTGGCCAGCGTTACCCAAGTATGCAGTTCTTGCATCAGGTTGAAAATGGTCTACATGCCGCATCGGAAAGGGTACGGGCACGTTATGGCTTTTTCTGTAGTTCGGCCGTGGACAATCTGGCGATAATCAAACGCCAGGCCAAATTCTTCGGGTTAAATCCGGAAGATCAAATTGAAGTTATTGAAATGAAGAATCAATGAGAGGGATATTCCATGTTAAGTATCCAAAATCAAATGTTACAACCAAATTATGATGTGGTGATTATTGGTGGCGGTCAGGCTGGTTTATGTATCAGTCACTATTTGCAAAAAGCGGGCATTGACCATGTGATATTGGAAAAAGAATCCGAGTTGACCCATAGCTGGCGACATAAACGTTGGGATAATTTTACCTTGGTGACACCGAACTGGCAGTGTCTATTGCCTGAACATCCTTATCAGGGGAAAGATCCTGACGGCTTTATGACAAAGCCTGAAATTGTGGCCTATCTTGACGAATTTATTGAAAAGATTAATCCTCCCGCCATTTTAAATATTCAGGTAAAACATGTGAAAAAAGTTGCGGCACATGAGTTTGTCATTGAGACCAATCACGGTACAACCACAGCCAAACAGCTTGTTGTCGCAGCGGGTGGATATCACACCCCGATTTATCCAAAACTAAGCGATACCTTGCCTAAGCATGTGAAAGTAATGCATTCGGAAGAATATTTAAATGTAGATCAACTCCCTAAAGGTGCGGTGCTGGTGGTCGGGTCAGGGCAATCCGGTGCACAGATTGCCGAAGATCTACATCTGGCAGGCAAAAAAGTCTATTTATCGACAGGCAATGCCCCACGTTGTGCTCGCTTTTATCGCGGCAAAGATGTAGTGAAATGGCTGTTTGATATGGGTTATTACGAAACGACTGTCAAACATCATCGTTATAGTGAAGAAGTACGTAACAGTACCAACCACTATGTCACAGGGCGTGACGGTGGGCGTGATATTGACCTGCGTAAATTTGCCTTAGAAGGTATGCAACTGTTCGGACATTTTGATGACTTTAAAGAGGGTCAATTCTGGTTTAAACCAAATTTATCGGAAAATCTGGACCTTGCCGATGTTACTTATAATCGCATTAATGCCTCGATTGATGAGTACTTAGAGAAAAACAATATTGCAACCAACGAACCTGCATCGGTGTATCAACCTGTTTGGCAGCCTGAGCAGGAAATCACACACATTGATTTAGCAAAAGAAAATATCACTTCAATAATTTGGTGTATTGGTTTTAGACCAGATTATTCATGGATTGATTTAGATATTTTTCAAACCAATGGTTATCCAAAACATGACCGTGGTATTACTATCGATCCGGATGTCACATTTATTGGTTTGCCGTGGTTATATACATGGGGTTCTGGGCGTTTTCTGGGGATCGATCAAGATGCCGCCTATGTAGTGCAACATATTGAGCAACAAATAAGTCAGCAAAATATACATATGCTACCTACTCTGATTAAAGGTGCTAAATCTAAAATCAAAGATAAAAGAATATCTCAAATGTGAAACTTCTAACTTCACCTGACAGAATATTTTTAAATTCTTATTTTTTTAATAAGAGCATAATAAGGCATTTTACTTTTCAAACCATCATGTGGTCTGTAGTCGTCGTAAAATGCCTCCTATTCAACCAATTTTAATAGTGAATTTTAAACTGATAATACTTATACCCGTCATCTTTCAAGTTGCTTCTTTGTTGGCTGCACTCACCCCGGTCACATAGTTCTCTATGCTCTCGGGGATTCGCTCCCTTGCCGTCGCGATCCATCTTGAAATCCATAGGGTATATATAAAAAATCAATAAACTAAGTTGATATCTCAATAGGGTTCTGTATTTGATTCTCGACCATATTTTGTATAGCTGCATACAGATCTACATCTGTTTGCGGCGCATGGATAGAAATGATAAGGCTATAATTTGCCACGGAATCATAACGCCCAAGCGCTCTTCGCGTTCTCCACCACCCCTGTGCAGGATAGACCGCCAAATACCCGCAGTTTGCCAGTTCTGCTGCGGTTCCTCGCCAAATATCTTGATGTAATGAGCCTTTGTGTCTCTGTGTTGCTCCCAATAGCCAATTATCATCGTTGCCTGTGACCCCATTGTCATTATCATCCGAATCGGCAGCCGCATTGATTCTGATGGTAAATTCGTCCAATGACTCTGTTTGTCGTTTCACGGCAAACCGAAGGCGATGTGATGGATAATGATACTTCGAGGCTGCCCCACGTTCTGATGGATTTGGTTCAATGAAGTAAGAGAGCGTTACACGCATTTCAACCTCTGTATTTTGCAACGCCTGTAGTTGTTCTTGCGGCCAAGGCAAGGCATGTAAGTTTAGATCGCGTGTTTTAATTCCCTGATTAGTTTTTCGATAGGGTTGCAGTCTGTCCTCTGCAATAAGCGTTAAGCTGTTTTTTACGCTCCATAGTGCTCTTTCAATATTGGGTGCACCCCAACCACAGTGACGGACAAGCGATGTATAACTTTTTTTTGTGCGTACTGGGTACATCTCCAACATCGCTGATGTCCATTGTGCAGAATGAGTAATCAGCGCACGAATTGTTTCCGGGCGTAAAGAAGGATATTGAGCCATCAATTGCGCTGCCATACGAGCGCAAAGGGCAGAAGCCGCGCTGGTCGCGTTTGTTGTCCAGAAAAGGCGATATTGTGGAGAGGCGTTTGTAGTCAGTAACTCTAAGCTTGCAAAGTTATCGACAATTTCTGTGTTTGATGCCGCATTTCCACCTTCGAATACGACGTCTGGTTTGTACGGCCAAACCTTGTCCCATTGAATAGATGTCGTTGTAAAAGGGCTTAATGCCCCTTGGTCGGCGACAGGAGAAAAGTCATCAACATCATCTTCGCTGATGTCTATTTTATTAGTAAATGCACCTACGGTAATTGCATTCCAAGCTTGCCCCGGGTCATGGATTTGGTTTAATGAAAGGCTGTCAGGATATGTTGCCCAGTGCTCTCTATCACATATGTTTCCAGCCGAAAGTACAAAAAGACGAGGGAATGTGTTACCTGACATCACATCAGCAGCAAGGGAGTCGACTATAGATGACCAAGCAGAAGGACGACCAAAATCACGATAGTCAGTAGCAGTAACGGCAGAACTGAAAACGCGTCTTCGTTGACCAAATAAAATTTCGGGACGGGTTACAGCAGCGCTAAACAAGTAAGCATGCTGTTTCGCATCTCCTGCGTTAGCGCCCTGACTTGGCGTGAGTTTTACTGACTCAAGACGATGACGAATATCAATTATGGTATCGGACGTTAATGTCTCAAACAGGTCGCCATAAACAGCAATACCGGCTAACCCAGTACCGTGATTAGCCGTATCATGTATACCCCAAGCGTCATTAACCGTATGCACATCTTGCTGATGTAATACAGGAGCAAGCATTGGATGCCCGCGGTTTATTCCTGAATCGAGTAAACAAACATAGGGTACATTATCGTCTTCCGCTGGAGCTTGTAAGCGTTCAAGCGCATCATCAGACCAAAGCCGTTGCTCCGTGATTGAAGAACCGACAAAGAATTCTGCGGTGTCTTTTGCTCGTCTTAATTCTGCTACGCAGTTTAGAATCAATTCTGCACGGGAAAATTGTCTTTGAGAGCAAAACATCCATGTAATAGTTCGTTCAGGAAAATAAACCTGATGTTCACTAACATGACATTCAGAGAAATGGCTTAACTTACGAAAATCTGCAACAACGGCATCTCTGTTGCCTCTGACTGGGAGCCAAACCTCCCACCAAAACACTTCATCTAAATCAGTAGGAAGAAGATCAAGATCATCGGTCCATAATGACCTTATTCCGGCAAGCCGTATCGAAGAAATAGTGTTTATTAATGCTTTGTGATCGGCAGCTTGACCATCGGCTCGGAGCTTTTTTTTCAAATAATCCTGAACATAATTTTCGAAGTGCTCAATTTTACCGTCAGGAATAAATACGTTGGCAGAGATAATTGCTTCTTCTTCGTGAATGCTAAGTACTTCAATATGCCTGTCTTTGTTCTTTCCTTTTTCGCTGCTAAGACTTTCAAACGCAAGGGCTACATCGGGCTGACCAACAAACTCAACCTGTAAACCAATACCACTTCTGAGGTCTAACCGGGCTTGCTGATCTCGCGATTTGGCTGCAATGGCTTTTAACCGCTGTAATTGTGCATTTAGAGCTTGACCGTGCTCTCTACGCTCCCGCTCTGGAAGATCTTGCGATGAATCTCTGCCAGAGGAGTGAGCTGTATATAGTTGGGAAGTAGACGTTTTTAGAAGAGTTAGATGTAGCCTTTTATCGTGCGTTATTTCCGTCATGGTTTAATTTATTTTTTTCGTTAATTGATAGTTTACTACTGATTAAACGACGTTCTTCTAAAGCCTGTTTTAGAAGCGTGGGATCAACTTGAATGCGGTCGCTCATAATTGCATCTTTTATCGATTCATCTACCGCTCTGCAAATTTCAGCATAACTTAAACCTAATACATGCTTTTCTAATCCATTTTTTTTACGGAAAGGCTTAGGTATAAAAGAGCCTAAACGAAACTTAATCAAGTTCAAGGCTTGTTCTAAAGTAGGTAAATGATATTCGATGACATCATCAAAACGCCTGAACAGTGCATAATCCAATATTTCAGGATGATTTGTTGCAGCAATGATTATACTATTTGAGGTGTCTTGCTCAATCATTTGAAGAAAACTGTTCAATACTCGACGAATTTCACCAACATCGTTAGCAAGACTACGTTGGGAACCAATAACATCAAATTCATCAAAGAAATAAACGCCGCGAATATCAGCGATTGCATCAAACACTTGTCGAAGTTTAGACGCTGTTTCTCCCATGAATTTTGTAATTAAGGAATCAAAACGAACTTGGAACAAGGGAATACCTAACTCACCAGCGAGAGCCGATGCCGTCATAGTTTTTCCTGTTCCCGGTGGGCCAATAAGCAATACTTTTCGCCTGGGTGACAAGCCATGCTCTTTAATGCGAGACATCATCCGTTGTTCTTTTATCAATCGTTGAAGCTGCATATTGGCAGATTCATCCAGTACTACGTCAGATAGACGATAAGCAGGGTGGCTTATACTAAGTAAGTTACCAAGATCAGTACGATTTTTAGCGGCACTTGCTAATGGAACTAATTTACCTGTCTTATCATTAGCGAGTTTTGCTTTCGCTTTGTCCAGTAAATTTAGCAGATCCTCTGCCAATCTACCGTGTCCTTGTTTGGCTTCGTGCGCAGCAACTTGCATAGCAACTGAATAAAAATGGCTATCATCGCGACTGATGTACGATTTGATAAGTGCCTTGAGTTGCTCTGCGCTTGCCACGTTGGTATTCCTATCTTTTACTTGTCTAAAATTCACCTGCATACTTTTAAGAGTTTAGCAAGTAAGCCGATACAGAGTAAACGTAATAATGCTTGTGTTTTTAGTCTTTGAAGACTGAGTAAGGGTATATAAAAAGTATTTTCAAAACCCAATTTCTAGTTGTCTTAGCAGCGAAAATAGGAAAAAACTAAATGGTGACTGCTCCCTGCCGTAAAAAACGGCGAGGCTTCCCACTTCTCAGGCCGTAACCGTCTTTATGACGGATTTACGCTGGCCTCCGAGGGCAGAAACGACGAGCCCCGCCGCCTGTAATACTGTTGTACCCTTGCTCTGGATGTTGATCGCCGCATTGATACCGCGGTCATGTTCGACATGACAAACCGGGCATTGCCAGAGGCGCTCCATTAATACAAGATTTTAAAAAGAGACAACGTGACTGAAAGCAATTTTATTTTCTGGCACGTTTAATGCCTTTATTTAACCGACCTAAAAATTTAAAAGCACTAATATAAATATATTAAAACCTTGGATTCACATAATAAATTCACTTTTCAGACAAATAGTAAATCGCATTTAATAGAAAGCTATTAAACATCAAATGAGAATTGAAAAGAATTTAGCAGGATTTAAACCCTAAAAAAGAGGGATTGTCTTAAAAGAATATAAACTGGTATCTTTATATCATCAGACTATTTACTCACCGATTTATGAAGATAAGACTATGATGATTAAACTTAAAAAAACAGGCGTTTCTCCCCGAAAAAAAAGCAAATAAAAAGGTAAATAGTTTTAATACCGAGTTTCTTTCCTAAAGCATAGAAGCTTTTGTTTACCGGTTTTAGTTAATAGTTTCGTTTATTGAGGATGGTTAGGATAACAGAAATTAAATTATCTTTATTTTAATCATTTCCACACTTATATTCACTCCCATCTTGTCAGATTAAATCAGATTTGGGTGTGGGGCCTTCGTTTTGTTACTCAGTTTTAAGCATTATAAAAATCCGAGCCTTTAAAGAGCTTAAGTCTATAATACTATCCTATCAAAGATGATTTTAGTCACTATGATGCAGGAATATAATGGCTGATGTGTTGCGCTTATCTAACTTTTTACTATTATGTAACCGACATGGCTTCTTTTTACACAACGATGTTATACTCAAATTGTAAACTCCATCCGTTAAATACCGATGTGATGATTTTTGATTTTAAGAATATTAAAGGAAACTTCACGATGACACATAAAAGATACAGCCCCTCTTGGGAAAGCTATATGGGCGATTTTCTAAGAGGTAACGCTGGGATTAATCATTTGAAACCTCAGCATCAGTTCTTTGATGCTATTGGTCTTGAGAAACAGTTAAACGAGAATACAGCGTATATTGCACTACTATCCTTAGAGGAAGCGAAAGATGTTTTAGAGGAGATTGATTCGCCAAAACCAAAAAGTCCATTTATAAAGAAAGTGTTTTCGATTACCGATCCTATATCACCCTATGCAGGTAATATACGTGATGCTTTTGACTTTGCAAATGTAGTAGGAGAATTTAAAAAATTAGGAATTAAAGCCACAGAGTATGTTGGTAAAAATGGGCAAAGATATATTAAAATCTCAGGTCATGCGGGGCTTAGAAAAATCATCAATGCTTCAAGATACAGTGCTTCTAACATGAAGATGATCTCTATGGGGATAGGGCAACAGGGAATAAATAGTAGCATAGTTAAGGGAGTTAAATTCAATATACTATTTTCCTCAGCTTATCGAGCGGTTGAATACATCTTTAAGGATGAATACACACTGGCTGATTTCTTAGGCAATCTTTCAGTAGATATGGCTAAAGCAGCAGTAGCGGCTTTTGCTTCTTGGGTTATTGGGACTTTTGCAGCAACTGCATTTGCTACTGGTGCTAGCGTAATTGTTGTGGCTGGTATTATGCTTTTAGTAGGTATTGCAACAGTATCTATACTTGATTCATTAGATAAAAAATTTAAAATTAGTGAAACTGTGATTAATTTAATCAAAAAAGAAATAGAAAGAAAACCAAGAACGCCAGAAGCTAATTTCAATCAATTTCTTCATAACTGGGGGAATTATGGTAAATAAAAAAAAGATTTTGCATATTATAGGAGCTTTTTCTTTTATTATTCTAACGTTATTTACTTTTTTTTCTAGCGGAGAAAATTTAATTTCCTTAGTTAAAATGGAAGATAAAATAATATTCTCAGGCCCTGTTTTTATGCTATTTTTTGCTTTTCCTTTCCTTTCATACTTTATAGTTTCTGTTATTTTCCTTAATATAAAAAATCGCTGGCCAAAACATCACGATAGTTTTATTAACTGTTTTGGGGTGATAGCCATTATTTCATTCTTTTTAAGTTTCCCCCTATCTTTTTATGTGGATTATAAATTAAAAAGTGAGAATTATTTAATATGTGAAAAAATATCCTGGAGGTCGCCTAATACCTATGTGAAAAACATTAAGCTATGTGATTAATATTATTGTATTTAATTTCTTCATAACTGGGGAAGCTTTGACATATATTTTTCGCAATAAACTAACTCCCTCACAGGGAGAAGTATCGAACATAATATAATGAGCCAAATTTTTATAATATTTGGCTCAGATTATTGAGGTTTTTAGGTAAAATTCTATAACCCTCTACCTTCATATAAAGCGATATATTTTCCACAATAATCTAAATATTTATAACCTTTAAGATACCATCTAACTCCAGCCCAATCATATATATTAGGGAAATTGCCATTATCTTTAGCAATATATTGAGTATATAGGCCATTGTTATGGGATATACCCGAACTATAACAATTGTCCCAAGGAATATATACGCTTGCCGATGCAACTCCAATTCCTCCAGTTAATGTAATACCTGTCGCTAATACCCCAATAGCTAATAATTTCTTAAACATAAAATTTTCTCCTTTAATAGTTTTATAACTTGTATACTTTATAAATTTCACCTTAAGTGTATCGCTTTTATAAAGCTTGTCAAAATTATGAAGTTATAAAAATATTTATTTTAATCTTGGTAATATTGGATAGAAAATTATTTGATAAGAAATATAAAATCATATGTAATAATACATATTAAATCATCATTAACCTATATTGCAATTTTAAAAGCTGTTTATATTTTTTATTTTAAATTGGAAGTTTAATTTATTATTTAAAAATAACACCTCGCACAATGTAAAGGGTCTTCTGTCGATTAAATAGTTTTCAAAAGGTGCAATTAAATAACCTGAATTTGGAGGATTAGACTAATAAGCGCACTTTATCTTAAAACCTTCAGTGATAATATTAACGAAATATGTATTAGAAAAAACCCTTCACAGTAAGCCGCTTAATGTGAAGGGAGGTTTATCAAACCAGCATCTTTGCTTTTTATTTACTTTATCTCAAACGCCGCGAAATCTCCTAAAAGTTCTCTTTGCTCTCAATTAGCATTTGGGAAGGAGAATTCCGCAAGTTTATTAAATTCAGATAATCCGATGTTTCTCTAATTGAACCTGCCGCGCAGCCTCACGAGCCATACGCCTTTTACGAGCATCACAAGGTTCCGGGCAATCACATACTTTCTCCACACCAATACTGCTTAAACCGCCACAGCTCCCTTGTATGCTCTTACGTTTAATCATGTAGCCTAACGACATTCCCGCAAAAGCCAGCAGGAAAAAGACGAAGGCTGCAATAAATATTTTCAGCACTTCTTTCTCCTTCTCATTGATTTTTCTGTAGGTATGGCTCAAAGGCTTTACTGTAACGCTCTTCAAAACCATTTTTCGTTTTTATGATCATAAAAACCGGGATACTCAGATTTTCTGCAACTTCCATCCCTTTTTCCGGCCCTAAAACATTCAGCCCAGTAGAAAGGCCATCAGCACTCATACAAGCTGGAGCAATAACCGTAATAGAGACTAAGTTATGAGAAATAGGGTTTCCCGTTTTTGGATCAATCGTATGTGAATAGCGCACACCATCTTGTTCAAAGTAATTGCGGTAATCACCAGAAGTCGCTATCGACATATTGCCAGGCATTATCACTTCCTGAGCATTTTGTGCTATGCCAGTGTCAGACGGCTTTTCAATCGCAATTCGCCACGGCAGATCTTTACCATTATGGCCTGATGTACGGACTTCTCCGCCAATATCAACCATATAATCTTTGATATTCTGCGATTCCAGATATTCAGCAACAACATCTACGCCATAACCTTTAGCGATAGATGATAAATCGATATACAGCTCTGGAACGGTTTTAATCAGGTTATTACCTTCTACCACCAGTTTATCAATCCCAGTCCATTCACGGCGTTTTTCCAGTTCACTTGCAGAAGGTGCTTTCGTCACGCGCCCTTCAGGACCAAACCCCCATAAATTAACCAATGGGCCAACCGTCACATCCAATGCGCCATCAGTCAATTTATTAATGTAGATCGCTTCCTTAACTACTTTGGCTGTCGCAGGGGATACCGGGAATGGCCGATCAATTTGACGGCTTTGATTAAAACGACTTAATTCAGAATCAGGGCGATATGTTGACATCAGGTCATTAACCTCCTCCAGCAAACGATCAATCTCTTTTTGCAGATCTTCTGACGAAGGAGCCGACGAACCCGTGACAAATTTAATGGAATAGTAAGTCCCCATTGTTTGCCCATGAATATTTTTCTGCTCCAGACCATCGCATGCCGCCAGCAGCAGTACTGCAAATATTAACGCTATCCAGCTACTTATCTTTTTACGCACAGTTAGTTACTCTTTCCGAATTGTTAGCGCCCACAAATTTGTGGGCGCTGGGGGGCCGGTCATTAAAATCAAACTATTTATGGACGATCAGCCGCCGAAATCATCTAACATGATGTTTTCATCCTCGACACCGAGATCTTTCAACATCTTGATCACCGCGGCATTCATAACCGGAGGCCCACACATATAGAACTCACAATCTTCAGGAGCCGGATGATCCCTCAAATAATTCTCATACAGAACATTATGGATAAAACCGGTGTAACCATCCCAGTTATCTTCAGGCAGTGCATCAGATAGCGCTACATTCCAGGTAAAGTTTTCATTTTCAGCCGCCAGTTGATCGAAATCCTCTGTATAGAACATTTCACGTTTAGAACGAGCGCCATACCAGAAGCTAATCTTACGCTTGGAATTCAATCTTTTAAGCTGGTCAAAGATATGAGAACGCATTGGTGCCATACCTGCGCCACCACCAATGAAGATCATTTCCGCATCAGTATCTTTTGCGAAAAATTCACCGAATGGACCAGAAATAGTCACTTTATCACCGGGTTTCAGTGACCAAATATAAGAAGACATAATTCCCGGCGGCGCTTCCGAATTTCTTGGCGGCGGCGTCGCAATACGAACGTTAAGCATGATAATACCGTGTTCTTCTGGGTAGTTTGCCATTGAGTAAGCACGAATTGCCGACTCTTTCACCTCAGAAACAAAGCGGAACAAATTAAATTTATCCCAGTCCTCACGGTATTCTTCCGGCACATTATAATCCGCGTAACGAGCAATATGTGGCTGAGCTTCAATCTGAATATAACCACCGGCACGGAAAGGCACAACTTCCCCATCAGGGATCTTCAATTTCAGCTCTTTAATGAACGTTGCTTTGTTATCGTTGGAGATGACTTCACATTCCCATTTTTTAACACCAAATATCTCTTCCGGTAACTTAATTTTCAGGTCCTGCTTTACATTGACCTGACAAGCCAGACGGCAACCCTCTTTCGCTTCACGCTTACTAATGTGAGAAAGTTCTGTTGGCAGAATGTCACCACCGCCATCTTTAATCTTTACGCGGCATTGCCCACAAGAGCCGCCACCACCACAAGCGGAAGAGACAAAAATCCCCTGGCTTGACAACATATTTAGTAATTTATCACCGGCAGGAGCAGTAAAGCTCTTTTCCGGATCGCCATTAACTTCAACCCTAATATCCCCTGTGTTAACCAACTTTGATTTTGCGAACAAAATCAGCGCCGTCAGTACCAACACAATGAGGGTAAACATCACTACGCCTAAAATTATTATATCCATGAACGCTTCTCGCCTTTATAACTGCACACCAGAGAAGGACATAAAACCCAATGCCATCAAACCCGTAGTGACAAAGGTGATCCCCAATCCTTTCAGACCTGCCGGAACATCAGCATATTTCATTTTTTCACGGATAGAAGCCAGCAGAACAATTGCCAACATCCAACCTATACCTGAACCAAAACCATACACGATGGATTCAGAGAAGTTATAGTCACGCTGAGCCATGAAAGAGACACCACCAAAAATCGCACAGTTAACCGTAATCAGCGGTAAAAAAATGCCGAGCGCGTTATAGAGTGAAGGGAAATAACGATCAAGGATCATTTCGAGAATCTGCACTAACGCAGCAATCACGCCAATAAACGTAATAAAGTTCAGGAAGCTGAGATCAACCCCTTCAACCAATGCACCGTCACGCAATACCAAGTTATACACCAGGTTATTAGCCGGAACAGAGATCCCTAGAACCACCGTGACGGCAATACCCAAACCAAACGCTGTTGTGACATTTTTCGATACTGCCAAAAAAGTACACATACCGAGGAAGAAAGCCAACGCCATATTCTCAATAAAGACGGCGCGGACAAACAGGCTTATAAAATGTTCCATGTTGTCAGTTACTCCTTCTCAACCTGCGCCGGTTTCAAAGTCCTCAGACCCCAAATCAGCATACCAATAATGAAAAACGCGCTAGGGGCTAACAGGAACAGACCATTAGGCTGATACCAACCCCCATTCTTTACCGATTCCATCACGGTAATTCCGAACAGTTTGCCGGAACCAAACAACTCACGCAGGAAACCAACCAGTACCAGAATAACCCCGTAACCTAAACCATTACCGATACCATCCATGAAGCTCTCAATAGGTGGAGATTTCATCGCATAGGCTTCCGCACGTCCCATCACGATACAGTTAGTAATGATAAGGCCAACAAATACCGACAACTGCTTGGAAATTTCATAAGCATAAGCCTGCAAAATCTGATCTACCACGATAACCAGTGATGCAATAATCGCCATCTGGACAATGATTCGCACACTGCCGGGGATGTAATGACGGATCAACGAGATAAAAAAGCTGGAAAAGGCAGTAACCAATGTTACCGCTATTGTCATTACCAATGCCGTTTCCAACTTGGTTGTTACCGCCAGCGCTGAGCAAATCCCCAGAACCTGCAAGGCAATCGGGTTATTATCCAAAAGCGGCCCAAGAAGGACTCGTTTTATTTCTTTACTATCAGCCATCTTTCAACGCTCCTTCGCGTACTTTTTTCAGGAACGGACCAAAACCGCTATCCCCTAACCAGAAATTAAACATGTTCTGAACACCGGCAGAGGTGAGAGTCGCACCAGACAAACCATCAACACCATAAGGATCATCGACAGCAGCACCGCCACGAACAATTTTGATCGCCGGATTGCCTTCATCGTTATACAGTTTTTTACCTATCCACTTTTTACGCCATTGCGGGTTATCCACTTCTCCCCCCAGCCCCGGAGTTTCGCCATGTGAATAATAGGTGATGCCACGAGCCGTTTTGCCGTCCACATCAACGGAGATAAAAGCATACATAACAGACCACAAGCCAGAACCATAAATAGGCAGAACGATTTCGCGAGTTTTACCCTGTTCATTCTTCACCAGATAGACTTCGGCCATATTGGCGCGACGGCGAATTTTCGCCAGATCCTTTTCAGGCGGTAATGCAATACTGGTATCATCACTACGCAACGCATCGTTCAGGTTAAACTTGCCCTGGCTGCTTTCAAGCGTTGCCGTCTCCAGATTCAATAACTCGGTTTTAATCCGACTTTTGAACGTTTCTTTAACTTCATCAGCACTCATCTGGGGTTTGAGTAATCCAGCCACATCAAGGATATTACGCTGTTTATCCAGCAACTTTTGTTCCTGTTGCTGAGATTTCAGCCCTACCGCAGAACCTGCCACAACAATTGAGCAAACGAGACATAACACAAAAACAACGATAAATGTTCTGCCTACGCTGTCACTATTTTTGGGTTTATCATTAGCCACGGGCTTTTCTCCGCTTAATATTGGCTTGCACAACCAGATAATCAAACAATGGCGCAAACAGGTTTGCGAACAGAATCGCCAGCATCATACCCTCTGGATATGCCGGGTTAACAACCCTGATCAGAACACACATCACACCAATCAGAATGCCGTACCACCATTTACCTTTGTTGGTAAATGAAGCGGATACCGGATCTGTCGCCATAAAGATCATACCAAAAGCGAAACCACCCAGAACCATATGCCAATACCACGGCATAGCAAACAACGGGTTAGTATCTGAACCGATAGCATTAAATAAGTAGGAAGTTGCAACCATACCCAACATCACCCCGGCGACAATGCGCCATGAAGCAATACGGGTAAACAGAATAATCGCACCACCAATGAGAATCATCAACGTAGACACTTCACCGATAGAGCCAGGAATATTACCAATGAAAGCATCCATCCAGGTAATAGGTTGACCGGTAACGGTATTCACTAATCCCTGACTGCCACCAGCCGCCCATTGCGATAAAGGCGTCGCGCCAGAGAAACCATCAACCGCGGTCCATACCAAATCGCCCGAAATCTGTGCCGGATAAGCAAAGAATAGAAAAGCGCGGCCAGCCAGTGCCGGGTTCAGGAAGTTACGACCTGTACCACCGAAGACTTCTTTCGCAATGACAACACCGAATGTAATCCCCAACGCCGCCTGCCACAGAGGAATCGTTGGTGGAACAATCAACGCAAATAAAATAGAAGTAACGAAAAATCCTTCGTTAATTTCATGTTTACGGATAAGGGCAAACAGCACTTCCCAGAAGCCACCCACCACAAATACAACGATGTAAACAGGCAAAAAGTAAGTTGCACCAAGCAACATTTTACTGCCCCAACCCGCATCCGGTGTCAGTGATGCCCCCAAAAACTGAGCAACGCAATAGTGCCAGTCAGATACCAAAAGTTGTTGTAATTCTGCGCCACTGTATAAATGATACAACGCAGGGATCGCCTGCTGACCAACGTTATACATTCCCCAGAACATTGCCGGGAATACAGCCAGCCATACCATGATCATCATACGCTTTAGATCGATAGCATCACGGACATGGGCACCGCCAGAAGTTACGGTACCCGGTGTATAGAAAATCGTCGTTACCGCTTCATACAACGGATAATATTTTTCTAATTTGCCCCCGGACTCAAAGTGATGCTCAATTTTTTCAAAATAGTTTTTCAGGCCCATGAAATCATCCTTCCTGCTCAATCTTAGTCAGCACTTCACGCAGTACCGGACCATATTCATATTTGCCAGGACAGACATAGGTACAAAGCGCTAAGTCTTCCTCATCTAACTCCAGACAACCCAGTGCCTGAGCACTATCGGTATCACCCACCAGCAAATCCCGCAGCAAATGCGTTGCCATAATATCCAAAGGCATTACACGCTCATAGTTACCAATTGGCACCATTGAACGTTCACCGCCATTCATTGCCGTTGAAAAAGCAAAGCGCTTATTTTTCAGGAAATGACCAATGGTGGTGCGGGTAATGGAAAATTTATCGATACCCGGCATGATCCAACCAAATAGCTCTTTTTCGCGGCCTTCACGCAAAACGGAAACCAAAGTGTGGAAACGACCAAGATAGTGATGAACTTCATCTGACTGAGTACCGCACAATACAGAACCTGAAATAATACGGTTTTCACCCTCTTTAAGCTGTTCCTGAGTCAACTCAAGCAGATCAGCCCCTAAGCAGGTACGTATAAGACGTGGTTTCTCAACCTGTGGACCGGCCAATGCAACGACACGATCAGTATAAAGTGTGCCGGTAGTGAATAATTTACCGATAGCAATCACATCCTGATATCCCAAGTGCCATACCGTTTTAGTCGCACTGACGGGTTCAATAAAGTGAATGTGAGTTCCAACTAATCCCGCTGGATGCGGACCTGAAAACTGATTATACGTGATTTGTGCATTATTACCGACACTCGGCAAGCTCCCTGCGCTATGGCAAACATGGACTTTACCTTCGGTCAGTTTAGTCAGCACATTCAGACCATCAACAAAAGCCTCTTCATCGGTAGCAATAATAACCTGTGGATTTGCAGCCAGAGGCTGAGTATCCATAGCAGCTACAAAAATTGCTTTTGGCGAGGAGCCGGGAGCAGGACTCCGGCTGTAAGGACGGGTACGTAGCGCGGTCCATAACCCAGAATCGATAAGATTCTTTTCCACTTGTTCTCGGGATAATTGAGAAAGTTGGGAACGATCATAACGGTCAAAATCAACCTGTTCATCTCCCGTTATCTCAATCACAATTGACTGCAAAATACGTTGTTCACCACGATTAATCGCCACAATCCGCCCACAGGCCGGACTGGTGAAGACCACACCCGGATTCTTTTTATCTTCAAAAAGAATCTGGCCCTTCTTAACATGCTCACCTTCTTTAACCAACATAGAAGGACGCATTCCAACATACTCTTCACCCAACAGTGCTACATGGCGAATCGTCGGACCGTCTTCTATTACTTGAGCAGGTGCTCCTGCAATCGGGAGGTCGAGTCCTTTTTTAATTTTAATCATAAGATTTGCACAAGTTTATCAATTAAATCATATGCTACAGATTACCTGGTGGTAATATAGCCACTCTATAAAAAACCCCTTAAGTCACGAATCGTGCCCAGGTTATAATTCTCCGATAATTGTTACGATTTTCTTTTAATCTCCGGGCGGTAATTTTAACATCTCCCTTCTTGAACTGTCTGACTAATCAAGTGATTTAGTTCAAGCAAACAGGAATAATTTTGGCGCTGAACCATTAACAGTTCGCAAAAAACGAATGATTATATCACCTTTACCGACAACCGATTATATTTTAACCTGGCAATCACTTTATAGTGATAAAGTTATCATCATCATTTTCTATTCACAAAGTCGATGACTCATGGCAATCTTAAGCTAAATTTTTAGTCAACCCGCCACGTCGCTATACGGTAGTCACATGAAAAAAACTGCGGCTTTTCCTGCAATAATATTGTTGTTATTTAGTTCATTCACTCCTGTCTATGCTAAGGATACTTTAGTTCAATTGATGAAAAATTCTCCCGTGCAGATCGGCTCTCCTGTCTTTATCCAAATATTCAAAGAAGAGCGGATACTAGAGCTTTATACTAAAAATAGTCATGGAAGCTACCAACTGTTTAAAAATTATCCCATCTGTAATTACTCTGGCGGCCTTGGTCCCAAAACCACAGAAGGTGATCTGAAAAGTCCAGAAGGATTTTATCGTATAAAAAACAACCAACTTAATCCAAATAGTCGGTATTACCGATCTATTAATCTGGGTTTTCCAAATGAATACGATAAATTCAGAGGTTATTCCGGCAACTATTTAATGATCCACGGAGAGTGTAAATCTGTCGGTTGCTATGCGATGACTAATGGTTACATGGATGAAATCTACGATTATGTAGAAAGTGCATTATTGCGCGGGCAATATGAAATTAATATCAGTATTTATCCATTCAGAATGACACCCCAGAATATGTTACGCCACCGTTCATCCTCCCATTATATGTTTTGGCTACAGTTACAACCGGCCTATGAGTATTTTGTAAAAAATCATCGGCCGGCAACCATTAGCGTCATTAACGGTCAATATGTGGTTAATGCTACACCTGACAAATCACCACTTTTGCAACATCAATCACAATATGCGTTCACCAAGATGAAATAGCGCATAGCAACCCGGCTCAATACGACTCCAGGCTTCATTACCGGTTAACGGTTGAGTAACAATGACAGAAACAACATCATCCGGCTGTGTATGTTGTTGAAAATCAATTTCAACATCCTGATCCAGAAGTTTTGCTTTTCCAAACGGTGCCCGACGAGTGATCCAATAGAGGTTGGTTGAGCAATATGCCATCACAAAACGCCCATCTGACAGCAACATATTGAATACGCCTTTTTTGCTGAGTTCGTCTGCTAGTGAAGCGATAAAACGAAAAACCTGAGGCCAGTTGGAAGGGGTTCTCGGATATTTTTGTGAAAGTTGATGCAAAATCCAGCAAAAAGCATGCTCACTATCAGTTTGCCCTACGGGGCGATACTGACCCGTTTCAAGCTGCCGATAGCCCCGAAGCTGCCCATTATGAGCATAAGTCCAGTTACGTCCCCATATCTCACGAATGAAAGGATGAGTATTTTCCAACGCAACATTACCACGGTTAGCCTGCCGAATATGAGAAACCACTACTCTGGATTTAATCGGGTACTCTTGTACGAAGCGAGCAACGGGCGAATTGTAACTTGGCTGATGATCTTTAAATGTGCGACAACCCCGCCCCTCATAAAATGTGATCCCCCAACCATCTTTATGGGGCCCGGTATGACCCCCCCGTTGAATCAGACCACCTAAACTAAAGCAGATATCTGTTGGCACATTCGCACTCATGCCAAGTAACTCACACATTGCCCACCTCTGTAGCCTATAAAATCAAACTTTAACCATCTCTTTTTCGATAAGTTGAATCAGGATATGAATAACTTTGATATGAATTTCCTGAATACGATCTGCATAACCAAAATGTGGGACACGAATTTCCACATCAGCAGTCCCTGCCATTTTACCGCCATCCTTGCCTGTCAGCGTAATAACTTTCATGCCTTTTAAGCGGGCAGCTTCAATTGCTTTAATAATATTACCGGAATTACCGGAAGTGGAAATACCCAGTAACACATCTCCCTCTTTTCCAACTGCTTCCACATAACGAGAAAAAACAAATTCATACCCGAAATCATTACTGACACAGGAAAGGTGACTAACATCAGAAATCGCAATCGCTGGATAGCCAGGGCGATTTTCGCGGTAACGGCCGGTCAATTCTTCGGCAAAATGCATCGCATCACAATGCGACCCTCCATTACCGCAGGACAGCACCTTGCCACCCGCTTTAAATGAATCAGCCAGTAATACTACTGCTTTTTGAATTGCTTCAATATTTGCATCGTCACTTAAAAACTGGGCCAGCGTATCCGCGGCTTCGTTCAATTCACTACGGATCAGGTCTTGATACATAGGCTCCTCACTTCGGTCAGGTAATCTTTAATGTTGTGCCGGATGGCAGTTTACCGGATCAAGAGAATTGAAAGAAGACAACATCACGTTTCTGGAGCATTAATCCACTCCCAAGCACCACGAGTTTGTGAGCTAGATTGTAATTAAGATGTAAAGATATTGCTAAAAACAATTTCCTGGTCTAAAAAGAGAAGAACACCCTAACAGGTCCGACCTCTGATGACTTTCCTGACCCTGAGATTAACCAGGAGCTTTTATTATGACCACATTGAGTATTATTCTATTCTTAGTCTTGATTGGGATACTTTGCTATCACAAAGTCAATCTCAGTCTTAGCAGCCTACTGCTCCTTGTCTATACCGTCTTGATGGGCGCTATTGATGCATGGAGCTACTGGATGTTGTTACCAATGGCCATTATTCTGTTCCCGCTGAATTTTGCGCCAATGCGCCACTCCTTACTGACTGTTCCGGCCTTAAAAGCCTTCCGCAAAGTAATGCCAAGTCTATCTCGCACGGAAAAAGAAGCTCTTGATGCAGGTACCACTTGGTGGGAAGGTGAACTGTTCCGCGGTAAACCCGACTGGAAAAAATTGCATAACTATCCAAAGCCTCAGTTAACCGCTGAAGAACAAGCATTTCTGGATGGCCCGGTAGAAGAAGCTTGCCGTATGACCAATGATTTCCAGATAAGCCATGAACTTGCTGATTTGCCGCCTGAGTTATGGCGTTACCTGAAAGAAAACCGCTTCTTTGCCATGATCATTAAAAAAGAGTATGGCGGTCTGGAATTCTCAGCCTATGCACAGGCACGAGTCCTGCAAAAATTGGCGGGGACATCCGGCATTCTGGCAATCACCGTAGGTGTGCCTAACTCTCTCGGCCCGGGTGAATTGTTACAGCATTATGGCACCGAAGAGCAGAAGAACCGCTACCTGCCTGGGCTTGCCCGTGGCGAAGAGATCCCATGTTTCGCATTGACCAGCCCGGAAGCTGGCTCTGATGCCGGATCAATCCCAGATACAGGCGTAGTCTGTATGGGAGAATGGCAAGGCGAGCAAATTCTGGGTATGCGCCTGACCTGGAATAAACGTTATATCACACTTGCACCTATCGCTACCGTACTCGGTCTGGCTTTCAAACTCTCTGACCCTGACCATTTATTGGGCGATACAGAAGAATTGGGCATTACCTGTGCATTGATCCCGACCAATGTACCGGGGGTAGAAATTGGCCATCGCCACTTCCCACTGAATATTCCATTCCAGAATGGCCCAACTCGCGGTAAAGATATCTTTGTTCCAATCGACTATATTATTGGCGGGCCAAAAATGGCCGGACAAGGCTGGCGGATGCTAGTTGAGTGTCTGTCTGTCGGCCGCGGTATCACTCTGCCATCAAATGCAACCGGCGGTTTGAAAAGTGTTGCTATGGCGATCGGCGCATACTCTTACATCCGTCGCCAATTCAAAATGCCAATTGGTAAAATGGAAGGGATTGAAGAACCACTGGCACGCATTGCCGGTAATGCCTATTTGATGGATGCCGCTTCAACGCTTGCAACAACCGGTATCATGCTAGGTGAAAAACCCTCGGTGTTATCCGCTATCGTCAAATATCACTGCACCCACAGAGGCCAGAAATCTGTTATTGATGCAATGGATATTGCCGGTGGTAAAGGTATTTGCCTTGGTCCATCCAACTTCCTTGCTCGCGCTTATCAAGGCGCACCTATCGCCATTACCGTTGAAGGTGCCAATATTCTGACCCGTAACATGATTATCTACGGTCAGGGCGCTATCCGCTGCCATCCTTATGTCCTTGATGAAATGGCTGCGGCTGAAAATAACCGTATTAAAGATTTTGATAAGGCACTATTTAGCCACCTTGGTCACGTTGCTAGCAACATGTTACGCAGCTTCTGGCTTGGCCTAACCAATGGCCGCACCAGCAGCACACCGGTCAATGATGCAACACGCCGTTACTATCAACAATTAAACCGTCAGTGTGCCAACCTTGCGCTATTATCAGATGTGGCAATGGGGGTATTAGGTGGTAGCCTGAAACGTCGCGAACGTGTCTCTGCCCGTCTTGGAGATGTTCTGAGTCAAACTTATCTGGCTTCCGCGACGTTGAAACGCTATGAAGATGAAGGTCGTCAAAAAGAAGATTTACCGCTAGTTCAGTGGGCCGTTCAAGATAGTTTGTATCAGGCAGAGCAGGCGATAGATAATTTACTGAGTAACTTCCCGAATCGTCTGGTTGCCGGTCTGATGCGTGTTATTGTCTTCCCTCTGGGGCGTGTACATTCAGCACCATCTGACCATCTGGATCACAAACTGGCCCAGATCTTACAACAACCTTCGGCTACCCGTGATCGCATTGGCCGAGGCCAATATCTGACACCAAGCGAGCACAATCCTCACGGATTACTAGAAGAAGCTCTGCACGATATTATTGCCGCAGAACCAATCCACGCCCGCTTGAGTCGCGAAGCAGGTAAACGCCTTGGCTTTACTCGCCTGGATAAACTGGCAGAACGGGCACTTGCAGAACGTAAGGTTACGCCAGACGAGGCTGCAATTCTAAAACGCGCTGAAGCAAGCCGTCTGCGTTCTATTAATGTCGATGAGTTTGAACCAGAAGCACTGGCTGTCGCTGCCCCGGTCAAAAAACCGAGAACAAAAGCAGCCTAAAACTGACGATTAAAGAGCATTAAGAGCTAAATTAATCATGGGGCGATATCTTAAAGTATCGCCCCATCTTTTATGGCATAGAGGTACAGGATACTTCTTCCAATGCTAACAACTCTTCAATCGTTTGACGGCGGCGAATTAATTGAGGCTCACCATTAACAAACAACACCTCAGAGATCAGTGGACGGCTATTGTAATTGGAGGACATTGACGCCCCATAGGCACCAGTATCATGAAAAACTAAATAGTCGCCAACTTGAACAGGTGGCAACGCTCTTGGCGCAATCCCCCCGCCCTCAACCTGGGTAAAGATATCACCGGATTCACATAACGGCCCCGCAACTAACGTTTCCCGCAATGGCAATTGCTCAATCTTACGTCCATCAGCAGGCAAAACTGAGATATGGTGATAACTGCCATACATTACTGGACGCATTAAGTCATTGAAACCCGCATCCACCAGAACATAATTACGGTTGCCCATCTGCTTAACCGCCCGAACTTCTGTCATCAGAACGCCAGATTCCGCTACCAAAAAACGCCCCGGTTCAATTTCTAACTCAACTTTATGACCTAAATGCTGCTCAATCTTTTTACGAGCATCATCCCACAACCCAAAATAATGAGCGATATTGATTCGCTCATCTCCCTGATGATAAGGCGTCGATAAACCCCCGCCGGCTGAAATTGCCTGAATATCTTCACCACAGAGAATAACCTGTTCAACCATCGCATTGCACACACTGGCAAGGTGATGATAATCAACACCAGAGCCAATATGCATATGTAAACCAAGCAATTTCAATCCATAGTGGCGGATTTTCTCAATTGCCTGTGGAAGATCCTGATACCAAATACCATGTTTACTGTTTTCCCCCCCCGTGTTTGTCTTCTGGCTATGACCATGACCAAACCCAGGATTAATCCGCAACCATACCGGATGCCCTTGTTTACATTGACCAATCTGTTCCAACATATCGATAGAACCCGCATTAACCGGAATATCCAATTTGGTTACTTGTTGCAACGTCGGTACATCGATTAAATCAGCAGTAAAAACGATATCTGATACTTCTTGCCCTGGACAAAACCCGGCCCGTAAAGCACGCTCAATTTCCCCTAGCGAAACGGCATCAACTTTCACACCATATTCACGCATCAGGCGCAAAATATGAGTATTAGAACAAGCTTTCTGAGCAAACCTGACCACATCAAAATGACATAACAATTTGATTTTTTGGATAATTGTTTCACTATCGTAAACCCATAATGGAGTACCATACGTTTCTGGCAGACGACCCAAACTCTCCGGTATCAGATTAGGACAACTATTGCGGGTAAAATTGGGGGTAAAAGTACTCATCAGGGTTTCTCTCACAAAGTCAACAGATAACCCATTATTGGCAGTAAAAAACAGGAATAAAAATATCCATTTCGTTATAGTCTATTCATCTGTGATATAGAATTACTATCTGAAAGGAACAATTTATGTCTTCTTGTTCATGGCGCCATATTGAAATCTTCCATGCGGTAATGACGACAAAAAACCTGACAGAAGCGGCTATTTTATTACAAACATCACAACCAACCGTCAGTCGTGAATTAGCACGATTCGAGCATCTAATAAAATTCAAACTATTTGACCGAGTAAAAGGCCGCCTGCATCCAACAGCACAAGGATTACGCCTTTTTGAAGAAGTTCAGCGCTCTTATTATGGACTCGAAAGAATAATGAATGCGGCTGACAATATACGTAAATTTCAACATGCTCAGCTTTCCATCGCCTGCCTGCCGGTATTTTCTCAATCACTATTACCGAAGGTTTGCCATCACTTTATCCGTCAATATCCTGAGACTAATTTAACCATCATTCCACAGGAATCACCGCTACTGGAAGAGTGGCTCTCAGCTCAACGCCATGATTTGGGTTTGACAGAACATTTGCAGACACCACCGGGTACACAGAGAGAAACATTGATCACACTGAATGAAATTTGCGTATTGCCTGCCGCTCATCCTCTCAGTCATAAGCCGTTATTGACTCCCGAAGATTTCAGCGAACAAAATTTTATCAGCCTTTCGATAACGGATAGCTACCGGCAGCTCATTGATGGAATATTCGCAGAACACCATATTCGCCGACGCATGATTATGGAAACTCATAGTGCTGCATCAGTATGTGCAATGGTGCGCGAAAGCATTGGTGTTTCTATTGTCAACCCACTGACCGTACTCGATTATCTGGACAGCCACGGCAAATCTGAAATATGCGCTCGCCCATTCAGTATCAACATTCCTTTTACTGTCAGCCTGATAAAGCCCATCCACCGCCCTTCTTCTGCCCCAGTCGATACTTTTATTGAACACCTAAAAGCACAAATTGCCCTATTTCCTCAAAAACTAAAGTCAGCTTTTCAACATTAGTGCTTGCCAGTACGGAGAAGAAGCAAACCACTGAACCAGAAAATCCAGTAATGCCCTCAGCGTTGCTGGCATATTTTGACGGCTGGCATAAATACCATAAATTCCCATAGCCTGAGGTCGATATTCCGGCAACAACTGAATCAATTTTCCTGACGCCAAATGCGAAGCGACAGAATAATAGGGTTGCATGGCGATTCCCGCTCCTTGCAACGTTGCTTCCATTAACACCATCGATTCATTAGCACTCAAAATACCGCTAACAGGAACAGAATATTTTTCCCCTCGGCGTTCAAATAGCCAAAGACTTTTGCCAAAGAAGTTATAAGTCATACAGTTATGCAGGGCTAAATCAGCAGGCTTTTGAGGACGCATTTTTCCCATCAGGTAGGAAGGGGCCGCGCAAACCACAGAATGACATGTCGATAACGGTCTGGCGATCAAATTCGGTTCCAGATTATTCGTGATGCGTAACGCTAAATCTATCCGCTCCTCAACCAAATTTATTGCCTTATTGCTCATTTGCATATCAATAGCTATCTGAGGGTAAATCTGCATAAACTCAGGAATCGCCACAGACAACGCGCTCACCGCCAGAGATTGAGAACTGCTTATCCGCAAAAGGCCACTCAGCTCCTGTGCTTCCACTGGTTGATGAACTGGTATCTCTTCCGCCAATTGCAATAATTTACGACTGCGCTGATAGGCGATCTCTCCTGCCGATGTCAGGCTGATCTTTCTCGTTGTACGATGTAACAGACGTACTCCCGCCCACTTTTCCATTTCAGCCAGATAGCGGGATACCATTGCCCGCGACATATCTAACCGTTCCGATGCGGCAATCATGCTGCCTTGTTCTACAATTATAGTGAACACTTGCGCAGCAGTGACTCTATCCATCAATTAGCTCGATTTATGCAACAAACAATTGCCAATTATGCGGTTTTTTCATCGAAAAACGCAACTTATTATGAACCTTGCTACACACAACATCAGGAATTTAATCATGACTCGCAAAACAACACTAAATATTGCGCTGGCAGGTATCCTTTCCTTGGGTACCATTTCTCTGGCACAAGCCACTAACCTAAAACTGGATGTTTTCAATCCAGGTGAAAGAAGCATATTTCCCGTCTCTTCTGAGCTCATCATCGGTGATAGAGAAGTTGTACTGATCGATGCTCAGTTCCAAAAAAATGACGCTGAAGCACTGGCCAGAAGAATTAAGTATACCGGCAGAAAACTGACAACTATCTATATCAGTCAGTCTGATCCTGATTTCTATTTTGGCCTTGATACACTGACCAAAGCGTTCCCTAACGCCAAAGTCATTGCATCACCAGAAACCATTAAAGAAATCAAAAAGACCAAAGATGGCAAACTGGCTTATTGGGGAGGTGTTCTGAAAGAACAGGCCCCCAAAAAAGTTATCGTGCCGCAACCGTTGGAAGGTAACACTTTTACAGTTGACGGTGAGAAGTTAATCGTCGAAGGTCTTGATGGCCCTGCGGCCGACCGTACTTTTGTTTGGATACCAAAACTGAAAGCGGTAGTAGGCGGTGTCACCGTTTCAGGCAACATTCATGTCTGGATGGCAGATACACAGACTAAAGAATCGCGTAAAAACTGGATGCAGACACTAGATCGTATACAAGAGCTGAAACCAACAGTTGTAGTTCCGGGACATTTCATTGGCAACACACCAATGACATTGGAATCAGTCAAATTTACGCAAAGATACCTGACTACTTTTGAAAAAGAGCTGGCAAAAGCGAAAGATTCAAAAGCGCTGATAGCCGCAATGGAAAAGTGCTATCCAAAACTTGCAGACAAATCCAGTCTCGAATTAAGTGCCAAAGTGCTGAAAGGCGAAATGAAGTGGCCCCAATAAGTGAACTAACTCTTTTTCAGGAATAAGTAATATGCCCGGAATGACTCTGCATTATATCTATGATCCACTATGTGGCTGGTGTTATGGCGTTTCCTCTCTGATACAAGTAGCAAAAGAGGTCGCAAATGTGAAAATTGAATTGCATGGCGGCGGAATGCTGACAGGTGATAACAGACGCCAAATAGACAGCACATGGCGTGATTATGTCCTTAGTCAGGATAAACGGATCGCAAGCCTTACCGGGCAAATTTTCAGTGAGCAATATGTCGCACTGTTAAATGATAAATCACTGATTATGGATTCATTACCACCAATATCAGCCATTCTTGCAGCAGAAAAGTTGGCTGGCAAAGGTGTCGAAATGTTACTGGCAGTACAAAAAGCGCATTATGTTCGTGGATTAAAAATCAGCGAAACTGAAACATTATTGAATTTAGCAAATGAGTTGCAGCTTGATTCAGAACTGTTTCAGCAAGATCTGACACTGAATAATGAATCAGAAAGTCTCCAACATATTAGGAAAAGCCGTGAACTATTGGCAGCAGTTGGCGGTTCAGGCTTCCCTACATTTATTTTAGAAAATAACAGAAACGAGCTATCTATTATTTCTCTTGATAAATACTTGGGACAACCCAAACGTTGGCAAGATGCACTGATTCACTGTCAGTTTTAATACCACAGTTTTGATACCACAATTTTAACTACTGGCACCCATACATTTTCAGCTATCGGGTGCCATTCACGATAATCCATCTATTCCCAATAAGTGCATATAGATCATTATGACCGCAGAAATGGCTATATATGGGCCAAAAGCAACAGACTCTGGATACTTTCCTCGTATTCTCCACATCCACAAACACCCAATAACACCAAACAGCGAGGATAAAAACATTAATAAAGGAATTGCGCCAATCCCCAACCAAGCACTAACCGCCGCCATTAACTTAAAATCACCATATCCTAACCCTTCTTTATGACAAATTATTTTGAATAACCAATAGAGCGACCATAAAATCAAATAACCCGCAATCGCACCTGTCACAGCGTGTTCAATAGGCACAAAAGTTTGCTTCAAATTCAATAATAACCCTAACCATAAAAATGGATAATTTATTATATCTGGCAATAACTTAATTTTTATATCAATAAAAGAAAGTATAATTAACACCCAAACAAATATCAAAACAACATATAAATGAAAATTCAATGGAAAATAAATCATAAAGAAAGCTGTTATAAACAGCGTTACTAATTCAATCTGAAAATAACCAAAAGCTATTTTTTCATATCTATAAATAATTTTAATAAATAGTGATACCGTTTTATTCAAACTTATTCCCACCACTATTCCAACAAAAATAGCTAAAACAATAACTTTAATATTAAAGTCCACTTAATAAAACACCTCCGGTTTAATTATATAATGAATACTTCACCCAAATAAAAAAACAAACATCCACTATATTTTCGGCATAAAAATATAATAATAAACACCACTACTTTAAAACAACAAAATAAATATAAAACGACCAAATTAAATATAAATATGCGAGCAGACTCGCAACATTTATTCAGAGATAACAATCTGTAGCGAGATAGCTTGATAACTGGATTAAGACTCCATTATCATACCCTCCATTATTTATTGCCTTATGCCCCCGCAGGAAGGAAAGAAAAACATGCGTATACCCCGCATATATCACCCGGAATTACTCTCATCGAACACTGAAATTTATCTGAGTGATGAGGCGGCTAACCATGTTGGGCGGGTACTCAGAATGACTCATGGTCAACAGTTACAACTGTTTGATGGCAGTAATCAGATCTTCAACGCTCAGATCACCGAAGCTAGCAAAAAATCTGTCAAAGTACATATCAGCAACAGCGAACTTGCCGATAATGAATCACCACTGAATCTCCATCTGGGGCAAGTCATATCCCGCGGTGAGAAAATGGAATTCACCATTCAAAAATCTGTAGAACTAGGGGTAAATGTTATTACGCCTTTAATTTCTGAACGTTGCGGTGTAAAGCTGGATGGAGAACGGTTGGCTAAAAAACTTCAACAGTGGCAGAAGATTGCTATTGCTGCCTGTGAACAATGCTGTCGCAACCGTATACCTGAAATTCGCCCAGTGATGCAACTCGAACACTGGTGTGCGGAAGATGATGGCAGTTTAAAATTAAATCTACATCCACGAGCCAGCCAAAGTATCAATACCCTGCCTTTACCTGTCGAAAAAGTGCGTTTGCTGATCGGCCCGGAAGGCGGATTATCGATAGATGAAATTGCTATGACAGCTAATTACCAATTTACTGATATCCTATTAGGACCACGGGTACTGAGAACAGAAACGACAGCGCTCACCGCAATTACTGCACTACAAGTGCGTTTCGGCGATTTGGGTTAAGGAGAAAGAATGATCAAACTCGGCATCGTGATGGACCCTATTTCATCCATCAACATCAAGAAAGACACCAGTTTTGCCATGCTATTGGAAGCACAACACCGCGGCTGGGAACTCCATTATATGGAGATGAGTGATCTCTATCTGCACCAAGGGGAAGCCCGCGCACGTACCCGCTTATTGCAGGTAGAAAACAGTCCACAACAATGGTATCAGTTCGATAGAGAACAAGATCTGGCACTGGAAACATTAGATGTCATCCTGATGCGCAAAGATCCGCCATTTGATACCGAATACATTTACGCCACTTATATCTTGGAACGCGCGGAAGAGAAAGGCACGCTCATTGTCAATAAACCACAAAGCCTGCGTGATTGTAACGAAAAACTCTTCACCGCCTGGTTCCCTGATTTAACACCAGATACATTAGTGACTCGCAATGCCGTTCAGTTGCGTGAATTCCACCAGAAACATGGCGATGTCATCTTTAAACCACTAGATGGTATGGGCGGTGCATCGATATTCCGCCTGAAAAAAGATGATCCAAACGTTGGGGTTATTATTGAAACCCTGACGGAACATGGTAATCGCTTCTGTATGGCCCAAAATTTCTTACCCGCGATAAAAGAAGGCGATAAACGAGTATTAATTGTCGATGGTGAACCCGCTCCTTATTGTCTGGCTCGCATCCCTGCCCAAGGTGAAACTCGTGGTAATCTTGCTGCGGGTGGCCGTGGTGAAGCTCTCCCACTTTCAGAAAGTGACTGGGCTATCGCCAGAGCTGTTGCTCCGACTTTAAAAGAAAAAGGGTTAATTTTTGTTGGTCTGGACATCATTGGTGACAAACTGACTGAAATTAATGTCACCAGCCCAACCTGTGCACGCGAGATAGAAGCCGCTTTCCCTGATATTTCAATCATTGGCATGTTAATGAATGCGATTGAAGAACGGTTAAAGAAATAAAAAATTCTTTTTGCGAATTTGCCTGTCAGGGTTTGTCATTTATACTTTTAGCCCACATACTGTGGGCTAAATAATCCTTACATAGCAAGGTTAATTACTAGAAATAAAATGAATCTACAGCACCATTTTCTTATCGCCATGCCCTCATTATCTGATCCCTATTTCAAACGCTCAGTTGTTTACATTTGTGAACATAATGAAAATGGGGCAATGGGATTGGTGATAAATAAACCTATTGAGCAAATCTCCGTTCGGAAAGTTTTACAAAAGCTGAAAATATCACCAGAAGATCGGGATGAAAATATCAATCTAAACAAACCTGTCATGACTGGCGGCCCACTGGCTGAAGATCATGGTTTTATATTGCACACCCCCAAACTAGGTTTCAGTTCAAGTATCAAAATTTCCGATGACACAATGATCACCACATCCAAAGATGTCCTTGAAACCTTGGGTACACCACGCCAACCAAAACAGATATTGGTCACGTTGGGGTACGCCAGTTGGGAAAAAGGCCAACTTGAAAAAGAGATAATGGAGAATAGTTGGCTAACGGCAAATGCTGATCCACATATTATTTTCAACTCACCCATTGCGGACCGCTGGCGTGAAGCGGCATCTTTGCTCGGTATCAATATCTACAATATTGCGCCACAAGCAGGACATGCGTAGATGAGTAACCGTACAATAATGGCTTTCGATTTTGGCACCCGCAGCATCGGCGCAGCCATCGGACAAGAAATCACGGGTACCGCCAGAGCATTAACCTCGTTTAAAGCCACAGATGGTATCCCCAATTGGCAGCAAATCGAAAAATTGCTTAAAGAGTGGCAACCCGATCTGGTTATCGTTGGTCTTCCCCTCAATATGGATGGCACTGAGCAATTCGTCACAGTGCAAGCACGTAAATTTGCAAACCGGCTGCATGGCCGGTTTGGCGTACAAGTCCAGCTCCAAGATGAACGCCTGACAACGGTTGAAGCCCGCGCTCATCTGTTTGACCGAGGTGGTTACAAAGCCTTAAATAAAGGAAAAGTAGATGCTACTTCCGCTGTTATTATTCTGGAGAGCTGGTTTGAACAGCACTATTAACAGCGTAATAGCTAATAATGTAATAACGATCAACTAACAGTAACAGCGATCAATTAACAGTAATCGTATAACCGCGATTCGCGATTAACTGATAGCATTTTCTTTAACCTACCTCTCCGTTTGCTCTGCCAGTAATCCCTGCAATTTACGCTGCTGCCAGCCTTGTTCGTAGGTTTGCATCCCACTGGCAGCGCCCGTCTGCATAAGCGTTGTTATTTGATGATTTTTTCCTTCTCGTATCAGATGACTCACAGCCTGGTTAACCACCAATACTTCATATACAGCAATTCGCCCCCCTCCCAGTGCAGAAACTAATTGCTGTGCTATCACGGCTTTCAAACTGCCTGCTAGCTGACTACGTACCCATCCTTTTTCTTCAGCAGAGAAAATATCTACCAACCGATCAATTGCCTGCACAGCACCTCTGGTATGCAAAGTCGATAATACTAGATGCCCAGTCTCTGCCGCAGTTAACGCCAAACGTATTGTCTCCTTATCCCGCAACTCACCCAACAGCAATACATCAGGATCTTGCCGCAGAGCCCCTTTTAACGCGGCCTGATAACTGGGCGAATCCAATCCAATTTGTCGCTGTTGTATCAGACAATTGCGGCTGTGGTGGATAAATTCCACGGGATCTTCCAATGTAATTATGTGCTGACAACTGTGGCTGTTCAGCATATCCACAATAGCAGTTAACGTTGTCGACTTCCCGCTGCCTGTAGCGCCGGTCACTAGAATCAACCCACTCTCTTCCCGCAAAGCCATTTCACGGATAATTTCAGGTGCTTTTAGCTGTTCTAGGGTTGAACACCGAGAGTGAATTAAACGCAAAACGGCTGACAACCCAGAGTGCTGACGAAAGATGTTGCCTCTCAATCGTTGACCATTTTCTGTCTCCAGCGCAAAATCCACATGTCCACCAGTTAATAACTGTTGTCGCTGATTTTCTGATAAAAACTGTCTACTCCACTCTTCCAACAATAGATTATTTACAGATGACAGTTGAGTTTGCGGGCAAAGCACTCCATTTATACGTAATACAGGAACTTGTCCAATACAAAGATGCAGATCTGAAGCATTATGCTTTACACTAAGGGCCACTAACTTATCCATATTCATTTTTTAATCTCCTGAGTCACCATGAACAATATCGAACAAAATTTACAAGATGTCAGGACCCACATCGCCATTGCCGCACAGAAATGCGAACGCGCTCCAGAAGAAATTACCTTGCTTGCAGTTAGTAAAACCAAACCTGTGGAAGATATCGAAAAAGCAATCGCTGCCGGGCAACGCCAGTTTGGTGAAAATTATGTGCAGGAAGGTGTGGAAAAAATTGCTTATTTTGCAAATTGTAACGATTTGGTATGGCACTTTATCGGTCCGTTACAGTCTAATAAAAGCCGTTTGGTGGCAGAAAATTTTAACTGGTGCCATACCATTGACCGCTTAAAAATAGCACAACGCTTGAACGAACAACGTCCAAAGGGAATGGAACCACTGAATATTCTTATTCAAATAAATATCAGTGATGAACAGAGCAAATCAGGTATTCAACTTGATGAACTACCTACTCTGGCTGCCGAAGTGAACAAACTACCAAACATAAAGCTCCGCGGTTTAATGGCAATCCCGGCGCTGGAACCTGATTATGAACGTCAATTGGTGGTTTTCAGGAGAATGGAGCAAGCCTTTCTTAATCTGAAAACTGAATATTCTCAAATAGATACCCTCTCAATGGGGATGACTGATGATATGGCTGCGGCTATTAATTGCGGTTCCACATTAGTACGAATTGGAACAGCAATTTTCGGTACCCGTCAATATCACAATTAACCATTTCAACGCTACGAGGTATTTAATGGAAAAACGTAAAATTACCTTTATTGGTGCGGGTAATATGGCTCACGCCATCATAGCCGGATTGGTAAAAGGAGGGTACCCTGCTGAGCTGATTAATATATGCGCACCAAGTCATACTCGCCGTGATGCCTTGGCAAAAGAGTATGGCGTTAACAGCGGTAGTGACAATATTCGCTACGCACAGGAAGCTGACGTTGTTATTCTGGCGGTAAAACCACAAGTGATGGCAGATGTTTGTCAGCCGCTGAAAGAAAACGTAGATTTCAGTAACAAACTGGTTTTGTCTATCGCCTCAGGTATTTCCGTTGCACGCTTTGATGCTTTATTACAAAACAAACTCAATATTGTCCGCATTATGCCAAACACGCCGGCATTAATTGGTCAGGGGTTGAGTGGATTATTCGCATCTGAACAAGTCGGCCAGTCTGACCGTGATTTTACTCAAGCATTAATGAACAGTGTCGGTAAAACTTACTGGCTAAAAGATGAAAACGGCATCAATGACATTATCGCCGTAGCAGGCAGTGCACCCGCTTATTTCTTCCTATTTATGGAGTCAATGCAACAGGAAGCAGAACGTTTAGGTTTTGATAGCCAAACAGCCCGTGAAATTGTTTTGCAAACGGCAATAGGTTCTGCGGCACTGGCCGCATCAAATGTAGATCTCCCTTTTGCAACCCTGCGTGAACAGGTAACATCTAAAGGCGGTACTACTGCGGAAGCATTACGTATCTTTTACGAAGGCAAATTGCCGGAAACCGTATCCAACGCTATGCAAGCGGCTATTCGCCGGGCACAGGAAATGGAAAAACACTTTTAATTTTATCAAGGCTGCTAAATGCAATTTTTAACCTTTATTCTATTCACAGTTCTGGATTTATACATTGCTGTTTTATTACTTCGTGTATGGATGCAGTGGGCTCGCTGTGATTTTTATAATCCATTTGCCCAATTTATTGTGAAAATGACTCAACCGATCGTTCGGCCGTTACGCCGAGTTATACCGGCTATTGGATCGCTCGATACGGCCTCCATTGTTGTCGCATACTTTTTGGTATTGTTTAAATTTATCACGCAAATTTTGTTCAATAGCGGCGAGGTTGCTTTCCACGCGCTTCTCCTTCCCATCGGGTTAATCGAGTTGCTGACAGCAGCAGGTAAACTGGTATTTTGGTTAGTGCTGGCACGTGCTTTGCTAAGCTGGATAAGCCAGGGGCGCAATCCGATTGACTATGTTCTGATGCAACTGACAGAACCGTTGATGGCACCTATCCGCCGTATTATCCCAACAATGGGCGGCCTTGATTTTTCAGCAATGATCGTCATTTTGATCCTCTACGCACTGAACTATCTTCGCGCTGATGTTCTTTCATGGCTGATACAGTAAATAAGAATTAAATTGGATTCAAAATAATGCAAAAAGTCGTTCTGGCAACCGGCAACCCCGGAAAAGTTCGTGAACTGGCACAATTACTGGCTGATTTTGGTCTGGATATTGTTGCTCAAACTGAATTAGGCGTAGATTCAGCCGAAGAGACTGGGCTGACATTTATTGAAAATGCCATTCTTAAAGCTCGCCACGCAGCACAAGTTACCGGCCTGCCGGCAATTGCGGATGATTCTGGTCTATCCGTAGACATCCTTGGCGGCGCTCCAGGCATCTATTCAGCTCGTTATGCAGGTGAAAACAGCACCGATCAGCAAAATCTAGAAAAACTGCTAGATTCGATGAAAGATATTCCTGATGATCAACGTCAAGCTCAGTTTAACTGTGTGCTGGTTTATATACGCCACGCGGAAGATCCAACACCACTGGTATTTCATGGCCGCTGGCCGGGGATTATCGCCCGCCAACCCGCCGGTAATGGTGGGTTTGGTTATGATCCTATCTTCTACATACCGGAATTAGGGTGTACTGCCGCTGAATTAACTGGTGAACAAAAAAATGCCGTTTCGCATCGTGGTCAGGCACTAAAGATGATGTTGGATACACTACGTAATGCTTAAGCTCCCACCACTAAGTCTTTATATCCATATTCCGTGGTGTGTACAAAAGTGTCCTTACTGTGATTTCAACTCTCATGCATTGAAAGGTGATGTTCCGCACCAAGAGTATGTTGACCATCTATTGGCAGATCTGAAAACGGATCTGCCAATGGTCAATGGTCGGGAAGTTACCACTATCTTTATTGGTGGTGGAACCCCTAGCCTGCTTAGCTCACAGGCAATGCAACAATTGCTGGATGGTGTCCGTGCCCTGCTGCCAGTATCGCCACAAGCTGAAATTACTATGGAAGCTAATCCGGGCACTGTGGAAGCCGACCGCTTTAGTGGTTATCAACAAGCGGGTATTAACCGAATATCCATTGGCGTGCAGAGTTTCAGCCCGGATAAACTGGCACGTCTTGGCCGTATTCACGGGCCAGATGAAGCCAAACGGGCAGCACATTTAGCCGCTAGTCTGGGGCTACGCAGTTTTAATCTCGATTTGATGCATGGTTTGCCGAACCAAAGCCTTGATGAGGCGCTAGATGATTTACGTCAAGCAATCGAGTTATCACCACCGCATCTTTCATGGTATCAGTTGACTATTGAACCTAATACCAGCTTTGGCTCTCGCCCTCCCGTTCTGCCCGACGATGACGCTTTATGGGATATCTTTTCACAAGGTCACCAATTGCTGACAGCAGCGGGTTATCAGCAATATGAAACTTCTGCTTATGCCAAAACAGGCTATCAATGCCAGCATAATCTCAACTACTGGCGCTTTGGAGATTACCTTGGTATTGGCTGTGGCGCTCATGGAAAAATCACATTTGAAGATGGCCGTATTCTGCGTACAGTGAAAACCAAACATCCCCGCGGATATATGCAAGGACGCTATCTAGATAAACAGCATCAGGTAGAAAATGAAGATCGGCCATTTGAATTTTTTATGAACCGATTCCGTTTACTTGAAATGATGCCAAAACAAGATTTCAGTGATTTCACCGGATTATCTGCGACCTCAATCCGTGCTCAAATTGAACAAGCCCTAGCCGCAGGTTATCTCTCTGAAACAGTAACACACTGGCAAATTACGCAAAAAGGTAAACTATTCCTAAATTCATTATTGGAACTATTTCTCTAGTACAAGAATTGCTTTTGGAAAATTCAGTTTCACAAAGATCATCGTGTGCATAAACTCGTATACCGCTATTAGTTTCGAGTTTATCTATAATACCCTATGGATTTCAAGATGCATCGCGACGGCAAAGGAGTGAATCCCCGAGAGCATAGCAAACTATGTGACCGGGGTGAGCGAGTGCAGCCAACAAAGAGGCAACTTGAAAGATGACGGGTATACAATGCATTGCCCCTTACTGAACTTCACAGTAGGAGCTCCTCGTTAGACGAGGATAACTAAATGCGCAGTGTCTCAATCAATAGCTATAACACTAAAAAATCTCCGGTCCCCAACGGTTAATAGAGTTGATAACACATCATTTTTATCAAAATGAAGAGGATAACTATAAATAATACTCATTTATAGCTGTACTTAAATAATCATAACTTTTATACCAAGAAAATTAATAACCGAAGAATGACTTGAATATTCTATCAAGACTGATACATCCAATATATAAAATCATTATATTTTATATATCATTACTGTAATCACAAATTAAATAATATATAAGTCACAACTCAATTAAAGCATTAAAATAACAATTAAATTATCAACAATAAAAATCCAGCATGTAAAAAACAAAATAAACATTCGTTAACTTTCCTATAAATATATTTACCCATGTAGATAATAATTAATATTGATTGTTAAAATACACATTAATTGCATTTTAATAAAATTATATTTATTACAAGATTAAAGCTATAATTTTTAATATCTGTGAATTACAACACAATAATATTACTTAAGTTATCTCAATTAAGATTACACTTAATTTTCTTTCTGTTATATTTTTATTGATAAGCACAAGCATTCTCAAGAATCATTTTTAACTTTAATAGGAATAGGAAATTAGGAATAAAAAATGAACATTGAAAATAAAGAAATGTTATATACTTTATCCAAAGAAGACCTCGCTACAGCACTGACTCCGTATTATAAAGATTTTTATGATCAACTTTCGGATTACCAAAAAGCAAATATCAACCTTGACATGGTTGTAAATGATGCTCACAAGAGATTACTCCTTAATAATTTAACTCATCTTCGCATTGATAGAGAATTAAAACCAATTGAATACGCAGGTGTATCTCCATGTATTCTTGCCATTGGTACGGTTGTTGCTGATGCTTTTGGTCTTGTATTCCAATTTTTAGGTATAAATGAAGCTGAAACTCGTGCAGCCACACGCGCATTATTAAAAGAGTTAGGCCAGGATACTCTACGTGGATTACTTGCTACAATCGAAGACTTTAAAAATGCGACTTCTATTCTTGATAAAGCGAAGATTATTTGGTCATTAATTTCTGAAATTAAGAATGCTGTAGGTTTTTCTGGAATAATCAAGGCATTAAAGGACTCAATGCATTGGTATGACTGGGTAATTACTGGGGTAACCGCAGCAGCACAATTAACTATATGGTTTGCTACAGATGGAGCCGCATTTATTGCAGAACTAGCTATGGCTGGTGCTGCTATAGCTACATTGGGGATTGATGCGGCAAACGCAGTTCATGTTTGCCCATAAAACCTTTATTTGTAATCTTATTTAACTATGAAAGAACTTATTATTTATTATAAGTTTCTTCCAATATAAACAACTGAAATTAAATCTGATAGTCACCGGTAATATTAACTGTCAAACTAACAGCCTATCCCATTAAGGCTACTGGGATAGGCTCTAAAACAACGCACTATAGAACTTCAATCACAGCCCAATTCAACATAACAAAAGCGGCCTGATTAAAGGGCATCAGCTACAGCATTAACTTGTGCAGTTAAGCTTTCCAAACCACCACCTGATAAATACCACAGATCAGATTTCAGGTAAGTAATTTTGCCATTCTTATACGCTGAAGTAGACTTTATTTTATCATCTTCAAATTTTTCTTTGTCCAGCTTACCTGCACCAATTGCTTCACTACGGTCAATAATGAGAATCACATCAGGATTGGCCTTAGCAATCATATCAGAAGTCACTACAACAAATTTGTTTTTATCTTCACCAGCAGGAATAGATACTTCTGCTTTCTGTGCCTTAACCACGTCATACACTACGCTCTGGTTATTCAGAGCTAATTTACCTGCGTTATGCAGTAATACTAAAACTTTTGCATCAGAAGATTTAGCTTTATCCTGAGCTTTAGCAATGGTTTTTTCCAGCTCAGCAAGTTGATCTTTCACTTCACTCTGTTTATTAAACAATTCACCTAATAACGTTATGTTACTTTCAACTGAAGCCAGATAATTTTTGCTATCAATTCCCAGATTAATTGTCGGTGCTATTTTTGACAGCTTTTCATAGGAAGAAGTTTGACGCCCGCTAATAACGATCAAATCAGGTTTAATTTGCGCCAATTTTTCCAGATTTGGCTCTTTCATCCCCCCCGCATTTTCTACCCCTTTAGGTAAGCTATTACGGAGATATTCAGGAGTATTACCAGTAGGTAATGCAACAACCCTATCTGATAAACCTAATTTAACTAATGAATCATAAATACCGAAATCAAATGAAACGACTTTCTGAGGATTTTTTTTGACCTCAGTTTCACCGGAAAGGTGCTTAACTGTGATCTTATCATTAGTCTGAGCTGTAACTACATTGGGTGTAACTATATTTGGTTCAACTACAGAAGATTTCTGACTAAATGCGGAATGGCTTGCAACAGCAAATAACGATACCAGAACGACAGGGATTATCTTTTTCATATATCGCACTCCAAGAAAGGATATTTAGTAAACATTTGCATTCTAGGTAGCGAAAAAAATATGTCAATCTAAATAAGAATCAATTTCAAATTGATTCTTATTTGTGATTATTAGAAATTATTTAATAGAATTCAGTAACTCAATTCTTTGTTGCTCAAGGCCACTGACCTTACCGCAAACCTCTTTGCCAAAACGCTGGAAATCTTCTTCCTGAACCCGCCATTCAGCTTTCAAATTATTCTGCAATCCACCCAAGCTACCAAGCAACGATTGTAATGCCTGATTATTATCACCATTCAGGCTAAATTGTTTATTGCCAATCTCATTAATACTGTCCTGTAACACCCCACCAAGACTTTGCTCGATTAAGCTACGGCTATCTTTTTCAACCTGCTTAATCGCTTGATGATGGAATGCCATACCATTAGAACGAGTTTCAATAATTCGGTCTATTTGCTGGTTAAGCCCTGACTCAAGCTCAGACAACCGATTACGCACATTGCTATCCTTGCCAATAGTATCTACTACTACTTTATCCAAGGATTTACGGGCTGTTATCAAGTGTTTTCCGGTTTCTTGTTTAATCCAAGGCAAATCCTGTCGTAAAGCCTGCTGATAACGTTGGGCTTTTTGACGCTGTTCAGTATTTAAACTTAAGTTCTTACCATCACGAATTACTGAACCATCCGGTGAAATCTGGAGATTGCCACTTGCCCCCACAACCTGAACTGATTGAGAAGTAATAATAATGTCATTCTGTGGATTTACCTGGCATTCATAACCTGCCTGAGCCTGAGCAACAAATAGCAAAGATGCAACAGTGATAATTTTGCGTAACATGTTTTCTCCTAAGAAAATCACCTGAGAATTAAAAAACGGATTGAGAGTTAAAAAACGGATCGCCCAACACGATCGGCTAACAATTCTAGGGCAGCACAACCCGCTAAAGAGTTCCCCGATCGATCCAATTCCGGTGACCAGACAGCAACAGTAAACTCTCCTGGCACGATACACACGATCCCACCACCAACGCCCGATTTGCCTGGCATACCAATCCTAAATGCAAACTCGCCGGAACCATCATACATACCACAGGTCATCATCAATGCATTAATCTGCCGGGCCTGACGAGGACTAAGGATTTGTTGCTCAGAACCTATCGTACTCCCCTGATTCGCCAAATAAATGAAACATTTTGCAAGCTCAATACAGTTCATTTTCAAAGCGCAATAATGAAAATAAGTTTGCAGTACCGCAAGCACATCATTATCGAAATTACCGAAAGATTTCATCAGATAGGCAATCGCCGCATTGCGGTGAGAATGTTCCATTTCAGAACGAGAAACTTTGCTGTCGTAACAAATATCAGGACAACCAGCAAGTTTGCGCACCACTTCCAGCATACGCTGTTTCGGTGCACTCAATCGCGACTGCAACATGTCACAGACAATTAATGCACCCGCGTTAATAAAAGGGTTACGGGGTTTGCCTTTTTCCAGTTCCAACTGAACTAATGAGTTAAACGGCTGACCAGAAGGTTCCTGCCCAACCCGTTGCCAGATCTCTTGTTCCTGATAACGCGTCATGGCTAGAGTCAGGCTTAATACCTTAGAAATAGATTGAATCGAAAAACGCTTCTCAGCATCTCCGGCATGAAATATCTGCCCATCGATGGTACAGATAGCTATTGCCAGGTTATCAGCAGGAACTTCCGCCAATGCAGGAATATAATTTGCCACTTTCCCTTGGCCAATCAGGGGACGAACTTGCCGCAAAATATCCGACAATAACGTATTAGAGAACGTTGTACTCACTGATTTTACTCCAGACAGGGACGCTCATTAATCACCAAGGCCCCTGTTGTAATTCATGCAAGCTATTTTATAGCGATATACCCGTTATCTTTCAAGTTGCCTCTTTGTCGGCTGCGCTCACTCACCCCAGTCACATAGTTAACTATGCTCCCGAGGATTCGCTCCCTTGCCGTCGTGATGCATCTTGACATCCATAGGGTATAGATTAATCAATCCCACCAAACATCAAACAATTCGGAGGTCATGACATCTTCCATACCGCGATCCTTCAACCATTTTTCAACCAATTGGCGGTGTTCTTCTGTACACATACCAATTTTTTGCAAACAGATTAAGCCTTCCCAATGCAGATAACCGCTGGCATCCAATGCTAAGCCATTAGATTCAATCAGCTCATCAATAAATGCATCAACAGTGCTATCGATAATATCTACAGGTGTATTAGACGGGAAACTCCACTTAACAGAAAAACCCAATTCCTTAAATTCATCAATATGCATCTTTTTACGCAAACGACGACTGCGGTTTTTAGCCATTACTTAATCCTCTTAAACATTATGTCCCATACGCCATGCCCCAACCGCTGACCGCGCAATTCAAATTTCGTTATCGGGCGTGAAGATGGACGCGGTACATAATCACCATTTTCAGACAAATTACGGTAATTATCTACGCCATTCATCACTTCCAACATATGCTCAGCATATGGCTGCCAGTCAGTCGCCATATGAAATACGCCACCCACTTTCAACTTGCTTCTTATCAGTTCAGCAAATGGCGGCTGTACAATCCTGCGTTTATTATGACGTGCTTTATGCCACGGATCGGGAAAGAAAAGCTGTACCATTTCCAAACTATTATCCGGGATCATGTTTTCCAGCACTTCAATCGCGTCATGGCACATCACCCGCAAGTTACCAATATTTTCATCTTCTGCGGAAGCCAGACAAGCGCCAACACCAGGTGCATGAACTTCAATCCCAAGAAAATCTTTTTCTGGATTCTGACTTGCCATAGTGACAAGTGATGCCCCCATGCCAAAGCCAATTTCCAACACCACAGAGGCTTCTCGCCCAAAAAGTGCTGCCAGCTCCAGCTTTTCTGCCTGATACTCAACACCTATTTTTGGCCAGAGATTATCAAGAGCTTGTTGTTGACGATTAGTTAACCGGCCCTGACGACGAACAAAACTCCTAACACGGCGCAACGTCCTGCCATTTTCATCAAATTCCGGCGAAATTACGTTATTTATCATGGTATTTCTGTCAGTTTTAAAGGCATTTATTCAGCCGTTTATGGCTGCTTTACCAGCAAACCACCTATCCCCGTCATCTTTCAAGTTGCCTCTTTGTCGGCTACACTCACTCCCCCGGCCACATAGTTCTCTGTGCTCCCGGGGATTCGCTCCCTTGCCGTTGCGATCCATCTTGAAATCCATTGGGTATAAAAGAGAGCGCATTATCCAAAGATGGGCGATTTTAGCAAGTCCGATAGTGACAAGTACAATTTTAATACGAAATTGCGTAGCGCTGCGAAAACAAAGTTCCGGTTTACAGCGAGGTTACACTATGTTGCAATCCTATTCACGAAACATTGATTTTCCCTAAAGACAATTATCCCAATGATGGAAGCAAAGCAATTCTCCGCAGTGGTACTGGATTGGTACCATCGTTACGGTCGTAAAACCCTGCCCTGGCAATTGGAAAAGACCTCTTATCACGTCTGGCTTTCAGAAGTAATGTTGCAACAAACTCAAGTTGCAACGGTTATTCCCTATTTTCAGCGTTTTATTTCACGTTTTCCCGATGTGGCTTCACTTGCCGCAGCCCCCCTTGATGAAGTCCTTCATTTATGGACCGGCCTTGGTTACTATGCTCGCGCTCGTAATTTACATAAAGCAGCACAACAGGTTGTGGAGCGGCACCAAGGTAAATTCCCGACAACTTTTGAAGATGTTGTCGCCCTACCTGGCGTTGGTCGTTCAACAGCGGGGGCAATCCTTTCACTTTCTCAAGGTAAACATTTCCCGATTCTTGATGGCAACGTTAAACGGGTATTGGCCCGCTGTTATGCCGTGGAAGGTTGGCCCGGTAAAAAAGAGGTTGAAAGCAACCTCTGGCAAATCAGCACCAATGTAACGCCAGCGCAAGAGGTGGAATATTTTAATCAGGCGATGATGGACTTAGGCGCAATGGTTTGCACTCGCAGCAAGCCGAAGTGTGAAATCTGCCCATTAAATCAAGGATGTATTGCTTACGCTAATCATAGCTGGACCAAATATCCAGGGAAAAAACCTAAACAGAGCATTCCTGAGAAAACAGCTTATTTCCTGTTGATGCAGAATCACGATTCTGTCTGGTTAGAACAGCGCCCCCCAACCGGGATCTGGGGTGGTTTGTTTGCGTTTCCTCAGTTTGAGAGCATGGATTTACTAAATGGCTGGTTAGAACAATCAGGTATTTCTCACAGTAAACATGAACAACTCACCGCATTCCGCCACACATTTAGCCATTTTCATCTAGATATTGTGCCGATAAAAATAAATATTTTATCCTTTACTACCTGCATGGATGAAAATAGAGGACTTTGGTATAACTTACAGCAACCCGCAACTGTTGGGCTGGCAGCACCAGTTGAATATCTATTACAGCAACTGAGCTGAATCCCATACCCACTATTTTGAGGATTTATTATGAGCAGAACTGTTTTTTGTACTTTCTTACAACGTGAAGCCGAAGGACTGGATTTTCAGCTTTATCCGGGCGAATTGGGCAAACGCATTTTCAATGAAATTTCTAAAGAAGCATGGGGACAATGGATGAGCAAACAAACCATGCTGATCAATGAGAAAAAACTCAATACCATGAACCCGGAAGATCGTAAATTGCTTGAACAGGAAATGGCTAAATTCCTGTTCGAAGGTCATGATATTCAAATTGATGGATATACCCCACCAGAAAAATAATATTTAGCTTTCATCAGAGCCAGCGGCTCTGATGTTGTATTCAATACCAGATGGCAATGTAAGATGAAAAAACTGTTAGCACTGTTTGTTATTGCCCCAATTCTTGTTTCCTGTACCAGCAACAAAAATCGTGAATACCGTGAAGAATATATAAAAGATACCAATGGTTTTGACATTTTGATGGGCCAGTTTGCTCATAACATTGAGAACATTTGGGGGTTGCATGAAGTATTAATTGCAGGCCCAAAAGATTACGTAAAATATACTGATCAATACCAGACTCGCAGCCATATCAATTTTGAAGCTGGAGCGATCACGATTGAAACAATTTCTCCAATTGACCCTACAGCCTATTTACGCAAAGCCATTATCACGACCTTATTAATGGGCGATGATCCGGGCTCCGTTGATCTTTACTCTGATACTAACGATATCCAAATCAGTAAAGAACCTTTTCTGTACGGACAAGTGATGGACAATAACGGCCAACCGATTCGTTGGGAATGGCGAGCAACACACTTTGCAGATTATCTGATTGCCAACAAATTACAAAAACGCCAATCCGGTTTACATGTCATTTGGTCTGTCACTATACAACTGGTCCCAAACCATCTGGACAAACGTGCTCATAAATATCTGCCACTGATTCGTCAAGCTTCCATTAAATATGGCATAGATGAATCCCTAATTTTGGCAATTATGCAAATAGAATCCAGCTTTAATCCCTATGCAGTCAGCCGTTCTGATGCACTTGGATTGATGCAAGTTGTACAACATACTGCTGGCCGTGATGTCTTTAAGATGAAAGGTAAATCAGGGCAACCAAGCCGTAGTTATCTATTTGATCCAGAAAACAACATCGATGCCGGCACAGCATATTTATCGATATTACAAAACAGTTATTTGGGTGACATTACTAACGCAACGTCTCGCCGTTACGCGGTAATAACAGCTTACAACGGTGGTGCCGGTAGTGTATTACGGGTATTTTCCAGCGATAAGAAAAAAGCGGCTCAAATTATCAATAAAATGGCACCAGGTGATGTTTATGAAACCCTGACAACCAAACATCCATCAGCAGAATCACGTCGTTACTTGATGAAAGTCAATACTGCCCAGAAAGGCTATCATCATTAAAACATTAAAATATTAAGAAAATAACGGAGAGCAATTTTTCTACTCTCCGTTATTATTTTGCTTATATTGCTAGCTAATCGAATAATTTCAAAGCATAAATCACTATTTCCAAAGAAATCTATTGACGAGTTCTACCGAATACGGTTTAATGCGCCCCGTTGCCCGGATAGCTCAGTCGGTAGAGCAGAGGATTGAAAATCCTCGTGTCGGTGGTTCGATTCCGCCTCCGGGCACCAATCCAAAGCGCGTTGGTTGAGAGATAAAAAAGCTCAACGGGCGTTCGATACTGGAACCTAAAAATGCATCGCGTGTCATTATTCAATCATGCAATATTTCGATGTTAATTAAAGGGATTCTAGATTCGGGATATCTGAGAAATCAGATGTCCTTTTTTTGTTCGAGCGCAATACTTACAAGTTCTATTGCAACTGTCAAGCCATCCAAACTAAAATCAATGAATTAATTAGCACGATGTTGTATATCGGTTGCTTAGATTTCCCAATTGATCAGCAAAGGGTCAATGATGGGAAATTGCATCGGTTCAAAAAAATTCCCTATCTTGCGACAGGGAATGATTTAGCTGCCGGAAGTTGTTGCATCAATGCAACACACTCATGTAACGGGGCCAGCCACAATGCCTGATAGTGTGTTTTAGGTAATGCACTGTTGTCCCACAGACACTGTAAACACTGCCGTCGCCGGGAAATATCCAGCAAGAGCCTGGACTCAGACGGCAAAAAGTAGCCTGCTTTGGCCGTTTCTGGGATGGAGGTGGGTTGTGGAAGTGACTTTTTTCCTGCGGAGGTTCCCGCCAGCAGGATTTTAATTTTTTTCAACACGATTAATCTCCTCTTTTTTCCCAAAACCCTAATACATCCTCTGGCAGGGACAAGGCAAAACTCTTTTCCGGGAATAAAAATTAATCGATGAAAACCACACGCAATGATTCAAACGTTTCCAATTCCGTCACGGGTAAACGAAGCGTGTATCCGGTCATTTCGTTGAATCAATCATGATAAGTACAAAAGGCAAATGACGGCTCATGATAAGAAAGGATTAAGGGAAATAGAATGTGTCCAGTGCATCTGGGAAGCACTACCGATTCAGACCAAAACGTGTCAGGGATAAACAAAACAACTTTAATCGATTTATTTTTCATCTCCGTCCTGTTGGATAAAACTCCGGCCCAAGAGCCGGAATTGGCTTAATCTAGTGTCTCAAACCGTTTGAACTTCATGCTGCTTACGATTTTTCCTGAGACGACACACGACCAGTTTCCCAGCCAGTGTACCGGAGTATACATAACCCGATGACGTTCATTTGTCAGCGCATTACCTATCACCACCTCACCGGGTATTCCCAGCAGAGAAAGCTGGATATAGGCCATCGAAGCAGCCACAACATCAATATCAACACAGGATACCCACATATGCCGGGTAGGGTTATAACCCGACGCTTTCAATATTTCCGCCATCGCAATGACCATACAACCGCACCACAAGCCGGCCGTATAAGGTAAAAAAGGTTGCTTCGTTAAGCGTGGCCCGATGTCACTCAACTGCATTTCTGCCATTACCAGGCTGACGGGCCAGGGGGTAAAGAATTGTTTAAGATGCTTGCCGCCCAGATTCATCTCCATAAAAATGCTGCCAAGAAAATCATGGGGTTCACATTCCAACCCTATGATGACATGGACAAGCAGTTGAGATAACCGGCTCACATCTTCCGGTTCATAATGTTTTATGATTTGCAAATACTGTTGTTCCAACTTACGGTCTGGGCGAACAGCATTATGCAGACTAATCGCCGCACACGGCACAAAATAGCCAAATACCCGATAACGATGAGGGTAACGCGCCGTTTCATTCAATAAATCCATAAACGCTTTTTTGTGATTAATCAATGCAGACAAAACGTGTTCCTGAAAAAAGGGGGAACACGCCCCCTCAGAGGAAATATTCCCCAATGGGTAAATCGCCGGCGTCATATCCGCCGGCAATAGCGTTATCAGACGCTCAGGTAAACCTGAACCTGTTTTTTCTGTCAATTCACCCAAGGAATTTCCCTGCGGGATAACATTGTCAGCGCACTAACATCCGTCATGTGAAATATTGCCGAGAATGTAGGCCGGCCCTATCACCTTACGGACACCATCTTCCTCACCAAATTCCAGTTCATCAAAACTGCCAGCTTCCCACTGTCCATTCTGGTATTTGTCATAACCACAACATTGAACAGCAGAGTGCGAGCGTCAGCCTAGGCCAACCGACCGCCGGTCAGGTTCTCAATAATCTGGCGGTCAATGGACTGACGGGGACTCATAACTCAGGCCATGACAGCGGCACCACGCACGCTGCCGTCAGTGGTGGCAATCTGATTATCCGGGATAAGGCACACCAGACGCAGGATGTCGCGAACTTAAGTCGCGATACCGATAATGCCGCGAATGTCCTGAGTCCGATATTTGATAAGGAAAAAGAACAGCAACGGCTGAAACAGTCGCAACTGATTGGCGAACTCAGCGCCCAGATGACCGAGATAGCCAGTACCGAAGGGAAAATTATCGCCACCAAAGCAGCGAAAGCGAAGCTGGACCATATCAGTGAACCGGACAAAGCCGCGGCCAGAGAAAAATTGATCAACGCAGGTAATAAAGACCCCTCGCCAGCGGATATCAATAAAAATCTATGACACCGCTTACACGCAGGCGCTGAATGAATCGGGCTTGGGGACCGGCGGAACCTATCAGAAAGCCCTACAGGCGGCCACCGCAGCGATTCAGGGCTTAGCGGGGAATAATCTCGGTCAGGCGCTGGCCGGAGGGGCTTCACCGTATCTGGCCGGGGTGATAAAAGAGCTGACGACTGACCCGCAAACCCATCAGGTGGATATTGCCACCAATACGCTGGCCCATGCGATTTTAGGCGCGGTAGCGGCAGAGGTCAGCGGCAATAATGCCTTGTCAGGCGCAGCCGGTGCTGCTTCCGGTGAGCTGGCCGCTCAGGTACTGATTACGCAACTTTACAGCGACGGGGCCAAAGTCAGTGAGTTAACGGAGGAGCAGAAGCAAACTATCAGCACCCTTTCCACCTTGGCAGCAGGATTGGCAGGCGGTATTGCCGGTGACTCCACCGCCAGCGCCATTACCGGGGCTCAAGCCGGGAAGAATGCGACGGATAATAACTTCCTGGGAAAACTGATAACAGAAGGGTGTGCAATAGCTGCTCCATGTCGAGCCAAAGTGGCAGAAAAAGTCCTGGAGATAGGCGTTAAGGCGGGTATAACCGGAATAGTGGCAAAGGAAATTGCTGATAAGATTTCTTCAGAAGACTTAGACCATCTGATTATGCTTCAGATGATGGGAAATGATGAAATCACACAGAGTTACCTAAATACACTTCAGGATAAATACACTCAAGTTGCTAATCCAACTAACCTACCAACACATACCGGCGGTGATCAATCCGGTGATATAAGGAAATACCCTAATCATACCGGCAATACGGAAGGTAAGCCGGATGTAGGTAGTAATACGACAGTGACACCAATTCCTGATGGGCCAACGAAAGATGAGCTAATCTATTTATCTGATAGTAATGAATACGTCCCTAGCCCTAAACATGCTCCTGGAGGTTGGGGTACTCCAATGGATTTAACTAATTCAAAAGCCCAAGAAGTTTTGAATAATTCTATTCAAGGTGGAAAGCAACGTTATGGTATAGCTGACGGAAATTATATGAGTTTCAGCCAGACAATGCCGGTGGTTGGCATGGTTATCCAATACCTGGCAACGAAGCCCCTCCGAAAGTACTACGAGAATTTCTCTCTAGAGGTGATATCAGTAAGTCTGAGTATAATAAAATGATTGAAGGAAAATGATGATGTATAAATTAAGAATTGTATTGTTAGATGAAATATCATCATATGATGAAGGTAATCTTATTAACCTTATTTTATATAAAGATAAAGAAAATTTTTCTATTTTTCATGGGAAAGTCAATGTGTCTGAGTTTATTTTATGGATGAAAGATAATGAATCTAATATCCGCTATGTTGATCTACCTGATCATAATTGTAGTATTGACTCTATTGCTTATTACATACATGAATTTTACGAAAAAATAGATGTGGATAATGAAAGTCTTATAGATATGATGTTCGAGTATCGAGCAAGCCATTGTTTTAAATTCGCTGCACGAGGGGTTAATTTCCCTGAAATATATATTGGAAAATCAGGTGAAAATTATGAATTATCCTTATATACAAATAAGGGAGAATGGCGATACTTGATTGATATTGATGATCTTTTCACCCATATATTACACTAATAAAGATCCCGGGTTTATGAACTGCCCCCCAAATGTTAGACAATCATCCGACATTTAAAAGGGACAGTTCACTACGTCCGGGAAAAGTGGCTTATCAGGCTAAAAAATCGGTCACGGTAGGGGTAGCTGGTAACGGCTATTCCTACCGCGACCGATTGAGAAGACCCGCTTTGATTTAAGATTCAGCGCCTTTAATCAAAGCGGGTAACTCTCTTCTTTTCAAATCGAAGTATCAGATCTAATCTGAACTAATACACCACTCACAAAATGTACAGGCCCATACACCAAAAGAAAC